>NZ_JACHCO010000003.1:0-538794 GCF_014207165.1 Rhodanobacter sp. MP1X3 | reverse complement strand
GTGGCCGACATCACTTTCGCGGCGGCGGCCGCATCGCCGATCAGCAGGTTGCCAAAGACGTTGATGCCGCCCACCTGGCCGGTACCTGACAGTGTTGTGCCCGCATCGACCTGCACGTCGCTGGTGATCGCGCCGTCCACCTGCAAATCACCGGACGCGACCTCGGTGGCGCCGGCGTAGGTATCGACGGCGGTCAATGCCGTGGTGCCGCTACCGGCTTGCAACAGACCGCCACTGCCGGAAATCACGCCGCTGAAGATGGCGTTATCGGAGCGATCGAAAGCGAGAGTGCCTTGATCCACGATATCGCCCAGCACGCTACCGCTGCTGCTGCCCGTACCTAGCTGCAGCATGCCGCCACTGATCGTGGTGCCACCGGTGTAGGTATTGGCACCGCTCAACACCAGCGTGCCAATGCCGATCTTGGTCAGGCTACCGCCGATGCCGCCGCCGATGCCGCCATCCGTGATGGCGCCAGCAAACACCGTGGAGTCCGCCGTGCCCACGGTCAGGGCATGACTGCCCAAAGCAATGACACTACCGGCGGCGCCGCTGAGATCCTGCAACGTCTCCGCACCCGCCTGGGAGATATCCAGCGTGGCACCGGCACCGGTCAGGGCGACACCGCTGCTGGAGGCGATACTGCCGGCGACGCCACTGCTGTTAGTGCCCAGATACAGCGTGCTGCCGGTGCCGATCGTGGTCGCGCCGGTGTACGTGGTGTTTTCCAGCAAGGTCAGCGGCAGTGCGCCGATCTGAGTCAGGCCGCCACTACCACTGATGTTCGAGAGCGACACGGCGGTAATGCCATCTTGCGCGCCGACGACGTTGTCGACGAGCAGTGTACCGTTGTCGGTGATGCGATCCGTGCTCAGTCCATCGGAGCTCTCGGCCGTCAGCAAACTGCTGTCGCCGCGCGAGCTGGAAAAATAACCGAGCTGACCTGGCGTGCCGGTGGAGTTGCCGACCGTACCATCACCCAGCTGCAGGATCGTGCCAGCATCAATCTGAGTCAGACCGTTGTAATCCCCCGGCTGAGTAAAGATGACATGGTTGGCATTGCTGGCGTTGCCGGTAATCACCACCGATCCGATACCGGGGGTGGACGTCGAGTCGTGATAGATCCCGCCGCCGATCGGCGTATCCAGGGTGACCGTGCCGTCGTAGTCGAAAGCGAGAATGCCGCCGTTGTGCAGATTGATGTAGCTGGTGTATTCGTTGCCAGGCAGGAAGATTTTGTCGGTGGTGCCATCGCCGAACTGGACCATGCCGCCTTCGATATTGAAGCCGCGCGTGCTGGCACTGCCGCGGATGATGGTGTAATTCAGGCTCGAATTAGACAGCGATGGATCGGTTTTCGCGTTTACTCCGCTATCGGTGTAACTGTAGACACCCGACAATACGATCAATCCACCATTACCGTCGATGTTGATATCGTTGCCGTAATGATTCTGCCATACGTTCTGAGACACCGACATGACACCGGGATTGCCAGACCCGTCGTTGATTGGCGTGTTCAGAATGAACGAGCCGTTGTTGAAAACGAACGACGAATCGGGGATAGCACCGTAAGTGTGATCGGTCCCCAAAAATAGCGTCTGGTTGTTTTCGATGATGGTCGCACCGGTATAGGTGCTTACGTTGGCAAGATAGGGCGAACCGGTTATCAGGTGCAGCGAACCGCTACCGCTGATGCTGCCGAGCGAAAACGCAGAACCATCGTTCGCGGCATTGATGGCGAGGGTGCCGTTGTCTTCGATATTGGCGTAGACACCCAGCGAACCCGTTACGCCGCCACCGCCCAGTTGCAAGGTGGCGCCGCTGTTGATGAAAACCTCTGGCGAATTGGGATTGACGAGGTTGTAGATCCAGCCACGAAACGGAGCCCCCGCAATGCCGTCGTAAATTTCGGAATTATCGTTGTAGTAACCCTTTGCTGCCGTGGTCTCCGTAGGGTTGGGCACGGTGAACGTATTGGTGCCGGTAAACACCAAGGTGTTGCTGGCGCCATTGACGGTCAGCGTGCCGGTGCCCGATAGAACGCCGCTATACGTGGTGGTCCCGCTCGGCAAGGCGACAGAATAGGCAGGTCCCTGAAGAACGATATTGTCGGTTCCCGCATCGGCTTGTAAAAGCGCCGTAATGTCGCCGCCGGAGCTGGGTGCGTTGACTGTCGTCTGGGCAAACGCGTCGACGCTGGTAGCAGCCAAGGCGATGCCGAGCATCGCTGCAAGTCGCTTTCTGACTGGCTCGCCATGGCCGGACTTTTCTCTCAACCGCCGACCGTCATAGCCGCCACCGACAATGTGCTTCATCTACTCGTCCCCTGACCTAGATTTCTCGATAAAGATGTCAGGGGAGTCCTGCGACAAGCCAAGGCATCAAGAGTCCCGAACTTCGGTTCGGAGCCTCTGACCTTTGCTCTTATCCAGCGATTGCTTGCGATGTCCCCCACATCGATCTGGCGCATCCTGCGATGCCGAAAGATCACCTACAATTATGAAATCGCGTACGACGATTCATGTTTTCCAAATTTGCGATGCTCTCGTCAATTCCAGCCAGCTAAAGTCGGGTTTCTCCTGCAATGACGTCGGCCGCTTTAGACGTTCTTCAGAGCAAACTGTGTTTGATAGGCAAGCATGTCCTGGAACACGCAATACTCCGGCGAACCTAATTCAATGACAGGCAGCTTTTTGTTGAGTCTATGCAACATCTTCACGTAGGAGGATCGATAGCTCGCCTCCGCAGCCGGCGAAAACAAACGCACGTAATACGCGAAGCTTGTGTGGAATCGGTAGTCATCATGATTGGCATGCCGGATGCCCGTTGCCAGGGAAATTGCGTCGCGTAATTTCCGCAGTCGGCGGTTTTCCGCTGCATCGACTGGTTTCAGCAACACGCCGGCCGGGATATTCTCTACTTCATCCATATCCACCACCATGCGAATGGGCGCAGCGATGCCTGCGCTCATATGCTGCAAGCGGTCAGCCACGTCGCGATTGCATTCGTCCATGCTTGCATTCAACGGCAGCATCTGCGGCCAGTCGCCGGGTCTGCGGTTCGCGTTTGTTGCCCCATCGAAAATGGTCGAATGGTATGAACTGGGTGGAAGCCATGCCAGATTTCCGGCACGTGTGTTAGTCCGTAATTCTTCATAGGCCGCGCATAGTTCGTCGAGCGCCGGATTGGATTCGGCAATCGGGCAAATGATGGTATTTCCCGGATAAGGCTGCGCCGCTCCATCGACACTGAATTTTTCGCCCGGCCCGACATCCCGCGGCACAGCTGGCGGAGAGGCCAAACAGTTCATCGCACTTTGACGGTTTTGCGCAGCCCCTACACGACTCCATAACCCGGCCGTCACCACACCCGCATATCCAACCGAATTTCTAACAAGAAAGTTGCGTCGTGCTCGATCCACCATATCCACCATATCCACCATATCCTCGCTACTTTTGGCACTCCCCGAATCCAACGCACCCCAAAACATTCGCTTGGATAGGTGCGCAGGACCTATAACAAACTGTGGGAATAGCCAGCCTGTCAGAATTTGTATTTCACTTGAAAATTGACTTCTCGCCCCTCGATGGAGCGAGCCAGAATGACCCCACCCGTGCTGGCCGTGCCGAGGATGCGGGCATTGCCTTCCGTCAGGCCAATCTGGTTGGTGACGTTAGTTCCCTGCAGCCGGTATTCCCATCGATCGCCCACATCAGCCACCACGCCAAACGCGAGATCGTAGTAGTGACCGAGTGGCTGCAGTTCCTGCTGATCGCTGTAATGGCTACCGATATATTCATAGGTGAGCCATGCAGATAGCGAACCCCAACTGGTAGGTAATGTGTAGGCTGGAGTCAGGCGAGCTTGAAACGTTGGCTGTCGCGCCAACTGATAGCCATCGAAATCATTCTTGGCACTGCATACCAACTGGGTCGTCGTGCCTTGATAGGTATAACAGCCGTTGCTGCCGGTGTAATGCGAATCCTGATAGTCCCCTGACAACGCGATCGAGAAATGCTCAAACGGCTTGATGGTCATATCGAAATTGATGCCCTTCGCCTCGGAGCCGTAGAGGTATGAGACCGTTTCTGTCGTGTCGCCTACGGCGACCAAAAGGCTGTTGGGTACGTCATCGAACAACCGGCGATAAACCGACACGTCGGCATAAATCCAGGTGTCCTGGAACTTGAAGCCTGCCTCCATGTTGTGGACTTTTTCCACCGGCATGCTGGAGAAGCTTATAAAGTCCGTAAAGGCCGGGAAGTGCACGCCATCGTTCAAGCGCACATAGGCGCTCATATTGCTGTTGAACTCGTAGTTGGCGCCGATCGTCCATGAGGGCGCTATCTTGCCTTCGTAAAGGTTATGGCTACCGGCTGCCTGATAGCGCGAGTTGTTGTTGTACAGCGTGTACGGATCATCATCCAGGTCGCCCGTGGCGGTGTTGGCCTGATTGACTTTTACATACTGATATTCGTCGCGAACGCCGGCGTCAAAGAGCCAGTGTCCAGCCTTCCAGCTATCACTTAGAAAGAACGCCGTGTTGAAGCCGGTACCAAGCAAATGGATGGCTGTCGTAGGGCCGCTGGTGAAACCTTGCGGACCAGCAAGCTGCCACGTTTGCGCGCCGTTGCTCAGGTTGACGGCAATAGGCGTTGGATTGCTTTTGGCCTGCAGCAGCATATCGCTGCCTTGAATGGCCAGTTCATTGGAGGTATAGGTAGTAGTGTAATTGCCCAGCGTTAGGGTGTTGCCTTCAAAAAGTTCCTTGCTGACGTGGAACTCATTGCTGACCACATGGAACTGCTGTGATATGTCGCGAAGTTCCTGCGTCACCACATTCTGATTCATGTTAGCTGCACCGCCCGTCGTATACGTTGCGGTAGCCACCAAGCTGGCCGGCAGGTGGTCGGCGGTTTCGGCATGCGCAATGTAAGTGGATAACGGCATCGGGTTGTTGCCGGTGCTAAAGAATGCAAGCACGCTCATCGTGCCACCGTTGAAACCCAACTTGTCGGAAATCGACCAGCCATTGCCAAAATCCCAATCAAAATTGGCGCCGGTAAAGAACACGTCTGGGCCACGGCCGTTGGCCAAATTTACTGACTTGCCGCCCGGTGTGCAGCCCGATGTGTAGCAAGGCGTGGTCTGCAGAAATTCGTATTGATCTGCCCTGCTACCCATCGTGCCCGTTAGCGGACTAAACCCCGGGTAGGCGTCGAACTGACCGCGACTCGGATTGAGAATCGGCGTATCGGTGACGAACTGGTTTTTGTCGTTGAGATAGCGAGCAAAGAACATCAATGAACCGTTATCCCAGTCACGCGTCAGTGTGGCCGTCAACTGACTACCTTTGTCAGCGGTAAATTGCGGATCACGCACGCCATCGGATTGCCGGAAGAAACCACCGACGCTGCCATACCAACCACTGTCCTTGGCGAGCGGAAATCCCACAAAGCCATCGATGCGTTCCATCCCTTCCGAACCCACGGTGAGACCAACATCGCCACGCGGTACATCGGTGCCTTGCTTAAGGATGAAATTGGCAAACAGGCCCGGCTGGGCGCTGCCGTACAACACTGCCGGGCCGCCTTGGACAAGTTCTGCGCGCTCGACGGTATCATCTAGGCGAAGCAGCGAGCCTTGCTCCAGATCGCCCAGTCCGGACATGGGGTAGAACGGTACACCCTGAAGCCCGATGGTGACGTATGGCGAACCACCGCTGCCGGGAAAACCGGCCACCTCGATATTGGCACCGGTCTGGCCACCCGATGATTCCACGTGCACGCCAGGCGAAGCTTTGAGCAGATCGTTGGCACTAGTCACATTGGCCTGACTGATCTGGTCTGCGGTGAGTGTCGTGATCGAGTAACTGGCATCGAGTTTCTTGACGCCACTCAGCGCCGCGTTGCCGGTAACGACGACCTGTTCCAGGCTCTTGGCATTGCTCTGGTTTGCTGTCGAAGTCGACGGGTTCTTATCCTTCGCCGTATTGCTCGGTGAGCTGGTGTTTTCAGGAGCTGCCTCTTGTGCCCAAGCGGGGCTAAGAGCGCTCAAGATGGCCGCTGCAAACAGGGTTCGTCGAAGCAGCGTACGGGTCGCAAGTCTGGTCATGGTTATCCCCAAAAGTCAGAAGCCAAAGCAACGGTGTGAAATTTAGTTACTTTAACTAGCTTATTCTAGTAATTTTTCGGCTTGATGACAGTCATTTTGTGCCAAAAACTTGTCATCTCAGCGCTTCCATGGCAAAAGTAGGAAGATTTAAATACATTATGTAGATAAATATCAGGATGACGATGGACAGTAACCTGGGTTACAACGAGCGGCGGATCCTGGACCTGTTGCGCAGCAACGGGCCGATGTCACGTGCCGGCCTGGCACGTATGACCGCCTTGACCACGCCAAGCCTGACCCGCCTGACTCAGGCGCTCTCGGACAATCAGCTGTTGCTGGAGCTGCACAAGGTGCGCGATGGCCAACGTGGCAAACCGGCACAGCTGATCAAGCTCAATCCGGATGGCGCCTTCGCTGTCGGCATCGCGGTGCAATCGGAATACCTGTCGGCCTGCATCACCGATTTCGAAGGCAATCTGCGTGCGAGCGCTGCGCACAATCTCGCAGAAGCCGACCCGACCGTTGTGGCGAATCTTTCGGCAACCATGCTCGATCGGTTGCTTATCGAGGCCAATGTTCCACGCGATCGTGTGCTTGGTGCCGGTATCTGCATGCCAGGCACCACCATGGGTGAATACGGTACGGGCTTGAAGCTTACGGGCGTGCATTCCTTTCCGGAGGAGTACAGCGCATGGAAGCAACTCGATATTCCCACCCACTTCCAACAGGCGCTGGGGTTTCCTTGCTGGCTGGAAAACAGTTCCAAAGCCGCCGCTTTGGCCGATATGTATTTTGGTGCAGGCCAGCGGCTGCGCAATTTCGCGGCTATCCACATCGCCTACGGCATCGGTGGCGGACTGATCCTGGAGCGCCGTCCTTATCGAGGTACGTTAGGACGTGCTGCCGAATTTGGCGGGCTATATCCGTATGGAGAACCAAGACCCTCTGGCCGCGACTTATTGCTTTTCCTCGCCGACCGGATGACAAAACCACCACAACTCATGCGTGATCTTGCCCAGTCGCATATCCCCGATGGTTTGATCATGGAATGGATTGAGCGAGTGGGACCTTATCTGCTCGACCTTTCGCGCCAATTGAGCGTCATCCTCGATATCGAGGCGATCGTATTGAATGGCCTGCTGCCACTCTCTGTCTTCACACATATCGCGCGTATGTTGCGTGAGCAGTTGCCGCGTGCGATCCCTGAAGGCTTGAGTGTGCCGGAGATTATCGTGTCGCAAAATGCCAAGTCGGGCCTTGAGCTTGGCGCATCAAGTCTTCCCTTGCACTTTATGACTTCCATTACGTCGTACTCGGAGCCCCAAAAGGGATGATCAAAACGATCATCTGCATCGCGCATTGAAATCAACACGCATACAGATCATTTTTTCACGATGCCATAAGCGCTGGCGTCAACCTGCAAGAATCCATCGCCATCCACGACGACGGGCATGGGATCGGTGAGATCGCCAACGAAACGGCCATCCTGATCGTTTTTGAGAAACGCCATGAATTGCAGCGAGCCGTCTTGAGCACACATCACGCGGCCGGCATACAGCCGTCCCAGCGCATCGCCCACCAAAAAATCGCCCGCTGCGAGACGCCATTCACCGAGCGGATGATCGGCGATCAGGTAATGCGTGCCGATCACGGGCGTCGATGCCGAGTCAGGTGTTTGCGTATCGGCACTTGCGGTTGTTCCTGTGCAGAACAGGCAATACCAGCGCCCTTCCAGCTCGAAGATTTGCGGTACTTCCATATGTCCGAATAGGCCGGATCGAAACAACGGCGGACGCAGCGACCAGTGCTGCAAATCCTTCGATACGGCATGAGCGATAACACCGCGGCCGCTGCCCGGCCCAACGGCTTCGCGAGCGGTGAACACCATATGCCAGCCATCACCGTCCGGATCTTCGAAGACCCAGGGATCGCGGCAAGCCTCCTCATACCAAAGTTCACGGTCCAACGTTTCGTAAAGCGTGCCATCGGCTTCGAGCACGGGATTGTCGTGCAAGCGTTCCCATTGATGCAGATCATCCGAAGCCGCCACACCAATCCGTTGAATCACCCCCTCTTCCGCACGACTGGTACCGGTATAGAACATCAGCCACTTGCCCTGCGGCGAGCGCACGACCGAACCGGTCCACGTGGTGTAGTCATCCCAGGCCGACATCAGCGCGGGACGTAGCGCCGTGCCGACCTCGGTCCAATGCAGCAAATCCTCCGACACGGCATGACCGATCGACACATGCCAATGGCGTTGATTGGGATCGTCTAGCGACTTGGGCGCCTGCAGGAAAAAAAGGTGTGTCCGTGCGCCCTCCTGGACCATCCAGAAATCCCAAACCCAACGGTCCTCCAGACGGAAAGCCATGTCGTTCGCTCGCAAGAAGTCAGCGCCGGTTGCGCCGAAAAATACTACTCATAAAGTTAGTTAATTGCACGCAAACTGACTTATTTAGATCTCGATAACATGCCTTCGCACGCGGACGATTCCTTACCTACGGCAAATTTTCCCATTTATACAGGTCTTTTTGGAGACAGAACGACGTCAAATTGAGACTATTAGCTTGAGCGAGAGATTGTAAAAAATATGACACACAATGAGTGATAATCTCTGCAGCATCGATTTCTACACCGGCGGCCGCGCGAAACAGCTCGCGCATGATCGGCCGAAGGACGCCTTCTCCATCGGCCGCATTTTGACGTACGCGCCGCATTCGCTTTGAGGTTTTCTGAAAATGCTTGACAAGCTCCATCAGCCGCTTAGCCACCTCAATCTCAAGTTCGATGCGCATGGCAACGTGCTGCGCCATCCAGGCAATACGCTTATTTGCCACGTCCCGTTGTTCACACCGTTATCGGATGGCTTGGTCGAGGTGCGCGATCGGATCAAGGCCGGCCCGTTCGCCGATTGTGTGACCATGCTGCCGCCGGAGAGCTATCACATGACGGTGTTCGAAGGCGTGGTGGATCAGCCTCGATCGAGGGAGCAATGGCCAATCGAGTTGCCGCTGAATACCACTCTGGCCGAATGTACGCGCTTCATGGCGAGGCGATTGCGCGCCTTTGACCTTGGCGGCGAGCCATTTTTTCGCATGCGGATCGCCGAGGCTGCCGAGCAGAGAGGTATCGGCATGGTGACGCTGGTCCCAACTGATGCCGAGGAGGTACGCAAGATTCGTGACTTACGCGATCGCCTGTCGAAGTGCTTGGGTATCCACAGTCCTAACCATGATCATTATGTGTTTCATATAACGCTTTCCTATCTCATCAAACCGATGAGCCTGGAGGCGGTGAAGCAGGCTCTGGATTTCAACAGCACGCTTTATAGCGAGCTAGCAGAACACATCGGCACCATCACGCTGGGCGCGCCGGAGTTCTGTACGTTCAACGATATGCACTGCTTCGACAATCAGTTTTTGCTGCTGCGTCAGGAGCACCCCGCATGAAGTCCAGCGCTGGCGCACGCATCCTCGCTTGGGTGCTGTCGGCTTTAGTAGCCGCAGCCCCGGCGGCGACGTGTGCTGCAGCGGATTTTGACTTCTGGTATGCGCACGGCGGGATTTACGCGCAAGCCATCGAATCGATGTGCGCGAACTTCAATGCGGCATCACTGCAGGATCATGTTCACTGTTTCCCGCAAGGCACCTACGAACAGACCTTGCGCAAGACGGTGGCTGCCTATCGGGCCGGTCGCCAGCCAGCGCTCGTTGAAATCTACGATATCGGTAGCGCCGACATGCTGCTGAGTGGCGCCGTTTATCCGGTCGACACGCTGATGCAAGCCATGGGTCACCCCATCGATGCATCGGATTACCTCAAGGGTATTCGGCGGTTTTATGCAACAGAGAATGGACGTCTGCTCTCGCAGCCGTTCAGTGCATCGACGCTAGTGCTTTATGCCAATCGGCAAAAATTGACGGCAGTCGGTGTGGACCACCTCCCGCAAACTTGGGAAGCTTTCGAAGCGGCGATGGAAGCACTACACGCGCACGGAAAAAGTTGTCCTGCTGTGTCCGACTACACGCCATGGAAGATGCTTGAACAAATCAATGCCGTGCAGGGAGCGCCCATCGCAAGCGCCAATAACGGTCATGAAGGGCTTCAAGCACGTTATGAGTTTGCCGACGGCGTGCATCGGCGTTTCATGAATGACGTAGCCCGCTGGTACTCACGAGGGCTGCTCGTACCCGCGATCATGACGCGCGCCAACGACCAGACCTTGGCGTTTGCCGACGGCGAATGTGCGATGTCGGTCGATGCGACGGGTGCCTATGCCATCGTGAAAAAAGCGGGACTAGTCGATGCCGAAGTTGGCCTGCTTCCTGTCTACGCAGGTACCAAGCGTTACGGCACCACGATCGGCGGCTCATCGCTGTGGGTACTCAAAGGACAGAGTGCTTCTGTCTATCCGGCTGTAGCCAGGTTCCTCGCTTATTTACATGACCCTCGACAGCAACTCATGTTCGCTCGGCGCACGGGTTATCTGCCGCTGACCCACCAAGCAGAAGAAGTCCTTACCATCGCACCGGACGCAGAGCCCGATGCGATCCGTGTGGGACTCGCTTCCTTGGAACTGCCAGACAACGACTATAACGCCGGCATACGATTGGGTTTCACGTCCCTGTTCCGACTGATCTGGCAGGACGAGGTGCAGCGTGCTCTGGGCGGCAAAGAAACCATGGATGCTGCGCTGGAAAATGCCCAGGCACACGGCAATCGCCTGCTTGAACGTTTCCAGGCGACTTATATGGCTGCGCCGCAAGCAGAGGCTGGGCCATGAAGTCCAGTGCACGCTTCCATGGCCATTGGATCCCCTTGGCACTGGGTTTGCCACAACTCGCGCTGATCACCTTGTTCTTCTATTGGCCAACACTCAAAGCGTTCTGGTGGTCGTTGCACCTCGTGTGCCCCTTTGGCAACTGCTCGACGTTCGTTGGCCTGGGCAACTACACACGCGAACTCACAGACAGCAGTTTCTATGCGGCACTACGCACCACAGCCCTCTTCGCCGCGTTTGGCGTCAGCCTGTCCATAGTCGTTGCACTGTTCTTAGCTGCCATGGTGGAGCTACACCGTCGCACCGGCGGATTATTCCGCTACCTGCTTATCTGGCCTTATGCAGTGGCGGGCTCTGTATTGGGCGTCATTCTCAAAGTCGCCGCCAGTCCCAGCATCGGACCGCTGGGCTATCTCAATACGTTATGGCCTGGCTTCTGGCAGCCCTATCTCAACGGAACACAGTCCATGCTGATGGTCGTGTTCGCTTTTGCCTGGACGCAGATACCGTTCAACTTCATCGTTTTCGTGGCCGCGCTGCGAGCAATTCCTGCAGAGTATCTAGCCGCTGCCGCGATCGATGGCGCTGGGCCTGTACGCCGCTTTATCGATATCCAGTTGCCGATGCTCAAGCCGCAACTGTTCTTCCTGGCCACCATCAACCTGATCGAATCCTTCACCAACAGTTTCGCGATCGTCGACACGATGACGCAAGGCGGTCCCGGGGGGGCGACGAACATCTTGGCCTATAAGATTTACACGGATGGCTTCATTGGTCTGGATCTCTCGGGCTCTTCCGCCTTGTCGATGATGCTTATGCTGCTGGTGTTCGCGGCATGCTTCGTCCAGTTCTTTGTTTTCGAACGCCGCGCACGGCAGGATGGCTGAGCATGGTCGAACGTCACCCGCTATTGAAAACCACCATCTTGATCTTGCTGGTTGTGGGTTTGGTCTTTGCACTGGGCCCCATCTATCTCGCGTTGTGTTCGGCTTCGGTAACGAGCCGGCAGATTCTTGTTCATGGATTGGCTTTGCTGCCAGGCCGCCATCTCTGGGAAAACCTGCGTATCGTCCTGCGCGATGCGCACATCGGGACTATGCTTTTCAACAGCTGCGTGGTGTCGCTGATCGTCGTAACCGGCAAATTGGCATTGGCCTCTACCAGTGCTTTCGCCGCGGTGTATTTCCGCTCACGCATTCGGCATGTGGTGTTCTGGGGCACATTCGTCACACTGTTGTTACCGTTGGAAGTGCGCATCGTGCCGACTTACGCGGTGGCATCCGATCTGTTCGAGCCGCTTCGCAGGCTGATCGCTGCCGTTACCGGACTACATCTGTCGGTGTCGATAAATCTGCTCGACAGTTACGCGGGCCTCTCCTTGCCATTGATGGCCTCGGCTACCGGCACCTTCTTGTTCCGCCAGTTCTACCTCACCGTGCCGACCGAACTGTCGGAGGCTGCACGGATGGACGGTGCGGGCCCGATTCGCTTCTTCATCGACATCCTGTTACCGCTGTCCAAGGCCAATTTCGCAGCCCTTGGCACCATCGTTTTTCTTGGCACCTGGAAGGACTATATGTGGCCTCTCGTTGCGACCAGCCGGCCTGACATGCGCACCATTTCGCTGGGCATTGCCACGTTTCTGCCGACCGAGACCGGCCAGCCGCCGGAATGGAATCTGGTCATGGCGGCGGCGTTGATTGCACTTGCGCCGCCGCTGTTCGTGATGGGGGTGACGCAACGCTGGTTTGTACGCGGCGTGACGGGGATAGGCAAATGAGTGCTGCAGCGATTCGCGTCCAAGGGCTATCGAAGCGCTTTGGCAGCCGTCTGGTCATGAACGACCTCGACATTGATTTTGCTGCGGGGCAATTCACCGTTGTGCTGGGGCCTTCCGGTTGCGGCAAATCCACGCTGCTGCGGTCGATTGCTGGTCTGGAAGAGACCGATCGCGGCACGGTGCATATCGGCGGCGCCGACGTCACCCACATCCCGCCCCAGCACCGTGGTTGCGCGATGGTGTTTCAGAATTACGCGCTGTATCCGCACATGAGCGTGAGCGACAACATCGGCTATGCCCTCAAACTGGCCGGGCTGGATCGTAAAGAACGCGAGCGCCGCATCAGCGAGGCTGCCGAACTATTGGGACTTGGCGCGCTTCTGGATCGTCGCCCCGCTCAGCTCTCTGGCGGCCAACGCCAGCGGGTAGCTATCGGCCGTGCCATCGCGCGACGACAGCGTGTGCTGCTGTTTGACGAGCCGTTATCGAACCTCGATGCCAAATTGCGTCAAGAGATGCGCATCGAGCTACGCCGCCTGCATGATGAGATTGGTGCGACGACCATCTTCGTTACCCACGACCAGACCGAGGCGATGACATTGGCCGACCATATCGTGCTGCTGAATAACGGACTCGTCGAACAAGCGGGCACACCGATGGCGCTTTACCACCAGCCACGCACGACCTTTGTCGCTGGTTTCATTGGAACGCCCCCGATGAATCTGCTGACCGCGCGCCATGAAGGCCACGACATAGTCGTCGACGGCGGCGGCTGTTTCCCTGCCGCCATCAAGGCGAATTCATCGGCAGCCGTGATGATCGGTATCCGACCGGAAGCCATCGATCTCGATGATCCACGCGGCATGGCGGCCGTCGTAGAGGCAGCCGAAGACTTGGGGAGTCATCGGGTCATCTATGCTCGTATCGGACAGCAGCGTGTCCTGGTTACCTACAGCGGTACGCGCACTTATGTCCGGGGTGAAACACTCCGCCTGAGCTTTTCATCACAGGCCATCTGCTGTTTCGACGCTATCAGTGGCGAACGCATCGAACCATACAGCACCCGACCCGCTTCTTTTTTGGCAGAAGGATGTCAACCTTGATTGATTTATATGCGCGTCTGCAGGCTGCCATTACCCTTGTCGAGAAAGGCGGCGATATTGCTCGCCGCTATTTTTCCGAACGTGAACAACTGACAACCACGTACAAAGGATTGATGGACTTCGCAAGCGACGCTGACACTACTGTCGAGCGATTTGTGCGCGATGAAATTGACACGCACTTTCCAGGTGAGGCAGTGGTCGGCGAGGAACTGGGCGGTGAACTGTGTGCGCATGCCTGGGTTGTCGATCCGATCGACGGCACCGGTAATTTTCTCCGCGGCTCACCGCTATGGGGCGTCGCAGTGGCCTACATAGCCGACACCGTTCCGGTGATCGGAGCGATTCGTTATCCGGCTTTGGACATGACCGTCGCCGCCGGCGCAGGCCTGGGCTTTTTCCTCAATGGCGTGCAGATAGAGCGCAAGGTTCCGTTTCCCGATGTCCGCATCGCCGCCATCGGTACCAATCCAATGTGGGCAACCACACAATCCGCGGCGCTTGAGGCCGAACTCAAACGCCGTCGCTGGTCCGTCACAGGCTATCGCTGCGCCACTATTGGTATGGGGTTTGCGGCACTAGGGCATGTCGATGGTTATTTCGAGGACTACACCAATCTCTGGGACGTTGCGGCAGGCATGGTGTTGTGTCGCGAGGCAGGTCTTATTGTCGATGCGGACTACACCACCCGCCGTCGCGGTGTGCGTATTGCTGTGGGTACCGAGCCGCTAATGCGTGTAGCCGGACCTCTGTGGTCGAAATTGAGCGGCGAATGTTGCGATGGTCACGCCTATATGTCCAAGAGTGAAGCAAATCCATGAACGCGAAAAGGGGGGGAAAGACGGCCTCACTATCAAAGCCTGCCGTGCCGAAAAAAAACGACGGTCTTTTGCTATCTCCTAGCGAGCGATTGATCCTCAATATCGTCCGCCGCCATGGCACGATGGCGCGAGCAGCCATCGCCGCCGAAACCGATATGGTGCAGCAATCGGTGCATCGCCTGGTCGAGCAGTTGACAGCGCGCGGGCTGCTGCGCGCAGGTGCCACCATCCGCAATGGTCGTGGCCAGCCTAGTCCGCGCATCGAGCTGGTGCGTGAAGCGGCATATACCGCCGGCATCTCCATCAACACCGATTCCATCACGCTGTGCCTGGCTGACCTGAGCTGCCACATCCTGGAAGAAGTACATATCCGGACCCCGCCCACGCACCGTAACGCATCGCTGACGGCCATCGGCGACGCACTGGAGCGCATCCTCGCGCGCAATGGCGTATCGCGCGAAAAACTGATCGGTGTCGGCGTGGCGATCGGTGGATTTTTCGTCGCCGGGCGACGTCAGATGAACGCGCCCGAGCCCTTGCAGGATTGGTCGCTGATCGATCTGGTGCCGATCCTGGAGGAGGCGTTGCATTTGCCAGTTTGGCTCGAAAACAATGCGACCACGGCAGCGATTGGCGAGAGCCTGCTCGGCGCCGGACTGTGGGCGCAGAACTTCGCCTATCTCTCTTTCAACTATGGCTTCGGTGCCGGCATGGTCGTCGGCGGCAAGCCGCTGTTCGGCACGCATGGCAATGCGGGTGAACTCACCTTGTTCACACCGGAGGAAGCCGCGCATCGACCCACGCTGAGTTCGCTGATGACCGAATTGCGCGCCAACGGTATCGCGATCGACTCAGTGGAAGATTTGCGCCAGCGTTTCGATCCGACATGGCCGGGTGTGGAAAGCTGGATTCAACGCACACTGCCGGCGCTGAATCGCACTGTCAACGCCATGACCGGCTTGTTCGATCCGGAAGCCATCGTGTTCGGCGGGCAATTACCGCTGCCGCTGGGGCGCCTGTTGATCGAGCGCGTGCGATTCGTCGATATCCATCGCTACGGCGTGGGCCCGGATCGGCCCAAGCTGGTATTGACTGAAACCAATGGCGATACCTCGGCCATCGGCGCCGCTCTTCTACCTCTGAAGGAGCGATTGTTCGAATAAACCAAACCACGTTTTTCCTGCACTAAGCACAAGCACGTACTCGAACTACGTCTGCCATTGGGGCAGACGGGCCGCCCAAGAACACTAAGACAGGGATTTCCGACGTTATTGAACTTCGACGCTTTGCGCCGATGCAGGTTTCTGCATGCTTTTTTTCATCCATGCCTGATAGCAATCCCACCCAAGTACCCCACTACTGACTGGAGTCTTTACCGTGAAGCACTTGTTCAAACGTAAACGCAGTTCGCTATTGATAGCGCAGACTCTAGCCGTTATGGCAGCGAGCCTGGCGATTCCCGCGCATGCCCAGTATTACAACGTGATTGACAGCAATACCCGGACGACCCTCATCGGCCTTCTGCAATTTCGTTTGCCAGGCGGTGCAAACAACCTCTCGGCCTACGACAAAGCTCCGGTGATTGTGGCCGCGCATCGGGGCGTGGTGGACGAGAATCATCCAGAAAATACCGTCGAGTCCGCAGTCAATACCATGAACTACGGCATTGAAAGTCTCGAACTGGACGTTTACGAAAGCAGCGACCATGTGCCCTACCTGATGCACGATAAAACTCTGCAGCGCATGGTCAATCGTCCGGAATACTCGGACATTTATCGCTGGGCACGGGAAGGCGGCGCCGCTGACTTGGAAACGCCCTCATGGTCCGACATTACCACCTCGCGGATGTGTACCGGCGCGGACGGCTACGGCAAGACCGACGCTCATCCCTTCTGTTACGACAGCAGCACGGCTGCCATGTTTCCCGACTCGCTCGAGGACGCTTTCCAGGCACTGTACAACGACAGCTACGAGGGCCTGGTATTCCTTGATCTACGCGAATACCAAAACGTGAGGGATGTGGCGGCACAAGTCGCCCGTGATGTGGCCGCTGGCAATCAATACGGTTTATGGGTGGCCAGGCATGTCGTACTCAAGTTCCAGACGGTGCTGTTCAACGGGCCGGAAGACTTCTATCAAAAGACCGCTAATTACTACCAGACAAGTTATGGCGGCACGCTGACGGAATCGAGCCTTGCCCAGTTGTATGTGATGCCGGTCTATACATCCAATGTAGCGGCGAACCAGGACGGCGGCGGTGCCAACGATTGGGCCATAAACGATTACAGCAACTGGATCAATTGGAATGAGGGCAACAACAACGTGTTGTCGCCAGAAGCCAGCCTCAAAGCCATCGGCAGCAGCCTTAACCATGGTCAAGACGATATGTTTACGATCCTATGGCAGGCTGGTCGGAATATCGGTGCCTACATTCCCGAATCGCTATGCACGGTGGCCCAACCGAGCGCGAGCAACGCCAACCTCAGCGGTAGCGAGGGCACCTATTGGGAGGGCGGCTTCTGCGGTCCTGTCGTACCTCCGATGAACGCCAACGAATGCGGCAATGCCAGTACGACGGAGTTCAACCGCGGGGGTATTGGTTGCACTGACCATCGTCCGTTCACCGAGTTCTGGCACGATTACGCCAACTTCGGTTTCATCATCACTGACCGTGCGGAAGCAGCGGTGCAGTACCTCTCGGGGTTTCCTGGCCAGCGTCCCAGTAACGCAAATACAAGCTGCACAGGCTCCACCACTGGCTCTTGCAACGAGGTCATCCACCTCCAGCAGCCTGCGCTGGTGGTCGCCGCCGACGGCAGTGGCAGCTATACCACCATCAATGCCGCGCTGGCTGCCATGCCTGCCACTGGCGGCATGATCCAGATCCGTCCCGGTACGTATCACGAAAAGGTCAACATTACCCAACCCAACGTGGAGCTGGTAGGTACAGGCAGCGATGCTTCCCAGGTGGTGATCACCAACGACGACTACTCAGGCAAGGTCGATGCCCTTGGCAATACACTGACCACCAGCACCAGCTACACCGTCAAAGCCAGCGGCGCCAATTTCTACGCCAGTAACCTGACCATCCAGAACACCGCCGACTACGAGTCACCCAATTTCCAGAACAATGGACAGGCCGTAGCCTTGTTCTCGCTGGGCGATCGCGCCGTGTTCCGCGCGGTGCTGCTGCTGGGTGGCCAGGACACGCTCTATCTCGGTAACGACAGCCGCGCCTACTTCAATAACAGCTATATCGAAGGCTACGTCGACTACATCTTCGGTAATGGCAAGGTGGTGTTCGACAACTGCCTGATCAAGACCAAGGTGCATGGCGACCTTAACGGCGAAGCGACCATCACTGCGCAGAACCGTGCGAGCGCGAGCGAAGACAGTGGTTTCGTGTTCACCAACTCGCAACTGCTGTTCGACAGCCCGTACATGACCAATGTCTGGTTGGGTCGTCCATGGGGAGCCTACGCCACCACTTACTTCCTCAATACCAAGATGGGTCCGGAAGTTGTAAAGCAAGGCTGGATCGAATTCATTCCGCTACCGGTTTCGCAAGGCGGTACCAACAACCTGCCCACCTCGACGTATCGCGAGTACGACTCGTATTACCCCGGCGCCAACAGCACCTGGACGACCTTCGATCTCAGCCAACGCGAAAGCACCTCGCCGCAGAGCAATGTGCCGCTCACTTCGTCGCAAGCCGCGGCACTGGCGCCCAACGTCTATCTGGCCGGTAGCGATAGCTGGACACCGATCTCCGTCACTTACGGCGGCAATACCAACCAGACACTGCCCGTTCCCACGCCCGCCGTCGGCGTACCCAACGCCCCGATCATCACGGCCACCACCGGCGGCAACGGCAATATCCAGGTGACCTGGGCCGGTCAGCCCGCCAACCCGGTCGAGCAGGGCTACACGCTCACCGCCACGCAGGACGGCAACACGTTCGGGCCGGTCAGCCTGCCACCCTCCGCTTCCACCAGCTATATCGATGGTCTGGCTAACGGCGTACCGGCGAAAATTACGGTGATGGAGTTCAACGCGCAGGGCAGTAGCGGCCCGTCGATTTCGAGTTCAGTGACACCGGTATCCCACGATCCGAGCGCACCAACCGACGTCCAGGTAACGCCAACTTCCAACTCGGCGACAGTGAATTTCAGCATCAAGGACCAAGGCATCCAGCCCGTATTCGGCGGTACGGTTGCTCATGCTGGCGTCTATGGCGCGCTGTATGCGAGCCAGGCCGATGCCTATGCCGGCAATGCGATCGCCGGTACCAACCAAGGGTTCACCACCAGCAGTTGGACCGTAACCAACTTGCAGCCCAACACTACGTACTGGTTATCGCTACAGGCCTATAACGGCTATTGGAGTCCGATAATGATCACGTCGTTTACCACTAATCAATAAAGCACTAACAGTCACGTAGACGTTCTCCGCATACAACCTGATCCAACTCGGCTCCTATCACTAAATGATAGGAGCCTTCTTTTAATGGTAGTCACTTCTGGATGGAGTCCCTGGTGAAAAAATTGAAATCGCACAAAGCGTGCACACGCGTTGAGCAATTCCCACCCACAGCCTCCGAACACGAACCAGCATTGGACCATGGCTTGATCGACGCCGACTTGTCGCGTCGTGGCTTTCTGTTTGGCTTGGGCTCCCTGGCACTCATGGCCTGCACTGGCCGCACATTCGCTTCGCAGCTCGGGACGATAAGCAGCAACGTTCCCAGCGCATTTGCGCATCCCGGTCTGATGCATACGCAGGCCGATTTTGTTCGGATGGCGCAGAAACACATCAGGTCACCCTGGGTCGGTAGTTGGGATTTGCTAGTTGCCAGCCCCAAGGCAACGCTTTCGTATAGCTCCGCCCCTGTGTCCACAATTTATCGTGGTCGCGATGTGACGCAGAATTTTTCGAGGCTCTACAACGAGTGCGCTGCGATGTACGGTATGGCGTTGCGGTGGAAGATTACGGGCGACGCGACATATGCCGCCAAAGCCACGAGCATGCTCAACGGCTGGGCCTCCACCCTGACCTCGATCCAAGGCAGAGACCGCGCGCTGGTCTCCGGCCCCCAAGGCTTCGAGCTTGCCAATATCGCGGAAATGCTGCGCGACTATAGCGGCTTCACTGACGGCAATTTAGCCTCAGTCAAGAACATGTTACGCACCATCTTCTATCCGATTTCGCATGACTTGCTGAGCAATCACGGTGGTCGCAGCCCACTGCAGATCAATGCCAACTGGTATCTCTTCAACATGGCCGCCATCATGGCCATCGGCATCCTGTGCGACGACCGGGTACTGTTTGACGAAGCTGTTGGCTATTTCAAGACGGGCAATGGCAATGGCTGTGTCATGCGTGCCGCGTACTACATGCATCCAGGTTATCTGTGCCAGTGGCAGGAATCCGGCCGCGACCAACCCCACACCATGGACGGCATTGCGGCTATGGCCGTAGTGTGCGAAATGGCCTGGCATCAGGGCGTGGACCTTTACGGCTACGACAACAACCGTTTCCTGGCCGGGACAGAGTATTCCGCCAAGGCAAACGTTATTGCATCGGGGACCACTTACTACACCGTTCCGTATGTGCCCTACCAGAACGGTGTCTACACCTGGAACACATTCTCAATCCTGAAGCAAGGCGACGCGACGCCATGCTGGGCTCTTATCTACAACCATTACGTCAACCGCAAGGGGCTTGCCGCGCCGTACTCCACCAAGAAGGCACTCGCCATTCAACCTGAAGGGGGCGACTGGGACTTTATTGGTTACGGCACCCTGGCCTACACGCTGGACGCGATTCCCACCGGCGCAGCACCGAGCGGACTTTCTGGTTACATCAGCGCGGGCGCTGTCGTGTTGTCCTGGTGGGGCGGTGTCTATGCCATCGACTACACCGTCAAGCGCTCCGCGCAGGCGGGCGGGCCATATACAACAGTCGCAAGCGGCATCACGGATTTGCTCACCTATACCGATACCCCACCAGCCCCTGGCACCTGGTATTACATCGTCACGGCCAACACCCCTCACGGTGAAAGTGCGCCGTCCAACGAGACAGCCGTGCTGACGGGCACACACTTGCATACGCATCTGCCATTCAACAACACGATTGGCACGAGCGCGGCAGATTCCAGCAGCAACGGCCACGCGGGCACGCTCAATGGCGGCGCTACCTGGGTCGCTGGTAAACAAGGCAACGCGCTTTCGTTGAATGGCAGCAACGGATATGTCGCCCTACCCAACCAGCTCATGGACGATGTCGCGGACTTCACGGTTTCCGTGTGGGTGTTCTGGAACGCCTCCAGAAATTCGGAGCGCGTATTCGATTTTGGCGCGGGCACCGATCGCTACCTGATGCTCACGCCATGCGCGAGCAGTGGCGTGACCTGCTTTTCCATGACCATTACCGGAGTCAGTGGTGAGCGGAGCATCAACGGCAACGCTGCACTGCCAATCGGGACCTGGGTCCATGTCGCGGTGACGCTGTCCGGCAGCGTCGGCACGCTGTACGTGAATGGCCTCGCGGTGGGCTCAAATACCGACATGTTCCTCGCTCCGTTCCGGATTTGGGATTCGAACCAAAACTGGATCGGGCGTTCCCAATACAACAGTGACCCTTACTTCAACGGCAAGATCGATGACTTCCGCATTTATCACGGCGCCCTCAGCGTGGACGATGTCGCCTCGTTGGCGAATGCGCCATAAGCGCTAGCGCGCCGGGTGACACGTGCTCGGAGTCCCTGTCTCAGACAGGCTGATGAACCGTGACGCGTGCTCGCGCCCTGTCCGGAAATGCCAGATAGGTGCCGCCCCGTGCGCTCTGTGACATGCTCCTCCCCAGCACCGCACTCGCTTGGCTGTAAATGTGCTCCTGTCATTGACGGGCTGGGGATCGCGCCGAAGCGCTTCGATTGAAAGCTGCAGATGGACAAGGGTAAATTACAGAACGCATAGAGCAAGATCTAATGTGGCACTCCCGCGAAGCGATTGGACGTGGTTCTGGCTGAGTAATACACCTCGCGAATTGCCAACTTGTCGCTCGTCCTCATGCCCCTTTGGTTCCAAGTCATCCTAATCAGATGGTGTGTACCCATGAGCTCCTTGCGGTAAGCAGTGAAAGGCGTGTGTAGGCCCGGAAATACGGGACCAGCAGGAAGTGCGTGATCTTCTCCGCTTCACCGGAAGTGAAAGGGTCGCCAACGTGTCGCTAGGTACTGGAACGTATCTAGGAAAAGGACGTCACTAAGATCGAAGTGTATCCACAATTTGTGTAGGACTTTTCTGACATGATGGCTCGAAGTCCACACGTTGGAACGATTAGCGTTAGACCCAAAATGTATAAAGTGATTAGCGTTAGACTGCAAGTTGTATAAAGCATGGAGCGCCGATTTATGCATAGCCAAAGCATGGCTGAACCGGGCAACACGTCGCATAGCTGTGGTCTCCCCAGCTATGCCGAAATGCGTGTATCACACAGTCAAGCTCTGATTGTTCTCTCCGTCGACGACCAAATCATCCCGCTCGGGACGATGGCGACCGAACACCTTCTATGGAGGCAGAAATTCCATGCTTAACCGCTTGACTGCAGTGCTGCTCTTTTCTCTGACCCTGATCACTTCCGGATGTGGCGCATCAACAATGAAAACTCCCGACATCAAGCAAAACCCAAACCCGAAGATGCGCTACGAAATCACCATCACGGTTCATGGGGCACCAAAGGATTTTGATACGGTGAAGGGATCGATGCAGTACGAGGTGAAAAGCAGCGATACCTGTGTGGCCGCCGATTCGATCAGCGGGCATCACAGCAACTTGGCACAGTTCATACCATTCGAGATTAAAAAAGTAGATGACCACACATACAAGGGAACAGTGGTCACTGATTATTTTCTCGATGAAGACTATTACGGCTTGGGCGTCTGTCATTGGGTCATGTCGTCCGCAATGACCGTGTTTAAGATCAATGGCAATGGCGTGGACTTCGGTCCGGGTATAGGTCTGAGTGATGTGCAGGGTCAAAAGTCGGTGGACCTTTATTTCCCGATTAAAACCCTCTCAAACGGCAGCGACCTAAGCTACGGCGATGGCGGACAAAATTTGTCGGATACGGTTAAGAAGCACAGGAGCGATTTCTTCGTCATCACGCTGTCTGCCAAGGGAGTCGCGCCATGACTATCGGTACCGAAGATCATGCGATGCTCGCGGACGATGCATACAACACCCACCGAATTGGCCAAGAGGTGATTTTGGGCAACGTTCACTACAAAGTTTTAGATGAAGTTCACAATAAGTTGAACGGGTATCAGGGAACTGCCTACGTGCGCGTGGACACGGGGGATATTGTTATTGCCCATTGCGGAACCGATGCACCTAGGATGAAGTACCAAGACATTGCGACCGATGCAGGAATGGTCACTGCCGGAGTTAATGCGCAGACACCCGACGCGATGGCTTTCACAAAAAAGGCTTTAGAGGAAGGAAAGCGCTTTGACGAACAAAACTATTTGTCCTTCCATGCCACCGTCACCGGCCATTCCCTGGGTGGCACACTGGCCGAAATAACGGCCTATAGATGCGGCCTGCATGGAGAAACCTACAATGCGTATGGGGCTGCTGGGCTTTTTCAAGGCATTCCCGAGGGCGGGAACCAGGTCATCAACTACGTGCGTGCTACCGACGTGGTCAGCGCAGCGAGCAAGCACTTTGGTGAGACCCATATTTACGCTTCGCAGCAGGATATCGACAGGCTTCAAAAGGCTGGCTATCGGGACAACGCTGGGCCGCTTAACCTCGGCAACCCGATTAAAGGAACGGACTTTGACGCGCATAGCGCGACCAATTTTCTCCCCAATAATCCCCGTCTCGGTCACTCGATTATTTCCAAGGAAAACGAGGCGCTATACGAATCCCATAAAGGGATGATTGACCATTACCGTCAAGATGTCCTCGTCACACGTTCCGTAGTTTCTTTGCCTTGGGAGGAGAGGAAAGCAGTTGTTGAGGTCGGTATGGCGACGGGGCACTTTGTCGACGAGAAGGCGATCCAAGGCGTTCACGCGACTGAGCAAGCCGCGCAATACGTTGGCCACGAGGCGCACCAGGGTTACGACTACGCTAAAGAAAAGGCGATTCAAGCAGCTCACGCGACCGAGCACGGGGCGCAGTACGTTGGCCATGAGGTGCACCAAGGTTACGACTACGCTAAAGAGAAGACGATCCAAGCAGCGCACGCGACCGAGCACGGGGCGCAGTACGTAGGGCATGAAGCGGTCAAGGGCTATAACGCCACCGTCGATGCCACGTCGCGCGGTATTGAGGCGACCGCGCATGCCGGACACCAAGCCTACGATGCAACTTCCCGCGGGATGGAGGACGTTACGAATTTCGCCAAGGCGCATCCGATCCAGCTGAACCATCCATCGCATCCCGACAATAAGCTGTTTCAGCAGGTGCATGACGGTGTAAAGAAGATCGATGCCCAGCACGGCCGCGCGTCGGACCATCACAGTGAGAATCTGGCCGGCGCCTTGACGGTCGAGGCCAAGGCGCAGGGCTTGAAGCGGATCGACACAGTTGCGCTGAGCGATGATGGTTCAAAGGCGTTTGCTGCTCAGAACGTCATCCCTGGCGCATTCAAGAACGTTGCTGGTGTCGAGACAGCCCAAGCGGTCCATATACCCATTGAGCAGAGCACACAGCAGATGACGCAGGTCAATCAGGCTTTGCCGCAGCACGCTCAGACGCAGCAGCAGGTTCAGTCACAACAGCAAGCAGCACCAGTGAATCCGCAACAGAGCAGTCCGACGATGACACGGTAGAGGTACTTGCGACAGGGCTATTCCGCCCATCTCTATCTAAAGTAAAAAGCAAATATTTAGCCGATCAGCTAGCGCCACACCGGCGCTTCCCTGTCTCAAGGGATGAAGTCGGCCGCTACCCGCCTGCTTGTTGGGCGTAACTATATGCAATCCTTTTTCGAGCCAACCGGAGGCGACATATCACTTGCTCGACATGATCGCCAGCGATCCAAGGCCCGCGCTGATCAGCTGTTATGTCTCTTGGGTTCTAACTAAAACATCCGGAAAGACGCTTTCCGGCGGCGCTATTTACCAAAACTTTGTATACATAGACTTGCTTTCGGGCACGCAAGAGAAAAGTGACTCGGCCGCCGATGGCGGACGAAAGCCCGCGGCAGGCGAACACGATTGCGTAAGTCGCCACAACTATCGCCGCCAATGATCAGCATCCCACCGGCAATGACAGGCAACCCTACCTTCCCCGACAATCACAAAGAGCCGATTCAGCGCAGCGCCCACTCCCTCACAATCCGATGAATCGCATCCAACCCATCAAACAATGCTGCCGGCCCCGGCTGCAAAATGATCGGTGATTTGATTTCGTAGAGATCCCCGTGGATCACCGCAGGAATGGTTTCCCAACCCGGTCGCGCCGCGACTTTTTCAGGTCGGAACCGTTTGCCGCACCATGAGCCGAGGATGATGTCCGGCGCGCGCCGGATTACTTCGTCACCATTGGCCAGAATGCGCTGCTTGGCCAGCGGCTCGCGCGCGAGTTCGGGGAAGCAGTCGTCGCCGCCGGCGATGCCGATGATCTCGGCAACCCAGCGGATACCGGTGATGATCGGCTCGTCCCATTCCTCGAAATAGACTTTCGGCCGGCGTGGCAGCTTCGCAACCGCCGCACGGATATCAGCGATGTACTGCTCGGCGCGTTGCGCGTAAACCTCCGCTTTTTCGCTTGCACCAACCATCGCGCCGAGCCGACGGATATAGGCGAGGATGCCATCGACGCTGCGATGATTGCTGATCCAAACCTCGACGCCGCACTTGATCAGCTCACGCGCGATATCGGCCTGGATATCGGAGAAACCGATGGCCAGATCGGGTTCGAGCTTCATGATTTCGCCGATCTTGGCGCTGGTGAAGGCGGAGACTTTCGGCTTTTCCTTGCGCGCCCGCGATGGCCTCACGGTGAAGCCGGAGATGCCGACAATGCGGTGTTCCTCACCGAGCGCGTACAGCACTTCGGTCGGCTCCTCGGTGAGGCAGACGACGCGTTGCGGATAATGATCCAACGGCTTGCGATCAGTCACGCGCGACGCGTCCAACGCTCATTGACCCAGCACCGTCACCATGACCTTGCGCTGGTGCGGATCGGTGCGGTGTTCCCACAGAAAAATGCCCTGCCATGTGCCGAGCTGCAACTTGCCGCCATGCACCGGCACCGTAAGCGTGACGCCGGTCAGCGTGGCACGGATATGCGACGGCATATCGTCCGGACCCTCTGCGTCGTGCTCAAAGATCGCATCGCCATCGGGTACAGCGCGAGCGAACCACCGCTCCAGGTCGCGGCGAACGGCGGGATCGGCGTTTTCACTGATCAGCAGCGAACAACTGGTGTGCGCGGTAAAGATATTCGCGATGCCCGTCTGCACATGGCTGGCTGATACGAGATTGTCCACCCGTGCCGTGATGTCGCTGAAGCCGCGACCATGCGTGTGCACCGCGAAGCTGTCCTGTGCGACCTGCTCGGCGGACATCGCGCGATTCATGGATAAAGCAACCGGCTGGTCCAGGTCTGGCCGTGGCGGTTCCAGCGCACGCGTTCGTGCAGGCGGAACTCGGCGCCGTACCAGAACTCGACCGTGTCAGGCTCGACCAGAAAGCCGCCCCAATGCGGCGGGCGTGTGACATCGCGGCCTTCGAATTCCTGCTCGTACTTCGCCACGCGTTGCTCGAAGGTTTCACGGTCAGGCAATGTCTGCGATTGCTGCGAGGCCCACGCGCCGATCTGGCTACCGCGTGGCCGGCCGGCGAAATACGCGTCGGATTCGGCAGCCTGCAGCTTGCGCGCGGCGCCTTCCACACGCACCTGCACGCCGTGGCGCAGCTGCTTCCAGTGGAAGCACAGCGCGACCTGGGGATGCACGTCGAGCTGGCTGCCCTTGTCGCTCTGGTAATTGCTGTGGAAGCGGAAACCGCGCTCATCGACGCCCTTGAGCAGCACGATACGCGAGGCCACCCGGCCAGAACCGTCCACGGTGGCCAGGTTCATCGCCGTCGGCTCGAGTTCACCGCTGGCCCTGGCTTCGTCCAGCAGCTGTACAAAAGTATTAAGAATTTCGGGGTTGAGCATGGCGGTAAAAACTTTCCTTTTGCATCGAGGCCAACACGCGCCATCATGGCGCGGATGAACACGACCGATGATAGTGCAATGCCGCATCTATCCCGTAACGCCCATGCATGTGGCGTGATGGCGCATTGCTGCGACACGGCTTTGCATCGCGGTTATCGCATGCCAGTTCTTGGCCGCTACCCGGGCCGTTCGCCATGACGGCCCAGGCCAGTGCGCAGAACGAGGCTCTTGCCGGCCACCTGCTGGATCAGTATGCCGGCCGCATCGCCCGCTCGCGTCGACCTTATATTCTGGGCCTGTCCGGCCTGCAGGGTAGCGGCAAAAGCACGCTCGCGCGGGTGATGAAGGCGCAGGCCGAAGCGCGTGGCTGGCATACCGACGTGCTGTCACTGGATGATTTCTATTACTCGCGCAGCGACCGCGAGGCACTGGCTCACCAGATTCACCCGCTGCTGCGCACCCGCGGCGTGCCAGGCACGCATGAGATCGAGCTGATGCTGTCTGTGCTGGCCGCGCTGCCCAAGGCATCGGACAAGCTGCCGGTGGCGCACCCGCGTTTCGACAAGGGCCGCGACACGCGCATTCCCCCCTCGCGCTGGCCACGTTCGATCCGACCGCCGAAGCTCGTCATCGTGGAAGGGTGGGCATTGGGCATTCGTCCGGAAACCGAAGCCGCCCTTGCCGACCCGGTCAACGAGCTTGAGCGCAAGGAAGATCCCGACGGCAGCTGGCGCCACTGGGTCAACAAGCAGCTGCGCGGTTATCAGCCGCTATGGCGCAAGTTCGATGCACTGATCGTGCTGCAGGCGCCGAGCTGGGATATCGTGAGTCGCTGGCGCAGTGAACAGGAAGAAGATCTGCTGGCGCGCCATGCGCCGCTGGCGATGGATGCCGAGGCGATGGTCCGCTTCCTGGCCCACTACGAACGCCTCAGCCGACATGCTCTCGCGACCTTGCCGGCAATCGCCGACAGCTGCGTCGAGTACGACGACGATCGGCATGTGACCGGACTCAGCCACGGTTGAGCTGGTCGACAACGATCGAACGATACAACTGCCGCGGATCTCGTTGCTGGTGCTGGCCAGATGATGCTGTTCGCCATGAGTGTTCTCTGTGGTCAAGTGAATGAGCTATCGAGCACAGCCGCGTAGCCCTCGCGCGAATCCGGCCAGCGCGGTGCAAAACCGCTGCCGCGCAGGCGCGCATTGCTGAGTCGCTTGCTGCCGATCGCGGCGGGCGTCGGTCCGTCCTGCGGCGGATCAACGCCGATCAGTTGCGCCAGTGCGTCGTACAACACATCCAGTGGCAGCGGCGTGTCGTCGGTACCGAGGTATAGCGGTAGCGGATCGGCGAGTTGCAGCAAATGCACGATCGCCGATGCCGCATCGTCGGTATGGATACGGTTGGCCCAATGTTTCGTCCTGCGCGGTACGCGAACCTGCTCTGTGCGCAGACGATCGAGCAACTGCAATTGGCCAGGACCATACAGCCCGGCAAGACGCAACGTGATTGAAGTAACGGATTGGCTCGCCAGCCACTGCTCCGCATCCAGCAAGACTTTGCCGTTGAAACCGCAAGGTGCCGCAGGCGTCGATTCATCCACCCAGTCACCGCCATGCTCGCCGTAGACCGCGCTGGAGGAGACAAACAGCACACGTTGCAATGCAGCACCGCTCAGCGCATCCAGCACATATCGCAGCCCATCGATAAAGGTGGCGCGATAGGCCGCTTCATCCCGCCGATCCGGCGTCGGCAGATAGACCAATTGCGTGATACCTGCAGGCAAGACGTGCAGGCTGTCGGCATGGGTGAGATCACCGCACAGCCAATGGACGCCGCTGTCGTCATCCACCGGCGGTTGGCGACGTAGCGCCCATACCTCGTCGCCACGCGCTAGCAGCCGATGCGCGACACGCAGACCAACGTCGCCACAGCCCGCCAGCAATACGCGTTCGCTCAATGCATCATCCTCAGTCGCCACAGCCTCGCTACAGCAACGGGTACGCGCCCTGTTAGCATTTGCGCATGAACCCGTCACGCAACCTGTTCATCGTCGGCCCGACCGGCGCCGGCAAAACGTCCATCGGGCGTCGCCTCGCCGTGCATTATGGCCTGCCGTTCGTCGATATCGATCAGGAGATCGAACACCAGTGCGGTGTGGACGTGAGCACCGTGTTCGAGATCGAGGGCGAGGCGGGCTTTCGCCAGCGCGAAACCGCGGCCATCGACGAATGCAGCCAGCGCAACGGTGTATTGATGGCCACTGGCGCTGGCGCCGTGCTGGCCGCATACAATCGCGCCTACCTGCTCGATCGCGGTTACGTGGTGTGGTTGCAGGCCAGCATCGCGCAGCAGTTGGAGCGCCTGGAACGCGACCACCATCGCCCACTGCTGGAAGTCTCCGATCGTCACGAACGGCTGCAATCGATGGCGCTGATCCGCGAACCGCTGTACCGCGACGTCGCCGATCTCGCGGTACCAGGCGAACACGGCAGCGTGGCCACCGCGACCGAACGCTGCATCGCGTTGATCGATCATTATTGGCAGCGTCATCCCCTTGCCTCATCCCAGCAGACCGCATGAATCTCCCCGACATCCAGACCATCACCGTCGCACTCGGCGAACGCAGCTATC
This sequence comes from Rhodanobacter sp. MP1X3, assembly GCF_014207165.1. Lineage (NCBI taxonomy): Bacteria > Pseudomonadati > Pseudomonadota > Gammaproteobacteria > Lysobacterales > Rhodanobacteraceae > Rhodanobacter > Rhodanobacter sp. MP1X3. The sequence continues at coordinate 509,383 of NZ_JACHCO010000003.1, read as the reverse complement.
CGGTTGAAATCGGCGCCGGCCTGCTGGCCGATCACGCACGCTGGCGCGCCGCGCTGCGCGGCCGACACGCTCTGGTGATCAGCAACACCACGGTGGCGCCGCTGTACCTCGATCACGTGGCGAAAGGGCTGGAAGGCCTGTCGTGGTCGTCCCTATTGCTGGAGGACGGCGAGGCACACAAGACCTTCGCCAATGTCGGCCTCGCGCTGGACGCGCTGGCCAAACTCGGCGCCACTCGCGACGCCAGCATCATCGCGCTGGGTGGCGGCGTGATCGGCGACATGGCCGGCTTCACCGCCGCCTGCTGGATGCGCGGCATCGACTTCATCCAGATGCCGACGACGCTGCTGGCCATGGTTGATTCCTCGGTTGGCGGCAAGACCGGCGTCAACCTGCCGGCCGGCAAGAATCTGGTCGGCGCATTTCATCAGCCGCGCGCGGTATTCGCCGATATCGACACGCTGATCACCCTGCCCGATCGCGAATACCGCGCAGGCCTCGCCGAAGTGGTGAAAGGCGCGGCGATCGGCGACGAACCGTTCTTCCACTGGCTGGAACACAACGCCAATCTGCTCGCTGCCCGCGACAGCAACACCTTGCTGGAGGCCATCGCGCGCAAAGTGCGCTACAAGGCCGGCGTGGTGGCGCGCGACGAGACCGAACAGGGTGAGCGCGCCCTGCTCAACCTCGGTCACACCTTCGGCCACGCACTGGAAACCGCCGGCCATTACACCACCCTGCTGCACGGCGAAGGCGTCGCCGTAGGCATGCTGTTGGCCGCACAGCTATCCGAACGCCTGGGCATGAGCGATCCAGCCGACACCACGCGCCTGCACAGCCTGCTGCACGCCATCGGCCTGCCCACGGCCATTCCACCCGGCATGGATCCGCAGCAGTTGCTGGCGCTGATGCGGCTGGACAAGAAAAACACTGCCGGTTCGCTGCGGCTGATTCTGTGGCGCGGAATGGGAAGAGCGGAGATTGTTTCGGATGTTAGCGAGGCGGATGTGCTTGCGACGTTGACTGCAGCCATCTAAAGAAATACACCCCATGACCGCAAAAATAGTATTTGCCATGCTTGTGGTTTTAAGCATCGAGGAACCGGTTAGCGCAGCGACTTTTGCGACGCCAAAGTTTTCGGACTATCCCGTAGTCGAGAAGCCTACTGCAAATGTTTCAGAGCCGCTTCTGAAGACCCCAAAAGATCACGAATACCAATCAACGATCCGTAACGCTGCACATATCGGCAAGGTCAACTTTGCAGGGCATTACGTTCTTTCAGCTGTCGGCTGTGGAAGCAGCTGTTCGATGGTTTTCATCTTGAATGCGAAGGACGGCAGCGTTTACTGGCTGCCCTTCACTGTGAGTTATACGGACCAGGCCGATCAAGGCATCGGCAAAGAATTTTATGCTTTTGATTTTCGTAGCAATAGCGAACTTCTCGTTATTCAGGGAAGCCGTAACGAACATGACGACAATGGCCTTTATTACTACGTTTTCAGTCATGGCCGCCTTCAACTCGTCAAATCGCAACGTTATCCATACAAGCATTAAGCATTAGCGCAAATACGCGCTGCGCAGACTAAGCTCGCTACCGAGCCGCCAGCCTTCTAGAATGCCAAGCTTTACGGTCTGTCTCGCCGTACTGCACATCGGGAAACCATGCGCCTCTATCTGCAAACCGTGCCCGGCAATTCCGACGCACCGCGCTACGTCCAGATCACGCTGGAGCAGGATCTGCTCGGCGGCTGGACGTTGTACCGCGAATCCGGCAATCAGGGCGGTCGCGCCTCGCTCAAGCGCGAGCAGTATCTGGAGCGTGACGAGGCCATTGCTGCGTTCGAGAAAGCCCGCGACGCGCAGCTAAAGCGGGGGTTTCGCGTGATGTTTGCGCAAGGCCTGGAAGGCCCGTACGGACGCTGACATGACCGAACTGAAGAACGACCGATTCCTGCGCGCACTGCGTCGTGAACCTACCGATACCACGCCGATCTGGGTGATGCGGCAGGCTGGCCGCTACCTGCCGGAATATCGCGCTACCCGCGGCCGCGCCGGCAGCTTCATGGCGCTGGCACAGAACCCCGAGCTGGCCTGCGAAGTCACTCTGCAGCCACTCGAACGCTTCGAACTCGACGCAGCGATCCTGTTTTCCGACATCCTCACCATCCCCGATGCGATGGGACTGGGCCTGAGCTTTGCGCAGGGTGAAGGCCCGCGCTTTGCGCACCCCGTGCGCACGCACGCCGACGTCGAAAAGCTCGCCGTGCCCGACATGGACACCGAGCTGCGTTACGTGATGGATGCCGTGCGGCTGATCCGCAAGGAGCTCGACGGTCGTGTGCCGCTGATCGGCTTCTCCGGCAGCCCATGGACACTGGCCTGCTACATGGTCGAAGGCTCGGGCTCGAAGGATTTCGCCACCCTCAAGGCGATGTGCTGGAACGAGCCCAAGCTCGCGCACCGGCTGCTCGATACTCTCGCGCAAGCCGTCGCTGCGTACTTCATCGCCCAGGCCGCCGCCGGCGCACAGACGCTGATGGTGTTCGATACCTGGGGTGGCCTGCTCGGCCCCGCCCCGTTCCGCGAATTCTCGCTGCGCTATATGGCTCATGTCGTCGATGCACTGAAAGCCAGCCCGCACAGCCGCGATCTGCCGATCGTGCTGTTCTCCAAAGGCGCTGGCCAGCACCTCGGCGCACTCGCTGATACCGGCTGCACTGCACTCGGCGTTGATTGGACCATCGACCTCGCCGATGCCCGCGCAGCCGTCGGTGGCCGCGTGGCACTGCAGGGCAACCTCGACCCCGCCATCTTGCGCGCCAGCCCGGAGGTTATCCGCCATGAGGCGCGCGCCGTGCTGGATAGTTACGGCAATCATCCGGGCCACGTGTTCAACCTGGGACACGGCATCACGCCGGAAGTCGATCCCGAGCACGTGAAGGTACTGGTGGATGAAGTCCACGCTTACGGGCGCACGCTGCGCGGCTGAGAATCTTCCGCTGGACGCTCCTGGTATAAGCCAGTGTTTGATCGCGACCCCGCTGTTTTACCAGGCGATGACGGCTGTCCTGATATACCTCTAACCCTCCGAGCGACTATCAGGGCAACAACATGGACCTGCAACTTTCCGGCAAACGCGTACTGATCACCGGTGGATCCAAAGGCATCGGGCAGGCCATCGCCGAGCTGTTGGCGGCCGAAAGCTGCGACCTTCGACTGGTCGCCCGCGATGCCGCTGCACTAGAAGAGGTTGCCACGGCTTTACGAGCTCGATTTCCGGTGAACGTGGAAACCATGGCGGCCGACCTGTCGACCGACACTACCGTTCGCGCTGTCGCCGACTGGGCAGGCAACGTCGATATCTTGGTGAACAACGCCGGCGCGATTCCGCCCGGCACGCTGACTTCGATCGACGACGCCGCATGGCGCAAAGCCTGGGACCTCAAGGTATTCGGCTATATCTCGCTCAGCCGGGCCGTCTATCCGATGATGGCCAAACGCAAACACGGCGTCATCGTCAACGTGATCGGCGCTGCCGGTCAGTGGCTTCCACCGGGCTATCTCGCTGGCGCCACGGGTAATGCCGCACTCATGGCTTTCACCAAGGCGCTGGCGCGTGGCAGCCATGTCGATGGCATTCGCGTGGTCGCCATCAACCCCGGCCCGGTCGAAACCAAACGTCTGGAAACCATGCAGCGCGCCAACGCCGAACGTGAACTGGGCGACGCCGAACGCTGGCGCGAAATGTTCAAGACCATGCCGTTCGGCCGCCCCGCCAAGCCGGCGGAAATCGCGGCGGCGGTGGCGTTTCTGGCGAGTCCGCTATCCGGGTATACGTCGGGGACGGTTTTGACGATTGATGGCGGGGTGTAAGCGCCAGACACCCGCCATTTTCCGGGGAAAGCTCTTGGCTTCAACAAGCTCACGAAGCGACAGCACTAGGGCCCACCGTTGAGTCGCACTGCACGATAGCGCATCAGTGCTTAGCCGCACTCGCCCTCGTCCACACCGCCACATAATCCACCACCATTGGATGCCCTGGCTCGGTCGTCTCATTTGGCGTTGGTATAGCGCCGGCCATCGCGTACGAAAATCCGCCACCCATGGCCACATTCAGTAGAAGAAAGTAGCCGCCCTGCCCGGTGATTTCCTTCCATGTTGCCGCCGGCAGCTGGTTTTGCGATACATGGTCAAAGAGCGTGCCATCGACGTACCAGCGTAATTGCACCGGCGATACGCTGTTGTCCCACTCGAAAGCGTAGATATGGAATGTGGCCTGGCACGTCGCGGGAGCGCACGCCGCACGGCGGCCGAGCCCGTCGGGTTCGCCGCAAGGACCTCCGGGGTAAACGCCGCAGTGCAGGATACCCCATACACTGTCGATGCCATTGACGTTTTCCATGATGTCGAATTCACCAGCCTGCGGCCATTTACCGTTGCGACGATAGCTATGGCCGAGTGCCCAGAACGCGGGCCAGTAACCCAGTGCGGCCTTGTCGCTGACGTCTGGCATCTGGATACGCGCTTCGATGCGCAACAGACCACCCTTTGGCGGCTTGAAGTTGTCTTTCCTGGTTTCGATGCGGGCCGAGGTCCAGTTGCCGGCATGATCGCGCAGTGGCGTAATGCGCAGGTTGCCGTGTCCATCCAGGGAAATATTGGCCGGATCAGCGGTGTAGGCCTGTATCTCGCCCGTGCCCCATTTGGGAGGGCCTGCCGGATACTGGTGGCCGGTATCGAAGCGCCATTTGGCCCTGGATGGGAGCTGATTCGCCGCCCCGACAAAGTCGTCACTGAATTGCAGAGTCCAACCTTTTGGCTTGGGTATTTCCGCGTACGCGTTGGAAATCCCCATCACGGAGATTGCGGTGATCCAACAAGTGGCCAGAATCCACGGCATATGCCGCTGCGGCCACCGAAAACACGCTTCCATCTTGTCCAGCACATACGTTTTGATCAATCGCACGCAAAAACCTTTTTTGGCCAAACCTTTTGGTCACACATCTTGCAGCAGACGCCTTGTTATCATCCCGGCGCCGAAATCAGGCAGCATCCACTTCAGATGCCCTGACAATATACGGTGGCGATGACGTGGGAGACGCGTCACTGCGGAGCTCGCCACCCATAGTCGTGGCAACAGCCGGACCATTAGGTGAACGCTGGATCTCGCGGACAGCCGCTCACTGAAGGCAGCTCCGCAGGGCAATCACCATTATGAATGCTTTGGCAGCTCTATCCCTGCCCCGTACAATGGGATTTCTGCCGTTGCCCATCTGCGCGCCCGAAACGGTGCGCCATTGCGAGTCCCCATGGAAAAGAGTTTCGAACCCGCCCAGATCGAGTCCAAGTGGTACGCGCGCTGGGAAGCCAGCGGTGCGTTCAAGCCAGCGGGCCATGACGATAAAAGCCGGGGCGAGCCGTATTGCATCCTGCTGCCGCCGCCAAATGTCACCGGCACGCTGCACATGGGCCATGCGTTCCAGCAGACAGTGATGGACATGCTGGTGCGCTACCAGCGCATGCGCGGCATGAATACGTTGTGGCAGGTGGGCACCGATCACGCTGGCATCGCCACGCAGAAGATCGTCGAGAACCAGCTCGCCGTCGAAGACAAGACACGCCACGACCTGGGTCGCGAGGCCTTCGTCGAACGCGTGTGGAAGTGGAAGGAGGAATCCGGCTCCACCATCACCAACCAGATGCGCCGGATCGGCACGGCAGCCGACTGGTCGCGCGAGCGCTTCACCATGGACGAGGGCCTGTCGGCTGCCGTGCGCAAGGTGTTCGTCGAGTGGTATCGCGCGGGGCTGATCTATCGCGGTAACCGGCTGGTGAACTGGGACCCGGTGCTGGGCACGGCGGTGTCCGATCTGGAGGTGAACAACGTCGAGCGCGATGGTTCGATGTGGTACATCCGCTACCCCTTCAGCGATGGTCCGATCGACGGCCTCGACGGCATGACCATTGCCACCACCCGCCCGGAGACCATGCTGGCCGATGGCGCGCTGGCCGTACATCCGGACGATGAGCGCTACAAACATCTGGTGGGTCGCTACGTCGACCTGCCGCTGTGCGATCGCCGCATTCCGATCATTGCCGATACCTATGTCGAGCCCGAGTTCGGCACCGGCTGCGTGAAGATCACCGGCGCACACGACTTCAACGATTACGAGGTGGCCAAGCGGCATAACCTCGAAATGATCATCATCATGACGCTTGATGCGCATATGAGCGACAACGCGCCGGAAGCGTATCGCGGGCTGGATCGCTACGACGCGCGCAAGGCCGTGGTGAAAGACCTCGAGCGCGACGGTTTCCTGGTCAAGGTCGAACCGCACAAGCTGCAGGTGCCGGTGAGCGATCGCTCCGACGCGGTGATCGAGCCGATGCTGACCGACCAATGGTTTGTTGACCTGACATCCGACACGCTGCCGGATGGACGTCCCGGCGGCCGCAAGGCAATCACCGAACCGGCACTCGATGCCGTGCGTTCGGGCGAGATCAAGTTTGTGCCGGAGAACTGGACCAGCACCTATACGCAATGGCTGGACAATATCCAGGACTGGTGCATCAGCCGCCAGCTCTGGTGGGGACATCGCATCCCGGCCTGGTACGACGAAGCGGGCACCATCTTTGTCGGCGAGGACGAGGCCGATGCGCGTGCCAACGCCAGCACACCGCCCGTCGGTGCGTTGCGCCAGGACGAGGACGTGTTGGATACCTGGTTCTCCTCCGCGCTGTGGCCGTTCTCCACGCTGGGCTGGCCCGCCAACGGACCGGTGAAGAACGAGCGCGGCGACATCGTGGCCAACTGGGAACACGACAAGATCTTCCTGCCCAGCGCCGTGCTGGTCACCGGTTTCGACATCATCTTTTTCTGGGTCGCGCGCATGGTGATGGCGACCAAGTATTTCACCGGCCAGGTGCCGTTCCGCGAGGTGTACATCAACGCCATCGTGCGCGACGCGGAAGGCAAGAAGATGTCCAAGTCCAAGGGCAATACGCTGGACCCGTTGGACCTGATCGATGGCATCGAGCTGCAGCCGCTGCTGGAGAAATCCACCAAGTCGCTGCTGATTCCGCAGGTGCGCGAGAAAGTCGAAAAACGCATCCGCAAGGATTACCCCGACGGCATTCCCTCGATCGGCACGGATGCGCTGCGCTTCACCTTCGCCGCGCTGGCCAGCTACAGCCGCACGATCAATTTCGACATCAAGCGCGCAGAAGGCTACAAAGCCTTCTGCAACAAGCTGTGGAATGCAGCACGCTTCGTGCTCATGAACGTGTCGGAAGGCGAGATAGCCACGCCCATGGGAGCACCAGCTACTGAAGCCGAACGCTGGATTCTTACCCGTCTCAAACAGACGTTGAACGAAGTCGAGCAGCACTTCGGCAGCTATCGCTTCGATCATCTGGCGCAAGCGCTGTACGAATTTGTCTGGAACGAGTTCTGCGACTGGTTCCTTGAGCTGTCCAAGCCCGCGCTGAGCGGTGACGATGCGGCCGCGGCGGCATCCACCCGTCGTACCTTGCTGGTGGTGCTGGAATCGGTGCTGCGCGCGCTGCATCCGATCATTCCTTTCATCACCGAGGAGATCTGGCAGGAGTTGCCTGCCCGCTCCTCCCTGAGCGCAAAGAACACGCCAGCATCCCTACCGGACTCTTCCAAGGAGCTCATCCTTGAATGCGCCTACCCGCGCGCTGACGACTACGCCGCAGACGATGCGGCTACTGCCGAAATCGAGTGGTTCAAGAACGTGCTCAGCGGCATTCGCCGCATCCGCTCGGAGATGAACATCTCGCCCGGCAAGGTGATCCCGCTGCTGCTTGCCGACGGCGATGCCAACGACCGTACGCGCATCACGAAATTCGCCGCGCAGATCAGTTTCCTCGCCCGCGTCGACGCACCGCAGTGGATCGATAGCGGCGCCGATGAACCTGCTGCGGCTGCCGCCGTAGTCGGCGCCCTGCGCGTGATGATTCCGCTGGCCGGCCTGATCGACCTCGGTGCCGAAAAGGCCCGCCTGGCCAAGGAAATCACCCGCATCGAAACGGAAATCAAGAAGTGCGAAGGCAAACTCAACAACGCCAACTTCGTCGCCAATGCCCCCGCTGAAGTCGTGCAACAGGAACGCCAACGCATCACCGACTGGACCCAACAGATCGACGCCCTGCGCGAGCAGGCGCAGAAGCTGGGGTAAGAAGGGGGAAAGTTACTCAGGCTCCACAGGAGCAGGAAAGCCCCACCTCGCATATCAATCCTCTCCCTAACGGGGAAAGGAGACAAAAGCGCAGCGTGCTACGTCGACGCTGCGCCCAACACCAGCACCATCACAATCGCATCTTCCCGCCCATTCTTGGCCGGGTAATAACGCGGCCGCTTGCCGATCTCCCTGAACCCGATCGACTCGTAGAGTGTCTTCGCCAGAGGATTGGACGGTCGGACTTCGAGGAAAATGCGCTCGGCGCCATTCCAGCGCGCGATATCCAGCAGCCGCCGCAGCAGATGCCGGCCAAGTCCCTGGCCGCGATACTCCTGATCGATGCATATATTGAGCACGTGCGCTTCGCCCGCACCCATCGACAGGATGCCGTAACCGGCAACCAACGCGTCCACACACAGCACCCAGCAAGGGTGGCCGGCTTTCAGGCAGTCGGCGAATACGCCAAGCGACCAGGGAAAATCATAGGAAGCGATTTCCAGTTCGCTGACCCTGGCCAGATCGTCGCTGCGCATCGCGCGTACCTGGATGACGGGCTTGACGACCGCGACCATCGCTCAGTTCTCCGGAGCGGCCAATGCGCGGCGCAGATTGCGCAACGCACTCCATAGCCGTCGCTTGGCATCAGCAGCGGTCAGCACCAGCGTCAGTTCATCCGCCAGCACGATCTGCGCGCGATGCATGACCGCCGCCGGCAACGTCCGCCCCAACGCATGCGCCTGCGCCTCGCCGAAAACCAGATAGGCTCGCGCGTGCGGCACGTCGGCCGTCAGCTGGCCGCCAACCACCCTGACGCGTGCAGCTCGGGCCAAGGTTGTCCCGCAAGCGTTGAGCAAGCGTCCGAGCAGATCGAGCTCGCGCGTGCTGCAGCCTTCGGGCAACACCACCACGCAGGCAACGCCGACCGCCAAGTCATGCGTGGAAAGCACAGGCTCGACCGCATCGGTTACAGGCACACTACGCTCAACGCGTTGCACCCAGGGCGTTACACCCAGAGCCCGTAGCACCCGGACTCGCTGGTTGGCGGCAACCGGCTGGCGCATTGGCATCGTCATCAGGCGTTGCTCCGGCGAATGCGGCGCCGATGGGTGGCTAGTCCCCACATCGTCCACAACGGCCCGGATAGCAGATACATCGTAAAGCCGACGAACAGCACCCATGCCGTATCGAGCACGAGCAGACCGAGCAGCAGTACCGCGCAAACCATCCAGCCGAACGGCACGCGTCCGCGTTCACCCATCGTCAGCGACTTGAAACTGAAGTAGCGGAACCGGCTGACCATCAGCAGGCCCACGATCACCGCAATGACCGGCGTGATGAAGCAGAACTCGCTGCCGGGCAAACCGGTCTTGTCCACCACCCACACGAACGACATGCACACCGCCGCCGCCGCCGGGCTCGCCAGGCCCTGAAAATAACGTTTGTCTGCCACGCCGACCTGCGTGTTGAATCGCGCCAGGCGCAGCGCGGCGCAGGCGGCATAAATAAAGGCGGCGGCCCAGCCCAGCTTGCCCCACAGCGGGCCAAAGTCCTTTAGCGTGGACAGCGACCATGTGTACATCACGAGCGCCGGCGCCAGCCCGAAGCTGATCAGATCGGACAGCGAGTCGTACTGCACGCCGAATTCGCTCTGGGTGCCGGTGAGCCGGGCCACACGGCCATCCAGACCATCCAATACGGCAGCAATGAACACCGCGACTGCCGCATCGGTATAGCGTCCGCCGATGCTGACGATAATCGCGTAGAAACCTGCAAACATCGCCCCGGTGGTCACCAGGTTCGGCAGCAGGTAGATACCGCGATGGGGCGGTTGACGGACAGGCATCGGTTCGCTCATGAATCAAGACCGTGGCAGGATGCGCGCAGTGTAAACCATCGGTCACTTGAGTCCGGACGGTAGGGGTGCTAACTAAGAACCGTTGATCTGGCCATCCGCCGGATTCATGATGATTTATCGCACGTCGATTTACCTCTGTCGTCGAACCACTTTTTAGGGAGAAAACCATGCATCGTTCACTCATCGCCCTGGCGCTGTTGTTGGTGGCCCCGCTCATCAGTGCACAGGTCTACAAGTGGAAAGATGCCAACGGCACGGTGCATTACTCGCAGTCACCACCCTCGACCCAGGGAACCAAGTACAAAGAAATGAAATCCAGCGGCGTCATTGATCCGGATACGCCGCCCCCTGTAACGGCGGCAGCCGCCAGCAAACCCGATGCCACGCCGACACCTGCCACCACAACGCTGGCCGACACCCCGGAGAACCGCAACAAGCTGTGCAGCTCGCTGACAACCAATCTGGCGGCCCTGCAAGGCAGTGCTCCGGTGGTGATGCAGCAGGACGGCAAACAGACCGTGCTTGATGACAGCGCGCGCAAGCAGCAGGCCAGCGCGGCACAGGCGCAGTACCAGCAGTACTGCGGGAAGTAAGTCTTTTCCCATTTGTCATACCGGCGCCCTGTTCTGCGCCGGTGGAGGTCTCTGCCGCACTCGGTGCCATTCACCTGAACGGCCTCGCCAGCGGCCCGCTACAATTGGCGTCTTTCATCACGCCGGAACCCCGCATGCGCCTCAGCCAATTCCACCTGGCCACCGTCAAGGAAGTACCCGCCGACGCCGAAATCGCCAGTCATCGGCTGATGCTGCGCGCGGGCATGATCCGCCGGCTGGCCTCGGGCCTGTACACCTGGTCGCCGCTGGGCCTGCGCGTGCTGCGCAAGGTAGAAAAGGTGGTGCGCGAGGAGATGGACCGCGCCGGCGCCATCGAAATGTTGATGCCCTCGATCCAGCCACGCGAATTGTGGGACGAAACCGGCCGCTGGCAGAAATTCGGTGGCCAACTGCTGAAGATCAAGGACCGCAAGCAACAGGAGTTCTGTTACGGCCCCACGCATGAGGAAGTGATTACCGACTTCGCCCGCAACGAGCTGAAGAGCTACAAGCAGCTGCCGGTCAACTTCTACCAGATCCAGACCAAGTTTCGCGACGAGATCCGCCCGCGCTTCGGCGTGATGCGCGCGCGCGAATTTCTGATGAAGGATGCCTATTCGTTCCACCTCACGCAGGAATCGCTGGCGGCAACCTATGAAGCGATGTACCAGGCGTACACGCGCATTTTCACCCGGCTTGGCCTGACCTTCCGCGCGGTGCTGGCCGATACCGGGGCGATCGGCGGCAACGCCAGCCACGAATTCCAGGTGCTGGCCGATTCGGGCGAGGATGCCATCGTGTTTTCTGACGGTTCGGATTACGCCGCCAATATGGAGAAAGCCGAGGCGCTGGCGCCCACGGCCGAGCGTCCGGCTCCGGTCGCCGAATTGCAGCGTGTCGATACACCCAGCCAGAAAACCATCGACGAAGTCTCGGCGTTCCTCAAGGTTTCACCACAACAGTGCATCAAGACCTTGCTGGTGCGCGGCCGCGACGGGCTGGTGGCGCTGTGCCTGCGCGGCGACCACGAGATCAACGAAGTAAAGGCCGGCAAGCTGGCCGAACTACCGGAGGAGTCCGTGTTGGCCTCGGAAGAGGAAATCCGCGCCGCCACTGGCACGCGTCCTGGTTTCATCGGCCCAGTCGGCCTGCCCGACACCGTCCCCGTCATCGTCGATCGCGATGCCGCGGTGCTGGCCGACTTCGTTTGCGGTGGTAACGCCGACGGCAGCCACTTCACCGGCGCCAACTGGCTGCGCGATGCGCGGGTTACCCGGATCGCCGATCTGCGTAACGTGGTCGAAGGCGATGTCTCGCCGGACGGCCACGGCATCCTGCATATCGCGCGCGGCATCGAGGTCGGCCATGTGTTCCAGCTCGGTCAGAAATACGCCGAGGCCCTGAAGGCGACCGTGGTCGACGACGACGGCCAGAGCAAGGTGCTGACCATGGGCTGCTACGGCATCGGCGTCAGCCGCATCGTGGCCGCTGCCATCGAGCAACGCCATGACAATGCCGGCATCGTATGGCCCGACGCGATGGCCCCATGGCGCGTGGTGGTGTGCGTGATCAATCCGAAGAACCTGCCGGAGGTCAGCGCGGCTGCCGAGGCGCTATACCAATCACTGAACGAACGCGGCATCGAGGCCGCGCTGGACGACCGCGGCCTGCGCCCCGGAGGCATGTTTGCCGACATGGAGTTGATCGGCATTCCGCACCGAGTGGTGGTAAGCGAGCGCGGATTGGCCGCAGGCACGCTGGAATATCGCGCCCGGCAGGACAGCGAAAGCCGCGCCGTCAGCCAGGACGAACTGCTCGCCCTGCTGGATTAACTCGCTGAATCGGAAATCACCCGGTAAAGGTGTCTGATTAAACACGCTCAACCAGACCCACCCGGACTTAATCGAAATGGCCGCCCTTGTGCGGCCATTTTCGTTTCGGTCATTCGGGTGGCACAGACGTCATTTCAATAGGTCGCGACAGTTATCGATCCGGCATGAATTAATCACCAGCTATCCGAAAATAGGTACGCCGATACCCATACCTTTACAATGCTTTGATAAATCAGCCAGAATCACCGGTGAAACACGATGATTGGGCCTGCCTTCCCTGCATAAGGGCCAGACCCTTTAATCAAAAACACATTAAAACGAATCGTTCAAAAAACCAATCAAACAGTCTCAATCAGACATCCTTACCCCGGGAATTCATCATGGCCGTCGATATCAAAAGTCTCAATCACACCCAGCTCAAAGACCTCATCAGCAAGGCGCAGATTCGCCAGACCGAGTTGAGCAAGGAAAAGGTCGTCAAGCTGCGCGATAAAGTCCACGCGCTGATCAAGGCCGAGGGTTATACCTTCGAAGACATTTTTGGTCAGGCTCGCGGCAAAGCCAAGCGCGCCGGCAGCCCGGTGGCGCCGAAATATCGCAACCCTGCCAACCCGGCACAGACCTGGTCCGGCCGTGGCAAACGTCCGCATTGGTTCAACGATGCGTTGAAGGCCGGCAAGAAGGAAAAGGATCTGGCGATCTGACCAGCGGGCCTATTTCACCAAGTTCTGGCGCAAGATTATCTAGCGCCGTTCCGTAAAGAAAAACACCGGCCTCAAGCCGGTGTTTTTCTTTACGGAGAACATAGATGCGCGTTCAGAAAAGATCGCTAAAGCCGGCTTTACTTACAGCGATCGACGTGGTGAAACCAGCAGCTCACCAAACATCAGTCCGCCAACAAGCGACACGAGCAGGGTCAGCAACAGCAAGCCCGTATCCATACCCAGCGATGTATCGCGTTGAAGCAGAAACGACATGCTGCGAAAACCAACACTGCCCGGCACCAGCAGGATAATCCCTGGCTCGCGGATCACCGCACCCGGTCGGTGGGCAAAGCGCGCATAGAAATTGGCCAGCGCACTCAGTAAAAAACCGCCGAGAAACACACCAAACGGCGCGGCCGGCAGCGAACCGGAAATCCTGCCACCCCAGCGCGTGGCGAGATAACCGACAATCACCGCCCCCATCACCACCAGCCAGTCTTTGCGAGCCGCGCGAAATAGAATGGCAAACCCGAACGCGCCAATGACCAGTGCCGGCAATTCGGTCCAACCCGGTAACGGCGGTAGCGTGTAATCACGCGCCTGAATGCCCACGGCCGTGCATAGCGTCGTTGCCGCCACCGTGCCAAAGGTCAGCTTGAGCAAGGTCGCGACCGCACCGCCCATACGCGCCATGCCGGCCACCAGATGCTGGCTGGAAATCTCGCGCACCGCCGTGGTCAGCGACATGCCAGGCACCAGCACAATCAAGCTGGCCAGTACCACCGACTTGATCGCCAGCGGCACCACGAAGGCGCTGACCACGATCGCCACCGTGGTCGCCACCAGCGCGCAGATCGCATCGCTGGCGATCGACAGTCGCGGTCGCTTGGCCGCCATCACGGTGATGCTGCCGATGATCAAGCCAATGAAGGCGGCCGTTAAGAGATCGGGCCACGCGCTGTGCAGAAACAACGCCACCACGCAGGCTGCCGACAGGCCGTAGGTCGCGATCACCGCCGCCTGTTCGCGCCGTGTATCCGGCCGGCCCAGTGCGCGCAACCGATGAAAGCCTTCGCGCAGACCGACCTCCCCGGCAATTACCTGATCCGCGATCTCATCCGCCTCGCACAACCGTGCCAGATTCACGTCGCCAGGCGCCAGACGCATAACCTGGGTGGTCTGTGCGACGCCTTCCTCACCCTGCCCCAGATCGGTAAACGAAATAATGACGGCGGTCGGGCTGGACCATACATCGGCCAGCAATCCCAAGCGCTGCGCTGAGCTGGAAATCGCCATCTCCAGTCGTGGTGACGCCGCACCGTACTGATGCAGCCGGCGTGCCAACTCCAGCAAAAACGCCATGCGCGTGCTGATCGCGGTGGTCGCGAACGACGGATGGATCACGCCGCTGCTGGCGCTACTCGCACTCATGCCGCTGCGCGTACCTTCAGCGTGGTGCCGTCGATCGCAACGACTTCGACCAGGCTGCCCAGCGGCAGATCGGGCCCGTTCACCAGCCACTGGCCATCGCCGACGCGCGCCTTGCCGCGACCGTTGATAATCGGTTCGATCAGCTCGTAGCGCTGGCCGATCATCCGCTCGCCGCGACGGTTGAGCGTCTCGCTACCGGGCTCGCGCTTATCCAGTTTGGGTCGCAACACGCGGGCATAAAGCACACAGGCGGCAAACGCCAGCACAGCAAATAGCACCGCCTGTACCAGCAACCCGAGCGGCGGTGTCAGCAAAAGCACCGCACCCACCGCTGCCGCGGCCAGACCGATCCATAGCAGAAAATACCCCGGCAGCAGCACCTCACTGCCGATCAGCAGCAGCGCGAGAATCCACCATAGGTAATGCACGGGAAAAGGCATGGCATCAGCCTCAGCGCTGCGGCGGCTGGAACGAAGTGGGCGTCGGCGGCTGCGCGATCGAGCGCTGCTGCTGACCCAGCGACTCCTTGGCCAGCTCGGCAATGCCGGCCAACGAACCGAGAATGCCGGTGGCCTCGATCGGCAGCAGCAGCATTTTCTGATTCGGTGATTTGGCCATCTCTTTCAGCGCCTCGACGTAGTTGTTGGCGACAAAATAATTCAGCGCGTTGACGTTGCCACCGGCGATCGCATTGGACACCATCGTGGTGGCCTTGGCTTCAGCTTCGGCGGAACGCTCACGCGCCTCGGCGGCACGGAACGCGGCCTCCTTCTCACCCTCGGCCGCCAGAATGACCGACTGCTTCGCGCCCTCGGCCTTGAGAATGGCCGCCTGACGGAAACCTTCGGCGTCGAGGATGTTGGCGCGCTTCTCGCGCTCGGCCTTCATCTGTCGCGCCATCGCGTCGATCAGGTCGCGCGGCGGCGCGATGTCCTTGATCTCGATACGGTTGACCTTGACGCCCCACGGGTGCGTCGCCTCGTCCACCACACGCAGCAGCTTGGCATTGATGCCGTCGCGCTGGCTAAGGCTTTCATCCAGATCCATCGAGCCGAGCACTGTGCGGATATTGGTCATGATCAACGCCAGCGATGCCTGTTCGAGATTGGACACCTCGTACGCCGCCTTGGAAGCGTCCAGCACCTGATAGAACACCACACCATCGACGCGTAACACCGCGTTGTCCTTGGTGATCACGTCCTGCGAGGGCACATCGAGCACCTGCTCCATCATGTTGATCTTGCGGCCAACCGTCTGATAGATCGGAATCAGCAGATGCAGACCGGGGCTTAGCGTGTGCGTGTATTTGCCAAAAGTTTCCACCGTCCACTCGAAACCCTGCGGCACGATGCGCACCAACTTGGCCAGGGTGATCACGACGACCAATACGATGACTAACGCGAGAATCTGACCCATTGCCTGTCCCCATCCGTGACGAAGTCACAAGTATAGGCGAGCTGTTGTTACGCGCACTGTCGGCGCTCGCCAATAAGAGCCTGTTTACGATCTCCACGTGGCCCGCGCCGGGAGCGGTTTGCGCTCAGGCCAAGGAAGAAGGAGGGAGTGTACGTCGGTACACGACCGAGTGATGACGCCGGCATGGGGGCAAACCGACCCGGCCCGAAGGGTTGCGTCGTGGCGACCGCCACGGCGCAACGCGAGCTACGTGGAGATCGTAAACAGGCTCTAACGAAGAACGGCAGTCTGCGGAAGCAACAGCGTAACGCGCAAGCCACCATCTTCACGGTTCGCTAGCAGCACGCGGCCACCATGCGCCTCGGCGATTTCACGAGTCAGGGCCAGACCCAGCCCGGTACCGGCACGCTTGGTCGAATAGAACGGCAGCAGCGCCTGCGCCAACACGGTTTCGGTCATGCCCGGCCCGCGATCGGCCACCTCGATGCGCAACTCGCGACCGACCTCGATGATGGAAAGCGTGACATCGTCTTCCGCACTGCCCGACTCATGCGCGTTCTTGATCAGGTTGATCAGCACCTGCTCGATCTGTACCGCATCGAAGTGGCCCGGCCGCGTCGGCGCGGGCGAGGCGAGGCGATAATTGCAGTGCAGCGCCAGCCCATCCAGGAAAGGCGCCCATTCGATAGCAACCGATTGCGGTGTCGGCAATTTGGCGAAACTGGCGTAGCCGGAGATGAAGCTGTGCAGATGCTTGGCCCGCTCGCTGATAGTGGCAAACACGCCGGGCAGCCGATCGATATCGCCGCGCCGCGCCAGCTCGGCACCGGAGTGTGCCAGCGAGGAAATCGGCGCCAAGGAATTGTTGAGCTCGTGGCTGATCACGCGGATCACCCGCTTCCAGGTCGCTACTTCCTGTCGCGACAGCTCGCGCGTCATCCGCCGGAACAACTGCAACCGATGTGGCCGGCCCTGCAGGCGAAACGCCCGCTGCGAAATGTGGAAGGTTTCCTCGCTGCCGTCCATTTCCACGCTGAGAAGAGCATCTTCGCCGTCTTCCACCGCGCGGCGCAGTGCCTCGGGCACCCCGTCCAGCAATCGGGCAAATTCCAGCCCGTGCAGGCTGCGTCCCTCGTTGAAAAGATGCCGCGAGGCAATATTGGCGTAGGCCACGCGGCCGACGCTATCGGTCAACACGAGGGCTACCGGCGTGTTCTGCACCACGGTATCCAGCAGCAGCTCGCGCTGCGCCAGATGCTGGCGCTGCTCGCGCAGGGTCTGACCCAGCGCGTTGTGCATGTGGATCAGTTCACCCAGTTCATCGCGACGGTGGATCGCGATGGAGATACTGAAATCACCGTCGCGATAGCTGGCTACGGCACCTTCCAGCGCGCGCAACAGGCGGCTCACCGGCGCCATCGCCTGGCCGGCCAGCCAGGACGCCAGTAGCAGCAACAGCACCGCACAAATACCGAGCGCGCTGTAGATGCCCAGGTGCGTTACCGGCGCGGCCTTGACTGCCAGAGATGCTGTCGAATCGTTGACCGTCAGCTCCGTCTGCATCCATGTCAGCAGCTGCGGTAGCGGCCATTGCGTAACGCCCGAGTAGATCAATGCGCCGGCCACGCTGGCCAACGCCAACAGCACGGTGAGCCGCGTCTGCAGTGAATTCAGGCGACGCCACATGTGACTCTCCCTGGCGTTTCATTTGGCCATCCCAATACCATCAGGCCGGTGCCGCCAGACCATAGCGCTCCATTCGCCGATACAAAGCCTGCCGCGATAGTCCGAGATTCTGCGCCGCGCGGCTGACGACACCGTCGGCCTTGTGCAGCGCGGCTTCCACCGTTTCGCGACTGGGTTCGTCGAGATTGCGCGTGACAGCAGAAACATGCGGCGCGAGATTCAGCAGCTCGGGCGTGATCGGAACGCCGCCAGCGAGCAGTGCCGCGCGTTCGATCGCATTCTTCAATTCGCGTACGTTGCCAGGCCATGGATAGTTGAGCATCGCATCGCGCGCCGCATCGCCGATCTCGGCACGGCCATCCAGAAAGAATTCCGCCAGCGGCAGAATGTCGTCGCTGCGTTCAGTCAACGGCGGTAGATTTACCTCGATCACGTTGAGCCGGTAGTAAAGATCCTCGCGAAAAGTGCCGGCGCGGATCATTGCCTTGAGATCGGCATTGGTCGCACTCAGCACGCGTACCTTCACCTGTCGCGTACGACCGGAACCAAGCCGCTCGAACTGGCCGGTTTCCAGCACGCGCAACAGCTTCATCTGGCCGGGTAACGGCAAGTTGCCGATCTCATCCAGAAACAGCGTGCCGCCATCGGCCAGCTCGAAGCGACCCTCGCGTGCCTTATTGGCGCCGGTATAGGCACCCGCATCGGCACCAAACAGTTCGGCCTCGATCAGCTCACCCGGCAATGCGCCGCAATTCACCGCGACAAACGCGCCGCGCCGCACGGCCGAATTGGCGTGCACGATCGCAGCAATCCGCTCCTTGCCGGTGCCATTGGGACCCGTGATCAGCACCGGTACGTCAGCCTTGGCGACCTGACAGGCCAGTTCCAGCGTGCGCGCCATCGCCTCGGAAGCAAATACCAGGTTGTCCAGCTCGTATTTGCCCTGCAGCGCCTCACGCCGACGTTTGCGCTCGCGCCGGGTGCGTGCCACCTCGCGGGTGGACTCCGACAGCTCCAGCAGATTTTCCACCGTGGCGATCAGTTTGCTGTCGTCCCACGGCTTGGCCAGATAATCCGCAGCGCCAGCCTTGACCAGCTCGACCGCAGTTTCCAGATGCGTCCAGGCCGTCAGCAGAATCACCGGCAGATCCGGATGCTGCTGGCGAATGGCCCGGAACAGTGCCACGCCCTCCTCGCCCGACGTGGTGTCGGCGGTGAAATTCATGTCCTGAATCACCACGTCGATCGACTCGTGCTGCAGCATCGCCAGGCCTTCGTCAGGCGTCAGCGCGGTGAGTGGTCGAATATCGTTTAACGACAGTGCCAGCGAAAGCGCCTCGCCAACGGCCGGGTTGTCGTCAATGATGAGTACGCTACGTGTCATTTTTTTTCTGCACATGCGGACATAGATGCCGCTCCGAGCCCAAAGGTTTGCATGACTATCGGGCTAGTGGGGTATCGATGGCAACGAAATGTATGAACGAGGTCATTTACTGGGTGAGGTCGGTTGTCCCGGCGATACGATACGTGAATAGTCGGCGGCCGCCACGGTAATCACCGGCGTGGCATTGCCACGACGCACATTCAGCTTCACCGTGGCCGCCCGGCTCGCACGCAATTGTGCCATCAGCTCGTTCACATGCTTCACCGGATGATTGTCGACCGCGGTGATCACATCGCCCTGCCGCAAACCCCACAAAGCGTCGGGGCTGATCTTGGTAACCGTAATCCCGGTCGTATTGTCCGACTGCAGTTTCAATACGTGATCGGGGATGCGCCAGCTGAGGCTGTCATCGGTATCGTGCTCATAGGTATACCAACCACTCTCCATCACGGGCGATGTGGGCGGTAAAGACGGAGCGGATGGGGCCGATGGCGTAGGCGGTACGGGCGCGGCGGGCGCGACCACTTGCCCGTACTCAGCCGCCGTCACTGTCAGCACGGGTGACTCGGCACCGCGACGCACATGCAACTTGACGTTGGAGGGGCTACTCGCACGCAACCGATCCATCAGCTGGCTCACGTGTTTCACCGGATAATCGTCAACCGCGACGATGACATCGCCCTTCTGCAAGCCCCAGACAGGCTCGGCGCCGATCTTGGTAACCGTGATGCCTGTGGTGCTATCCGAATGCAGCTTCAACGCATGATCAGCGATGCGCCAACTCAGGCTGTCGTCCGAGTTGAACTGATATTTCCAGTCAGCCATTGCCGACTGAGTCAGCATGCTGGCCAACACCAGCGTTCCGCCAAGTATCAGTCGTCGCATCACAACTCCCCGTATGACGTGATCAAAAGCGCTGCCCGAACCATGCCCGGGCAGCGCACCTGGATCAGCTCGCAGCCGCCGCCGGATGTGCCGGCGCCTTGCCTGACTTCACCGCCGCAATCCACGCATTGACCCGCGTCTCCAACACGTCCAGCGGCAGCGCGCCGCCATTGAGGATTTCGTCGTGGAACGCGCGGATGTCGAACTGGCTGCCCAGTTCCTTTTTCGCCCGCTCACGCAGCTCGAGAATCTTCAACTCACCGGTCTTGTACGCCAGCGCCTGGCCCGGCCAGGTGATGTAGCGATCGGTCTCGGCCTGTACGTCGGGTTCGTCCTCGCTGGAATGGGCATGGAAGAAATCGACCATCTGCTGGCGCGTCCAGTGCTTGTCGTGCACGCCGGTGTCGAGTACCAGTCGATCGGCACGCAGCAACTCGTCGGAGAGACGGCCGTAATCGGACAGCGGATCCTGATAGAAACCGATGTCCTTGCCCAGTTGCTCGGAATACAACGCCCAGCCCTCGATATAGGCGGTGTAGCCGCCCTGCTGGCGGAACGGCGGCAGCGCTGGCAGCGTCTGCGCAATCGATATCTGCAGATGATGACCCGGAATGCCTTCGTGGTAGGCGGTCGACTCGATCGTCAGCACGCTGCGATTGGCGAAGTCGCCGGTATTGACAAAAATCTGCCCGGGCCGCGAACCGTCCGGCGTGCCCTGATGATATTCGGCAGCAGCAGCCTCTTTCTCGCGGAAGGCTTCAACCGGCACCACCACGACCTTGGTTTTCGGCAACAGACCGAAGAACTTGGGCAACTGCGGCTGCATCTGCGCCAGATAGCCACGATAGCGATTGAGGATGTCCTCACGCGACGTCGCATGGGTCTTCGGATTGGCTTTCAGCGAGGCGCGAAAGCTGGCCAGATCAGCAAAGCCCTGCGACTTGGCGATGCCCGTCATTAACCCTTCGATGCGCTTGACCTCGGCCAGACCTAGCGCGTGAATCTGCTCCGGCGTCTCCTTGGTAGTGGTCATCTGCTCGACGTCGAAACGGTAAATGGCGTCGCCGTTCGGCAAATTCCAGATACCTGGTTCGGCGCGTCCGTGCGGCGCGTAATCCTTCGCCACAAACTCGCCGAGCTTCTTGTACGCCGGGCGCACATTGTCATCGATGGCTGCGAGAATGGCGTCGTGCAGGCGCTTCTGATCAGCCGCCGATACCGACGCCGGAAAATGCTTCAGTGGCTCGGCGAACACGCTCTCCATACCGGCCGATTTCTCAATGTTGTCGATCTGCACCACGACTTTTTCCAGCACGTACTTCGGCGGCATCATCTTGTCGCGCAAGCCCTGCTTCGCGACCTCCGTCACCTGATCGAACAACTTCGGCACGGCCTTCAGGCGGGCGAGGTAATCGTCATATTCCTTCGTGTTGTCGAACGGGATCGAGCTGACGAAACCGGCCAGCGCAATATGCGCGCCGCTCATCTGATCCAGCGGCATTTCATACAGCTTGAGATCGGTACTGCGCAGGCCGTCCTTGAGCTGGCGCACCATCAGCTGCTGGTTGAGCGCGTCGCTGTCGGAGAAACCAGTCGTATCGATTGCCTCGAAACGCTTGAGGAAATTCTCGGTAATCGTGCGTTCGCTCGCCACATGCGCCAGCGATGCATCGCTCCACAAACTGTTGTAGCGAAGATCGCCGAGCGTGGTGGCGAACTCCGGGCTGCTCTCCAACTGATGCTGCCACTGCTCCGCCAGCAACGCATTGAGCGCCGCCACACGACTTGCCACACTCATCGACGCCGCCTGCGTCGCAGGAGCCGCCTGCACGGATGCCGCAAGAGTCATCGAGCCCAGCAGGCTCATCGCAATCAACAACGGTAGCGTTTTCATCAAGCACCTCTCCCAGAATGTGAACCCCGATTGTGCCCCCAGCCACACCGATCCTCCCGTGCCAGAGTGCATGGTTTGATGAGAGACGAGCGGCGAGTAGCGAGGACGCAAGCGCATATGGCAGCGACGAACGTGTTGATTCCATCGCGACAACGCACCGCGATATTCATCGGTTCGCATTGGTCACACATAGCCACCCTCACACCTCACTACCCGTTCCTCATTCCCAATCTCCTTCACACCGACCGCGTCGCCACCACCGGCGACACGGCGGCGGCACGCAGCGCCGGGCCAAGTACCGCCAGCTGACCCAGCAGCCACAGCATCAGCGCACCGATCGGCAGGTAGTACAGCGGCAGCCGCGGCAGTTCGTAGAACTTCATCAGCGTGAGGTTCAGCGCAAAGGCCTGCAGCATGCCCAGCGCGATACCGAAGCTCACGATCAGGAAATTTTCGGTCTGGAAGTAACGTAGGATGTCGCCACGGGTGGCGCCGAGCGCCCGGCGAATGCCAATCTGCTTTTGCCGCTGACTGACCCAGAAACTGGACAGCCCAACGACGCCGCCAACGGTCGCCGCCAGCAGCACCGCGCAGATCATGCCAAGCAGAAGCGTCATGCCGCGATCGCGCCGGTAGCCCGTCTCGCGCAGGTCGCTGTAACGCTGCATCCCGCCAGCTTCATCGAGCACACGCATGCGATTGAGCGTGAACAGTGCGCGAGGTGCAGCACGCATGACGGCATCGAGCTGCCCCGATTGAGCCCGCACGATGTAGTAGCTGCCGTTATTGAAAAAGTTTGCATTGCGCCTTGGCAACAGCACCGCGCAATAGGCAAAGCTGTGCGTGCCGATGGCCGGCACCTGCAGATGCGCAATGACGCCGATGATCGTGCTGGGCGTGTTACCCAGATATACCGCTCTGCCGACCGCCACCTGGTGTGGAAAAAGCCGCTCGGCGAGATCGCTGGTAATAATGATGACCGGCGGCATCTGCGTGTCGGCATCGCCAACCGCCATGATTTCATCAGCCCTGAAATTTCGTCCCGCAATCAGACGAAGACCCAGCGTGGGTAGCGCATGATCGTCAGTGTAGTAAGGCTCGGCGTGCGAGGTCAGTGTGTGTTGATCGCGCGTCAAGCGAACGCTCGACAGTTGCGCCATCGGCCCGACAGCGGGGTATGTGTAGTCGTCATAGGCATCGACCACGCCCGGCAAACGCTGCAATGCCGCGAGATCACTTAACGTCATCGCATCCATCTGTGCAGTCGTGTACTTGCCTATCCACTGGTTGTGAATCACCGCGATATTTGCCTCATCGATACCCGTGGGCCGCGCGATGTGCTCCAGCCGCTGCTGGATGATGAATAGTGCGTTGCAAACAATGCCGAGCGTCAACGCGATCTGCAGCACGATAAGCACGGTGGCACCGCGGTGATGCCTGAGCGCGGCGAGGACGGGGCGGATCTGCAGGCTCGCCATATCAGTTGGCCTTCAATTGCCAGGCAGGCTGCACCTGCGCGGATCGCCAGGTCGGGTACAGCGCGGCGATAACCGTGGCCACGATGGCGGTCAGCAAGGTAAGGCCGAGCAAGCTCACATCAACATGCGCCAGCCGCGCCACCCGCGGTTCGAAAAATGAGCCCATGCCCGACACACCGAGAATGGTCAGCAGCAAACCCAGCGCACCGCCGGCAACACCGATCATGCCCGCCTCGGTCAAGAACTGCACGTAGATCGCGCGACGCGACGCTCCGAGCGCGCGCCGCACGCCGATCTCGACGCGACGGCGCATGAATTTGGCCAGCAGCAGGCCGATCGTATTCACCAGACAGACCAACTGCAGACCCATTGCCAGCAAAAACGAGACATGCGTTTCCTCAGGCACCGCATGCACGTAGTCCAGCCAGGGCAAGAGATTGTGCAAGCGATTGTTCGGCGCCCAGTGAAAACGCCCAACACGCTGTTGCTCGACGGCATAGCCGTTCAGAAATTCGCGATAACGTTGCACGGCGCCGGTCGTTGGCAGCTGTACCCAAAACGAAATCCATACGCACTCCGTTTGCAGCATTGCCTGCCAGTCCGAGTCCTTGGAGTAATCATCCGCTGGGCAAAAATTACCCCAACGCGACGTCATTTGTTGATTCACTGCGCGTGTGAATGGCAGAAAAAAGTCCGGTGCTTCGCCAACTTCACTGACGTCATGAATGTCTGCATTGGCATAAAACCGCGGCTGCGGATTCCAGTCATTCGCCACACCGATCACGCGATAGTCGTGATCGTCCAGACGCACTGCGCGCCCAATACTGTCGGTGCCGTCAAAAAGTTTTTCGTTGAGTCGGCGGCTTATCACCAGCGCGTTGCTGCCTTCGGTATCGTCCTTTTTGCTCCAGTCGCCACCGTAGAGAAACGGCACGCCAAACATCGCAAACGTATCGCCCGTCACCGCATAGCCCTGCACCGTAAAAGGCGCATGCGTCACGTCGGCCGGCACCAGCGAAAAACTCACCGGATAAAGAGCCGCTTCTCGCTCCGCTCTGTGTGCACGCAGTAATGCCATGGTGTCGATATAGCTCAACATCAGCGGCGGCTCGCCATCCGGCGTGCCGTGAACCGGCCCGAAGTTGTCGATCTGCGGCACAAAAAGCTGTGCCGATTTCGCCGGCAGCGGATCAGCCGTGATCGCACGTAGCGCCGCAAAGGTAATCATCGACGACGCCACGCCCGCGCCAATCAACATGATCATCAGCGCAGTAAGCGCCGGATTTCGCCTAAGGCTATGCAGCCCCAAGCCCAGGTAATAACGAAACATCGGTCAATCGCCCACTGACTTCATATCGATCAAACCGATCTCGTCGCCACCACCGGCGACACGGCGGCGGCGCGTAGCGCCGGGCCAAGTACCGCCAGCTGACCCAGCGCCCAGAGTGCCAGAGCGCCGATCGGCAGGTAGTAAAACGGCAGACGCGGCAGCTCGTAGAACTTCATCAGTGTGAGATTCAGCGCAAACGCCAGTGCCATGCCCAGCACGATTCCGCCACTGACGATCAAAAAGTTCTCGGTCTGAAAGTAACGCAGAATGTCGCCGCGCGTAGCGCCCAACGCGCGGCGAACGCCAATCTGTCGACGTCGTTGCTGCACCCAGAAGTTGGCCAGGCCAGCAATGCCAAGGGCTGTCACGAAAAGCAGGCCAAGACCTGCAGCCAGTAACAACCCGACCATGGTCTGGTCGCGATGAAAATAGCTGTCACGCACCTGAGTAAATGTTTGTGGCGATTTGAGGATGCGATTGCCATTAAGCCGGACCAGCACGGCGGAAGCTTCTTTCAGCACACGCTCACGGTCGTGCGGTGCAGTACGCATCACGTAGGTGACCTCGCTGTCATCGGGCTTCATTGGGAAAAGCATGGCGTATTCATTGGTAGCCGGATCGCGCAACGCTGGACGCAGCATGTGATCGACTACCCCAACGATGCGGGTGGGGTGAGTCCCGCTCGCGTAAATATCCTTGCCCAGTGCGGACTGCCCCGGAAACAATTGCTCGGCCAATGCCCGGGTCACGATGGTGACGGGTACCGTGTCGATACCCTTGTAACCATGCGGCACATCTTCGGCGATGTATTCATCGGCCTGGAAATCACGCCCCTCGATCAGGTGCAGGCCAAGCGTCTGCAGTTCACCGGGTGTGCCGTTGTATGCGCTCGCCCCCACATGTGTATCGGCATCGGGAACGGTGGTAATACCGTTGGTCCAGTTGTCGCGGTTGAGCGGCAAGGCATCTACCACCACAGCCGATTTCACACCAGCGATGCCGCGCAGAGCGACCAGATCCTGCTCGTGTCTGACCAACGGATTCTCGGTCGCATCAATACCCACCGAGTCGATCATGGCCAGCTCGTTTTCCGCGATACCACTGGGCAGACGCATCTGGCTGGTGCGGGTAGCAATCATGAACATCACGTTGCAGACAATAGCGCACGTGAAGGTCACTTGCAGTATCAGAAGGAACGCCGTGAGCTTGTGACGCGTCAGGCTGGAAAGGATCGGCCTCAGTTGCATGACATCACCTTATTGGGTCTTGAGTTGCAGGGCGGGCGTAATGCGGCAGGCACGCCAGGCCGGCAGCAGACCTGCCAAGACGCTGGCTACAATGGCCAGTACCAGGGTGCCCAACAACATCGAAACATCCATTTGCGCGAGATGCGCATAGTCATCCGGACGATGGCGCACGCTCCAAAGCCCCAGTTGTGCGATGCCAAGTCCGAGCAGGCCACCGGCGACACCGATCACGGCCGACTCGACGCCGAACTGCAGGAAGATGTCGCGCCGGCGTGCACCCAGCGCCCTCCTCACGCTCACCTCACCACTACGGCGCAAAAACTTGGCCAGCAGAAGGCCGACAATGTTGACCATGCACACCGCAAGAAAGCCCAGTGCCAACCACAGCTGCAGACGCACATCTCCAGGTACCAGCTGCATGTGGTCGAGCCATGCCAGCAGACCATAGAGCTTTGCATCAACCGGCCGTGCGAAGCGACCATGAGCTTGTTGCCGGCGCCAGTAATCCTCGAGAAACTGCTGGTACGCATGCACCTTGGTCGGGCCATCCAGGCTGACCCAGAATTGCAGCCAAGTGCATTCTCCGCTGGTGCGCTGATCTCCACCCGATCCCCAGCACGACATATTGCCGTTACTGTCGAATTTCAGATCCATCGCCGTCGTCAACGGCAGGAAAAATTCATCGGTCTTGCCAAAGGCATGGCCGCTCGTATCGCCATAAAAGGCGGGTTGCGGATACCAGTCATTCAGCACGCCGATGACCCGGAAGTCGGTGTCCTGCAGCCGAACGATCTTGCCGGTAGCGGACGTGTCGCCGAACAGCTTGCGAGCAAGGTCGCCATTGAGCACCACGACCCGCTCATGTTGCTCGTCCTGCACCTGCGTCCAGCCGCCGCCCGCGCGGAACGGCACGTCGAACATCGGAAAGAAATCCGCGGTGATGTAATGACCCGTCTCGAAAAACGGCCGCAGACTGGTTTGTGCCGGACGCACGAGAACGCTTCCACCCGCCATCGCCGCCTGTCGATCTCCTCGATGAGCTTGCAAGAGATTGCTTGCATCGATCCAGCTCAGATTCGCGCTGGGGTCAGGCGCATTCTTGTCGTCCTTCGAACTGAGCGGACGTGCATCGAGATGCGGGTAATACAGCTGCCCGCTGTGCTCCGGTATCGGGTCACCCGACATCACATGCAGCACCGTGAGCATCGTCATGCTCGCGCCGATGCCAAGCCCGATAGCCAGCACCATCATCGCGGTGAGAATCGGGCTGCGTATCAGGCTACGCCGTGCCAGATCGAAGTAATAGCCGAACATCGTGCCCCCTTGAGTACTTGAGTCATTGTTTCCTACTGATTGAAATGGCGTGGCGTGCGCAGCTTCATCCCGACCGCGTCGCCACCACCGGCGGCACGGCGGCAGCGCGCAACGCCGGACCCAGCACGGCAAGCTGGCCGAGTCCCCACAAGATCAGGGCTCCGGCGGGCAGGTAGTACAGCGGTAGTCGTGGCAATTCGTACTGCGTCATCAGCAACAGGTTCAACGCGTACGCCAGCAACATGCCGAGTGCGATACCCGACGTAACGATCAGGAAGTTCTCGGTCTGGAAGTAGCGCAGGATGTCGCCACGCGTCGCACCGATCGCGCGGCGGATGCCGATCTGCCGGCGCCGTTGCTGCACCCAGAAACTGGCGAGACCGACGATACCGAGCGCGGTGACCAGCAGCAGAGCCACGATCACGCCCAGCAGCATTCCCGCCATGATGCGGTCCTGACGGAAATAGACTTGCCGCAGATCGCCGATCGTCTGGCTGGCCTGTTGTTCGACTACCGCATCCGGCGCCAACTTGGCGATCGCGGCGCGCGCGTCCCGCAAGACGCGCGGGAGCTGTGCCGGATCGGCGCGCAGCAGGTAGACGCCCGAGAGATTCGCGCCCGGTTGTGCCGGCGTGAATACCGACCACTCGATGGTGCCGGGACCACCCTCACCGGCACTCGGACGCGCCAGATGCGCCACCACGCCTGTCACGCGAAAGTGGAAGTCCCCGCACCAGAATTCCTTGCCCAACGGATCGGTGTCAGGCCACAGGTGTTCGGCCAGTGAGCGGCTCACGATCACGTTTGCGCTCAAAGGAAGAAACGCTTTCATCGGTTGAAAATCATCTGCCCGCGGTGCGCGTCCGGAGATGAGCTGCAGGCCCAGCGCCTCGAAATTTCCCGGGCCGGCCACGTAGAAATCGACCACGCCAGCGAACTTCTGACCGGCGCTGTCCAGCGTGATGCCAGCGTTACCGGCGGTCTCGCCGAACGGCACCTCATTGATCACGCTGACCGACTGCATGCCCGGAATCTCGCGCAGACCGGACGTCACGCGGGCATTGAGATCGCTGGCCTTAGCCTCGTCGTAACCGGTCAGCTTGATCGTAGCCAGGGAACTCTCGTCCACGCCGCTGTCGACATGTGTCATCTGGATACGGCTGGCAATCAGAAAGCATGCGTTGCACAACACCGCGCACGCCAGTGCGATCTCCATGGCGATCAGGATGGTGGCGAGGCGATGGCGACGCAGGGCGGCAAGAACCGGCTGGATCTGCATGTCGAAAGTACCTGTAAGAAAACGCTCTTTTTGAGGAGTGCGGCCACGGATGGCCGCTTTCACGCGCATGGAAAGCGCATCACAAAGTCTTCAGTTGCAGACCAAGCGCAACACGGCTGGCACGCCAAGCGGGCACCGCACCTGCGAGCAGGCTGGCGACGATGGCCATGACGAACGTCGCCAGGAACATCGTGCTATCCAGGTGCAGCAGATCGGCGTACGCCACCGGCTGCTGGCGGATCAACGCAAGTCCGAGCAGTGTCAGAAGCCATCCGCCGAAACCACCGATCAACCCGATCAGACCGGCTTCAACCAGGCACTGCGTCAGCACGGCACCACGCGTCGCACCGAGCGCACGGCGTACACCGATCTCGCCGGAACGGCGCAGGAATTTCGCCAGCAGCAGGCCGACCGTGTTGAACAAACAGATCAGCAGGAACGCGAATGCCAGCCAGGTCTGCAGGCGCACGTCGCTGGGCACGACCTGGTTGAAATCGAGCCACTGCATCAGGCTGGGCATCCTCGTGTTGTCGGCATGCGTCAGGCGACCGAGCGCTTTCTGCTGCGTGGCGTAGTCGGTGATGAAGGCCTTGTAGTCAGCGACTTTGGCGGCGTTGCCGAGCTCCACCCACAACGCAACGCTGACGCAAGGCGATGTCGTCATCGACGTACCCGGATCCGGCGCACGCCAGCAGGTGAAGGCCATGAAGCCGTCGGTGTTGATATCCAACGAACTCGAAAACGGCATGAAGACTTCCTGCGGCTTACTGTAGAAGTCTGCCGTCTGGCCGTTCGAGAAACGGCCACCGACCAAGTCGTAGAACTGCGGCGATGGCCGCCATGGCGCGAGAACGCCGATAATGCGCACATCGCTGTCCTTGAGTCGTAACGTGCGGCCGACACTATTGGCGCCGCCGAATAGCTTGATGTTGAGATCAGAGGAAATCACGGCCACGCGCATGCGCTGCTGATCGTCCTGAGGCTGCCAGCTATCGCCGTACTGGAAAGGCACCGCGAACATCGGGAAGAAATCCGAAGTGGTCGAGAGCACTTGCGCCATCAATGGCGGCTGGTTCATATCGGGCGCGGTCAAGCGCAACGCACTGCGGCCGATGAGCGCCTGGCGATCGGCGCGATGAGCACTCCACAGATCCGTCGCCGAACGGTAATCCATCATGTCCCACGGTTTGTGGGTGTTCTCCGGATCGGGCAACGGCGACGGATCCACCTGCGGATAGAAGATGTGCTGGCTGCGCCCAGGCAGCGGATCACCGGACAGCAGGTGCATTACCGTCAGCGTGGTCATGCTCGCACCGATACCGACAGCAATCGCGATTACCATCAGCGCGGTCAGCATCTTGTTGCGCATGAGACTTCGCAGGGCAAGGTTGAGGTAATAACCAAACATGCTCATTCGCCCCCTGAAAAGTAAAGCATCTGAAAACGCCTTGCCCTCACACCGGATACGAAGCTCATACAAACTCCGCAGCAACGCGCTCATCGGATCGAGCCCGAGCCGCCAGCAGCAGAACGAATCCCGCCAAGACGTGAAGGCATGGGCTCAGTAGAACCAGGCAACCAGCCTCATGTGGGATAGCGACCCCAAGCGCGGTGATCGCGTTTGCGGCAGCATGGAAGACAACGCAGAGCAAGATGCTTGCGGTACGGCTGTACAGCCAGCCCAGCATCAGAGCCATGCCGACCACGCCCAGTGCAAAAACCGGGAAGTTGCTGCCGTACTGACTCACACCGGGGAGGAAAAAGAGCGGAACATGCCAGAGAGCCCAGACCAGGCCGACCCATAAAGCTGCCTTCGCAGACCCGATGGTGTGCGCGATCTCCGGTTGGGCAATACCCCGCCAGCCGGGCTCCTCCAGGCCGCCGCCCACGATCATGACGGCGAGCAGCGGCACGAACATGTACCAGGGCCGGATCGAAAGTGCGCTCGACAGATCCGGACGGAACAGCACGGCAATCATCGTCGAGGCGATAGCCAGAACTACTGGCAGGCCAATGGTCACGGCATACCACCAGCCGGCAACCCGCCAACGAAACAATCGTTGATGAAATTCCCTGAGCGGAGCCTGCGACGAAGTCGACAGCACGGCTACATATGCTCCGATCATCGGCCCGAGACCGCCGAGCACATAGAGCAGCATGAATGGCCATTGGCCATAGACGAGTTGCTGCGCACGTGCGAGCCAACCCAGGATGCCCCACGCACTCCACGTCACACTGAAGCAGACGATCAGGAAGACCAACAGACGCCGGCTCACAAAAGACTTCATCATCATGCCGACCTCGTCGCCACCACGGGCGGCACTGCTGCTGCGCGACGCGCCGGCCCGAACACAGCGAACTGACCGATCAGCCACAACGCAATCGCGCCACCTGGCAGGTAATACCAGGGCATGCGCTCCATCTCGTAGTGCTGCATCAGATACAGATTGATGCCGAATGCCAGACCCATGCCAATGACCACGCCAGCCGTACTGAGTAGAAAATTCTCGGCCTGGAAGTACTGCATGATGTGGCCGCGCGTGGCGCCCACGGCACGGCGAATGCCGATCTGCCGACGACGCTGCTGCACCCAGAAACTGGTCAGGCCAACGATGCCGAAAGCAGTCACCGCCAACATCACCACGCATACCAGCACCAGCATCCAGGCCATGCTGCTCATGTTCGCGAAATACCGTTCGCGGATATCGGTGTAGCTGTGGCCCTTGACGACCGCAATCGGGTCGAGCTCGCTCAAAGTCTGTTGGGCCTGCCGAACCACGCGGTCGCGATCCTGCGGCGCACTGCGCACCACGTAGTAGCTCAGCGCACCGTCGGGGCTGAGCGGAAAGAAGGTGCTGTACCAGGCCTTCTGGCTGTTCACGAACGGGCGCAGCACATCAGCCACCACGCCGACCACCGTGTAGGCCAACGGTTTGGAATAGAGCACCTTGCCCAGCGCCGACTGCCCCGGCCACATCCGCTCAGCCAAGCTTTGCGTGATGATGACGACATGCGTATCCACCAGTGGCATCGAGCCCCGCTTGCTGTCGGCGTATTCGTCTGAGCTGAAGAAACGTCCCTGCAGCAATTGCAGGCCAAGCGCCCTGTCGCCACCCTCACTGAGGAAGTACGCCGAGATATTCACGGCGTCGTTGAATCTGCTATCCGGCGTGGCACCAAACGCCCAGCCCCAGTTGTTGTTGCTCAATGGCACCGTGTTGGTTACCGCCACCGCTTGTACGCCGGCTATGGCACGCAACCGTGCAAGATTGCGCGGGATGTCACTGGAAGCCATCTTCGGGTCGCTGCCGTCCACGGTAATCACCCCGATGCCCCGCTCGTCGATGGCATTGGACCGCTGGATATCGACCACACGCTGGCCGATCATGAATACCGCATTGCACAGCACGGCACAGGCCAGCGCGATCTCCAGCACGATCAGGATGGCCGGAATCCGGTGTTTGCGCAGGCTGGCGAGAATCGGTCGGATTTCCATAAGTACCTCAGGCAGCCTTCAGTTGCGAACCGGGCGCAAGCCGGCTGGCCCGCCACGCCGGCAGCAAGCCGGCGACCAGGCTGGAAACGAGCGCCACCAGGAACGTAAGCAGAAACATGTGGACGTCCAGATGGGCAAGTCCGGCATATTCGGCCGGCTGGTGGCGGATGCACCAGAGACCAAACTCCGCAAAGACCAAGCCCAGCAAACCGCCTGCCAGCCCGACCATGCCGGCTTCGACCATGAACTGCGTGAAGATCTCACGCCGCATGGCGCCCAAGGCACGGCGCACACCGATCTCCTGCGAACGGCGCAGACACTTGGCCAGCAACAGGCCTACCGTGTTCACCACGCAGATCAGCAAAAAGCCAAAAGCGAGACCGGCCTGCAAGCGCACGTCGTCAGGCACCACCTTCTCGTTGCGCAGCCATTGCATCAGATCCGACAACGCCACCTCAGGGCGATAGAAGCGGCCCAGTGCGATCTGCTGCTGCGCATAGTTCGACAGGAATTGCCTGTACGCGGCGACCTCGGCATCGCTGGATAGCTCCACCCAGAAGCCCAGCCATATGCAAGGCGCCGTTTCCAGCTTGGTGACGTCAGCAACCGCCCAGCAGTCGTCGTTCGTCGGATCCATGTTGGCGGCACGCGCGGTCTGCAACGGCAGGAACACCGCATCACCGTCGCCATAGCTGCGTCCGCCCAACTCCTGCGCGTAGAAGCGCGGTTGTGGCGCCCATTTTTTCAAGACGCCGATGATGCGTAGATCGTGGTCATTGACGCGAATGATCCGGCCCACACTGCTGACGCCCCCAAACAGCTTGTCGTTGAGGAAGTCGGAGATCACCACGACCTGTGCACGGCTCTCATCGTCCGCCGAAGTCCAACCGGCGCCGTACTGGAACGACGCATCGAACATCGTGAAGAAATCCGCCGTGGTCATCACACCGTCGCTGAAAAACGGATGCTCGCCGCTGCGCAGCGGTGCAATTCTTGCGTCGGTCAATGCCAGCGCGACCTGCCGCTCGGCCTGGTGTGCGTGCAGCAGGTTCATCGCGTCGGTGTAGGCCATCAGGCGCTGCGGCTTGGTTTTCCCTGCCTCATAGCCATCCTTGGTATACGGATCGACTTGCGCATAGAAGAGGCGCGCACTCTTTTGTGGCAACGGATCGCCTGAGAGCAAACGCAGCACCGTCAATGTGGTGATCGACGCACCGATGCCCAACCCCAGCGTGACGATCATCAGCGCCGTAAGCACTTTGTTGCGCCGCAGACTGCGTAGCGCCAAGCCAAGGTAGTAGTCGAACATTTCGTACACTCCGTCAGCTTCTCCGCCCCTGCAAGCAGCGGAGGCAATCACATCAAGTCACACCGACCGCGTCGCCACCACCGGCGGCACCGCCGCCGCACGCAATGCCGGGCCAAGCACCGCTAGCTGCCCGATCACCCACAACGCGATCGCGCCAACCGGGAAATAGATGGCGGGAAGTCGTGGCAATTCGTAGTGCTGCATCAGGAACAGATTGATGCCGAAAGCGAGCGCCATGCCGATCACGATGCCGATGGTTGCCAGCAGAAAATTCTCGGTCTGGAAGTACTGCAGGATGTTGGCGCGGGTGGCGCCGAGCGCTCGGCGCACGCCGATGGTGCGTCGACGCTGCGCCACCCAGAAGCTGGCGAGGCCGACAATACCCAGTGCGGTGACGATCAGCAGCGCGAGGCACACGCCCACCAGGATGCCGGTCATCGCGCGATCGTTCGCGAAAAATGCGTGGCGCGCCTCGTCATAGGTGCGTTTCTGCAGCACCACGCGATTAGGGTCCAGCTGCTTCAGCGCAGCCAGCGCGGATTTCACAGTACCCGCTCGCGCTCCTGCGGCGCGCAGCGGATCAAGAAGCTGGCGCCCTGCGCCACGTTCATGCTGATCGGCCATACCGTGCTGTATTCGACGCCCTTTGACAATCGGTTCGGCCGAGCCAGGTGTGCGACCACGCCGACCACCCGGAACGGAAGGCCCTGGCCCAGATAGATCGGCTTGCCCAGCGCGCTCTGCCCCGGCCATAGCCTTTCGGCCAGCATCTGGGTGATCACCAGCACTTGCGGCAAGCCCTTGAGGTTCCCGCTGTGCAGGGCTGTCACGGCAGCATCGAGATCGACGAATTCGTCCGGCCGGAAATCACGCCCTGCCACCAGTCTTGTGCCCAATGTAGACAACAGGTTTTCACCCATGTACTGGGTGACGTCTACCGTGTCCTCCTGCTGCTGCGGATCGAGCTTGATACCGCTGTTCGACGAACCACCATCGGTGAATGGCATTTGGAAGACCAACGCCACCTGGGTTACACCCGGAATCTGCCGCAATGCCGCCAGATCGGTTTTGGCGCGCGCCTCGGCATCGGAGCGGTTGCCGATGTTGGCCAGTTGGACCTGCACCAGCTCATGCTCGGCGATGCCGCTGGGCAGATTCATGCGCTCCAGGCGCTGGCTGATCAGGAACACCGCGTTGCACACGATCGCGCAGGTCAACGCGATTTCCAGGATGAGCAGCCATGCGGTGATCTTGTGCCGCCGCAGAGTGGAGAGAATCGGCAGGATATCCATGTCAGTTGCTCTTCAGTTGCAGGGCAGGAGTGATCTGGCAAGCGCGCCAGGCCGGCAACAAGCCCGCCAGCAGGCTCGCGCCTAGCGCCAGCAGGAAGGTGGTCAGCAGCATCCAGGGGTCCAGATGCGCCAGTGCCGCGTAGCTGGTCGGTTGCTGGCGCACAAGCCACAGACCGAGAAAGGCCAGTAACAAACCGCCAATGCCGCCGCTGAGACCAATCACACCAGCCTCCACCAACAGCTGCCCGAACAGCGCACGGCGCGAGGCGCCCAACGCTCGGCGCACACCCAGCTCACCCGCTCTGCGCATGAACTTGGCCAGCATCAGCCCCACCGTATTGACCAGACACACCAGCAGGAAGCCGAACGCCAGCCATACCTGCAGGCGCACGTCCCCGGGCACCACCATGTTGTAGTCCAGCCAGCCCATCAGATTGCGCAGGCGTACATTCGGCGGCCGCTGGAAACGCCCTAGCGCTTTTTGTTCCTGCGAGTAATGCACCAGGAACTCTTTGTAGACCGCAGCCTGCGCCGGGTTGTCCAGTTGCACCCAGAACTGCAGCCACACGCAAGTTCCGCTGTGGTCCGGGCGTTGACCCGCCCCACCGTTGCCCCAGCAATCGACGGAGCCATCATGGACAAGCTGCAGATCCTGCGAGGTGGACAGTGGCATATAAACCCCCTCGCTCTCGGCATAGTTGGTCACATTGAGGTCATAGAAATGCGGGTTCGGGCGCCAGTCGCCGAGCACGCCGACGATGCGCAATGCCGTGCCCTCCAGCCGCAGCATCTGGCCAGTACTGTCCTTGCCGCCGAACAACTTGTCGTTCAACGCGCTGCTGATCACCACCAACCGTGCGCTGCTGTCGTCATCAGCAGCGTTCCAGCCATGGCCGTACTGAAACAGCACACCAAACATCGGAAAGAAATCGGCGGTGGTGAAGCGCGCGTCCTCGTAGAACGGGTCGAGCGCGGACTGCGTCGGCTGGACCGCCACCGTGCCGCCTGTCATCAGCGCTTGACGATTCGCACGCTTCGCTTGCAACAGATTCTTGCCGTCAGTCCAGCTCACCTGCTCCATCGGCTCTTTGTCGGAATCGTGACCGGCGCTGTCACGAGGATCGACCTGCGGGTAATACAATGTGTTGCTGCGCTCCGGCAGCGGATCACCGGACAGCACATGCAGCACGGTCAACGTGGTCATGCTGGCACCAATACCGAGCGCGATCGCCAGTACCATCAGCGCGGTGAGCGCCCTGTTGCGCATGAGGCTGCGCAAGGCCAG
Organism: Rhodanobacter sp. MP1X3; assembly: GCF_014207165.1. Lineage (NCBI taxonomy): Bacteria > Pseudomonadati > Pseudomonadota > Gammaproteobacteria > Lysobacterales > Rhodanobacteraceae > Rhodanobacter > Rhodanobacter sp. MP1X3. Next base: position 473,469 of record NZ_JACHCO010000003.1, on the reverse strand, counting down.
TTCGAGGTAATAGGCGAACATGCATCAGGCTCCGGGAAAAAGTAAGAGACGAGGGGCGAGTCGCGAGAGCGCAAGTCCGCGAGATGACCACCAGCCCGGCGGGTGCAAAGGCAACAGCACAACGTCGACAGCAGGCAACATGTGCAGCCCGACGCTGCTACCCTCGCCCTCCACAACTCGCCCGTCGCCCCTGCCTCCCATCACGCCGCTCGCGTCGCTTCGACCGGCGACACGTTGGACGCGCGCCGTGCGGGAACGAAGACAGCAACCTGGCCCAGTATCATCAGCGCGACCAGACCGACCAGCACGTAGGCCAACGGGATGCGATCCATCTCGAAATGCTGCATCAGCCAGGCGTTGAGCCCGAGGGCGAGTAGTACGCCAGTCACCGCGCCGATGCCGGCGATCATCAGGTTCTCGATCTGGAAGTAATGCAGGATGTCGATCTTGCGAGCCCCCAGCGCGCGCCGCACGCCGATCTGCCGATGTCGCTGACCGACCCAGAAACTGGTCAGGCCGACAATGCCCGCCGCGGTAACCCCGAGCAGAATCAGGCAGACCACACCCATCAGGATTGCCATACCGATATCGGCTCGGTAGGCACTGGCACGGATATCGGCGAACGACTTGACGCTGTCGTCGTCGAGGACGCGCAGCGGGTTGACCTTGTAGAGCGTCGACGGTATCGCACGCATAGCCGCCTCCAGACGACCCGGCTTGGCACGTACCACATAGCGCGCATAGTTGTGGTCGATCCGGGTTGGCTCCAGCGTGGCGTTGTAGGCGAAATTGTTGGTCCAGCTGCCGGAGCCCGGTACCTGCAGGCGTTCGACCACGCCAATGATGGTGGTCGGCGTGGTACCTCCATCGAGATACATCACCTTGCCGACCGCACTTCCCTGCGGAAACAGCTTGTCCGCAATGGGCTTGGTGACAATGACGATCGACGGTTCGGTCTGATCACGAAAACTATGGTGCTGGATGTCGCCCGTATTGAAGGCACGCCCGGCGATCAGACGCAGCCCCAGCGTGGAAAGCATCTGTTCGTCGCCAAAATAAAAGGTCGTCCGCGTGTTGCCCTTGCTCTCGGTCGCTCCCGGCTTGAGCGAAATCTCACCGTTCGATGAGGAGTTGAGCAACGGCAGCGAATTGATCGACGCGACCGAAGCGACATCCGGCAGAGTGCGCAGCGCGACCAGATCTTCCTTCTGCATGCTGTCGAGTTTTTCGACGCCGGCAGGGTCATCGCCGCTGGGAGCACCTACCCACTGTTGGGTAACCAGAAACAGGTTGCTCTCGTCGAGCCCGGTGAGCCGGTTCACCCGTTCGATACGCTGACCGATGATGAAGATGGCATTGCAGACGATCGCCAAGGTCAGCGCGATCTGCATCGAAATCAACACGACGCCGGACTTGTGCTTGCGCAATGCCGCGAGAATGGGATGGAGAGCCATGACGTTGTCCTCAGTTCGACTTGAGCTGCCACGCGGGCTGAACGCGTGCAGCACGGAAAGTGGGGTACAGGCCAGCCAGCAGCGTCGCGACGACGGCAATCAGCAGGGTCATGGCGAGCAACATCAGATCCACCCGGGCCAGCGCGGCGATGTCCTTCGGCAACACCCAGCCAACACTGGCCACGCCCACGCCGGTCAACAGCAGGCCGAGTACGCCACCGGCCAGACCGATCATCCCGGCCTCGGTAAGGAACTGCGCGTAGATCGACAGGCGCTGCGCACCCAGCGCGCGGCGCACGCCGATTTCGCTGCTACGGCGCAGAAATTTCGCCAGCAGCAGACCGGCCGTGTTGACCAGGCAGACGATCAACAACCCAAGCGCCACCAGCAATGAGACCTTGGTGTCACTGGGCACCACATGCTGCGAATCCAGCCAGTCCGGCAGATTGCGCAAGCGATTGTTGGGCGCCCAGGCAAAGCGGCCGGATTGCTGCTGCTGATGCGCATAACCGTCCAGATATGCCTTGTATGTACTTGCCGTCGCCGCGTCATCCAGTTCGGCCATGTAGGCGATCCAGACGCAGCTGGAATGCTGCAGGCCGACGAAACCCGATTCCGCAGGGATTGCGTTGCAGTTGGTGTTGCCGTCGTTGGGGATGGAGAGCGCAATCGCCCGCTCGAACGGCAGAAACACGTCGTCCAGACCGGTCGAGAATCCGCCGCTGTTAACGACATCGTAGAAGCGCGGCTGCGGATTCCAGTCGTTCGTCACACCAACCACACGGTAGTCCTTGCCTTCGACATTGACCGTCTTGCCCACGCTGTTGGCACCACCAAACAATTTCTCGTTGAGCTTGCTGCTGATCACCACCACCGCAGCGCGCTGCTCGTCGTCGTCCGCACTCCAACCGTTGCCATATTTGAACGGCACGTCCAGCATCGGAAAAAATTCGCTGTATACGGCATGCCCACTGACATTGATCGGATGTTTGCTGGCATCGGCCGGAACGATAGACGGGGAAACCTGGTACATCGCCGACTGCAGTTTGGCGCGGTGATCGCGCATCAGTTTCATCGCATCGGTATAGTCCATCGCGACGGGTGGCTCGCCATCGTCGCCGCGCCCCGTTGGTCCCCACATGTCGATCTGCGGTACGAACAGCTGTGATGATTTCCACGGAATCGGATCGCCCGACACCGCACGAAACACCGAATACGTCGTCATCGATGCGGCCACACCGAAACCGATCGAGAGCACCATCAGAATGGTCAGTCCGGGGCTGCGCTTGAGGCTGCGCAGGGCCAGTTCGAGGTAATAGGCAAACATGCGTCAGGCTCCGGTGCGGGTGAGTGGTGAAGGCGCAGAAAATAGAGAGGGGGAACGAGCAGCAAGCAACGAGGGTGTCGGTTCGTGAGCCTTCGATATGCAGGGCGTGAGCAACGCCGGCGCCACGGCGTTGTCACTGTTGCCCTTCACGATTCGCCCCTCGTCCCTGCTTTGCATCACGCCGCCCGTGTCGCTTCGATTGGCGACACGCGCGAAGCGCGGCGTGCCGGTACAAATACTGCCGCCTGACCCAGTGCCAGCAATGCGACCATGCCGATCAGCACGTAGATCACCGGCATGCGCGGCATCTCGTACTGACTCATCAGCCACAGGTTGAGCCCGACGGCGAGTACGACGCCGACCACCACGCCACCACCGGCAATCATCAGGTTTTCGATCTGGAAGTAATGCAGGATGTCGACCTTGCGTGCGCCAAGCGCGCGGCGCACGCCGATCTGCCGGTGCCGCTGGCCGACCCAGAAACTGGTCAGGCCGACGATACCTGCCGCGGTGACGCAAAGCATGATCAGGCAGACCACCGCCATCAAAATGGCCATGCCACGGTCGGCTCGATAAGCCTCGTGGCGTATCTCGGCAAAGCTGCGAATGCCACGATCCTCGTCGATGACCCGTTCCGGGTTGGCGGAAAACAGTGCTGTGCGTGCGGCCGCCATCACCGCGGCCTGCTGGCCCGGCCTGGTTTTCACTACATACCGCGAGATGTTGCCGTCCTGACGAACCGGCTCGATTATCGTGTAGTAATCGGAGTTATTGCCGAAAGTTTCCACCATGGACGACTCCAGCAGCTTGACGACGCCAATGATCGTGGTGCCCTTGGTGTCGCTGTAGATCGTCTTGCCCACCGCACTCTGGTTCGGAAACAATTTTTCGGCAGCGGCCTGACTCACGATGACCGAGGGCGGCAGCGCGTCATCGCGGAATCCCTGGTGCTGAACGTCGGCCGCGGTGAATGCACGCCCGGCAACGAGCTGTACACCCAGCGTGCTCATCAGCTTTTCGTCACCCAGAAACATCGTTGCCGACAGCGTCGAATTTTTCTGGTCCGGCGTCAGCGTGATGCCATTGATCATCGAGCTGTTGAACAGCGGCAGCGAATTGGTAGCGGCTACCGACTCCACACCTGGCAGCCGCCGCAAGGTATCCAGATCGGCACGCACCAACGAATCGATTTTTTCGACAGCGTCTGGCGCGCCATCCTCGGGCGTGCCCACCCATTGCTGCGAAATGACAAACAGATTCGCTTCGTCAATACCGGTGGGACGGTTAACACGATCGACACGTTGACCGATGATGAAGATCGCATTGCAGACAATAGCCAGGGTCAACGCAATCTGCAGGGCAATCAGGATGACGCCGGCCTTGTGTCGGCGCAGAGCGGCGAGGATCGGATGCGTGCTCATGATGGATTCCTCAATTCGATTTCAGCTGCCACGCGGGTTGCACGCGTGACGCACGGAAGGTGGGGTACAGGCCAGCCAGCAGTGCGGAGATCACCGCGACGACAAGGGTCAGCAGCAACAGCGAGAAGTTGACGTGCGCCAGCGCGGCAATGTCCTTGGGCAGCACCATGCCGACGCCGAGCACGCCCAGCGCCGTAAACACCAAGCCGACTACACCGCCTGCCAGACCCACGATGCCGGCCTCGGTAAGAAACTGTGCATAGATCGCCGCCTGCGGTGCACCCAGCGCACGGCGTACGCCGATCTCGCTGCTGCGACGAAGAAACTTGGCCAGCAGCAATCCAACCGTATTCACCAGACAGACGATCAACAGGCCCAGTGCCACCAACAGCGACACCTTGGTGTCACTCGGCACTACGTGCTGGTTATCGAGGAAGGCCGGCACATCGCGCAGGCGATTGTTCGGCGCCCAGGTGAAACGACCGGCGCTTTTCTGCGCCAGCGCATAGCCGTCAAGATACTCACGGTATTTTTGTATGGCGGTGGCATCGTCCAGCTCCGCCATGAACTCGATCCAGACACAGCTTGAACGCTGCATTCCTGCGAATCCGGCTTCCGCAGGATTGCTATTGCAAGAAGTGTTGCCGGCGTTGTTCATGTTCACGGCAATGGCGCGCGTGAAAGGCAGAAAAACGTCATCGGTATCGGTATCGAATCCGCCAGTGTCGACCACGTCATAGAACCGAGGTTGCGGGTCCCACTTACCGAGTACGCCGACAATCTGGTAATCCTTGCCGCCGATATCCAGTGTCTTGCCGACACTGTTCTGGCCATCGAACATTTTCTGATTGAGCTTGCCGCTGATCACTACAACAGCCGCCTGGTTGGTATCGGCATCGACCGACCAACCGCTGCCATAAGCAAACGGCACGTCCAGCATTGGAAAAAACTCGCTGTAAACCGCATGCCCGGAAATGCTGATCGGATGACGACCCGACCCCGGCACCTCCATCGTTGGCGCCACGCGGTAGCTCGCCGACTGCAGTTTGGCGCGGTGATCACGCATCAACGCCACGGCGTCGATATAGTCCAGCGCGTTCGGCGGCTCGCCATCCGCCCCTCGTCCGGCCGGTCCCCACATGTCGATCTGCGGTACAAACAGCTGCGACGATTTCCATGGAATCGGATCACCCGACACTGCGCGAAACACCGAGTACGTTGTCATCGACGCCGACACACCAAAGCCGATGGCCAGCACCATCAGAAGGGTAAGTCCGGGGCTGCGCTTCAGACTGCGCAGCGCCAGCTCAAGGTAATAACTGAACATGCGTATCTCCGGATTGGGGCGCCATCAGACAGGTAAATTCGATGGGATAAAATTTGAGGGTGTTCATACCGAGCGGGTTGCCTCCACTGGCGACACGCGCGAGGCACGCAGGGCCGGTGCCAACGTGGCGAGTTGGCCGAGCAGAAGCACCACAAGGACACCGACGCCGACATACGCAAGCGGCATTCGATTCAATTCGAAATACGCGATCAGCCCCAGATTCAAGCCCACTGCGAGTACCGAGCCGACTATCACACCGCCGGTGCTGATCAAAAGATTTTCGGTCAGGAAGTAGTCGAGAATATTGCGTCGAGTCGCACCCAGCGCACGGCGCACGCCAATCTGCTTGCGCCGCTGGCCCACCCAGAAGCTGGTAAGCCCGACGATGCCGGCAGCGGTGATCGCCAAAAGCACCACGCAAATCAAACCCATCATGATCGCCATGCCGCGATCACTCTTGTAGGCCTTGGTGCGTACATCACTTAAACGCTGCACACCATCCCGGGGGGAAATAATGCGCAGTCGATTGGCTGCGAATAAAGCCTTTGATACGCCATCAAACACCGCATCCATCTGACCCGGCTTGACACGCACCACATAGTTGTCGCCCCGCAACGTCGACAGCTGATCAGGCACCAGCGTCGAGCGCTCGGCCCAGTTGTCGGCAAAACTGTAGACCCATGGCACCTGCATGCGTTCGACGATGCCGACGATGGTGCTCGGCTTGGCACTGAGGTAAACCGCCTTGCCCAATGCATCGCCACGCGGAAACATTTTTTCGGCCAGGTCCCGGGTAACGATGATTTCCGACAACGCCATGCTGGAGACATCTTTCGCCTGCCTGATTTCATCCGCTTGGAAATTTCGCCCTGCGATCAACTTCAGACCGAGCGTCGGCAACGTGTGCTGATCCGCGAAGTAGATGGCCGTACTCGTCACCGATGCCTGCTTTTCAGGCGTGTAGCCCATGCCGAACGAGATGCCTCCGTTACCCAGTGGCCACGCATTGGTGGCGTAGGCATCGGCCACACCTGGTAACTGCCGCAACGTGGCCAGGTCGGCGGCCATCAACGACGACATTTCATCCGTCGAAGGTTTACCAGCCCACTGATTCTGGATGACCAGCAGACTCGCCTCATCGACACCGGTGGGACGGGAGAGATGCGCCATACGCTGACGAATGATGAATAACGCGTTGCACACAATGGCCAGCGTCAGCGCGATCTGCAAAGCGATCAGCGCCGTACCGGACTTATGGTGTCTGAGCGCAGCGAGAATAGGTTTTATCTGCATGCCGGCCATCTCAGTTTGACTTCAATTGCCATGCCGGCTGTACACGCGCCGCACGCCAGGTGGGGTAGAACGCGGCAACAACCGTAGCTGCGACCGAAACCAGCAACGTAAATCCGACCAGGCTGACATTGAGGCGCGCCAGTCGCGCTATTTCAGGTTCGAAAACCAGGCTGATACCCAGTACGCCAAATGCCGTCAGCAACAGACCGAGCAGACCGCCAGCAACACCGACAACCGCCGCCTCGGTGAGAAACTGCGTGTAAATCTGACGACGCGATGCGCCCAGCGCGCGACGCACACCAATCTCCGATGCACGGCGCATGAATTTGGCCAGTAGCAGACCAATGGTGTTGACCAGACACACCAGTAGAAAGCCGAGCGCCAGCACCAACGAGACCGTCGTTTCCTTGGGCACCACGTGTTCACGATCGAGCCATTGCATGAGATTGCTCAGCCGAATATTTGGCACCCAGTGAAAGCGACCGGCATGCTGCTGATCGGCGGCATAGGCTTCCAGATAGGACTGGTAGCGCGCCACGGCATTGGCATCGGGTAGCTCCACCCAAAGTGAAATCCAGGCACATTCCGAATGGAGCCAGCCGTCCCAACCCGGTGCCTGGCCTGTGGTGCCGTAGCAATTGTTGTTACCCAGGGTTTCGGTCTGAAGATCGATCGCACGCGTCAATGGCATGAACACATCGGGAGCATCACCGAAGCCGCTGCCGTTGTTGACGTCGTAGAAACGCGGCCGCGGATCCCAATCTGCCACGACGCCGGCAATACGGTAATCACGACCGTCCAATTGAATTCCGCGACCTACGCTGTTGGCGCCAGCAAAGATTTTCTGATTCAGCTCACTACTGATAACGACGACGTTGGCTCGATTATCGTCATCGGCGCCTTGCCAGCCGCTGCCATACTGAAAAGGCACGTCGAACATCGCAAAAAATTCGGCGTATGCCGCGTATCCATTGACGGCAAATGGCTGACTCGATGGATCGACCGGTACCAGGGTGAAACCGACCGGATAGATCGCGGTCTGCCTGACGGCCTTGTGCGCGTGCATCAAGGCCATGGCATCGGTGTAGCTAAGCGACTCCGGAAGATTGCCACCCGTCTTGCGACTCTGCGGCCCCCAGTTATCTATCTGCGGCACGAACAACTGACCTGACTTATCAGGTAGCGGATTGCCTGACACGGCACGAAACACGGCATATGTCGTCATCGACGCCGCCACGCCGAAGCCGATCGCCATGACCATCAGCGCCGTCAACACCGGGTTGCGCCGCAGACTGCGCAGGCCGAGTTCAAAATAGTAGGCAAACATTTCAGGCCTCCGTCATGTCGAACGTGTCGCTTCGACAGGTGACACGCGCGAAGCCCGCAAGGCCGGAGCCAGCGTGGCAAGTTGGCCGAGTAACAGCAGGATGATCACACCGTCGATCACGTAAGCCAGCGACAGCCGTGCCATCTCAAACCGAGCCATCATCCAAAGGTTGATCCCAACCGCCAGCACCGTGCCGACCATCACGCCACCCACGCTGATCAGAAAATTTTCGGTAAGGAAATAGTTGAGGATGTCTCCGCGACGGGCACCCAAAGCCCGGCGCACACCGATCTGCTTGCGCCGTTGGCCGACCCAGAAACTGGTCAGCCCGACGATGCCGGCAGCAGTGATCGCCAGCAATACCGCGCTGATGATGCCCATCAGGATCGCCATGCCGCGGTCGCTGTCATAGATGCGTTCGCGGATCTGGGCATAGTTGCCACCATCCTTGGGATCGATGATGCGCATGCGGTTTTGCGCGTATAGGGCCTGCGGAACCGCGCGCATAGCAGCGGCGAGCTGGCCCGGTTTGGCGCGTACGATGTAGTAGAGGCCATCTGTGTCCTCGCGCATCGGCCACAACAAGGACTCGTAGGCGTAGGGCTTGCTCCAGGTCTTGACGTCCTGTCTCTGCAAACGTTCGATGATGCCAATGATGGTGCTCGGCGTGCTGCTCATCGAGTAGATCGGCTTGCCCAGCGCCGAGCCATCCGGAAACAAGTGGTCGGCCAGGGCCTTGGTCACAATTACCACAGGCGGAATCACCACTTGGCGCGACGTCATCTGCATGACTTCGGAAGCGTTGAAATTGCGCCCGGCAATCAGCTTCACGCCCAGGGTATCGAGCATATGCTCGTCGCCCATATACACCGACGCGTCGGTGGTCTTCTCGATCTGCTCTGGCGTCAGCATCACGTAGTTGTCCCAGCCACCGCCGGTCAGCGGATAGCCATCGCTTGGCGAGGCATCGCGCACACTGGGCAACTGTCGCAAGGCGGCCAAGTCAGCCTGGATCTGCGCATCGACCTCTTGCGGCGACCTATGACCCGCCCATTGGTTGGAGATCACCAGCAGGTTCGCTTCGTCGATACCGGTAGGCTCGGACATATGCGCCAACCGCTGCTGGATAATGAATAGCGCATTGCAGACGATCGCCAGAGTCAGCGCGATCTGCAAGGCGATCAGCACGGTGCCGGCCTTGTGACGGCGCAATGCGGCGAGAATGGGTTTGATCTGCATGCCGGTCTCCGCCTCAATTGGATTTCAGCTGCCAGGCTGGCTGCACTCGCGCCGCACGCCAGGCGGGGTAGAACGCCGCCACCACGGTGGCGAGAATCGCAACAGCCAGGGTCAGCGCCACCAACGAAAAGTCCAGGTGCGCAAGGCGCGCGATCTGCGGCTGAAACAGCAGACCCACCCCGGAAATGCCCACGGTGGTAAGCAGCAGGCCCAGCACGCCACCGGCCAGTCCCACAGTAGCCGCCTCGATCAGATACTGCGTATAGATTTCCCGGCGCGAGGCGCCCAAGGCACGGCGTATCCCGATTTCGCCCGCACGACGCAGGAACTTGGCCAGCAGCAGACCAATGGTGTTGACCAGGCAGATCACGAAGAAGCCCAGCGACACCAGCAGCGAGATGCGACTTTCCGGCGGTACGACATGCTGGTAGTCAAGCCATTGCATCACGTTGCGCAAGCGCACGTTGGGTGCCCAGGCGAAACGCCCTGCACGCTGCTGATCCGTTGCATAGTCTTCGAGGAACTTGCCGTAGCGCGCAACTTCCACCGCACTATCCAGCTCCACCCATGGCGTGGCCCAGACGCAACTGCTGCGCAGCCAGCCGTCCCAGCCAGAAAAGTCCATATGCCCACGGCAGCTATTGCTACCCGGATTAGCCTGCACATCCAGTGCGCGAGTGAACGATAGATAGAAATCCGTGGCGTCCTTGAAACCGCTGGTGTTGAACAACGAGAAAAAGCGCGGCTGGGGATCCCAATGTCGGGTGACACCAGCGATGCGATAGTCGTGCCCATCCAGAGTGATTTCGCGGCCGACGCTATTGGCGCCGTCGAACAATTTCTGATTGAACTCCTCGCTCAGCACTACCACGGCCGCGCGCCGATCGTCGTCCGCCATGTTCCAGCCGCCACCGTAAAGAAAAGGCACTTCGAACATCGGAAAGAAGTCGCCGTATACCGCATAGCCGTTCGCGGCGACAGGCAAGCTGTCGTTGCCACTCGGTAGTACGGACATACCCACTCCATACAGCAGGGTCTGTCGCCGGGCCCGATGCGCACGCATCAGCGCCATGGCATCGATGTAATTCAGCGCGTCAGCAGGTTCGCCCTTGAGATTCTGCTGCGGGCCCCAGCTGTCAATCTGCGGCGTGAACAGCTGCGCGGATTTCTCCGGAATCGGATTGCCCGACACGGCGCGAAATACCGAGTAGGTAATCATCGATGCCGCTACACCAAAACCGATCGCCATCACCATCAGCGCGGTTAGCGCCGGATTGCGCCGCAGGCTGCGTAGGCCGAGTTCAAAATAGTAGGCAAACATTTAATAGGCCTCCATCATGTCGAACGTGTCGCTTCGACAGGCGATATGCACGAGGCGCGCAGTGCCGGTGCCAGCGTGGCAGCCTGGCCGAGCAGCAAAAGCAGCAGCACACCAACCAGCACGTATGGCAGGGAAAGCCGCTGCGTCTCGAAATGCATGACCAGCCACAGGCTCATACCGAGCGCGAGAACAATGCCAGCCAGCACGCCACCGAGACTGATAAGAAAGTTTTCCGCAAGGAAATAGCTGAGGATGTCCCCGCGCGTAGCACCCAATGCCCTACGCACGCCGATCTGCTTGCGTCGCTGGCTAACCCAAAAACTGGTGAGCCCCACAATGCCGGCAGCGGTGATGATCAGAAGTACCGCGCAGATCACGCTCATGATGATCGCCATGCCGCGATCGCTTTTGTAGGCCTGCTCACGCACCTGGGCGAAGCTGCGCACACCGGCACCCTCACCTTCGCCATCGGGAATGATCCGCATGCGATTGGTCTTGAAAAGTGCGGTTCGCACGACCTTGGTTATCGCGCTCAGTTGGCCGGGCTGCGCCCGAACCAGATAGGCATTTGACTTGTCGGTGAGCAGCTTTGGCTCGAGCACCACATAGTCTGAAATGGCATCGGACCAACTGCTCGCCGAACCTCCTTGTAGATGATCAATGATGCCAATGATCGTGCTGGGAGAAGTCGCAGCTGCAATGTACAGCGGTTTGCCCAAAGCCGACTGATTCGGATAAACCTTGTCGGCCAAAGCCTTGGTGATGATCAACTGCGCCGGCGTAACAAGGTTGTGCGAGTCCACCACGCGAATTTCGTCCGGACGAAAGTTGCGTCCGGCAATCAGTTTCGCTCCCAATACCGACAGCACATGGTCATCCACAAAGAACCGCCAGGCCAAGGCTGCAGATTGCTTGGCATCAGGTTTGGTACTTACGCCGTCGTTCCAACCACCACCGCGAAGCGGATAGCCGTAACTCACTCCCACATCCGCCACACCGGGCAGTTGGCGCAAAGTCTGCAAATCCGTGCGAACCAGAGATCCGACCTCCGCCCCACTGGCATTGGTCCATTCACTACCGACCGTCAACAGATCGCTTTCGACAATCCCGGTAGTCCGCGAAAGATGCGTCACTTTTTGCTGAATAAGGAAAAGCGCGTTGCAGACAATCGCCAGCGTCAGCGCGATCTGCAAACCGATCAGCACGGCACCTGCCTTATGCCGTTTGAGCGCAGCGAGAACAGGCTTGATCTGCAGCATGACCATCACCTCAGTTGGACTTCAGCTGCCAGGCGGGGGCGATCTGTGCTGCCCGCCAAGTGGGGTAAAACGCGGCTAGTACTGTCGCCAGTACGGCTACCCCTAGCGTCAGCGCGACCAGTGAAAAATCGAGCGTGGCCAACCGTGCAATCTGCGCGTCAAAGATCAAACCGACGCTCCAGACGCCTACACCTGTCAGCAACAAGCCCAGCACACCGCCGGCTAGACCAATCGTCGCGCCCTCGATCAGAAACTGCGCATACACCGTTCGACGCGATGCACCCAGCGCCCGGCGTACGCCAATGTCTGAGGCGCGGCGCATGAACTTGGCCAGCAGCAGCCCGACCGTGTTGACCAGGCAAATCACCAAAAAGCCCAACGACAAGTACAGCGAAAGCTTGCTCTCCGGCGGCACGGCATGTTCATAGTCCAGCCACTGCGATACATCACGCAGGCGTACGTTGGGAGCCCAGCCATACCGGCCTGCCCGTTGCTGCGCGGCGGCATAGTCACGCAGGTACTGGCGATAAGCATCGGCATCCGCCTTGCTCGGCAACTCGGCCCAGTAAATAACCCAACTGCAGCTGGAACGCAGAAAAGCATCCCAGCCAGTTCCGTAGTTCTGGGCACCGCAGTCCGTACCGCCTGCGGTAATGAGCTGCAAATCGACCGCGCGACTCATCGGAATAAACAACTGGATGGCATCGGCAAACCCGCCGTTACTCGCCAGATCGAAGAACAGCGGCTTGGGATCCCAGCTGTCCATGACGCCTGCGATGCGATAGTTGTGCCCGCTGAGATTGATTTCACGACCCACGCTATTCGCGCCGTGAAATAGCCGATCGTTGAGCGTCCGGCCGATCACCACGACCGACGCCCGATTTTCGTCGTCCTCCGCACCCCAGCCGCCGCCATACAGAAACGGAATATCGAACATCGGGAAAGCATTGCTGGAGACCGCATAGGTGGTCGGTCTGATCGGAAACTGACTTGCGTCATCCGATATCACCGAGAGCTTCACCGGGTACAGGGCAGTCTGTCGCGGAGCCCTGTGCGCCTTCAGCAACGCCATCGCATCGATATAGTCCAGCTCATCAGGCGGTTCGCTGTTCTGATTGTTCTGAGGCCCGAAATTGTCTATCTGCACGGCATACAGCTGCGAAGATTTCTGCGGAATCGGATTGTTCGATACCGCACGAAACACCGAATACATCGTCATCGACGCCGCCACGCCAAAGGCGATCGTTACGATCATCAACCCGGTTAACACCGGATTGCGCCGCAGACTGCGCAGGCCGAGTTCAAAATAGTAGGCAAACACAGTTCTGCCCTCCGCTCAGCTGCTCAGGCTTCCACTGCATGGCGTTTTGGCGGCGGCCGGCATTCACTGCAGCAACCGGTTGATATCTTCGAGATCGTGCATGTCGACGGTCCCGGCAGCCTGCTTGAGCAACAGCTTGTTGAGGATGAACTGGTGGCGCACGACGGTGTACTGGCTCTGTACTTCGGCCAGTGTCTGGATGGCGAACACCACGTTGGTTAACGTTTGCGTGCCGATGGCATAGCCCGCGCGCATCGAAGCCACGTATTTCGTGGCGGCCTCCTGCGATGTACGCGCGCTGCTGACCTGCTCGATGCCGTCGGTGACGAGGTTGAAATAATTGTTGGCGTCACGAGCGGCCTGGCGACGCAAGGTTTCGAGATTGCCTTCGTCTTCATCGCGCTGGTAGATCGCCTGACGCACCTGGGATTGTGTGAGTCCGCCACTGAAGATCGGCACGTTGAGCACCAGGCCCACCGTGGTGATGCCAGGCCCATTGGCGGAACTGCCAGGCACGGCACTGGACCAGCTGCCGAACTTGCCATAGTTCAGAGTGGCGCTGATGGTGGGCAGATGGCCGGCACGTGCAGCGGTGATCTTCCGCTCATCAGCGGTGACCGCGTAGTGACCGGCAAGAATCGTCGGGTTGGTTTCCATCGCTGCGTCCACCCAGGCTTTGGCATCATTCGGCACTGGCGGTTGCATGGGCAGATCTTCACGCAGTTTTTTCAGGGTGCCAGTGGGCTTGCCGGTGATCTGCTCAAGCCCACGCAGAGCGTCTTTCAGATTGTCTTGCGAGCTGATCCGCTGCGTCTTGATGTACTGGTAGTACGCCTGTGACTGCGTCATGTCTGCCGCAGTGGCAAGGCCATCCTTGAAGCGCTCGCTGGACTGCTCATACTCCTGCTTGTACGCATCCTCGTAAGCCTTGTTGATGTCGAGCGAGTCCTCCGCGACCAGCACGTTGAAGTAGGCCGAGGCGACGCGCACGTAAAGATTTTGCAGCGCTGCACGATAGGTCTGCTCCTGCGAATCGCTGGTGGCGTGTGCCGCGCGCAGCGTGGCGATGCTGGCGAAGTTGATGATCGGCTGACTCAACTGGGTACTGATGTCTCGCTCGCGGGTGTGGCCGATGCTGCTGGTAGTCACCGAGTTGCCGTTGGCGTCGACCGTCGAGCCGTCGCTGCCGTGGATCTGCTCCAGCCCAAGGCTGGCGGATAGCTGCGGCAGCAAGGCAGAACGCGCCTGCGGCACGCCCTCGGCAACCACCAGGCGTGTGGCATCGGCGGTACTCAGCACCGGGTCATTGGCGATGGCCTGCTGGTAGGCCTCCATCAAATCCTCCGCGTGACCCGACAAGGGAGCGATGGCCAGCAGGAGTAGCACGGGCAGCAACTTCACACGCATGGATGAATCTCTCAGGTTATAGACGGATAAACGGCCATCGCGAGACAGCAGATGAGATCAGTCCGAACGGGCGCCGCCCTGTGCCGCGACCACCGCACCGTGAAAGCGCGGGTCTTCCGACAGATCCACCACCTGGCCATCGATCACGTGCACGTTGCGCTGCGCGCGCGCAGCCAGCTCAGGATCATGCGTCACCATCACGATGGTGGCGCCGCCACGGTGGATGTCTTCGAGCAACTCGAGCACGCTGCGAGCCATCTGCGTATCGAGGTTGCCGGTCGGCTCATCGGCGAGCAGCAGACGCGGGGAACCAGCCAACGCACGGGCAATCGCCACGCGCTGCTGCTGACCGCCGGAGAGTTCGGCCGGGTAATGCTTGGCACGCGAAGCCAGACCGACGCGTTCCAGCGATTCCATGATGCGCTGCTTGCGCTCGGCGGCCTTCATGCCGCGGTAGCGCAAGGGCACCTCGATGTTGTCGAACACGTTGAGATCGGGAATCAGGTTGAACGCCTGGAAGATGAAGCCGATCTTTTCGTTGCGGATCTTCGAACGTGCGTTGTCGTTGAGGTTGCTCACCTCGATACCGTCGAGGTGGTACTCGCCACCGCTGAAGGTTTCCAGCAGACCGGCAATCGTCAGAAAGGTCGTCTTGCCCGAACCGGATGGCCCGGTGACAGCGACAAACTCGCCCTCTTTCACGTCGATATTGAAATCGCGCAGCGCGTAGGTCTCGACCACTTCGGTGCGATAGACCTTGGACAGGTGGCTCATCTTCAGCATGATGTTTCCTCGGTGGTGGTAGTTAGGTAGAGCGTGAACTGGAGAACGTGGAACGTTTTGATTGGAGCTTGCTTATGTTTTTCGTGGAGTGGGAGCTTGGTCGTGCCATGGGTGGGAATTTCACCGCACCGCATGTTCCGTGCCCCCTGCTCCACGCCTTCATCAATTACTGATGGCAACCTTTGCCGCATTCTTGAAGTTGTCGGTGCCGGAGATAACGATACGGTCGCCTTCTTTCAGACCGCCGAGTATCTCGACCTTGTCGATGCTGCTGGTGCCGACGCGAATCGGCGTTTTGGTGGCGATACCGTCGCGCACCACATAGGCATAGCTGCCACCGGATTCGTCGACGAACGAGCCGCGCTGCACCGTGAGTACGTTGTCGCGCTTGTCGAGTAACACGCGCACAGACAGACGCTGGTTCTGGCGCAGCTGTTTCGGCGTCTGGCCATCGAAACGCAGCCGCGCGGCAACTTCGCCATTGACCACTTCGGGTGAGATCGCACTGACCAGACCTTTCCACACGTTGCCGTTGCCGCTGATCTCACCACCCATGCCGATACCCAGATCGCGCGCGAAGCTTTCCGGCACCTGCATCTCCACCTGCAGCGCAGACAGATCGATGACGCTGAGCAACTGCGCGTCCTTCGCCACTGTGGCGCGCTCGGCAATAAACAGCTGACCCACCTGACCATCGACCGGCGACTTGACGTTGAGGTTGTCGACCTGGCGCTGCAGGTCCTGCACCACCAGCATCTGGTTATCGTGAGTGAGCTTCTTGGACTGGATGTTGAACTTCAGGCTGTCGTTGTTCATTCCCAGATCGGACTTGGCATGCACCAGCACGATGCGCGCCTTTTCCAGCGCGTCCTTGGACTGATCGACTTCGACGCCGGTGGCGGCACCAGCGGCAAAGGCTTTCTGTTCGCGGGCCAGATTGGTTTCAGCACTCTTTTCGTCAATCTGCGCGTTGTCGAAGGCTTTCTGCAGATCGCTGCGCTTGGTGCGCGCGTCAACCTGCGACTGCAGATAGTCCACCTGCATGGCATCAGCCTTGGACTGCTCCTGCGCCAGCTTGTTGCGCAGCTCGGGGCTATCAATGGTGGCCAGCACCTGATCTTTTTTCACCGTGTCACCGGCATGCACCTGCAACGTGACAGCGCCGCCGTAGGTGGCATATAGCGTCGGACTCACTGCTGCGACGACCTTGCCCTCGGCGGCGATGTCATTGATGAATTGACCTCGTTCGACCACGGCGAACGACAGCCGTGAACTGCTGACCGATGACGAGGCAGAAAACAGGCGACCAATACCCGGCACCAGCCATACCAGCAGAACCAGTACGACCACGCCGCCGCCGATCAGCATCAGCCGGCGCTTGCGGTTGGGTTTGACCTCGACGATACGGTCTTGCGCAGAAGTGTCGCGAATCATGTGATGCATCCCTGACCGCGCACCGGGCGGTCCCACACAGGGCATTGCAATCCACATGCCAACGCGAAGAATGAGTCAAAGTAAGGCTTTGCGCTCGTCGGAGACGCAGTGATCAGTGTCCGCGGACACTGCGGCGAGCGTGCCGGACAGTCACGCTGTACGCGGATCGCGCGTCGCTGTTTGATTCAGCCGACGCACACGTATTGCCCTTACGGCAACATGGGTGATCCATGCAGTAACAGTGGCTGCGCGCCCGCAATCGCCTGCGCGATGACCCGTCCCAGCGACGAGATGCGCGGTGGCAAAGCTTCGCCCAGACAGGTGATGGTAGCCAGCGACTGGCAGCGGAAGCGGATCAGATGCGTGGCCGCACCGCGGAACATCCGTGCTCTGCCATATCGCGGCACGCTATCGATCGTAACGCTTTCGCTGGGCAGGTTGTCCCAAGCCAGATAGTCGGTATCGGGCAATAAATGCAGCTCAGCGAGAATCTCGCCACGTACATCAAGGCATTCGATCCATTCGCGCGGGCCGTCCGCACTGACCATACCGAGTACCCGCAGATAAGACGTGCGGAGCAGCGGCGTCAGCAACGGACTTTCGCTGAGCAGGCCATTCGGCAATCGCGCGGAAGAATCAGCATGCATGCGCGAAGGCACGTACAACACGCTGCCTAGCAACGGCAACCACTGCACGAGTGCCGTGGGCGTGGTGCGCAGGCAGCGTTCACTCGGATCAGTAAACCATGCGCGCGCCGCGCATAGCGAAGTATCAAGCCAGCCGTACATGGTACCTCCAGCGGTAATGGGCATGCGGTGATGGCCGGCTGGAACCCGCAAGCAGCGGGCGGTCTGGCAAGGGCCTCGGGGTGCAGATGCAGCCGCGCAAGCACGGGCCTCGCGCGTCTACGAAACGAATTACTTGGTGAGGATCAGCTTGTCGTTGCGGGTCAGCCGCAGGTGGTATTCGCCACCTTGATGCTGAATCACCAGCTCGCGACCACCATCCAGAAGCAACTGGCTGGAGATGCGAGGGATCGCCGATGTATCCGGCGCCGCTGCTACCCGCGTACTCACCAGTTGCAGCGATCGCGCATTCGCCGTGATGGTAGGCGCAATGGAATGAGACTGAGACAGGGTGGAAATCGACATGGCACGCTCCGTAGAAAGTCAGTGACGCCTTTAATGATAATGATTCTCATTTAAGTGTCAACTGCTGTCTATCGCTGCGATTCACGCTGGCTATTGAACGACGGCTATTCGCAGACTAAATGACTTGCTGCGCGATCCTGCTGTCTGACATGGAACCGAAATGGCGACCAGCATGGACGAATACGAGCCGTTGGATTTACTTCAGCGAATTACCGTCGAGCGACGCCCCAAAGCGATTCCAGCGCGGCAAGTCATAGCGACCCGGATCAAGCGATGCGACCACGTAGCGCGAGCGTCCAACGATCTCCGCACGCGAAAAGAATCCCAGGTAACGCGAATCCTCGCTGTTGTCGCGGTTATCGCCAAGCAACAGGTAGTGCCCCTTTGGCACCTTCACTGGTCCGAAACTGGTGATCGGCGACGGCCGGTAAATCGAAAGGCGGATCGCATGGCTGACGTTGTCGACACTCTCGAGCGCATAACGCGCCGGATCATTGGCGTCATCGCGAATACCGGTCACCGACCCTGCAGCGTAAATCGCCGGTTTGCCATTGATGATGAGCTGGTTATTGCGCATTGCCACTACGTCGCCGGGCACACCGATTACGCGCTTCACCAGCTTCTCGTCCGCCGCATGCGAGTCCAGCACCACGATGTCACCTCGCATGGGATCAGCAAGATGCACCAATGAAACGTGAGTCAGCGGCAGGCGGATGTCATAGGCCGCCTTGTCTACCAGGATGCGATCGCCAATACGGATCGTCGGCTGCATCGAGCCGGTCGGAACTACATTCCAGTCCGCTGCCGCGCTGCGGAACATCACCATGCCAATCACGAAAACGAACAGGCCCCTGTTTCTGGCCAGAAACTGCATCAGGTTCTTCATGGTTGTTCCCTTGTGTTATCCGAGCCGTTGAGATCGATGCCACACGTACGCTCTACCCACAACCATGGGACTGCGCGCGTGGCACGAAGTTTCATCGCGCCGACAACTAGGGCGTGTCATCAATGACCAAGCGAGCCACTTGGTCATTGATGACACGCCCTAGACCATTGAGAACCGCGGGTTACACGACTGCCTGCCCGATCCGTTTTTGCAGCGCCTTGTCGATACGCGGCAGCACATCAAGCGCGTCGAGATTCTTTTCCAGCTGTTCGGTCTTGCTGGCACCCAGCATCACCGTGGAGACATGCGGATTGAGCAGGCACCACGCGATCGCCAGCTGCGCGAGCTCGACACCCAGCTCATCGGCGATCGGCTGCAACGCGCGTACCTTGTCGATCCGCTCCTTGCCTTTGCCAAGCACGCTCTCACGCAACCATTCGTAACCCGGCTGGGCGATGCGTGAATCCGCCGGCACACCATTGTTGTATTTACCCGTCAGCAGGCCGGACGACAGCGGCGACCAGATCGTGGTGCCCATGCCGTAAGCCTCGTACAACGGTGCGTATTCAACCTCAACCCGCTCGCGGTGCAACAAGTTGTACTCGGGCTGCTCGACCACCGGCGCGTAGAAATGATTTTCACGGGCCACCCGGTGTGCTTCGCGGATCGCCTCTGCCGACCATTCGCTGGTGCCCCAATAAAGCACCTTACCCTGCCGGATCAAGGTATCCATCGCCGCCACCGTTTCCGCAATCGGCGTATCGGGATCGGGTCGATGACAGAAGTACAGATCCAGGTAATCGACGCGAAGCCGCTGCAGCGCCTGATGACAGGCTTCGATCACATGCTTGCGCGACAACCCCCGCTGGGTCGGCAAAGGATGGTCCACCGCGCCAAAAAACACCTTGCTCGATACGCAATAGCTGTCGCGCGCAAAACGCAGGTCTGCCAGCACGTCACCCATCAGCTGCTCGGCCACGCCGTTGTTATACGTCTCGGCGTTATCGAAGAAATTCACCCCACGATCGTGCGCCAACGCCAGCAGTTCGCGCGCCTGCGAACGCCCCACCTGCTTGCCGAAGGTAACCCACGCGCCAAACGACAACACAGAAAGTTGCAGACCGGTAGTACCGACACGGCGGTATTGCATGGGGATGATCCTTTGGCAGGCAACAGAGATGACGAGCATGACAACAATGGCCTTAGCGCGTCCAACCCATGCGTCGGTTTGCCGGTGCGGAGTTGTGTAAGCTCCATGCAGCAATGACAGCGACGGGGGCAGAATGAGCACTATCGGACGCCGGACCTGGTGGGATCGCCACTGGAAGTGGTTCATGCCCGTCTTGTGCGTCATGGCAGCAGCGCTGTTTGCCGGTTTGTTCGTCAGCATCTTTGTGCTGGTGCTCGGCATGATGAAAAACTCGGGCGCCTATCAACAGGCGGTAACACAGGCAAGCAGGGAACCGGCCGTGATCGCTGCTCTGGGCCAGCCCATAGCAACCAGTTACTTCACCACCGGCAATATCAGCACCAGCAATGAGAATGGCGAGGCCCGTCTGATCATTCCACTGCATGGCCCCAAAGGCTCTGCCGCAATACATCTGCGTGCAAGCAAGCACGATGGCATATGGACTTATTCGCTATTGGCCGTCGATATCGACACAACGCACCAGCACATTGACCTGCTGCAGTCGCAGGTCGGCGCTCCAGCAAACTAGCTCAGCCGGCTAGGCCACGACACCGACATAATCCGCGAGTGCCAGCGCGAGATGGTCGAATACGAGACGCGTGCGGCGACTGGCTTTGAGATCCTCGTGCATCACCAGCCAGGTATCCAGGTTGGGCGCGAAAGCCTGCGGCAACAGACGCACCAGATTTTTATCGCGCTCGGCAAGAGCACACTGGCAGCCACCGATGCCGTACCCGGCACGGATGGCCGCCAGCTGCGCCAGATCACTATCGGTCCGCAGCGAAAAATCCTCGCGGCCAAACGGCAGCTTGTCGCGGATGGCACGCAGTGCCGGCATGTCATGGTCATAGCCGATGGTCGCGTGCCGATGTAAATCAGCCAACACCAGCGGCGTGCCGTTGGATTTCAGATAACGACGATGCGCATAGAGTCCAAGCGGGATAGCGCCGATATAGCGAGCCACCAGTGCTGCCTGCACCGGACGGATCATGCGCACGGCGATATCCGCATCCTTGCGCAACAGATCCTCGCTCCGATTGGATAGCGATAACTCGATCACGATGCCGGGATGCTGCTGGCGCAAGGCAGCCAGAATGGGCGGCAGCACCTCGGCGCCAATCACCTCACTGCAGGTCACGCGCACGACACCACGCACCTCGGCATTGCTGCCCGAGGCGGCACGACGCAGGGCCGCGGAGCTCGCGTACATCGCCTGGGCGTGTGTCGCCAGTTCATCGCCAAGATCGGTGGGAGCGAGCCCTTGCGGAGAACGCGTAAACAGGACGGCATCAAGATCGGATTCCAGCTGCCGGATATGCCGCCCCAGACTTGGCTGGGTCATGCCCAGGCTGCGCGCCGCTGCCGACAGGCTCCCTTCGCGGATCACCGCGAGGAAAGACCGATACAGCTCCCAACCCGGTTCTTTTATAGCCATGCATATATGTATAGCAGAAGTTCACATTTAGCCAATTTTCATTTGGCCTCGAAGCGCCCATCCTGATTCCCACATTCAACGGGAGAAGATCATGGAAACAGCACGCATAGCTCTGGTACTTGGCGCTACGGGCGGATCCGGCAGTGAAATCGCTTCAGCGCTTGTGCATCGCGGCTGGACGGTTCGCGGACTGGTTCGTGACGCCACGCGAGCCCACTTGGCGGCTGGTATCGAATGGCATGAGGGCGATGCCATGAACGCAAATGATGTAGCGAAA
Source organism: Rhodanobacter sp. MP1X3 (assembly GCF_014207165.1). Lineage (NCBI taxonomy): Bacteria > Pseudomonadati > Pseudomonadota > Gammaproteobacteria > Lysobacterales > Rhodanobacteraceae > Rhodanobacter > Rhodanobacter sp. MP1X3. The sequence continues at coordinate 451,618 of NZ_JACHCO010000003.1, read as the reverse complement.
GCAGCGCGCGGCGTTGGCGTCATCGTGCATGCCGTCAATCCACCCGGCTATCGAAACTGGAATACGCTGGTGCTCCCGATGCTCGACAACACCATCGCCGCCGCAAGGGAAAACAACGCGCGTATCGTGTTGCCCGGCACCGTCTACAATTTCGGACCAGACGCGCTACCGCTGTTGGCCGAAAGCTCGCCGCAGCAACCGGAGACGCGCAAAGGTGCGATCCGGGTGCAGATGGAAAAGCGCCTCGAAGCAGCAGCGGTTGACGGCGTACGCGTGCTGATACTTCGCTGCGGTGATTTCTTCGGCCCACGGGCCGGCAACAACTGGTTTAACGCCATGGTGAAACCGGGGCAGAAGCTACGCTCCGTAAGTTATCCGGCACAGCGCGACTTGCCTCACGCATGGACTTATTTGCCGGATGTCGGCACCACGGTTGCGTTGCTACTGGAACGCGAGAACAAGCTGGCGGCCTTCGAGAGATTTCATTTTGGCGGCCACTGGGTTGACGGCAATACCTTGATGCATGCGGTTCGAAAGGCTGCCGCCAATCCGAAACTGCCCTTGCGATCGTTCCCCTGGTGGCTCGTCACGCTGGCATCGCCCTTCGTCACGACATTCCGCGAAGTACGTGAAATGCGCTACCTGTGGCGTCAGCCACTGCAACTCGACAATCGCAAGCTGGTCGCCCTGCTCGGTGCCGAGCCGCACACGAAGCTCGATACCGCGATTGCCGATACCTTGCAAGGCATGGGCTGCCTGTGAACGAACGCAGAGCGCTCGGTTGTTGCGAAGCGACGCATCACGCCCCACCGGAGCAAAAGCGCGTTTTTGCTAGCGACTTGAATACATCGCCAACGCCAGCACGATGGCCGCGAAAATCCCTGCCGCCACATCATCCACCATCACGCCCATGCCGCCCTTGAGGTGCCGATCCATCCAGCGGATCGGCCATGGCTTCCACACATCGAACAGGCGGAATAACGCGAAGCCAGCCAGCAGTAGCCACCAGATCGACAGGCGAATCGGCAGCAGCGCTGGAATCAATAATGGGACCAGCGCGATCCACTGGCCGATGAATTCGTCCCAGACCAGGCTACGGTGATCGTCCACGCCCAATGCACGACCGGCGACATCGCAGGCCCATACGCCCACGACGAAACCGACTACTAGTACCAAGAGGTAAAGCGGCATCGACAGGCTGCGCAGCAGCAGCCACGGCAATAATGCGGCAAGCGAACCAAAGGTGCCTTGCGCCACGGGTGTCAGGCCCGAACCAAAACCACAGGCCAACCAACCGGCGGGTGTGGAGAGCAGCGCGCGCCGTTGCTCGGCGCTGAGCGTTTTCTTGGTGCTCATGCGAAGTGGTCCCAGCCAGCGTACCCGCTTTCCAGCCATTCGCCATTCGCGCCACGCACTTTCACGCCACTACCTTCGACGATACGGCCGATGCGCGTAAAACCGCAGCCGATACGCGAAAGATCGGACTGCACGTTAGCCAGCCGTGCCATCGGTACGGTGAAGCACAGCTCGTAATCGTCACCGCCGGTGAGCGCAAACTGCTGCGCGCTGGCATCGTCGTAAAGCGCCATCAGTGCGGGCGACAACGGCATCAGCGCGGTGTCGATTTCCGCGGCAACGCCGCTTGCCGTGCAAATGTGACCGAGGTCGGCTACGAGTCCGTCAGAGATATCAATGCAGGCATGCGCCAGACCGCGCAGCGCTGAACCAGCAGCCAATTGCGGCGTGGGCCGATTGAGCCTGGCGACAAGAAAATCGCGCGCGCTGCTGTGCTTATCGTCTGCCTGGAATGGATTGCCCAGCGCATGCAAACCCGCCGCTGCATCGCCCAGCGTGCCGGTCACCAGTACCGCGTCGCCCACCTTCGCACCAGTGCGCACCAGCGCTTTTTCCGGCGCGACAAAACCATGCACCGCGACACTGATGCTCAACGGTCCGCGCGTGGTATCGCCACCGACCAACGCCAGCCGGTGCGGCCGCGCAAGCTCAGCGAAGCCTCGAGAAAAATCCTCGACAAAAGCCTGATTCGGCTGCGGCAAAGTCAACGCCAGTAGAGCCCAGGCAGGGCTTGCGCCCATCGCCGCCAGATCGGAGAGATTCACCGCCAGCGCCTTCCAGCCGATGTCGGCCGCCGCCGTGCCGGGCGGAAAATGCACACCTTCAACCAACGTGTCGATAGCAACGGCCAGGTCCTGCCCGACCGGAACAGACAGCAAGGCAGCGTCGTCGCCGATGCCGAGTCTGACGTCGTCACGCGGTTGTTCGGTGAGCGCGCGAATGCGTTCGATCAGGCTGAATTCCATCTCCTTATCTCTGGCAGCGTAGCGTTTACGTATCGCGCGTGAAGACGTGCACGGTAGAGCCGTGAACCTGGCCTTCCATCCAGAAGTTGAAGCCGGCTTTCGCGGCCAACCGCGTCGACGCCACGTTTTCCGGATCGATGATGCAGCAGGAGCGGTGCTTGCCGAAATGGCTGTCGCCCCACGTCTGCACAGCGGCCAGCGCCTCGCTGGCGTAGCCCTTGCCATGTGCCCGCGACGCCAGCACCCAGCCCAGCTCCGGCATACCATCCAGCGAAGGCGTCATGCCGCGGCGAAAGTCAGCGTAACCGATATCGCCGATCAGCTGGCCGCTGGCCTTTTCCTCCAACGCCCAATAGCCGTAACCGAGCAACGACCACAAGCCGGGGTAGCGCAGCAACCGCATCCACGCATCAGTCGGCGAAGCCGGTTGGCCGCCGAGAAAGCGATATACCGCCGGATCAGCCCAGGTCGCCGCGAACGCCGCATGGTCATCCGCCCGATGCGCGCGCAGGCGCAGACGTTCGGTTTCCAGCACCGGCGCAGCCATGTTGTGCTTACCGGCCGCGCCCGACATCAGCCGCGCTTCTCCACCGAACGCAATTCGGCAGCCAGCTTGTCCAGCACACCGTTGACATAGCTGTGGCCGTGATCGGCACCGAAGCGCTTGGTGACTTCGATCGCCTCGTTGATCACCACGCGATACGGTACGTCGGGGCGAAACTTCAGTTCATACGTGGCCAGTCGCAGCGCAGCGCGCTCGATCGGATCGATCTGTGCGACCTCGCGGTCGATATGCGGGCGCAACGCTTCGTCGAGCGCGTCGACGTTTTTCTCCACGCCGTGCAGCAAATCCTCGAAGTATTCGAGGTCGGCAATTTCCATGTCCTGTTCGTGGCGGAACTGGTCGATCACCGCGTTCATATGGCTGCCGCTGAGCTGCCACGCATACAGCGCCTGCAGCGCACGACGGCGTGCGCGCGAACGCGCGGCCATGTCCAGGCCCTGCGGCGCCTGTGCCATCACAGCTTGCCGTACAGGTTGACCATCTCGAGCGCGGCCAGTGCAGCGTCGACGCCCTTGTTGCCGGCCTTGGTGCCCGAGCGCTCGATCGCCTGCTCGATGCTGTCCGTGGTCAATACGCCGAACGCCACCGGCACACCGGAGCTGTATGCGGACTGGGCAAGACCCTTGGCGCACTCGCCGGCGACGTAATCGAAGTGCGGTGTGCTGCCGCGTATCACTGCGCCCAGTGCGATGACTGCGGCGTACTTGCCGGAGTTGGCCAGCTTGTGGGCGGCCAGCGCGATCTCCCAGGCGCCCGGTACGCGGATCAGCTCAATCGCGTCGTCCTTCACGCCATGGCGTACCAGCACATCGCGCGCACCGGCGACCAGTGGCTCGACGACGAAGCCGTTGAAGCGGCCGGCGACGATGGCAAACTTGCCCTTGGGTGTGGCGAAATCGCCTTCGATGATCTTCATTTACGTATTCCTTGGTGGACCGCAGTCCAGGCTGACTGCGTATTTTACGGGTTTGCCGGCACTCCTGCTTGATTGCGGGTGCCGGATGGCTATTCAGGCATTAGCGCTTGAGATGCGGATAACCGCTGAAATCCAACTGCGCCTTGCCGCCAGACGCCCGCAACCGCGCTGGCGCACCGAACGGCAAGGTGAATTTTTTCGGTTCGTGGCCGAACGGCAAGCCGTCGATGACCGGAATATCGACCACACCACGCAACTGCGCGAAACCTTGCGTCAGGTCGTAGCCGTTGTCGTAGCTGCTGGCCTTGCACTGGGTGAAGTCACCCAGCAACAGCGCGCGCTGGCGACCCAATACACCCGACAAATGCAGCTGATACAGCAGCCGTTCGATGCGGAACGGTGGCTCGGTGACGTCCTCGACAAACAGGATGCCGCCGTCGATCGCCGGGAAATACGGCGTGCCGATCAGGCTGCACAGCATCGCCAGATTGCCGCCCCAGAGCGGACCTTCCACGTCAATATCGACCTGATCGCTGGTACTCCAGGCGGCTGAAGACTGCGGCGCGCGCACGGTGCTCCAGAAATGCTGCAAGGTGAAATCGCTGGCGACCTCGGCACCGAAATCCGGCCCCAGCATGGGACCGCCGAAAGTCAGCAGCCCGCACTTCGCGTGCAGAGCCATCTGGATCGCAGTGAAGTCGCTATGACCGACCAGCACGATATCGCTGCCGGTCAAGCGTTCGCGCAATGCCTCGTAGTGCAGATGTGGCAACAGGCGCGTGGCACCGTACCCCCCACGCACCGCGAGTGCGATGTCGGGCAGGGAATCCATCGAAGCTAGCGCGTTGATATCGGCAGCGCGCTGCGCATCACTGCCGGCATAACGCAACTCGACGCGATCGAGTACATCCAGTCCACTCACCTCGCAGCCCGACTCACGCAGACGCGTCACGCCACGCGCCATCGCAGCGCGATCGTGCGGATAACCGGAGGGGGCCAGCAGGCGGACAGCTGTATGTGTCATCGTCACGGTCAGTCGGTGAGAAAGCTGGAGTATGCCGGTAAGCAGTACCTGCGGCATGTTGAAAACGGGGCACCAAAGAGCATTTGCGGTGGCGCGTCGCGCTCAGACGTACTCAGTCACCTCAAGTCCGAAGCCACCCAGGCCCACCAGCTTGCGCGGCGTGCCGAGTACGCGCAGCCGATGCACGCCCAGATCGACCAGGATCTGCGCACCCAAGCCGTGCTGGCGCCATTCCTGTTGCTGCATTTCTTCAGGCGCCTGCGTGGTGGGCTGGCGGTTGAGGCGTGCCAGCAGCGCTTCGGGCGTATCTTCGCCGGATAGCACCAGCAGTACGCCGCGATCTTCATCGGCAATGCGGCGCAAGGCCGAGGTGACGGTAAGGCCCAGATCGTCGCGCTGCAGATGAAGCACGTCCGAAAGCGTGTTGCGCACGTGGACGCGCGACAGCACGGGGGCGCCGTCATCGACGGTGCCGCGCACCAGCGCGTAGTGCAGGCCCTTGCGAATGGCGTCGCGATAGGCAATCAGCTTGAATGGACCGAATTCGGTCTGCACCTCGTCCTCATAGACACGTGTCACGGTCTTTTCGGTTTCCAGGCGATAACGGATCAGGTCGGCGATCGAGCCAATCTTCAAACCGTGTTTGGCCGCAAAGACTTCCAGCTCGGGGCGACGTGCCATCGAGCCGTCTTCATGCAACACCTCGATCAGCACGGCGGATGGCTCCAGCCCAGCTAGGCCAGCCAGATCGCAACCTGCCTCGGTGTGGCCCGCGCGTGTGAGTACACCACCCGGTTGTGCAGTCAGCGGGAAAATATGGCCAGGCTGGTTGATGTCTTGCGGCTTCGCATCGGGCTTCACCGCCACCTGGATGGTGCGCGCGCGATCGTGCGCCGAGATACCGGTGGTGACGCCTTCGGCCGCCTCGATCGAGACAGTGAAATTGGTGTGGTATTGCGAGGTGTTGTCACTGACCATCGGCTTCAGGCCAAGCTGGCGCGTGCGCTGTTCAGTCAGCGTCAGGCAGACCAGACCGCGCGCTTCGCGCACCATGAAGTTGATGTCTTCGGCGCGCACTTTCTCGGCAGCCATGATCAGATCGCCCTCGTTCTCACGGTCCTCGTCATCGAGGATCACCACCATGCGACCAGCGCGGATGTCTTCCAGAATTTCAGGAATGGTATTGAAGGCCATGAGTGTTCCCTGCAGGTTTTTTTGCGCGACGCCAAAGGCATCGCGAACTAGAAGCGTTGAACTCAGGCGAAGCCGTGTTGTTTCAGAAAGGCCTCGTCGAGCTTCGGCGCATCGCCGCTGGTCAGCAGGCGCTCGACGTAACGCGCGATCACGTCCACTTCGATGTTCACCGCATCACCGGCGCGACGCGCGTGGAAAGCGGTGTTTTCGACGGTATGCGGAATCAGGTTGACGCCGAAGCGCTGCCCGGCCACTTCGTTGACAGTGAGACTGGTGCCGTCGATACAGACCGATCCCTTGGCAGCGATATAGCGCGACAGCGCGGCGGGCACTTCGAATACCCAACGCTGCGAACGGCCATCCGGCGTGATCGACACCACCTTGCCCAAACCATCGACGTGACCGGAAACCAGATGACCGCCGAGACGATCGGCCAGGCGCAACGCCTTTTCCAGATTCACCGGGTCGCCGGCTTTCAGCTTGCCCAGTGTAGTCAGTGACAACGTCTCGTTGGAAACATCGGCGCTGAAGCCGCGCGTCTCCAGCGTGACCGCGGTGAGACATACGCCAGAGACGGAAATCGAGTCGCCCAGTTGCACGTCGGCGAGATCGAGTCCGGCCGTATCGATGGCCAGACGCACATCGCCACCACGCGGTTCGAGCCGCGCGATACGACCAACGGTTTGAATAATGCCGGTAAACATCAGCGCACCTCCGGCAGGAGGCGGATGCTCGAGAGGATGATCGACTGGAACAACTGGATCAATTTCATGAAACGTTTCCCGCGTTGAGTACATGCGAAGAAACGCCCCAAGGCACGAGGTCGGCGCGCAACCGCGAGGCTGCACGTTCGACCGTCTTCTTTTATCCGGACTTTCTGGAAACTGTCGCCAGCTTCCAACCGTCGGCTCCGGATTCTGACCGGATCTGCTGACCCTCGGTGTAGCTCCTCACGGAGTTGGCCGAGGCGCTCGCGGGCTCGTCGTTGGAAAGCCTCCGTAAAGACCGCCCTTCAACCTACCGCCGGTGGGGAATTTCGCCCCGCCCTGAAGACGCTAATGGTGTTTGCCGGCGAACCGGCTCACGAAGTTTAACACCATCTCTGGATTCGCCCGCGGCCGCCAGCGTGCATGGTGCAGGACGCTGTGTGTCAAACGATCTTATCAACCGGTCGCAACGTCTCTACCAGATAGTCGATCAGCCGCCGCAAGGCGGGCGCACTATCAGCGCCCGGAAGCCACAACAATTGGATCGGCGAGCTAGCAAGCTGCCACTCCGGCAGCACTTCAACTAACCGGCCGCTCGCCACCAGAGGATCGCCCATGTAGTCGCCCAGGATCCCGATTCCAACCCCTGCCAGTATCGCGTCTCGTGTGGCCTGGGAGTCGTTGCAGGTCAGTACCGGATCGATACGTACCGAGCTGCGTCTGCGCTGCTGACTGAATTGCCACAATGTGCCGGTGCGCAAGCCGCTGAAGGCAATGCAACGATGTGTCTTTAAGTCAGCAGGATCTGTAAGCGACGGAGCCGTCCGCATGTACGCTGGCGAGGCACACAGATAGCGGCGCATCGTGCCTAGCCGGCGCGCCACCAGCTGCGTATCCGCCAACCGGCCAATACGCACGGCAAGGTCGATCTTCGCTGCGACCAGATCAATATAGACATCGTCATAAACCGCCTCCACACGAATTTGCGGGTGCCTTTTCATGAAGGTTGCCAGTAAAGGCGCTATGCAATGACGTCCGTAAGCGCTCGGCAGATGCAGGCAAAGTCGCCCGGAAGGCTCACCTCCACGTGGACGAAGGTCTGCGGCCAGCTCTGTCATCACCACTTCCAGCCGCTCGCAATGCATCAGCAACTGCGCGCCTCGCGGGGTCAGCGTCATGCGCCGCGTAGTACGGAGGAACAGCTTGCCACCCACAGCCTGTTCTAGCGACGCGATGCGCCGGCTCAGCACTGAGGGCGTGCAGGCGACCTCGCGCGCCGCCTGCGAAAAATTGAGGCGCCTTGCCGCGATGGCAAAGCTACGCAGCTCGCGCAACCTGGTCGGCGTCAGCTCAAGCGATTTGTTCATACAGTGAACTAAAGATGTGTTGTTTCGATGGATTATCACCTAGGAACAATGGGCCCACCATGACTCCATTCCTAATGTCACGGAGCATCAGCATGCGCGCCCAACAACTCACCGCTTTCGGCTTGGACCATCTGCAGCTCATCGACCTACCAGCCCCGCGTCCTGGCCCGGGAGAAGTGCTGGTGAAGATGGAGGCCGCCTCGCTCAATTATCGCGATCACTTGCTAGTCAACGGCCAGCTCTACCGCGGCGTGAATCTGCCAATCGTGCCGGTCTCTGACGGCGCTGGCACGGTGCTTGAGGTCGGTACCGGCGTTACGCGCTTCAAACCGGGCGATCGCGTTACCACTTTCTACAAGTCGCGCTGGACCGCTGGCGCGATGCGACCGGAGTGGGAAGGTGCCGACATCGGCGGCCCTCAGGAGGGTGTGATGCGCGAGCTGACCTGCTACGACGCCTACTCGCTGGCACGCGCACCCTCGAATCTATCCAGCCTGCAGGCAGCGACACTGCCTATCGCCGCGCTCACCGCATGGACGGCGTTGGAACAGGCACGCGTTACTACGGGCCAGACGGTGTTGTTGCTCGGCACCGGCGGCGTCTCGCTGTTCGCCCTACAGTTTGCCAAGTTGCGCGGGGCACGCGCGATCTTGCTTTCATCGAGCGACGCCAAACTGGCTCGTGCGAAGACGCTCGGTGCCGATGTCGTCATCAACTACGTGGAACATCCCGAATGGGGCTCGATAGTGCGCGAGGCTACCGGCGGTATCGGCGTAGATGCCGTGATCGAAACGGTGGGCGCCTCCACCTTTGCACAATCGTTGGAAGCGGTCAGCATGCATGGCTTCGTGGGTGTGGTGGGCTTCATGGGCGGCATCGAGGCCACAATATCCCTGACCAAGATCATCCTAAAACGTGTAAAAGTTCAGGGAATCTCGGTGGCGTCACTGGAAGAACACGAACGCATGGTGTCAGCCATTGAGTCGACCCATTTGGTACCGGTACTGGATGACGTGTTCGGCTTCGAAAAGCTGACCGAAGCGTTCGAATATCTTGTGCAGGGCAAGCACTTCGGCAAGATCGGCATCGACTTTGCACGCTGACGGACCAGACTCTGCGCCCATTGGCGTAAAGCAGTGGATAGAGTCCAGATTTGCCATATGCAGGGGGTTTGCATAGCTTTTTAAGTACCGATCTCAAGCGTGCCTATCACTAGGCGTAAAACCTCGATCATGCGCCCTACCCATAGTCATCGGCCTGGTTGGCAACGATGCAACGTTGAATCAAGCAACTTTTATTGGACGCAAGCGACAACGCCAGTCGCTGCCCACCTGGCGCTGTTCGATCATCTGCAGTTTCCAACGGTCGGCCATGTCACTTAGCGTGGGCAGTTGCAGCAGTGGTCGCGCACTGTCGCCAAGTAGCAGCGGTGCGATGTAGAGCAACAGCTCGTCGACCAGGCCGGCGGCGAACAGCGCGCCACAGAGTACCGGGCCGGCTTCCACCTGGACTTCATTGCAACCGCGCTCGGCAAGCAGCGTCAGCACAGCCTTCAGGTCGAGCAGCTTGCCCTGCTCCGGCACGAACAGGTATTCAGACGGACTGGAGGGTCCGTCGCCTTCGTCAGCGGAATCAGCGATCGTCGCCGAGTGAAGAATCAGAGTCGGCACACTGCCGTCCAGTACATGACTGTCTGCCGGCGTGCGCCGCTGGCGATCCAGTACCACGCGCAACGGCGGTGTAAATACCTGATCGTCGGGCAACCGCACGGTCAGTCGCGGATTGTCCGCCAGCACTGTGCCACTGCCGGTGAGGATGGCCGAGCTGCGCGCACGCCAGCGCTGCACGTCGACCCGCGCGGCTTCGCCGGTAATCCACTTGGACTCGCCGTTGGCCAGCGCGGTGCGAGCATCCAGACTCATCGCCAGCTTGATGCGCAACCAGGGCCGGCCGCGCTCGATGCGGCTGAAGAATCCGATATTGAGTTCGCGCGCGGCATCACGCATCAAACCGTTTTCAACGCTGATGCCAGCCTCGCGCAGCATGGCAATACCTCGTCCAGCGACCTGTGGGAAGGGATCTTCCGCGGCGATCACCACGCGTGCCACGCCCGCCGCGATCAGCGCCTCGGCGCATGGCGGCGTTCTGCCGTGATGTGCGCAAGGTTCCAGTGTGACGTAAGCGGTCGCGCCACGCGCTTGCTCACCCGCTTCGCGCAGGGCGAACACTTCCGCATGCGGTTCACCGGCGCGCTGATGCCAGCCTTCGCCGACGACCCTGTCTCCTTGTGCGATGACGCAGCCCACGCGTGGATTCGGCTGCGTGGTGTAAAGCCCAAGCTCGGCCAGTCGCAGCGCGTGTGCCATATGGCCATGATCGATGGCGCTGAAAACCGTCACGAACTGGATGCCGCTTTGGATTCAGGGAATGGCGCCCAGCAATCCAGCGCACTTTCCAGCTCCTGCGGCGGCAGGCGTTCGATGATCGCCAGGGCTGCGCGCTCGCGCATGCCGGACTCGGCGTCATCGCCTTCCATCAACTGGAAAAAATGTTCGCGTGCCTCGCGCGAGGTCCACCGTGCGATTGCAACCCAACAGCCTTCCGTATCCTTGAACAGACTGGAGCCGCCCGAGCCGGCCGCAACTCCCAACAGCGTAATGCGGTGCCAGTTGGCGATGAAGTCCTGCTCCAGCTCGGGGTGCAGACGCCAACGGTAGATGGCCACAAACATGCTTGCTCCTTACATCGGTGCGCGAAGCCGATCAGCTTTTTTTGGTGCGCCTGGCGGCGGTTTCGCCGAGCAGCTGCAGCTGCAGTGTTTCCAGCCCCGGCAGATCGCGCTCGAGCTTTTCGATCTCTTCGCGAAAGGCGTGTACGTCTTCGAAACTGCGATAGACCGAGGCGAAACGCACGTAGGCTACCTGGTCGAGATTCTTCAGTTCGCGCATCACCAGCTCGCCAACCTCACGCGACGGCACCTCGCGGTCGCCGCTGCGGCGCAGGTCATTGACGATGGCGCGCACCGCGGCATCCACCGCGTCGCTGGTGACCGGACGTTTCTGCAGCGCACGCTCGAAACTCACCCGCAGCTTGCGCTCGTCGAACGTCTCGCGGCGCTCGCCACTTTTCACGATGGTTGGCAGCTTCAGGTCGGCCGTTTCGAACGTGTTGAAACGCTCGCCGCACTGCGGACACTCACGCCGACGCCGCACCGTTCCGCCGTCCTCGGCGAGGCGTGAATCGATCACGCGGGTGTCTTCGTGCTGGCAGAAGGGGCAATGCATGGTTACCGAGTGTGGATGATGGCTTCGACGAACGCACGCACCGGCGGTGATAGCCGACCTTTGAATACGTTCCGCTCATGCTGGAACAGCGTGGCAACGAAGAACGGATGGTTATCCAGTTCAATGCCGCGAATATCGTCACTATCATCGAGCGCGCTGACGCGGAGCGGACTGTCCGTCAGCGCGTGGCGAAAGTCGGCACTCAAGCCATAGCTGCAGTGATATCCCTCGACAATCGATGTCTCGCCATACGCGCGCGCCAGCCGCGAACCTTCGACCAGATGCACCGTGTCGGCAACCTCCACCAGGGAGCAGAGCAATGGCACGATGACCTGGCGTTCCGCCTGCGGCGCCGTCTCGGCATGCTCGGCATCCGTCCAGCCCATGACGTTGCGGGCGTATTCGATGACGGCGTGCTGGAAACCACCACAGGTACCCAGAAAGGGAATCTGTTGTTCGCGCGCGATGCGAATCGCCGTGAGCGCGCCATCCATATCGCGATACGGACTGGCCGGCACACACCACACGCCGTCAAGCCTGGACAAAGCCGCGCCATCACCGATTTGATCCGTGCCGATCCAGATAACGTCAATCGACACGTCACAAGCAACGGCCGCCATCTCGAGCGTCAACGGGATAGCGCGATGCGCAACGACAGAGTCATTGCGATCACCGATGAGTCCGATCTGCAAGGACGACATGCCAGAAAGCTCAGCCGTAAACCGGAAACTTCTTGCACTGAACGGTGACTGCCTCGCGCACCTTGGCAATCACGGCCTCATCGCCTGGCTTGTCCAACACGTCGCAAATCCAGTTCGTCAGCTCGATCGTATCGGCTTCGAGATAACCACGCGTCGTGATCGCCGGCGTACCGACGCGCAGACCAGAGGTGACAAAAGGCTTGCGCGGGTCGTTCGGTACGGCATTCTTGTTGACGGTGATATGCGCCTTGCCCAGCGCCTCTTCCGCGTCCTTGCCGGTAACGTCCTTGCCGATCATGTCGACCAGCATCAGGTGGTTTTCGGTACCGCCGGAAACGATCTTGTAGCCGCGCTCGATAAAGGTCTTGGCCATCGCCTTCGCGTTCTTGATGACCTGCGCCTGATAAGTTTTGAACTCCGGCTCCAGCGCTTCTTTGAAAGCCACGGCCTTGGCCGCGATGACGTGCATCAACGGTCCACCCTGGATGCCGGGGAACACGATCGACTGCAGCTTCTTCTCGATCTCTTCGCCTGCGCTTCCGCTTGCATTGCGGCTGGCGACGATGATGCCGCCGCGCGGGCCGCGCAGCGTCTTGTGCGTGGTCGAGGTGACCACGTGCGCATGCGGCAGCGGGCTCGGGTAGACGCCAGCCGCGACCAGGCCGGCGATATGTGCCATGTCGACAAACAGGTAGGCACCGATCTTGTCGGCGATGGCGCGGAAGCGCGCCCAGTCCATCAGCTGCGAGTAGGCGCTGTAGCCAGCCACCACCATCTTCGGCTTGTGTTCCACGGCGAGGCGCTCGACTTCGTCGTAATCGACCATGCCGTGTTCGTTCACGCCGTACTGCACGGCGTTGAATATCTTGCCGGAGAAATTGACCTTGGCGCCGTGGGTGAGATGGCCACCATGGGCGAGCGACATGCCGAGAATCGTGTCGCCCGGCTGCAGCAGCGCGAAATACACCGCCTGATTGGCCTGCGAGCCTGAGTGCGGCTGCACGTTGGCGTAGTTGGCGCCGAACAATTCCTTGAGCCGCTCGATCGCCAGCTTCTCGGCAATATCCACGTATTCGCAGCCACCGTAGTAGCGCTTGCCCGGATAGCCCTCGGCGTACTTGTTGGTGAGTTTCGACCCCTGGGCTTCCATCACGCGCGGGCTGGCGTAGTTCTCCGAGGCGATCAGTTCGACGTGATCTTCCTGGCGCTGGCCTTCGTCGGCGATGGCCTTGGCTAGTTCTTCGTCGTAACCGGCGATTGTGCAGTCCTTGGGGAACATTCGAACCTCATGGGTAATAGGCGGGGATGAACTCCGAAGTGTAGCGGCCATGGGCAATGGGGGCCATCGCCAGGCCTTGCGCAGGCATTTCCGTACGGTGTACCGTACGTTGTACGCAATCAACATTGAGGACCTCCATGCCGATCTCCATCCGCAGCGTTGCCACGCGCGCGTGGTGTCTCGCGATCCTGCTGCTCGTTTCTGCGCCTTCCGGTGTCTTCGCTCAGGGCACTTCCGGCGTGGGGTTCCATGCCATCCACATCCACGATCCGGTGAACAACGGCACGATGCCCGGCTGGGTGTTCTACCCCACAGCCCAGGCACCCGGCGAGACCACGATTGGCCCCTATCATGTCGCCGCCACCATTGATGCGCCGGCCATCCCGGGCGCGAAACCGCTGGTGGTGATTTCACACGGCAATGGCGGTTCGAATCTCGGTCACAACGAACTGGCGACCTATCTGGCAAGCCATGGCTTCATCGTTGCCACGCTCGAACACCCCAAAGACAACTTCCACGACGTGAGCGGCGTGGGAAACGCGTCGGTGCTGGTTGGCCGCCCCATTCAAGTCAAAGCAACGATCACGATGCTGCTCAACGATCCGCGCTGGAAGCCGCTGATTGATGCGAATCGCATTGGCGTCTCTGGTTTTTCGGCTGGCGGCTACACAAGCCTGATGGTTGTCGGTGCCATACCGCAATTTCGCCGCTTCATCGACTTCTGCCATCGCTATCCGAACGATCAGGGAGTTTGTCACGACGCGAAGCGAAGGATCGCTGAAGCGCAAAGCCACGGTCAGACCATTGAGCAAGTGATGGATGGTATCGAAAGCCAGCTCACGCGATGGGGCAATACCGCCGATCCGCGCGTCAAAGCAGCGTTCGTGATGGCGCCGCTGAGCTTGATCTTCGACCAGGCCGGTATCGAGAAGATCGATCGCCCGGTGTTCCTTTACTACGGCGATGCAGATCATGTGCTGATTCCGCCGGAAAATGCCGCACGCATCCAGCCATGGATGAAAACCTTGGTCGGCGTCAAAGTGGTACCCAGGGCAGATCACTGGGTGTTTATCGATCCCTGCACAGCGCAACTGAAGCAAGAGAACGCGATGATCTGCAGTGATCCGCCCGGCGTCGATCGGATCAAGGTACATCAGCAGCTCGATGCAGATGCGCTGGCGTTTTTCCGCAAGACACTGAACATATCGCCAAGCCACTGATCCGGAATCCGCGTGCCCAAAGCACTCAGCGAAAACGAAACCGAAGCTTTCCGCGCTCGTATCTGCCAGGCAGCGGCAAAAGTCTTCGTTGAAGAAGGCCCGGCGGCGGTCACCATGCGCCGCCTGGCTACCGAACTGGGATGCGGCACGATGACGCCCTATCGCTACTACGGCAGCAAGGACGAAATCATCACTGCGATACGCACGCGCGGCCTGCACGGTCTTTCCGAGACGTTGGAGAATGCGCTCGATTCACCCGGCGATGGCCGCACACGTAGCCGCAATGTACGCGATGCCTATATTGACTTCGCGCGCAACAACACCGCGACCTACCGGTTGATGTTCGAATATCCGGAGACCAACCGCGACGATCCGGCCTACCGCGAAGCGCATGCGCGCATGTGGCGCTGCATTGCGGCCGACACGCAGGTGATGATCGACGAAGGCACCATCGACGCCGAGGCGCCGATCCTCGGCCATCAGATATGGGCAGCCTTGCATGGTGCGGTGATGCTGGAGATCGCCGGCCTGCTGCCGCAAGATTTCGATGCCGCCACGCTGCATACACTCACCTTTGCCGCGTTGATGGAATCGGCTCGGCCATCAAAGCGCTAGGTTGGCGGTGAGCGATACAACAAGCACGGGGTCGGCAGCGAACGCTAATGGCTTTTGTAGGTTGGGTTAGCGCAGCGTAACCCAACAAATTCCGCAAGTTTTCGTTGAATTACGCTGCGCTAACCCAACCTACAAGGGCTTCGCAGGCTTGTTGCTCTTGCGTGCTGCCACTGCACTCACCATCACATAGCTGATGATCATCAACAAAAACCACGCGCCCAGTTTCGACAGCGGCACCATGGTCCATCCATGATGCTGCACCGGGTAGCGCCAGGCGGCGGTGAAGGTACCGATGTTCTCGGCGATCCAGATAAACGTCGCTACCAGCACGAAGCCGAGCAGCAGTGGCATGCGCCGATGCACTTGGCGAATACGGAAATAAACCCAGGTACGACCGAACAACAGCGCCACCACCGCGAACAGCAGCCAGCGCAGATCGGGCAGAAAATGATGAGTGAAGAAATTCACATAGATCGCCACTGCCAGCACCACGGTGGAACGGAACGGCGGATGACGTGTGAAGTGGAAATCGAACAACCGCCACGCCCGCGCGAGGTAGCTGCCGATCGACGCATACATGAAGCCGCTGAACAGCGGTACGTCGCCGAGCCGCAATAGCGACGGCTCGGGATATTCCCAGGAGCCGACCGAGGTCTTGAACAGCTCCATCAGCGTGCCGACGACGTGAAACAGCAGGATCACCCGCGCCTCCTCGATGCTTTCCAGCCGCGACAGCAGCAAGACCAGCTGGATCGCCAGCGCCGCCAGCGTGAGGAAGTCATAGCGCGCCAACGGCGCATCGGCCGGATACCAGCGCCAGGTAGCCAGCAGCAGCGCCACCATCAGCCCGCCGAACAGGCAGGCGGACGCCTGCTTGACGCCGAAGCACACAAACTCATGGGCAAACACGGCCAGACGTCCGTGCGGGCGCAGGCGTCGAGCCAGCTGCCAGTCCAGCACGTTCACATAGCGCCAGGGCAGCGCGATGGCTTTGAAGTTCATGGGCAGGCGTTCCAACCATCGGGATTCACCGAGGATCAGCCACCGTCATGGCCATGCCGCAGCGCGCTGGAGGCAATCCGCGGGCAGATAACAGCCGACCTGCATGGACATGCCTCGGAGGTGTGACTCGATCAGGACCCGGAGCACTCGCGAAAGCGCCCTCCGTCAACGTCCGATCACCACAAGCCGCTATAATAGGCGGCTAGACTATTTTTCTTTTCGTGTCGCCCTCTGTGGACGGCGCGGTAAGCCTACGGAGGCTGCATGCAGTACATCTACACCATGAACGGGGTGAGCAAGATCGTTCCCCCGAAACGTCAGATCATCAAGGACATCTCGCTGTCCTTCTTCCCTGGCGCCAAGATCGGTCTGCTCGGCGTCAACGGCGCCGGCAAGTCCACCGTGCTGAAGATCATGGCCGGCGTGGATACCGACTTCCAGGGCGAGGCACGCGCCAACCCCGGCACCAAAATCGGTTACCTGGCGCAGGAACCGCAGCTCGATCCAGAAAAGACCGTGCGCGAAGCCGTTGAGGAAGGGGTATCCGAAATTCTGGATGCGCAGAAGCGGCTGGAAGAGGTCTACGCCGCCTATGCCGAAGAAGGCGCCGACTTCGACAAGCTGGCTATCGAGCAGCAGAAGCTCGAGAACTTGCTGGCCGCCAACGACGCGCATGCCCTTGAGCGCCAGTTGGAAGTGGCCGCCGACGCGCTGCGCCTGCCGCCGTGGGATGCCAAGATCGGGCCGCTGTCCGGTGGTGAAAAGCGCCGCGTGGCGCTGTGCCGTCTGCTGCTGTCCAAGCCAGACATGCTGCTGCTCGATGAGCCGACCAACCATCTGGACGCCGAGTCGGTCGACTGGCTGGAGCAGTTCCTGCACGACTACGCAGGTACCGTGGTAGCTGTGACGCATGACCGCTACTTCCTCGACAACGCCGCCGAGTGGATTCTCGAGCTCGATCGCGGCCGCGGCATTCCGTGGAAGGGCAACTACACCGAGTGGCTGGAGCAGAAGGGCGAGCGTCTGGCACGCGAAGAAGCCTCAGAAAAGGGTCGCCAGAAAGCCCTCGCCCGCGAACTCGAATGGGTGCGCTCCGCTGCCAAGGGCCGTCAGTCCAAAGGCAAGGCGCGTATCAATCGCTTCGAAGAGCTGAACTCGGTCGAGTACCAGAAGCGCAACGAGACCAACGAGCTGTATATCCCGCCGGGCGAGCGCCTGGGCCAGGAAGTGATCGAGTTCAAGAACGTCAGCAAGTCGTTCGGCGACAAGCTGCTGATCGACGATGTGTCGTTCAAGGTGCCACCGGGCGCCATCGTCGGCGTGATCGGTCCCAACGGCGCCGGCAAGTCGACCCTGTTCAAGCTGATCATCGGCCAGGAAACGCCGGACCAGGGTGAGGTGAAGCTCGGCCACACCGTGCAGTTGGCCTACGTCGACCAGTCGCGCGACAACCTCGATGCGAAGAAAAACGTGTGGCAGGAAGTCTCCGGCGGTGCCGACATCATCACCATCGGCCGCTACGAACTGCAGTCGCGCGCGTATATCGGTCGCTTCAACTTCAAGGGTACCGACCAACAAAAACTCGTTGGTTCGCTCTCCGGTGGTGAGCGCGGTCGCCTGCACCTGGCCAAGACCTTGATGCAAGGTGGCAATGTACTGCTGCTCGATGAGCCGTCCAACGATCTGGACGTCGAGACGCTGCGCGCACTGGAAGATGCGATGCTCGAGTTCCCCGGCTGCGCGATGGTGATCTCGCATGACCGCTGGTTCCTCGACCGCATCGCCACGCACATCATCGCGTTCGAAGGCGATTCGCACGTCGAATTCTTCCCCGGCAACTACAACGAGTACGAAGCCGACAAGAAGCGTCGCCTCGGCGAAGAAGGCGCGCGACCGCACCGAGTGAAGTACAAGAAGTTGGCGTAATTCGCGGACGCTGCAATTGTGCTGAAATCGCATGCCAGCTTTTGATAAAGCCGGCATGCTTACAAAGACGGGAGACCACGATGAGTTTCATGCAGTCGCTGCAGCAGGCATGGGCACGCAACAACTCGCTGGTCTGCGTGGGGCTGGATCCGGAGCCCGCGAAATTTCCCGCCGCATTCCACGGCGAACCGGATGCGGTATTTGATTTCTGCCGCGCCATCGTCGATGCCACCGCCGATCTGGCCTGCGCATTCAAGCCGCAGATCGCACACTTCTCCGCGCTGCGTGCCGAGGATGCACTCGAGCGACTGATCGCACATATCCATGATAAGCACCCCGGTGTGCCGGTAATCCTGGACGCCAAGCGCGGCGACATCGGCTCTACAGCACAGCACTACGCCACCGAGGCGTTCGATCGCTACGGCGCCGATGCCGTGACGCTCAATCCTTACCTCGGTCGCGACTCGGCCCAGCCGTTTCTCGATCACGCCGACAAGGGCGTGATCCTGCTCTGCCATACCTCCAACCCTGGTGCGGCCGATCTACAGGATCTCAACGTGTATGACGCCAACGGCGTCGCCAAGCCGCTCTATCAGCATGTGGCGCAGATCATCGCTCGCGACTGGAACGCGAACGGCAACTGCGCCCTGGTCACCGGCGCCACCTGGCCAAAGCAGCTGGCCGAAGTCCGCGCCCTGATCGGCGACATGCCCCTGCTAGTGCCCGGCATCGGCGCGCAAGGCGGCGACGTGGAAGCCGTGGTGCGCTACGGCCAGACCGCCAACCACACCGGCCTGATGATCAACTCGTCCCGCGCGATTCTCTATGCCGGCAGCGGCGAGGATTTCGCTGAGGCCGCACGCGCTGCCACGCAGGAATTGCGCGATAGCATCAATCGCTATCGCTGAGCGATCCCCACGTCATTGCGCTACTGTCATCCGGTCTCCCGGATGACAAGTCCCATGCGCCAACCTTCCGATCACACCGATAGTTTCGATCCCTCCCGTCGACGCCTGCTGCTGGCCAGCGGCCTGGCCCTGACCGCCGGCACGCTGCCACTGCGCCTGATGGCGCAAGCCACCAACGCCAAGCCTCGCTCGCGTCTGATCCTGCTCGGCACCGCCGGCGGCCCCACGCCGAAGGCGGATCGATCCGCGCCGGCCAACGCCATTGTTGTCGACGGCGTGGTCTACGTGATCGATTGCGGCAACGGCGTAGCGCGCCAGATGGTAAAGGCCGGGCTCAATCTTGGCGCAATCCGCAACGTCTTCATCACCCATCAGCACTCCGACCACAACGCCGACTACGGCAACTTGTTGTGGCTCTCCTGGGCCGGTCCGCTGCATACACGCGTGGATACGTGGGGACCGCCGCCGCTCGCCGAGATGACGCGGTTGTTCCTGCAAATGAACGACTACGACATCCGCACGCGCATCACCGACGAGGGACGACAGCCCCTGGCGCCGCTCATCGTGCCGCACGAACTCAGCGGCGCCGGCGTGGTGATGCAGGACGCACGGGTAAAAGTTACCGCCGCCCTGGTGCAGCATCCACCCGTCACGCCCGCGTTCGCCTATCGCTTCGACTGCCCCGACCGTTCCATCGTGTTCTCCGGCGACACGCGTCCCTCCGACAATCTGATAGCGCTGGCGCGCGGTGCCGACGTGCTGGTGCACGAAGTGATGTATCTGCCCGCACTGGAAAAGCTGATCGCCACCGAACCCAACGCCGCGCGACTGCGCGAACATCTGCTCGCCAGCCATACCACCACCGAACAAGTCGGGCGCATCGCCACCGAAGCCGGCGTGAAGACGCTCGTGCTTACCCATTTCGTACCGGGCGGCTATCCGCCCATCGCCGACGAGGTATGGCGCAACGCGGTGGCCCCGCACTTCAAAGGGCGCCTGATCGTGGGACACGACCTGCTGGAAATCTGAGCAGCGACTCAGGCGTTTTCGTTCGCCTGCGCCAAGCGCATCGATGACTTCGCCGTGATCAGCCGTGCGCGCAGCCACTGCTCGGATGGCAGGGACACATAGCGTTGCACCGCACGTCCAAGCACCCAGCACAACGACAAGGCCGGCAGATACCACAGAAAGCCGAGCGTGATATCGCCGCCCATGGCCTTGTAGATGCGCACCATGCCGTACACAACGAACATGTGGCTAAGATAGATCTCGTAGCTGAGCCTGCCCCACGAAGCCAGCCAGCCGAATCCGCGAACTCGCGATACCGGGCGTGCCTGCAAACCGATTAACATCAGCATCGCCGATAGCGTGAGCAAGAGCAGGATGCTGTCGCCAATCAGCGACCAGAGAAAACGGCCATCAAACATCTCCGCGATCATGCCGAGCCCGCCCACGACAATCAAAACGCGCGCCTGCGTCACCGAAAGTACCGGCCAGCGCCGCGCCAGCAGCGCGCCAATCACGCCGATCGCGATGGCCGACATGCCCGGCAGATACGCCTTCTCCTGCCAGATCTCATTGTCCGTCAGCGCCGCGTGTGTCCACGGCATCGACACGGCCAGCAGCACCAGCAACGGTGCGAGTATCCAGACGCGGCGCGTAAGCAGGCAGACAATCGGAAAGCCGATATAGAACACCTCTTCGATTGACAGCGACCACAGCACGTCCCAGTTGCCCGGCAGGTAACCGGTCATGCCCTCGTACCAGTTCAGATGCAGGCCGAGCGCGGCCAGAACGGCGCGAGGTAGCGACTGCCCAGGACGATCAATGACGTAATCCTGTACGCCAAACCCGTGCAGTGCGCTTAGCAAGGCCACCAGCAACAGCAGGCATGACACGATGCGCGAGAAGCGCAGCGCATAGAAGGTCTTCATGTCGATTCGCGCCAGATCGCCCCAACGGCGCAGCGCGTTACCGGTAATCAGGAAACCCGATATCACGAAGAACACGAACACCGCTTCGTAGCCGTTGTAGTTCAGATCGGACAGAAAACGCGCCGGCAGCAAATCAGCCAGCGCGGTCTTCTTCAGCGGAATGCGAATGCCAATATGGTTGAAAATCACCAACACGATGGCCAGACCGCGCAGCAAATCGATGCCAACATTGCGCGGTGTGCTGGCCGGCACACCCGCATGCTCTGTCGCAAAACGGCTCACTCTGACGACCTCACGCATGCGGCGCCTGCCGACCTTCATCGCGCAGGCTGAAGGGATTGAAGCGCGTGCCGTAATCGAAGGTATCCACGTTTTCAGTGCGCTTGAGCCAGCCGATCACGGCATAGGTCACCGGCGTCAGCACCACTTCGACCAATACCTTCATGGTCCAGTTGAACAGAATCACTTTGACCAGGGTCGTACTTTCCCAGATGCCATAGAAGGCGATCGGGTAGAAGGTGATGCTGTCGAAGGCCTGGCCGAACACGGTGGACCCGATCGTGCGCGTCCACAGATGCCTGCCCTTGGTGAGTAGCTTGAGCCGGGCCATCACGAACGCATTGACGAAGTCGCCGACCCAGTAGCCGATCATCGAGGCCACGGCGATACGCGCGGTACCACCGAAGACAGTCTCCAGTGCTGGCTGCAACTTTTGATTGAACGGCTCGGCGCCGCTGGGCGGCATGTGGATGACCACATACGACATCACCGTGGCGAAGATCATCGCGCCGAAGCCGGCCCAGATCGCGCGCCGCGCCCGTGCATAGCCGTACACCTCGGTGAGCACGTCACCGAAGATATAGCCGATCGGAAAGAACAGATTGCCGGTGCCAAAACTCAGTGCACCGATCCACGGCAGATCGATCACGCTGACCTTGGCCGGGCCGATCAGGTTGGAACACAACAGAACCGCGACCATGCCGGCAACCAGCATGTCGTAATAGCGAAAGCCACGCGCAGGCGCGGCGCCGGACACATTCATCAGATCGCCCCAAAGAGTGATGGATGAAGCATACCCGGGGCGACGCGATGTTTACCTGGCTCTGATCAAAAGCCGCGATCGATGATCGACTTCAGCGACCCGCGACAGATCGACCCGCACCAGAGATCAGACCACCTCGACCCCGTGCCAGAACGCCACGTGATCCTTGATCTCTTTCGCGGCGTCCTTCGGCTCCGGGTAATACCAGGCGGCATTGGCGTTTACCTCGTCGCCGACCAGCACGTCGTAATAGCTGGCTGTGCCTTTCCAGCCGCAGACGGTATGGTGATCGCTGCTGCGAAAGTTTTCCTTGCGCAGTGACTCGACCGGAAAATAGTGGTTGTTCTCAACTACCACAGTCCTGTCACTCTCGGCCAACACGACACCTTTCCACAATGCACGCTTAGTCATCGGTCAACTCCTGTCCGGGGAACAGCACGTCGGTGTAGCCGAACTTGCTGAAATCGGTAATGCGGGTGGGATATAGACGGCCAATCAGATGGTCGCATTCGTGCTGCACCACGCGCGCATGAAAGCCTTCGGCAGTGCGCTCTATGCGCTCGCCTTTCGGATCGATGCCCTCATAGCGGATCAGGCTGAAGCGGCTCACCGCACCGCGCAGGCCAGGAACGGAGAGACAGCCTTCCCAGCCTTCTTCCATATCCTGCGACAACGGAGTGATCACCGGATTGAGCAGGATCGTCTGCGGCACCGCCGGCGCATCAGGATAACGCTCGCTGCTCTCGAAACCGAAAATCACCAGCTGCATGTCGATGCCGATCTGCGGCGCGGCCAGACCGACACCACCGACCGAATGCATGGTCTCGAACATGTCGGCGATCAGCGTATCCAGCTCGGCGCTGCCGATCAGTGCTTCGGGCACCAGCGGCGCAATGCGCAGCAGGCGCTCGTCGCCCATCCTCAAAATCTCGTGAATCATGCAAGCCTCATCGTCTAAAACGCTCTCTTGACTTGATGTGGTCGCATCACGCGAATGCAAGTCAATGCGCCGGGTTCAGCGTCTACTCAAGCAGCATCGACGTTCAAAAAACGTTGCGGCGCTAATTGCCGCCAAACACCTTCTTCAGCAGGTCGGTGCTGCGCGCCGCGGGGTTCTGCCGAATCGACTGCTCCTCCTGGCCGATCATGGCAAACAGGCCATCCAGCGTTTTTGCGGTGACATAGTTGTCCAGATCGAGCGGGCTGCCGTCCGTGTTCGATTTGCCACCGCCGAACTTGCCCAATGCACCGCCCAAGCCACCGAGCGCACCGCCGCCACCGCCACTGCTTGCTGTGAATGCCTTGTACTTCTGCGTGACGCCGACGCTGTCGGTGGCTTGCGCCACGATCGGGTGGATCCGTGCGGTCAGCGCATCACCCGCCACGCGACGAAAGAAATCGGTGGCGGCATGATCACCGCCGGTGAGGATGCCGCGCGCATCGTCCAGCGTCATCTTGCGTATCGCGTCACCGAAGATGTCGGCAACCTGCGGCACGGCTTTTTCCGCTGCGCGATTGAGACTCAGCTGGAACGCATCAACCTTGGCACCCTGCCCCAGCTTGCGCGCCAGATTGCCGGCCTGCTCGAGCTTGCCCGGCAGCGGAATCCGCACGCTCGGGTTATTCGAGAATCCGCCTTCGTGGCCGAGGTTGTTGATCGCATTGGTGGTTCCCTTGGCCAGCGCCTCCTTGATGCCTGAGGCGATATCGCTGGTCGGCAGGTTGCTGCCCAGGTTCGATGATGACGAACCGTGCGCGGCCTGCTTTGCCTTGTTGAGCAAATTATCCAACTGGCCAGCGCCGGCCGCGCTCAGCGACAGCGCGGCGCTACCAAGTACAACGCCGAACACACAACGGGCGAAAGTGCGCATGACGGACTCCTGCAAAGTGATGGTAGCGCCGAGTTTACGCATCAAACGGGATGACAGCACGCTTCCCGCGAGGCCATATTCCATTAACTGGAACCCATAGAGAGCATTGCAGCATTGACCGCTGCCTCCAGCCCCGCGACTCTTGCCTTATTAGCCGCACGAGATAGCCTCCATGCCCGATTCTCTCAACACTCCCGGTGCCCCAGTCACCATCGCCAGCCGCCTGCTGTGGGCGGTCATCGCCGTGATCGGTGCGGCATGCCTCGGTGTGGTGGCCCTGCGTCGCGGCGAACCGGTGAACGCGATCTGGCTGGTAGCGGCATCGCTGGCCGTGTTCGCCATCGCCTACCGCTTCTACAGCCGCTTCATCGCCAGATTTGTGTTGCGCATGGATGCGACCCGCGCCACGCCGGCCGTGTTGCGCAACGACGGGCTGGACTATGTCCCGACGAACAAGTGGGTGGTGTTCGGTCATCACTTCGCCGCCATTGCGGGTGCGGGCCCGCTGGTCGGTCCGGTGTTGGCGGCGCAGATGGGTTATCTGCCCGGCACCCTATGGATCCTGTTCGGCGTGGTTTTTGCTGGCGCAGTGCAGGATTTCATGATTCTCGCACTGTCGCTACGCCGCGACGGCCGCTCGCTCGGCCATATGTTGCGCGAGGAATTTGGCCCGACGCCCGGTGTGGTGGCGATGTTCGGCGTACTGG
Organism: Rhodanobacter sp. MP1X3; assembly: GCF_014207165.1. Taxonomy (NCBI): domain Bacteria; kingdom Pseudomonadati; phylum Pseudomonadota; class Gammaproteobacteria; order Lysobacterales; family Rhodanobacteraceae; genus Rhodanobacter; species Rhodanobacter sp. MP1X3. The sequence goes on along the minus strand of NZ_JACHCO010000003.1, from coordinate 427,035 downwards.
TGTTGATGATGATCGTGCTGGCGGTGCTGGCGCTGGTGGTGGTGAAAGCGCTCACGCACAGCCCGTGGGGCACGTTTACCGTGGCTGCCACGATTCCCATCGCGCTACTGATGGGCATCTATCTGCGCTGGTTCCGACCGGGACGCATTCTGGAGGTGTCGTTGATCGGGCTGGCGCTGCTGCTGACCTCGATCGGGTATGGCGCGCACGTCGCTGCGTCATCGACGCTGGCGACGCTCTTCGACTTCGACGCCAAGGCGCTGGCATGGCTGCTGATCGCCTACGGCTTCTGTGCCTCGGTGCTGCCGGTGTGGCTGCTGCTGGCGCCGCGTGATTACCTCAGCACGTTCCTGAAGATCGGTACCATCGCGCTGCTGGCGCTGGCGATCTTCATCGCCGCGCCAACGCTGCAGATGCCGGCGGTGACGAAATTCATCGACGGCACAGGGCCGGTGTTTCAGGGCGGCCTGTTCCCATTCCTGTTTATCACCATCGCCTGCGGCGCCGTATCCGGCTGGCACGCGATCATCGCCTCGGGCACCACGCCCAAGCTGATCGGCAACGAGGGCGAAGCGCGACTGATCGGATACGGTGGCATGCTGATGGAAGCCTTCGTGGCGATCATGGCGCTGATCGCTGCCGCTTCGCTGCATCCGGGCATCTACTTCGCGATGAATGCACCGGGCGCATTGATCGGCAGCACGGTGCAAAGCGCGGCCATGGCGATCAGTCAGCTGGGTTTCGTCGTCACGCCAGACGAGCTGTTACAGACCGCGAAGAACATTGGTGAAACCAGCATCCTCAGCCGCGCCGGCGGTGCACCGACGCTGGCTGTCGGTATGGCGCAGCTGCTGCACAATATCCTGCCCGGCGGCGGCATGATGGCGTTTTGGTACCACTACGCGATCCTGTTCGAGGCACTGTTCATCCTCACCACCGTCGACGCCGGCACGCGTGTGGGCCGCTTCATGATCCAGGAGATCGCCGGTCTGATTCACAAGCCGCTGCAGGCCACCGAATCGTGGACTGGCAACCTGTTGGCCACCGTGATCTGCGTATCGCTCTGGGGTTACTTTTTGTATCAGGGCGCGGTCGATCCGCTTGGCGGCATCAATACGTTGTGGCCGTTGTTCGGCATCGCCAACCAGATGCTGGCGGCCATCGCACTGATGCTGGCGACCGTGGTCGTGGTGAAGCTCAAGCGCCAGCGTTACGTGTGGGTGCCTGGCATCCCCGCTGTGTGGCTGATTACCTGCACGCTCACCGCTGGCTGGCAGAAGCTGGTCGGCCCGATCAGCTTCACGGCTGCCGCCACCAAATACACGCAGGCCGCGCAACAGAGTCATCTGCTGGCACCGGCGAAGACCGCCGCCGAGATGCAGCGCATCGTCACCAACAACCAGGTCGACGCCGCCCTCACCGGCCTGTTCATGCTGCTGATCGTGACCATGCTCGCCTTCTCGCTACGCGCGCTAGTCAAGGCGTGGCAAACCGAGAAGCCAACGGCGAACGAAGAACCCTACGTGGCACTCAACAGCGTGACGCACTGAAAGGATGCAACGATGACCCGATCAGCAATCACCACTGCCCTGCATCACGGCTGGAAACGCGCCGTGCAAACTGCCCGCCTGTGTTGCGGCGTACCCGATTACGACGCGTATGTGAAACATCTGCACGAACATCACCCCGAGCGCGAAGTGCCAAGTTACAGCGCGTTTTTTCGGGAACGGCAGGTGGCGCGTTACAAGGGAACGGGTGGGCGGTGTTGCTAACATGCAAAGTGCAAACTCGGGCAATAATCCGAGGTAGTAAGCAAACTTTGTGAAACGCCCCGCCGTCTAGGCTCTAACTACGACTAAATCATGAACGCTGGAATCGGCATTTCGACAATCGCGTTATTGATATCTCTGCTCAGCGCTCTTTACTCGAGACGATCTGTGCTTGAGGCGAAAAGTGCGAACCATATTTCTACGCACGGGCATAAGGCCGAGATTCTAGAAAACTTCAAACGCTTTCAAGCAGCCCTTTGTATCGATGGAGAAGCTTTTGATAAAGCGAATTTACTTCCTATGCTTATTTCTGCCGATAAGGCAAGACTTTATCTTAAGCCGGCATTGGCGAACAAACTTGGTCTTTACGCAGGTACAGCCTATGAGCTGTTGATAGCTCGTGATGCCGCCAATCGATTCAACTCCGTAAATATCGAAGTACCTAAGCAAAAATGGAATGAGATTTTTGGACTTGTTGACCGTTGCCGAGAGCTTGAAAGCAATTTGCTTGCTGAACTTGAATCAGAAACCCAAATTGTTGAGCGTTAAGACTTGCTTTTACCGCTTAGATTGGACGGCGTGAGCGCGTAGGTTGGTGATGAGCGCAGCGAATCCCAACGTCACGGCGCCGATCTGTTGGGATTCGCTGCGCTCATCACCAACCTACCAAAGCTGCGCGACCGCAAACTTCCCACAAAACCTCTCACGCACAACCTCGCGCATCTCCAGCTCAATCCCTTTGGGCGTCAACTCGAACATGCGTGGGCAGTGCAGTTCCGTGATCAGCCGATTGGAAACGGTCTAATCCCAACTGTTCATCGGCATCGGGTTGATCCACGCAAGGCGCGGAAATTTCGTTGCCCGCCACTGTAGCCAGACACCGCCGGCTTCAGCATCGTTGTGCCCGACGCTGCCACCTGGGTGGGTGATTTCATAGGACGTCGTGGCGACGGCGAAGCTCAGCCGTGTGTCGGCTCACCCGCCTCATTTCGGCGGCGGAAACCACATATTCAAAATCTTGCCGTTGCGCACCTCATAGACCGCCACCGCCTCAGGCTTGCCCTTCTCCGCAGGCAGACCAAGCGCGCGCTCGTGATCGACCACGATTGGCCCGCTGACGATGCGCTTGACGATCTCCACATGGAAATCCTTCGGCGATGTGCGCAGGAAGGCATAAGCGTCCCTGAGCGCAGGAAGACCGTTGCGCACTGGCCGTTTGCCAGCGAGGTCCACGATGGCGACATTGTCGGCAAAGCACGCGGCGAAGGCCTCGATATCGTGCGCATTGAACGCATCGACCTCGGCCTGCACGACGTGTTCGGGATCGGTGAATGTGCCACAGGCGGCCATGGCCTGCAATGACAGCAGACTCAATGGCAAAGCCAACCAGACGATGGAGCAGAACTTCGGCATAGAGTCTCCGGGGATGCAGGTAGTAAAGACATGGACGATGCCCGTGGATTATTGCCACGCACAAATAGCTCCCGATACGGATTACGAAAATACTTTGAGTAGTTCTTCAGAAACGTCTAACCGGCCATCAGCTCAGCGCACCAGTTCCCGCATCGCCAGCTCAATCCCTTTGGGCGTCAACTCGAACATGCGCGGGCCGAGCAGTTCGGTGATCAGACGGTTGGAAACGGTGTAATCCCAGCTGTTCATCGGCATCGGGTTGAGCCACGCAAGGCGTGGGAATTTGGTGGCCATCCGCTGTAACCACACGGCACCAGATTCGGCGTTATTGTGCTCGACGCTGCCGCCGGAGTGGGTGATTTCGTAGGGCGCCATGGCGGCATCGCCAACGAAGATCAGCCGCGTGTCGGGTGGATGAGTGCGCAGCACTTCCAGCGTGTCGATGCTGTTGCTGTACGTTCCGCCATCGCCTTGCCACAAGCGCTCGTACACGCAGTTATGGAAGTAGTAATGCGTCAGCCGCTTGAACTCGCCGCGCGCGGCGGTGAACAGCTGTTCGCAGGTGTGCACGTGGTCATCCATCGAACCGCCGATATCGAGCAACAGCAGCACCTTGATCGCGTTACGGCGCTCTGGCCGCATCTTGACGTTAAGCAGGCCGGCGTCGCGCGCGGTGGCGTTGATGGTGCCACCAAGATCGAACTCTTCCTGCGCACCCTGCCGCGCGAAGCGGCGCAATCGGCGCAAGGCCATCTGCAGGTTGCGCACGCCCAGTTCGGCATCGTCGGCGAGCCCGCGGAATTGGCGCTTGTCCCATACCTTGACCGCGCTGCGATTGCCGCCCTGGCCAACGCGGATACCTTCCGGGTGATAGCCGCCCGAACCGAACGGGCTGGTGCCGCCGGTACCGATCCAGCGGTTGCCGCCGGCGTGACGTTCTTTCTGTTCCGCAAGACGCTGGCGAAACGCTTCCATCAACGCGTCCAGGCCGCCGAGTTTCTCGATCTGCGCTTTTTCCTCGTCACTGAGTTGGCGCATGAAGTCACGCCGTAGCCACTCTTCGGGAATCAGCGCATCGGGCGTCAGCGGTTCGGTGACGACGCCCTGCCACCACGCGCCGAACGCTTGGTCGAAGCGGTCGTAATGGCGCTCATCCTTGACCCAGATCAACCGTGTCAGTTCGTAAAAGTCGTCCTGGTCGGCAAATGCCAGATGCGCCTGCAGCGCACTGTGCAGGTCGAGCAGTTCACGCAAGCTCACCGGCACGCCAGCCGCCCGCACTGCATTGAACAGACCGATCAACATGCGCCATCGACCTCAGCGCGACTGACGACGGTGCATGAAGGCCAGCCGCTCCAGCAGCTGCACGTCCTGCTCGTTCTTGATCAGCGCGCCATATAGCGGCGGTATGGCCTTGCCGGGATCACGCTCGCGCAGCGCCGACGCAGGGATGCGATCGGCCAGCAGCAGTTTGAGCCAGTCGATCAGCTCCGACGTCGACGGCTTTTTCTTGATGTTAGGCACGTCGCGCAGCTGGAAGAACATCGCCAGCGCTTCATCGACCAGCGCCTTCTCGATGTCGGGGAAATGCACGGCCACGATCTGCTGCAGTGTTTCCGCATCCGGGAAGGCGATGTAGTGGAAGAAGCAGCGACGCAGGAACGCATCCGGCAGCTCCTTCTCGTTGTTGGAGGTGATGATGATGATCGGGCGATGGCGGGCGCTGATGGTTTCGTCGGTCTCGTAGACGTAGAACTCCATGCGGTCGAGTTCCTGCAACAGGTCGTTGGGAAACTCGATGTCGGCCTTGTCGATCTCGTCGATCAACAGCACCACGCGCTCGCCCGACTCGAAGGCCTCCCACAGCTTGCCCTTGCGCAAATAGTTGCGCACGTCGTGCACGCCTTCCACGCCAAGCTGTGAATCGCGCAAGCGACTCACCGCGTCGTATTCATACAGGCCCTGCTGCGCCTTGGTGGTGGACTTGATGTGCCAGGTGATCAGCCGCGTCTGCAGCGAGCGCGCCAGCTCCTCGGCCAGCAAGGTCTTGCCTGTGCCTGGCTCGCCCTTGATCAGCAGGGGACGCTGCAAGGTGATGGCCGCATTGACCGCGAGGCTGAGATCGGCGGTGGCGACGTAGGTGTCGGTGCTATGGAAAGTCATGGGGTCGGGTGTCGATGGGGGCTTGTCTACAAGGGTAGCTCAGGCACGTGAGCGTGATGTTGTAGTTGTAGGTTGGGATGAGCAACGCGACAGTGAAGGCATAATGCCGGAACGAACATTCGTGAAACGAATGGCCCGAAGGGCGAGCCGCAGGAGCGGCTCGTAATCCCAACGCGTCGGAGGTAACCATGTTGGGATTCGCTGCGCTCATCACCAACCTACCAAAGCCACGGCGATAGCCGTGTAGGTCAGGCGGAACGCAGCGAACCCCAACCTACGGGAGCGGCGTGCCCGCCAACCAATCCGTTTTCTGAAGCTGATCAAGCAACGCCACAACCGCGTGTCGCGCCTGCGTGCCATGCGTGGGCAGCACGAGCAGATCACCGTCTTGCGCCCAGTTCAGCAGGCCGCGTACGGCGTCGATTTCATCGAGGCTGTCGACGATGGTGTCGGCGGGCATGGCCTGGCGTAGGAGTTCGGCACGCAGGATGTCGGTCACATCGCCTGGCTGACGACCACGCAGCATGCCTTCGATGTCCTTGAGCACGACACGCTGGGGGTTGAAGCTGGCGGCGACGGAAGCGAGTTCGCGAATCTCAGCGTCTTCGCGATTGCCGGCCTGGCCAAGTACGAGGCCAAGTCGCCCGCTGCTGCCTGCACTCATCGCCACACCCAGCAGGCCGCGCAGGCCTTCGGGGTTGTGTGCGTAGTCGACGAAGATCTGCAGCTGGCCGAACTTCCAATGTTGAAGGCGACCGGGATTGTCGGCGTGAGTGCTGCCGAAGCGTGCCAGTACCTTGCCGATGGTGTCGGCCGGGATGCCCAGCGCCGTAGCGGCCAGCGCGGCAGCAGAGATATTGGCGACGTTGTAGGTGGCGCTACCGACAAAACTGAGCGGCATGTCGGCAACGATGCCCAGATCGTGATCGATGCCCTGATGGAACAGACACAGATGACCATCGCGCACGCCGCAAGTGCTGCCGCCCCGTTCGCGATGAGCAAGCAACAGCCGATGAGTGTCGTCGAGCGAAAACCATGCCAGCGGCACAACGATCGTTTCGGCGTGCTTTACCAGCATGGCATCGTCAGCATTGAGCACCAGCAAGCCGTCGTGAGCCAGCACGCGGGCGACGGTGAGCTTGACCTCAGTGAGATCGTCGAGATTATGGATGCCGTATTCACCGAAGTGATCGTCGCTGACGTTGGTGACTACGGCCACGTTTGCACGCTGCACGGCGAGGCCGCGGCGCAGGATGCCACCGCGCGCGGTTTCCAGAATGGCCGCTTCGACGGTCGGCTGGCGCAGTACTTCGCGCGCGCCGGCCGGGCCGGAAAAGTCGCCGGTGTCGATCGCTTGGCCATCGATAAACACGCCATCGGTGCAGCTGTGACCAGCATGCCAACCGTGTGCGCTGGCCATCGCTGCCAGCAGCCGCACGGTCGTGGTCTTGCCGTTGGAGCCAGTAACCACGGCAACAGGAATATCGTGCAGCGATGGCCAGTCCACCGCAGTGACAATGGGCAGTTCCGAGATCGGCCAGACACGCGAGCCGATACCTTCGCCAATCGACAATGCATCCTCATCCGCCAGCGCAGCGATTCCACGTGCTCCGGCGGCGCGTACTAGAGCCAACAATTCGGGGCGACGTTCGGCGGCTACAAATGCCCGCAACGTGTGGAAAGCGGAATCGTTATCCCACGTCGCCGGATGGCCCGGCGCATGCAGGCCAACGTTCACCGCGGACGCGTCGGCCAGCGTGGCCAGCCACGCCCACTCGTTGAGCTCGGTGGCGCTGTACAGCTGGTCGACCGGCGCCTCGAAGGCCAGCGCGGCACCACCGACGTGCTGACGTTCGAACAATGGCGCGTGTGGCCAACCGAGTGCATCGCGGGCTAACGAGACCTGCTTGCGCCACGCACGCACCAGTGCTTCATCAGGCGGCACACCGAGCGTTTCGAGTACCGCGCCGGTCCCGGCAAAATAGAGGTTGATACCGGTGAGCCGCCGCGAGTCCTCGAACGGCATAGGCTCAGATGACACCGGTGTGGACGCCGCGGAAGTAAAAACTGCCGGATCGGAAGGTTCAATCGCAGGCATCGAATTAGTCGTCGCTCTCGCGCGAGAAGCGCACGCCGCGCTCGTCGCGCACCACGTCACCAAGATCGGCAAAGCTCGTCTCGTCGAAAACCGACTCGCCGATCACGGATACCACAGCACTCGTGGCGGACTCCGCGCGAACTTCTGGCGCACCCTCGGGCCGAAACTTGATGATCTGCTTCCACGAACGCACCAGCGCATCGGCGAAGATCAGCAACAGATCGCCGTGGCGACCCATATGCAGCGCGGCGTCGATGGCCTTCTGTTCGTCCGGGATGATCGAGATAGCTTCGTCGGGTATGCCGGCCGCCTGTAGCGCACGCGCCAGGATGCCCGGCACCTCGTCGCCATCGCGGCCGCGCAGTGAATCGTCGCGACGGCAGATGTAGTGATCGAAGCGGCCGGCCACCGCGTTGGCGATGGCGACTAGATCCTCGTCGCGGCGATCGCCAGGTCCACAGATCACCACGATGCGCCGACCGGTGACATCGAGCCGCTGCGCAAGATCGGCCATCACCGATACCGCGTGCGCGTTGTGGCCGTAGTCGAACAGCACCTTGAACGGATGCTCGCTGTACACGTTCATGCGACCCGGCGCCTGGAAGAACGTGGTGTCGAACGTGCGCAAACCTTGACGGATCGCATCGAGCTTGATGCCCAGCGAGAACGCCATCGACGCGGCAACCATGGCGTTCTGCACGTTGTGCAATGCGCGGCCTTCCATCGTCGCCGGAATCAGGTGCGTCCACAGCAGCGGGATGTGGCTCCCCTTGTCGTATAGCGTGATCATCGAACCATTGACGCCCGCCTCCAGCGCGCAAGCGCGGCCGCCCGCGCGCACGTGCTCGCGCACCAGTGCATGCGAGGGGTTCATGGTGACGTAGCAGATCACCTTGGCATCGGTGTAACCGGACATTTTCAGCACCAGCGGATCGTCCGCGTTGAGCACGGCGCAATCGGTGGCGACCTCGACGACAATCCGCTTGACCTCGGCCAGCTGCTCCAGCGTATCGATGCCCTTGAGCCCCAAATGATCGGACTGCACGTTGAGCACCGCGCCCACATTGACCTTGGGCACACCCATGCCGGCACGGATCAGACCGCCGCGAGCGGTCTCCAGAATGGCGATATCGATCTGTGGATCGGACAGCACCATACGCGCGGAGACCGGCCCGGTCATGTCGCCCTCGACCGTGCGCTGACCGTCGATGTAAACACCATCGGTAGTCGTCAGTCCGGGCGTATACGCGGCCATCTTGGTGATGTGCGCCAGCATGCGCGCCGTGGTGGTCTTGCCGTTGGTACCGGTGATCGCCGCAATCGGCACCTGCGAAGGCGTGCCCGGCGGAAACAGCATATCGATCACCGGGCCAGCGGCATCACGCGGCGAGCCTTCGCTGGGGCTGACATGCATGCGGAAGCCCGGCGCGGCGTTGACCTCGCAGATGCCACCGCCGATGGTCTTGTAGCTCTCGGCAATATTGGTGGTGAGGAAATCCACGCCGCCGACGTCCAGGCCAATGGCCCGAATGGCCCGTACGGCCATATCGCGATTGTCGGGATGGATGATGTCGGTGACGTCGGTCGCCGTGCCACCGGTGGAGAGGTTGGCGGTGGAGCGCAGAAAGACCGTCTCGTCGGCCTTCGGTATCGACTCGGCCGTGTAGCCGACACGCTCCATCATCATCTCCGCCTGTGCGTCGAGCACCAGCCGAGTCAGCACCTTCTCGTGACCGACGCCGCGGCGTGGATCGGCATTCACTGCATCGACCAGCTGCACAATCGTGTGCGTGCCGTCACCGATCACATGGCCAGGCGTACGGCGCGTGGCAGCCACCAGTTCGCCGTTGACTACCAGCAGACGATGATCGTCGCCGCTGAGAAAATTCTCCACAATCACCGAACGCGAAATTTCGCGCGCCTCGTTGAAGCCGGCGATGATTTCCTCGTCAGTCATCAGATGGATCGAGATGCCGCGACCGTGGTTGCCGTTGAAAGGTTTCGTCACCACCGGTACGCCAAGCCGGCGTGCGGCGCGTAGCGCGCCATCCTCGCTGGTGACCAGCTCCTGCTTCGGCACCGGCAGGCCGAGGGTGGCGAGGATCTTGTTGGTCTCTTCCTTGTCGCTGGCCAGCTCCACCGCGATATGCGGCGTGCGGCCAGTGACCGTGGCCTGGATGCGCTGCTGGTATTTGCCATGGCCAAGCTGCACCAGCGACTGGCCGTTCAAACGCAGCCACGGAATGCAGCGCTCTTCGGCGGCACGCACCAGCGAAGCGGTCGATGGCCCCAGCGCACGGCGCTGCGCATAGCGGATGAACTCATCGCGTGCCGTCGGCCACTCCCAGCCTTCGGGCACGCTGCCGCGCGTTCGCAGTTCTTCGGGCAGCAATGACGAGAGCAGGCGCAGCGCGAGTTCGCCCGCCGCGATGCCCTCCTCCTTCTGTGCGTACTCGTAGACCACGGAATACACGCCGGGCTTGTCGACGCTGCGGGTCTTGCCGAAGGTCACGTCTTCGCCGGCGACGTTCTGCAGTTCGATCGCCACGTGTTCGAGCACATGGCCGAGCCAGGTGCCGTCGCCTTCGCGCATGCGGCGGATAAAACCGCCTGGCTCGCGATACGAACAACCGTGTTCGGCCAGGCCTGGCAGCGCGGAAATCAGTCCATCGACGAAAGCCGCGCCAAGGCGACCGGTCGGCCACTGCTCCAGCTCCCCCAGATCCAGCTCGAGCCGGATAACCGGAAAATGCGCATACAGCGACGGACCGACAAAAACAGAGCGTTCCAGAATGCGCATGCGGTTTCCTTGGAAGATTGAATGGGCTACGGCGGTCTCGCTGGGTCGTGCTTGGGTCAGTCGCTTTTTTTCGGTGTAGCCAGCGTACCCGCCGAGGCGTGGCGCGTCTGCATGTTGAAGGTGGCGCCAGCAATCAGCACGTGAATAGTGACACCCAGCATGCACACCGGATCGTGCTCGCCAGCCTGCGCCATCGAGGAAAACTGCAGGTTGCCCGCGTCCAGCACAGTGACCGAGCCGCTACCTTCGACTTCGACCGTGTTGTCCGGGCGGATAAACGCGGCGGTGTCCTCATCCAGGCCAATGCCAACGGCATAGGGGTTGTACGCCAATGCAGCCATCAGCCGACCCAACCGGTCACGCTGGCTGAAGTGCTGATCGATGATGAAGCGGTTGGTCAAGCCCAGGCCCGGCGCCAGTCGTACGCTGCCCGCGGTGGGTGAAAGACCTTCCTTGCCGAAGGCGATCATGTGTTCGCTGAGAATGCTCGCCCCCGCACTGGTGCCACCCACATGCACGCCACGCGCATTCAAGGCACGTATGCGCTGCGCCACCGGCGTACCACCCAGCATCGTCGACAGGCGCAACTGATTGCCGCCGGTGAAAAAGATACCGGTCGCCTGATCAAGCCGCGCAAGGCGGTTCTTTTCTTCGGTATCGCGGCGCATGTCGAAGTCGAGCACACCGACCTCGCCCACGCCCAATCCGGTAAACAGTTTTTCGTAGCGCTCGCCCGTATCGGCCAACTGACTCGCCGTGGGAATCACCACGATATTGGCATCGCCGCCACCGCACAACTCGACGAATCGCTTGAGTATCCGTGGGTCGTTTTCTTTTTCTTCCGCACCACCAATTGGTACGATCCAGCCTCGCTGCTCCCCTTCCACCACCCTGCTGGGACTCATCCTGCCCTCATCGATTTCGTTCTCGTCTTTATTTGGAGTCATGGGTTCTCTGGGTCTCTGGGATCAATGGAGTTAGCCCATCGATCGTGACGCATCGAACGTCGGTTAAATGTTCATGGCGCACGATTGCGCCCTGCAGATAGTGCGACAACGCACGTTGTGCCGTTATGTCGACATATCCTCGAACGTGCCGTGGTGTTTGATGTGTCCGTCGCGCACATGCACCACGCCACGAGCAATGACATCGTGCGCGGCACCCGCATCGTCCAGCGCCACCAGATCGGCATCCGCACCGACACCGATGTGCCCCTTCGACGCCAGTCGCAACAACCGCGCCGGGTTGCTGGTGAACGCTGGCAGCGCGCGCTCCAGCGGCACGCCGCGTGCGACGACTTCATTCAAGGTTTCCAGCAACGCGCCCGATTCGCCCACACCCATGCGGCAGACGTGGCCATCGGCATCAAAGGTCGGCAGGCAGCCGCCGGCATCGGAACTCACCGTAATGCGTTCGGCCGGCGCATCGCTGTCGAGATAGCGCAGCAGCGCATCGGCAGCACTCCATGCATCTTCACCCTCTTCCACCGGAAACGCGGTGAGGTCGATCGTGCAACCGCTCGCGGTGAGCGCCAACGCCTCGTCGAACAATCCCTTGCGCCGATTGACGTGAGTGGGATGAAACACGCGTGGCGGCAGCTCGCTTTTTTCCAGCGCCTGACGCACCAGATCGAGCCCGCGCAGGCCATCGCCGAGATGCAGATGCAGCACGCCGGCCTTGCCGGTCATCAGGCCGGCGACGTGCGCGTCCGAAGCCAGCCGCATCAGCTCGTCCAGCGTGGGCTGGCTGGAGCGGTGATCGCTGATCGCCACTTCACCGATGCCGATCAATGCCTCGATAAACACCAGATCGCCGCGCACACTGCCAGTCAGCGTCTGCGGCGGCACGTGATAGCCGCCAGTGAATGCCAGCGCGCTCAGCCCTTCCTCACGCAGCGCATAGACGGTCGCCAGCAGATCGCGCGGCCCGCGCGCGACATCGTCGGTACCGAGCAAGCCCACCACCGTGGTGATGCCAGCGCGGGTGAAACGCGACACGCCAACCGGCGGCACGCGCGTGCGAAAACCCGCTTCGCCACCGCCACCCGTCACATGCACGTGCGCATCGATAAAGCCGGGAATCAGCCGGCGGCCTTGCAGATCGATCGTCTGTACCGACAGCACGGCCGGTAAATCGGCCAGCTGCGCGCCCATCCACAGAATGCGTCCACCGCCCAGCAGCAGATGCTGCAGGCCCAGCGGTTCGGGCGCATAGACCTGCGCATTTCTCAGAAGCAGAAGATTCATCCACGCAGCGTGCCGACCGGCTGCAGTGGCGTCAAGCTGAACCGCGATGGCTCCAGCGGCGGCGAACATCTGCCACTGGTTGTTGCACGGCAGTTTTCATCGAACAATCATGGAACAAGCCGTTGCATCGACCATTCACCCCGTAAAGGCGACAATAGCCCGCTAGACCCACGAAACGACCCCATGTCCGACATGTCCAGCTCGACCGCTTCCGGCAACGCAGGCCAAGGCACGACCAAGCCCCCCAGGCGTGAATCCCAGCACGGCGTGGGCCTGCGGGTTATCGCGATCTACAAGGCAGTCAAGACGGTCGGCCTGATCCTGGTCGCCATCGCCTCGTTCCATCTGTACAAGACCCAGAATTTCGACGGGCTGGTGCACTGGCTGGAACATCTATCGTTGGCCGACAGCAACGGCCTGCGCTGGAAGTTGGTGCAACTGCTGGAGGACATGGGGCCGAACAAGTTTGTCGCGATCGGCCTCGTGGCGCTGGCCTATGCCGCGATTTTCGCCACCGAAGGTATTGGTCTGTGGCTGCAGAAGTACTGGGCCGAATGGTTCACCGTGATCGCCACCGGATCGCTGATCCCGCTGGAGATTTACGAGTCCATCAGCCACTTCAGCTGGCTCAAACTGGCCGTGCTGATCGCCAATACGCTCATTGTGATCTATCTGGTCCGCATTGCCTTGCAGTCGCGAGCAGAGATGAAGAAGGCAGCCGGCTGAACGAGGCCTTCGGACACTCAGGCATCTGATTGGCATGCAGCGTCAGCATCAGACTTCATGATGAATCGCCTCGGCCGGTAGCTCGCCGGCGTCGCTGCCACGTCGCGGCATCAGTTCCACCGTATACATCGCCGCCAGCACCAAGCCACCGCCGACCAGCATGCGCCAGGTCAGCAGATCGCTGCCGAAGGCGACGGCAAAACCGGCGGCAAACACCGGCTCGGTGGTCATCACGATCGCCGCACGCGTTGCCCGCAGATGCGATTGCGCCCAGGTCTGCATCAGCATCGCCCCCGCTCCGGCGATCAGTGCCATGTACAGCACAGCGAACCACGCGCTGCGATCCGGCGGCAACGTTGGCCCATGCGGCGCGGTGGCCAGTAGACAGACAATGGCGATGGCCACCATCTGTACCGCCGACATGCCGAATGCCTCGCCACTACGCGACCACTGGCCGAGACCAACGATATGCAGGCCGTACATCAAGGCCGAAACCAGGGTGAGCCACACGCCAAGATCCACCGACACGCCGTTGAGCGAAAGCAGCGCCAGCCCGCCTGTCGCCAGCAGCACCGCCAGCCACACCACGCCGGGCATGCGGTGACGCAGCAGCACGGTGGCCAGGATCGGCGTAAACACCACGTACATGCCGGTAACGAAACCGCTGACGCTGGGCGCAATACGCGAAAGTCCCCAGGTCTGCAGCAGCTGTCCTGCGCCGTAGACAACGCCCAGTATCAGGCCGCGCAGAATCTGCTGACGTCCCAGGCGCATCACCGGCCGCGCAAACAGCGCCAGCATCACTGCCGCGGCGACCACAAAACGCACCGCCAGAAAATCCGCCACCGGCATGCGGGCGACCACGTCCTTGATCAGCACGAAGGTCGATCCCCAGACGGCAGTCATCGCCAGCAGACCGAGGGTAGCCAGCAGCTCGATCCGTCGGGAGCCGGGTTCCGACAAAGTCACTTGCGCCGCAACAGCTGCCCGGGAATCTGCAGCAAGTAATGCGACCAGATACCCACCCAGACGACGCCCGCAATCATCGGATTGCGCCCCGCCGGATCGTGCTTGCGGAACCATCGCCACATGCCGCGATGCTTGTTGCGGCTGACGAATACCGGTCGGTGCACGCTCGATGTGCCCTTGGCATGCGTCACGCGTACATCGCCAGCCAGCAGCACCTGATAGCCCATGTCGCGCACGCGACGACAGAGGTCGAGGTCTTCGCAATGCAGGAAATAGTCCTCATCGAATCCGCCGAGGCGATTGAAGACGCTGCGCGGCATCAGCATCAGCGCACCGGAAACCGCCTCGGCGTCGATCACTTCTTCGGGAATGTCTTCGTTGATATTGACGCCTTCGCCGGATCGCCCAAGCATCGTGTTGAGCGCACGCCGCAGCAGCGGGTCGCGACGCCATGAGGCAGGATCGGGATGGCCTTCAGCGTCACAGACCACCGCGCCGATCACGCCAGCCTTCGGATTGCGCGTCAAGACTTCCAGCAAGCGAGACAGGTCAGCTTCCTGCACCAGGCAATCAGGATTGAGCAGCAGCAGCGCCTGGCCGATGGCCTTGGTGGCGCCGATATTCATCGCTGGCCCGAAGCCGAGGTTGGCGCGGTTATAGATCACGGTGAGACGCGGGTCGCCCTCATAGGCGCGACCGATGGCCTGCGGCACGCCGTCGGTGGAGCCGTTGTCGACCAGGATCACTTCTAGCGCCAATGTGGTGTTGAGCAGACGGCGCACGCAATCGCGCATCATTGGACCGCTGTCGGCAGACACCACGATGACGCTGAGTGCGATCGCAAATGGCGAGCGAGGGGAATCTGGACTATTCACCTGATCAGTATGCTTTAGGTTGAGTGATGGGAGAACCTTGCAACATCGAACAATCGAGCCGAATGTGCGCCAGGTTCATGAATTGCATCATTCCGTCACAAAATCGAGGGAAAGGAACGCGCAACGGCGTGCACGCCGAATCGACGGATACGGGAACGGCATCAGTCAACGGCAACATCCTCGCCCAGCACCGCGCGCAAGGCCAGCGGCATGTCGCCATCACGCTTGACGAGCCACGGTTGCTCGCGATACCAGCCGCCCAGTCGCCAACCACGCAAACGGTGCACCCTGCCCTGCTCACGATCGCGCAACACGATACCGCGATCGTTCTCCATCCGCGCCGCAAACCAGCGACCCGAAGGACTGAATCCAGCGTGCGGGCTGACACGCTCGACTTGCGTGCCGTCGTCGAAACGAAAAGCGCCATCGCGATAGATAACGCGGCCACCGTTCGGATCTTCCATGCCGTCGACGTCGGCATGCCAGACCGGCAGCTGCAGCTCGATGATTTCTGCCGGCGGTCCGATCGGCGCCAGTGCCAGTCGCGGCCATTCCATCGACTTGTCCACAGCCGGCTCGCTTGCGCCGATAGCTTCTACCGCTCTCGCGCGACGCAGATCGCGATCGAGCCAAGCCTCCAAACCTGCGAGCAGAGTGTAGCCAGTCAGCACACCCAGCAGCGCGATTACCCAAGCGAAGACATTGCCGCCAATCGCGCGCTGCAGCGCGAACAATGCGCCGGGCAGGCCCCAACTCAGGCCGTGCCTCAGCAGCCGGCAGTGCTCGGGGGCAAGCCAATGTTCAAGCAAAAGCAAAGCCGCGACCATCGCCAGCAACAGTGGAAAACCGATCCACCACGGCGACAACGCCAGCACGACGGCCCATGCAATCCTCGACAGCCAGACTGCCGGTGAAAACGTAAAGCGCCGGGCCATGGCTCAGCGCAGCCTTGCATCAGCAAACAGGATCAGCCGCACCACACACGGGCGTTGCGGAACATGCGCATCCATGGCGAATCCTCGCCCCAGCTCTCCGGATGCCAGCTCATCTGCACGCTGCGGAATACGCGCTCGGGGTGTGGCATCAGAATCGTCACACGGCCATCGGCTGCCGTGAACCCCGCCAGCCCGCCGGGCGAGCCATTCGGATTGAGCGGATAGTTTTCGGTCGGCTTGCCACGGTTGTCGACGAATCGAACCGCCGCATGCGCCTTCGCCGGGCTGCACGAACTCGGGAAACTCACCCGACCCTCGCCGTGCGCCACTGCCACGGGAATGCGCGAACCGGCCATGCCCTTGAAGAACAGGCTGGGCGAATCGAGGATCTCCAGCGTGGCCACGCGCGCCTCGTACTGCTCCGACGCGTTGCGCAGAAACTTCGGCCAATGCTGTGCGCCGGGGATGATCTCCTTCAGCTGCGCCATCATCTGGCAGCCGTTGCACACGCCCAACGCGAACTTGGTTTCATCGGCGAAGAATGCGGTGAACTGCGCACGCAACATCTCGTTGAACAGGATCGACGTAGCCCAACCGCGGCCAGCGCCAAGCACGTCGCCGTAGGAAAAGCCGCCGCAGGCCGCAAGACCACGGAAGTCGGCCAGCTTGATCCGGCCGCTGGCCAGATCGGACATGTGCACGTCCACTGCATCGAAACCGGCGCGAGTGAATGCGGCCGACATTTCCACCTGGCCGTTGACACCCTGCTCGCGCAGCACCGCGATGCGTGGCCGCTCGCCGCTACCTTTGGACGCGGCGATAAACGGCGCGGCGACATTCTCAGTCGTACTGAAGCCGAGCTTCGGCGTGATGCCGGGATCGGCATCGTCGCGCCGCCAGTGCTGCTCGGCATCGGCGCTGGCCGGATTGTCGCGCAGGCGCTGCATCGCGTAACTGGTTTCATTCCACGCCTCGAACAGCGTGCTCCAGTTCCACTTGAACAAGGTGTCGCCACCGAGGAACAGCTTGATGCCGAGCTTTTCCTTTGGCCGTCCAATCCGGTGACTGATGGCAGCCAGGCCGTGCTTGACCAGCAGCGCCTCGAACGGTTCGCGGTTGGCTTCGGCCACCTGCAGGATCGCGCCCAGTTCCTCGTTGAACAGGCCGCGCAGGGTCGCTTCGGCCCAGCCGTCCAGATGAATTTCCAAACCACAGTGGCCGGCAAAGGCCATCTCCAGCAGGGTGACGATGGCGCCGCCGTCCGAGCGATCGTGATAGGCCAGCAGCAGACCGCCGGCGTTTGCTTCCTGCACCAGATCGAACAGCGCTTTCAGCCGCTTCGCATCTTCCAGATCCGGTGGCACGCCGCCGCCACGGTTGAATACCTGGGTCAGCGCCGAGGCGCCGAGACGATCGCGCCCCGCGCCGAGATCGATCAGCCACAGGTCGGAGTGGCCGTGATCCAGTCGCAATTGTGGCGTCAGCGTGCGGCGTGCGTCACTGACGCGGGCAAAACCGGTGATCACCAGCGACACCGGCGATACCGTGCGCTGCGATGTGCCATTGTGCTGCCATTGTGTCTGCATCGAGAGCGAGTCTTTGCCGACCGGGATCGAAATCTCCAGCGCCGGACACAGCTCCATGCCGACTGCTTTCACCGCATCGAACAGGGCGGCATCTTCGCCGGGATGATTCACCGCAGCCATCCAGTTGGCCGACAGGCGGATCTCGCCGAGGCTGGCAATTGGCGCAGCGGCCATATTGGTGATCGCCTCACCGACCGCCAGACGCGCGGCCTGAGCGCTGTTGAGTACGGCCACCGGCGCGCGTTCGGCCATCGCCATCGCTTCGCCGACGTAGCCATCGAAGTCGGCCAGCGTCACCGCGCAATCGGCCACCGGTATCTGCCACGGCCCGACCATCGGGTCCCGATGATTGAGCCCGCCGACCGTGCGGTCGCCAATGGTGATCAGAAAGCTCTTGCTGCCCACGACCGGCAGCCGCAGCACGCGCAGCAGCGCCTCGTTCATGCCGATACCGGTGAGATCGGGCAGCACGTCGATGCGCGGCTTGATGTGCTTGGCGTTGCGATGCATGCGCGGCGGCTTGCCGAACAACACGTCCATCGGCAGGTCGATCACTATCAGGTCGCGGCGCGGATCGGTTACCCGCAAACGACGCTCCTGCGTCGCATCGCCGACCACCGCGTAGGGACAGCGCTCGCGTAGACACATCGCCTCGAACTCGGCCAGATTCTCCGGACCAATCGCCAGCACGTAGCGCTCCTGCGACTCGTTGCTCCACACCTGCATCGGCGAAAGCTGCGGATCGTCGCAGGGGATTTTCGACAGGTCGATCTCACCGCCGACGCCGGCATCGTTGAGCAGTTCGGGGATTGCGTTGGACAGGCCACCGGCACCCACGTCGTGCACGCTGACGATCGGGTTGTCATCGCCGCGACGGCAGCAGGCGTCGATGACTTCCTGGCAGCGCCGCTCCATCTCGGCGTTGTCGCGCTGCACCGAGGCGAAATCCAGCTCCGCGCTAGAACTACCCGACGCGACCGACGATGCCGCACCACCGCCGAGGCCGATCAGCATTGCCGGGCCACCCAGCACGATCACCTTGTTGCCCGGCTGCACGGCATGCTTCAGCACATGGCCAGGACGCAGGTTGGCCAGGCCGCCGGCCAGCATGATGGGCTTGTCGTAGCCACGACGCAGGCCGGCTTCGCCGGTTTCGTGTTCGTACGTGCGGAAATAGCCACCCAGACACGGACGGCCAAACTCGTTGTTGAACGCCGCCGCACCTAGCGGGCCGTCGCGCATAATTTCGAATGCGCTGGCCATCCGTGGTGGCAGCGGACGCTCCACTTCCCACGGTTGTGGATGGCCAGGAATACGCAGATCGGACACCGAAAAGCCGGTGAGGCCGGCCTTCGGCTTGCCGCCGCGACCGGTAGCGCCTTCATCGCGAATTTCGCCACCGGCACCGGTAGCCGCACCGGGCCACGGCGCAATCGCGGTGGGATGGTTATGCGTCTCCACCTTGATCGCGAAGTCGATGCGCTCTTCGTGTGCGCGCCAGATGCCATCTTTGGCATCGGGGAAGAAACGCCTGCCGACACTGCCCTCGATCACCGCGGCGTTGTCCGAATACGCGGACAAGGTATGCGCCGGCGACTGCTCGTGCGTATGCTTGATCATGCCGAACAGGCTTTTCTCCTGATCCACACCATCCAGCGTCCAGCTGGCGTTGAATACCTTGTGCCGGCAGTGCTCGGAATTGGCCTGCGCGAACATGAAAAGTTCGGCGTCAGTCGGGTCGCGACCGAGCTCGGCGTAGCGATCCACCAGATATTCGATCTCGTCATCGGCCAACGCCAGGCCCAGCCGGCTGTTCGCCTCGTCCAGCGCGCCCTTCGGGTCGCCACTGAGCGCGATGTGCACCAGATCTCCGGGCTGGCCTGCCAGGAACAAACCTTGCGCCTCGTCGATATGGGTCAGCATCGACTGCGTCATCGCGTCGTACAGTTCCGCCATGATCGCCGCATGGTTCGGCGCGCTAGCCGGCGGCAGCCCGGCAATCTGCCAGGCCATGCCACGTTCGACGCGGCGAATGTCCGAGCCCGCCGCACCAAAACCCGCGCCGTGCAGAATGTCAGTCGCCTTGCTCGACCAGGGCGAGATGGTGCCCAGTCGTGGCACTACCCATAGCGTGGCCGGCTCGGGCTTGGCATCTTTCGCTTCGAGCACGGCCAGCAGGTGTTGCCGCAGCGTTCCCTGCGGCGCCGTATCGGTGTCGATGAAATAGACAAACCACGAGGCCTGCACGCGCACGCCGTGATGCAGGGCATCCAGGCGGGCGTTGAGGCGTTCAAGGCGGAACGGCGAGAGGGCGCTCTGCCCGTCGAGTGCGATCATGCGGGGAACGGCGCTTTGCAATGGAAACGCCAATTCTAACCGATGCAGCCTGACCGATGCTGCAGTACGGCATGGCTGTCCGACGAAACCTGCGACAAAAGAGCAGCTTGCGCGCTATTCGCCGGTGCCCGGATCTTCGCCCTGGTCGCTGCCTTCCCCGTCGCTGCCATCGGCAATCGCCTTGAGCAACTGATCGGGGGTGACATAACCGCCCAGCGTGCGGCCGTCAGGGCCGAAAATGGTCGGCGTGCCGTCGATACCCAGTTTCAGGCCCAGCTCGAACTGGTCCTTGACCGGGTTGGTGCAGGTGGCCGCCTTTGGCGCATGGCCCGCAGTGGCGTCACTGAACGCCGCGTTGCGATTACTGGCGCACCATACCGACACCATCTCCGTGTACGTCGGCGTAGGACGACCAGCCGTGGTAACCACGCCCTCGCGCGGCCACGCCAGGTACTCCACCGCGATGCCTGCCTTGTTGAAATCGGCGATGTGCTCGTGCAGCGCCCGGCAAAAAGCGCAGTTGACGTCGGTAAATACGGTGATGGTGACCTTGGGATGCGCTGGTGCGAACACGATGCGCTGCGCGGCAGGCACCTTGGCCAGTTCGGCCTTGCGGAATGTCGCCCAGGCAACCTTGCTGACATTCTGCTTGTTGCCCAGATCCAGCATGTCACCGTTGAGCAGGTACTTGCCGTCGGCGCTGACGTAGAGCATCTGGCCCGAGGCAATCACCTGATAGAAACCCGGCATCGGCGCCAGCTCGATCGAATCGATTTCGGCCTTGGTAGACAACACGGCGATCGACTGGCGCACGATCTTCTCGGCTGCGGGCGTGACGCCCTTGCCAATCATCGCGATGGTCGAGGTCGCCGTAGCTGCAGTTGTATCTGCCGCGACAGCGCCAAAGGAGAACCCGGCCACGCAAACAGCCAAAAACAGTTTCTTCAACATCCAAAACCTCATGCGTTCAGTACAGACGCCCGATGACAATGTCGGTACGGCATTCTCGCACAGGCGGATGAACGCTCCTCGGCCGCGGAAACGTTGCAGCTTTGAGTCTGCATTGCCTCGGCAAGGTCGCTCAACGAAATTGCAGTATCTGTAAAACCCTCATCAGTCCACTCCGATCCGGCTGTCCGTATGGCAGCTGGGTGCTTTGTTTGCCAATGGAGTGAACAGTCAAATGAATATGCGCCCGATATTCGAAAAAGATCCGGCTCTTCGTTCAATGGTAAATTGAACCGAATGCCAGGGTCTGAAACGGCTCAGTAGATAACTTGTCGCGTATTCGGCTCCTCCTCCAAAGGCTTGAATTGCCAGGCGGATTCATTTTGATTATTTGTGCCCCAAACGTATTGGCCGCCGAGGAACTCGCTGCGGTGCGCAACGAACTTCAGAGCGCTTCGTTCGTTGACGGTGCGAGCACCGCCGGCTGGTCGGCACGCGAAGTGAAGAAAAACCTGCAGGTCACCCACGACACCGAAAGCCAGGCGAAGCTGCAGGAAATCGTGCGTGCCGCCTTTCTGCGCAATGCCATGCTGCAAGCAGCGACTCTACCGTCCCTGCTGACACAGGTACTGTTCAATCGTTACGACCTTGGCATGGAGTATGGGCCGCATGTGGATGCCCCTGTGATGGGCAGCCTCGGCAATGCAGTGCGTAGCGATGTGGCGATCACGATTTTCCTGTCTGATTCCAAAACTTATGCTGGCGGTGAACTGGTAGTGGATGCCAATGGCATGGAATGCGCGTTCAAGCTGGATGCTGGATCCGCCATCGCTTACCCTGCCAATTCCCTGCACCGCGTTACCCCCGTTACCCAGGGAGCACGTTATGCCGCCGTTATCTGGGTGCAGAGCCAAGTACGCGATGCCAGTAAACGCGAACTACTGTGGGATCTGCATAATGCCAAAAGGCAGATCTTCGGGCGCGAAGGAAAAAGTGCGACTTTCGACGCCATCAGCAAGTCACACGCAAACCTCATGCGCATGTGGGCAGACGTGTAAGGCACCATCGGTGCTTTTTCACCCCCTCGGATGGTGCTGCGCGTGCAGCCGCTTCAGGCCTTCCTTCGCCACCAGGGTGTAGATCTGCGTGGTACTGAGCGAACTGTGGCCTAACAGCATCTGCAGCGCGCGCAGGTCGGCACCGTGATTGAGCAGGTGCGTGGCGAACGAATGCCGCAACACGTGCGGCGAAATGCGCTTGGCATTGATGCCGACCTTCAACGCATAGCGTTTCACCAGGGTCCAGAACATCTGCCGAGTCATACCCTCACCCCGACGACTGAGAAACAACGCTGCAGGTTGGCGGCCTTTCGCCAGCTCGGGTCGGGCGCTGGCGAGGTAGGTATTGATGTATTCCAGCGCCACTTCGCCGACTGGCACCAGCCGGTCCTTGCCGCCCTTGCCCGTCACCCGTAGCACGCCCTGCCGCGTATTGAGCGAAGCCAGCGGCAGCTCGACCAGCTCGGACACGCGCAGGCCGGAGGCGTACATCAGCTCCAGCATTGCGCGATCGCGCAGGCCCAACGTGGTGGGAGTATCGGGCGCGTTGAGCAGACCCACGATCTCGCGCTCAGCCAGCGCCTTCGGCAGGCTGCGCGGCATGCGCGGCCGCTCGATCAACAGGGTCGGATCGGCAAAGCCTGGCTCGTTCCGCGCCAGAAACGCGTAGTAACGGCGAAACGCCGACTGCCGCCGCGCGATCGAACGTATCGCGACCGGCTGCATGCCGCTCGACGCACGGCCGTGATACGCGGAAATATCCTCGCGTTGTGCCGTGGGCAGTGTGCGGCCACGGCCAGCCAACCAGCCAGCCAACGCCTCCAGATCGCGCCGGTAAGCCTCCAGCGTGCGATCGGCGAGTCCGTCCTCCGACCACACCCGCTCCAGAAACGCAGCGATGCTGTGCCGATCGGCTTCGGCGATACTGGTACGACTTTCTTCCTTTTTCATGCGCACGATGCTGGCCATTGCGCGCGCACTACGCAAGCGATAAGCCGCCGATGCCGACCACGCTGCAAACAACTCCGCTCCATGCCAGCTCGATCCCCTGCCCGCTGTGGCGGCGACTACTCGCCTTGGTCTACGACCTGCTGATCGTGGTGGCGATCGTGATGGTGGTAGGTCTGCTGTGCCAGCTGGCTACCGGCGGCAAGCTGATCAGCACCGGCGCAACGACTTCGGTGCCCGTCTGGTATCAAGTGTTGCAGGGCTTGGTCGTCGCGGCGTATTTCATCAGCGCATGGCGCCGTGGCGGACAGACGGTGGGCATGCGGCCCTGGCGCATTCGCGTCATCTCCACGGCCGGCGCGACACCATCGCTACCGCAGTGCCTGGTCCGATTACTCGTCGCTGCCGCACCCTTGTTGTTGCTTCTGCTGGAACCCGTGCTGGGGCTTCGCGCCACGCTCTGGACGGTGCTAGTCATATGGTTCACATGGTTTGCGGTAGCGTTGCTCAATGCCCGTCGGCGGACACTGCATGACCTGGCCGCCAATACCGAGATTCGCCTGCTCGGTAAATCCTGATAATCCGTTCAGTCTCTGGATTCCACTCGACAGATGTCCAGCCAGCCAGCCCAAACTCGCAATGATTCCGAGCTGATCCGCGCCAATCGCGGCTTTTACGAATCGTTGTGGGCCGAGTCGCAGCTGATCGATCCCGATCGCTTCAACACCTGGCCACTGCTCAGCGAACTGGCCGCCAACGCGCCGCATCGGCTGGAAGTGGCACCCGGCCTGCGCCCGCGCATGCCGCTCGATGGCACCTGTTTTATTGACCTCAGCCACGCCGCGCTGCACCGCCTGCACCAGCGTGGTGCGGACGCCGTACATGGCATGATCGGCGCGCTACCCTGCGCCAATGCGCGTTTCGACCTGATCTGCGCGCTGGATATTCTCGAACACGTTGACGACGACAACGCCGCACTGGCCGAGCTTGCAAGGGTTGCCACACCAGGTGCGACCCTGCTGCTGTCCGTGCCGCTGCATCCCGAGGCCTGGACCGCCTTCGACGATTTCGTCGGCCACTGCCGCCGCTACGAGCCGGCGCAGATCGCCACTCGACTGGCCCAGCACGGTTTCACCATCGAACACAGCGCCGTCTACGGCATGCAGCCAAAATCCTCGCGCCTGCTCGATGTCGGCCTGTGGTTCCTCACCCACCAGCGCAAGCGCGCCATGTGGTGGTACAACCGGGTTTTCATGCCGCTGGGCGTGCGTTTCCAGAAACCTCTGGCGTGGCGCACCGGCATGGGTGACACGCGCGGCGTGGACGAGCTGCTGCTGCGCTGCCGCTACCAGTAACTTTCCAAGTTCGTCCGCAACTACGGTCACCGCCAAGTGACTGATTGGAAAAGTTTCTGAACCATTCCCGCAGGGAATTGCGGCATTGCAACAAGCCAGTGCAAACCGCGCTAAGATGGGAGAATTCCTTTTCCCGGCCAGCCCTTCCGATGCTTTATCAACTCCACGAATGGCAGCGCGCATTTCTCGGCCCGTTGAGCTACTTCGCGCAAGCCAACGCGCGCATGCTCAACGACAACAGCAGCCCGCTCGGCAAGCTCTCCGGAGCGCAGCGTCTGGCTGCCGGCTACGAGCTGATGCATCGGCTGGGCAAGGAATACGAAAAGCCCGAGTTCGGCATCACCAGCGCCACGGCGCACGATCACGAGATCGCGGTGATCGAACGCGTTGCGCTGGACAAACCGTTCTGCCAGCTGAAGCGCTTCAAGCGCTTCAGCGACGATCCGGCCACCATCGAAAAGATGAAACACGATCCGATCGTGCTGGTGGTCGCGCCACTGTCCGGCCATCACGCCACCTTGCTGCGCGACACCGTGCGCACCCTGCTGCACGACCACAAGGTCTACATTACCGACTGGGTCGATGCGCGGATGGTGCCGAGCGAATTCGGCCCGTTCAACCTCGATGACTACGTCGCCTATATCGAGGAATTCATCCGCCATATCGGTGCTGCAAACGTCCACGTGATTTCAGTGTGTCAGCCCACCGTGCCGGTGCTGGCCGCCGTCTCCCTGATGGCCGCACGCGGCGAAGCCACGCCACGCAGCATGACTATGATGGGCGGCCCGATCGATCCACGCTGCAGCCCCACCAGCGTCAACAACCTGGCCACCACCCAGCCGCTGTCGTGGTTCCAGGGCAACGTGATCCACACCGTGCCGGCCAACTATCCCGGCCACGGTCGCGAGGTGTATCCAGGCTTCCTGCAACACGCGGGGTTCATTGCGATGAACCCGAATCGCCATCTGAATTCACACTGGGATTTCTATCAGGACCTGCTGCGCGGAGACTTGGAAGACGCCGAGTCACATCGCAAGTTCTACGACGAATACAACGCCGTACTCGACATGCCGGCCGAGTTCTATCTCGACACCATCGAAAAGGTATTCCAGGAATTTCTGCTGCCGCGTGGGCTGTGGGATGTCGCTGGCGAACGTGTCACGCCAAGCGCGATCAAGACCAGCGCGCTGCTGACGATCGAAGGTGAGCTGGATGATATTTCCGGTCTGGGCCAGACGCAGGCAGCGCATGACCTGTGCAGCGGCATCCCGGCGAAGCGCCGGGCGCACAAGGTGATCGATGGTGCCGGGCACTATGGGATTTTCAGTGGGCGGCGGTGGCGCGAGACTGTTTATCCACAGGTGCGGGATTTTATTCGGAAGTTTGACAAAGTGGCGGTGGCGGGGAAGAAGGCGCCTGCGGCGGGCTGAGCTGACATACCTGCGGTATCGCTCTTTAGTGCAATAGACGCCCGAGGCCACGGGCAAACCCTGCTTCACATCTTCCGACTTCGTTCGCCCTGAGCTAAGCGGAGCCGAAGGACCCCCAACATCGTTGTTACTTGATGCTTTTTGATCGGAGCGGCGAGCTTTCGTCCTCCTTCGGAGGGCGAGTCACTTTCTCTTGCGTGGCCAAGAGAAAGTAACCAAAGAGAAGGCCACCCCACTTGGCGCTTGCCGGGCTCTGCCCGCCAAGTCCGTGAGCCGTAGCCGGGCTTTTCGACAGGACTCCTGTCCTGACGAAAAGGAATCGACATCCCTGTCGATTCCCCTGCGGGCCTATCGACCACGCCTCACCGCCGCACAGGGGAGTTGGAAAAGCGCAGCAGTTTCCCGCAAATTAAATTAAGCCGCATTAACGCTGGAATTAAGCTGCGGCGCGCCCATCCGCTTGGATGGGTGGCTCGGCTTCCTCAATGAAGCCGAGCCTTCAAGTAATTCACAAACGACGAGCAAGACACAAGAAAGTATCGCGCATCGGCAGCACTTAGATTCGGTTCGTCAAGCATGGCATGCCGAATGCCTTGTTCGTCACTTGTGTAGCCATACAACTTTAGAAACCCTTCTTTGAGGGCAGGATGAAGCTGACCGCTCTTCTCGATGGCCTTCAGCGCATCGCCGAGTGTTGCCTTCTCGTTTCCTGAAACCAAGCGAGTCATGCTCTCAACTGCAGAGATTGATTCCTTGATGGAGTTTCGATAGTCGGGATTCTCACGGTCGGCGTAGAGCTGTAGCGCGCGATCGACATGCGCAGACACTCCGGCAAAGCGGGAGTCTCTCGCTGCTTCTTCGATCATCGTGAGTTCTTCTTGACTTGTGATATCAGCCAGATGTCCCGCTACAAACCTGTACCCAGAGAGCTCCCGATCAAGAAGGTCATTAAGGAACTCGGCGAGCCGAGGGGTAGAGCGCTTGCGCTCGGAGACGATGAACTCCAAGAAGTCATAGACCTCGTGCCACTCGCAAGAAAAGAAATAATCGCGGATGGTGGCCAAGATCTTGTGGGCTCGATCTGGACGCGAGTCGATCGGCTTTTTGAAGTAGTCGAACCACAGAGCCAGACTAAGAGGCATTATGTTTGGCTCGCCATATTGGCGATAGATGAAGTCGTCGGTAGACCACAGCGCGACATCAAGACCATTCCAGAGCGAGTTCCGTAGCGCCTCGTTCATGGATTTGATCTGGATGACCTCGGAGACCTGCTTGAGGCCTTTGCGCTCGCTAAATGTCTTCATGACGTCCTGGGCCCTAACGCTTGAATTAAGCGGCACCGAAGGTGTCCGCTTGGATGAGTTGTTAGGTGCCAACCGACTAGCCGGCACCACCTTTGGGCGTTGGACCACTGTCTCGGACTATGCCCCATGCGATGGCGCAAGCTAAAAGGGCCAGCCCCCAAAGGGGGATGTAGAAGATCCATGCGAAGCCATCATCCGGCGCAACAGCCAATAGAACCCAAAGTTGATATGTGACGAGTAGAACATTGAGAAGGGAAAGCACCCAGAGAAGGGTTGGGCGTCGGGCTTCTGGCCAAATGACTAAAAGGCTGACCAGCAGGTGTGGAGCAGCCATAAAAAGATAGTTAGGAAGCAGGTATTCAATGCCTAAGGTGCGTCCGTCATACAGCCCAACTAACAAGTACACTGCGGCCGGAACGCAGAGATGCAGAAAAACCAAAGCTAGGAATCGCGGTGATCTTGCCATTGGCACCTAACGCCTAGTAGACCTCAAATTGAGGCATATGCAATGGATGTTCAGGCTCGGTAAGCATTCCGTCAAGCGACGAAAACCCAAGCGGAATAAGGGCTGGCAATAATGTACTGCTGATGCGACGAATGCTGATGTCGTTGCATATCTTACAAATCGAGTCGCTATGTTTTATCCACCTCAAAATGCGGTAATAACCGGCACCTGTGGCCGTACTTGCGCATGCGATTGTTGGCTGAGGCCAATCAACGTTTGCTTATCAAACACCAAAGTTTGCTGACCGAGGTGATGTACTCAGATACACCGACTCATAACTAGTCAACGAGAACCACCACGTACGCGGCATGAGTAGCCCGAGGCGGAGTTTCTTGGGGTTTGCGGCGCAATGTATTGACTCGGCAAGCGCAGGATGCGTGTTGCTCTTAAACGTGCCCCCTGTGCGGCGGTAAGGTGGGGTCGACAGGCCCGCAGGGTGATCGGCAGGAAGCCGATCACTTTTCGCCGGTGCAGGGATGCGCCGTCGAAAAGCCCGGCCGCACCTCACGGACTTGCCGGGCAGGGACGCCCGGCAAGTCCGTGAGGTGGCCTTCTCTTTTGGTTACTTTTCTCTTGGCCACGCAAGAGAAAAGTGACTCGGCCGCCGGTGGCGGACGAAAGCCCGCGGCAGGCGAGCCAGATCACGCACACGATCGGTTGTCGCCAATCCCCACCATTCAGCCGCGTGCGAAGAAAGAGCAAAACGCCTCCAGCACCCTCTCAACCCCCTCATCATCCACATCCAAATGAGTAACCAACCGCAACGTCGGCAAATACCCAATACTGATACGAACACCCACTGCCCGCATATGGACGTCCAAATCCTTCAATCGACCGGCGGGTACATCGACGTAAACCATATTGGTAAATTGCCCCAGCAGATTCACGCCAGCGATCTCGCGAAGACAGCCAGCCAGATAAGCCGCCCGCCGATGATCGTCGGCCAGCCGCGCCACGTGATGATCGAGCGCATAGATACCTGCCGCAGCGAGCAGGCCGGCCTGACGCCAGCCGCCGCCGGTGACCTTACGCCAGCGCCGCGCCTTGTCGATCAACGCATGCGAACCCACCAGTACGGAGCCAACCGGCGCACCCAGGCCTTTCGACAGACATACCGACACGCTGTCGAAATGCCGGGCGATTTCGCGCGCCGGCACATCAGAGGCCACAGCGGCGTTGAACAGACGCGCACCATCGAGATGCAGGCCAAGCCCGCGCTCGCGACTGAAGTCGTGCGCGGCCTTTAGATAATCCAGTGGCAACACGCGTCCCCACCATGTGTTCTCCAGCGCCAGCACTTTGGTGCGCGCGAAATGCGGGTCGACCGGCTTGATCGCTGCGGCGACCTTGTCCAGCGGCAACGTGCCGTCGGCATCCTGCGGAATCGGCTGTGGCTGGATGGAGCCGAGCACGGCAGCACCCCCACCTTCCCAGCGAAAAGTATGCGCGTCGGCGCCGACCAGATACTCGTCGCCGCGCTCGCAGTGCGCCATTAGCGCCAGCAGGTTCGACTGCGTGCCGGTCGGCACGAACAGCCCAGCCTCGAAACCGAGGTCGTCGGCGAGACGCTGCTGCAGTAAGTTGACCGTCGGGTCTTCGCCGTAGACATCGTCGCCAACGTCGGCCAGTAGCATCGTTTCACGCATGGCCTGCGTGGGCTGCGTGACCGTATCGCTGCGTAAATCGACAACTCGCATGGCGGCGTCTCACTGGTTGAATGGGATTGGGAGGATATCGCCTACGGACCGATGGCAGGCCGTTACCAGGGTCAGCCGCTGCGGCGGAAATACAGCCAGCCAGCTACCGCCAATATCACGATCGGCAGCAGGTTGGCGAGCAGCGGCGGCATACCGTAAACCGTACCGAAGTTGACCATTGCCTTCTGCAGAAAATACCAACCGATCGCCAGCAGCATGCCGATAAACATGCGCTTGCCCAGGCCGCCGGAACGCAGCGCACCGAAAGCAAACGGCATCGCGCACAGCACCAGCACCAATACACTGAGCGGATACAGCGCCCGCCCCCAGAAAGCCACTGCGTAGACACCGGGTGTTTCGCCATTGGCAGCGCGATAGCGGATATTCCGCTGCAGATCGCGCATCGAAAGGTATTGCGGCAGGATGATCGACTGCGCCAGCACCTGCGGGTTGAGACCCGAAACCCATGGCTGGCTGGCCAGCGTGGTGGTGTGCACGCCGGTCGCGTCCAGCGTGCTGTCGCGCACGTCTTTCAGGATCCACTGCTTGCCGTTGTGCTGCGCCGACTTGGCCCATTCGAAACGGGTCAGCTGACCATCGGGCGTCATGGTAAAGATGCGCACGTCCGCCAGCTCCACGCTGTCTATGCCGCCGCGATGGGTCAGCATGGTGCCGCGTGCGTTGATGAAGTTGCTGCCGTCGCGCGCCCAGGTACCACTGCTGGTGGCGCCGACATTGTTGTTTTTCATGCGCAGTTGCATCGCCTGCGCTTTCTGGTCGCCCCATGGGCCGACCGTTTCGCCCATGATCACCACGCCAACGATCAACACGGTCACCACGCCAACCGCCGACACGGCAATACGCAGGCGCGACATGCCGGCAGCGCGCAGCGCGGTCAGCTCGCCGGTAGAGGCCAGCCCGCCAAGACCCAGCAGGCCGCCGATCAGCGCAGCGTTGGGGAACATTTCGTAAAGCCGACGCGGAAACGTCACCAACACATAAACGATGGCGTTGTTCAGCGTGTAACCGTTCTTGCCCACGCTGCCAAGTTGCCGCAGAAACTGGGTCACGGCATCAAAGCCGGTCAGTACCAGCCAGACCATCAGCACCGAACCTATGACACTGAGCATCACCAGCCGATCGACGCGTTTTAAAGTGAACATGTTCATGCCATGTCACTCATGCGGGTGCGCTCACACGTGCCTTGCGAGGCGCGTACTGCTTCCACATAAGCCAGCCGGCTATACCGATGACCACGAGATGCAGCGCCCACATGGGCGCCTCGCTGTGCCAGTGCCCTTTGGCAATCTGAGCGCGACATAGTGCGAGTACCACGTAATAAAGATAAAAAGTGACGATCGCCAGAAACAGGCGGCCATAACGAGGCTCGCGCGGACTCTGACGCGACAGCGGTAACGCCAGCAGCAAGAGCACCAGTGTCAGGGGCGGCGAATTGATACGCCATGCCAGCTCGGCGTGCGCGTCGGGATCCCTGGATCGGATCAGGGAAAGTGTATCCATGGAATGGCTTGGATCAGTGTCATCGTCATCCGACTGCACGCTGGACAACGATGAATCGTTGCGCACGTACTGCATCTTGCGCCAGTTATCGGCGCCCAGCGGAATGTCGTACTGCCAGCCGGTGCGGAACGTGATGAAGCGATCGGAGGCGTCACTTTCCTGGTAGAGCTCACCATGATCGGCGCTCACGACTTTCACATGCGGCGGGCCATCCTTGGTATCGCGCTGGGTCTCCACGAAAGCATGGCCGAGCTTGCTGCCATCCCGGCTGAGCGTGTCGACAAAGATGATGCCGCCCTTGCCCGGCAGATCGGTAAAACGCCCTGCGTCGAGACCGGCGGCAATCACCGAACGGTTGGCCACCGCAACCATGTTGTCACTCGTGCTCACCGCCCACGGCCCGACCCACAGCGATACGATGGCGGTGATTGCTACCAGCACCACGCCCATGAGCAGCACAGGCTTGAGCAAACCACCGGGGCCCATACCGGAGGATGAGAGCACGTGCATTTCGCTCTCGCGGTACATCCGGCCCAGCCCCATCAGCACGCCGAGAAAGCTGGCCAACGGCATCATGTTGGTCAGTCCGTCGAGCGTTTGCAGACCCAGCACCTGAAACATCACGCTGGCCGGAAAACTGCCGTTGGCCACCTGCTGCAGCACCTTGGCGAACGCGCTGCCGGCCACCACAACCAACAGCACCACGACAGTGGCGGCAACGGTTTGCGCCAGCTCGCGCAGGAAATAGCGGTCGAGAATGCTCAGCATGAGATAAACTTAAGTGATCCTTCGCCGCGACCGGTCCGGTCGGCAAACCTTAAGTCTAGCCGGTTCGACCGCTGTCGCGCCCGTACAGGAAACACCCGATGACACTTCAGTTCAGCCTCGGCGCCACCGCCCCGGAAACCGCCGATACCGCCTGCGTGCTGGTTGGGGTGTACGAACACGGCATGCTGACCAGCGCCGCTGCGCGCGTCGACAGCGCCGCGGACGGCGTGATCAAGCGCCAGGTGGAAAGTGGCGACATCAGCGGCAAGGCCGGCAGCACCACCGTGCTGTTCGCACCGAACGGCGTGACCGCCAAGCGCGTACTGGTAGTCGGCCTTGGCTCGCAGAAAACATTCGACGCGGCGCGTTATCAGAAGGTAAGCATCGAAGCGGCGCGTGCATTGGGCAAGCTGCCGGTGGCCGATGCGGTGTCGTTCCTCACCGAAGTCGACGTACCCGGCCGCGACATCGACTGGCGCGTGCGTATTGCCGTGTTGACGACTGACCATGCGGCGTATCGCTACACCGCGACGTTCAAGCCGCGCGACAAGAGCAAACAGCCCGTGCTCGCCAGCGTCAGCTTTGCCGGCAACGCCGACGCCCAGGCCGGTCTGAATCAGGCATGCGCGCTCGCGGCCGGTATCGAGTTCACCCGCGAACTGGCCAACCTGCCGCCGAACATCTGCAACCCGGCATATATCGCCACTCAGGCCCAGACCTTTGCCGACGGCCAGGACGGCAAGGTCAGCTGCAACGTGCTTGACCATGTCGAGATGGAAAAACTCGGCTTCGGGTCGCTGCTGGCCGTGGCGCGCGGCTCGGTCAACAAGCCCAAGCTCGTCGTGCTGGAGTACAAGAACGGCGTCGAAGGCGACAAGCCGTATGCCTTTGTCGGCAAAGGCGTCACGTTCGACACCGGCGGCATCAGCCTCAAACCCGGCCCGGGCATGGAAGAAATGAAGTTCGACATGGGCGGCGCCGCGGCGGTGCTCGGCGCGTTTATCGCGGCTGTGAGGATGGAGCTCAAGGTCAACCTGGTCTGCGTCGTGCCGGCGGTGGAAAACATGCCCGACGGCGACAGCTATCGCCCCAGCGACGTGATCACCAGCCTCTCGGGCCTGACCATCGAAGTGTTGAACACCGATGCCGAAGGTCGCCTGATTCTCTGCGACGCGCTGACTTATACCGCGCAGACGTTCCAGCCGCATACCCTCATCGATGCCGCCACACTTACCGGTGCCTGCGTGATCGCGCTCGGCAAGCATGCCACCGGCCTGATGAGCAAGCACGATGACCTCGCTGCCGAGTTGCTGGCCGCGGGCGAAGTAACGCTCGACCGTGCCTGGCGTCTGCCGCTGTGGGACGACTACCAGATCCAACTCGATTCCGGCTTTGCCGACATCGCCAACATCGGCGGCAAGAGTGCCGGCGCGATTACCGCAGGGTGCTTCCTCTCACGCTTCACGGAGGGCCAGCGTTGGGCGCATCTGGATATTGCCGGCACCGCATGGGACGAAGGCCGCAAGGGTCTGGCTACCGGTCGCCCGGTGGCATTGCTGACGCAGTGGCTGATGGATCGCGCGGGCTGATTGTCGGAGTCGACACGCCATGCCTCGCGCCGACTTCTACCTGATCGACAAGCCGCGCTTTCGCGAGCAGCCGCTGCTGCTTGTCTGCGAGTTGACCAAGAAAGCCTTCGCGGCGCAGCAACCGACGCTGATTCTCACGCGCGATTTCGAGCAGGCGGAAGCTATCGACGAATTGCTGTGGGCGTTTGACGAGGATGTATGGATTCCGCATCAGCTGGCAGGTGATGACGACGATGCGGATACTGCCGTGCTGATTGTGCCACCTGGCATCGAGACGGCCGATCGCCCGTTGCTGATCAACCTTCGCGACAGCTGCCCCACGGGTCATTATCAGCGCGTGCTTGAAGTGGTCGCTGCCGATCCGGCCGAGCGCGACGGCTCGCGCGTGCGCTGGCGTGAATATCAACAGCTTGGCGTCGAGTTGCAAAAGTTCGACATGTAGCCCGCTGCTGGCGCGGGCTACGCGTAGACCGTAAACAGGCTCTTAGTGCGTTTCGTCGGTTTCCTGCGCCGTACAGGCGATGACCTTGGCCAGCGCCTCAGCCAGTTGCTCGCCGCTCAGCGGCTTGCGCAGAAATCCGTCCATGCCTGCTGCCTGCGCGCGCAGCTCATCTTCGCTGCCCGAACGCGCCGTCACCGCAACGATCGGCATGCGCGAACCATCGTGTTCGCGCTGACGGATCAGCCGGGCAATCTGGAAACCGTCCACACCCGGCAGATCCAGATCGAGCAGCACCGCATCGAAGTTCGCGTGCGCCAATTCGGCCAATGCTGCCAGTCCATTGGCCACGTGAAAAATGCTGTGCCCCTGTTGCTCCAGGAGACCGGAGATCACCGCGGCAATGATCGTGTCGTCTTCGACCAGCAGCAGGTGATAGTTGCGATGCCCTGTGTCGGCCGTTGCGGGCGGCGTCACTGCAGCCGGTTCGGATAGCGGCAGTCGCACGCGGAATGTGCTGCCGTAACCCATCCTCGATTCCAGTTCGATGCTGCCGCCCATCATGTCCACCAGCTCGCGGCATATCGCCAGACCCAGGCCGCTGCCGGCGCGGCGATGCGGCCCCTCTTCCTGCTCGAAGCGCTGGAACAGGCGCGCCTGACTGGCCTCGGGAATGCCTGGCCCGGTATCGCTGACGCTCAAAACCAGACCCTGCGCCGAACGCTCGGCGCGCAACGTCACACTACCGCGCTCGGTGAATTTCAGCGCATTGTTCGCCAGATTCAGCAACACCTGTTTGATGCGCACCGCGTCACCGATCAAACGCGGCGGCAGATCATCGGCGACATCCAATACAAAACGGATGCCCTTCATATGTGCCAGACCTTGCTCCAGCTGGGTCACGTCCTCGACCAACTGGCGCGGATCGAACGGCACCGGCTCCAGCTCCAGCCGACCCGCCTCGATGCGGGCCAGATCCAGCGCGTCGTTAAGCAGCTTGAGCAACATGCCGCCGGAGCGCTGCATGGCCTTGGTGTAGTCGTGCTGCAACGGTGTTAGCGGCGTGGTCAACATCAGCTCGGCCATGCCCATCACGCCCGTCATCGGCGTGCGTATTTCATGGCTGAGCGTGGCCAGAAATTGTGTCTTCGCCGCACTCGCCGCTTCAGCCAGCTGTCGCTGCTGTTCAATCATCTGCATGCGGTGCCGCTGCGCCAGACGCCGGCGCCAACTGCGCAGAATCAGCACTGCGATGAGTATCGTCAGCAACGCATACGATACCCACGCCCACCAGCGATCCCAGGGTGGTGCCTGTACCGTGATCTGCAGCGGAATCGGCAGGCCGCTCCAGGAACTGCTCTCGCCGGCACCCTGCACGTTCAAGGTGTATGTGCCTGCGGGTAACCCCGCAAAATCGCGCTCGCCGCGGCTATCCACGTCCACCCAGCCAGTATCGAAACCGCTCAGCTTGAAACGGTAATGGTTGCCTTTCGGGTTGATGAAAGAAGCCGCTCGCGCATCTACCCGCAGATCCCGATCGCGCCAGCCCAACGACACCGTGCGGCTGTCCAGTGGCATGACATAAACATCGCCATCCCTGCGTACTGTCACTCTGGTCAACGTGAGAGGCGGCGGCGGCGTGGCATTGTCTTGTGAGGTGAACTGTTCGGGCTGGAACATCAGCACACCAGCGCCGTTGATCGCGAATAACGTACCATCGCCGGCAATGGCGTTGCTGGTACTGTCAAAATCGGCGTTGAACAGACCTTGCGATGGCCCGAACACATTGAAACGTCGCGTGCGGGGATCGAATCGGAACAGTCCGGGGTTGGCAAACACCCATAGGCGACCCAGCCGATCGACTTGCAGATCGCGCATGTCGGTGACGAACGATTCGTGGCTGACGTCGATACTGTCGTCTTTGACCGCTTCGCCATTGGCATAGCGATAGTGCTCGATTGTCGACTGGGTCGCGACCCAGAAACCGGTGACATCGAAGGCAAAGATCAAAATATCTTGCCGCGGCACGCCACGCACGAACACCAGTTTATTCGCCGCATTATCCCATCGCATCAAGCCGCCGGCACAGGCGTACCAGAGGCTGCCTGCATGGACGTCGATCTGTTCCGATACCAGGCTGTCGTCAGATGCACCGGCTGCCGAGGAGGTTTCATGTGGCAACGGCGTAATCGCAAAGGTATCTGGATCAACCTCGACGACGCCTTCATTCCAGGAGGCAACATAGATGCGCCCATCGGCGCCGGACGTAATGTGGACTGGGCGCGACATCGGTGCATTGCCGGCCGGAATCAACGTCAATTTGCCATGATCAAACACGTGCAATTCGCCAGAGCTGTCGATCCACAGACGGCCGCGGGGGTCTTCAGTCATTTCCAAAATCTGTGTATGCATATCCTTGACGATATGCGTCACTTGGCCGGTACTGACATCCAGCTTGTCGATCCAGCCATCGTTGCCAGCCACCCATAACAACCCATCCCGTGCGATCTCTACCGAGGAGGCCACGATGCCTGTGAGGCTGGCCGGATCATCCGGAATGTGCGTGAAGCGGGTGAAGCCGTTCCAGGCCGGCGGCAGATACGCCACGCTGGATTGCTCGAAGGTAATCCACAGGCCGCCTTCGCGATCCAGCATGGTTTGCCAGATCCTGTTGCTGGGCAGTCCACCGGGCAACAGGGGCTGGCCAGTGATCGACTGCAGCCGACCATCGCCTTCGTCCAGGAACATGCCATTGACCGTGGCAATCCACAGCCGGCCATGCGCATCACGCGTGCTGCTCATCACACGCAACGAAGCCAGCGATTCTTGCGCAAACGGTCGCGCCACGCCATCGGACCCAATGATCAGCAGGCCGCCCTCTACCGCAACACGTACTTCACGCTGACTGGCATCACTGAGCCCACCCTCGATACGCCAGATCTTGCCGATGTCACCGTGAAACGCGGGATCGATCGGCACGCGATGCAGCGTGCCGTCGACGTCACGCAGATAGAGTCCACTTTCCGTACCGATCCATAGCCGGCCATCGGGCTCAGCCAGCAAGGCGCGGGTGGTGCCGAATGACGCAGCATGCTTGCCATCGACATTCAGCGGCAGATGATCGAAACCACGGCCATCCTTGCGCATGCGATCGAGTCCCTCGCCGGTCGCCACCCATAATTCGCCGTCGGTGGTCTGCGTAATACCCCACACTTCGTTGTCG
The DNA here is from genome assembly GCF_014207165.1 of Rhodanobacter sp. MP1X3. NCBI lineage: Bacteria > Pseudomonadati > Pseudomonadota > Gammaproteobacteria > Lysobacterales > Rhodanobacteraceae > Rhodanobacter > Rhodanobacter sp. MP1X3. The sequence goes on along the minus strand of NZ_JACHCO010000003.1, from coordinate 390,333 downwards.
GCAAGGCTGTTCGGGGTGACGTCGTCATGCGCCCACTGCTGGAAGCGCTCCGTCTGTTGGTTGTAGACAATCAAACCCGTCGAGATACCGCCGGCCCAGACCTTGTTGTCACTATCAACGTACAACGCATACGTAGTATTGGCCGGCAGCGAGCGTGGATCATCTGCCGCATTGCGAAATGTCTGGAAACTCACGCCGTCATAACGCATCAACCCGGCAGCGGAACCAAACCACATCAATCCATGATGATCCTGTGCCACCGCGTAGACTTGCCCGCGCAACACGCCGTCTTCCACGCCGTAACGACGGAACTGCGGTGTCGCCAGAGGTTCCGGTGTGGGTGCTCTTACCATCGGCGCATTCAGCGCGGGTAGGGTTGAAACCGGCCCGGTCATCGCTGGCATGTGTGCCGCCGGCGCTGCCAAAACCGGCGTCAACGATTCCGCTTCAGCCCTGCCATTGACGACAGGTATCAGCAAAATAAACGCGAAAACAGCCTTTCGCAAAAACGATGCAGCCATGCAGAAATCCCCCAACCCTGGCTCATCATGCCAAAACCGGCCCACGGCAGCGAGCGCGGCATTTGCGTGTGCCAGCGAAACAGTGCGTCCAGCAGTCGCATGCTGGCATGGCCAGGAAAGATCAGCCAGACTCTCTTTCATGCTCCGAAACCGAACAATCCGCCGGCTGTCGCTATCTGCGGCCCTGCTGTGGGCGCCATTTGTGCTGCATGCAGCAAGTCATCGCTACCAATATGACTCCGTACACAGCCAGATCGTTTTCAGCATCGATCACAACGGCTACTCACGGCCGTTTGGACGTCTGCATATTGCTCGTGGCTGGCTGCAGTTCGATCCAGACGACTGGAGCACGGCTTCCACCGAACTGGACATCGATCTGGCCAGTGTCGATATGGGCGACGCCGAGTGGAACGCCGCCGTATGCAAACCGGCACTGCTCGACTGCGCGCACGATCGCTACGCCCATTTCGTCAGCACCAGCGCCGAGCGCAAGGACGATCAGCATGGCGTGCTGCACGGCCAGTTGACCCTGCACGGCGTCACCAAACCGGTCGACCTGATGTTCACTCTCAACCGCGTGGCCCGAACCATCTACGGCCTGCATACAGTCGCGGGCTTTTCTGCCAGCGCCTCGCTGCAGCGAGAAACGTACGGCATCACCGCCTTCGCCAACTCGATTGGCCACGATGTCGCCATCTGGATGGAGCTGGAAGCCATCCGCGGCGATGATGACAAGAATTCAGAGAAGGACAAGCCATGAGTCTGCGTAGCGATAATCGTCGTTGGGGTTCAGTGGCGCGGTTCTTCCACTGGATCACGGCGCTGGCCATTATCGGCAACGGCATCTTCGGCCTGCTGATGGATCTGGCACACGGACCCATGCAAAAGATCAACTGGCTGGCACTGCACAAGTCGATCGGCCTTACCGTACTCGCATTATTCCTGCTGCGTGTGCTGTGGCGATTGATCGATCGTCGCCCGCCGGATGAACCCGGACCGCACTGGCAGCAGCTCGCAGCACATGCCGTTCACGGCGTGCTGTATGTGCTGATCGTCGCCATCCCTCTCAGCGGCTGGTGGTTCAACTCCGTCAGTGGCAAGCCTCTGCAGTGGTTCAAGCTGTTCAACCTGCCGTCGCTGGCGGCCAAGAATGAAAACATCGCCGACACAGTGTTAGCCGTGCACGAATACCTGTTCTGGTTTCTGGTAGCCGTGCTGGTGGTGCATGTCGGCGCCGCGCTGAAGCACCACGTATTTGATAAAGACAATGTGCTGCGCCGGATGCTGCCATTTGGCCGTCCACGCAGCGATCTCTAAATACTTCCGCTCGACAGGAGAACCTCGATGAAAGCTCTTTTATCCGCCCTGCTCACACTGACTCTTGCATTGCCAGTTGCCGCGGGCGCCGCCGATTACACCGTGCAACCGACAGCCAGCACACTGGGCTTTGCCGGCACGTTCCAGGGTGCCGGATTCAACGGCACGTTCGGCAAATGGACCGCTGTGATCAACTACGATGCGGCGCATCTGGTCACGTCAAAATTTGATGTGAATGTCGATCTGGCCAGCGCGAAAACCGGTGACAAGGATCGCGACACCGCCCTACCCGGCGCCGATTTTTTCAATATTGCCAAGTTCCCGCAGGCGCATTTCGTCACCACCGGCTTCCGTCAGGTCGGCGCGCAGGTAATAGCCGACGGTAACCTCACCCTGCACGGTGTGACCAAGCCGGTGACACTGAACGTAACCTTCAAGCCGCAGGGCACCGGCGCTGTGCTGGACGTGGCCGGCACGGTGAAACGCCTGGACTTCGGTGTGGGCGGCGGCGATTACGCCGATACCTCGGTGATTGCGGCGGACGTCAAAGTCATCGCACATCTGCAGCTCGCCGCGAAATAACCCGCGATGAACCGGCGCTGGCGGCGAATGATAGAGCCGCTAGCGCAAGGCGCCGATAAACGCGCGCACGCGCGTCGCGTCAAACGGCCAGTCCAATTCGCGCCCATCGCGGTCATCGCGCAACACCGGCACCCTAGTACCGTAGCGCTGTGCCAGCAGCGCGCTGTCGTCGACCCAAACGCTGTCGAAATCCGGCGCAGACGCCTCGGCCAGCACGGCCAGCGCCTGATCGCACAGATGACAGTAATCGCGCTGGTAGAGGATCAGCTTGGACATGCGGCTGCGAATGGCTGACGGCGACGCGTAGAATAGCCGGTCATCTCCACCGATCAGTAGCGTAGCCATGGCCGTCAGCGTATTCGACCTGTTCAAGATCGGCATCGGGCCATCCTCCTCGCATACGGTCGGGCCGATGCGCGCCGCCGCCCGCTTTGCCGAACGCTGGCTGGACGGCAACGGCATGCTGGATCGTGTCACCCGCGTGCGCTGCGAGCTGTTCGGCTCGCTGGCCATGACCGGCCGCGGCCATGGCACCGACAAGGCCGTGCTGCTGGGACTGGAAGGCGAACATCCCGATCGCGTTGATCCCGACCGCATCCCCGCGACGCTCGAGCGCATTCGCAGCACGCATCAATTGCTGCTGCTCGGCAAGAAAATGATCGCGTTCGAGGAAAAGCGCGATCTGGTGTTCAACAAACGCCAGAAACTGCCGTTCCATACCAACGGCATGCGCTTTTCCGCGTACGACGCCGGCGACAACGAACTGGCCAGCCGCGATTACTATTCGGTCGGTGGTGGCTTCGTGGTCAATAACGACGAGGCCGCGGAAGATCGCATCGTCGCTGACACTACCGAACAGCCCTACCCGTTTTCCACCGGCGATCAGATGCTGGCGCTGTGCAAAAAGCACAACCTCACCATCGCGCAGCTGACCATGGCCAACGAAAAAGTCTGGCGCAGCGAAGAAGAAATCCGCGCCGGCCTGATGACCATCTGGAAAGCGATGCAGGACTGCGTCGCACGCGGACTGCGTTCGCCCGGCGTGCTGCCCGGCGGTTTGAAAGTATCCCGCCGCGCCCCTGCGATGGCTGCCGAACTGCGCGACCAGCCCGAAGCCGCGCTGCGCGATCCGCTGACCATCCTCGACTGGGTGAATCTCTACGCGCTGGCGGTGAACGAGGAAAACGCCGCCGGCGGCCGCGTCGTCACCGCGCCGACCAATGGGGCGGCGGGCATCGTGCCCGCGGTGCTGCATTATTACCAGCGCTTCTGCCCCAAGGCGAACGACGACGGCGTGATCGACTTTCTGCTCACCGCCGCCGCCATCGGCATTCTCTACAAGGAAAACGCCTCGATCTCCGGCGCCGAAGTCGGTTGCCAGGGCGAGGTCGGCGTGGCCTGTTCGATGGCCGCCGGCGGACTCACCGCGGCACTTGGCGGCAATATGCTGCAAGTTGAGAGTGCCGCCGAGATCGGCATGGAACACAACCTCGGCCTCACCTGCGATCCGATCGGTGGCCTGGTGCAGATTCCCTGCATCGAACGCAACGCAATGGGTTCGGTCAAGGCCATCAACGCCAGCCGCATGGCCATGCGCAGCGACGGCAAGCACCACGTCTCGCTCGACAAGGTGATCAAGACGATGCGGGATACCGGACGCGACATGAAGGACAAGTACAAGGAAACGTCGCGGGGCGGGTTGGCGGTGAATGTAATCGAATGCTGAGAGTTCGGCTTGGCTTCGAATCATTGCACTGGACGTTGTAGGGCCTCTTCAATCGCGACACTCTTCGTCGATTTCTATATGCCAAGAGCTTTCGTCCTTCTGCCGACGGCGAGTGGCTATCTCTTGCCTGGCTGTGGCCGAAGAGAATTGACTCGCCCTCTGCAGGAAGATGAAAGCACTTAAGCCCGATGCCGAACAAAGCCCCAAACCCCTCGGGCTGACAGCTCACAGCCCCTCTGTCATTATCAAACGTTGACGCCATCGGGAATGGCGGTCACACCCATTACCCATGTTCCCCGGAGATTCCATGTCCTCATCCAGCCCCATCCGCCGCGATGTCGGCCCGTTCGCCCTGATGCTTACCGGCCTGGGTTCGATCATCGGCTCCGGCTGGCTGTTTGGCGCTTGGCGCGCAGCCGGATTGGCCGGACCCGGCGCGGTGTGGGCATGGGTGCTGGGCGCGGCGATCATCATGACTATCGCGCTGACCTACGCGGAGCTGGGCGCGATGTTCCCCGAGTCCGGCGGCATGGTGCGTTACAGCCACTACTCGCATGGCTCGCTGGTCGGCTTCATCGGCGCCTGGGCGAACTGGATCGCGATTGTCTCGGTGATCCCGGTAGAAGCGGAAGCATCGGTGCAGTACATGGCCTCGTGGCCGTTTGCATGGGCGCAGGCGCTGTACATCCACATGCCCGACGGACATGGCGAGCTGGCACCGATCGGACTGTGCATCGCCGCCGTGCTGGTGGTGATGTATTTCCTGCTGAACTTCTGGAGCGTGAAGCTGTTCGCGCACTCCAACACCGCGATCACCGTGTTCAAGCTGGTGGTGCCTGCGGCGACTGGCCTGGCGCTGATCGCCAGCGGTTTTCATCGCGAGAATTTTTCGGTGGGTATTCATGGCGGCGCGCATGCGCTGGATTTCCCCGCCATCCTCACCGCCGTCGCCACGGCCGGCATCGTTTTCAGCTTCAACGGCTTCCAGAGCCCGGTAAACCTGGCCGGCGAAGCGCGCAATCCGGGCAAGAGCATTCCGTTCGCGGTACTGGGCTCGATCGGGCTGGCCACCATCGTCTATGTGATTCTGCAGGTCGCGTATATCGGTGCTGTGCCACAGGAGATGCTGGCCAAGGCCGGCTGGCATGGCATCGATTTCCGTTCGCCGTTCGCTGAGCTGGCGATCATCGTCAACCTGCACTGGCTGGCCATGCTGCTGTACGCCGACGCGTTCGTCAGCCCCAGCGGCACCGGCATGACCTACACCGCCACCACCGCACGAATGATCTACGGCATGGAGCGCAACGGCACGCTACCGAAAATTCTCGGCCGCATCGATCCACGCTGGGGCGTGCCGCGTCCGGCGATGTGGCTGAACCTGGCGGTGTCGTTCCTGTTCCTGTTTTTCTTCCGCGGCTGGGGCACGCTGGCGGCAGTGATCTCGGTGGCGACCGTCATCTCCTACCTCACCGGCCCGGTCAGCGTGATGACCCTGCGCCACACCGCACCGGACATGCATCGACCTTTCCGACTCACAGGCCTACCCGTGCTCGCCGGTGTCGCTTTCATCATGGCCACCGAGTTGCTGTACTGGGCCAAGTGGCCACTCACTGGCGAAATCATCCTGCTGATGGTCGTGGCACTGCCGGTGTATTTCTACTATCAGGCCAAGACCGGCTGGCACGATTTCGCGCGACAGATCAAAGGCGCTTGGTGGCTGATTGCCTACCTGCCCACCCTCGCCCTTGTCTCATGGGCCGGCAGCACTATCTTCGGCGGCAAGGGTTATCTCTCGTATGGCATCGACCTGGTCGTGGTCGCCGTGATCGGCCTGGTGTTCTACCTGTGGGGCGTGAAGTCGGGCTGGCGCACGCCATCGGTCGAGGCAGCGCTTGAGGAAGCTCGCCACCATTGAATGTTAGCCGCGTGTCCGACTCGCGATGAGCTGGCGAGGACTCCATGCATGTGTAAACAAAAAACCTGGCCATACGTTGGTATCCAAACGACGGTGTGAAACCGGCCAGCTTCGACCGGCACCAAATCTCATCAAGTTCGTATGTGTTCCAGCACCGCGACTTCAGAGGACTCGACATGAAACGAATGGGGGGAGTGGCTCTGGCTCTGGCCATTGTCGGCGCTAGCCTGTCGATGTCGGCGGCCTCAACCGATACATCTGCTGCAACGCCAGCAGCGCCGGCTGATGAAAAGATCTACTACAACAGCTGCATGGATGGATTGGAACAAATTCTTCCCGGCGACTATTACGCCTGCCGCGCCCGTTATTATTTCCAGAATGGTCACAACCGGCTGGGGCTTTCGGAACTGGATGAGGCGGCCTATTGGGCCAGCAAGGATGCGCAGTACGCGCTGGGCCTGATCTATTTCAATGGCGACATGAAAGACGTTCCGGCAAACCATCCGCTGGCGCTGGCATGGTTTGCCCTGGCGGCCGAAAGAAATGACGCGCCCCATCAGCAAGCCTACGCAATAGCTCGCGCCAAAAGCAGCGATGGAGAGATTCAGGCCTCCGAACCGCTGTTGAAAAAAATGAAACTGAAGTACGGCGATAAAGTGGCCGGCGTTCGCGCCATGCGCCGGTTCAATCACGAAATTGCCCCGCTGGAAGACGCAGCCAATAGCGGCGGAATCGCTTACATCAGGGGATATTCACCCTTTCCCGAAGATGCCAACACCGTGGTCACTCAGTTACACGCGGAAGCCGACAAGGCCTTCCAGGGTCTGATCGGCACCGTCACAGTCGGCCCGCTGCAAGTGAGATAACCGCCAACCTACGAAAGTGCGAGAACATCACCCAGCAGGGCTTGTGCTGTCACTTCAGGGCCTGCACCCGGCCCCTGAATAACCAGCGGCTGGGTGTTGTAGCGGGTAGTGGTGAGGGCGAACTGGTTGTCGGTGCCATAGAGGCGTGCGGCAGGATGGGTAACGGGGACTTCGGCAATGCCGACGCGCGCCTTGCCGCGCTGGTTGAGACGGGCGAGGAAGCGCAACACGTTGCCGCGTGATTTGGCTTCGACGTGACGCGCGGCAAGCGGTTCGTCCAGCTCCGTCAGCCGAGCCAGAAACTGCTCGGCAGTGATCGCACGCAGCGGTTCCGGCACCAGGCTTTCCACCTGTACCTCATCGACGCCCAGAGCGAAGCCTGCATTGCGGGCGATGATCAGCAGCTTGCGGACCACGTCGTCGCCGGAGAGATCGGAGCGTGGATCGGGCTCGGTATAGCCCAACCGGCGCGCTTCCAGCAGCAGGGTGGAAAACGGCTGGTTGCCGTCGTACTGATTGAACAGCCACGACAGCGAACCGGAGAACACGCCTTCCAGCGTCAACAGACTGTCGCCGCATTGACGCAAGCGACGCAATGTTGAGAGCACCGGCAAGCCCGCACCGACGGTCGCGGAATCGCCGTAACGCGCACCTTGCGCAGTCGCCGCTTGCAGTGCGCGCCAGCCCGACAAGTCGCCGCCGGCCAACGCCTTGTTGGCGGTAACCACGTGATAGCCGCGTGCCAGCCACTCTGCGTGGCGCGATGCCAATACGGTGTTCGCGGTGGCATCCACAATGACCTTGTGCAATACGCCGCTGGCATCCAGTGCGGCCAGCAACACCGCGTCATTGCGGATATCACCATCGTTGTTCAACTGCTCTCGCAGCGTACGGCTGGCGAGGCTTGCCGCATCCGTATGCTGCCGACGCGAGTTGGCGGCACCCACGAGACGAATGCTTGCCGCCGCCGGTGTGTTCAGCAGCTTCAGCAACGCACCACCGACCACACCGGTGCCGAGCAAAACGATGCCGGTCGTGGTGGCGGTTACAGCGGTTACCGCTGATTTCGATGCAGCGGCAGGCGCAACCACCACCGAACTCATGCGTGAATCCGACCGGCAGCGGCGGGACGTGCAGACTTTGCAGCCAGCGTTTGCGCGCGCTCCAGCGCCGCGTCGATATCGCGCAGCAGATCGTCGCCGTCCTCGATACCTATCGACAGGCGCAGCAGGCTGTCGGCAATACCGGCGGCATGACGCGCTTCGGGTGCCATTGACGAATGGGTCATCGAAGCAGGATGGGCGATCAGGCTTTCCACACCGCCGAGGGATTCGGCCAGCGAAAAATATTCCAGGCCATCAACGAAGGCTTCGATCTGGCTCACGTCGCCTTCCAGCTCAAAGCTCAACATCGCACCGAAACCCTGCTGCTGGCGAGCGGCCAACGCGTGGCCGACATGGTTTTTCAGGCCGGGATAGTAGACTTTGCGGACCGCCGAATGGCCATCCAGATGCGTAGCGATACGTTCGGCGTTTTCCTGATGCTGGCGTAGTCGCACGGACAAGGTGCGCAGTCCACGGAGGGTGAGGTAGCTGTCAAACGGCGCACCGGTAAGGCCATTGCAGTTGGCCCACCATTTCAGTTGATCGTAAACCGCTGCGTCCTTCGCCACCGCCGCGCCACCGACCACATCGCTGTGACCGTTGATGTACTTGGTGGTGGAGTGAACCACCACGTCCGCGCCCAGCAGTAGTGGCTGCTGCAACGCCGGCGACAGAAAGGTGTTATCGACTACAAGTAGCGCACCGGCCGCGTGCGTGGCTTGCGCTACATGGCGGATATCGGTGATGCGCAGCAAGGGATTGGACGGCGTCTCCACCCATACGAGCGCCGGCTTTTTGGCGAGGCCGGCAGCCAGCGCGGTGCTGTCGGTGAGATCGACGAATTCCAGCGTGAAACGACCCTTCTTGGCCCACGCATCGAGCAGCCGCCAGGTACCGCCGTAACAGTCGTGCGCGGCAAGCACGTGGCTGCCAGCCGGGACCAGTTCCAGCACCAGCGCCACCGCCGACATGCCGCTGGACGTGACTACCGCACCGGCGCCCTGCTCCAGCTCCGCCAGCGCATTGCCGAGCAAATCACGGGTCGGGTTGCCGCTGCGCGAATAGTCGTACACGCGCTTGCGACCGAGGCCCTCGAAACTGTAGTTGCTCGACAGATGCAGCGCCGGTACCACCGCGCCATGCTGGGTATCGGTTTCGATGCCGGCACGCACGGCGCGGGTACAGGGGGTGGACTTGCTCATGGGACTCTCCAGACCAATCGTTCGGATCAATACAAAGGGGATAAGAAAAATTTACGCCAGCGCGCTACGCAGCAGCGGCGCCAGCTGTTCGGGCTCTTTGAGGAAGGCATCGTGGCCGTACGGCGAATCAACCACTTCCAGCGTGGCCGCACCATGCAGGCGGCTTTGCAGCTCACACAGATCGGACAACGGCACCAGCCTGTCGGACGGAAACCCAATCAGGGTGGACCGCACAGGCACCAATTCGGGTGCCACATCATGCAGGTCGATCGACTCCGACAGGGCCAGGAAGCGATCGGCATCGAAGCGCTCGACGAAGCGACGACCGGCATGCTCCAGATAATCCTCGACCGGGAAATGAAAGCGGCCATCGCGAAACTCCGGGCCACCGGCAAAGCGCTTGCCGAATTCGGTGCTGCCGCGATAGGTGGTCATCGCCAGCTGACGGGCCAGCGACAAGGCCTCGTCGACCTGACCGCTGGCCTGGCCCAGCCGCACGATGCCACGCTGCACGCTGCGCTGTGCGGTCGCCAGCGGGTGCGGTCGATGCGCGCCAGCCAACAGCACCAGCCGATCGACCGAGTGCGGATGACGTGCGGCAAAGGCCAGCCCCACCATCGCGCCGTAAGACGAACCGATGAAAGCATGTGCCTGCGGAATAGCCAGCGCCTGCAGCAGTGCAGCCAGGGCGTCGGCTTGATCCTCACTGGATACGGTGTTGGTGCCCAGCTCGACGGGGGTCAGCCAGTCGATGGCCAGCACGCGCCACTGGTTCAGATCGATCGCCGCACCGGCACCCACCAGGGCCTGCCACCAGCCCGGTGCCGCATCGCGATCCAGTCTCACCACGTCGCGATCAGCCGAAATGCCCCCCTGCACGATCAGCGTCGGCGCATCCGGCGCACCGCTCCACGAATAACGCACGTCGACCTCGACCGGACCACTGCCATATTTCGGATTCAGCGTAAGCCGCCGCATGCTGCGCCGGACCGTCAAGCTGGGGCGATGACGCAACGGCGCCAAAATCGCAGCAATTGCCGCGTTGGTCGTTGTAGCAGCTAGGGTTTCGGGCAAACAGGTCATCTGGTCTCTCCGGTCGGCATCGTCCTGCGAAGGGCCGGAGAGGTCGTCATGCATGGGATCGACAGCGAAAAGCTGCGAGACATGACGCCCATCTTCCGGATTGGCGCCAGATGACGCTTCCGCAGGAATTAGCACCGTTGCGGAAACGCTCCGCAGGTTGCCCCGGCTTCAATGGGCCTGTCCCTCAGCCGGTCTCGATGAGTCAGTTGACAGTAAAGGTTGATCTTTTGTTTGTCAATAGACGTCTAAACATCTAAACGTATAGACTTTTCAAATACTGAAAAACTTTTAACCACATGGTCGCAACGCCCATCCATGCGCCATCACCAAATTCAAACATCTCGCGAGTAAGCTCTTTCCTGCGCAAAGACCTCCTCGGCCATCCCTGCTCAGTCAACCGGAGAAACGCATGAGTCTGCAATTGGGCGAAATCGCCCCCGACTTCACCCTCGACTCGACCGAGGGAAAGATCCATTTTCATGAATACGCCGGCGACCACTGGGTGGTGTTTTTTTCGCACCCCAAGGACTTCACGCCGGTGTGCACCACCGAGCTGGGCGCATTTGCCCGTCGCAAGAATGAGTTCGAAACGCGCAACACCAGGCTGCTCGGCCTGTCGGTCGATTCGGTCGAAGACCACAAGCGCTGGTCCAGGGATGTGGAAGACGTTGGTGGCACAGCCATCAACTACCCGCTGCTGGCCGACCCGGATTTGGAAGTCGCCAAGCTTTACGGCATGTTTCACCCCAAAGCCGATCCCAAGGTCACCGTGCGTTCGGTGTTCATCATCGACCCGAACAAAAAGGTGCGACTCACTCTTACCTACCCGCCGAGCGCCGGCCGCAATATCGACGAGATTCTGCGCGTGCTCGATTCCCTGCAGCTCACCGAGGGTCGCAAGCTCACCACGCCAGTCGACTGGAAACCGGGGGATGACGCAATCATCGCGCCGTCGGTTTCCGACGAAGACGCCAAGACGCTGCACCCCGGTGGCTGGAAAACGCTGAAGTCGTATCTGCGACTGGTGCCGGCACCGAAGAACTGACGCAAACCCTTTGCGAGACCTCCAGGGGCGGATGCTCGGGAATCGTAAAGACCCGCGGCCGCCCCTTTTTAATGCACCATTCCTGCCTTACCCATCCATTCACGACAAGATGCCATGAGTAGCCGACCCGACCTTGCCGCCACCATCGGCCATACCCCGCTGTTGCGCCTGCGCCACGCCTCCGCGCTGACCGGCTGTGAAGTGCTGGCCAAGGCCGAGCTGATGAATCCCGGCGGCTCGATCAAGGACCGTACTGCGCTTGGCCTGCTGCTAGACGCCGAGCGGCGCGGGCTGATCCGCGCCGGCGGCTTCATCGTGGAAGGCACTGCCGGCAACACCGGCATCGGATTGGGATTGCTCGGCGCCAGCTTGGGCTATCGCACCGTCATCTTCATGCCGGAAACGCAAAGTCGCGAAAAGATTGATGCGCTGCGGATCACCGGCGCCGAAGTTCGACTGGTACCCGCCGTACCCTACAAGGACCCCAACCACTACGCACACCAGGCCCGAGCCCATGCTGAAGCATTGAACGAAAGCGATGCGGGCAGCGCGTGGTTTGCCAACCAGTTCGACAACACCGCCAACCGCGACTTCCACGAGGCCACCACTGGCGTGGAAATATGGGAGCAAACGGAAGGCCATATCGACGGCTTCGTCTGCGCCTCCGGCACCGGCGGCACGCTGGCCGGTGTCGGCCGTGCGTTGAAGGCGCGCAACCCGGGCGTACGCATCGCGCTGGCCGACCCCACGGGCTCGGCGTTGGCCAATTACGTCAACACCGGCGAGCTGGTGGCCAGTGGCAATTCGATCAGCGAAGGCATTGGCTCCAGTCGCGTCACCGCCAACTTCGATGGCGCGCCCATCGATCTGGCGTGGTCCATACCCGACGACGAATCGATTCCGCTATCACACCAGCTGCTGCACGAGGAAGGCTGGTGTGTGGGCGGTTCCAGCGGCGTCAACGTGGCTGGCGCGATTCGCCTTGCGCGCGCGCTCGGTCCTGGCCATACCGTTGTCACCATCCTTTGCGATGCCGGTACGCGTTATCAGGCCAAACTGTTCAACCCTGGCTTTCTGCGCGAGAAAAATATTCCCGTGCCGCCGTGGCTGGATCAGGCGTTCCCAGGCTGAAGCCATCCGCGAGATCGCTTGCAGCGTAGCCGACGGATATCTCCCTCCCCGGCGCTGCTGGTAACGTAGCGCCATGAGTTCTCAATCCGATCTATCAGCGCTGCATACCCGGTTACATAGCGAGGGCTTTGCTTTTCTCGGTGCCGAGACGATGGACGGCCTGCTTGATGACCCACAGTCGCTGGACGACTGGGATGCATTCACCGAAAGCTGGAATGATCTGGCGCCCGATGCCTATCTCGCGGCCAAGGGCCGCAAACGTCGTCGCCGCCATGCGACGTTCAAGATCACGGCCGACGGCGCCATCACACGCAATCCGCAGCAGCCGCACGTGCAGACTCTGCAGAACAACAAGCTGCAGGGCGGCATCGAGCGCTGGTTCGTGCCGATTCGACCAAAAATCGCCGATGGCGCCAGCCTTCGCCGCATCCTCCAGTTCAGCCACACACTGTTCGGTTCGCTGGCGCCACGCATTCCGCAGTGGCATGTCGAGGCGCATCAGTTCCGCATCGAGGCGAGCATCGGCGAGGCCGGCGAGCCCACGCCCGAGGGCGTGCATCGGGATGGCGTGGACTATGTGCTGGTGCTGCTGATTGATCGCACGAATATTGAAAGCGGCGTCACAACCATTCACGCCAGCAACGGTGAGCTGCTTGGCAGCTTTACCCTGACCCACCCGCTGGATGCCGCACTGGTCGACGATGCCAAAGTCAGCCACGGCGTTACCGCCGTCACTCCGTTCGATCCGGAGAAGTCAGCGCACCGCGACGTGTTGGTGGTGACTTTCAAAGCTGCCGCGTAGCATCACCGCCAGCCGATGATTGGCGTCGATTACGACCAGCCGCGACACGGCCATCACTGCCAATGAGTTAGTATGCAGACCGTATTCCCTCGTCAGGCTTCCCCATGCCCCTCGATTCATTACATCGCAGGGACAACGCTGCCGAACCATCCTCGCCCGATGCAACCAGCGAGCGGCTGAAGTTCAGCGGCGATAACAGCTTTCATCGCGAGCTGCGCCGCAGGGTGGATGCCGAATTCAAGCGCAGCGGTACTCGTCAGCGCGACAGCCTGCAGATGTATCTGAAGACGGTGATCATTCTCGCCACGTTCGCACTCAGCTATGTGGGACTGGTGTTTTTCGTGACAAATGGCTGGGAGGCAGTCGCCCTCAGCATCGTGCTTGGCGTAGCGATCGCGGGTATCGGTTTCAATGTGATGCATGACGGCGGCCATCAGGCCTATTCGGATCGACGATGGGTCAATCGACTGACGGCGCTGACGCTGGATATGGTCGGTGGGAGTTCGTACATCTGGCAATGGAAGCACGCGCGATTCCATCATACCTGGGTCAATGTCGCCGGCCACGACAGCGACATCGATCTCGGTATTCTGGGACGGCTCTCGCCGCAGCATCCGTGGCGATCGTGGCACCGCTGGCAGCACGTTTATCTTTGGGTGCTGTATGGCGTTACAGCGATCCGCTGGCATCTGTACGGAGATTTCCGCGACATGATTACCGGCACCATCGGCGAGCGGCCATTCGAGCGACCGCGCGACTGGGATCTGGCGGGTTTTGTGATTGGCAAAGGGGTGTTTTTCGCTCTCGCGTTTGCGCTGCCGATGATGCTCCATTGGATCGGTGCCGTGCTGCTGTTCTATACGATCACCTCGGCCATCGCTGGCGTGTTGCTGGCGCTGGTGTTCCAGATGGCGCACGTCGTGGAAGAAGCCGACTTTCCGCTGCCAAACGAAACGGGCCGGCAAATGGATACACCGTGGGCAATCCACCAGTTGGAAACCACGGTGGATTTCGCGCGCGATAACCGTGCGCTGAGCTGGTTGATCGGCGGTCTCAATTTCCAGATCGAGCACCATCTGTTTCCACGCATCTCGCACGTGCACTATCCCGTCATCGCGCGCGTGGTGGAAGCTACCTGCCGCGAGTTCGGCATGACCTACCGCACTCATCGCAGCTTTGCCGCTGGCATCGCCTCGCATTACCGCTGGCTGCGGCAACTGGGCCGACCGGTCATCGTGACGATCACGACTCCAGCACCGTTGCCGGAGCCCGAGCCGCTGCCGCAGACCTGAGCTACAGGCGTCTTCCATAGTTACGAAGGGCACGCGTGACTATCGTACGCGCGTGAAAGGCGCACTGCCAAGAAATTCACACGCAAAGAGCCTGCCGCCTGCGATGGTGTAATTGCAGTAGCCATGCCTTCGGTACGGTTTCACCTCCGGGCAGGTGCGTGCGCTGACATTTGCCGCTGTCCTTGACCTGTGGCTCCGCCACAAGCTTGGCATTCATAAAGGACAACTCATGAAAACGAAACTTGTCATGGCTATGTGCGCAGCTCTGCTGGCATCCAGTGCAGCAATGGCAGCGCAGTCCGACGATCAAAGCGGCGGCACTGTTCAGACGACGAAAACCGTTACCACGACCGTGCAGCACGTCAACGGTGCCGACACCACCTGGTACAAGGAAGGCGGCGTAGTACCTACCGAGTATCGCGACAATCGTTATGTCGTTCAGCACTGGCAGACCGAACACTTGAACGAACCCGCTCAAGGATCCCACTGGGTGCGTGGCGACAATGGTGACTACTTGCTGGTCGACGAAAGCAGCGGCGCGATCACCAGCATCATCCACCAGCACTGACTGACCCATCATGGTACGGCTTCTCCCGCCGTACCCATGCAAACGGATCCATGGCTCTCATGGATCCGTTTTTTTGTTGCGGCATTCAATCTGCCGGTAGCTTGAACTCGATGGCACAAAGCTACCCATCAAGCGGGCAGCACGGCGATGAAGCCCCCTCCCTGGTCCGCAGTCTGCATCCAGCCTCGTATTTTCCGATGGCGCTTTGCATTTGCGATCAACCGGGCCGACTGCGACACTGCCAGTCCGACGCTCCGACCATGGAGCGTCATGGGTCCAGCCATCCAAGGGGAACTACATGTCCATCGCCGGCAACGTCGTCGTCGCCATCATCGCGCTACTTCACATCTATTTCCTGGTGCTGGAAATGTTCCTGTGGACCAAGCCCGCCGGCCGCCGCGCGTTCGGCCTCACGGCAGAGTTCGCCGAGCAGTCGAAAACGCTTGCCGCCAATCAGGGGCTATACAACGGCTTCCTGGCCGCCGGGCTGATCTGGGGCTTGAGCCTCGGCATTGCCGGCTTCAACGTGAAAGTATTCTTTCTCGTCTGCGTGCTGGTGGCCGGCATCTTCGGAGGGCTCACGGCAAGCCGGAAAATTTTGTGGATTCAGGCACTCCCGGCGGTGATCGCACTGTTACTTTTATTCCTCGCCTGACCGTGTCTTTACGTCAGCAACTTTCACTAGGTTTTGAAGCGATGAATTCCACAACACTCGAGGCCGTCGGCAAACGGTACGACGCCACTCTTATGCAACATGCCCGCGAAAAAAGCTGGGCCGCGTTGTACGGCATCCGCGAGCGCATGCGTCCGGGTATCAGCGAGGACGAAGCCAAGGTCGAAGCGGCCGAGGTGTTCCGCGAACTGGGCATGGAACGGCTTTGGCATCCGGTACTGATTCGCATCGGTGCGAACACGACCAAGACGTATCGAGAGAAATCTGATCCGACGGTACGACTCGGCGAGAACGACAGCTACTTTATCGACATCGGGCTGGTGTTCGACGGTCACGAGGGCGATGTAGGCGATACGTTTGTCACTGGTCACGCGCCGGAACAGCAGGCCTGTGCGGAAGCGGCGCGCACGCTGTTTCACGAAGTCGCCGATGCGTGGCGCACGCAGGGCCTGAGTGGTCAGGCGTTGTACGCTTTTACCGACGAGCGCGCACACGCACTGGGCTATCGACTCAATCATGCCGTCAAGGGCCATCGCGTCTGCGACTTTCCGCACGCGATCCACAAGGGTGGCGACCTTGGCGCGTTGGGCTCGACACCATCCAGCGGACTGTGGATTCTGGAAATCCAGATTGCGCATCCGAGTGAACCATTTGGCGCGTTTTACGAAGATCTACTATGTCATGAGGAACACCCAAATACGGGCACTCGTCATGTTCAATGAGCCATTTTTATGGGTTGTCCGTTGGTCAGCATGCTAGCGACAGCCATGGAGACGCTATCCCCACGCTGGCATCGATTCTGGGTGACGCGGTGACGTCTTGATACCTGGTGGCGCTCTTTACATGTCTCATGGGCAACCGGCGACATCGGCAGATTTCTGACAATCATCCCGGCCTGAAGCATGAATGCGCGTTGCTGCAAGCATAGATTTTGATTCACTCGCCGCGCCATATTCTCCAATAGGTGCGAACCGAGAAGCTTGACTCCTCATTGGTTATGGATGTATAGACGTCCATATGAAATTAATCGTGCAGTGCAACATCCCCTTTGGCTTTGCGGCCACGGGCTGTACTGGCTTCGATTTCGCACGACGCGGTGGTAGCGGGCGATGTTTATGGAAGTAGCCACTTCCGTCCGCTCACTTCACTTCCACGTCCTATTGCGAACAAACCCATGACCCTGACTCAGCTCCGCCACCTCGTCGCGATCGTTGATTGCGGACTCAATATCTCCCTCGCCGCCGAGCGGGTGCATGCCACCCAGCCGGGGCTGAGCAAACATCTGCGGCATCTTGAGGAGGAGTTGGGCTTTTCGATGTTCAACCGGCGTGGACGCAATCTGGAAAGCCTAACGCACGTTGGCGGCCGGGTCCTCGAGAGCGCACGCATGATCCTGGCCGAAGTGGATTCCATCCGCTCGGTGGTGGCTACCATGCACAGTGTCACGCGTACCATGCTGCGCATCGCCACGACGCATACCCAGGCGCGCTATGCGCTGCCTGCCACGATTGGCGCATTAAGTCAGCGCTACCCCAGCCTCAGCGTGCATCTGCAGCCAACGGCGGACGCACTGCTGATCGATGTGCTAGACAGCGACGGTGCCGACATCGCCATCGTCAGCACCTCGGGTGGCCCGCCGCAGACCAATGGCCTGGCGCTGCCAGCCTATCGCTGGCATCGGGTGGCACTGGTACCGCGAGAACACGCCTTTGCCAAGCTGTCGCGCCCGTTGACGCTGGACGAACTGGCGAAGGTGCCGCTGATCAGCTACGACTCGTCGCTGAAGCCGGACTCCTCGCTACGCCAGATTTTCGAGAAAGCCGGACTGCACCCACAGATTGCCATGACCGCCGGCGATGCCGACCTGATCAAAACCTACGTCAACGCCGGGCTTGGCGTGGGCATTCTGGCGGAGATGGCGCTGCTGCCGGCAGACTCGGAACATCTGCACGCATTGCCAGCCGATCATCTTTTTCCGACCTGCACCACGTGGATCGTGCTGCGGCGTGAAAGCCCATTGCGCGAACAGGCGCTCGAGTTTGTAGCGCAGTTCGCACCACACCTGGATCGTGCCCAAGTCGGCCAGGCACTCGGTAGCGGTATCGATCTGTCCAGCCAGTGGCCGGTAGCGCCGTACTGGCGGCATCCCGGATCGGAAACCGGTCAAGTGGTGCCGTTCCCCGCGAGAGGGGCGCATCGGTAAGTCTGGCGTCAATCGGTCCAGCATCACTCCGGCAAGGTCATGACGACCCGCTGACACCGCGATTTCAACCTCCGAACGCCTCGCCATCGCAGGCCAAAAACCAGCCCCAGCGGGGCTCAAGCGGGTTTTGTGCGCCTTGAAACCGGGCGAATCACAAATCGGACCCGGAAACACGCTAAAATCAGGAGTTAGCCGCTGCCGGCCTTCACGGTTGATGCCTTTCGGACCCGATTCGAGGCACACCATGTGAAGCGCGGCCGCAACGTGGGCAGCCTTGGGCGTCCCGCAGATCGACCCTTTAGCTTGTCCAACGATTACCCATCCAACCACGCTTGATATTTTCGGAACCCAGGTCATGGCCAGAAACAAACCACTCACCCTTTATCGCAACATCGGCATCATTGCGCATATCGATGCGGGCAAGACCACGACCACCGAGCGTGTTCTGTACTACACCGGCAAAAAGCACCAGATCGTCGACGTGCATGACACCAAGGACGGCAAGGGCTCGACCACGACCGATTATCTCGAGCAAGAGCGCAAGCGCGGTATCACCATCCAGTCGGCTGCCGTGTCGACCGAGTGGAAGGGTCACCAGATCAACGTGATCGACACCCCGGGACACGTGGACTTCACCATCGAAGTGAACCGTTCGCTGCGCGTGCTTGACGGCGCCGTGGTGGTCTTCGACGGCGTCGCCGGCGTGGAACCGCAGACCGAAACCAACTGGCGCCTGGCTGACCAGTACAACGTGCCGCGCGTCTGCTACGTCAACAAGATGGACCGCATCGGCGCCAGCTTCGCCCATTGCGTCAAGGGCATTCGCGAGCGCCTCGGCGCACCGGCCCTGCTCTGCCAGATTCCACTGGGCAGCAGCGACGAGTTCTGCGGCATGGCCGACCTGGTCGCCAACGTGGCCTATATCTGGGCCTCCGATGACAAGGACAGCACCTGGGAAACCGTTTCCTTCGAGGAAGCCAAAGCCCGCCTGAAGTTCGGTTCCACCGTCGACAACGACTGGATCGACCAGTTGCCCAAGCTGCGCGAGGAAATGCTGGAAACCGCGCTGGCGATGGACGACGACGCGTTCGAAAAGCTGATCGAGACCGGTGAGCACGATCCGAAAAAGCTGAAGGAATGCATCCGCAAGGGTTGCGTCACCGGCAAGCTGGTACCGGTATTCTGCGGTTCGTCGTACAAGAACAAGGGCGTGCAGCAGCTGCTGGACGCCGTGGTCGACTACATGCCCTACCCGGGCGAGAACGGCGGTATCTCGATGGTCGACGAGGACGGCAACATCATCGGCGAGCAGGAAGTACGCGACGACGCACCGGCACGCGCGCTGGCGTTCAAGGTCATCAACGACCAGTTCGGCACCCTGACCTTCTGCCGCGTCTACTCGGGCGTGATCAAGAAGGGCGACACCCTGCAGAACGTCACCCGTGGCAAGAAAGAGCGCGTGGGCCGCATCGTGGAAGTGCAGGCCAACGCGACCAAGGAAATCGACGAAGTGCGTGCTGGCGACATCTGCGCATTCGTCTCGATGAAGGACACCGAGACAGGCGACTCGCTGAGCGATCCGGCGCACCCGGCGCTGCTGGAGCGCATGCGCTTCCCGGATCCCGTGATCAGCGTGTCGGTCGAGCCGAAGACCCGCAACGACGTCGACAAGATGTCCACCGCGCTCTACAAGATGGTCAAGGCCGATCCGTCGCTGCGCATGGAAGTGGACAAGGAAACCGGCCAGACCGTGCTCAAGGGCATGGGCGAGCTGCATTTGGAAATCACCCTCGACCGCATGCGCACCGAGCTGGGTGTGGATGCCAACATGGGCAAACCCAAGGTCAGCTTCCGCGAGGCGTTCGGCAAGACCGTCGAGCACACCTACACCCACAAGAAGCAGTCCGGCGGTTCGGGCCAGTTTGCCGAAGTGAAGATCATCTTCGAGCCAGGCGAGTCCGGCACGGGCGTCGTGTTCTCCGACGAAGTGGTCGGTGGCCGCATCCCGCGCGAATACATCCCGGCTGTGCAGCACGCGATCGAAGTCGAGTCGCGCCAGGGCCAGGTCGCCGGCTACGAAGTGCTGGACTTCAAGGCACGCCTGATCGACGGCAAGTACCACGACGTCGACTCCTCGGCTCTGGCCTTTGAAATCGCCGGCCGCGCCTGCTTCCGTGAGGCGCAGAAGCTGTCCAAGCCGAAGCTGCTCGAGCCGATCATGAGCCTGGAAGTGGTCACCGAAGCGACTTACCTCGGCGACGTCATCGGCGACATCAACCGTCGTCGCGGCAGCATCTCCGACCAGGGCCACAAGGGTGTATCGGCCTTCGTCCAGGGCTTCGTGCCGCTGTCCGAAATGTTCGGCTACATCAACTTCCTGCGTTCGGCCACCAGCGGCCGCGGCACCTTCACCATGATCTTCGATCATTACGAAGAAGTGCCAGCCAGCATGGTCGAGAAGCTGATGGAGAAGGAAGCGAAGTAAGCGATCCGGCCTAAAACACCGACTGCTTTACTGGCCAAGGCCCCTGTGGGTAACCACCGGGGCCTTGGCATATCCGGGGTGGGCTCCGTGCCGCTGGCATACCCCGCCGGCATCGCCGACACTCGGGGCTTCGTCGATGTTGATCTGGGGATCATCCATGTCTCGTTTTCTACTCCGCAGCTGCCTGGCCACCGCCCTGGCCACCAGCGCCGTATCGGTCAGCGCCGAAACGACGGCCCAGGCCCTGCCTGAAACCATGCAGATGCTGCAACAGGCGATCGAGACGCCCACTTTCGAGGGCAATGGCCAGGTGCCGGTACTGGCGCGTTATCTGGCCATCCGACTGGAATCGGCAGGGTTCGCGGCGACCGACATCCAGATCATCCCGGTCGGCGAGACGGCCGCACTGGTGGTCCACTACCGTGGCAACGGCCATGCCAAGCCGATCCTGTTGTCCGGACATATGGACGTGGTTGCCGCGCATCGCGCCGACTGGGTCCGCGATCCGTTCAAGCTGATCCAGCAAAACGGTTATCTCTACGGCCGCGGCACCGCCGACATGAAAACCTCCTTGGTCACCTTGGTCGAAACCCTGATGCGACTGAAACGCGAGGGCTTCGTACCCAGCCACGAGCTGATCCTCGTCGCCTCCGGTGACGAGGAAACCGAAATGGCCACCACCCGTGAACTGGCCAAGCGCTATCACGATGCCGCCTTTCTGCTCAATGGCGACTCCGGCGGCGGCACCTATGGCGCCGATGGCAAGCCGGTGGTCTACGAGATCCAGGCGGCGGAAAAAGCCTATGCCGATTTCCAGCTGACGGTGACCTCACCCGGCGGCCACTCCAGCAAACCGATCCCCGACAACGCGATCTACACCCTGGCCAGCGCCTTGAAGCAGATTCAGGGCTACGCCTTCCCGGTGCAGACCAACTCGATCACCCTGGCCTCGCTGCAGGCGCTGGGCGCGCATACGCCCGGCCCGCTGGGGCAGGCCATGCAGCAGTTTTCCGCCCACCCGGACGATGCCAAAGCCGCCGCCACTATTTCGGCCGACCCCGCCTATGTCGGCCAACTGCGCACCACTTGCGTCGCCACCATGCTCAGCGCCGGCCATGCCCTCAACGCCCTGCCCCAGCGGGCCACCGCAAATATCAATTGCCGTATCTTCCCCGGCGACAGCATCGCCTCGGTGCAACAGACCCTGGCCAAGGTCATCAACGACGCCAAGGTCAGCATCAGCGTGCAGCCGCCGACGCCGGTGGAAAGCCCGGCTTCGCCGATTCCGACCAATGTAATGGCAGCGGTGACGGAGACGTTGCACCAGCGCTTCCCCGGCCTCGAAGTGGTCCCCGGCATGGATGCCGGCGCTTCGGACAGCATGTATTTCCGTAACGCCGGCGTGCCCAGCTACGGCGTCAATCCGATGTTCGCCAAGCCCAACGACAGCTTCGCCCACGGCCTCAACGAAAAATTGCGCAGCAGCGAAGTCGAAGGCGCACTCGATTTCTGGTACGGCGTACTGACCCGGCTGGCGAAATAGCGCCGGGCTCGCCTCCTGCCGCCACCGCAGCACGCACTTCTATGGACTCCGTCGCCGTATCGACCCAGCGGGTCGGTACGGCGCTGCCAGCTGACGGTGCCGGGGACCAGGCTGATTTTGGTGATTGGCGTTCGGCCGCTTTAAAGCACTTCCGTGGCACCTCTGGCCGGGGTTTTCAGCCCGCTGAAATACCCACAAGCACAAATTGATAACGTTATCATCTGATGTTAGTGTCGATGGCACTACGTCAGCGCAAGAGGTCGTCGATGTATTTTCCGCATTGTCCCGCATACCGCCCGTGCAAGGCCGCTGCCATGACGTCGCCAGGTTATCCTCCGGCCTTGGCGGGCCGCGCCGACGCAGGCCGATGATCAGTCGCCGCGATGCGCTTCGACTGGCCGGCATCGGGTTCATGCATGAATCCTTCGACCAGGACGACCCCAGCCACTACACCCGACCCTGGTTTGCCTGGGCCAACAGCCTGTTCGGCGAGCTGATTCTGAAGTTGGCCCGCGAACGGCCGCGCCTGCTCGCCTCACTGTAGACCTTCCCCAGATCCACCCCGAGAGATTCGCCACGCATGATCAGCCGCCGCCGTTTCTTGCAACACGCCCTGCTGGCCAGCAGCTTGCCGCTGGCCATCCAGCGTTCACTGGCCCAGACCACCAGCTCGTTCACCACGCCGCCCCTGGCGCAGGCCAAGTGCACCCGCCATGTGGATGTCTTTATTGGCACTGGCGGGCATGGACATACCTTTCCTGGTGCCACGGTGCCCTTCGGCATGGTTCAGCTGAGTCCGGATACCTATAACGCCATCTGGGATTCCAGCTCGGGCTACCACCGCGGCGATGGCTCGATCATGGGGTTTTCGCATACCCATCTGAGCGGCACCGGGGTCGGCGACATGCTGGATGTGCTGGTGATGCCTGGCGTCGGCCCCGTGCAGACCAAACCAGGCGACCCCGACCCGGCGATCCAGCTGTATCACTCGCGTTTCGATCCCGTGCATGAGAACGCTGCCGCGCCGCGGACCGCGCCGGTCTATGGCCATACCCCCGGCTACCGGGCCGCATTCACCCGCGCCGACGAGATGGCCGAACCCGGCTACTACCGGGTGCATTTGCGCGACCGCCAAGTGACCGCCGAACTGACCGCTACCCGCCGGGTGGGGCTGCATCGCTATACCTTCCCCGCCAGTGCCCACAGCCACCTGCTCGTGGATCTGCAACATGGCATGCAGGACAACCCTGACGTACCGACCCGCATCATCGACAGTCAGCTGAAGATCGTTGGCAACGATACTTTGCTCGGCGGCCGCCGGGTCGATGAATGGGCCTCCGGACGGCATATTTATTTCGCCATGCAGGTATCGCGCCCCTTCACCCGCCACCAGCTGTTCACCACAGAGCAGCCGCAGGGCAGCGATGCGACCCAGGCCCAGTCCAAATCGATCCAGTGCGCCCTGCATTTCGATACCCATGCGGGCGAGACCATCGTGGTCAAGGTAGGTATTTCCGCCGTCAGCCCGGAAGGTGCCTTGCGCAATCTCGACAGCGAACTACCGGGCTGGGATTTCGACACCACCCGCCAGGCCGCACTCCAGGCCTGGGAGCGCGAACTGGGCAAGATCCAGGTCCAGCTCGCCGACGAGCGCCATCGCCGGATGTTCTATACCGCGATGTATCACAGCCTGATCGTGCCGACCCTGTTCTCCGATGTCGATGGCCAGTATCGCGGCATGGATATGGCCGTCCATCAGCTGCCGCAAGGCGCCGAGAATTACACCGAATTCTCGCTCTGGGACATCTATCGTGCCGAGATGCCGCTGTTGACCCTGATCCAGCCGGAGCGGGTGCCGGACCTGGCCAACTCCTTGATCCGGATGGCCGAGCAAAGCCCGGCTGGGGTACCGGTATGGCCGCTGCAAGGACACGAAACCGGCTGCATGATCGGCTACCACTCGGCGGTCGTGCTGGCTGAAGCGCAGGCCAAGAAATTCAACGGCATCGACTTTGCCAAAGCGTGGCCGTTATGGCGCAAGCGTGCCATGGATGATGCCTATCAAGGACTCGATCTATATCGCCAGCAAGGTTATGTCCCTGCCGACAAGGAAGCAGAGTCGGCCAGCAAAACACTGGAATACGCCTACGACGACTGGGCCATGGCGCAACTGGCCAAAACGGCCGGCGCCGATGACGACCATCAACGGCTGCTGGCGCGTTCACGCAACTACCAACACGTTTTCGACCAGGCCGACAACTTCGTCAAGCCTCGACTTGCCGATGGGCAGTGGGCTGCCCCATTCGATCCGCGGGCCATGGGACATTCCAGCCAGTGGCGTGATTTCACTGAATCCAACGCCTGGGAAGCGACCTTCCTGAACCAGCACGACATCTATCACTACATGGCTATGTTCGGCAGTGAGCAGACCTTTGTCGACAAGCTCGACCAGCTGTTCAGCATCAGCTCGCAACTGCCGGCGGATGCGCCGCCCGATATCGCCGGCATGGTGGGTCAGTACGCCCATGGCAACGAACCCAGCCACCACGTGAGCTATCTCTATGCCTACGCCGGCCAGCCCTGGAAAACCCAGGCGCGTGTGCGAAGCCTGCTAGAGACCATGTATGACGACAAACCCGATGGCGAAGCGGGCAACGACGATTGCGGGCAGATCTCCGCATGGTTGATCCTCAGCGCGCTCGGCTTTTACCCGGTGGACCCGGTGAGCGGCGATTATGTGTTCGGCAGTCCGCAGGTATCGCGTGCACTGATCACCCTGCAAGGTGGGCGGCAACTGCTGATCGAAGCCCATGGCAACAGCAGCAGGAATGTATACGTCCAGTCAGTACGACTGAATGGCCGCGCATATCCGCAGAACTGGATCAGCCACGCCACCCTGGTCCAAGGTGGGCATCTCGAATTCGAGATGGGCGCGCAACCCAACCACGCCTTTGGCAGCGATCCGGCACATCGCCCGCCATCGTTCGGGCAAACAGCCGTCTGAAATTATGCCAGCGGTTGGGCTGGACGACTCCAGCGCGACCCCAACCGCTACGTTAGCCTGATTGCCGCATCCCGTCAGAGTGCCGAACCCGCCTCTGCCGGCAGCGACTGGCTCAGTTCGATCCGGTAGGCATAGGCATGCAGTCCCGCCGGCTGGGCGGGAAGCTGCAGGTACAAGCCTTGTTGATCCTGGTTGAAAGCAAGCTTGCGATGGCCATCCAGCAAGGTCACCGTCCGCACCGGCAGGCTCGCCGGCAGCGAAGCAATCAAGGCCTTGCGATCATCAGGCCAACCCAGTTCGATCGCATACAACACGCCGGCATGAGTCGTAAAACGGAAGTCCTGGGCCGTATACGGCTTGGTCTTGGTGTCCTGCATCGAGCCCGTTGCCACCTTGGTCGGGCCTTCGCCAAAATGGGTCCAGGGCCGGCTGGCGTAGATCGCCTCGCCATTCGCCCGCAGCCACTGCCCAAGCGCCAGCAAGATCGAGCGCGCCTCGGGCGGAATGCTACCGTCCGCCTTGGGTCCGATATTCAACAGCAAGTTGCCATTCTTGCTGACCACATCAATCAGCAGGTGGACGATGACATCCGGGCTCTTGTAGATGTCGCCTTCGGCATAACCCCAGGAATCATCGCTGACCGAGGTTTCGGTTTGCCAGGGCTGGCGACGGATATCACCCAACTCACCGCGCTCGATATTGAGTGTGGCGGCACCATCTGGCAGCGCATCGGATTTGTAGTTCAGCACCACCTGCTGCCCACGTGCCGCCGCCTGGTCGTAGTAAAAAGCCGTCAACCGGGTCAGCTGATTGCGAAAACTGGCCTGGCCGATCCACCAGTCGAAGTACAGCAGGTCGGGGTGATAGTCCTGCACAAATTCCGCTGTGCGTGCCAGCCAGTCATCCAGAAATGCCTGTGATACCACGGTTCCGTCGACATCTTTGCCATCGGCCTTGAACGCACGCATGGCGTGCGCCGGCCCGTACAACGCGGCATAACGCGGATCGTTCACATCCGAATTGAAGCTGCGGCCGTATTCATAGAACCAGTCATGCTCGGCACGATGCGACGACAGGCCCAGATACATCCCCTGCGCCCGAATCGACTTGGCCAATGCTCCGATCACATCGCGGTGCGGGCCCATTTTGGCCGCCGTCCAGTCGCTGAGTCTGGAGTCATACATTGCGAAACCATCATGATGTTCGGCCACCGGCACCACATAACGGGCACCCGCCTGTTTGAACAAACGTGCCCAGGCATCGGGATCGAAGTGCTCCGCCTTGAACAGCGGAATCAGATCCTTGTAGCCTTTTTCAGGCATCGTGCCGTAATGGGCCAGCTGATAGCGGTAGCGATCCGAATTCTCGCCGGTCCGTTCATACATATGCCGTGGATACCACTCTCCCTTGAATGCCGGCACCGAATACACCCCCCAATGGACGAAGATGCCGAACTTGGCATCGCGGTACCACAGGGGCGTCGTGTAATGGACCAAGCTGACCCAATCGGGTTCGAACGGTCCTTGCGCAACGGCAGCATCGACCTGCTTCAGGATCGCCGTACGAACACCATCGAATTTGCTATTGGCGGCTATCCACTGCCGTTCAATGGTGGCGGCATCGGGTGGCGTTACGCTGGCAGCACTGGCCGGATCCTCCGCAAATGCCGGCGCCGGGACGATGCATGTCAAGCCGACCAGAGCCAACCACAAGACGGCCAATCTGGCGTTTGAACGGATGCTCATCAGATCTCCTTGCCACCAACCGATCGGTCGGCGACTGCACGTGGTCATCGCCTAAAGCGGATCACCGGGAAACAAAGAATGACCAGGCCCATATTGCAATTTGTTGATACTCGGCCGGAGTGAGGGGTAATCCAACGGCCTGCCCATGCTGTCGTAGGCCGTCCCACTCCAGAACAACTGACCCGCGGCGGGGATGGCGTCTTTCAGCAAATCGTGAACCGTGTCGGCGTAGGTGTAATCGCGCTGCCCCTGGTCATTCCACACGCTGATCTGACCACCACTCAGTCTGGCCGCCGTGTCCGCTGCCACAGGCAGATGACTGGCCCAGCCGGCATACAGCTGATCGCCACGCAGCCCGTCGGGATGGAAGTAGGCTGGTCCGAAAGGCACGATGTACCAATCGCCATAGGACTCCGTCCATTCGAAACCGAGCTTGCCCCAGTCGATGCTCGACTCATCGCCCCAATTGATCCAGCGCTGGATCCGAAACGATTTATCCAGTCCAGCCGCAAAGCTGGCGTCGCCCCATACCTCGACCTGCTTGCCCTGCTGTTGCAGATAGCGCCCCAGCTGATTGATGTAGCTGATCTGGCTGGCCACGCTGACGCCGCCCTTGTTCACATTGACCTCGTCGCCACCGATATGAATCAACGGCGAGTGGAACCACGGCAAGAACTCGGCGAAAACCGCTTCCACATAGCTCAGCGTTTGCGGTCGGGTCGGGTCCAGCGTGCCCCCGGGCGGCGAATCACCGGCATAGCCCCATTGAGGCTGTGCTGCGACCAGTGCACCCGCATGACCTGGGGTATCGATTTCCGGCACGATAGTGACGGCGTTGGCGGCCGCTACAGCCTCCAGCTCGTCCCAGTCCTGGCGGGTGTAATACAGGCCATCTGCCGGAATCAGCCCGCGGAATTCCGAACGATCACTCTTCAGCCGGAAAGCCCGAATCTGCCAGGCATCGCCCGCTTGATTTTTCACCTGATCATTCAGATGCAGATGCAAGGTATTGAGCTTGTACCAGCCCATGAAGCGCAGATAGGCCTCCAGAAAACGCTTGTCGGCGAATTTTCGGCCCACGTCAAACATCACCGAGCGCTCGCGATAGCGCGGTGTGTCCACCACGGCACCCTTGGGAAGGGTTGCGGCCCGACCGCTTGCATGCCCCTGGACAACGAGCATCTGCAGTATCGTACGCGTTGCATAGAAGGCACCGGCCAAGGCATGCGCCCGGATCTGAATCGAGTCGCCCAGATCAAGCGCATATCCTTCATCGCCGAACGCGCCGGATCCCGTAGCGTCTGCAGCCACCAGCCGCAAGACGATATCGCCAGGCCTACTTCCCGTACCTGAGCGAACCCGCAGCGGCTGCCCGGTCAGCTGACCAAATTCATCAGCAAGTCGCCGGCCGAGCACGTGCAGCGGCTGACCCCCAGCTGGATCTACCCAGACGATACTGGCTGGATGCCGGCGCCAATATCCATCGCCGCCATGCCAATGCTGCAGGCTGGGAATCACCAGCGGAGCAGGATTCGATGCCGCAATGGCCGCACCGACATTCGCGACCATGCCGATCAGCAGCATCACCCACGCGGCACTCGTCCACCAACTACCTCGCCCCAAGCCCCAGCGGCCGCCCGATATCATGGATACCATGGCGAACCATCCAGTCGGGCCACGCTATCCAGCCGATGCGGCTGGCTGTCCATGCTGCGCGGCGCACCTGCGCTGCCAAACGCGGCGTCAAACAACGGCACCACATACGGCGTACCCGCTGGCCGGACCAGGGCCGGGTCGACCATGGCCACACCATGGTCCGTTGTCGTGCTGGCATTGACGGCCGATGCCACCAAGGCAGACGACCATCCCGGCACGATCGACAAACCGATCGCCAGCACCGTCGTCGGCAAAAATTTATCCATGCAGGCCATGGGTGCTCCTCTTGCAAACTGCCCAGCCCAGGCGACATTGCGGCCACTTCGTGGCCCAGCGTGCGCTGGCTCGGCATGAAATCGCGGCTGCATTCAGCCTGGATCTGACCTGTCGACATGTCTACAGACTGGCGTGCCGCCATCGGCCAAAGCAGCGAGCCCGGCGCTGACCGGGCTCGCCCTGCTCCACATGAATCAGTCGAGCTTGTAATCAAACGTCAGGAAAAATTCGCGACCGTTGTATTCACTGGCGGTCTGCCCCGTCGTGACGAACTCGAAACCACCGGCGTAGTACGGGATCGACGAGACCTTGTTGAAGATGTTGGACACGGTGAACTTCAACTTGGTATCCGGGTTGATCTGCCAGCCAATCGAGGTGTTCCAGGTGATCCACACCGGCGTCCTGCCCAAGTACATGGTGTCGGCAACGTCGGTCGGGGTGCCATTGAGTGTCACCTGGCAAACACCGGTAGGAATCGACTCGCTGCCATTGGCCACAGTAACCATGCTCGGCTGGATGCCATTGGGCAGCACATTGCAGCCTTGATAGTTTTGGGCGCGCATGCTGCCATCGCGCACACCGGAGATCGACACGTTCCAGTTGCCCTTGCTCCAGTCGCCGATCCACGTGACCCTGCTCGCCACATTCTGATAGCGGGTGTTTTGCAGCGGGTCGGAAGCCAGCACACGCTGCTTGTACGCGAGGTTGTCGGTGTAGTTGATGCCGGCGCGGAAGTCACCGTGATCCTCGGTGTGTAGTTTGTAGTCCAGCGAGGCATCGATGCCGCTCACGTAAAGCGAAGCCTCGTTGATCGGTCCGGACTCCACCGAGGTGATCTGGCCAGCCGCATTGCGCTGAACCATCTGGGTCACCATGCTGCAATACGCCGAACCCGGCACGTGCGCCGTATACGGTGACAAACTGGATGTACCGTTAGCCTGCTCGCCGGTAAGGCAGCCAGCCTCGTCGATCAGCACCTGGCTTTGGCTGAGGTACTGGATGGCGTTGTCTACGCCCATATGCCAGTAGTCGGTAGACAGCGAGAGGCCCTCCACGCCCGGGACCTGCCACACGAAACCGTAGGTCCAGGAGTGGCCGGTCTGCGGCAGCAACAAGCGGCTGCCGCCCGTGATCAGGTTGTAGTACTGCGAGGGGGAGCGCTGCACCAGGTTGCACCACGTGCTGTTGGTCTGGCCGGCCTTGATGGCGTCGATGCACTGCAAGGGGTCGATGTAATTACCCTGCGGCTCAGTGGAGCCGGTCTGATAGACCGCCTGCATGTCCGGCGCCTTGAAGTTGGTGCCGTAGCTGCCGCGAACCAGCAGACTTTCGATCGGGCGCCACTCGAGGCCGGAGCCCCAGGTACGGGCCACGTCGGCGCGGCTGGCGTCGTTGTACTTGTCCAGACGACCGGAGATGGTCCAGGTCACCGTATCCAGCACCGGCACGCGGAACTCGGTGCCGAACGAGAAGCGCTGGCGGGTGCCGCCACCGGTGTTGTACTCCTCGAACGGGTTCATGAACGTCGCGGCATTGGCCCCACGCGGATCGGGCGACAGCAGGAAGCCGTTGTGCGCGGCTTCGAGCACCGCCGCCCAACCCACCGGCTCGTTCACCCACGGCAACTTGAACAGGTCACCGTTGATGCGGAACTGCGCCTGGTCCAACCACGACGACGAGGTGTTCTCGCCATTGGCCGCGAACTGGCTGTATTGCTGTGGCGTGATGGGGTTCCACCACTGCTGCCAGTTCATGGCGTAAATGGGCAAGCCGGCGCTGGTGGTGCCCAACTGCTTGCCGAGGAAGAAGTTGTTCATGGCCTCGCCGTCGTAGGCCGTGTAGTCCTCGCGCACGGTGTACTTCTGGGTATTGAGGTTCAAGTCCCAGTTGAAGTCGCCATCGAACATGGTGCCGCGCAGGCCGGCCTGGAGGTTCCAGTTCTGCTCGCGGTCGTGGGTATTGGCTGCCGTGCCGATTTCCTGCTCGGTCAACTGGCGGACGGCCTGACTGATGACCTGCCCCGTGGTCTGGTCATAGAACTGGCCCGTGCCGAATTCGTTTAGCTGGGTGTTGGAGTACCCCACCGAGTCATACAGGGCTGCCGAGCCGTAAAGCTGCAAACCGTCGCTGAAGTCGTACTCGCCAGACACGTAACCGTTGTTGCTGCGGCTGCCGGGTGTCAGCACCCAGTTCTGAAACAGAGCGGGCTGCGAGCAGTAGTAACCATTGTTGGTCACGCTGGCGATCTGGGTGCCATTGGTGGTGACGGTATGCGACTGGCTCAACTGCGAGTTGGTGAACTTCGAGCAGGTGCCCGTCGGCGGCGTGAGGTACTGGCCATTGCCGTTCATCGCGGAGAGGGCGATGGCGCCAGACGCGTCGTACTGGTAGCCGAACATGCGGTCAGCCGGGCCCCAGGCACCGTATCCCGCATCGGACACCGAGTCTTGATAAGGGCGATCACTACCCCACAACGCCGTGCGGTTAGACTTCTCCGCGTTGTAGAGGATGTGCCAATTGTCACCGGACCTGCCACCGAAGAAGTTGACGTCACCATACGCGCGGCCACCGCGCGTGGCGCCACCGCCGGTCACCTGCAGTTCGTCACCCTGATAGTTCTTCTTCAGGATCACGTTGACCACGCCCGCCACCGCTTCCGAGCCGTAGATCGACGAGGCGCCGGAGGCCAGGATTTCGACATGGTCGATCATGCCGGTGGGTAGGTTGTTGTAGTTCTGGAAGTTGCTCTGCGCGCTCAGCGGCTGCGGGTAATCCACCACGCGATGCCCGTCGATCATCAGCAGGCTGAAGCCAGGACCCAGTCCGCGCAGGTTGACCGAGCGCGCATTGACCGAGGTGGAACCCCAAGCGGCCGGGTCCTGTGTCTGCTGGCCCACCTGCGGCAGCGAATCCAGGAATTCCCACAGCGTGGTGAAGCCCTGCTGCTTGATCTGCTCGCCGGTGACGCTGACCACGGGAGCGGGCCCCTCGATTTCCACGCGCGGGATCATCGAACCGGTGACCGTGACCGTACTCAGTGCAACCGCCTTCTTTTTCGCCGCATCTGACTCGGCAGACTGACTGCTGCTGGCAGGCGTATTTTGTGGTGTGGCCTGGGCGTCGTTCGACGACGACCCGACTGCTTGCGCGTAAACATGCGGAGCGCAAAGCGCCAGCGCCAATGCGCTGGCGAGTGCACTGCGACAACAACGGATATTGTTCATAAGTTAGACCCCTCTCGCGAAACCCCATAGTGTTTGCTGACACCGATTCTCGAATCAGCACAGCCGCTTTGACACCGCCACCAAGCTGACGACACTGCCGTTTGCCCCTCACCGCATGCCCCTTATTGCATGCCCTTTACCAGCTGCCGTTCATCCGCCCATCGGCGCAGATAGCGACAGCACACTCGACGCGATCCCCCGTCGAGACTTCCTAGGTCACCGCGCCTCCCGCGATGCGCCCACAACTAAATTCTTGTCCGTACCTAGCAGCTCGATGCGGTACGCGTAGACCGGCACGCCCGCCGGCTGTGCCAGCAAATCGAGATGCAGACCATCGGCCTGCTGGCTGAAACTCACGGCCTTGGCATTGGCCAGCAAGTAGGGATCGTCGATCGGCTGCAAGCACAGCAGATCCATTTGCACCGACCCAGACAGCTGTGCCGGCAGCCACTGCCAACAGTGCCTGCGCCGTCGGCGTGGTCCGGCGGAACGGCCAACCCGTATCCAGTGACTGCTCTACCGGCTCACCGGCCAGGCAATAGCGCAATGGCAGAACCGCTAGCAGCAGTCCCGTCCATAACCTAAGTTGCAAGGCGTTGTTCCACATGAGGCGGGATCAGTGACGCACAACCGGGAGCTCGCCCCAGATTGCGGGATCTTCCGCGCCCAGCACCCACGAACAAAAACCCTGCAGATCATCCTTGCCGACCAGCGCGTAGCGCTCCTTGAAACTGCGCGCATCGGGCATGAAAACCCATTCACGCAGATCATCGCGGTAGAAGTAATACCAGGACTCATGTTCGTAGGCATCCCACTGAATATCCGCCTGATGCGCCTGCGCCAACGGCAGCGATTCGTCGTAATCGATGTAGTCGCCCGAGATATTCGGCCGCTCCTTGCCCGTGCCAGCATCGACCGGATCCCCGGCGTACCAGTGGTAGCCATACAGAGGAATACCCAGCGACAACTTATCCTTGGGCACATATTTCAGCGCGTAATCGAGCTGCTTCTGTACCCAGGGCATACCGTCCACCGGACCTGGCGTGGTCCAGCGGGTGTTCTGGTCGTAGGTCATCAGGCAGATCAGATCCATTACCTTGGCCAGTGCCGGCACATCGAATACGCCGCGCCACTCACTCCACATCCAGGTGCCGAACGCCGTGCTGCCGGTGAAGTAACCCGGTGCATTCGGCACCACCGCAATGCTCAGCTTGAGTCCGGCGTGATGCAGTGCCGTCGCGGTCTCGCTGGCCAGTCGGGTCAGCGCATCGCGATCGGTATAGTCGATATCCTCAAAGTCGAACTGAAAGCCGCTATAGCCTTCTTGATGGCCGATTCGGATCAGCGCAGCGATCAGCGCCTGGCGCGCGTCCGCATCACCCAGCAGGGCGTGAAACCCTGCCTTGCCGGCATTCGCTGAAATAATCGGCATGAGCTCAACGCCCTTGCTTCGAGCCAGCTGCATGACGCTGGCGTCGGGCGTCCCCTGCACCAGCCCCTTCGCATCCACGCCGTACCAGGTAGGCACCAGGATATCGATCTTGTCGGCATGCGCCAGGAACGAGCGCACCGACTTGGGTGACTCCACCATATAGAAAAGCGACTTTGGTGCCGCCACGGCGTCAACGCATAACGTGCAGAACAAGCCCGCAGCCAACAGACATCGAAACGCGGATTTCATCGGCAAAGCTCCGGCAAAAGAAAGATCAGATCATTGCCATCCATGGGTCAGCCATACCGCAGCCCCCACCACTCCCAACTGGCCATGCTGGAGCAGCCGCACCGGCACCTGCTCCAACAAGTCACGCATCACACCCTTATTGAAAAACCGCTCGCGAAAGCTGCTGTCCAGCAGAAATTCCTGGAATCGGCTGAGAATCCCGCCGGCCAGATAAACCCCGCCGGTAGCACTGAACAGAATCGCCAGATCACCTACCAGGCTGCCTAGCAGGCCGCAGAAAATCTGCAAGGACTCGACCGCCAGCGGATCGCTGGCGGCAACCGCCGCCGTACTGACCTGGGCAGGCGTGTGACAACGCACGGGCTGATGGTCCAACTCGGCCAGCGCCCGGTAGATATTCAGCAAACCCGGTCCTGACAGGGCATGGCCGGTGGGCACATAACTGCGTCCACTCGCCATGCGCGCGACTACCGCCAGCTCCCTCTCGGTACCCGGCGCAAGCACGATATGCCCCGCCTCTGTGGACAATACCCGCCGTGATCGACCACCCGGTAACAACACCGCACAACCCAGTCCGGTACCGGGACCAACCACCACCACCGCACCCGCTGGATTGATGGCCGCTGCATGCATGCCAGTCGACTCGATGATCGCCACCGAGTCGCGACGGGCCAGGAAAGGCGTGACATAAGCCAGCGCCTCAAAATCATTGATGACCTCGAGCTGCTCCAGCAGTAGACCTTGTCGCAACGCCGAGATCGAGACCGGCCAGGGCAGATTCTCGTTAACGATAACATCGCCATGTATATAGCCTGGCGTAGCCACCACAGCGCGCCGGATCGCCGAGCCAGCCGCATGCCGCGCGACAAAATCCGCCAGAATCGCGTCCAGGCTCGACCAATCGGCGCAGGTATAGGTATGACTGCTTAGCAGCTGGACAGGCAGGCCATTCGCGGGTTCCGCACGAACCAGGGCCAACCGCGCATGCGTGCCGCCCACATCAGCTGCTAACACCTCCCGCACCGATTCCGCGCTGGTCGCATGGGCAGACACCATTGGCTCGATCACCCCGTCCCCTTGACACATTGCAGCGCTGACCTACGGATGCAGGCCTCTTTAGATCGATCCTAAACGGTAATGATAACGTTATCAAGCTGTATTGAATAATTCATTTCAGCCCAGTCTGGCGCATCCCAGCACGACCGCTGCAAGCCAAAAATCCCGCTCAACGCAAGCGTATTTCCGATGCATCGTGATGGCTGGCAGCAAGCAAAAATCGCCATGCACCGAACTTATCTCCCGCCACGGACTGCCTGGACCCTATGCATTCGGCTACGATGACCCATTGATTTCTGGAGCCTCACGCATTGCGCAAACCCACCATCAAGGACGTCGCCAAACAGGCGGGGGTATCGCTGATGACCGTGTCACGCACCATCAATCAAGAGGAATCGGTGCGTGAAGTCACCCGACAACGGGTATTGAAGGCGGTGGATGAGCTGGGCTACGAACCGGATGTCACCGCCCGTAGCCTGCGCGGCACGCAGTCGTTCGCGATCGGCCTTGCCTATGATGACAACCCGAATGCCAACTACGTGCTCAGCATGCAGAAAGGGGTACTGGCAGCATGTCGCGAGCGAGGCTACGAGCTGCTGATCCATCCCTACGACGCCAGCGCACCTCGATTGGTTGAAGAGCTATGCAAGCTGGCCCGCAACGTGCGGCTAGCCGGCCTGGTACTCACTCCACCGATGTCCGAAGACCCGGCCCTGCTGAGCCAATTACAAGCCGCCAATATCCCATTCGTGCGCATCATTGCGGCTCGCCAGGAACCGGACGACGGCATGCCCTGCGTTTATGTGGATGATCACAGCGCCGCCTATGCCATTACTGCACACCTGATCCAGTTGGGCCACACTCGTATCGCCTTTTTGTGGGGCGACCCGCAATACCACTCCAGTCCGGAGCGCTACCAAGGTTATGCCGATGCCTTGCGCGATCACGGCATCCCGCTACGCAAGAAATTTGTCTTGCCGGGCACCTATGTCTACGAGGATGGTTTCCGCCGCGCCCGCAAGCTGCTGGCAGCCAAGGAAGTACCCACGGCTATTTTCGGCAGCAATGACGAAATTGCCGCCGGCGTACTCGCCGCCGCACACTCAATCGGCATCAAGGTTCCAGGTGAGCTGTCGATTGCCGGCTTTGAGGACAACCCGTTCTCACGACGGGCATGGCCAGCACTTACCACCGCCCGCCAGACCACCAGCGAAATTGGCCGCCATGCGACCTTGCGCCTGATCGCCGAATTACTGCAAAAGATCCCACCCGGCGACCCGATACAGATTCGCTTCACACCCGAACTGGTCATTCGCGATTCGACCGCTCCGCCGCAAACCAATCCGCCACGCGACAACTCTCCGGCATAAGGTCAGTCTGCAAAACAGCCGCATCCCGCGCGGATACATCCCGGCCGTGCAGCACGCGATCGAAGTCGAGTCGCGCCAGGGCCATGTCGCCGGCTACGAAGTGCTGGACCTCAAGGCACGCCTGATCGACGGCAAGTACCACGACGCCGACTCCTCGGCTCTGGCCTTTGAAATCGCCCGCCGCGCCTGCTTCCGTGAGGCGCAGAAGCTGTCCAAGCCGAAGTTGCTCAAGCCGATCATGAGCCTGGAAGTGGTCACCGAAGCGACCTACCTCGCTGTTGTGCGGCGGCTTAAAACTGGCACAGGAGTCAACCTACAAAAGCCAAGCCAGATCGTGCTGTTCCCCGTGGCGCCTCACTGCGAGTCATGGCATATACCCTTTTGGTTCTAAGCTTAGTCGATCTATTTCTTTGCGCCCTGCCCATATCCGGGCCTACATTCGTCGTAGACGCGGCGAAGTCGCATATCGGTAGGGCTATAGATGACCATCGTGCTCGAACACAGTTCCGTAGCGGAATCGTTCGAAACGTCCCATTACGTCGACGCCGCCGCGGTTGTTCTGCACCGCGATAGGGTGTCGCCACGGGAAGCCTGGCGCCTGTTTGCCGCGGATGCGGCGAAACTTGTCGATGTGCGCACCGCCGAGGAGCGCTTCTTTGTTGGTCACGTGCCGGATTCGATCCATATTGCCTGGGCAACAGGCACGCGGCTCGTGCGCAACCCGCGGTTCGTGCGCGAGCTCGAAGCCAAGACCGGCAAGAATGCAACCATACTGTTGCTCTGCCGCAGCGGCGCGCGATCGATAGCGGCGGCCGAAGCCGCCCGCGCAGCGGGCTTCAGCGACGTGCGTGCCATTGAAGAAGGTTTCGAGGGCGAGCTGGACAAGCAAAATCATCGCGGCACGCGCAACGGCTGGCGCAACGCGGGACTGCCTTGGATACAGGATTAAACGGGACCCGCCAAGCCCAGAAGGGCGCGAGGCACCCGGCTCACATCGCTGTACCCAGGCACGAAAGCCGCGGTTTCGCCGCGGCTTTTTCTTAAGCTTATGTGAGCGATCACGATACGGATGACGGCCAAGAAAT
Source organism: Rhodanobacter sp. MP1X3 (assembly GCF_014207165.1). NCBI lineage: Bacteria > Pseudomonadati > Pseudomonadota > Gammaproteobacteria > Lysobacterales > Rhodanobacteraceae > Rhodanobacter > Rhodanobacter sp. MP1X3. The sequence continues at coordinate 353,179 of NZ_JACHCO010000003.1, read as the reverse complement.
CCGCTTCTGTCCGGACTAAATTTCGTTTGCTAATGACTGCATGGCGTGCTTAACATTGATCGCTACGCCGAATCATTCGCTACCCTCCGGAACCCACCATGGCCGATAAAAAGACCCCGCAGCTCTCGCTCGGCGACGCCGGTGCGCGTCAGCTTGCAAACACGACCAAATCCGCGCCGAAACTCGAGATCATTTCGCCGCGCTGGGTTACCCATCTATTGCAGTGGCTGCCGGTCGAAGCGGGCGTGTACCGGCTCAACAAGGTCAAGAATCCGGAAAATGTGGACTTCGCCTGCGCCCGACGCGACGAGTCCGATCTGCCAGCAACCTTCGTCGACTACGATCCGAAGCCGCGCGAGTACGTACTAAGCGCCTGCTCGACCGTACTCGAAGTGAACACACGCATTGCCGATCTCTATTCGAGTCCGTTCGATCAGGTGAAGGAGCAGTTGCGCCTCACGATCGAGACAATCAAGGAGAAGCAGGAAAACGAGCTGATCAATAACCCCGATTATGGCCTGCTCGCGAACGTCGCCGAATCGCAACGCGTGCAGACGCTGACCGGCGCGCCGACGCCGGATGATCTCGATGAACTCCTGACCAAAGTCTGGAAAGAGCCGGCGTTCTTCCTCGCTCACCCGCTCGCGATCGCTGCGTTCGGCCGCGAATGCACGCGCCGTGGCGTGCCGCCGCCGACTGTCAGCCTGTTCGGTTCGCAGTTCATCACCTGGCGCGGCATTCCGCTGATCCCGTCGGACAAGGTGCCGGTCGAGGATGGCAAGTCGAAGATCCTGTTGCTGCGCGTCGGCGACAAACGCCAGGGCGTCGTCGGCCTGTTCCAGCCGGGTTTGCCGGGCGAACAGAGTCCGGGGTTGTCGGTGCGCTTCATGGGCATCGGCCGCAATGCGATCTCTTCTTATCTCGTCTCGCTGTACTGCTCGCTCGTTGTGCAGACCGACGATGCGCTCGCGGTGCTCGACAACGTCGAAATCGACAAGTACCACGAGTACGCACACACGTACGTGAGCTAGCGCCTGCAAGCTCTATCGGGACGGGTCACGCCGCGCTTGAGCGTGTGCGGGGCAACGAAGAATGAGAGGATTTATGTCGATAAATGACCGAGTGATGACGCCGCACCGCGCACGCTCAAGCGTGGCCCTTGGGGTTGCCGCGTCCGGTCGCCATGCGGCCGCGCGCGGCTTGAACAGGCAGCCGGCCTGTCGCAGCGCCTCGCGCGACCACCTGACGACCGGACACGACAACGTGACCTGTCCCGATAGCGCTAGCAGGCCCTGACGATGGCCGCACCGACGCCATCCATTCCGCTCTCGCCCGAACTACCCGCCGGCTTGCCTGATACGCTGCAACTCGCGCGCTGGGCCGGCGAGCTGTTCAACGCGTTGCCGAACGGCGCGCAGCATCAAGCGCTGACGCCGCCCGATCCAAACGGCATCACGACACCGCTGCCACACCAATTGCCGACCAATATCGCGCCCGAGTCAGCGCAAAGTGCGCAAGTGATCGCATCAGCTGCGCCAGCGCTCGTTCCCGACGCGCAGGCCGGAAATGGCGTGCCCGACTTCGCGGCAACACACCCGCACGGTTTCATCGGCAGCCGCGGCGGCCATGCGCAAACGGTGCCGCAAGCTTATGCGGCGGTTCCCGCGGCCGACGTACCCGCGCCGCCGGCGACGGATCAGCTCTTCTACTTCCTGGCCGAGCCGCAGACGCCTGCGCTGCCGTCGTCTTCCGCACCCGATCAGCGTCTTGGCTTGTCGGCATATGCTCTGCCGGGTCTGGACGATCTCGCGGGACTGATTCTCGCCGAGCCGCGCACGACCGATGCGCCGGTCACATCGACGTCGAATTTCTATTTTCTCGACGGTTCGCTCAGCCCGAACGCCACGCCGTTCGGCGAAGTGCCGACGCAAGAGCCCGAGCGCCGTGTCGCCTTCGACGTCAATACCGTGCGCCGCGATTTTCCGATCCTCGCCGAGCGCGTCAACGGTCGCCCACTCGTCTGGTTCGACAACGCCGCGACGACGCACAAGCCGCAAGCGGTGATCGACCGTCTCGCTTATTTCTACGCACACGAGAACTCGAACATCCATCGGGCAGCGCATGAGCTCGCCGCGCGCGCGACCGATGCATACGAAGATGCACGCAAGAAAGTGGCGCGCTTCATCGGCGCCGGTTCGACCGACGAGATCATCTTCGTGCGCGGCGCCACCGAAGCGATCAACCTGATCGCCAAGACCTGGGGCAAGAAAAATATCGGTGCGGGCGACGAGATCATCGTCTCCAACCTCGAACACCACGCCAACATCGTGCCGTGGCTGCAACTCGCGCAGGAAACCGGCGCGAAGCTGCGCGTGATTCCTGTCGACGATTCCGGACAAGTGCTGCTCGGCGAATATCAGCGATTGCTCTCGCCGCGCACCAAACTTGTTTCGGTGACGCAAGTTTCCAACGCACTCGGCACCGTCGTGCCGGTCAAGGAGATCATCGATCTTGCCCATCGTGTGGGTGCGAAGGCGCTCGTCGACGGCGCGCAGTCGGTTTCGCATATGCGCGTCGACGTGCAGGCGCTCGACGCGGATTTCTTCGTCTTCTCCGGGCACAAGGTGTTCGCGCCGACCGGTATTGGCGTTGCTTATGGCAAGCGCGCCATTCTCGAGGACATGCCGGCCTGGCAAGGCGGCGGCAACATGATCAGCGATGTCACCTTCGAGCGCGCGCTGTTCCAGGGTCCGCCCTCTCGTTTCGAAGCCGGCACGGGCAACATCGCCGATGCGGCGGGTCTGGGCGCCGCGATCGACTATGTCGAACGCATCGGCATCGAGAACATCGCCGCGTACGAGCACGAACTGCTCGACTACGCTACCGCGTTGCTCAAGGATATTCCGGGCCTGCGCCTGATCGGCACCGCGCAGGACAAGGCGAGCGTGCTCTCGTTCGTGCTCACCGGCTACGCGCCCGAAGAAGTCGGCAAGGCGCTCAACGAAGAAGGCATTGCCGTGCGCGCAGGCCATCATTGCGCGCAGCCCATCTTGCGCCGCTTCGGCCAGGAGGCCACCGTGCGCGCCTCGCTCGCGTTCTACAACACGCGCGAGGAAGTCGAACTGCTCGCTGCGGTGTTGCGCCGACTGCGCACGGCGCGTCCGGTATAGCATCGACTGTGTGGATTCGGATGCTTTGGCTACGCTCCCGCGTGGCCCGCGGACGGGCTTATCCATCGAGTATGGCGGCCACGCCTGCTTCCGTGAGGCGAGCTGTCCAAGCCGAAGCTGCTCGAGCCGATCATGAGTCTGGAAGTGGTCACCGAAGGGACCTACCTCGGCGACGTCATCGGCGACATCAACCGTCGTCGCGGCAGCATCTCCGACCAAGACCAAAAGGGTGTGTCGGCCTTCGTCCAGGGCTTCGTGCCGCTGTGCGAAACGTTCGGCCACATCAACTTCCTGCGTTCGGCCACCAGCGGCCGCAGCACCTTCACCATGATCTTCGATCATTACGAAAAAGTACCAGCCAGCATGATCGAGAAGCTGATGGAGAAGGAAGCGAAGTAAGCTTCGTTTTCGATGGCGCGCTGATCTGATTGTCAGCTCCAAGCAAAAGAACCCGAGGAGTGATACTCGGGTTCTTTTTCAAAGCTCTGAAGACTAGCGAATGGAAAGTGCCTTAAGTTCTGCTTGCGATGGCGGTCTCAACCGGCCTTTAAGCCCTTTAGCCTGAAGCGTCATCCACAATTCCATATCTGGCTGGTCTATGTGAGAAAAAGCCTCCCAATCGTTCTTATTTTGGTCGCTTCCCTTGCGCTGTCGGCATGCAGCCACCCAGCGTCGACGTGCAATCCATCGACGCAGAACAAACATTCAAAGGGACTTGAGGAGCTGAGATCGCTGAAGCTAAACAGCGCAACCAAAGACGCTGCGAGCGCGTATGCGAGAGGCGATGCTCAGTTGTTGGGGGTCTATGGTTTTTCCGTAGAAGTTCCCGGTTACGACGGCGACCCCTATGCGCACAAAAGCAAAATAAGAATGTTAGAGGGCACGGGTGACGCGTTCTGTACGAGGGAAGAGGCAGACCTCAATCACAACGCGAGGACCTACGCCAGGAAATACAACGACACCATGCTAGACAAGCTAAGACAGGCGGGCATCTATCTCGATGCACATCGTTAGCTCGTAGGTTGGGATGAGCGCTGGCGAACCCCAACATTCCAGCTCGTGTGGCGTTGGGATTCGCTTCGCTCATCCCAACCTACCTTAGCTTCGCTTAGGTCCACGGAGGACGGGCCTGAGGCCGATCCACGGTATCATTGCCGGCTAACGCTCCAGCCGACCTGCCCGCATGTCCACGCATTTGCAAGAAACCCTTCGCCGTCGCACGTTTGCCATCGTCAGCCATCCTGACGCGGGCAAGACCACGTTGACTGAAAAACTGCTGCTGTTCGGCGGTGCGATCCAGATGGCCGGCTCAGTGAAGGGTCGCAAGGCAGCACGCCACGCCACGTCCGACTGGATGGCGCTGGAAAAGGAGCGCGGCATTTCGGTGACCTCGTCGGTGATGCAGTTTCCGTATGAGGGCAAGATCGTCAACCTGCTCGATACGCCCGGCCACGCGGACTTTTCCGAAGACACCTATCGCGTGCTGACCGCAGTGGATTCAGCGCTGATGGTGATCGACTGCGCCAAGGGCGTGGAAGAACGCACGATCAAGCTGATGGAAGTCTGCCGGCTGCGCGACACACCGATCATGACCTTCATCAACAAGCTAGACCGCGAGGGCCGCTCGCCGATCGAGCTGCTGGATGAAGTCGAATCCGTGCTGGGCATCGCCTGCGCGCCGCTGACCTGGCCGATCGGCATGGGCAAGCGGCTGAAGGGCGTGTACCACCTGTTGCTGGACGAAGTGCACGTGTTCGAGCCCGGCAAGAATTTCACCCGCCAGGATTCGACCATCTTCAAGGGCCTCGACGCGCCAGGCCTACTGGAAAAGATCGGCGACGAGGCGATGCACGAACTGCGCGAAGAACTCGAATTGGTACAGGGCGCCGCGCCCTCGTTCGATATGGACGAGTACCTCGCCGGCAAGCAGACGCCGGTGTTTTTCGGCTCGGCGGTGAACAACTTCGGCGTGCAGCTGCTACTGGATTTTTTCGTGGCGAATGCGCCCTCGCCGCGCCCGCGTGCCACGCTGACGCGCGAAGTGGAGCCCGAAGAAGAAAAACTCACCGGTTTCGTTTTCAAGATCCAGGCCAACATGGACCCGGCGCACCGCGACCGCGTGGCGTTTATGCGCGTGTGTTCGGGCACCTATACCGCTGGCATGAAGATGATCCAGACGCGTACAGGGAAGGACATCCGCATCGCCAACGCGCTGACCTTCATGGCCAGCGATCGCGAGATCGTCGAGACAGCCTACCCGGGTGATGTGATCGGCCTGCACAACCACGGCACCATCACGATTGGCGATACCTTCACCGAAGGCGAGTCGATCAATTTCACCGGCATCCCGAACTTTGCGCCTGAGCTTTTCCGCCGCGCGCGGTTGCGCGATCCGCTGAAGATGAAGGCGCTGCAGAAAGGTCTGGCTCAGCTCAGCGAGGAAGGCGCCACGCAGTTCTTCCGTCCGTTGATGAGCAACGACCTGATTCTCGGCGCGGTAGGCGTGCTGCAGTTCGATGTGGTGGCGTACCGCTTGAAGGACGAGTACAACGTCGACGCCAGTTTCGAGCCGGTTACGGTGACCACCGCGCGCTGGGTGCACTGCGACGACGAAAAGAAGATGGCGGAATTCCGCGAGAAAAACGCGATGAACCTGGCCATCGACGGTGCCGGCGAACTGGTCTATATCGCGCCGACGCGGGTCAATCTGCAGCTCGCGCAGGAGCGCTGGCCGCAGGTCCGGTTTGCCAACACCCGTGAGCATGCGGCTTCGGTGGATCTGTAAGCGCGATCGTCGAACCTCGTGAGCCGTTGTGCGGCGTGACGGATGGCACTGAGGGCAAACGTCCAACCTTGACAGCCTGCATCCATCCACCAGGCGGACAGACATGCAAAATCCATCCCTCGCTTTCGCCACACCAGCCGACGCACCGCGCTGGCTGCGTTGGCTGGTTTTTTCGCCGGCGGCACGCATCGTTTTCTTTGCAGCGATGCTTGTGGGCATCGGCTTTTTAACCCACGCCGTCGTGGCGATGCTGGGCTGGACGGCAAAAACGGCGACACCGCTGCAGCACGCGCTGGCCACATTGAGCCTGCAACTGCTGCCGGCGCTGATCGCCTATCTGATTGTGGTGAAGCTGATCGAGCAACGTCGCGTGCGCGAACTTTCCGTGCGCAATCTGCCGACGTTCGGCCTTGGCGGCCTGCTCATCGGCGCCCTGCTTTTCAGTCTCGTGGTCGGCGTGCTGTGGCTGCTCGGTGTGTATCACGTGACCGGCACCAACGCGCACGTGGACTGGCTGCCACAGGTCCTGGTCGCAGGCATCGGTGCGGGCATTGGCGAGGAGATCATCGCACGTGGCGTGCTGTTTCGCATCGTAGAGGAAGGCCTGGATACGTGGTCCGCACTGGCCATCTCGGCGCTGCTTTTTGGTGGTGCGCACATCTTCAATCCCGGCGCCACACTGTGGAGTTCGGCTGCCATCTCTATTGAAGCCGGCGTGATGTTCGGTCTGCTCTATCACGTGACCCGTTCGCTATGGGCCTGCATCGGCCTGCATGCTGCGTGGAACGTCATGCAGGGCACGATCTACGGCATTCCGGTGTCGGGCGGCGCGGTCGACGGCTGGCTGGTTTCGAATCGCACCGGGCCCGTATGGCTAAGCGGCGGCGTGTTTGGTGCGGAGGCTTCGGTAGTCGCGCTGGCGGTTTGTTCGTTGCTGTCGCTGACCTTGCTGGCCGTGGCGTTGCGCCGAGGCTCGATCATGCCGTTTCGACGTACTCGCTGAGCCCTCTGCTGCCGTTAGGCGCCCATTGTCCTCCGCTATGGTGCGAGGATGACACCGGCTACTCTGTCCGCAGATGCCACCCTACCCGGTGGCCGTAACCGATTGCCCATGAACCACGACGGCCAGCGCATGCCACCGACCACGTCCAAATCATCGAAACAATCGTGGCTGGCCAATCAGCCGCTGCAGCGCAAAATCATCCTGGGGATTGGCCTGCTTCTGGGCCTGTTTCTGGTAACGAGTGCAATGCTGAGCATTTCGCTGCGCCAACAGGAAATACATAGCCAATGGACGGACCATACCTACGAGGTGATGCTGGCGCTAAGCGATCTGAGGCATGCGGCACAGACCAGCCAGATCGGTGCGCGCGGCTTCATGCTGACACAGGGTGCCGATCAGCTGGCCATGTTCGAGAGCGGTACGAAGGACATTTCCATACGCATCGCTCAGGCACGTCAGCTGACCTCGGACAATGCCTTGCAGCAGTCGCGTATCGGCACGCTTGAAGCCATAGCGACCAAATGGCAGTTGGAGGTCACGGCGCAGGTGCTTGACCCTGTCAAGCAGATGAAAATCGCCGATCCTGCGGCAGCAAGTCTGGAACGCCACCGCATTCAGCAGAGTTATCTCAGCCATCGAACGGTGAACATCGACGAAATACAGGGCGTGCTGGACAGCATGGTCGTCGAGGAACGCCGGCTGCTGGCGGTTCGCAACAAGGACCTGCATAACACGCTGCGTTTCAACAAAGTGGTGAACGGCGTTACCGCACTGCTCGCGCTGTTGATCAGTATCCTGATCATTCGCCTGACCTCGCGCCTGGTGACGCGGCCGCTGCATCGGCTCACCGACATGATGGCCAGGCTGGCCAATCACGATCACGACTTCGAGATCCGTCGGCTGGATCGGCAGGATGAGATCGGCAAGATCTCGCGTGGCCTGCAGGTGTTCAGGCAAATGGCGATCGATACGCAATCGCAGACGTGGCTGAAGACCCAGGTGAGCAACGTTTCTCATCGACTGCAACAGGCGGCCACCCATCGCGAATTTGCCCAATGGCTGACCAGTGAGCTGGTGCCACTGTTAAAGATGGGCGTAGGCCTGTTCTACTCGTTTGACGAAACACGCTTCCGTCTCGATCTGCTGGGCAGCTACGGCTTGCGCCTGGACGGCCATTTGGCGGACAGCTACATGCCGGGCGAAGGTCTGGTCGGGCAGTGCGCCCTCGAGCGCAAACCGATCCTTGTGGACAACGTGCCGGTCAATTACGTGCACATCGATTCCGGCAGCGGCGGCGCACTGCCCAGCACTATCGCAATTCTGCCGGTGCTCTACCGTGATCGCCTGATCGGCGTGCTGGAAATGGCCGGCTTTACGGCGATCGAACCGCTGTACCGTCAACTGATCGATGAACTGCTGCCGATCATCGCGTTGACGCTGGAAAACCTCAACCGTGCTGTCAACACGCAGGATTTACTGGAACGCACGCAGGAACAGGCCGACGAACTGCGCGTGTCCGAACTGGTCATGCGCCAGCAGAAAGATGTTCTACGCGAAAACAATGATGCGCTGCAGGCCAAGACAGCGGAGCTGGAAGAACAGTCCGAACGACTGATCGCCTCCGAGGAAGAGCTACGCGTTCAGGCCGAAGAACTGCAGGCCTCCAACGAAGAGCTGCGCGAAAAGACCGAGAGCCTCAACCGGCAGAAGCACGTTCTTGTCGATCTGCAGAAAGACACCGAGGAAAAAGCGCAGGAACTGGCGCGTGCCAGTCAGTACAAGTCCGAATTTCTCGCCAACATGTCGCACGAACTGCGCACGCCGTTGAACAGTCTGCTGATTCTCTCGCGCAGCCTGTCCGACAACGACACCGGCAATCTCGATGAAGAACAGATCGAATCGGCGCGGATCATCCACGATTCCGGCACCAGCCTGCTGCATTTGATCAACGACATTCTTGATCTGTCCAAGATCGAGGCTGGCAAGATGGAACTGGTGATCGACGAGCTCCCGCTGGCCGACATGCAGCGACGACTGATGCGCACCTTCGGGCACGTGGCGGAGAAAAAGCAGCTTGGCTTTACCGTGAATATCGAACCGGGCCTGCCGACGATCCTGCGCACCGACGGCGCCAAGCTCGAGCAGATCGCCAATAACCTGCTGGGCAATGCATTCAAATTCACCGCGCAGGGTTCGGTGACCGTGCGCATTGGCCGCCCCGACAACGCAATCAACGTGCCGGATGCCCTGGCCGATCAGCCGTTGATTGCCATCAGCGTCAACGACACCGGCATTGGTATCCCCGCCGACAAGTTTCAGCACATCTTCAACGCATTCGAGCAGGTGGACGCCGGCACCAGCCGGCAGTTCGGCGGCACCGGTCTCGGCCTGGCCATTTCGCGGAAAATGAGCCTGTTGATGGGCGGCGATATTCTGCTGCAGAGCGAAAGCGGCCGCGGCAGCTGCTTCACCGTGCTACTACCGGAGACACCGCCGGAGCGTACCGTCGAAGCGATCGAACATACACTGCAGAAAGTGTCACCGGCGGCCATGCTATCCGCCTCGCCGCATCTATTGCCCGAAGCCATTGACGACGATCGCAACACTTTGCAGCCGGGCCAGACCACGATTCTGGTGATCGAGGATGACCCGGCTTTTACCCGCATCCTGATCGACATCATCCATCGCAAGGGTTATCGCGCGCTGGCGGCGAACAACGGTGAAGCCGGCCTGCAGCTGGCACGCGAGCATCATCCCACCGGCATTCTGCTGGACGTGATGTTGCCGATGATGGACGGCTGGACGGTGATGGATCAGCTCAAGACCGATGCCCATACACGAGCGATTCCCGTGCATTTCATTTCCGCCACCGACGAAGCGACGCGCGGGCTCGAACAGGGGGCGGTTGGCTTTCTCACCAAGCCGGTGAGCCGCGAATCGATCAGCATGGCGTTCGAACGACTGCTGCATTTCGCCGAAGGGCACCAGCGTCATCTGTTGATCGTCGATGACGAGGCCGATTCGCGCACGGCCGTGCGCACGATGTTGCGTACAGACAATGTGCTGATCGATGAAGCTGGTTCCGCCGAGGAGGCGCTGGAGAAAGCGGCCGCAACGCGCTACGACTGCATCGTGCTCGACCTAGGGCTACCCGGCATGTCGGGGCTTGAACTGCTCGAACATCTGTCGAACGCGCATGGTGGCGTACCGCCGGTTGTGGTGTATTCCGGGCGCGACTTGAGCCGCGAGGAAAACCTGCTGCTTCGCCAGTACACCGACTCGATCGTGGTCAAAGGCGCACGCTCACCGGAACGCCTGCTCGATGAAGTGAGTCTTTTTCTGCACAGCATCCGGCATGCACCCAAGCGGGCGGCGAATGCTGGCCACGGATCATCAAATGCCGAGCTGGCCGGTCGTCGCGTGCTGTTAGTCGATGACGACATGCGCAATCTGTTTGCACTGTCCAAAGTGCTGCGCGGCTGGGGCCTGGTGGTAAACATGGCGCAGGACGGCCAAAAAGCGTTGAAGGCGCTGGCCGATGACGAGGCGCCGGAGCTGGTGTTGATGGACATCATGATGCCGGTGATGGACGGCTACGACACTATTCGCGCCATTCGCGCGCAGGCACCGTTCATCAACCTGCCCATCATCGCGCTGACCGCGAAGGCAATGCGTGGCGACCGCGAAAAATGCATCGAGGCCGGCGCCAGCGATTACCTCTCCAAACCCATCGACATCGACAAGCTGTCGTCGATGATTCGCGTCTGGCTGCAACACTGAGGTTCCATGTCGATGCCGCTACCTGATATCGAACTGGAACAGATCGAGGTGGATCTGTTCGTGCTGGCGCTCAAGCGCCGACACGGCTTCGACTTCAGCCAGTACGCGCCGGCATCGCTGACCCGACGGGTGCGCCAACTGGTACAGGTGCACCAATGCGCGAGCATCACCGAACTAACCGCACGACTGCTGCACGAAGCGGATTTCGTCACGCAGGTGGTGCAGGGATTATCGGTGCCGGTATCGGAAATGTTCCGCGACCCGGCCGTGTTTCGCGCATTGCGCGAGCAGGTGCTTCCAATGCTCGCCTCTTATCCGCGCATCAACGTCTGGCAGGCCGGCTGTGCGAATGGACAAGAAGTGTATTCGCTGGCGATTTTGCTGGAAGAGGCGGGCCTGTACGAGCGCAGCCATATCTTCGCCACCGACTTTAATCCCGATGCGCTGCAACGCGCCAGCGAAGGCATCTATCCGGCCAAGGATGCACAGCTGTGGTCACGCAACTATCTGGAGGCCGGCGGCAGCCACACGCTCGCCAACTACTACAGCGCCCGCTACGATTTCATTCGGCTGCACGAGCGCCTGCGTCGCCATATCACCTTCACCAACCACAACCTGGTAACCGACAGGATGTTCTGCGAGGCGCACCTGGTGCTGTGCCGCAACGTGCTGATCTATTTTTCCAACCCGTTGCAGAATCGCACGCTGGCGCTGTTTCGCGACAGCCTAGTGCGAGGCGGCTACCTCTGTCTGGGTCTGCGCGAGAGCCTGGACTTTGCACCGGTGGCGGTTGATTTCAGTGCCGTCGATGCCGGCATGCGGCTGTATCGACGCACGCTGCAACTGACCTCTGAAACATGCGATGCGCCGGCCTGAATTGATTGCCATCGGCTGCTCTCAGGGTGGCTTCAACGCGCTCAGGATTTTGCTGGGCGGCCTGGATCGACGGTTGTCACAAACACTACTGGTCTGCTGTCATACATCCGGTAATGTCGATTCGTTGTGCGAACTACTGGGCAACCATTCCGCGTTGCCAGTGATGGAAGCACGCGAACGGCAGTTGGCCACTGGCGGCGCCGTGCACATTGCGCCCGGCGGCTATCATCTGCTGATTGAGAACGATAGGCATTTTGCATTGTCCGTCGACGAGCAAGTGTGCCATTCCAGACCATCGATCGACGTGATGTTCAGCTCTGCCACCGACGTTTATCATTCGGCCATGATCGGCGTGATATTGACTGGTGCGAATCGCGATGGCGCCGAAGGTTTGGCGAGGATTCGCCAACGCGGCGGCATCGCGGTGGTACAGGACCCCGAAAATGCCGACGCATCGGCCATGCCGTGTGCAGCGCTGGACCTTGCCGGCGCTGATTACTGCGTAGCGCTGGAACAGATAGCGCCATTGTTGAACCATCTTTGCCTGGCCTAAGTTTGTCTACCTTGAATACGATGCTTCCGAAAATTCTCGTCGTTGACGATACCAACGCCAACCTGGTCGCCATGCGCCGATTGCTGGCGCGCAGCGGCGCAGCGATTTTCGAGGCGACCAGTGGCAACGAGGCGCTGGCACTGTGCCTGGATCATCAGTTCGCGCTGATCCTGCTCGACGTCAACATGCCCGATATGGACGGTTTCGAAGTGGCCGCCCTGCTCAGCGAAACGGAGCAGCTGCACGAGACACCGATCATCTTCGTCACGGCAGCCTACGCGGATGACATGAGCCGGCTCAAGGGTTATCGATCCGGTGCGGTGGATTACGTGGCCAAACCAATCAACGACGTGATCCTGCAGTCGAAGGTGCGCATCTTTCTGGAACTGTACGCCGCGCGTACCGAACTCGAACAGGCGATGACATCGCTGTCCGAGCGTAACCAGCAGCTGACGGTGGAAATCGCCGAACGCAAAAAAGTCGAGGCGCTGGTGCGCCATCAAGCCAGCCACGATGCCCTCACAGGCCTGCCCAACCGCATGCTGTTTCACGATCGATTGAACGTTGCGATCAATCATGCGCAACGCCATCACGGAAAGTTTTCACTCGCCTGCATCGACATCGATGGTTTCAAGAACGTCAACGATGAACACGGCCATCCCGCAGGTGATGCGTTGCTGCAGGAAATCTCCAAGCGCCTGGTTGAAGAACTACGGCGCAACGACACCGTGGCACGCATTGGCGGTGACGAATTCGCGCTGATTCTCGAGGAAATCGACGATCCGAAGCTCGCCCTTCAGCTCGGTCAATCGCTCTGCAAGGCACTCGCCGAGCCATACACGCTCACCGTGGGTGAAAGCACGATCAACGTGCGCGTCGGTGCCAGCATCGGCGTGGCGCAGTATCTCGAAAGCGATCGTCAGGATGCCGACGAACAGCTGATCCGGTCAGCCGATCGTGCCATGTACGAAGCCAAACACGCCGGAAAAAATTGTTGCGTAATGGCGGATATATCCACAGCGGCAACTTGAGTTTTGCCTGACCTGCCAGCACGGGGGAAAACAAAAACGGCGAGCAGATTAACTGCCCGCCGTTTTTTTGTTTATGCCGTCTGGATTTATGCCGCCTGGCCGACCTTAGCCTTCGGCGTTCTCGGGCGTACGCACCTCGGGCTTGCGAACCCATGCATCGGCCTGCGCTTCGGCCTGCCGATCTGCACGGGTCTTGAACGCGCGTAATTCGTCCGGATGGAAGTCATCGACCGAAATGAACTCAAACACGCTCTCGCGTACATGCTTGAGTAGGGCTGCCTCCGTAGCGCTCAGCACGCCAGCCTTCTCCGCCTCGACCAGCTGCTCGAAGTAATCGTGCGCCTTGAACTGGCCGCTCTTCTGCGCCTTGGCAAATTTGCGATCCACCGGCTCGGACAGAATGACTTGTGGCAGCAGTGCGTTCATACGGCCAACCACGTTGTTCGGTGTCGGCGTGAGGTAGGCATACTCCAGCAAGCGATCGCGTGCTTCGCTAGGACCCGTGATCAAGGCAGCCACGCGGCGCCCCAGACGATCGGACGGCGGCACCTCACGGCGACCGAACGGGAACACCAGCGCACGCAGCAGCCACGACACCGGGCGGACGGGGAAATTACGGATGGCGCCATCGAGCGCTGTCTGCGTACGCCACATGCACTCGTGGAACGCCCACGCCAGCAGTGGACGATCAGCCTCCGGCCGGCCGGCGTCTTCATAGTTCTTCAGCATGGCACTGGCGATGTACAGATTGCTCAACACGTCGCCCAAACGCGCGGACAGCTTTTCCTCGAACTTCAGCTTGCCGCCCAGCACGCCCATGAATACGTCAGCACACAACGCCAGCGCTGCCGAGTAACGGTCGAGCTTGCGGTAGTAACGACGGGTGTAATTGTCACCGGCGCTCTCGCCGATGCGCGAGCCGGTAAGACCGAACACGAAGCTGCGCACCGCGTTGGACACACCGAAGCCGAGATGACTGAACAACAGACGGTCGAATGTCTTCAGCTGTTCGCTGCGATCGGTGATCGCCAGCGCCTGCATTTCCTTCAGCACATAGGGATGGCAGCGGATCGCACCCTGACCGAAGATCATCAGGCTGCGCGTCATGATGTTGGCGCCCTCGACCGTGATGGCAATCGGCACCGCCTGGAACGAGCGGCCGGCGTAGTTCTTCGGACCGAGCTGCACACCCTTGCCACCCAGCACGTCCATCGTATTGGCGGCGACTTCACGACCCCACTCGGTCGCGTGGTATTTTGCAATCGCCGAGGTCACTGCCGGCTTCTCGCCACGGTCAACCGCGGCTGCTGTCGACTTGGACAAGGCAGCGGTGGCGTAAGCCAGGCCACCGATGCGTGCGAGCGCCTCTTCCACGCCTTCGAAGCGGGCAATCGACAGGCCAAACTGCTTGCGCATGCGCGCATACGCGCCCGTTGCTGCAACCGCACCGCGAACCGCGCCGGTGGCACTGGAAGGCAGCGAAATCGCACGACCGACCGACAGACACTCGACCAGCATGCGCCAGCCGTGACCCGCCATGTGCGGGCCACCAATCAAGGTGGACAGTGGCACGAACATGTCCTTGCCGTGGATCGGGCCATTCTGGAACGGCACGTTCAGCGGGAAATGACGGCGACCGATCTGCAGCCCCGGCGTCGTACGCGGCAAGAGCGCCAGCGTAATGCCGAGATCTTCCTTCTCACCCAGCAGATGCTCGGGGTCATACATACGGAAGGCCAGGCCGACCAGGGTGGCGATCGGTGCCAGCGTGATGTAGTGCTTGTCGAACGTCAGCTTGAGGCCAAGCGTCTCGACACCATCAACCGTCTGCTTGCAGACAATGCCGAAGTCGGGGATCGAGGTGGCATCAGAGCCGGCATACGGACCGGTGAGTGCGAAACACGGAATCTCTTCGCCGACCGCGAGACGTGGCAGATAGTGATTTTTCTGCTCGTCGCTGCCGTAGTGCAGCAGCAGCTCGGCTGGTCCGAGTGAGTTGGGCACAGCCACGGTCGAAGCCACCGTGGACGACATGGTCGACAGCTTCTGCAGCACGGCCGAATGGGCGAGCGCGGAGAACTGCAGACCACCGTACTGCTTCGGGATGATCATGCCGAAGAATTTGTTCTTCTTGATGAAGTCCCAGACGTTCGGCGGCAAATCAGCCAACTCGTGCGTGATCTGCCAGTCGTCGATCATGCCGCAGAGTTCTTCGACCGGGCCGTCCATGAACGCCTGCTCTTCTACGCTCAATACCGGCTTGGGCTGCTTCATCAGCACGCTCCAATTCGGCTTGCCCGAGAACAGCTCGCCCTCGAAACCGATCGTGCCCGCTTCCAGCGCGGTCTGTTCGGTATCGGAGAGCTTCGGCGTGACCTTGGCGAACGTCTTCAGGATCGGCGCACTAATCTGGCGGCGACGGAAACTCACCATCAGCAGCGGCACGGCGATCGCCAGCTCGATGATCAGCAGGATCAGCATGGTCAACGGCGCGCCCGCGATGAGGCCAACCACGAATGTGGTGACTATCGTGGCGATCGCCCATGTGCGCAGGCTGGAACGGTGGTAAGCGCAGGCGCCAGTCGCTATCAGCGCTGCCAGGATGGTCAGTAACACAGACATATCAACACCTCATCACGGTTGAACAGCACCGGCATAGTGCCGGTCATCGGGTCGATCCAGATCTTGTTGATTCGACAAGTCGGGTTGGCTCGAGTTTGGTTGGGCCAGATTTTGTTGAACGAGATCCTGTTGCACGAGATCTTGCACAAAGCGCGCAACTTCGCGTGTAAAGCCATCATTCGAATCGCCGGCCACCATATGCGTGGCATGCGGCAACTCCACATGCCGTGCGTGTGGCACGCGCTGCAAAAATTCCTTGACCGTATCGCTCGATACCACGTCGCTGCTTGCCCCGGACAGCAGTAATACCGGCACGTCGATCCTGGATGCCGCTGCCAGCAGGCGCGGCTGGTAACGCTCGCTTTGGCTTACCACACCGGCCAACAACGCAGGATCCCAGTGCCAGCGCAGCCGACCATCGGGGCCTTTACGTAACAGCGGACGCAGCTGTTCTTCAGTCTTGCGTTCGCGTCGCTGCGGCAGATAGCCCGCGATCTTTTCGGCCGCTTCGTCATAGTCGGCAAAGCCCTCTGGATAGGCCTGCATAAAGGCGAGAATGCGTTCCACCCCAGCGGTTTCCCAACGCGGTGTGATATCGACAAGAATCAGTGCCCGGAACGGTGACGGTGTCATTTCCCCCGCCACCAGCATGCCCAACAGCCCACCCATGGATGCGCCGACCAGAATCGGTGGCTCGGGTTGGGCTTTGGCGATTCGAATCAGATCATCGGCGAACTGCTCCATGCGATATTCGCCATCAAGAACCCGATCGCTTTCGCCATGGCCGCGACTGTCGAACGTGACACATCGACAGCCCTCTTCAGCCAGGGCAGTCGCTGCAACATTCCACGCGCCGCGCGTCTGCCCGAAGCCATGCGAAAAAAGCAGCACCGGCCGACCCGCAGCGTTACGCGTTTCCACCGCCAAATTCAGATCGGCGACCGGAAAACGACAGACCTCAGCGTTGGCAGTATTCGGGGAAACCATACGGATGAGTATGGACTGTCGCGGCAAGTGCCGTCAATACGCCGGTTTTCCGCCATCATTCGCCAGCTCAAGTGCCAATAAATACCTTGAAATTTCAATGATATAAATCGCGCCGCATTACAAATTCAAAGCGTGTGGCTACCATGCCCCAATGAACGCCGCCATAAAACCGGAACGCACCCGCCTATCCGCCGAGGATTGGGAACTCGCCGCGCTGCATCTGATCGCCGAGCAAGGCGTGGGTGCCTTGGCCGTCGAAGCGTTGGCACGACAGCTTGGCGTCACCAAGGGCAGCTTCTACTGGCATTTCCGCACTCGCGAGGCCTTGCTGAACGCCTCGCTGGAGCGTTGGGAGCAGTACGGCGAGCGCGAAGTGATCAACCAGATCGAGCAGATCGCCGATCCGCGCAAACGTCTGCCCGAATTGTTTCGTCGAGTCGCCCACGAGTTGCAGCCGCACCGTGTGTATGCCGCGCTGCTGAAAGCCCTTGATCATCCACAGGTAGTCCCGGTGATGGCACGGGTGTCGCAGCGGCGAATGGAATTTCTCACTACCGCCTATAGCGAAGCCGGTCTGCCTTCGATCGAAGCTCTCAACCGCGCACGCCTGACCTACGCTGCTTACGTGGGCTTTCTGCAGCTCAACTTCACCCTGGGCCTGCCGCGCATCAACCACGAAGAGTTCGATGCCTACGTGGAACACATGATTGCGACCCTGATCCCAGCCTGATCCGTTCATCACATTGGAAGTGATTCCATAAGCCGCCCGGACGGCCTTTTGCTGCGTCACGCCTTGCAATGCCAATGTCTGCAAACTACCGTTTCCATTCTCAATTCATGCAAGACCAGAGGGAAAACGATGGCGAGTAAGCTGGAAGCACTCGAGCAGTGGGTCAATGAAGTCGCGGCCCTGACGAAACCCGATCGCATCTATTGGTGCGATGGTTCGGACGCCGAATATCAGGCGCTGGTGCAGCAAATGCTGCAGACCGGCGACCTGATCGAGTTGAATCAGCAGACTCACCCCGGCTGCTATCTGCACCGCTCCAATCCTTCTGACGTTGCGCGCGTCGAGCACCTGACGTTTGTCTGCCATACGGACAAACGGGACAGCGGTCCGAACAACCACTGGATGGCACCGGCCGAAGCGCACGCGAAGATCGACGCACTATTTGATGACTGCATGGCTGGCCGCACGCTGTACGTGATTCCCTACTGCATGGGTCCGATCGACTCCCCGTTGGCGCGCTGCGGCGTGGAGATCACCGACAGCCCCTACGTCGTCGCGAACATGCGCATCATGACCCGCATGGGCGCAGCGGCACAGGCGCGGATCGAGCGCGAAGGACATTTCGTCAGGGGGCTGCACTCCACCGGCGAACTCGATCCCGAACGTCGCTTCATCATGCATTTCCCCGAAGCGCTCACCATCAAATCGTATGGCTCCGGCTACGGCGGCAACGCCCTGCTGGGCAAGAAGTGCCATGCACTGCGTATCGCCAGCAATCAGGCCCGCACGGAAGGCTGGCTGGCCGAACACATGCTGATCGTCGGCATCGAGAATCCCAAGGGCGAGACGCATTACATCGCTGCCGCGTTTCCTTCTGCCTGCGGCAAAACCAATCTGGCCATGCTGATTCCGCCGGAAGGCTATCGCCAGGACGGCTGGAAGGTCTGGACGATCGGCGACGACATCTGCTGGATGCGGCCCGGCGAGGATGGACGTCTATACGCCATCAATCCCGAGGCTGGTTTCTTCGGTGTGGCCCCGGGTACCAGCGAGAGCAGTAATCCGAATGCGCTGGCCACCATCGCACACGACACCATCTACACCAACGTGGCGGTGACTGCCGACAACCAGCCGTGGTGGGAAGGCCTGCCAGGCAAGCCGGTCACCGACTGGCAAGGCCGCCCCTACGATGCCGCCAACGGTCCCGCGGCGCATCCGAATTCACGCTTCACCGTAAGCGCAAAGCAATGCCCGACTTGGTCTGAAAAGGCCGAAGCGCTGCAGGGCGTGCCGCTCAGCGCCATCGTGTTCGGCGGTCGTCGACCCTCGCTGCTGCCGCTGGTGATGGAAGCCCGTGACTGGACACACGGTGTCTTGATGGGGGCTGCCATGGGCTCGGAAACCACGGCGGCGGCAACCGGTGAGGTCGGCGTGCTGCGACGCGACTCGATGGCAATGAAGCCGTTCTGCGGGTATCACTACGGCGACTACTTCGCGCACTGGCTGTCGTTCGATCAAGCCAACGCCAACTTACCCAAGATCTTCCACGTCAACTGGTTCCGCAAAGGCCCTGACGGCAAATTCCTGTGGCCCGGTTTTGGCGACAATCTGCGCGTGCTGCAGTGGATGATCGATCGCGTCGAGGGCCGCGTTACCGGCGTCGATACCGCGATCGGTACGCTGCCGTTGGCTGATGAACTTAATCTCGATGGACTGAAACTCGACCGCGTCAGGCTCGATGAACTGCTCGAAGTGGACAGCGCCGCCTGGCAGGATGAACTCGCCGCCATCGGCGAATATCTCGATACTTTCGCACCGCGCCTGCCGGAGCGCCTGCGAAAAGAGCAGCAACGCGTCGCACGGGCAGTCGCCAAGGCAGTCGAGCAACCGCACCGGAAGGCTGCCGCCTCCTGAGTCGACCGATCGCAGCCGTTCGCCAATCGCCTGTGATCGGAACTCATGCCAGCGACCTGATGCAACTCAGTCGATTCAAACCCTTCTGCGCTTGGATGCATCCAAGCTGGCAAGATGATCTCCACCTGCCCTGCCATTGGACCTTCCATGTCACCCGTCGCCACCGCGGTAGCCAACGACGGTGACGACGTTCGCGCAGCGGCAGCGGGTGATCGGCGAGCGTTCCAGCGGCTTTATCACCTCCACGTGGGCCGCGTGCATGGCGCGGTCTATCGACTCGCCGGTTACGATCACGCTCGCGCGGAGGATTTGACACAGGAAGCCTTCGTTCGCGCATGGCAAAAACTTCCCGGCTTTCGCCATGAAAGCGCATTCGGCACTTGGCTGTATCGACTCGCGGTCAATGTGGCGCTGATGGATATTCGCGCCCGCGGCGCTGATCCGGTCAGCATGGTGGACGATGAACACCTGCCTGATCCAGGCCAGACGCCGTTTTGCGCCGCCGAGCGCGAAGAACTCCAACGCGCTATCGCTTTGCTGCCGCCACGCGCCCGCGCGGTGCTGGTACTGCACGATATTGAAGGCTGGCGACACGAAGAAATCGGCAACGAACTCGGCATGGCCGTTGGCACATCAAAAGCACAACTGCACCGCGCCCGCGGCCTACTACGCAAGACATTGGGATCCGCAGCTGCGGGAGAAATGACATGAACGAATTCGAATGGCGCCGGCAAATGCGCGACCTGCGTCAGCCACTCACTCCTCGCCAGGATTTGTGGAACACGATCGGCGCTGCACTGGACAATGCCGGGCCGGCAGTAACCGACAGCGCGTCGACTGCGAAGCCTCGATCGGGAAATCCACGGCGCTGGCTGATCGCCGCCGGTTTTGCAGCATCGTTGCTGCTCGCCGGCTTTGTCGGCTGGCACGCGAGGTTTGCGTCAGCGCCGACACCGATGGCCAGCACACAGCCGACCACGACAAATTGGAAACCCACTGACCCCCGCCTGACCGGCGCGGCCACACAGCTGAATGCTGCGCGCATGGAATTGCAGCAGGCAATCCAGCAAGCACCCGATTCACCAGCGCTGCAACGTTTACTCATGCGCACCGAGCGTCAACAGAACCAGCTTCGTCAGCTGGCGAGTGACGCCGGCTGATGCGCTCAGGAATGACCATGAAAACTACCCATTACTTTCCACTACTGCTGTGTTTTTGCATTGGTCAGGCCTCGGCTGAGACACCGATCAATCTGCGCCACGACGCCAGCGCCACGGCCCGCGTCAGCGTCAGCAACGTCGCCGGTACGGTGACCGTCATCGGCTGGGATCGCAATGAAGTACAGGTCAGCGGTCAACTCGGTGATGGCACCAAACCCTTGGCGATCACCGGCAGCAACAGTGACCTCTCGATCAAGGTCGAACCCCAGGGCGGCTCAGGCTGGTTGAATTGGAGCAGCGACAGCAGGATGTCACCGAGCACACTGGAGCTGCACGTGCCCAAGGCTGCTTCACTGGATATCAATGTGGTCAGCGCGCCGCTGGTCCTCGATGGGCTCGACGGTGGCAACATCGAGATCAGCAGCGTCAGCGGCAGGGCGCGCATCAGTGCGCGCACACCGTCGCTCAAAGTGGACAGCGTCAGCGGCAATATTGAACTGGCTGGCCATGCCGAAATAGCCAGTTTGCAGACGGTCAGCGGCGACATCCTTGCGCCGACCCTCGGCAACGAAGTAAAGCTGGAGACGATCTCCGGCCATATTCAGGCCAATGGCGGCCCTTGGAAAAAGCTGACTTTGAGCACCGTGTCTGGCGATGTGCAACTGGCTGGCAGCGTTGCTGCCGATGGCAATATTGGGATCGACAGCATGAGCGGCAACGTGCAGTTGCAACTGCCTTCAACCATCTCCGGCTCGCTTCACGCGAGCAGCTTCAGCGGTGATCTGCGCAGCGACTTCGGCACGCCGGAAAAACCCGAGCACGGGCCAGGCAGCAGTCTGGATGTCCATTTGGGCAACGGCAGCGGCAAGATCAACATCGAAACCTTCAGCGGCGATCTGCACATCCGCAAACAGGACTGATCGTCAGCCGCTTGGTCGCAAACACGTTTGCAGAGTGCAGAGCCTTAAATGGCACGCTTATAGGTCTGCTGGCCATAAATGGCACGATCAAAAATCCGCTTGCCATAAATGGCGCAATCACAAACTGCTTGCCATAAATGGCGTAATTAAAAATTTCGCTTGCCACAAGCGAAAATGCCATCGTGTGAGCGATGGCGTTTTCAAGTTCGGTTTCGAAAACCAGCGAACGATCAGAGATCCTGGTGGTACTGCACATAAGGCGTACGCGACTGATCCGGCTCGGGACCGACCGGCGTATTGGAAGGCGTACCGGATGACCAAAGATTCTGCGCACCGACGCTCAACTGGCCGCGCCACGGCAGACGCCACGTGACACCCAGATCGATACTGTTCCAGCGGCGGTCGGGACTGAAATTGGCGCCGGGGACGCCAAGCTGCGGCTCCATCGTGCGACCAATCAACATGCCGCTCAACGCGCCATGGTCAACGCCAAAGCTCAAGGCTTTCTGGTCCAGCGTATTGATGCCCAGCAGATTGCCCGGCAGCAAGTGGATGCGGCCAACGCTGGCACCCAAATCGATACCACTGGTATTGCCGAATGCCAATCGACCACGTGCATTGACCTGGGCACTGCTGTCAAAGCTCGACAAGCCATCAACACCCGCCGCAACGCTTGGAAGTATGCGCGGCAACGTTGGGTTGTTGTCCTGCGTGCTGTTGGCGCCGACGCTGAAGCCAAGGCTGTAGCGTCCGGCGTTATACGTGGCGCCCACTTCGCTGCCGATAACGCGGGTGGGTTGATTGACCCAGGTGTGCTGGCTGATCTCCGCGTTCGCTTGCAGATTCGGCGCCAAGCCATATTGCAGACCGGTCGACGTGACGCTGGATGCGTCAACCACGTGAAAGGACAGCAGCGAGTTGTTGCGCAGCGCATCAGCGCTGCTACCGTTATCCGCCTTGAGCGCCAGCAGATGACCATTGGCACCAAGCCAGAGCGGCACAACTACGCCGGGTCCAACTTGAGCCATCTGCGCCGGCTGCTGTGACAGCAGCTGTTCGGCAACCGCGTTATCTCCAACCGCAGACTGCCCGGCCGCAGCGAGCGGCAACAGGAACATCAGCAGTGGCAAATACAGTCGGCGCATGAGCTTGGGTAACGTCGTTTCCGGTGGATATCTTGCGAATGCAGTATACCCGAACTTTACAAATAACTAACACCCTTCAAATACAGTCAAAAGCCCCTACCAGCTCACAAAAAGCGGGCCAAGGCCCTTGAATGACCTTTGAAAGTATTGAGTTCCCCGTACGTCACAAAGCTGGCTACGAAGCCAACTTACACGATATAAGCTTACACAACAAAACGCTGTACCGATACGTCGATCACAAGACCGGCCCGGAACTATTACCTCCATGAGTGTCACGCCAACGATCCGTCAATCCCAGCCATTTCTTGTGGCGCGAGATCTTGCGTCTCTGCGTGATGCCGTCGAACGACTGTTCGAGGCGTCCGATGCGGGTGGTGTGATGGACATTGGCGAGCTGATGGTGCGCAGCCTGGGTATTCACGGACAGCTTCGCTGGCGACACAAAGATGAACAACCGGCTCCGTTGACGGCCCAGCTTGAACTCGCCGAGGATCCCCAGGGTTCACGTACACTGACCATGGAGTGGGACGGTCAGCCGTTGCTGGATGACGTGCTGGAACAATTGGCCTGGCTTGGACGACTTTCCGGCGCGCGTCTGCGCCAGTTAGCCGAAACCAGCCGGCTCTACGAGGCCATCTCGCGTCTGGCCTTGGCCGAGCGGCTGCAGCGCGCCTTGTATGCCATCGCCGAACAGGCCGGTGCCGGACACGACATGCCCGAGATGATGCGCTCGCTGCATGCCATCGTCAGCAGCCTCATGTATGCCGAAAACTTCTATATCGTGCTACACGACACCACGACTGACACCATCCGCTTCCCTTACTACATCGACACCGTCGATACCGATCCGCCGCCGCCCGATCAGGACATGCCGCTGCAGGAAATGCTGCACGGTCTGACCTGGAACCTGTTGCATGAGGGTCGGCCGATGATGGGCTCGATCGAGGAACTGGGGCAGCAGTTCGGCGAGCGCTTCGTGCTGATGGGGCCTAGCTGCGAACACTGGCTGGGCGTTCCGCTGCTGCGCGCAGGCAAGGTCGTCGGCGGCATCGTGGTGCAAAGCTATCGCACGGATACACACTACTCCCGGCATGACCTTGAGCTGCTGAGTTACGTTGCACAGCACGTGCAGACAGCGTTGGAGCGACGCGAGGCGCATCTCGAACTGGGCCGCCGGGTGACCGATCGCACTGCCGCGCTGCGCGAGGCCAATCGTGTGCTGCGCCAGCAGGTTCTGCAGCGCCAACGTGGCGAACGTCTGCAAGCTGCGCTGTTCCGCATTGCCGAGCTGGCCAATACCTCGGGCAGCCTGGAAAATTTTTACACAGCCGTGCATCAAGCGATCAGCGGTCTGCTCTACGCACGCAATTTCTATATTGCGCTGGTCGATGAGGAAACGGAGTCACTGACTTTCCCCTACTCCGTCGACGAGATTGATAACGTGCGCCCTCCGCGCATGCATGGTCGCGGTGCGACCGAATATGTCCTGCGCCACGGCACTCCTTTGCTAGCGTTTCCTGCCGACATTGATCGACTGGTAGCGACGGGCGAAATCTCACACTTCGGCGCGAGTGCCGTCTGCTGGCTTGGCGTGCCGCTGGTCTGGGGCGACAAAGTCATGGGCGTACTGGCGCTGCAAAGCTACTCGCTCGAACACAATTATCACGAACGTGATCAAGAGCTGCTTACCTTCGTCAGTTACCACATCGCCAACGCGCTGCAGCGCCGATATGCCGACTCATCACTGAAGCAGGCTTATGCGGGGCTGGAACGTCGCGTCACCGAACGTACCCGCGCGCTGGCGTTGGCAAATCGCGACCTGCGCGAACAGATCGCCGAACGCGAACGTGTCGAGCGACGGCTGAAATACGAGACGCTACACGACTCGCTGACCGGCCTGCCCAACCGTACCCTGCTGCTGCAACGGCTGGAGCAGGCCATGCAGCGTTACATCGAAAATCCGATCGAGCAGTTTGCCGTGCTGTTTATCGACCTGGACCGCTTCAAGGTCATCAACGATTCGGTGGGTCACCTGATCGGTGATGATCTGCTGTTCCAGGTCGGCGGGCGTATTCGGGCCTGCCTGAAGACCCGCGACGTAGTCGCACGGCTGGGCGGCGATGAATTTGCCGTACTGCTCGAGGGCATTGCCGACACCGGCAAGGCGATGGTGATCGCCGAACGCATCATCGTCGAGCTGCAGACGCCGTTCCGGCTTGGCACCAAGGAGATTTTCACCTCTGCCTCGATCGGTATCGCCCTGTCCAGCCCGCACTACAAGCAGCCCGAAGAGCTGCTGCGTGATGCCGACGCAGCGATGTACAACGCGAAGGATGGTGGTCGTCATCGGGCAGCGATGTTTGACGAACGGCTGCGTCGCGAGGCGCTGTCGCTGCTGGACATGGAGAGCGATCTACGCCACGCGCTCAGTCGCAACGAGTTCGTGCCGTTCTATCAGCCGATCGTGGAGCTAGCCGATGGCCGGGTTGCCGGATACGAAGCGTTGCTGCGCTGGCATCACCCCCAGCGTGGGTTGCTGTTGCCACATGATTTTCTGCTGATCGCCGAGGACTGCGGCTGCGCCGAGGCGATCGACTGGCATATCTTCGAGCAGGTCTGCAAACAAGGCATGAAGCTGATCGGTGCCGATGGCTTTATCAGCATCAATGTATCCGGTCGGCATTTTCGCTCTCCCGATCTCGATCAGAAGCTGCTCGCGTTGTTCGAGCAATATGCGGTGCCTGCACAATGCATCCGCATCGAGGTCACCGAACACGCCTTGCTGGAGAATCCCAACCAGGTGAAACAGATGCTGCAGAATCTGCGCAACCATGGCATCGGTATCGCGCTGGATGATTTCGGTACGGGCTATTCGTCGCTCAGCTATCTGCATCGGTACCCGTTCGAGACGCTGAAGATCGATCGTTCCTTTATCACCGAGCTGCCTGTCGACGATCAGGAAACCCAAGGGCTCGCGCTGGTGCGCGCGATCCAGGTGCTGGCCGACTCACTGCAGATGAAAGTGATCGCCGAAGGCATTGAGGAAGAATCCCAGCGGCAGGCGTTGATGAAAGTCGGCTGCCGCTATGGCCAGGGATTCCTCTTCGCCATGCCGCAGGCTGCGGAAACCTGGCTCGGCGCCGTCACGCCACCGCGGCGGACCTGATCCTTTCCTCAGCGACAACGCGTCGAGCCATGCACCGACGCCTTTCCGTCCCGATATTCAGACCGACTCAGCCCATGCACTATTGTGTCGTGTCTGGCGTTCCCAACACTGCACTGTCGCTGAGCAGATGCTCCGCGTCGATTCGATCGAACAGATAACGTTGCGCGCAGAACTCGCAGATCACCTCGATCTCGCCTTCGCGGGCCTCCAGCGCCGCGTCGACCTCTTCGCGCCCCAGCGAGCGCAGCATCGCCGTCACCCGTTCGCGACTGCAGCTGCAACCGAACGCCAGCGGACGCGATTCGAACAGCCGCACGGACTCCTCGTGATACAGCCGATACAGCAGCTCCGCCGGCGCCGTGGTCATTAATTCGTCAGCGCCCAGCGTGGCCGTGAGCTGGACGACACGGTTCCACGCGTCCTTGTCATCCGACGCGTCGCGGCCGCCTTCGTCGGGCACCTTCTGCAACATCAGGCCAACGGCGTAATCAGCGCTGGTGGCCAGCACGATGCGCGCGGGCAGCTGTTCGGACTGGACGAAATAATTTTCCAGCGCATCGGCCAACCCAGGATGCTGCAAGTCAACGAGCCCTTGATAGCGCTGACCACGTTCCACGTTGCCGATGGTGATCGCCATGATGGCATCTGGCAGCGCATGCAACTCCAGCGGCTCGATCAGCGGATCATTCCAGCGCGCTAGGCCACGCAGGCGACCTTCGTCGTTGCATTCAGTGAACAGCAGGCGCAATGCGCCAGTGCTTTTCAGTTCGATCGACAGCGCACCGTCCAGCTTGATGTTGCCGGTAAGCAGCGCACTGGCAGCCAGCGCCTCGCCCAGCACAGCATGCAGCGCCGGTGGATACTCCGCGCGACCCGCCACATCACGCCATGCCGGACCCAGCCGAACCAGCGCGCCGCGGATACCCGCGTGCTCGAGCAGGAAGCGATAGAGAACGTCGTCGACTGGCAGGTTTTCCAAGGCAAGAGCCCTCGTGAGATCGGAGTGTTGTGGTCTGGGCACGCATTTGCGGCAAGGCATTCAAATGGGGGCGCGGCCGGCTCGGAACAACGCCCTTATACTCGCCATACTTCCGATTGCGTGTCGCTATGTCCAACCTTTCCCGTCGCTCTCCATTGCGTCGTCTGCTACGCCTGCTGGCGATCATAGTGCTGGCATGGCTGCTCATGACGTGGCTGCTGGTGCTGGTGCTGCGCTTTGTGCCGCCATGGACATCGGCAGTGATGGTCGAACGCCAGCTTGGCGCGTGGGTGCATCGCGAGCCGAATTTCCATCTGCGCCAGCGCTGGGTACCGTGGAACCAGATCTCCCCATGGGTGCCGCTGGCCATGGTGGCGGGTGAAGATCAGAAGTTTCCCTACCATCACGGCTTCGACTTCGACTCGATTCATAGCGCCATCGACGAAGCCGATGACGGCGGGCGCTTGCGCGGCGCCAGCACGATCAGCCAGCAAACGGCGAAAAACCTTTTCCTGTGGAACGGTCGCAGTTTCGTGCGCAAAGGACTGGAGGCGTACTTCACCGTGCTGATCGAACTAACCTGGCCGAAGCAGCGCATTCTCGAGGTCTACGCCAACATCGCCGAGCTGGGTGACGGCGTTTACGGCGTGGGCGCTGCCAGCGATACGTTTTTCCACACCGCCCCTGCACGACTGAGCCCCGCGCAGGCGGCCCGACTAGCGGCCGTACTGCCAAGCCCGCGTCGTCTGCATGCCGATCAGCCCAGTGCTTACGTGATGCGTCGCGCCGGCTGGATTGAGCAGCAGATGACGCAGTTGGGCGGACCGGGCTATATCGAAGGCCATGCAACACCGCGGATGAAGCGCTGACGGTCCGCCGTCGCCGATTCGCCTGACCGGCAACACTTGGTTAGCATGGCGCATCCTTTATTCGGCGACATCTATGCCGCAACTTACCGTCGTCGTTCCCGCGTACAACGAATCGGACGTGCTGATGGTCTTCCATCGGCGCCTGAGCAAGGTATTGGATAGCCTTTCGCTGGATTGCGATGTGCTCTACGTCGATGACGGCAGCAAGGACGATACCTGGTCAATTATCGAGAAGCTGGTAGCCGACGATCCACGCACCGGCGCGATCAAACTTTCACGTAATTTCGGCAAGGAAGCCGCGATGACCGCCGGCCTCGATCACGTAACGGCCGATGCCGCCGTGGTGATCGATTCTGACCTGCAGGATCCACCGGAACTCATCCCCGCGCTGGTTGAACAATGGCGCGCCGGCTTTGACGTGGTCTATGCCACACGCAGTGCGCGGGAAGGCGAAACCGGCTTCAAGCGATTCACCGCGGCAGCCTTCTATCGGAGCATGAATCAGCTGTCCGACACCGCGATACCGCGCGATACCGGCGATTTTCGTCTGCTCTCGCGGCGCGCACTGGATGCGCTCGCTCAACTGCGCGAGCGTCAGCGTTTCATGAAAGGCTTGTTCAGCTGGATTGGCTACAGGCAAACCGCCGTGCGCTACCTGCGCGAACCTCGCCAGGCCGGCACCACGAAATGGAATTACTGGCGGCTGGCACAGCTGGCCATCGAAGGTATTACCTCGTTTTCCACGGCACCGTTGCGCCTGGCAACCTGGGTCGGTATCGCCTCAGCCGGGTTGGCTTTCGTGTATGGATTCATCGTGCTGATCAGGGCGCTGTTCTACGGCGATGCGGTACGTGGCTACCCGACCCTGATGCTGGTGATCCTGTTTCTCGGCGGCGTGCAGCTGTTGGCACTGGGCGTCATTGGCGAATATCTGGGCCGGAACTATGCGGAGAGCAAACGGCGGCCGTTGTATTTCATCGAGGAGCAGCGCCAGCCGCGCCAGTTGCATTGAGTTTTGAGGATTTTGATTGCGCGATGGACACCAAACGCCGGCCGGACAGGTCTTTACAGGATCACTACATTCTGGTAGCTGAGCGGGGGTAGACTCGACTGACTCGGCCCGCCCGGGCCTGTGGGAGACCCAAGCATGCATCAGGTCAAACATCTGCTGGAAAGCAAGGGCAACGCGATTTTCACCATTGCCCCCGAAGCGCCCGTGCTCGAAGCGATCAAGCACATGGCCGAGCACCGCGTTGGCGCGCTGCTGGTGATGCGCGATGGTCACCTGTTGGGCATCGTGTCGGAGCGCGATTACGCACGCAAAGTCATCCTGCAGGGACGATCCTCGGCGCAGACCGCCGTATCCGACATCATGAGCAGCGAACCACTGACGGTGAGTCCGGATACCGACGTGTTCGACTGCATGCGGTTATGTACCGACAGCCGCGTGCGGCACCTGCCGGTGGTGCAGGACCATGCCGTGGTCGGCGTGATCTCGATCGGCGATCTGGTCAAGGCGGTGATTGACGCGCAGGCGGAACAGATCGAACATCTGCAGCGCTATATCACGAGCTGACCCACATCGCCTGAGATCGAAACCCTTCTGCCACCGCCACGTTCGCGGTGGCAGGAATGAAGTCACTTCTGCGGCGGCTTCGGGGCTTCGATCACCCGCGGCCCATCGGGCGCCAAATCGGGAGACCAGCCCGCGCGCCGCGCCACCGCTGTTGCCAGCGCGGCGACACCGGTGCCGAGCAATGCCAGTCCCGCAACGCCAAGACCGAACGCATGCAGGCCGTTCACGGAACTGGTCACCAGCAAGTCGCCGAAACGCCATACGGCCGTCTCGACAAAATTCTTGCCCTTGTAGCGCGTCTCGAGCGGCACGCGGGTGTACAGCGAATCCACTGCCGGCTTGGTCATGCCGTAGGCAAAGCCGCGCGTCGTGACAATCAGCACCACCAGCACGGACACACCGTAGCCGAACACCGTGATGCTGCCACCACCGAGCCATGCAACGCCCGCCAACAAGACCAGGTTGACAATCGACGGCAACACCAGCCCCCAACCGGCGCCGCGGCGAATCAACAGCCAGGGCGTCAGCGTGAGCTGCAGCAGCGCGCCAAGTATATTGGTATACAGATCCAGATCGTTGTAGAACGCCGTGCGCGCTACGTTGCCGATGACATGCGCCTTCGCGTAGTCGGCGACCAACGCATAGGCCAAGGTGCCGATGCCGTCACCGAACAGCATCAGGAGCGCCATATAGCGCAAAAATGGGCGCGACCAAAGCTCGCGCACGCCAGCCCACAGCGAGCCACCCACAGCTTCTTCGCCATGGCTGCCCGGCTGCCGATCGTGCTGAGCGGAAATTCGCAGCAGCAGGATCAGTGCCAGGCCGAGCGCTACCGCTGAGACCATCAGCAATGGGGCCACGCCAATCCACTGCACCAGGAATTTGGTCACCAGTGGACCAAAGATGGCTCCGGCCATGCCGCCCAGGGCAATCAGCGAAAACACTTTTCGCGCCTGAAGACTGGAAAAGATGTCGGCCATGAAACTCCAGAACAGCGACACCACGAAGAGGTTGAACACGCTGACCCAGACAAAAAACACCACACCGAGTTCGCGCGCCCCGATGCGGTCCTGCACGACGAAAGCCGGCACGAATGCCAGCAGGCAGAGAATGAAAAAACTGTAGCTCCAGCCCAATAGTTGCCGGCGCGGAAAGCGCGCTACCAACAAACCGAATACCGGTGTCAGCAGCAGCATCACGACGAACACGGCGCCGTAGAAAAGCGGCAGCGACTGCGAGCCAACCGCACCGCTCAATTGATTCCCCACGGGCCGGACGATGTAATACGACGTCATCACGAAAAAAAACGCCAGCGCCGACAGCATTGGCGCGGAGGCCTGCGCCACAATAGGATGACCTACAACGGCATGACGAGATGAGTTCAAGAGCGTATCCACGGGGGTGCACAAAAAGACTAGCACGCACCTGCGGCGCTTCTGCCACAGCATGCGATTTTCCTGGCTAGATCCTCGGTGCTGCGAGGAGATGTCTGAATTCGCAGATACGCATCGCCAATGAGCGAATCCTGCTAGACGTGCTGCAGCTCCACTTGCGGCGGCAGTGGGCAGTGCAGGCTCGCGCAGATCACTCGCACCAGCTCAGCCTCTTCGGAGGTGACCACGCCATCAGCCTGAATCGCACTGACCAGACTCTGGATCAACATCTCCTTCGCAGTTGGCATCAATCCGTCCAGATCAGCCAGCGCTCGTTCGAACGGCGCCTGCCACGCCGCTGGCGGCATTTGCCAGTCGAGGGCCTCACCAGGGAACGCCTGCTGCATCGCCAGCAGCCACGCGCGTCGTGAGGACGTCTCCTCGGTGGCGCCGTAAGTAGCGACCACGGCACACACCAACCGCACGCTATCGCGGCAGGCCGGCAATTTTTTCTGACCATCCACCGGCGCACGTCGTGGCTGCGTGGCCTCGATCAGCTGCATGCGTAGCAGTCGAATCAGGCAGTAATCGTCCAGATCGATCCGGTCATCCATTCGGACCAGTGCTTCGAGGGTGACCAGCAAGGTCTGGCGGCGCCCATCCGGCAGCTGCTTGAGTGCTGGGAAAGCCAGTGAGACCAGCGGCATGCGCAGCGCGGGTGACAGGGTATTCACGTCGGTGGCGAGCACGGTCGCAGCATGCTGCACATCATCACCGAACGCATCGGCGATGAGTCGTTGCTGCGGCATCTGCAGCGTATTGTGCGTGGATGCTGCCAGGGCAAGCACCAGCAACAGCGCCGACTCGGGTTGCTGCGCGGCAAGTGTCAACGTGTCCGGAAGGCTTTGCCGCAAGACACCAGCGTGCTGGAAACTGCCTGCGGAAGGGCTGGGTTGCGCCGCGACAGCAGACGTACTGGCGTTGGAAACCGGCAACGGCGGCGGTGCAAAACCCAATGTAGACGGATCGTCGGTCTGGGCAGCACCGCGTGCTGCCGGCGCGTTTCGCAGCGATGTCGCCAGCCGCTCTAGCTCCGCTTCCTGAAAGCCGGGCTCCAACGCGCGAATGCGCTTCAGCAGCGGCGGGTGCGTGGCGAACAGCGCGTTGAATGCACCTGCTTCGCCGAACAGCATGTGCGCCACCTCCTGCTTGTTGGCCACCTGCAACTCGGAACCTTCGCTGAGGATCGCGATTTTTTTCAGTGCGCCGGCGATACCTTCGGTCTGCCTGGTGAACTGCACCGCCGAAGCGTCGGCCAGTGATTCACGCGAGCGCGCTACCGCAGCCTGGATCAGCCGCCCGAAAAAGTAGCCGATATAACCGACCGCAACCAGCGCCAGCCCGATCATCCAGACCTGACCACCGCCATCGCGACGATTGCTGCGGCCGCCACCGAACCAGATCACTTGGCGGCCGACGATCGCCAGCACCAGGATGCCGAACAGCAAACCCATCAGACGGATGTTGAGCCGCATGTCGCCATTCAGGACATGACTGAACTCGTGAGCGATCACGCCTTGCAACTCGTCACGACTCAGCTGATCGAGGCAGCCGCGGGTCACGCAGATCGCGGCGTCGGATGTCGAATACCCGGCGGCGAAGGCGTTGATGCCCGGTTCGTTCTCCATCAGGTAGATATCCGGCACCGGCACACCGGCGGCGATTGCCACTTCCTCGATCACATTGCGCAGCTGGCGCAGCTGTGGGTCACGGGTATCCGGTGGAACGGGAACGCCACCCACGCTTTCGGCCACGGTTTTGCCGCCACCGGACAGGCTCATGATGCGGAACAACGAACTGAACGCGATGCCGCCAATCACCACGATGGTGCTGGTGAGCAACAGCGTCACGTTCGACCTGACCGGTTCGCCGTTGACGGGCCGGTGCCCCAGGCTGATCCATACCACCGCATCGATCACCGCGACGATCGCGACGACCGCGAGCACGAACAGCACTACCAGTCGACGGCTGCTGCCGCGCACGCGCGCCTGCTGAGCAAAAAAGTCCATCGTGTCTCCTGCGGAATACCTGGCACGAAAATCTATCGTGACTCACATCACGCCGGCATCGGCTATCAGGTGAAGGAAACCTTCGGCACGTCGCGCACGGCCGGATCCTCGACCTTCAGCGGCTCGGCCGCGGCAAAGTTGAAACTGTTCGCCACAAACGAGCTGGGAAACACCTCGCGCTTGTTGTTGTAGGTCAGCACCGAATCGTTATAAGCCTGACGCGCGAAAGCGACACGATTCTCGGTGGAGGTGAGCTCTTCGGAGAGCTGCATCATCGTCTGGTTGGCCTTCAAATCCGGATACGCCTCGCTGAGCGCGAACAAACGACCCAGACTTTGGGTCAAAGCGTTTTCGCTGCCGGACAATTGCTGCATCGCAACTGGATCGCCGGGGTTGGCCTTGGCGCCAGCCAGCCCGCTCACTGCCGCATTGCGCGCCTGCACCACTGCCTCCAGCGTTCCCCGTTCATGCGCCAGGTAACCCTTGGCCGTTTCCACCAGATTCGGAATCAGGTCGTGACGCCGGGTTAACTGCACGTCAATTTGCGCGAAGGCATTCTTGTAGCCATTGCGCGATGTCACCAGTCCGTTGTAGATCGCCACGAAGTACACGACAATCAAAACGATAAGCACGAGAAAAATGATCAGCCCCATCGACATACTCCCCACTTTGTGGCGCATCCCCACGCCGGAACCACGTCAGACTACCATGCAGTTCAAGAAGTGTTTTTTGCTGATCGCGGGCGCGCTCGGAGTGGCCAGCCCCACTATTTACGCAACGCCCCCGGTCGCACCTCCGAAATCGCCAACGCCTGCTGCCACGGAACGGGCTCTGCCATCGGCACGAGTCAAGGACACTCTGGCCGACTACCAGCGCTGGCTCGATCAGCTCGCCGAACGTCATGCCGTTGCCGGCCTGGCGACGGCGGTAGTGATCGATGACAAGGTCGCTTTCGAACGCACTGTCGGCTACGCCGATGCGTCGACACAAAAGCCGATCACACCCGATACCGTATTCCGACTTGCCTCACTGTCCAAGGCCTTTGCCACCGCGCTTGCCGGTTTGCTGGTGCAGGACGGCAAGCTGAGTTGGGATACCAAGCTGGTGGACGTGCTGCCGTACTTCAAGCTCAAGGATGCACAGGCTGGCGCAACGGCGACAGTCAGCGACATTCTCGGGCAGCGTCTCGGTCTTCCGCGCAACACCTACGACAATATGCTTGAAG
Organism: Rhodanobacter sp. MP1X3; assembly: GCF_014207165.1. Taxonomy (NCBI): domain Bacteria; kingdom Pseudomonadati; phylum Pseudomonadota; class Gammaproteobacteria; order Lysobacterales; family Rhodanobacteraceae; genus Rhodanobacter; species Rhodanobacter sp. MP1X3. The sequence goes on along the minus strand of NZ_JACHCO010000003.1, from coordinate 319,246 downwards.
GCGAGATCCCCTACGAAGAACTGGTGCGCAAGCTGGACGAAGTCGACATGGCCTGCGGCGTGGGCCAGTGCTACGGCTACCAGAACGTGGCCTTCGGCATGATCGGCGACGTCGTCCTGGCGCGCACCGGCGACTTTTTCTACCGGCTGGTGGACAAGCGCATCTTCTATCCGCTGGGCATGACGACGGCGAGCTACGGCCTGGCGGCGCTGGAGTCGAGCGAGAGCTGGGCGCGTCCACATCGGCCGTCGGTCCATGGCTGGATACCGTTCGAGCCGACCGAAACCTACTACCGCGTAGCACCGGCCGCTGGCGTGAATGCCAGCCTGCGTGACATGGAAAAATGGTTGATCGCGCAGATGGGTGGGCGTCCGGACGTCCTTCCGCAATCCATGCTCGACGTGCTGCATACGCCCGGCGTCACCACCCCCACCGAACTGCGTGCCACCCCCTGGCGCAGTGCACGCCTGAAGTCGGCCGACTATGCCCTGGGCTGGCGCGTCTACAACTACGCCGGCGAAACGCTGATTTACCACGCAGGCGCGGTCGCCGGCTATCGCACAATGATCGGCTTTTTCCCGAAGTATCACGTCGGCGTCGTCACTCTGTGGAACTCGACCGGCCCGGTCCCCAGCGGGTTGATGCCCATGGTGTTCGATGGTCTACTCGGCTTGCCACACGTCGACTGGGCCGGGATCGAAGGTAACGCTGCACCGGCAGCGGCTACATCACACAAGAAAAGCAAACCTCGCACGACACGTGGACATCACTAATTCAATGACTGGCCCAGCATAAAAAACGGCGCCTATCTGCGCCGTTTTTTATTTCCACGTGCGAATCTGCTGTCAGAGATTGAACTCGATTCTCTGCTCTCGCGCACTCGGAACCGCTTCACCATTTTTCATTGCGGGAGTAAAACGATAGCGCGCCACAGCATCTATGGCGGCACGCTCGAATACATGCTTTGGCTGCGAGCTCGTTACATGAATATCGTTCGTGCGGCCGTTGGGATCAATGGTGAATGCCACTACCGCCCAGCCGCTCTGATGCGCGCGTAGAGCAATCTGCGGATAGATCGGCTCGGCACCTTTCACCAAAATAGCCTCGCTGTTTTTCCCGCTATTGCCAATCCCGGCGCTATCGCCGGCATCACCAGCTGCAGGCTTTACTGCTGCAACCTGCTGGGCGGGCTGTGGCGTTGCGCGAGCTTGACGTGCCTTCAGCTGTGCGGCTTCGGCTGCCTGAATCTTCTGCTGCTCTGCAAGTTTGTCGGCTTCGGCCTTTTCCGACGCGGCTTTCTGCGCCGCTACCTGCTGAGCCTTCTGCTGGTCCACCACCTGCTGCTGTTGCTTGTCCAGCAGCTTCCGCTGGGCATCAAGCTTGGAACGCAGAATGGTCAGCGTGAAGTTCGCTGGGTCAGCCTTGGCCAGCAGATCGATCTGTCGCTGCGACTCGTCGAAGTCGCGCGCGTTGATGACCTGCTCTGCCGACGTGGCAGCATACGGGAAGGTCTCGCGCAGTGCGTCCGACGCCACCTGATTGCTCGGCTGCTTTTGCAGCACCCTCAGATAAAATTCGAAGGCATTGTTTCCCACCGGCGCCAGATAACGCTGCTCGTTGATCGCCTTGCGCGCTTCGCCAAGCAGCTGGTTAACGTCCATTGATGCTACGTCGGCCGGCGGCGGCGTCTTGCCCGTGGATGCCAAGGCGGGTCCGGATGGGTGACCACCCGCATCTTCGAGCATCATCTCCTGATGCGGCTTGATGATCAGAAACCATGCACCGATTACCAACACGGCGAGCACGACAATGATTGCAACGACCAGAGGCTTGGCAGCCCCGCGCGCACGATGACGCTTATCGAGTAAGTTTCGGGTATCCATGGTCTCTCGCTGAGTATCGACTAGATACCCGCGCTTTTTCCCCCTGTAGGAGCGAGCAGCCCCCAGACTGATCACGGCGCGGATGTGCCAAAGGTAACCCCAATGACGCAGCACGGCAAATCGCGTGAGCTATGAGGGCGTATCGGGAGAATTGACGCGAAGGCCCGCAAGAAGATCCGTCTCCCGCAGCGCCATGCAAAACCCGCCAGAATCGAAGCAAGCAGCTGACCAGGAAGCCAAGAACTGCCGTGTCGGCGACTTTGCAAACCCCAGAAACGAAGCGTCCCGGCAAGCCGGGACGAATATTCTCGAAGTGCTCTCCCCGCGCTGGGCACCGCAGGGAGAGAAGTCTCGATTACCTAGTTTTATTGATGTACGTAGAGCGTCGCTTACTTCTTGGAGGTCTTGGTGGCTTTTACCACCTTGGCCGGTGCAGCTTTCTTGGCGGCCGGCTTCTTGGCGGCAGCCTTCTTCACAGCTTTCTTGGCTGCCGGCTTCTTGGCGGCAACTTTCTTGGCGGCCGGCTTCTTGGCGGCAACCTTTTTCACTGCAGCTTTCTTGACTGCAGTCTTCTTGACGGCAACTTTCTTTACGGTGGATTTTTTAGCAGCCTTTTTGGCGGCCGGTTTCTTTGCGGTGGTTTTCTTGGCAGTGGCCATAGTTCGTCTCAGCTCCTCATCAGTTGGCAGTGGTTGCCCAGTAAAAGCGTGCAGGAACGCTTCAACCAACAAGTCGCTGTTGGTAGCGTGCCGAAGGTTGTTCACTTGACGGTGCGTACGCAAATCGGAAAGCCGCCGCAAAACATGCAGCGGAATCGAGACAGTGATCTTGCGTACCGCGTTTGCCTTTTCACCGTGCTCGACATACGGCTTAATGAATTTTGCTGTTGCCATAACGCACATTCCCCGTGATCTGTTGCGAAAGCTATCCCTGAAGATTTCAACTGTCAATTGATTTTAACCATGAAATCAATTGACTTCACCCTTTTCGGAACCCCCTGAAATCCTGCTACAGCAACGCTTCTGCGACCATGACTGGTAAAACACATGGACTTCCAGACGTCTATATGAAAAACGCAATTAAAATATCAAATCGCCCGAAACCTTTGCAGCACAACGATTTCAAGCCATTCGATGTCTACAGCAGAATAAATGACCCGATAAAAGCGTGATGAAAACGCGCTGGTTTTCGACGAATCGCCAGGCGCCCTGGACATGAACGGGACACCACTGAAATTCCAAAAAAATATTTTTCTGGCGCCCCGAAAAATATCCTTCTTTGCGACCCACATGTCTCTCGATGGCGCCACGACGAGGCAACCATCGCGCCTCCGACTTTGTCACACCAGGCAAAAACCGAAGGCTGGTTGCCATCACGTTAGTCACTGCAATGATCGATCTATGCCGCTGCGGTATCGACGTCCACCGCACAAAAGTGTGCTGACCAGGTTCACGTTCGCCTCCCGATGTGCAACCTCATCGAGCAATTGAAATCTCAGCGAACCTGTCTCGCCACAACGATACTTTTTGTTCCGCGTGCACTTCAAAACAGCCACCTCAAAACATCAACGGCCGCAAAAGCGGCCGTTGATGTTTTGACGCGGAAGCCAATGCTTCAGTGATCTTCGTTCTCGACCAGTTCTTCGTACTCATTCGCATCGAGAAGCTCATCAAGTTCGGCACGATCGCTGGGGCGGACCAGAAAGATCCAGCCGTCGCCATAAGCGTCTTCGTTGATGGTTTCCGGCTTGTCGCTGAGCGTCTCGTTGATCTCGACGATCTCACCGGAAATCGGCGAGTAGATATCAGATGCCGCCTTCACCGACTCCACCACTGCAGCACCGGTACCGGCTTTCACGTCGGAACCAACCTCCGGCAGTTCAACGTACACCAGATCGCCAAGCTGGCTCTGGGCATGGTCGGAGATGCCCACACGAACCAGGCCGTCGTCTTCGACGCGGGCCCACTCGTGGGACTTGAGGAATTTCAGATCGCCAGGAATCTCGCTCATGATCGGGTCCAGTGGTTGGTTAAGCAGGTTGATGGGGGAATTCTAGCTGCATCCGACGCAGGGCAAAACGTACGGCAACTGAATCACGGCCCATGTGTATTTCAGATGCCTTCGCAAGGCTTGCCATCGCGCACAAATGGATACTTCACCACTCGAACCGGCACTTCTCGACCGCGGATGTCCACCCGCACGTCGCCAGGCGCACCGGCCGGAATACGGGCAAATGCCACAGCCTTGTTGAGCGTCGGCGAAAAGCTGCCGGAAAGTATCTCGCCCTCGCCATTGGCGGTGAGCACTTTCTGGCCATGACGCAACACGCCCTTGTCATCCAGCACCATGCCGACCATCACTCGTGGCACGCCAGCCGCTTTCTGCAGTTCAAGCGCTGCCCGGCCGATGAAATTGCGGCCCTCGTCCAGCGAAATGGTCCAGGCAAGGTTGGCCTCCCACGGCAAGACATCCTCGTCCATATCCTGGCCGTAGAGATTCATGCCAGCTTCCAGCCGCAACGTGTCACGTGCCCCCAGTCCCGCCGGAGCGACGCCGGCAGCGGCGAGCGCCTCCCACAACGCGACGGCATGCTCGGTTGGCACGATGATCTCGAACCCATCTTCGCCAGTGTAGCCCGTGCGCGCGATAAATAACGGCATGCCGTGCGGCCCCTGCGCCGCGGCCGATGAGAACTTGCCGAGCTTTTCAATGCGCGGGCGATCGTTTTCGTTCAGCAGACCAAACACCTTGGCGCGCGCGTTCGGACCCTGCACCGCAATCATCGCGAACTCGGGACGCTCTTTCACCTCGACTTCGAATGCCTTGGCCTGCTGCTCGAGCCAGGCGATATCCTTGACGCGAGTGGCGGCGTTAACGACCAACCGGAAGTGCGCCTCGTCAAAGAAGTACACGATCAGATCGTCGATGACGCCACCGCGTTCGTTGAGCATGCACGAGTACAGCGCCTTGCCGGTGACCTTGAGCTTGTCCACGCTGTTGGCCAGCAGGTGGCGCAAAAATTCACGGGTGCGTGCCCCCTGCAGATCGATCACCGTCATATGCGACACATCGAACATGCCAGCGTCGCGCCGCACGGCGTGGTGCTCCTCGATCTGCGAGCCGTAATTGATCGGCATGTCCCAACCGCCGAAGTCGACCATGCGCGCGCCGAGCGAACGATGGGTGGCATTGAGTACGGTCTTGTCGGTCATTGCGGTGTCGCCTGCAGGAAAGTCGCCCATTATCGTCGCCGGGTCGGAGCAATCCAAGCGACAGCGTGCCACGGCCTTTGCTGGCTTCACTCATACGCGGGATTCAGTCGGGCGCCTGACCCACCCATCGAAAGGTAAGGTTGATCCGCTCGGTGCTTACCGTGCGGGTCTTGGGCACCTCGTGGCGATAAAGGCGCTGTGTATCGCCAGCCATGCGCAGCAGGCTACCGTGCGACAACGGCAGACTCAGCGTGTCGCCTGGCTCCGCCTGCACACCTCGCGGAAACTTGCGGCGCAGGCGTAAGGACCGGGTAACACCCAGGCTCAATGAGGCGATCACCGGTTGCTCACCCAGCTCAGGCTCGTCATCGCTATGCCAGCCCATCGAGTCGCGGCCATCACGATAGAGGTTGGCCAGCACACTATTGAAGGACGCTCGGCAATCCGCCTCGATATGACGACGCAACGCCATCACAGACGCAGGCCACGGCCGTGGCTCGAAGCGCGTTCGCGAATAGGTGTAACCGGTGCCCGCATCACCGATCCAGCAACTCAGCCGTGGCGAAGCGACCTCGCGACCGAACAGTTTGATGTAGTGCATTTCCCACGGAACGGTCGCCAGCAAATCGGCCTGCAACACGTCCGCTTCATGCGGCAGCAGCCACGAAGGCCACAGCTTGACGTCAGCACCCGGCAGATCGATCCGTTGCCAGGATGATCTCAAGATATCTGTCACGGCAGGCGAATGGCTGTCATTGGGCAGACTCTTCCGTATCGCCGTCGACCACATCATGAGGCGCTGCAATGCCGGCCAGTAGCCGTTCGGTCAATTGCTCGGCCAGATGCTCGGCATGTTGACCTGATGAGTGCAGATGCACATCCGGGGATTCTGGTCGTTCGTAGGGAGCATCGATACCGGTGAAGTTACGGATCAGGCCAGCGCGTGCCTTCTGGTAAAGACCTTTTGCATCACGGCGCTCACACTCCTCCAGCGGCGTGTCCACAAAAACCTCCATGAACTCACCTTCGGCAAACAACTCCCGCGCCGAACGCCGCTCGCTGCGATAGGGCGAGATGACGCTGACCAGCACGATCAGGCCGGCGTCCACCATCAGGTGAGCCACCTCCGCGATACGGCGGATGTTCTCGACCCGGTCCTCGGGCGTGAAACCCAGATCCTTGTTGATGCCGTGGCGTACGTTGTCGCCGTCCAGCAGATATGTGTGATATCCCAGAACGTGCAGGCGTCGTTCAACCAGATTCGCAATGGTCGATTTGCCGGCACCGGAAAGACCGGTGAACCAGAGGCACAACGGGTGCTGCCCCTTGCTGCGGCCCCGCACTACCTTGTCGATATCGACATGCTGCCATTGCACGTTGGATGAACGGCCCAGCGCATAGTCCAACATGCCGCAGGCCACCGTGGCATTGCTCTGACGGTCGATCAGGATGAATCCACCGAGCGTCGGGTTGGTCGCAAAGGATTCGAAGGCGATCGCGCCATCCATCCCCATCGTGCAGTAGCCGACCTCGTTGAGCTCCAGATGACGCGCTGCAAGTTTCGCCTGCGTGTTGACATCCACTTTGTGCTTGATCGACATCACACGGGCATTGACCTCGCGTGTGCCGATCTTCAGCACATACGTGCGATTGGGCAGCAGAACGGCATCGCCCATCCACAACAGATGGCAGTTGAACTGATCGGCGACAGGCGCCGGGCGCAGCGCGGCGGCGATGACGTCACCACGGCTGGCATCTAACTCGCGGTCCAGACAGAGCGTGACGGCCTGACCGCTGGATGCACTCAGCAGATCGCCGCTGGCTGTGACAATGCGTTCAATACGTGCGCGCTGCACGCCGGGCTGCACTATCACCTCGTCACCACAGGTCACACGACCGCCGCAGATAGTACCGGCATAGCCGCGAAATGATTGGTCAGGTCGACTTACCCACTGCACCGGCATGCGGAAATCGTCGGCCTGCGCGATCGTTGCATCCGTCGACTCGAGCAACTCAAGAAGACACGGGCCGTCATACCAAGTCATGCAGGAAGACCGCGTGCCAACGTTTTCGCCCGTTGGCGCGACCACCGGCAAGCACTGCACACGAGCGATGCCGAGATCCTTTGCCAGCATGCAGTATTCGTCCGCGATCGCATCGTAGACCGCCTGGTCGTAACCGACCAGATCCATCTTGTTGACCGCCAGCACCACCTGTCTGATACCTAGTAACCCGCATATATAGGTATGCCGGCGCGTTTGCGTCAGCAAACCTTTGCGCGCATCTACCAGCACTACTGCCAGCTCCGCGTTGGAGGCGCCAGTCGCCATGTTGCGCGTGTACTGCTCATGACCGGGACAGTCGGCCACAATGAAGCTGCGCCGCGCGGTATGAAAATAACGGTATGCCACGTCGATGGTGATGCCCTGCTGACGTTCCGCATCCAGGCCGTCGGTGAGCAGAGAGAAGTCGAGCTTGTCGCCCAGCTCCGCGTGCAGCTTGCGGCTGTCGCGCGTCAATACGGCCAGTTGATCCTCCGGCACCATGCCTGCGTCGTAGAGCAGGCGGCCAAGTAGCGTGCTTTTGCCATCGTCCACGCTACCGCAGGTAATGAAACGGAGCAGTTGCTTGGCAGCCGCGGCTGGTATCTCAGTTGGCGTAACGGTTCCCGTCGCCATCAGAAATAGCCCTCCTGCTTCTTTCGCTCCATGGATGCGGAAGGATCCTGGTCAATCACCCGCCCTTGTCGCTCCGAGCTGCGCGAACGCGCCATCTCGTCAATGATTTCAGCCAACGTCGACGCCGACGATTCCACCGCGCCAGTCAGCGGATAACAGCCCAGCGTGCGGAAACGCACCTCACGCATCTGCACGGTTTCGTCTGGCTGCAAAAGGAAGCGATCATCATCGGTCATGATCAATGCACCATCACGTTCGACCACCGGCCTCGGCTTGGCGAAGTACAGCGGCACTACTGGGATGTTCTCGCGCTGGATATAAAGCCACACATCCATCTCGGTCCAGTTCGACAGCGGAAATACGCGCACGCTTTCGCCTTTGCGGATGTGCGTGTTGTAGGTATGCCAGAACTCCGGTCGCTGGCTTTTCGGATCCCAGCGGTGCTGCGCATTGCGGAAGGAAAAGATGCGCTCCTTCGCACGCGACTTTTCCTCGTCGCGCCGGGCGCCGCCGATCGCGGCATCGAAACGATATTTATCCAGTGCCTGTTTCAGTGCCAACGTCTTCATCACATCGGTGTGCACCGTAGCGCCATGCGTTTGCGGTGATATGCCCTGGCGCACACCCTCTTCATTGATATGCACCAGCATTTCGACATCGCCTGCCGCGGCCACTTCGTCGCGGAACGCGATCATCTCGCGGAATTTCCAGGTGGTATCCACATGCAGCAAGGGCATCGGCGGTCGCGCCGGAAAAAAGGCCTTGCGCAGCAGGTGCAGGAGTACCGAGGAATCCTTGCCGATGGAATACAGCATCACAGGATGCTGGAAGCTCGCCGCCACCTCGCGAAAGATATGGATGCTCTCCGCCTCCAGGTCATCGAGATGGGAGTGCCGCTGCGGGGATTGAGTTGTCATGGCCATCGAATGAGTGGCAGGAAGCCGCCATAAGGGGCTATATGTTACGCGATCATCACGCAATGACTGGATACGCTGGCTCGGCATCCAACGTGGCCGCGCACACCGACGCCAGTTCCAGCAGACGCAGATCCGAGCCACGCGCACCGACCAGTTGCAGACCGATCGGCAAACCATTGGGCAAGGTGCCCATTGGCAGGCTCACCGCCGGGCAACCGGCAAGGCTGGCAAAGCTGGTGAGGTCGGCCTGCGAATCGGGTACCGGGCCATCGAGTGGAAAGGCGCCCTGCGACGTGGTCGGCAGGACCAGTACGTCGACTTGGGCGAACAGTCGGCGCATCTTCAACGTAGCTGCATCAAGTACGCGATCGGCAGCAGCATAGTCGGCGGCACTCTTGCGAGATGCATAGCCGAGCATCTCGCGAAAGCGAGCCGATACCGGGTACTCGGTATCGGCTAGATCAGACGCGAAGGTGCCAAGCATTTCTGCTTCCATCAATAACAGTCCAGCGCGCCGGGTACGGGCAAAATCCCAGTCATCGAAATCCACCGTTCGCCGATCACCGAGCGCGTGCGGCAACTTTGCCATGGCTGCCTCGAACACGGCGATTACCTCCGACTGCACGCCAACGGCAGACAGATCAGGCAGCAGGCCAACGCGCAGATTGCCCGGATCCCAATCCGGCAGCGCGAAGGCAACGCGTCGCCGGCGCGAACGCGCGTCATCGGCGTCATAGCCGGTCAGTACCTGCAGCAGCACGGTGAGATCCTCCACGCTGCGTGCCAGCAGGCCTACGGAATCGAGCCGACGCGCAGCAGGTACCAGACCACGCGCGGAGATTTCGCCGTGAGTCGGCTTCAATGCATACACACCACAGTAACTGGCCGGAATCCGGATCGAACCCAGGCTGTCGGAGCCCACCGCCGCCACGGCGAGGCCCGCGGCAACCGCCGCGGCCGCACCGCCGGACGAACCGCCGGCGGTATAACCGTGACGATGCGGATTTTGCGTCGCACCGAAGTGCGGATTGTCGGTCACCGCACCCAGCGCGCCTTCATCCATATTGGTTCTGCCTACCAGCACGGCGCCGGAGGCACGCAGCCGCTGCACGACATGCGCGTCATGCTCTACTGGCTCGCGCCTTCCGGGCAAACCGGCGCGAGTCGGCCAGCCGGCCACATCGAAGTTGTCCTTCAACGCCAGCGGAATGCCGTCGAGTCGTCCGATCGCGCCATCACGACGACGGCGATCGGCCATATGCGCCTGATCCTGCAACAGGCTGGAGCGCAGATCGACGTAGGCATTGAGCTGCGGATTGATCCGTTCAATCGCCCTCAGATACGCCTCGGACAGCGCGCGCGCCTGTACTCGCCCGCTTGCCAGCCAATGCAGCAGCTGGCACAACGTGGCGCGGCGCAAGTCGAGATCGGCAATCGGCGACGTCGAATTCATGGTGTCTCCTTGAGATGCCTTCCGATTATCGCGTTGAGCGGTTAACAGATTGCAAGTTGGGCGGTATGCGTTGCCGCGCCACGCATGAATCCGGACAATACCCATGAATAATCGGTTTGCAACCGATCCATGCTCATTCTTGTAGAAATTCTTTTAAAAAACGGAGCCAGCCATGAGCGAGCGCGAGACGATGGAATACGACGTGATCGTCGTCGGTGCCGGGCCAGCCGGCCTGTCGTTCGCGATCCGCCTGAAACAGCTCAAACCGGAGATCACCGTCTGCGTGATCGAGAAGGCCTCCACCATCGGCGCGCAGATTCTTTCCGGCGCGGTGATCGAGCCGCAACCGCTGGATGCATTGCTGCCAGGATGGCGTGATAACCCGCCGCCGATCTGCGTGCCAGCCGCTGAGGACGAGTTCTGGCTACTCAGCAAGGAAGGCGGTCGCAAGCTACCGGTGCCGCCGGGCATGCGCAACCACGGCAACTTCATCGTGTCGCTGGGCGCGATGTGCGCGTGGCTGGCGCCACAGGCCGAAGCGCTGGGCGTAGACGTATTTCCCGGCTTTGCTGCTGCCGACACCATTTTCAATGAGGACGGCTCGGTCGCCGGTGTCAGCATCGGCGACATGGGCGTGGCCAAGGACGGTTCGCACAAGACCGGGTACACGCAAGGTATCGATATCAAGGCCAAGGTCACCGTACTCGCCGAAGGCGCGCGCGGCAGCCTGACCAAACAACTGATCAAACGCTTCGAACTGGACAAGGGCAAGGATCCGCAGGGTTATTCCATCGGCATCAAGGAGCTGTGGCAGCTGCCGGCCGGCCGCGGCACACCGGGCAAGATCGTGCACAGCTTCGGCTGGCCTGCAGACAGCCACACCTACGGCGGCAGCTTCATCTACCACCTGGATGGCGATCGCGTAGCCCTCGGCTATGTAAGCGGACTCGACTACAGCGACCCCGATTACAAACCGTGGGAAGCATTCCAGCAGTGGAAGAACCATCCTTCGCTGAAGCCACTGCTGGACGGCGGCGAAATTCTGTCCGCCGGCGCGCGCGCCATCGTCACCGGTGGCTACCAGTCGTTGCCAAACGTCGAGATGCCCGGCGCGTTGCTGATCGGCGATACCGCAGGCCTGCTCAACGTGCCTAAAGTGAAAGGCACGCACCAGGCGATCAAGAGCGGCATGCTGGCCGCCGAGCATCTGGTCGCGAACGATCTGAAATCGGCCGGCTTCGACGCCAAGCTGCGCGCCTCCGACGTGATGGCCGAGCTGAGGAAAGTCCGCAACATCAAGCCCGCCTTCAAGAAGGGACTGTGGTTCGGCCTGATGAATGCCGCATGGGAAACCGTGCTCAACGGTGCCTCGCCGTGGACGCTGAAGAACAAGGCCGACTGGTCCTCATTGCATAAGCTCGGCGTGCAGGAAGAGCCAAAGCGCGACTACGTGCAACGAACGCTGGCGCCGCGTGATCGTCTGGCGGGCGTCTACTTCGCTGCGACCGAGCACGACGAGGATCAGCCGATCCACCTGCATGTGTCCGACACTTCCATATGTGTCACCAAGTGCGCCGAGGAATACGGCAACCCCTGCACGCGCTTCTGCCCGGCCAGCGTCTATGAAATCGTGGACGATGCTGCCGGCAAACGCCTGCAGATCAACGCCGCCAACTGCGTGCATTGCAAGACCTGCGACATCAAGGACCCGTACCAGATCATCAACTGGGTCACGCCGGAAGGCGGCTCGGGGCCGAATTACCAGAACATGTAGTGGCTGCAGCCACATCGGGATCAATGCGACAAGGCATTAGATTCGTCAGCGCAGCAGGTCGGCAGGACACGCACCCTGCCGACCACGCAAGCCATCCAAAAGTCCGCGCAACATGAAGCGCAGATTGCGCCACCGCGGTCCGATCAGCACGCCAAATAGAAACAGCTTCACCAGCACGCGCGGTACATCCTGTGCAATCCACACCCATGGCGTGTGCCGAATACCGTACAGCCGCAGTCGATTACGCATCATGTAATACAGTCGCGACGGCCCGTGCACCACGATTTTCCCCACGCCAAACGGCAGCGCACGACGATCATCGCCCAAGTGATGATGCATGGTGGCCGAACATACGCCATACAGCGCATAGCCTTTGGCCCGGGCGCGAAAACTCCACTCCATATCGACGTTGTCGATAAACAGCCCGGCATCCATCGCACCGACGCGATCAAGCACTTCGATCGGAATCAGCGCACCCGAACTGATCAGAAAATCGCAGGCGATGGACTGCGTATCGCTTTCGCACCACACCTTTTGACTGCGTGGAAAACCGATGCGCACAAACGGCGCATCGCGATCCTCGCGTCGATCATGAAAGCGTGGCCCGACTGCACCGACCTGGTTCTCGCAGGAAAGGTTCTGTAGCGCCGTCAGCAATGCCACCACCATCCCTTCACCCGGCTCGCTGTCCTGGTCCAGCAACAGGACATGCTGGAAGCCCTGCGAGCGTGCCCAGTCTATGCCCGCGTTCTGTGCCGCTGCCAGCCCGACATTGCACGGCTGTCGCAGCAGCGCTCCACGACAGGCCGCCAAAGTCTGGCTCAATGTCTGTTGCCAGACACCATTGCTGGCGTTGTCGACCAGCACCACCGCGCCGACCTGCGGCGCAACGGCACTGATCAGCTGCTGCAGGGACTGCAGTTCCGGCTGATAACTGACGATCACTGCACAGACCGTCATGGCAGAATAATTACCCACGTCGCAGCATATCCCGCAGCGCGGAGCGCCCATCGACTCCATAAGTCCGATAAAGACCCGCCCGGACTTCTCGCAGGATGGGCAGTACACGTTGACAACGCGGCAGTCGCCCGATCGCCACGCGCCGTTCCACATGCGCCCGTTTGTGTCTGACTTGCGCCGCCCGTTCGCCACCCACGTCCGATCCGTCTTTTGCCAGGAAGCGCTCCAGCCGCCTCAATCGTTTCGCTTCGGCGCGCAGCAGCCGTCCACGCGAACGGACCAAGTCATGCCATTTTTTCACCAGATTGCGTTTTCGCATGCCGATCTGGTTACCCGCATGCTGGCGATAGTCGATAAGCGGCTCGTCGATGAAGTCCATCCGACCCGATGCCGCCACCACCGCGGTCAGCCATTCGTCGTGAATCCATCCCTGCGCCACAGGTAACGCCATCTCAACCAACTCGCGGCGCAGGGCCGTCGTGGCACCGGTGGCAAAGCTCCGACGCAGGGCAACCTCGAACGCACGACCACTGTGGATGGCCTGTTTATCTTCCGGAGTCATCTGCAACGCATCGAACAGCGAGTAAGGCAGGGAAACACCCTTGGCATCCACCAGGCGTGCGTCGGTGTGCAGCAATAACAAGGACGGGTCGCTACTGAAACGCGCCGCCATTAACGCCAGCTTGTCGATACGCCAGACATCATCCTGATCACAAAGAAACAATACGTCACCACTGGCCTGCCGCATGGCCAAAGAAAAATTTTCCACACAGCCTATATTTTGTGCGTTCTGCAGCAGGCGTATCTCCACACCCAGATGACGAGCCTGTTCGGCAAATGCCTGCAACATGTCCATGCTGGCATCGGAGGACCCGTCATCGCTGATCACGATTTCATCCGGCAGGCACGTCTGTATCAGCAAACTGTCCAGCTGAGGCTGGAGGTGGATGGCTCCGTTATATGTGCACATCACAATGGAAAGGCGTGGTTGCGTCATGGTTACTACGTTGTTTGATAAGAGGAACCCTGCGCCAAGCCATCGCGCCACAGCACCGATCTGCTCAGCGCGTTATATGCCGCTCAGAATGACTCATGACGATACCCGATGGGTATTTTTGTGCCTGTTTCACACCCCGTTCGCGCATCATACTGAAACGCCCCGGTGGCCATCTGAATCCCGTGATATCCAATAAGAACAGAGCCCATCTGGCTCCGGCTCCAGCTCCGGTTAGAATAGTCCATTGTCTGATCGCCGCAGGCACCCCGCGGATACCGTAATTAAAAGGAATCGTTGATGAAAATTCTGGTCGGCTACAAGCGCGTCGTGGATTACAACGTACGTATTCAGGTCAAATCCGATGGCAGCGGCGTGGTCACCGATGGCGTCAAATTGTCGGCCAATCCGTTCGACGACATTGCGCTGGAAGAAGCGTTGCGCCTGCGCGAGAAAGGCGTCGCCGAGGAAGTGATCGTGGTCGGTATCGGCCCAGCTGATCTCACCGCGCATCTGCGCAACGGCCTGGCCATGGGTGCCAACCGCGCCATTCACGTCGTCACCACCGACGCCGTGCAGCCACTGACTGCAGCGCGAGTGTTCCTGAAGCTGATCGAGAAAGAACAGCCGGGGCTGTTTATCGTAGGCAAGCAGGCAATCGATGACGACGCCAACCAGACCGGCCAGATGCTGGCGGCCTTGTGGGACCGTCCGCAGGCGACCTTCGCCGGCAAGATCGACGTATCTATTGAGAGCGGTACCACTGGCAAAGTCACGGTCACTCGCGAAGTCGATGCCGGCCTGGAAGTGATCGAGGCCGAACTGCCGGCAGTGATCACCACCGACCTGCGACTCAACGAGCCGCGCTTCATCAAGCTACCCGACATCATGAAGGCGAAGTCCAAACCGATCGACAGCATCGAATTCGCGTCGCTGGGCGTTGAAGCTCATGATCATCTGAAGACCACGCACTACGCCGCGCCAGCCAAGCGCAGCAAGGGCGTGATGGTGAAGGATGCGGCCGAACTCGTCGCGGCGCTGAAGCAGAAAGGTCTGCTCTAAGCAGCGCTCTGACTTCCAGCCGCCCGACATCTACATAGAAATCCCGGAGATTTCCCATGAGCAAGATTCTTGTTATCGCCGAACATCTGGACGGCAAACTCAACCTTTCCACGGCACGCGCCGTGAGCGCAGCGGTAGCCGTGAAGCCCGAAGCGATCGACGTACTGGTGCTCGGCGACAACGTTGACGCCATCGCCACCGATGCGGCGAAGATCGAGGGCGTGAGCCGGGTGCTCACTGTCGCCCGTGCGGAAAATGCACACCCGCTCGCTGCCGTGCTGGCGCCGCAAATCGCCAAGGCCGCCGACGGCTACAGCCACGTGTTCGCACCGTCCACCACCTTCGGCAAGGACGTCGCCCCGCGCGTTGCCGCCCTGCTCGGCGTGGCCCAGGTCAGCGACGTGATGAGCGTCGAATCCAGCCACAGCTTCAAGCGGCCGATTTACGCCGGCAACGCTATCATCACGGTCGAGGCGAATGCCGATCACGCCGTGGTCGCCACCATCCGCACCGCGTCGTGGCCGGCCGCCAGCAGCAGCTCCAACAGCGCGCCGATCGAAGCGATGACCTTGGACGTCACGCTGCCAACGCATACACGCTTCGTCGAACTGAAACAGGGCAGCAGCGACCGTCCTGACCTGCAGAGCGCCGGCAAGGTCGTTTCCGGCGGTCGCGGCGTGGGCTCGAAGGAAAACTTCGAAATCATCTACAAATTCGCCGACAAGATCGGCGCCGCCGTGGGTGCCTCCCGCGCCGCCGTCGACGCAGGCTACGTACCGAACGAAATGCAGGTCGGTCAGACCGGCAAGATCATCGCCCCCGAGCTGTACATCGCCATCGGCATCTCCGGCGCCATCCAGCATCTCACCGGCATCAAGGATGCAGGTACCATCGTCGCCATCAACAAGGATGGCGAAGCGCCGATCTTTGAAATAGCTGACCTCGGACTGGTGGGGGATTTGTTCAAACTGATTCCGGAGCTTGAGCAGATAGTGAACTGACACCTGACGAAGGAATGCAACCGAAGCATCAACACAGATACCTTGCGTCACAGCAATAACCAACGGGTATTACTAGCGAATAGCAAAGAATATTTTTGCAAGGACCGGACAACGCTCCTTCACTGTCGAATGGCCTTGATCGCTAATTCGCTCACTAATTACAAAGACAATTACTCATGATTGAAGGCAAAAAAATTACAGTCGTTCTTCCGGCCTATAACGCCGCCAAAACATTGATGAGGACGTACCGCGAAATTCCGCTTGATTTGGTCGATGACGTCATTTTGACCGACGACGCGAGCAAGGATGAAACAGCCAAGTTAGCCCGTGAGCTTGGCATTCATACGATCTCCCACGACAAAAATCGTGGTTATGGCGGCAACCAGAAAACTTGCTACAAAGCGGCGCTGGATCGTGGCGCTGACATAGTCATCATGTTGCATCCAGACTATCAGTATACGCCGCGATTGATCCGAGCCATGGCCGCCATGCTCATTTCAAATCATTTCGATGCCGTGCTTGCATCACGAATTCTTGGCAAGGGCGCGCTACAAGGTGGCATGCCTCTTTATAAGTATGTTGCTAACCGGGCGCTGACTTCCATCGAGAACTTGATGCTTGGTGTAAAATTGTCCGAGTACCACACGGGCTATCGCGCATGGACGAAAGAAGTTCTTGAAGTATTGCCCCTCGATACGTGCTCCGACGATTTCGTCTTTGACAATGAAATGATTGCCCAGGTCGTCTACTACGGTTTTCGCATCGGCGAAATATCGTGCCCAACGCGCTATTTTGAAGAAGCGTCTTCCATCAACTTCTCCCGCAGTGTCACCTATGGTCTGGGCGTTCTGGAAACGGCGGCCAAGTTTCGTGGGCATAAATGGGGCATCTTCAAGTCAAAGCTTTTCCCTGCGTCGGTGACGCCACGGAAAAAATCGGCGGATGGTGAAGACTTATGAAGTCAGGGTCGTTCAAGCGGTGGTTGATTGCGGCAGTGCTGGTCGTGATGACGGCGGGTGGGGTCGTTGCCTACAAGCTCTGGTCGGGGCCGATCAACGATCGGATTCAGGCACTTATTACAGGCCTACAGTCCCATGGTCCGGCAGGTTGGGGGATGGTGGCATTAATCCAGGCGGCTATTGCTATAAGTGGCTTACTACCCGCCGCCGCCATGGGCGTTGCTGCAGGGGCGATCTATGGCACGTGGCTGGGCTTTTCCCTCACTGCTGTCGGCACACTGCTGGGAGCGTCGGTTGCGTTCCTGCTCGCGCGTTCGCTTTTTCGACCGCTGATTCAGGGCTATCTCTCACGCAAACCGTACATGGCCAGACTGGATAGCGCTATTGCAACTGACGGCTGGCGAACCGTCTGTCTCTTACGTATGTCCCCCGTCATGCCTTTTGCTGCAGGTAGTTATGCATTAGGGCTGACATCCATCAGGTTCTCCCATTATCTGCTTGGCTCGCTTGCTGCTCTTCCTGCGCTTCTGGGATACGTATTTCTTGGCCATCTAGCCCGACAAGGCTTTGGTGACGCAACACATGGAACCGGCCTTGTTCATCTGGCGTTCCTTGGCATAGGCATCATTGCGACATTATTCCTAATTCTGCACATCGGTCGCCTAGCAAAGCGCGTCGGGCTAGCAAAATCTTCATTTGAGTAAGTGGGTATTTTTTATTTTCTACATCATTCGATATTTGCTGGAGATTTAATTCCTTTTTTAAATATTTGTCGTTGGATTTTTGGTTTTTTCAACAGGCTTCATGTGTGGCTCAACTGCGCTTCATAAGTTCAATATCTTCTCAGTGGCCATGTTTGGGGTTGCCTTACTCAAACCGCTGATTTCCACATCGTTGCCGCAGTGGCCGATGCTAATAACTCCTCAAGCTGGTAACCCGGTATTTTCTGTTTCCGATGCTAGTGACCTCCACCTGCCAGAAATGGCGACAGCACCAAGTATCAGCTCATCAAAACAAAAAATCGAGTTCTTCGAATTCTCCATCTGATAAAACCGTTCTCCTCAAACTACAGAAGTCAACGTAACAGTTCCGTCGCTAGTCCTAAAGATTGAAATCAAGGTCGGGGAAGTTTCATTTCTCCATGTCCGACGTTATAGACATCAACCAAATACGGGCCCACGTGCAAGATCTCTACCGGCGTTCCGAAATCCCGGATCACGGTTTCCTGCGACAGTTCCAGAGATCCGGTACCGGAAGCTCTTGCGACGAAGAACACTTGTCCTCGCCATCCGGTCGAAGCCGCGCTATACCAGTCCTGATTGGCAAACCAGCGCATCGGCCGCAGTCCATCCGATCCGCCATCCGTCAAGGCCAGCACACGAATGTCCTCCTTCGTCAGGGCCGTGATTATGGAACTTTGCCAGTATCCGGCATATCCGTGATGCAGGTCATGCGCGCGCAGCACATTGCTCAGAAGCATCACGTTTTCGTCCGCCATGACCGCCCGGCTCGGTCCGTTCTTGAGAGTGTGGGCTTCGGACAGTACCGATCCCGCCAAGCCAACGGCGACATAGAGTGCAAAGAACGGCGTGGCAGCATAGGTCCGGGCCAGCAGGATCGCTCCGGCGACCGTGGCGGGCAGGAAATAGCGCACGCAGCTCCCGTCCACGATGGCGGTCGTGACGATGGCGGCCGTTGCGCCAAGGACGACGCTGGTAAACAGGAGCTGATCGAGACACCCCGGCCCTACGGCGACGGCCTGTCTGTCGGGCCAGCGACGGAACTGCTTCAGGCACAGAAAACCCACCTCTGCGAGCGCCAGGAAAAATAACAGCAGGAAGGGAAAGCGCAGGATGAAGATGTAAGGCCCGTCCAGAAGCGAAGGGGTGACCGGCTTTCCGGAAAAATCCGCGCCTAAATTTTCGGCAAAAGCGTGAAGGGAAAACAGGGTGTGAGCAATAATCTCGTTGAAACCGGCGAAATCGATCTGAAGCGTCAACTGTTCGAACCCGCCAGCATGGCGGAGCCTATGCTGGATTAGGCGGGACAACGCTAACCCACTCAGTACGACGCATAGGACAGCCAGTTTGTCGGCATTACGCCCGCGTCTCGTCAGTCGCATGAAACACGTCACTAGTACCGGCAGGCAGCCCATGACCACATAGGTCGGATCGGCGATACTGCCCATGATGACTGCCAATCCGAGCAGCGCCACGCGAGAAAGGCGGATCGGCCCGTCCCGTTCGCACACCTCCACTGTCATCCAGAACGT
Source organism: Rhodanobacter sp. MP1X3 (assembly GCF_014207165.1). NCBI lineage: Bacteria > Pseudomonadati > Pseudomonadota > Gammaproteobacteria > Lysobacterales > Rhodanobacteraceae > Rhodanobacter > Rhodanobacter sp. MP1X3. Next base: position 300,081 of record NZ_JACHCO010000003.1, on the reverse strand, counting down.
TAGTAGGGCAAGCAGGATGGGAAATGCGTGCGACGCCACCGCGGTGGTGACTAGCATGATCCCATTGCCCATCTGGACGGTGAAGGCCAGCAGCGTGATCACCGCGACCCCGGCCACGATGGATTCCCTCACGCCGCGCCCCCGGGCGGCAAGCAGGATTCCGGTCATGACGATCATCGCCCATAACACCGCTTCCAGGACCTGCATCAGAAGCGGATGGACCCCGAACACCCTCGTGAGAACGGCGATGCCCAGCACGTCGGTTGTGTAGAAACTGTCCGGCGCCATAACCCAGCCGTGCAGGTTCCAGTTGCCGCGTCCCATCTCGACGCCAGCAAGAAAATTATTTGCGTCATCGGAATTACGCGCAGCGGGGAAGGACACCACCAAGCGAAGCATCGCGAGCACCGCGAACGCCACGAACACGACCACGCTCCACACGAAGACACGCCGCTTTTCTGGCGAAGTCGCCCATCTCGGGCATATTTTTTCGGCATTCATCTACTTTGTACTACTCCTGTATTCCTACGCAGGCCGTGATCCGCCCGATTTGAAGGGTCAGTGCGAGGGAAGCACGCAATGCTACGCCAAGCTTGGTCCATGCGTAACATCTCCGCCCCTTCCGCGCCGACCTGCAATTCAACAGCTCTGACCAAAGACTGCAGAGACTGCAGCTCCGGCTCATAAGTGACGATTACCGCACAGACCGTCGTGGCGGAATAATCACCTACGTCGCAGGAAATCCCCCAGCGCGTTGCGATCGATACCATAGGCCTGATAAAGGCCTGCCCGTGTTTCTCGCAGAATGGCTAGCAGTGTTGAGTACGCGGCAGCCGCCCGATCGCCAAACGCTGTTGCAGAAGCGTTCGTTTATGTCTAATCTGCGCCGCTCGTTCGGCCCCCACGTCCGATCCGTCGCTTGCCAGAAAGCGCTGGTCTTTGGCGACAGCGTTGACACCATCGCTGCCGATGCCGCCAAGATCGAAGGCGTCAGCAAAGTCCTCACGGTCACCCGCGCCGAGAATGCGCACCCGCTCGCTGCCGTACTGGCACCGCAGATTGCCAAGGCCGCCGACGGCTACAGCCACGTGTTCGCACCGTCTACCACCTTCGGCAAGGACGTCGCCCCGCGCGTTGCCGCCCTGCTCGGCGTGGCCCAGGTCAGCGACGTGATGAGCGTCGAAGCGAGCCACACCTTCAAACGGCCGATTTACGCCGGCAACGCCATCATCACGGTCGAGGCGAATGCCGATCATGCCGTAGTCGCCACCATCCGCACCGCGTCGTGGCCTGCCGCCAACAGCAGCTCCAACAGCGCGCCGACCGAAGCGATGACCTTGGACGTCACGCTGCCAACGCATACACGCTTCGTCGAACTGAAACAGGGCAGCAGCGACCGTCCTGATCTGCAGAGCGCCGGCAAGGTCGTTTCCGGTGGCCGCGGCGTTGGCTCGAAGGAAAACTTCGAGATCATCTACAAGTTCGCCGACAAGATCGGCGCCGCCGTGGGTGCCTCCCGCGCCGCCGTCGACGCCGGCTACGTCCCCAACGAAATGCACGGCCAGACCGGCAAGATCATTGCCCCCGAGCTGTACATCGCCATCGGCATCTCCGGCGCCGTCCAGCATCTCACCGGCATCAAGGATGCAGGTACCATCGTCGCCAAGGATGGCGAAGCACCGATCTTCGAGATTGCGGATTTCGGCCTTGTGGGCGATCTCTTCAAAATCCTGCCGGACCTTGAGCAGGCACTTGCGTGACGGAAGATACCCTGCGAAACATGCGGGAATTCATGATGCGTGACAAAGGCCGGGCCGCCACCACTAAATGATAGAGTTTATCGGACGCCTCGCACGCTTCGGTGTACGTCTCTCCATAGGCGTACTCCCCGAATCCCTAGTCTCTTTCCTGATCGCAGGTAACCCGAGTGTTTGCGCGCGCTGAGTAATCATTGGGCAGCACGATATCGCCGCGGCCAGGAGGTCATTGCCGTAAATGCAGCCCCCTGTATCGTGCGCCTCTCCAAAAGGGATGCACAAATAAACCGCTCGTATCGTGGACAATGCAAATAGCGCCAAGGTATTTAGCCCTCATGAGCCATGAACTTCATATGCTGTGGATTGCTACATGCGCATTCAGATCAAGCTTGGCAGCAACGACGTCATGGTCGATGACCTCAAGCTTTCCGCCCATCCGTTCCAAGTTGATTCCTGAGCTGGAACAAACCAATGGCTGCGGTCCACGTCGTCATGCCGATTGATGTCCGATACTAAAGCCATGCACATTCTCTGCTGGGGCACCTATGACACCGGCAAACCTCGTGCACGCATCTTGCTCGATGGCCTTCGCTCCACAGGTGTCGAGGTAGAGGAATGTCGCGCCGACATATGGCGCGGCGTTACCGACAAATCCCAGATACGGGGTTTCCGGCATCGACTTTGCCTCGGGTTGCGCTGGCTGTTTTCTTATCCTCGGCTGGCTTGGCAGCTTGGACGTGCAGCGCGACCTGATGTCGTACTGATCGGCTTTCCCGGCATCCTGGATATTCTGGTTGCTGCACCGATCTGCAAGTTGCGTGGCATACCATTGGTCTGGGACATGTTCATGTCACTCTACGACACCGTCGTGGAGGACCGGCAGTTGGTGCGTCGCGGTGGTCTTATCGCACGACTGCTACATGCACTGGAAGGATTTGCGTTGCGCCGTGCGGATCTCGTTTTTCTTGATACGCAGACGCACGCACGTCGCATCGAAACGCTGTTCAAACTTGATCCAGGCAGCGTTGCTGCGATCTGGGTGGGCGCCGAAACGGAATACTTCCACACAGACCCTGCAGAAACAACCGATACTCGAACCGCAGGCACCACTTCCGACCTGTGCGTGCTGTTCTACGGCCAGTTCATCCCGCTGCACGGTATCGAGACCATCGTGCATGCTGCTCGCCTTACCCGCGATGAGCCCATCGAGTGGCAGTTGATCGGCAATGGACAGGAGACAGATCGAATTAAGGCATTGCTGGCCGAACAAGCCTTGCCGAAACTCCATTGGGATGCGTGGGTGGACTATAGACAGTTGCCACATTGCATTGCCGCAGCCGATGTATGCCTTGGCATCTTCGGCACATCGGAAAAGGCGGCCAGCGTCATCCCCAACAAAGTCTTCCAGATCGTCGCCATGGGCCGTCAGCTGATCACGCGGGATTCCCCTGCCATTCGCGAAATGCTGGATAACACATCTCCCTGCGTCCAGCTGATCCCGGCCGCCAGCCCGACCGCACTGGCCAACGCAGTCCGCGCCCTCGCCCGACAAGACCGCCCTCCAATGCACTGCCATGCAGCACTTCAAGGCAAGCTCGGCGCCGCAGCCATTGGCCGGCAATGCACCACCCTACTGAAAAGCCACCTCGGACTGGAATCCTGACCCATGGAAAACCTGCCCCTTCTTGGTCCCGCAGCCCCCGAGGAAGGCTGGGTACCAGCGCCGCGCTACCTGCTTCGCCGCCAGCGCATCCTGCGCCAGCTGCGTGACATGCACCCTTGTGATGTCATCGAGATAGGTTGTGGTGCAGGCATGCTCCTCCAGGAACTCGCCATGCGTGGCTTTCATTGCGAGGCGCTGGAAACCTCACCGCAGGCGCGTGAACTGATTGATCGCCTCACGCAGAAAACCGGTCACACCATAAACGTGCATGACACGCCGAAAGCCTCATGGGCAGGCCGCTTCCCGCTCGTAATGGCCTTTGAGGTACTTGAGCACATCAGGGACGATGTCGACGCCATGAAACAATGGGCCTCATGGCTGGCTCCTCGTGGAACCTTGCTGATGTCTGTGCCTGCGCATCCGCGACTGTGGAGCGCTGCCGACGAATGGGCGGGGCATTATCGACGCTACCGCAAATCCGATCTGATTCGTGTGGTGACTGCGGCTGGTCTGGAGATTGAGCATATTGAATGTTTCGGTTTTCCCCTCGGCAATCTCACCGAGCGAATGCAGGCCCGCGGGATCAGGCGCCAACTCCCGGAAACCTCTGGTGATATCGATCACCAGGCCAACAGCAACCGTAGTGGCGTGGAACGTGACCACATCATGCGTTGGTACCCGATGATGCGCTCACTGCCCGGCCGGCTAGCCTTGGGCGGCGCATTTGCTGCCCAGGCAGTGACCCACAAGCTGCCCCTCGGCAATGGCTACCTGCTGCGAGCCCGCACAAGATGATCAAGCAGCTGGTTCGCTGGCTGGGTCTGCTGCTGGCGCTCGCCGCAGGCATCTATTTCGTGCTGTATGCGCATCACGCGCTGGCCGGCAAGGATTTATCGGGTTTGCTGGACAGCAGCGTGCTGGCTGCAACTGCAGCGTTGACCGTGCTGTACGTCGTGCTAATTCCCACCACAGCCATCGCGTGGACCTGGCTTTTGCGCGCCATGGAACAACGGGTCAGTTATGGCCGCATGTTACCCATCCTGGCCACCACCCAGTTTGGCAAATACCTGCCAGGCAACGTTGCCCAACACATCGGCCGTATCGCACTGGCGCGTGGCGCTGGCGTGCAATTGCCAGCGGCGCTGTTTTCGGTAGCCTACGAAATGCTGCTGATGCTGGTCGCCTGTGCGCATATCAGTGCACTGACCTTGCTGTGGACGCCACCGGCGGCGCTGTTGCATTGGAAGCTCGCCGAATATCGTCTGCCATTGCTGGCCCTGGTGACGCTTGGCGCAGTCGCCGCCTTGCTTCTTGCGCCACGTCTAGCTTCTTGGCTGGCACATTACCGTGCCAGCAAGCGGGATGAACGGGACTATGTACTGCCGAGGCTGCACCTAAACGCAACCACGGTGCTCGCCTGTTATGTCATGTATGCAATCAACTTCTGCCTGATCGGTGGTGGACTGTGGCTGGTTGCACACGCATTACTGGCAGGTACTACATCGACACCGAGCGTGATCTTTCTGATCGGGGCCTTCGCCAGTAGCTGGATTCTGGGGTTCATTGCTCCCGGTGCACCGGCTGGGCTGGGCATCCGCGAAGCCATCCTCAGTAGCTGGCTGAGCGGCGCGCTACCGCCCGCACAAATCGTGCTATTAGTTGTGGCTCTGCGCATCGCGACGACGACGGGCGATCTGATCAATCTGGTTGGCGGGAGCATAGCCACAACGCGCGTTCGAGAGCGCAACCTGCCGATTTAAAGGACCATCATGCCTTTAGCCTGAAGACCAGCACGCAGTGGTAGAACAGTAACCATGCGAAGCATATCGAAGCAGTGACAGAGTCCAAGCGCTAACATCCAGCAAAAAACCTGAGAAAGAACTTCGGTGCGGACGTAGATCGTCAGCCCCGCGCACAAGGAACACGTCCTCATGAAGCTCATCATCCAGATCCCCTGCCTCAACGAGGCCGAAACCCTGGCCATTGCTCTCGCGGAACTGCCGCGCGAGGTCGAGGGTTTCAGCACAGTCGAATGGCTGATCATCGACGACGGCTCGACCGACAATACGGCGGAAGTCGCCCGTCGGAACGGCGTGCACCACGTCGTGCGCCATCCGGTGAATCGTGGCCTCGCCGAGGCTTTCATGACAGGCATCGACGCCTGCCTGAAGCTGGGCGCCAATGTGATCGTCAACACCGATGCCGACAATCAATACAACGGTGCGGACATCCCCAAACTGACCACCCCCGTCCTTGCCGGCGATGCCGATATCGTGATTGGCGCCCGGCCTATCAGCGAGACGGAACACTTTTCATGGATCAAGAAGAAGCTGCAGCATCTGGGCAGCTGGGCGGTACGCGTTGCCAGCCGCACCGAGGTAGCCGACGCCCCGAGCGGGTTCCGCGCCATTTCACGCGAGGCGGCAATGCGGCTGAACGTGTTCAATGCCTACACCTATACACTCGAGACGATCATCCAGGCGGGTCAGAGCAACATGCGGATCATCTCTGTTCCGATACGCACCAATGCCGATCTGCGGCCATCGCGACTGGTGAAGAGCATCTCGAGCTATGTGCAGCGTTCGCTCGCCACGATCCTTCGTGTATTCGTGATCTACAAGCCGCTGAAGTTCTTTGCTTTCTTCGGCGCGATTTTCACGTTCGCCGGAGTGATCGCCGGCGCACGCTTCCTCTGGTACCTGTTGGAAGACAACGGCGAAGGTCACATACAGTCCGTGATTTTCTGTGCCCTGTGCATCATTGCGGGCCTGCTCCTGTTCATGATGGGCGTCATCGGCGATCTCATCGCCACCAACCGGAAGCTGCTGGAACGCATCAACCTGCGACTTCAGCATATCGAGCATCAACGAGACTGAAATCTTTCGTTGTAGTGTCCTCGATAATTCAAGCCATCAAGAAGTAGAGTTTCTCCAAGAAGGAGCTCTGCATGAAGAAGCCGAAGTTCACCGAAGAACAGATAGTCCGAATCCTCAAGGAAATTGAGGCTGGCGCGAAGGCCGCCTAGACGTGTCGCAAACACAGCATGAGCGATGCCGACATACCACGTTTGGAAGGTGAAGTACGCGGGCATGGAGGTGTCGCATATGCGGCAGTTGAAGGATGTTGAGCGCGCGCTGGCACGGCTCAAACAGATGTATGCCAACTTATCCTTGGAGCACCATTGCGCTCAAAGATGTGCTCTCCTGAAAAGCCTGAGCCCGGCCCAGCGGCTGATGTTGAGTCTGGCGATGCAAACCCGGTTATGGACTGAGTGCTCGGCGCGCTGATCGCGCTGTGGGCCCGTCACGTTCGGCGCGTCATTATCGACTTCGTTGTCGCGATGATGGGCGGCTGATCGCCGCCATCGAAACCCATCAGAAGGACAGCCCTGGTCATGGTTTGGGCTGCTCTGCGATCAGGCATTGCGACGTCAGGGCTTTGGCAAAACTCGATCGCTATGTCTTCACCGCACTCGATGAAGTACACCGCGTGAGCCACAACTGGAAGCACCGTTACAACCACGATCGCCCTCATCGATCATTCCGTGGTCTGTCACCCATCCGATATGCCATGGCATCATCGGCTACCTCTACGTCTGAATGACTCGGATTATCGAGGACACTGCATTGAAGAAAATTCCGAAAAATCGCCTTCGAGGTGCTTTTCCGAGTCAACGCGTCAAGCACTTGTCCGGACGCACCCTTGGCGAAAAGTTACCGGATATTTATCGCAGACCACCTCATGCACAGATCAGTCGACGCAACTCATCGGTCTTGCCTTGAAGTAATGACATGTCGCCACGCGTCTCCACATTGAGCCTCAACAGTGGCTCTGTATTGGACGAGCGTACATTGAAACGCCATGTCGGGAATTCCAGGCTCAAGCCGTCCGTTCGATCGATTGTCGGAGCGTCTACTGCGTAGTGGGCAAGAATGCGGTCCAGCGTGCCTGCGGCATCCTCCACGCGGAAATTGATCTCGCCACTGCACGGATAGGTCTGCATGCGAGACTCGACCATCTCGGCCAACGGGATTCCGGTACGGCAGATGCGCTCGGCGATCAGCAGCCACGGGATCATCCCCGAGTCGCAATAGGCAAAATCACGAAAATAATGGTGCGCACTCATTTCGCCGCCGTAGACTGCATCCTCGGTACGCATGCGCTCCTTGATGAATGCGTGGCCAGTCTTGCCAAGCACCGCTATGCCCCCTGCCTCGTTCACCATCTCGATGGTGTTCCAAGTCAAGCGTGGATCGTGGATGACCCGGCCACCGGGATTCTTGGCCAGCAATTGAGCGGCAAGCAGGCCGACAAGGTAATAGCCCTCGATGAAGCGACCTTCGGCATCGAAGAAGAAACAACGGTCAAAATCACCGTCCCATGCGATGCCGATATCCGCACCCGATTCGCGCACGGCCTGTACCGTCGCAGCACGATTCTCCGGCAGCAACGGATTAGGTATGCCATGCGGAAAACTGCCATCCGGCTCATGATGGATACGAATGAACTCGAACGGCAGGTACGATGCGAGCTCGTCGATCACCAGACCAGCACCGCCATTGCCGGCGTTGACGACAATCTTGAGCGGCCGCAGGGCCGCACGGTCGATATAGCTGAGTAGGTGCGCGATATAAGCGGATTTGTCGTTATCGACCCGCACGGAGCCGATCTGGCTCGATGGCGCGAAATCGCCTGACTCGGCCAACGCCTCGATGTCCCTGAGCCCGGTGTCCCCGCTAACCGGTCGCGCGTCTTCGCGCACCAGCTTCATGCCATTGTAGTCCATGGGATTATGGCTGGCGGTCACCATGATGCCGCCGCCGACACGACGATGCGCGGTCTGGAAATAAACCTCTTCAGTCCCGCACAAGCCGATGTCGATGACAGCAGCACCAGCATCGTTGATGCCGCGCGTCAGCGCCGCTGCAAGCGTCGGGCTGTCGAGGCGCACATCCTGACCGACCACGACATCGCGCGGTTTCAGAATTTCAACGTAGGCTCGGCCAATCCGATAGGCGATGTCCTCATTGAGTTCATCGGGTACACGGCCGCGTATGTCGTAAGCCTTGAAACACTTGAGCATGTGCAGGTTCTCAATGCAATTTATGTATATCGGACACCACCGGCGCAGCGGCTCCGCTGATTGGTGGTGACGACAGCTGGCTGGCCGAATCGAGTGGTGATGCTGTCATCGTCTGCAACTGGATGCCCAGCACGCGCGGATCGCTACTCATGCCGATAGACTGAGGGGATACGGCATCAGGAAGATCAAAAGCGATACGAGTCCCGTTTGATGAAGTTGTATCGGCAGCAGGGACCACGACATCGAACTGCATCTGGTTGTTCGGATAAACCACCTCATGCGTACCGGCGGCCATACCGTTGACACTCACCTGAATACGCTGGCGCGGATGCTCTTTCGTCACCAAGCCATACACCTCGAAATTCAGGTGAATGCCTTGCACAACGTGCGATAACTCCTGCGGGTCAATGGTGATCTCGGCGTGTGTCCCACTGCTCCATACGCCCCCGGCTTCCGGATCGCTCCAGCCACTCGTCAGCCACTCGTTCCAGGCCCCAGGTGCCTTGAAGCTTTCCGGATGTCCAAGCGGAAAGATCGGCTTGTTCAGACGATAGAGGAACAGGCGTGTATCTACGCGCATGAACAACTCATGTGGAAAAGAGTGGTCCCATTCATATGCCTTGACCCGGAACCGAGTGCTGCCCATCGAGTCAAAGCCTTCGGGAGCCACAGCCGACGGCGAGATCAAGAATACGTCATCGTAGCGTGCATTGAGTGCAGCAATATATGCATGATCGGCAAGACTGGCCCCACTCACCGTGACTGCACTAAGGCCAAAGGTAAACACGATCGGCGTCTTGAGCTCATTGTTGTCCGGCACGCCTGCTCTCGATTCCAACGTGTCGAGCAGAATGATGTCGCCGCTGTCGACCGGCGCCAACAACTGTGTCAGGGACTGGTACGCCCCCTCGTTTTCATTCTTTCCCAACTGACTTGCAGTTGCTGTAACGCTGTAGATCAGGGTGATTGCCAGAATCGCACTCAGAATACGGCGGATACCGTTCTTTGGCATGCAGGCCCATGCCACCACGGAGAACAACAGCATGTATGGAACGGCTTCGCTAAGCAGATAGCGCGCATAGTAAGGACCATAGGGTACCGTCCATTGCAACAACACGATATAGACAAAAAATCCTGCCACGAATAGCCGCAAAAATTCAATGCGTGGCTCATCCTGGCGCCGTAGGACAAGACCAAGAAATGCCAACGGCAACAGCGGCCCTGTGTAGACGAAAAATGTCACCAGACTGCTAGCTTTCACGGCTCCCCAGTGGCTGCCGGCCAGCCCCCACAGCGTATCCAGCCAGACATCGCCTTGATAATGAGCCGTCCAGCCCAGTTGATAGATTTTGTAAATGCCCAGCGCGAGACTGATCAGGACAATGGGCGCGACGGCAAGACGTAACGGTACGACAATGAACCTGTCGATACGTAGGCGCATGCCGGTTTGCGCCAGCGCGACCAGACAAAACCAGACCAGCAGCACCACCACCACTAGAGCAGCCACACCGACCTGCCAGTGAGAAGGGAAGATACGTTCGAAGGAAGCCCGATAAATATCCGCTGCGTACTGATGCGACCAGCGCAATCCATAGGCCACTGAAATGGCATAGAGCGCTACAACACCCAGCACCCATATCTGCATGTAATTCCGGCGCACGCGATCTGCGTCATTGGCGGCACTCGCCACCGCCACGACGATCAGGAACGGGACATACATGAAGCCGCTTATGTGGGTCACAAACATGGCACCGAAGCTGAGCATCGACACTAGCAACCAGCACCTGTGGCGCGAGCCTCCTTCGGCACGCCAGAACAGCGCGAGATAGGTGAACCCTATCAATGAGAATGCCAATGTAGGCACCTCAGTGACTGGAAATTTCGAAAAGAAGGCATGCAGTGGATTGATTGCCAGCAGCAATCCTGCAATCAGCGCTGCCCGCGACGATCCGGTCAGCACCAGCGTCAGACGGTACATAAACACCACAGAAAGCAATGCAAACAACGTCAATGCGTACACCGCGAATGTAGTGCCGAACAATCCTGCAACAAGCGCCATCCATACTGGAAACAAGTGGTAGAACTGAAAGTCGAGAACGTTGCTCTGATGGCTACGTACATAGACACCGCCGACGTACGCTTCCATTTTCGACAACTCGGGGTGGGGTGGCAGAAACCGATTTTCATCGAGATACGTCTGGACAAAAGGCGTTCCCTGCAACTTGTCGAGTGGCGTGTCCCATACGACGAGACTTCCGGTGCGCTCGATGTAGTTGGCCATATTGACGTACACCCCCTCATCCTGGCCGCCCAGCACATAGTTGAAAGCAGGCAACCTGAAAAACAGGCATACCAGGATCAGCAAGATCACGTGCTTCGGTTTTGCGCCAGCCAACGGATTTGAGGATCTGCGCCCTCGGGTACGCCACACATAGATCCCTGTCAGGAGGGTGGTGGCAATGCATACCTGCGGCGCGAGAAAATGGTGCGCGAGCGTAGCTGCCAAACCCAACCCACTGGCAAGCAGCACCCAGACAACGACCCATTCGAGTACGCGATCGACCAGGCCATTGGCCTCCCCAACTGTCTGATCCATATCACCCCCTTTCATCACTGCAAGACCCGTCTCAAATCCCCGTCGATACAACACGCCGAGCCCATCGCTGTTCACAATCAATCGCCGGCATACATCCATGCCAACGTTTCCCGCAAGGATCGGACTGCAACCGTCCCCAGCACAGAATGAATACTGGCATTGGAGCCGACCAGTCGCGCCACCTCGTTCGCCCGCACAAACTGTGGATTCACGCGAACTTCCATCCTATAGCCCGCGATCTCGCACATCATGTCCAGCACATCGCCAAGGGAGTGACCAACACCCGTGCAGATGTTGAAAACCCCATTCACAGGCATGGAGCGAACCAGACCCGCATATGTTGCGGCCACATCGCGTACATCACCGAAATCCCGCACTACTTGCGTATTGCCAAGTTCGATGACTCTTTCACCGCGACGGAAGTGGGCCACTATCTTCGGAATCAGGAACTGTTCGGATTGTCCTACTCCGGTGTAATTGAACGGCCGAGTGATAACGATGGGCAACTTGCCCATCCACAGTCGAGCCAAGTACTCCATGGCGCACTTGCTTACCGCATAGTCATTTTCCGGCGCCAGAGACGTTGCCTCGGTGATCGGTTCGACATCCGTGTTTCCGTAGACATTGGCGCTACTGGCCAGCACAACCAGTCGCGGCAATTTCGGCGCAGATGCCAGGGCATCAAGCAGGTTGCGCGTACCGACGACATTGACGCGATAGATCTCGTCCACATCGCCGTGGGCAACGAATGAAATCGCCGCCAGATGCAGCACCACATCCGGCTGCACTACGGCAACGGCTGCATGCACTGCTTCGCGATCGAGCAGGTTGGCGGTAATCGAGCCCGTATCCGCGGGGTCCTGCCGGTCGCTCAGGCCAACAACCTCATATCCAGCAGCCTCTAGTTCACGGGCCACATACTGGCCCGTGAACCCATTGCGACCGGTTAGTAATGCGCGTGGTCGATCCACGTCAGAACGACGCCCCACGCTCGTTACGGCTGATATCAGCAACTACCATCATGCGGCAAAGCTCTTCCAGCGTGGTCTTCGGCTCCCAACCTAGCTTGCTGCGTGCCTTGGTGGGATCACCGATCAGCAATTCCACTTCCGCCGGGCGGTAGAAGCGCGGATTGATGCGCACACGGACTGTTCCGCTGGCAGCATCCACACCGCGCTCAGCTTCACCCTCACCCCGCCACTCGATGTCAATGCTGGCAGCCTTGAATGCCATGCTCACGAAATCACGCACGGTTTCCGTGCGGTTGGTTGCCAGCACGTAGGTATCCGGCTCGTCCACTTGCAGCATGCGCCACATCCCCTCCACGTATTCCTTCGCATAGCCCCAGTCGCGCTTGGCATCCAGGTTGCCCAGCTCCAGCACATCAAGTTTGCCCAGGGTGATCTTGGCCACGGCATCAGTGATCTTGCGTGTCACGAATTCGCGACCTCGCAGCGGCGATTCGTGGTTGAACAGAATGCCGCTGCTGCCGAAGATGCCGTAGGACTCGCGATAGTTGACTGTCATCCAGTGCGCGTAGAGCTTGGCCACGCCATACGGGCTACGCGGATAGAACGGCGTGGTTTCGATCTGCGGCACAGCCTGCACCTTGCCGAACATCTCCGAAGTCGACGCCTGATAGAAACGGATATTGCGATTCACCGTGCGGATGGCTTCAAGCATGTGCACCGCACCGATGCCGGTGATGTGGCCGGTGGTAATCGGCTGGTCGAAGGAAACACCCACGAAGCTTTGTGCCGCAAGGTTATAGATCTCGGCCACACCCGTCGTCTCGATCAATCGAATGCTCGATCCGAGATCGGTGAGGTCGTACTCCATCAACGACAGATTGGGGTGCTGATCGATGCCAAGCTCTTCGATACGCCAGAAATTGACCGAGCTGGTGCGACGGTAGGTGCCATAGACGCGGTAACCCTTGTCCAGGAGCAACTGCGCGAGATAAGCGCCATCCTGACCGGTGATTCCGGTAATCAAGGCAGTTTTCATATCCGTATTGCTGTTCAAACAAATATCCTCAGATAATTTCACTTTGCTGGTCAGATGATCAGTTGGCTTCGGCGACATACGCCACACCCTCGATATCCATGCAATTGATGTCGCGCATCTAAACCGTGGTCGGCGACATATCAGACAGGCGCAAGTCCACCCAAGGACTCATCACCAACTCGTCGATCCACAGATCTGCATCCGCATCCACTTCAACGCGGATAGCCAAATCCTTAACGTCCACCTTCAGATTTAGTTCCACTTCCACCAGATACCCATCAATCGACGAATATTCGACGCCAAATTCACATTGCGCATGAATCCGCGTCCCCGACTCACTGGTGATATCCAACCGCGCGGGAGCTGGTTGATCGCGCCAACCGCCGGACAACAACACGCGATAACGCCCTGCCAGCATCGGTACAGATGGTCCACATAATAGCAGCCCAGCAACACCTCTCGATTCCATACGACCGCGCACCAACCTGCCGACCTCTGTCCGGAATCTGTGGTCATAAGCCTTGTGACGATATAATGGTCCGGGCATCCATGTATGTATCCAATGTTCCTGGCTCACAACATCGATCAACTGGGCAGTGGATTCGCCCCAGGTCTGCCAGCGCATGCCAGCTGACTGCGGCGCATCTCCTTGCGCATCGAGGGCTAGCCATGCACTCAATGCATCGGCCAGATTTTCCGCATCGTACCCGCTGAAGTAATAGCCGTACTCAGCGACGATTTCCCGAAAAACCGGCAGGTCGCGGGTAATCAGAGGCACGCCATGATGCGCTGCCTCAATCAACGGCAGACCAAAGCCCTCTCCCTCCGACGCCATCAGCATTGCGGAGGCACTGTGGTAGGCCGCGAGCAAAAGGTTGTCATCAGCGGTGTCGAACCAGAACAACTGCTTGCCTTGCTGCGGATGCTCGCGCAGGCGCTGCATGACATGGTCGCTCAGCCAGCCGGCGCGCCCGATAATCAACAAATTGGCTTTTATGCCCTGTTGCCAGAGTCGCTCAAACGCTTCCAGTGCCTGCACATGCCCCTTGCGCGGCTCGATCGTACCCACCATTAGGAATGTCGGACGCTCGCCAAGTCCAGCCAGTTGTGGATGGACATGTGCACCAGATGCGTCGCCTACATCTGCTTTGGCGATATCGGCCCCCAGGTGGAAGTAACCAATAGCCAGAGGACGCTGGCGCGCCGGCATGGACTGATACAGCCAGGACTCAAACTCGTCGGCAACGGCGCGGGAAATGCACACGACGCTATCCGCCACTTCGGACACTGCCTCGTACCAGGAGCGGAACATAGCTAACAGCTCGGGCCTGAAGCAGTCGGGACGCATGATAGGCAACAAGTCATAGACCACGAAATGCTGCCGTATCCCGCGATAACGCATCTCCCGGAAAAGGTCGATATATTGCGGAACAAGATGTGCACCCAGGTCCAGCCCGAGATAGACATCTCCGACAGAAAATTCAACCACCTCATCCACTGGCAGTGTTTCGCCCGGGAAATAGCGTCTCGCACAGTAACTTCGCGCGTAGTGAAATGCCCCGTCATTGTCCAGGTAGACAGGCTCGACACGGTAACCGGATGGGGGGGCCACAAATAACTCGTCAAGTACATGACGCACCACACGCTGAATGCCGGTGCCAGCATCCCAAACGATGAGTTGCGAGATATCGACTAGCCATTGCGGATCACCCGCAGACGTCAGAATATTTTGGGAAATCGCCACCGCCACGCGGGTCCAATCCCCTTCCGAAGCATCCACACTCCCTTCAAGCGTAGTCAGCTCCACAGCAACGTCGCGCACACGGTCCCGCCAGTTCCATCCGACACGCGCCATACCGCTGGCACTTGGCTCGCCATTCGCAAGCAACTGACAATGACCAAGTGTGGACAGACTCTCCGGACTTACCTGAGCGCCAAGGATGCCAGCGGAAAAGTCCGCATTGATGGCTGCCCGCAAAGCCCTATATCCGCCGGACCGGTAGAGCAGAGAAACAACCAGCTCGTGCCCGGACTTGTCTGCAGCAAGTCTATGCAGCGCCGCGCCAAAGGTCCTGCCATGCAACAGGATATCGGCTACGCCATCCACAGCGAGTGCAAGAGTCTTGGCGCAGTAGGGATGATCGGCCAGCTCGATGAGCACCCGATCGAAACGCTGTCGCTCGTCTCGAAAGCGGGCAAGCGAGCGCCTGGAGGCGACGCCTTCACAATCACTGTCAGCATAGACCACAGCGGAATCAATACCATGGCCGGTAGCGATTGATCTCGGCGCCGGGAGGAACGCAACGGAATCACGTTGCCCGGGGACGACGATGGACGTTGTCGGCTGGCGTCGCTCTACCGCGGCCTCGAACGCTCCGATGGCACGTCTGGCCGATTCCTGCCAAGAAAATTTCAGCGGCTGCTTGAGGCCATGATTACGAAGACTTTCGCGAAATGCCGCATCCGTTAGTGCTTCAACGATTTTGTCAGCAATAGCTTGGGGACGGAAGGGATCGAACAACGATCCTGGATGCCCGATGACCTCCGGCAAACTGGATGTATTGGCCCCGATGACAATAGCTCCACTGGACATTGCTTCCAGCGCTGGCAGCCCGAAGCCTTCCTGTAGCGACGGAAAGACATACAGCGCGCAAAGGTTGTACAGCTTGACCAGATCACTGTCCGGCACATAGCCGGTAAACACTACCTCATCGGCAGCGATACCGACCTTCGCCATGAGGGCGGTCAATGCATCACGCTCCGGCTCTGGCGCCCCCCCAACGATGACCAACTGATGGGCGCAACGCACCGCGCCGGGCAGCAACGCAAATGCTTGGATCAATGCACCAATGTTCTTTCTTGGATCGAATCCACCCGCGTACATCACGAATGATCTGAGCACACCGTACCTGCGCATCAATTCCTGCCGGAAACCTTCTGCACCAACAAGTGGCTTGAAGATGGCATCGGCGGCCCCTGAAATATCAGTGAGACGGTCCTGCGGGATCGACAACAGCTCATGCGCCTCATCACAGGTAAATCGGGATATGCCGAGCAGCACATCGGCACGACGAAGATACTCGATCTTCTCCATGTACCACTGCCGGTTACGGGGGTCCAATAGATACTTCTCTGGATGCGCCAGCGGGATCAGGTCGTACAACGTGGCGGCGTTCGAATACCCTTTCGCGGTCGCTGGAATTGTAGCTACAGGTTCCTCCGCAAATCCTTCAATCATGCTGGCAACATGCACAATATCGGGCTTAAGCTGTCGCAGGACCTGCAATCGCAACATCTCGGAAGCCTCTCTCCTGAACGTGTTGGCAGTATCCATGTACGCCGTGGGCGCCACCGCATCCCAAGTTATCAGGCGTGCTTGCGGCAATAATCCATCGAACTCACCACGCAAGTATTCGATCGACTCACTCATCGCCATGTTGAGCAGCACGGTGATGTCATGGCCACGCGAATGCGCGGCCATGGCTTTGGCCAGCGCCAGGGAATAGCGACCGATCCCGCGACGACGGCCTTCTGGTGACTGACACGCCTGCAGGTCCAACACAATATGCAAAATCCATCCTCCTTCTGGATGCTGTGAAAGCGAATGCAACTATTTCTGCTTCCTGACTTGCTCGACCACTTCAAGTACGCGAATGGCAGATCGTGTCAATGGTACTTCCGAAAGTATCGCCCCCTTTGCCCGTGCCGATGGTGGTGCACCGAAAAGGAACAGACGCGCCTTCACAACAATCCGTGACTCATGTCCTGCGATGGCAACCGCAGACGATCTCAACCATGGCCATTGCACGATCTTGCGCAGCAGCGGCCGGACAAGACGTGCCGGCCATCGAAGTATCTGATAGGCCAAACCGCGACCAAAGCGTCTCAGAACGCGCACTGCTCGACCCACTGCCCGTAACGGAGCCGTGACACGCCAAGATGTACTTTCATTGATCAATTGAAGCGCTGCATTCAATCGCCCGATTTCCTGATTGCGAGCCGCGACCGCATAGTGCAGCCGACCAACCTCCTGATTGCCGACCGCAATCTCATGCTGTAAACGATCGATTTCAGGGGCTCGGAACTTGGTCTCGTCGTGCAGTCGCAAGACTTCATCGGCGCTATGCCGCATCATTTCGTTGGCTTGGGTAAGTTCATCCTTGGCTTGGATCAGCGCATTGTTGGATTGGACCAGCGCGCATTCGCGCTCTTCCAATACCCTCCTCAATTCAACCAGAGTCACTTCGCGGCGCTCGTTCTCCGCATGCAAACGCGCCATATGCTGTGCATCAATGGCGATCGCCAGATGACCTTGGACCTCGCGTAGATGGTCATGCGCAGCCACTTCATTTGCCAGGACAAATTTATCGAAAACGTTAGGTGGATATGCAAAAGCCCCGAGCAGCGCTGCATGCTCGTCCGCCACATAGAACCGGTTTAGCCCATCGGCATATGCAAATCGGTAACCTCGCTGCGTGAGTAGCGGTTCCCATTCGGCATAGGCTGGCTTCTGACTATTCGGCTCAGTAGCCTCAAGGAGAATAATCCATGGGCGCACCCGGTTAAGCGATATACCGCGCAAAGCTGCAGCTTCTGCTCCCTCGCAGTCAATTTTGAGGAAGTGAACATCGATGACCCCATGCACCTCACAGATATGATCAAGAGTCACACAGCCGACATCCGACTCACGAATACGGAATCCGGCCTGTGCATGTCGTTGTGCAAACTCGGGGTCGGTTGTTGAAAGTCCACTATCTTCGACTTCGAACAAGTGCAATTGTCCGGGCACGTCGGACACGGCAAGCTGCAGATTGATGTCATGCGGTCGGTCAGTCAGCAGGCGCTCAAACCAGTGCGAAACCGGCTCGATATTGATGCCATGCCAGCCTCGCTCGTAGAACATCTTGGTTACCGAATCTATAGTCGGATCCTGCGCGCCGACATCAATGTAGAAACCACGCTGCACTCCGCTTAGCGCACGGAGCAACATTACGTCTTCATAGTTCTGAGCATAAGAAACGTTGGTCACGACATTTCGATCCTGATATCGGGTGGCACCCAAGCTGACCCGATAAACTGCGCATGGTTCATATTGGAAACGGTAAAGACAAGCGCCAGATCTCGCCATTCGTAGTTGTTGACCAGATGGGTATCGGTGCTGACGAGTGCCGTCGAGATCGAATAGCTGCCTTGACCGAAATTCATCGGAAACGCAATTTGAAACTCGATCCGCTGGCCAGCCTTGACCAGCTCAATGGCCTGCCCCGTGAAGTGGGTATTGGTGCCGAATACTGGCTGACCCAGTCGATCCTTGATCATGTAACCCAATACCAGACGTGGCACATCAACACTGGCCGCCACCACTATGCGCAGCGTCACTGACTCCCCAACACCCACAAACTCGATCGGCTGGTCGTCTCTGCTCAGCAGCTGTATGTCTTCGACACGTGCTTCGCCGGTACCAGAAACAGTCTGCTTTCTGCCGCTCTGATGTTCCATGATCTGGACTGTACTGTTCTCGCGCTCGGCAATCAGCGCGTTGTATAAATCCATGACCTCGGCGGGATCGCCATCCTTGATCAATGCACCGCCCTCGAGCAACAGCGCACGGTCGCACAGATTCTGAACTGCACTCGCATCATGCGAAACAATCAGGAGACTGGTGCCCTGTTCGCGAAATTCACGAATCCGCTTGAAGCACTTGTGCTGGAAATAAGCATCGCCGACCGATAACGCCTCATCGACAATGAGAATATTCGGCCTGAATGCGGTAGCGACGGAGAACGCCACGCGCATCTGCATGCCGGTGGAATAAGTGCGCGCGGGTTCATCGAAGTACCCACCGATCTCCGCAAATGCCTCGATATCATCGATGACGCTGTCAATGGCCTGTCGGGAAAAACCCATCAGCCCTGCCGAATGGTAGACATTCGCGCGTCCGCTGAGTTCGGGACTGAACCCCATGCCAAGCTCAAGGATCGCCGCAATACGCCCGTTCACCGCCACGGTTCCCGTGGTGCCCTTGAGGGTCCCGGTGATCAGCTTGAGCAGAGTACTCTTGCCTGCGCCGTTCTGGCCAACAATACCGATGGATTCCCCTGGCGCGACACTGAACGAAATATCGCGCAAGACCCAGCTTTCTGATTTTGTCGAAACTCTGAAACCGAACCATCCCGCGAAGCGCTGCCATTCAGAGCGGTATTCACGAAAGGCCTTGCCCAGCCCTCGAACAGCTAAAAGAGGTTCGTTCACAGTACGTCCACCATTTCCGGCGCCGCGCGCCTGAACAAGAACAGCGCAAACAACAACAGGATTATCGACGCTACCGCGAGCACGATCAGGCCGTTGATACCTGGTGCGCGTCCATAAAGCAGCACATTCTGGAACGCAACCACCATGTGCATCATTGGGTTGAACTCTAGTATCACGCGCAGACGATCTGGGATGATGGTCGGCATGTACACGACCGGGGTCAGCCAGAACAACAACTGCAACACCACGGTCATGACCTGGGCCACATCCCGCACAAATACGTTAAGGACACCCAAGATCAGGCCGAGGCCAAGCCCAAAGGCCAGGTTGATACCGATCAGCAGTGGCAACCACAGCATTGCCAGGGTTGGCGGGTGGCCGATCAGCAGGAACACGCCCACCGCCGTCGCCAGCAAGAGCAAATTGTTCACCAGCGACGAGCCGCCAATGATAATAGGCAGACAGACCCGCGGGAATGCCATCTTCTTCATCAAGTTGCCGCTGTCCACGAATATGGTCAGCGATCGCGTCACCACTTCGGCGAACAGCGACCAGGCGATCATGCCCGCCATCAGGTAGATCACATACGCATAGCGGTTGTCGATACCCGGTAGCTTGGCCGCCATGATGCGCGACAGCACCAGCGCGTAGATAGCAACCTGCGCCAAAGGCTGCAGAACCATCCAGAGGGCGCCAAGCTTACTGCGCGCAAATCGTGAACGCAGGTCGTTCTTGATCGACGAAACAATGAAATGGCGATAACCCCATATCGCCGCCAAAATTTCTTTCATGAAGCGATACCTTTATGTGGTGCCAGTTGCCGAACGAGTGCCTGCGGCGCCGTATGTATCGGAAGGCGGCGACAACGCCTCCAGTCGATGAATGATCCGCTCTGCCGCAGTATGTGGCGAAAGCTTGTCGCGAATGTCAAACGCTGCCTGAGCACCGATACTTGCTGCGAACTCGCGGTCATCCGCCAGCCGCCGCATGTATGTCGCCGCATGGTCTATGTCCGGCTCGGCCCAACGCTGACCGACGTGATGGAGATAATCACCTTCGCCCACCGGCACCAATCGATAATCGACCAGACAACTGTTTTCAGGTGTCATGAATTCCATGTTGCCAGACCACGCTGTGGCAATCACCGGCTTGCCTAGCCGCATACACTCGGCAAGCCCGAGCCCGAACCCCTCGGCACGATGCAGCGAGACGTACGCATCTGCGCACCGCTGGAGCGCCTGCACGTCACTGCGATCAATCACCTCGTCGCGGACTAGAATGCGCTGATCGCCCACTATCGCGTTCAACAGCTCGCGCAACTTGTCGGGATGACGATGACCGTTGCTGGACTTGATCAGCAGTCGCACATCCGTTCGACCAACAGCGAAAGCACGGTGAAACGCTTCGATGACGGCGAATGGATTCTTCCGGGTCAGGAAGGAGTTGAAATCGAAACTGTTGAGGAAGATGAAGACATCCTCTTCCAAACCAAAGTCCGCCCGAGTCAAACCGCTGTCATCAATTTCATCGACAGGCAGCGGCACGTGCAATATAGGCTTGTCCGTAACTGGCCTGATCACTTCCCCGATAAAACTTGACGAGACCATGATCTCGTCGACTACCTGCAGTGCAGGAAGCCATTCTTCTGGAAACTTCTCCAGCTCCCAGAACCAGCATGCCATCGTGTAGCGACCGGCGAGACGCTCGCGCCCGATGTTGGCAATGGCATCGTCGAGATAGTCCGGATTGACGAAAACCAGATTGATGCCGTGCGGCGTATCCGTACCGATATGCTCGTCCAGGCTGGTGTCGTCCATGCCATGGGGTATATCGATATCTATGTTGTGCACAGCCACGGGATAGCCCTCGGCCAGCAAGGCACGCACATACAGACGCGCACTCTCACCGAGTCCGGACTGTCCACGCGCATAGGCAAACACGTTCACGCCGGCCGCTGCGCCGAACTTGCGGTTAGCCATCTCCACACTCGGAGAGATGGCTAACCGTGCGCGATGCTCCCAGTTCGATGTCCGCTGAAATCTGATCTGTGTACTGGCACGCGAAGCGAGCGTTTCGGACACCTTGTTGCGCAGCGGCTGCGGGAAATGGCGATAGACTTCCTTCAACCAAGGCTGTCGGCGAATCCACGCCGACAGGTTGAGCAACATGAGCCCCACGCTTCTCCGTGGCTTACCGGCGCCACTCACCGCAGACCTCTGATCGATATACCAGCGTTCGTATACATGCACGCCATGGCTCAGTTGCCCAAAGCGTACGTCAGCTCCGCACGAAGATCGGCAAGATCCTCCACACCCACCGACAATCGGATCAAGCCATCGCTGATGCCCAAGCGCTTGCGGATGGCGACCGGGACCGAAGCATGAGTCATGATCGCCGGGTGTTCGATCAGGCTTTCGACGCCACCCAGCGACTCGGCCAGTGCGAACAATTCGCAACGCTCAAGCATCCGCTTGGCTTTTTTCAGGCCACCCTTCACTTCGATCGTGATAATGCCGCCGAAACCATTCATCTGGCGCTTCGCAAGGGCATGCTGCGGATGGCTCTTGAGGCCCGGGTAGATCACCCGTTCGACCGCTGGGTGCTTCTCCAGCCACTTCGCCAGTTCCAGCGCACTCTCGCAATGCGCCTTCATGCGCAGATGCAGAGTCTTCAAGCCACGCATGGCGAGGAACGCATCGAACGGGCCAGCCACGGCGCCGACCGAGTTCTGCAGAAAACCCATCTGCTCGGCCAGTTCCTTGCTACCGGCAACCACGATGCCGCCGACCATGTCGGAATGGCCGTTGAGGTACTTGGTTGCCGAATGCAGCACAAGATCCGCGCCATATTCAAGTGGGCGCTGGATCATCGGCGAGCAAAAGGTGTTGTCCACCACCAGGATCAGGCCATGCTTCTTCGCGAACGCAGCGACCTTGGCCAAGTCGACCAGCTTGAGCATCGGATTGGTCGGCGTTTCAGCCCAGATCATCCGCGTATTGGGCTTGAGAGCCGCCTTCATCGCAGCGCTGTCGTTCAGATCGAGAAAGCTGAAGTCCAGCCCGGCCGAGCGCCGCCGCACCTTCTCAAACAAACGGTAAGTACCGCCATAGAGATCGTCCATCGCGATCACGTGACTACCCGAATCGAGCAGATCCAGTATCGTCGCCGCGGCGGCCAGACCGGAGGCAAACGCGAAGCCGGCCATGCCGCCCTCCAGATCCGCAACGCAACGCTCGTAAGCCATCCGGGTGGGGTTCTGCGTGCGCGAGTACTCGTAACCCTTGTGCTTGCCTGGACTCTCCTGCACATAGGTCGAGGTGGCGTAGATCGGCGTCATGATCGCGCCAGTGCTGGGGTCGGGGTGCTGACCGGCGTGGATGGCACGGGTGCCCAGACCAAGTGCCTCAGGTTTGCTGCGGTTTTTCATGGCGGTCATGGCATCCGGAAGAAATCGGCACGGGGCAAAACGTCTATCTTAGCTCGCCATGCCATCACTGGCTGAACGGCTGTCGTGAAATCTGTTCATGTATATGGCCGCCGTCTTGAGGGCGGGTATCAGGCACATTTGGCATGACCCAGTCGTACCCGTGATCTATTGCACATCGCGCCTGGAAACGCGATCTTTAGCCCCGCCGTGCGCGCGACACGCCCACGGCGGCATCCAGTCAGCCGGCTGTTGACCCAGCGAGAAATCATTACATGATCAACACCCCCAGCGATTCTATGCCTCTCGACGTACTTGAGGGTGTGGTGGATGGATTGACCGGCAACGTACTCAGAGGATGGGCATGCAGCTACGATACAGCGCCATCGCAACTGCATGTGGAAGTACGAGCCGACGGGATCCTGCTGGGCAGCGGTGCCGCCACGATGTTCCGGGCCGACCTGGCCAATGCCGGCAAAGGCGATGGGCATTGCGCCTTTGCCGTCACGCTCGGTCCGATCCCGGAAGCTGGAACCGTGCTCACGGTCATCGCCGTGGGAGCCAACGGTACTCAGCCACTGGTCGGCAGCCCGTTCACCATGCCCGATCATGATCCGGCAAGCTCCA
Source organism: Rhodanobacter sp. MP1X3 (assembly GCF_014207165.1). Taxonomy (NCBI): domain Bacteria; kingdom Pseudomonadati; phylum Pseudomonadota; class Gammaproteobacteria; order Lysobacterales; family Rhodanobacteraceae; genus Rhodanobacter; species Rhodanobacter sp. MP1X3. Next base: position 276,672 of record NZ_JACHCO010000003.1, on the reverse strand, counting down.
GCACACACCACGCCGACATCCTGCCACTACCGATAGGCCTCGCACGCCTGCAGGGCTCGCTGGATCAATGTGGGCCGGATCGACTGCACGGGTGGGCGCGCTGGTTGGATGGGACAAATGTCTCGCCGGTCCTTTCGCTACATGAAGGCGATCACGAGTGGTTGCGCTTCGACGCCAATCAATGGCGCCCCGACATTTCCGAAATACATCAGGGTGACGGGTGCTGCGGCTTCGACGTTCGGTTGCCTGAAGGGCTTCGTGATGATCGCCTGCACGTGCTGGAACTGCGCATAACGGAAGCTGATGCGATTCTGCTCAGGACGCCGTTCCACGCGCGCATACCCTCTGCAACGACAAATCGCACGCCGGGTACATCGACGTCGCCCGCACCACTTGTGCGCGATGCATCCAGTGACAAAATCACGCTGTCAGTGATCGTCAATTTCTACAATATGCGACGCGAGGCGGCACGCACGCTGGCATCGCTCAGCAGCGACTACCAAACCGGCAGTGACGCTCTCGATTACGAGGTTCTATGCGTCGACAATGGCTCCGATCCGCCGCTGGAAGCGGAGTGGGTCGCCAGCTTCGGTCCGCAGTTCCGGCTGATCCGCCCCAGCTGCCAGCTTTCCTCGCCATGCGCCGCGCTCAACGAAGCGGCGCTGATGGCCCGTGGCAAGTATCTGGCGATACTCATCGATGGAGCGCATGTAGTCACTCCCGGCGTTTTTCGGGAAGCGCTGCAGGCCTGGCGGGAGCATCCCGACGCCGTTGTCGCGCTGCGCCAGTGGTTTATCGGTGGCGATCAACGCTGGCTGACCCTGGTCGGATACACCCGTGAACAGGAGGACCAGCTATTTGAGCGTATCCGCTGGCCGCTCAACGGCTACGATCTGTTCCGGATCGGCTCGCCCATGAGCGACAACCCCGAGCACTGGTTCGACGGCATCACCGAAACCAATTGTCTGCTGCTGCCCACGGCACTTTACGATCGTATTGGCGGTTTCGACGAGGGATTCGATCAGGCCGGTGGTGGGTTTGCCAATCTCGATCTCTGGCGCCGGGCCAGTACGTCGGCCGCGGCTCCACTGGTGGCGCTGATCGGCGAGGCCAGCTTTCACCAGTTCCACGGGGGTACCACGACCAACGTCGACGACCTCGAGAAAGACCTGCGCGTGCGCTCATACGCGAACGCTTACCGCAGTCTGCGCGGCGGAGATTTCGTCAGGGTGGAGCGCGGTAGTCTGACGTTCCGTGGCCACATGTCTTCGGAATTCGCCACCGGCGTGCGCCAGCGCACGCTGATGCCGATGCATCTTGGCGTGACCGAGCAGATCAGACCCGGCAGGCTGTCTGCGCAATTCGATGATGGCGCACAGTCGCACCTGATGGCGGTCTACGCCGAGTGCGACTTGAAGCGCGACGTACGCTGGCTGGGTCTGCCGACAGGAGTAGCGCCGGCAGACCTGATCAGCATCCAGGAAATCATCCACCAAATTCGTCCCGACGCGGTTATCGCCGTGGGAGCCGAGGCCGGGCTGGTCGGCTTCATCGACAATACGCTGCAAGCCGTGGACATCGTCGGCGCACGGATCCTGCATGTGACGAACTCAGCCACAGCGACGATGCGCTCGTCACGAATGACTTCCTTGCACGTGCTGCCGGACGATCCCGCCACTGCTGTGTACGCGCGTGACTGGGCCGGTGGTGCTGAAACGGTTTTGGTGCTTTTCGCAGTCGACAGTACGGATAATTTCTCGGCGGCCACGCTGAAGACCTGGGGCGGCCTTGTCTCCCATCGCTCCTTCCTGATCTGCCTGGGTACTGTATTTGGGCAGCCCTGGCTGGGTTATTCGAGCCGTCAGCATTTCAGAACCATTCGCGAGTTCGCCACGGGCAATTCGCCTTTCGTCATCGATCGCAGCTGGACCCGTCAATTGGTCAGCACCTGCCCCTACGGCTATCTGCGCAAGGTCGGAGGAAACATCACGGCAGCCCAGTGCGATGTCGCGCTCGACGACATCGCACCGGATCAGCAAGCACTTCTGGAGAATCCGCAATGAACCGCTTCTGGCCCCGTTACATTCGTCCCCTGTTCGAAACCGTGCAACCGAAAAAGATCATGGAAATTGGCGCCGAATTCGGCTGGAATACGCGCCTCATCCTGAGTTACTGCCGCGCCCATGGCGCCCACGCCGACATCATCGATCCGGCTCCGCTGCCCAGTCTGCTCGAGGAACTGGCGCAGTTTGGCCCGGCTGAATATCGCTTCCTTGCGCTGAAGAGCCTGGCGGCGATCCCACAGCTGGAGGCGCCCGACATCGCACTGATTGATGGTGATCACAATTGGGCCACTGTCTTTCGCGAGCTCAACCTGCTGCAGGCCCGCGCGGAGCAGACCGGCCGCGCACCACCAATTGTGCTCTCGCACGATGCAGCATGGCCCTACGCCCGACGCGACATGTACTACAGCCCGGACGATCTGGATGGCTGGCAACGGCATCCTTACAGCTACAAGGGGATGGTGCCGAACCAGTCCGAGCTGGACGAGCGCGGTGTGAACGGCTGGCTGGCCAACGCGACGCACGAAGGCGGCCCGCGCAACGGCGTGCTGACTGCCATCGAAGACTACATCGCCAGCGCCGGCATCGAATTCACCTTCCGCAAGCTTCCCTTCTTCAACGGGCTGAGCATTCTGGTGCCCGCAGCACGGATGACACCCGCCCTGCAGACGCTGATCGACAGCTTCTTCAGCGCCGAGAGCATGCTCGCTGCCTGCGAGTCGCTGGAGGCCGACGGCATGCAGCTTCGCGCCATGCTCAGCCAGACCGAAACCTGCCTGGGTCGACGTACCGAAGCATTGCAGCGCGCGCGCGCGATCATCGAGGCACAGCGCCGGCAGATCGCGGAACTTGAACGCGGGATCGCTGCGGAACATGGAACACAGGACGCCGCCTAGAGCTTCAGCGGCACCTGTCCGGCCGGGTAAGCTGATGGCGCGAAGAACCACGATTCGATTGCGTAACGGTCTTTCGCTATCGCCGCAGGGACACCGGTGCGGTGAAGGAAGAAATGGTCGAACAACAGGGCATCGCCCGGTGCGAAGACTGGGCTGGTGGTCGCCATCCCAGCCGCCGCTTCGGTGACCATGCCAGGCCCCACCGACCAGTCGAAGTAAGCGCCATGGCTGCCGGTGGGCAACACCCGTGACAAGCGTCGCGGCAGAAACTCGAGTCCCGACGCATCCTCTCCACAATGAGAGAGCCCAAGCCATACATTCACGCTGCGGATGTCGGCTCCCATGAAGGCCCCATCCTGATGCCAGTCGGCGTGACGAATCGACCCCGGCACGCAGCGCAGGGTCGACTTGCCGACCGACAGCATCGGCTGCTCGCCAAAATAGTCTGCAATCATGTCCGTGATCCCGCTGGATCCGAACAGCTCGGTCAACTCATAAAGCATGCGTGGCGAATCGGCCAGCCAGACGCCACCGGCCCCCTCCTCGATCCAGGGCCGCGCCTGCGCCAGCTCGCAGCCCTCCTGCAGCGGCAAGCGCGCATACCATGAGTTGTCGAATGCCCCCTCGCCGCGCGCATGCCACGCCGCGCAAGCGTCGAGGGCCTGCCTCACACCATCGGCCAGCTGCAACGCGATATCTGCCGACAACAGCCCGCGCACCAGCAGCGCCCCATGATGACGGATGCCAGCAGCCAGCGTATTGGCATCGAGCTTGCTGGCCGGTATTTCCGGCACACCAACCACATCGCCAAACGGGTCAGGCGGAGCAGTCAACCACGGATCAGCAATCGCCGAACAGGGCGGCTGGGCCAGATAGGCCTGATACCGGCACAGTGCCAGCAGTAGCTCAATACCCTCATCTGGCTGTTGGCGCCGACAGGTTGTCAGCCATTCGATCGCATCGTCGTAGCGATGCTGCTGCATCAACTCCCGAGCGCGAACCAAGCTCTCGTCCGACAGTTCATTGCACGCCATCATGCCCTTCCATCTGATGCGCTTCAGGTGTCGCGTTGCTTGACTGATCCAGGCGCTGCTCATCGCACAGCGTGTCGACGATCGCCTGCCCACGCTGCAGGAAATCATCGTGTTCCGCCTTCATGACAGCCATTGCGGGCTCATTCAACACATGCCGGAAGAACAATGACATCACGTGACTCACCCCGTCTTCCAAGATCGAACGACGATCGTCAGCAAGGTATTCACGACCGGCAGCGTTGACGATCTCATAGGCCGGAAAATAATAGACATCCGGCAGACGGCTCACCTGTTCGGCCGCTACCCGCAGTACCGCCTTGGAATAGGTGGACGCCAGCAACACATGCTGCTTTGCCGCCGTCGCAGCCAAGGATACCGGTGAGACCGTAAGAATCACTTTCATGCGTGGATTGGCCTCACGAATCTCCTCGATGAAGGCGCGCAGATCGGCAACCACTTCATCCACCGTGAAATTGAACAGGATATGCCGATCAGCGTCGAAACTACCTGCCGCCACGCCCGGGCATAGCGGATAGACGGCACCATCCTCGCGCGAACCCCAGCACTCGGTGAGACCCAACGTGAAAACAAATACATCCATCTCGCTGAAGGCCCGACGCACCGCGGCGAAATGCTGGTGGCGGTCCTCGTGGTACTCGCGCATGGAGCTGAAACCACCCGGCTGGATGGTCGGTCGAAAAGGATCGAACCAACAACCCTCATCGCCCTCCCAGAGGTCGTCCCTGGGAACGAATGCGCCCGACGCGCGTCGCCATAGCTGCAACAACTGGCGCGACGTGTAGATATTGCCGTAGCGCGCGGAGTAAACCCCATAGCCGAAGGCTTCGGCCAGAGCGGGGGACAGCAGTGGATGTGCCGGCTCGGTTTCGTAACACGCAAGCCCGTGTTCACGCAGATGGCGCGCCACGTGCTGGGCAAAGCAGCTTCCGGCAGTCACTACCCGCATATGTGGTTCGATCAGGAACGGCGGCGTCAGGACGGGGTCGATGTCCGCGCTGGCACGACCGGCCATGGCACGGCTCCAGCGTTGCCGATCGTCAATGTCCAGGTAGGGATGGGTCATACCAGACGCCTCATCTGCTCCAGCACCAGCTCACCGTAAGCCACATTCGCATGGGCGCCATCACCATAATACGGCTCACGCATGAAGCCGCTTTCATCGATGGTTTCGGGTGGACACGGTACAAACAATACCCCGGCCTCACTGCACCATTCGCCAATTATCTGCGAATGCAGACGCCAAAGCTTGTAGCGGAAAGCTGCTGGCGAAATTTCGTGGCACATGCCCGGATACATTCCCCATGGCATATCCGCGTGCATGCGGCCGGCATCGGCGTACGGCGGCGGCGATTCGATATGGCACATTTGTCCCGCACAAAGCCGATGAACCTGCGACATCAGGGCCAGGTACTCCACCGTCAGGGATTCAAGCACGCGCCGGACCGCCAGCGCTGGCAAGACCTCGGCAGCAGGATCCAATGGCAGCAAAGGCTCCGCCGGCAGCACGAAGTCAAAACGACGTGGATGCACCAGCATGCCAAGCACACCATGCGCCGCACCGCCGACCATCGAAAACACCGGGCCAGGATGCTCCCGCAACTGCTGCTCGACCTGCAACGACAGGCGCGGCACACCGTTCTCCAACGCGATGGCGCCAGGCATTTCCCAGAAATTGAGGGCCTTAAATGGAATGCCTAAAGCCGCAGCGGCCTGCGCTACGCTGACAACATGGCTATGACCAATACACAATATCGGCTGCTGCATATCCATAAGCGCATGCGGCAACGTGGACATCATGCGATTGAGACCTTGGTCCGGGGCGCCGCATCGAAGCTTGCAGCCTCGATAGCTTCGGGCTCGATCGACAACGGTTGCCATTCGCGCGGAGGAAAGGCCAGCGTGAAAGGCTCCCCTGAAAGCGTGAGATTCGGGTTATAGATCGGATCGTGATCCAACTGGATACCCCAGCGGATCTTCATGAACTCCATCTCGTGCATGAAGCGCGCGCGCTTCTCCGCCGTATCCTCATGTCCGCGCGAAGCGGATTCATGATGGTAAAGCTCGGCAAACGGTGTCCATATATTGGTATAGCCGAGGTGTCGCAGGCGTAGGCAGAAATCGATGTCGTTAAAGGCAATCTGCAAGGCGGTATCCAGACCACCCACCTCAAGGTAAACCTCCCGTCGCACCATCAGGCAAGCCGCCGTGACCGCGCTCATACCCTGTGCCAGCTTTGCACGCGCCATCTGGCCTGGAAAGCCTCGTGGCATGCCGCTGTAAAGATGCGCCGCCACGCCATGCACACCAGTCACCACACCCGCATGCTGGATGGTGTCGTTGGGGTAATACAGCATTGCCCCCACGGCACCCACGTGCGGCCGCATCGCATGGCTCGCCAGTTCTTCCAGCCAATCCGGGGTAATGACCTCGGCGTCATTGTTGAGCAGACAAATCAGCTCACCTCGACAATCAACCACTGCATCATTGTTGATGCTTGAATAGTTGAAAGGCTGATCGTGCTTCCTCACCCGTACCTTTGGGTGATCATCGAAACTGGAGAAGTAGACAAGCGACTCCGGCTCGACGGACTGGTTGTCCACGATGAGGATCTCGTAGTGCGGATAGGTTGTCCGCTCCAGGATCGACTCCACGCAACGGCGCAACAGATCTAGTCGATCTCTGGTGGGTACGATGATGCTGATGAGCGGCCGCGGTTCGGGCAACAGATAACGAACCCGGAATGCCCCCAGCATGCCGTCAATCTCCAGCACTTCCGCCGCCACACCGGTCCGTTCGAAATGTCCACGCAGCGCGCGACGGCCAGCTTCGTGGGCATAGCTTTTCTCGCCCACGCCCTGCGCGGTCGACCCGGCAATCGCACGCCAGTGATAGAGGACTACGGGTACATGGCCAATCTGCTCCGATGTCAGCCGTTCGCTGCAGCGCAATACCAAGTCCCAGTCCTGACTACCTTCCAGCCCTTCCCGGAAGCCGCCCACCGCATTCAACAGCGCCCGCGAATAGACACCCAGATGGCTGACGCAGTTCTGTCCATGCAACAGGTCCGGGTTCCAGTTGGGCTTGAAGTAAGGATCGTAGCGCTGACCATCGGCATCGATCTTGTCCTCGTCCGTGTAAACGAACTGCCATTGTGGATGGCGCCCCCATGCCTCGACGATCGAGGCCAGCGCAGCCGGATGCAATTCGTCATCGTGATCGAGCAAAGCGACACAATCGCCGCGCGCCATGGCCAGCGCGCTGTTCGATGCCGCCGAGATATGACCATTGCTTTCACGCCAGATGATACGGATGCGTGGATCGCGCTTCGCATAGGCTTCCAGCACTTCACGCACCTGCGGCTCAGTGGAAGCATCGTCGGACACGCACAATTCCCAGTGCGGATAAGACTGCGCCAACACACTGTCAAGGCAACGCCGCAACCATATCTCCGGCGTATTGAAAGTGGGCAATAAAATCGAGACCAGTCGTACTGGAAGCGTCCGAGTCGACACGACAGACTGGTCGTACAGCTTCAGCCAGCGTTTGTAAGTTGGTGCCTTGAAGTTGCCATATGCCATGTAACGTTCATGCAGCCACGTCGCAAAGGCGTGCCGGCCGCCGGCCCCCCGGAGCTTCCGCCAAGCATCCAGCATCAACCCGCGAATACCGGGGCCACGCACATTCCGATCCGTTGCCACCGCATGGAGCATGCGCCAGGCCGCACCGACACGACTTAGTCGACGAAACCTGAGGTCTCGCACATGGAACTTGCACGGAACACTTGCCGGATCGAAGCGCAACCGCTGGACATCGAATGGAAGCAGCACAACGCCGACATGGCGTCTGGCAGTGTTCCGAACGAAACCCAAGTACAGGGACCAGGTCTCGTGCATGCCGTAGCCATAATCGAAATACAGCATCGGCTCCAACCGGTCGCCCTCCATGTCTTCCAGCTCAATCGAGAGACGATACCAGCCGGCCTTCAGCGGGAAGCCTGCGGCCACGCACGCAAATTTCGGATCGTTGCCGTTGGCCTGCCATACCCGTGCCTGGCCTGTCACCGGCTCCAGCTGTTCGAGCGGTTGCAGCGACATGTCATACGGTCGTCCATTAAGACGCCGCACGATGCCACGCAGGCAGCGCCACACTAGTCGATGCACTGACGGCATGCTTCGGTGCCCCTGCTCAATGGCCACGTTTGATAAGCCTCCTGAGCCATGACCAGAAACCACGCCTTGCCAGCAGGTCGATACTTTGCTGAAGCTGCTGCAGGGTCGCCAGCGCTTCTATCCGTTGCTGCGAAAACTCCTGGGCCAAATCCTGGATGTTCCCTCGTTGCTGCGAAAACTCCTGAGCCAAACCCTGCATGCTCCCTCGTTGCTGCGAAAACTCCTGAGCCAAACCCTGCATGCTCCCTCGTTGCTGCGAAAACTCCTGGGCCAAATCCTGCATGCTCCCCTGCTGCTGCGAAAGCGTGCGGGCCAGGTTCTGCACGTCCACTCGTGCGCGTGAGAGGTGACGCATGCTGACAATTGCCTGCTGCTCCAACAGGCGATGCAACACGGGATTGGAAACCACTACCTCGTAGTCGACCCTGATGGTCACCTGCAGCCCTTCATTGCTGGCCGCTTCCGCGAGCGCACTCCCGACCTCGAATTCGACGCTGGGATCGTCATCGAAACTGACGAGGCGCAAGGACTGTATGCCGGCAGCCTCCACCCATTCCCCATTGACGTGACCCAAGCGACCCGGCAACTGGGGCAATTCTTTCCCTTGCGAGTCGCTGCTCTCCTGCAACATGACTCGCCTCAACCCGTAGATGCCGGGGAAATCAGCCGGATCAAGCCGCAGATAATCTGGACGAACGCCCGCCGGCAAACGGAATTGCAGATCCACCACACCGTCTTCCCCGTCGACCGGCTGAGAAATCATGCGACTTTCATCGTAAGCCTCGTCATGACGCCGATAGAAGAGATGGCTGACCACCGGTTGCGGTTCGATCACGGCCGACGTCAGCGGCCGATTATTCGCATCCACAAGAGTCCCTGCCAGCGCCTCGAAAAAGCCGCGTATCGACTCAGGCGAAGCCGCGGCCTCACGCATGAAGGCGACGAATGCCGCAGGCAGCTGTGAACCCACGGCCACCACGCCAAGACCGTGGCTGTGCCTGAAGTCAAAACATGCATGGCGATTCGAAAGCTCTTCAAAGAATTTCCCGACGCCGAAGCCGCGTTCGCGAACATCCGTATCATGCAAAAGCACCACTGCGCGATCGCTGAGCTTTGGCAGCCAGCTTTCAAAGTCGTGACGCACCGCCTCGTATGTATGCAGGCCGTCGATATGCAGCAGGTCGATACTGCCATCTTCGAACTGGGACACCGCATCATCGAAGCTTGCACGCAACAGCCGTGAAAAATCCCCATATAGCGGGTCATGCCGGGAGCGAAGCGATTGATAGACCTGCTCTCCGTAATGCAGAGCGTGCGCATCACCTTGCCACGCATCCACGGCCATACACCGGCAGTGCAACTCCAGCGCGCGCACCGCCTGGCAGAATGCCAGATAGGAGTTGCCCGAATGAGTGCCCAACTCCACCAGGCAGCGCGGCCGCAGAAGATCGACAACAAGGTAAGCAAACGGGATATGGCCAACCCAGCCGTAAGGCGGCACGATCCGTGGCCGCATCAATACCAGCGGGTGGCCTTGAAGCTGGAAATCACCGTTCATTCTGTACCCGCTCCAACCGAACATCCAGCATCGGTATGCCGATCAGGCCCGCGACCATGGAGCCTCCCGTAGCAGTGAAGTGCAACGCCTCATGCAGCCAGTGCTGAACCACATGTTGCTCCTGAGTACCTTCGGCGACACCCGCGGCAATGAAGTATTCGCCGGAAAGCAGGCGAGGCATGACGAAGCAGAAACTGGCATGAAAATGCTGCCCCGCGGTTACCGGAAAGTCATCCTCGTAACTCAGACCGGTGTTATCACCAAACAGCAACTGACCAAGACGATCCTTCACGTAGAAGCCGGCAATCACGTTGTCGGCGCTTGCTTCGGCAAAAAGCTCGATGCGCAGCGTGACGTATTCGCCAGCTACCACGGCTGCCACGCCCTGCCCATCCTCGTTAAAAAAGGAGACATGAACAATCCGCACCTTGAACTCGCCAAATCCTTCGGCATCGGGCCGAAACGGAAGAATACGCAGATCATTGCGCAGGGTGGAGCGATCGATGAGCTCCTGCCGCTGATCCAGCTGATGCTCCCGCGAAACCCTGAGCTGGCTTGCCGGCTGTTGGTGTCCGCGCGCCTGAAACCCACCCTGCTGCTCAGCCAGCGAAGCTTCCATGTAGGCCTCCATCACGTTGCGGGCCTCGCCGACGCGCTGCACGCGACCGTGTTCAAGCCAGATCGCACGATCACACAAACTGGTCACCGCGCTGCCGTCATGGCTGACAAACAGCATGGTGCCGCGCTTGCGGAATTCCCGCAGGTAGCGCATGCATTTCTGCATGAAAAACGCATCTCCGACGGCCAGTGCCTCGTCGATGATCAGGATATCGGCATCGACATGGACCACCACGGCGAACGCCAACCGCATGACCATGCCCGTCGAATAATTGCGCACTGGCTGATCGACAAATTCGCCAATATCTGCATACGCCAGAATATCGTCGATGCGCGCATCCACCTGGCTGCGGCTCAGTCCAAGAATCGACGCATTCAGATACACGTTCTGACGGCCGGTGAACTCCGGATTAAAGCCACTGCCCAATTCCAGTAAGGCCGCCACACGACCGTGGATGCCGGCACTCCCTTCGCTGGGTTTGAGCGTGCCAGCGATCAATTGCAGCAAGGTCGATTTGCCGGCACCATTGCGACCGACGATACCCAAGGTTTCACCACGCCGCACTTCAAAATTGATATCACGCAGTGCCCAGAATTCCCGGTAAAAACGCTGTCGCCCACCGATCAGACTCTGCAACATGCGGTGCACCGGCTTGTCGTAGAGTTGGTAGCACTTCCCCAGCGCATGCACCTCGATCACCACCTCGGCGACCGATGCCGGTGGTGCCACGATCGCTTCAGAGGACATCGGCAAATCCATCCCGCGTGCGCTGGAACCAGAAATACCCGAACAGCAGCACGGCCACCGATGCCAGTGTGTAGATCCCCAATGCATGCCAATCCGGTGACTGTCCAAACAGCACCAGCTGACGCGTCTGTTCGATCATCAAGGTCAACGGATTGAGCGCAATCCAGTCGCGATATGGCTCATGCAGGTTTGACGCCGGGTAGAACACCGGACTCAGGAACATAAGCATCGACGAAATCACGCCCGCAAGCTGCGTTAGGTCGCGGATAAACACGCCCAACGACGCCATCAGCCAGCTCACCCCGCACAGCAGCAGCACGTAAGGCGCGTATAGCAGCGGCAGATACAGCACTGTCGGGTGCAGCGTGTGCCGTGAGATCAACACGAAAATCAGCAATACCAGCAAGCTTAGTAATGCATTGAACAGGGTCGAAGCCACCATGACGCAAGGCAGGATGGCCAGTGGAAACACCACTCGCTTCACCAGATTGCTCTGCGAGACGATGACACTTGGCGCGCGCATGATGCATTCGGCCAGCAGCGAATGGACGATCATCCCGCAGAAGATCATCAGCGAGAAATCAGCACCCGACTCCATGTTCGGCCAGCGCATACCTAGAAATACCCTGAACGCGAGCGTATAGACAGCCAGCATCAACAGCGGATTTAAAAACGACCACAATAGTCCGAAGAAGGATCCGCTGTAACGCCCTGCCACATCGCGCTTGGCGAGCTCCCAGAATACATTCCGCCTTATCCAGATACGCCTCGACAGCGACATTCTTGCTGTTTCCATTCTTAACTGGGTTACCGTTTCCATTCTTAACTGGCACCTCACCCCAAAACTGTATGACGCTGAAGCGTCGCGACCAGCAAACACCTGCCCCAGTCTGTTTTTCAATCTTTACGGCCAATCTAATGGCAAACTATTCATCGCTCCGCTGTCCGCTTACACGCCTGCACATTCACTCAACCATACCAGCTTACCGACTGACCATTCGCACCCGAATGTCCACCTATGTGACACCAAAGAAGGCCCGATGAACAGCCCATCACCTCAAACACAATCGCTCATGGTCACCGGCGGAGCCGGTTTCATCGGTGCCAATTTCGTACTGCAGGCCGTCGCCGACGGCCTGCGTATCATCAATCTTGACAAGCTCACCTACGCCGGCAACCCGGATACCCTATCGTTGCTGCATGGCAACAACCGACATGTGTTCGTGCAGGGCGATATCGGTGACCGGGATCTGGTGACCAGGCTGCTGGCCGAACATCGCCCGGATGCCATCATCAATTTCGCCGCAGAGTCGCACGTTGACCGCTCGATCGACGGGCCGGCCGAATTTGTGCAGACCAACGTGGTCGGCACACTGGGCCTGCTGGAGTGCACGCGTGATTACTGGCGCGGCCTTGATGGTGAATCGCGCGAGGCCTTCCGCTTCCTGCACGTGTCGACCGATGAGGTTTATGGTTCGCTCGGCGCGGAAGGCAAGTTCACCGAGCAAACGGCCTATGCGCCCAATTCCCCTTATTCCGCGTCAAAGGCAGCGTCCGATCATCTGGTTCGCGCGTTCCAGCACACCTATGGCCTGCCAACGTTAACCACAAATTGCTCCAACAACTACGGCCCTTATCAGTTCCCCGAAAAACTCATTCCGCTGATCATCCAGAAAGCCTTGGCTGGCGAGCCGTTGCCGGTTTACGGTGATGGGCGCAACATCCGCGACTGGCTGTTCGTCGGCGATCATTGCAGCGCGATTCGCCGAGTACTGGAAGCCGGTCGCGTGGGCGAGACATACAATGTCGGCGGCAACGCCGAACGTGAAAACATCACCGTGGTCAAAAATGTTTGCGCCCTGCTCGATGCACGCCAGCCGCTGGCAAATGGCAAACCTCGCGAATCGCTGATCGCGTACGTGAAAGATCGTCCCGGCCACGACCGTCGCTATGCTATCGACTCCAGCAAATTGCAGAACGAACTTGGCTGGCAGCCGTCTCAAACGTTTGAAACCGGTATCGCACAGACGGTCGACTGGTATCTGGGCAACCAGTCATGGAGCGCACGCGTGCTGGACGGCAGCTACCGCATGGAACGTCTCGGATCATGAGCCAGACACAGAAAGGCATCATCCTCGCCGGCGGTTCCGGCACGCGGCTATATCCCATCACACGCGCCGTCAGCAAGCAGCTGCTGCCGGTGTACGACAAGCCGATGATCTACTACCCGCTCGCCACGCTGATGCTCGCGGGCATTCGCGAGGTACTGATGATCAACACGCCGCACGAGCAGGAAATGTTCCAGCGCTTGCTGGGCGATGGTTCGCAGTGGGGCATCGACATTCAGTACGCCGTGCAACCATCGCCAGACGGACTGGCACAGGCGTTCACCATCGGCCGCAATTTTGTCGACAGCAAACCCAGCTGCCTCGTACTCGGCGACAATATTTTCTACGGCGTGGGTCTGACCGAACGACTCAAGCGTGCGGCGTCGCGCGATCACGGAGCCACCGTCTTTGGCTACTGGGTCAGAGATCCGGAGCGTTACGGCGTCGCTGAATTTGATGAAGCTGGCCGTGTGATCGGACTGGAAGAAAAGCCGCCCCAGCCGAAGTCCAGCTACGCCGTGACCGGGTTGTATTTCTATGACGGCCGTGTTTCCGATTACGCGGCCTCCTTGAAGCCATCTCCGCGTGGTGAACTGGAAATAACCGACCTCAACCGCTGTTACCTTGACGACGGATCACTGCATCTGGAGCAGCTCGGCCGTGGCTTCGCCTGGCTCGACACCGGCACCCACGACTCATTGATGGAAGCCGGCAACTACATCCAGACCATCGAGAATCGCCAGGGACTCAAGGTCTGCTGTCCGGAGGAGATCGCCTACAACAACGGCTGGATCGATGCAGAGCAACTAATGGAGCTGGCTGCGCCGTTGGCCAAGACCGGTTACGGCCAATACCTTCAGCAGCTGACTCGGCAGGGCTACGCACAATGAAAGTGATTGAAACCTCGCTACCCGGCACGCTGATTCTCGAACCACAGGTATTCGGTGACAGCCGCGGCTTTTTTTACGAGAGCTACCATCAGGCCCGCTATCACGATGCCGGCATTATCGGCAACTTCATCCAGACCAACGTCTCGCGTTCGGCCAAAGGTGTGCTCCGCGGCCTTCACTACCAGTGGCCAAATCCTCAAGGAAAGCTGGTGAGCGTTATGGAGGGCGAGGTATACGACGTCGCCGTCGATATCCGCCAAGGCTCACCGAACTTTGGGCAGTGGATTGGGGTAATGCTGACTGCCGCCAACCATCGCCATTTCTGGATACCGGAAGGCTTTGCGCACGGGTTTTGTGTGCTGTCTGATTTTGCCACTTTCACGTACCAATGCACCGCACTGTACGATCCCGTGGCCGACGCAGGCGTGCGCTGGAACGATGCGGATATCGGTATCGACTGGCCAGTCAGCGAGCCACTGTTGTCCGGCAAGGATGGCAAGACACCGCTGCTGAAGGATGTCGCCGTCGATCGGCTACCGGTTTTTGTACGGTGAAAATTCTTCTACTGGGCGCAAACGGACAACTGGGCCGCAGCTTTGTCGATGAAGGTGAATTGACCGCACGCGACGAGCTGGTTGTCGCCAGTCGCGACGGTGTGCTGACGCAGGGAGGTCGTGGCGAGATCGCCGACCTTTCCGCGCCAACCACGCTTACCGCATTGCTCGATCGTGTGCAGCCCGAGGTAATCATTAATACCGCCGCCTACACGGCAGTTGATCGTGCCGAGCAAGAACAAGAGTTGGCCAATCGCGTGAACGGCGAAGCCATCGGCCTGCTCGGGAGATGGGCCTCCTCGCATGCTGCGAAGGTCATTCACTACTCAACCGATTACGTGTTCGATGGTCATCAGTCGCAGCCCTACGCCGTGGATGCGCCCAAGGCCCCGCTGGGCGCATACGGTCGCAGCAAGCTGCTGGGCGAAGAACTTCTGCGTGACAGCGGCGCCGATCACCTTATTCTGCGCACGGCGTGGGTGTACGCTGCGCACGGGCAGAATTTTCTGCGCACCATGCTGCGTTTGGGCAGCGATCGCGACGAGCTGCGCGTCGTCGCCGATCAGCACGGAACACCCACCGATACCAAACTGATCGTGCGAGCAAGTCTCGCGGCTCTCGATCGCTGGATATCAACCGACGGCAGCCGATTGGGCGGTACTTACCACCTGGTTGCTGGCGGCAGCACTACATGGCACGGCTTTGCTGAAGCGATTTTCGAGCAGGCCATAACTCTTGGCTTAATGAAACGCCGACCAACGGTAATCGCCATCCCCAGCAGCGATTTTCCAACGCCAGCCATTCGCCCGGCATGGTCTTTACTGGATAATCGCGGTTTTGAGCGGCGCTTCCATTTTATGCTGCCCGATTGGCGCAATGGATTGTGTGACGTCATGCAAAAGTTGGCCGTTTCTAGTCATTGATCGATCAAGGATTTCGGACATTATGTTAATTCCACTCATTCTTAGCGGCGGCAGCGGCACCCGATTGTGGCCGGTGTCGCGCAAAAACCTGCCCAAGCAATTCCTCGCTCTGGCTGGCGACAGCACGCTGTTCCAGCAGACGCTGGAAAGGACGCGACAATTGCCGGATGTTGCTCCACCGATCGTGGTGGCCAGCGACGATCACCGCTTTCTCGCCGCTGACCAGTTGCTGGATCTCGGCATCGATAACGCGACCATCGTACTTGAGCCATTGGCACGCAACACAGCGCCAGCCATTGCCTTGGGTGCGCTGCAGGCTCTGCGTCGAGGAGGCGATCCGCTATTGCTTGTGCTGCCCGCTGATCACTTGATCGGCGACAAGGCTTCGTTTGTTGAAGCGGTAAAGCAGGCGATTCCATTGGCCGAGCAAAGCTGGCTGGTTACCTTCGGTATTCGTCCGGACCGGCCGGAAACAGGATTTGGCTATATCCGTCGCGCAGGTGCCATCAATAAAGACGGTTTCCAGGTGGAGCAATTCGTCGAAAAACCTGATCTCGCTACGGCTGAAACCTATCTGGCCGATGGCGGCTACGACTGGAATTCCGGCATGTTCCTTTTCAAGGCATCGCGCTATCTGGAAGAACTGGCCGAACACGCTCCGGAAATGCTCGCCGCCGTACGGGAAGCGGACGCCAAGTCGTCCACCGATCTCGATTTTGTACGAATTGATCAGGAAACTTTCTCACAAGTACCTGACCGATCCATCGATTACGCCGTGATGGAAAAAACGCGACGCGCTGCGGTGATTCCCGTCAGTTGCGCATGGAGCGATATTGGCTCGTGGTCAGCACTTTGGCTTACTGGTCAAAAAGACGCTGATGGCAACATGAGCGAAGGCGATACACTTGCCATCGATACACACAACTCTTTGCTGCGTTCGCATGATCGCCATTTAGTCGCTACTGTTGGTGTCGACGATCTGATTGTAGTAACCACTCCCGATGCCACGCTGGTCGCCCATCGCGATGCGGCGCAGGATGTAAAGCGCATCGTTGAACAACTCAAAGCCTCCGGCCGCACCGAACACTCACTGCATCGAGTGGTACATCGGCCATGGGGAAGCTATGACTCGCTGGAAGCTCGCGACCGTTTTCAAGTCAAACGTATTGTGGTCAAGCCTGGCGCAAGCTTAAGCCTGCAAAAACATCACCATCGTGCGGAACACTGGATTGTGGTTTCCGGCACCGCCGAAGTCACCTGCGACGAAAAGGTATTTCTGCTGGGTGAGAACCAGAGTACCTACATTCCGCTGGGCAGCGTCCACCGTTTACGCAATCCGGGAAAGGTTCCGGTGGAGTTGATCGAAGTACAGTCGGGTAGCTATCTTGGCGAAGACGACATAGTGCGCTTCGACGACGTCTACGGCCGATGCTAAGTGGCTAAACGCTAGAAAAGGCCGGACTGAATGCCCGGCTGTAGATCGAAAATAAGGATCTATCCTAAAGCCTGCCTGCAGGCTAGACCCTACATCTGGAGAGGAGAAGGATAAAAACTAAGTTCTATCCTAGGACACCCAGTACGCCAAAGTCGCTCAAAGAAACCACGGAATAAAGTTCTTTCCCTAGCTATCGGGTTGAAGGCACGCTTTGGCGAATCCTACTATGGCATAGCGCTAGCTTACGAGACCGTCTCCAACCCGATGCGCATCTAAATGGGTGTCGGATTAGCATCTATCTAATGCAGCATCTTCGACAACCAACATCGATCGCGGCCACAAGCAACGCGATCCATCCGATCCGACTTATCTGCTTGATCATAAGCTCGCAATGACTCAGGTGTCGTTGGGTTTGATCGTGACCGACGCGCCTGCATGAAGCGCGATCGGCTTCGTCCATGCACCGCATTTCACGCGCGTCTGTTCGCCGCCGATGCTTCGCACCGTGACCGACACGATTTTGCCTTGTCGCCAGGAGAAGTCGACCTGAAAGCCGCCGCGCGCGCCCATGCCCGTCACGCTACCCGAGGCCGTCCAGGCTTTGGGTAGTGCCGGCAGCAGCTCGATCAAGCCGGGGCGCGAATACATCAACATCTCCAGCATCGCTGTCGGCGTGCCGTAGTTGGCGTCGATTTGGAAGGCGTCGCTGTCGGCGCTTATGTTGTACACATCGAAGAAATTCTGCGCGGTGCCGTTGCTATGGTTTTTCGATGGCAACAGATTGGTGAGCAATAGCTGATAGGCCTTTTCTGCTTTCTTGAGGCGCGCCCAGCAAATCGCACGCCAGGCGCAAGCCCAGCCATAGCCGCTCGTACCTCGAGCCTCGAGCAACCGGGTAACGCCTTCGATCAATGCAGGTGGGCTGGTGTCGAGGCGAATGCGATCGCCGGGAAAGAAGCCCACCAGCGGCGACAAATGCCGGTGCCTCGTCTCACCGAGATTGTCTGGCGTCATCCATTCCTCCAGCCAACCATTCTTGGGGCTCACCTGAGGCAGATAGAGACGCGCCTGCAGCTGCGCTATCGATGCGGCATAGTCCGCGTCCTTGCTTAATAGCGAACTTGCCTGACGATAGTTCTCGAACAGGTCCCAGACCCATTCCTGTGCATAGGTGATGCCCTTGGCATCGAGCGGCCCCTGCTCCGGCGACCAGTCGGCGTCATCGATCAAGACATCGCGCGCGACGCCCGTCTTCGGATCCATCACAGTGACGGTAAGCAGTCGCGACTCCCAAAACTCGCAGGCGCCCTTGAGCAGGGGATAGATGCGCGCAAGGTGGTTCCGATCCTGGGTGTACTGATAGTGCTGCCAAAGATTGTTGCACAGCCATGCACCGCCAGCCGGATGCCATCGCCAGCCTCCGCCGCCATAGATATTGGTGGAAATGCCCATTGTCCAGCCGGCGATCTTGCCCGAACTATTGCGAAACACATTACGCGGATCGTTGAAGTGCTGACGCGTTATGGCCGTCCAGGAGGCCACCTGGCTGAGGCAATAGTCGGTCAAGGCATCGAAGCACGAAGGCAGGCCGGCGCGGTCCGGCAGCCAGTAATTCATCTGGATGTTGACGTCGCTGTGATAGTCGGCCATCCAGGGAGGCGCGTTGTCGCTTATCCAGAGGCCCTGCAGACCGGTCGGCAAGCTGCCGCGCGAACCGGCAATCGTCAGATAGCGCCCAAACTGTAGATAAGATGCCTCCAGTTCCGGATCGGCGGGTGAGCCGGTCGTGGCCCGTGCCTGAAGACGCGTCCACGTATCCATCTCGCGCTGTGCCTTCGTCGACGCACCGAAGTCGACACTCATCGTGTCGAACAAGGAACGATAATCGACCACGTGCGTATGCAGCAGCATTGCCGGCGTATGTTTGGCGGCAGTTTCTGCTTTCTTCACCGAAAGCTTTAATGGATCGAGCGAGGCATCCATGTAGCTCATCGCCAGATCCGGGGTGTAGTTGGTGCCTCCGCAGAAGATGACCGTAAGCGCCTCGCAGTTCGCAAAACGAAGCCCCTTGGCATCCGCCGTTACCGTGCCGGACACCGCAACGGCCTTGATGTTCGCCGCGTACTTGAGGCCATTGTCCAGGACACCTTCGAAATGGCTGCTTGCACTCTCGGCTTCATGGTGGGCGGCTTCGCCATGCATGCCCTGCAACTCGATAGAACCGTTATAGACGCCACCGCCGATTTGAGACAGATGGACGGCAATCATGTCATCCGGGTGACTGGCAAAGATTTCACACGCGTAGCCGAAGCCATTTTTTTGATACGTCACGCGAACGCACCCCTGGCCCAGGTCCAGCTCGCGGCGGTACCCGGTGATGTTCGCAGCCTCATGCCCTTCTATCGACAGGTACAACCTGGCCAGCATCACCAGGCTGCCGAAGTGCGCCGTCGTGTACTCAAACTGGCCGTCGTCACCCAACGGTACATCGCGCTCGCCGAGCCACATCGAGGCATCGGTGAGGTAAAGAAAATTTCTCGCCGGATCGCCACCAACCAGGGCACCAAGATGCCCATTGCCGATCGGCAAGCCCTCGCGCAGCACGTTCGACTCCGGTGCTGGCGTGTCATACCAAAGCGTATGCGTTGACACCGCCGCCGGCAGGGCGCCGACGGGGCGTTGTACGGAGCCGCCTTCGGCAAACCTGGGTAAACCAAGCCATGGCAGCATGGCTGCCATGGTGCCGGTCATTTTCAAGAACCGGCGCCGGGCCATCAGATCCGAACGCGCGTCATCCAGGTGCACCTGCTCTTCTTCGTTACTCATCGACGCTCTCTTGGGACCTTATCGTCGGCATCTCAGGCAATAACTACTTGCCGCTCGGACAGGTTTGGGTGGTGTCACCGGCAGATGACCAAGCCGAGCCAACGACCGGCGCCACCACGATGCGATCGAGATCGGGCGCAAATCCGTTCACATTGGGGTTGCCCATCTGGATGGTGTTGGCGCCGGCCTTGAGCGGTACCGTAATGATCGTCGGCACGGGATCGTCGAATGTGCTTCCGTTCAAATCCAGCTGCCGCGCCTGGCCGCCATTGACGGTGACAAACAGTGTGCGCTGACCGTTGGTCGCATAGTCGATCTCCAGCTGATAGACACCGGATACGGGAACGGTCACGTTGGTGAAGGTCACCGTATTTGCCGGCCCCCCACCGATATTTCCCGCCTTGGAAAGCCCCGATGCATAGTTGCTGAAACCTGCCGTTACCGTGCCGCCCAAGGTGGCCGCCTCAGCTTCGTACACGGTGGCTGTCGGCAAGACCGCATGGCCATCGCCGCTGATCACGATGCGATCCATATCCGGCGAATAGCTGGTGGGATTGCCAAACTGGATGCTGTTGTAGCCGGCTTTCAGGCACACTGGCACCGTGCTCGCCGATGGAATCGAAAAGCTGCCGCCGCCGGAGTTGAAGGTTTGAAACGGGCCGTCGTTCACTTTGTACAGCGACGAACGCAGACTCAGCGTCATCGAATCGATCTGCATCAGGTAGACGCCAGCGTGGCGTACGTAGACGTTGTTGAACGTCACCGTGTTACCTGCGCCGAGGCCAAGGCCGCCAACCTTGCTGCCGCCGGAACAACCGCTGCAACCGGCAACGGCAGCCGTGCCGGCCAATGTCGCAGATTCGGCTTCGTAGCCCTCGCTGGGTGTCAGTGCAGCGTGCCCAGGTGTCGTCGAAATCTTGAGCAGGCGCACACCATGCCCTTCGAGTCGCGTCGAGAACGATCGCGATGAGCTACCCAGTTCGGTATGCGTCCACAAGTCGCGAACCTCCCGTGCGCCATCCAGGCCAAGCTCGTTCCAGGGTAACTCGACCACTGCCGGCAAGGCATTCATATTGAATAACGCAACGTAGTACTCGCCATGCCCAAGATCGGAGACCCATACCTGGTGATCGCCGCCCAGTACTTGCGTCGCCGGCTTGCCGGATTGATCGACGGCAAGTACCTCATCGTTGGTCATCAGGCGTTTACCGAAATCGTCGATCTTGGTGAGATCGCCGCCGAGATACATCGGAGCGTTGGCCATCGCCCATAGCGTTACTGCCGAACGTTTTTCATCCTTGGTCAGCCCATCCAGCTCGTCGTCGCCAACGTCGAGTGAATCCAGATCGTTCCATCCCAGTGTCGCATTGGTTGCATGTTCCCAACTTGGGATATCGCGAAAGCGCTTGTAGATGCGCGGCCAATCGGTCAACGTCGCGCAGCGGCCTTCGCATTCGACATCGTCATCGATGCGCCGCGCGTTGGAAAACTGCTGCCACGTGCTGATGTAGTCCTGATCGACCTGCCATGACACCGTCAGCCAGATCGGTCGCCCGCTCCTGCTAATCGCCTTCGACCAGGCTGCGACATCATCGAGATTGTTGATGCTCAGATTGTCGCTATACGAGCCCGGCGTGACGCCGTCGAGCTTGATGAAGTCCACGCCCCAGGAAGCGAACAAGGCCACTACCGAGTCGATGTACTCCTGTGCACCGGGTTTGCTGAAATCGATCTTGTAGTGATAAGGCGACGTACCTGGCCCACCGAATGCGTTCCCGGCCGTATAAGGCACCGCCAGGATGTCCTGGATGTGATACGACGAGCCGAGAATCGGCGAGTTGGCCAGCACCGCCGGCTCTTCGACACCAGGGATCCAGTAGATGCCGGCCTTCTGGCCGTTCTGGTGGATGTGATCGATCAACGCCTTGATATCCGGAAAAATCGGCAGATTGGGCGTCGGTCGGCCATTCACATCGAAACTCCCCTGCCAGCCCGAATCCATATTGATGTAGTCGAAGCCATGCGCCTGCAGGCCCGACGAAGCCAGCGCATCGGACTGGAGAATCATGTTGGCCTGGGTCAGATAGCTCGAATCGAGCGTCTGCTGACTGAAGCTGCTCCAGCCGAGATAAGGCGTGTGCGCGACGCCATTGACCTGCGCGTTCGCCACAGCGGCAATGCCGAACAAACCGATAGCCAATGCGCAACGCGGAAAAATGGAGTTGATTACACGCCGCAGGGAGAGGCCTTGGCTGCGTGCGGCGGAAGTGACTACGTTCGGATCGCGGGGCGCCCATACAGAGACATTCATTGAAGAATTCGTCCTTTAGGTATTTAACGGCCACAGCCGGGCTTTCACCGAAGCATCCCCACGCCCGGCAAAAGTATATTTGTAGTACAAATTAAACTAGGCCTGCGCGGCGCACCCTGTCAAGAATTATTTGTAGGACAAATGAGAACTGCGGCATGCGGCATAGCTATTGCGGCGATGCAATATTTTCTGGAGGAGGAAACTGCAGAAAAGACAGAAAAGACTTGACGATGCACGCGATGGTCACACGGTCATCGAGCTTTCAGGTAAACGCCTGGTGGACCATGCCTCCATGGTTGGCATGGTCGCCTCCTTGAAGGGAAAGCAGATCGAAAATCTATTTGTCGTATTATAGTAAAATCATTACTTGGCTTGCTTACCCATCCTTGTCAAGAGTGATTAAAAATGTGGGCGCGGCCACTACTGAGCGTGCTCGGTCGCACCGGTCGCAAAATGACCGGCGGCAGTTAAGCAAACAACAAAAGGGGTTCCTCGCCTGATGAAATTTCCAAGAACATGCGCCCACCGTTACATGGCGATCCTTGGCGCGATGATGTTGGTGGCATGTGGCGCGATGGTCGACGCACGAGCGGCGGCCAGCGACAGCGCAGCACACATCGATGTATCGGGCCATGTCTTCCGGTTGGATGCGGCCAAGGTGACCTACGCGCTCGGGGTCAACGAAAAGGGGCAACTGCAGTCGATCTATTGGGGGCCACGACTGGCACCGGGCGACCCTTTGCCGGCACCCGTCGCACCTCCCGGCGGCGACTCGATCAATGGCGCAGTCGACGCGGTGCCGCAGGAATATGCCGGTTGGGGTGAAGGGCTCTACTACGAACCGGATCTCAAGGTGACGTTTCCAGACGGCAATCGCGACCTGGCCCTGCGCTACCTGTCGCACAGTGTGCACGGCAACATGCTGTCCGTCGTTTTGAAGGACATCGAGCGCCCGATCGTCGTCACCTTGCAGTACGAGATCGACCCGGGCACCGGTATCCTGCGGCGCAGCGCGGTCATTGAGAACCGGACGGTGACGCCGGTTATCGTGGAACAGGCGAGCGCCGGCACATGGTTCTTGCCGCGCAGCCACGATTACACGCTGCGCTTCCTTGCCGGCCGCTGGGCGGCCGAGAACAGCATCTACGAGCGCCCGGTACAACCGGGCAAGACCGTGCTCGAAAGCCGCCGCGGCAGTACCGGTATGCAGAACGCGCCGTGGTTCGCCATCCGCCGTAACGACGCGAGCGAAACACATGGACAGGTCTGGTTTGGCGCCCTGGCTTGGAGCGGCTCCTGGCAGATTGCGATCGAGCAGGACCAAACCGAACAGATACGTGTCACTGGTGGCTTCAATCCGTTTGATTTCGGCTACAAGCTCGCACCCGGTGCAAGTCTGCAAACACCTAGCTTCTATGCGGGCGTCACCACCGGCGGCATGGGCGAGGCTTCGCGCCTGCTGCACCGACTGGAACTCACTCGCATCCTGCCGCAAGCGCCGCACTCGCGAGCCCGGCCCGTGCTCTACAACTCCTGGGAGGCGACCGGCTTCGACGTCAACGAAGCCGGGCAGACTGCGCTTGCGGAGAAGGCGGCAAGTATCGGCGTCGAACGTTTTGTGATGGATGACGGCTGGTTCGGCGCGCGCAACAGCGACAAGGCCGGGCTGGGCGACTGGACCGTCAACCCGCAGAAATTCCCGCATGGGCTGAAGCCTTTGATCGATCGCGTCCATGCGCTAGGCATGGACTTCGGCATCTGGGTCGAACCGGAGATGGTCAACCCGGACAGCGACCTGTACCGCGCGCATCCAGATTGGGTGCTCAACATGACCGGCCGCCCACGCACCCTGGGCCGTAACCAGATGGTGCTCAACCTCGCGCGGCCGGACGTGCGCGCCTACGTGTTCGGTGCGCTGGACAAATTGCTGAGCGAAAACCAGATCGCCTTCCTCAAATGGGATTACAACCGCAGCTGGTCCGAACCAGGTTGGCCACAGGTGTCGCCCGACCAGCAGAAAAATGTCTACGTCGACTTCGTGAGCAATGTCTACGGCATTCTCGAAGAACTTCGTCGCAAGCACCCGAACGTGGAGATTGAATCGTGCTCCAGCGGCGGCGGTCGCGTGGATCTTGGCATCATGCATCTCACCGACGAAGTCTGGCCTTCCGACAACACCGATGCGTTCGACCGTCTGCGCATCCAGGACGGCTTTACCCAGGCGTATACGCCTGGGGTGATGATGGCCTGGGTCACCGACTCGCCCTCCTCCATGGATGGGCGCAGCATGTCGCTGGAATACCGTTTCCTGTCAGCCATGCAGGGCTCGCTCGGTATCGGCGCGAACCTGACGAAATGGACCACGCAAGACGTGACCACTGCACAACGTCTGATCGCCGACTACAAAGTGGTCCGCGAGACCGTGCAGCATGGCGACCTGTATCGCCTGGTCTCGCCCGATAGCGGCAGCGAGCATTCGGCCACCGAGAACGTATCGCCCGACAAGGCACATGCCGTGCTGTTCGCGTTCCTGCATTCCAGCACCGAAGGCTATCTCTACCCGACGGTGCGGCTCCAAGGGCTCGATGCGGATGCGCGTTACCGCGTGCGCGTGCTACAGGGAACGTTGGCCGAGCGTACGCCAACGGTGGCGAGCGGTGCCTACTGGATGAACGTCGGCATCGACGTCGTGATGCGTGGCGATTTCCAGGGTGCTGCCATCGCCTTCGACCGCGAGTAGCGGATGCGCCGGCCGATGATCGAGGAGGAGGGTTGCTGGCTCGAGAACACGCATTTGCGCGTGCAGGTGCTGCCAACGCAAGGGGGCGGGCTGGGCCGCTTCGAGTGGCTTGGACGAGACGTCGCCTTCCCCTTGCTGCGCCCGTATATGCCGGCGCCTACGGATGGCAGCGCGGCGTTCGATCCCAACCGCCTGGCCTGTTATGCCCTCGTGCCGTGGAGCAACCGTATTTCGTGCGGAGGATTCGACTTTGCCGGCACATCGGTGGCGTTGTCGCCCAACTGTCCAGGCGAGCCATATCCCATCCACGGCAGCGGCTGGCGCCGCACGTGGACGATGCAGTCGCATATTGCCGACGAGGTACAACTGGTGCTGGACGAGCGAGCGTCGGACGCGTACACCTACCGCGCCATGCTCACTTATTCACTGCGTGGGGACGCGCTGGAGATCGAACTGTGCGTGACCAATACGGGTGACGCGAAGCTGCCGTTCGGGCTTGGCCTGCATCCGTTCATCGCACTGCACGACGGCGTTACCTTGCATGCGCCCGCTGCTCGCGTATGGCAGAACGACGGCCTCTCGCCGCTGCCATTGGAGAACGTGTCAGTACCCTCCAACTGGGACTTTCGGCAGCCGAAGGCATTGCCGAGCGAAGTGCTCAATCACTGCTTCCTGCCCTGGTCGGGCAAAGCCACAGTGCATTGGCTCCGGCAAGGACTGCGCTTGCACGTCTTGGCGGATGTCGGCGCATTCCTGCTCTACACGCCGGACAAAGCCGATTTCTTCTGTTTCGAGCCAGTCGACCATCCGATCGATGCCGTGCATTTGCCCGGCGGACCACTGGCGCACGGTATGACGGCTCTGGCACCAAGCGGACACCTGTGCCGGCATTTTTGCTTTCGCGTGGAAGACGATGGCGCACCTCTCGCCATGCCATCGGTCACCGCAACTTTCGGAAAAGGAGAACCACGTGAAGCCACGCCTTGAGAACCGAACCGCCTTGATCACGGGTGCCGCCAGTGGCATCGGCAGCGCCATCGCCAAGCTTTTCGCGCGCGAAGGAGCCTCGCTGGCACTGCTGGACGTGGATGCGGACGCGGCCAAAGCGCTGGCGCGTCAGCTCATAGACTCGGGCCACCGTGCCATCGCGGTGCGAGCAGATGTGTCGATTGCCGACGAGGTGCAGCACGCCGTGGCGCAGGCCCAGGAAGCACTCGGTCGCATCGACATCCTGATCAACGGCGCCGGCATCAATGTCTTTCGCGATCCGCTGACCTTGAGCGAAGCGGATTGGCAGCTCAACCTCGGTGTCAACCTGCAAGGTGCCTGGCACTGTGCCCGCGCGGTGCTGCCGTCGATGCTCGAGGCAGGCTACGGGCATATCGTGAACATTGCATCCGTGCATGGGCACAAGATCATTCCAGGCAGTTTTCCCTATCCGGTCGCAAAACATGGCCTCATCGGACTCACTCGCGCGCTCGGGCTGGAATACGCAGCCCATGGTATTCGCGTGAACTCGATTTCGCCGGGACTGATCCTGACGCCGGCGACCGAACGCTATTTCAAGTCATGCCCGGACCCCGAAGCCGAGTGCCGCAGGCAGACTGACCTTCTGCCCTGCAAACGTATCGGCGAACCCGAAGAGGTCGCCTATGCCGCGCTATTCCTGGCTAGCGACGAGGCGCGCTTTATCAACGCGACGGACTTGCTGATCGACGGCGGCCGCAGCCAGCTTTATCACGCCTGAGCTCTCAGCGCACATCGGTGCGGCGTTCGAGCCGAGCTTCCAGTACCTCGAGCGGTATGCCGGCAGTCTCCGGAACACGTCGCAGTACGAACAGGAAACCGGCACCGCAGATCAGCCCATACAACCAGAAACTGCCGGCCGGCCCAAGATGGGTATTGAGCCAGGGGAACGTATAGGTGAGTACGAAGCACGCGGTCCAGAGACAAAACACACTCATGGCGATCGCTTGTGCGCGGATCCGATCCGGGAATATTTCAGACAGCAGCACCCAGGTGACCGGCGCCAACGTTGTCGCGTAGATCGCGATAGCCGCGAGCACGAGCAGCAACACCGGCAGGCCGAGCAAGTGCAGTGCATAAGCGCCACCGATCAGCAGATAGACGGCAAACAGACCACCAGCGCCAATCAGCATGAGCTTGCGCCGGCCCCAGCGATCCACCAGCACCAGTGCCAGCAGCGTGAACAACAGATTCACCGAGCCGGTGGCGACAATCGACCTCAGCCCTTCATTGATGTCGAATCCCGCCGAAGCGAAGATGTCCTGCGCATAGTTGAAGATAACGTTTATCCCACACCATTGTTGGAACACCGCTAGCGTCACGCCAATCACGGCAACCGGACGTACACGCCGGTCGAGCAGATCGCGCCAGGTCGCGCGAACGCCAGAGGTAGAGTCCTGTACCGTGCGGATGGCTGCCAGCGAAGCGCGGGCGTAGGCGCCGCCGCCGATCTTCATCAGTACCCTCTCCGCCTCATCGTGACGACCTCGTCGGCTTAGCCATCGCGGCGACTCGGGCATGACCATTGCGAACACGAAGAACAGCACCGCCGGCACACCGCCGCTCAAGAACATCCAGCGCCAGCCATGCTGCACGTTCCACGATTGCAGCAGCGCGTGCGCGTCAAGGCCCGGCGGCACCGGCCGGGCGATCGACAGATTCACCAACTGTGCCAGCAGCACGCCGACGACGATGGTGAACTGGTTGATCGCCACGAAACGTCCCCGATGTGCTGCAGGGCTGACTTCAGCGATATACAGCGGTGAGATGCTGGAGGCCAAGCCGATACCGAGTCCGCCGATGATACGGAAAGTCGCAAAGGTGCCGGCACCGTCCGCCCATGCAGTGCCCAGCGCGCAGATTAAGAACACTGCCGCCGAGACGATGAGCACTGCGCGCCGGCCGAAACGGTCGGCAAGCTTGCCCGCCATCGCAGCTCCAGCGATGCAACCAACCAGGGCTGCACTCATCAGCCAGCCGGACATCGCCGGGTCGTGGATGCCGAAATAGGTTTCGTAGAAAATCTTGGCGCCGCCAATAACGACCCAGTCGTAGCCGAAAAGCAGACCGCCAAGCGCTGCGACCAGGCAAATTAGCCATATGTAGAGGCCGCTATCGGCATGCACGGCATGGGCGTCATCGGGCACGCCATTCGCGATTTGCACGGACAATTCCTTTGGATACTGTCGCTCTCGATTCGTCGCATGAACGATGCGGCGATAGCGTCTGCACGCCTGCCCCGAGTCCGGTACGACACTGGTCTTTCGATTCTGCAGGAAGCGATAGGTCCACGCAATCGAAGCTGCCGCAGCGAAATCCGATCAGCTACCTACGCTCTTCAACACTCCATTCATAGGCTAGACACGCCACGATGGCGTGCGTGTAATTCCCATTTTTACGTCACCGAAAAATCTGAGCAGGGTGGAATTACCTGCTGAGCTGGCATACAAACTGCACGTCCGTAATCTCTTTGAGACAAGACGAGAGTGTGCGTTTCCTTTGAACTCAGGGTCTGACTACAACGCCCATACTTTTTGCGGACAATTCGCGAGTGAAACAAGCCTATCTCTTAGAGATATTGCACCTCGTTAGCACCTTGTGGTCGCCGTTGCTCAAGACGCTGCGCCGCATGCCTGCCATCAGCGACGCCTACACGCGGCGGGGTTTTGGACTGATCCTGTCAGCGATGGATGAAGTCGAATCGGCCCTGCGCCGCGAATGGTCACCATAGAGGAGCGCAGCGAGCACGGTGTGCAGCGGTCGCGCGAATGAACCCGGTCGCCTGACGAAGCCAGCGTCATTGCCGACGAGGCGTCTGCCAAGCAACTATTTTGTATTATAATTTCACTTGGTCAAGCCGGGGATGGTTCTCGACTTTGGTTGTCGGTGCATCCATTTCGAGAGTGCCATGCCATGGTTGTGAAACCCATTACCGTGCACAACCTACACAAACAGGTGGTCCATGAGCTCGGGCGGCTGATCGTCGCCGGCGAACTCAAGCCCGGTGAAAACCTGCCGCGCGAAGAGTTGCTTGCCGAGCAGATGAGTGTGAGTCGCACCGCATTGCGCGAGGCGATCAAGGTGCTTTCCGCGAAGGGATTGATCGAGTCGCGGCAAAAGACCGGTACCCGCGTGCGCGACCCGATCTACTGGAATCAGCTCGATGCCGACGTGCTGGGCTGGCGCTGCGCCTCGATGCCAACCGAGAGTTTCGTCGAAAAGCTGGTGGAGATGCGCGAGATCATCGAGCCGGCTGCCGCCGCCGCTGCCGCACGTCGCCGCACGACGGCGCAACTGGCCTCGCTGAAAGAGGCGTATGAGGCCATGGCTGCCGCAACCGACCTCGATGCCTGGGCCGTGGCCGACCTGAGCTTTCACGAACGTCTGCTGCGGGCCGCCAACAACGAACTGATGTCTTCGCTGTTCTCGGTGATCGAAACAGCGCTGGGGACATATTTTCGCCTATCCGCGCGCAATGCTTCCAACTTCAACGTTGCCCTGCCGCAGCATCTGAAAGTCTACGAGGCGGTGCAGCGCAAGCAGCCGGAAGTGGCGCGGCAGGCGATGATCAAGATGGTCGGCGATTCGCGCAACAACATCCGCCGTCGCGCTCGCAAACCGACGCGTTCGTAACCGGGTTCGATCCGCTCAATCGTGTAACGAATCGAACTCGCAGAAACGAACCGATCCGCAGCGTCGCCACGGGCTCCTCCCGCCGATTCGTGCAACGACATTGCACTGCGCGCGGCTCACCTGTATGCACCCGCCATGCGCGCTGCCAACCGCTGCCGTGAATCGGTAACGGCTCGTCTTTGCTATTGGGCGATAGCGGAATCGGCTGGCCGCGGGCGCGTCAGTCGAAGCCGGCCAGTCCGCCGCCGACTTCGAACACGATGTGCACGCCGAGGGTCGCGTTCTCTATCTCCAGCACGGGCAACTGCTACCTCGTGTTGCTTGCGCTGGCGGGAACGATTTTCGCACCTCAGCGGCGGCCGATGCGATACATCACGGTGGCATGTGCCGCCAGCTCGGTCTTGATCGAACCGTCTCCCTTGGTCTGGGCGTGCGCCCACAGATCCCGTACGTTGTAGCTCTGGCCGGCCTTCAGGCCCAGCTCGCTGGCGGTAACGGTGACGTCATGTGCCGCATCGGTTTCATTGAACACGGCCACGGCTCGGCTGCCGTCCTTGAGCGGTTTGACGATGACATGGATGCCGCTGGTGTCGCGCACCTGATGGCCCTGGACACCGAGCGGGTCCTGGTCCACCGCAATGACTTCCTTGTTGAGCAGTATCTGCAATGCATCGGGCTTGATCGTACGCAAGTCCGTACCGATCAGCAGCGGCGCTGCCATGATCGACCACAGGCTGAAATGGCTGCGGTACTCGAGGTCGGTCATGCCGCCATTGCCCACCTCGAGCATGTCCGGATCGTTCCAGTGGCCGGGGCTGGCGTAGCGGTCGAGCACCACGTTCTCCTTGAAGATCTTCAGCATCGAGGCGTAGTTGTCGCTGATATCACCGGTGGTGCGCCACGAGCCGGCATCGACCGGCGGCTTGCCGGCCCACAACCAGGGCTTGTTCTCACCCCATTCGCACATGCTGAAGAAAATCTGCCGACCGCTTCCGCGCAGCGCCTCGGCCATGGCGGTATAACGCTTATGGGCGTCGACTTTCTGGTTGTTGCAGTTGTCGTACTTGAGATAGTCCACATCCCAGGAGGCAAAGGTCGCCGCATCGTCTTTCTCGTGGCCAAGGCCGCCGGGAAAGCCGCGATTTTCCTGCAGCGGCTCGCAGGTGGAAACGCCGGCACTCGAATACAAGCCAAACTTCAGGCCATGCCGGTGAATATATTCGGCCAGCGCCTTGATGCCGTCGGGGAAACGCTTGGGGTTGGGCTGCAAATGGCCGTCCTTGTCACGCTGCCAGTTTGCCCAGCAGTCGTCGATGTTGACGTAGCGGTACCCGGCATCACGCAAACCAAGGCTGATGAATTTGTCGGCAATGCCGCGAATCATCGCCTCGTCAAACTCGTCGCGACAGTGGGTGGAATTCCAGTTGTTGAAGCCCATCTGCGGCAATGCCGGCGTCGCTGCATCCGCGCGCACTGGCGTGGCGGTCGCCGCAATGGCGGCGACGAACACGAATGGAACTGCCGCACGCAACAAGCTTGGAATAGAGTTTTTCATCGATGTTCCCCGTGGCTGTTTGAACGAAATCGGATACAGCGATCACACCATGTCATGCGTCATGGCATCGGTACCGTGGGTGTGCCAAGCATGGGCTGCTTTCGCGTGGCGAGTACCGGCTGGCCTTCTACCAGCAAATCCATCACCACCAGATGATTGCCGCTGGGCTTCAGCCAGACACCGGGCACGTACAACGTACGTTGCGGGCCAATGCTCCAGACCCGGCCCAACGGGTGCCCGTTGAGCCAGACGAAGCCCTTGCCGAGGCCGGCTGTGTCCAGGAAGGTGTCCGCGGC
Organism: Rhodanobacter sp. MP1X3; assembly: GCF_014207165.1. Classification (NCBI taxonomy): domain Bacteria; kingdom Pseudomonadati; phylum Pseudomonadota; class Gammaproteobacteria; order Lysobacterales; family Rhodanobacteraceae; genus Rhodanobacter; species Rhodanobacter sp. MP1X3. The sequence goes on along the minus strand of NZ_JACHCO010000003.1, from coordinate 245,268 downwards.
GGCGCTTCCGGAAACGGGAGCATTGAACGTGCCGCGATAGAAACACGGTGCATGCCGGCATGGGCCACGGTTGTAGTTCAACGCGCTATTGCCGGTGAACGGCAACGAATAGATTTGCCAATCCTGCAGTGCCCTGCCCTGCAGACTGACAGACCCCAAAATGCCCTTGCGCTCGGCGAGCAGCTTCTCGCCGAAGTTGATACGTCCGTCGTTCTGCACCAGCAGATCCAGCGTATCGCCCTTGGCAAGCTTGAGCGATAGATGATCCTGCTTCAGCCGGCGATCGAGCGTGCCAACGAGCCTGCCGTTGACGTAGACCAGCGCGTAATCGTGCAAGCCATCGATGCGTAGTTCGCCGGAGGCATCGGTCACCATGCGCTTACGATAGAGAATATCGCCGTACGCCTGATCCAAGGCTTCCATGGTCTTGAGTTCATGCGATGCCGTAGGTGTCGGCAAGACATCCCACAGTGAAACCGCTTCATCCAGCTTGATGCCATCGATCGCCTGCGTGGACGGCGTTGCCGGCACCGGCGGCAGTGTGGCGCCGGTTTCCTTGGCGATCACCTGGCGCATTGCATTGTACTTTGGCGTGGGCCGACCGCTTTCATCCAGCGGACTGTCGTAGTCGTAGCTGGTGACGTCGGGCTGGTAATTGTCGTCATCCCAGTTGGCGCCGTTCATCCAGCCAAATGAGGTGCCGCCATGAAACATGTAGAAATTGACCGAATACCCTTGCTGCAGCATCCAGGTCAGTTCGCTCGCCACTTTCTTTGGATCGGCAACGTGATGCGGTGCACCCCAATGATCGAACCAGCCCACCCAGTATTCGCCGGCCATGTAAGGGCCGGTAGATTGCCACGTATGCAGCTTGGCGAATTTCTCGCGCGCGTGACCGACGCCGAAGTTGATCACCTTGAGCAAGCCCGGCAACGAGCCGGGCTGCTGGGCGCTATCGGAGGTAAACAGCAGTGATGTGTCGAAGCCGCTGTCGAGCAGGCCCTGGCGAATCTGCTGCAGGTAAGGACTGTCATCCTTGCCGAAGCTGCCGTATTCGTTCTCTACCTGCACGGCGATGATGTTGCCGCCGTGCGTGAGTTGCAGTGGCGCCAGCTCCTGGCCCAACCGATGCAACCAACGCTGCGCCGGCTGCATGAATTTCGGATCGGTGCTGCGCACCTTGGTATCGGGGTCCTTCAGCAACCAGGCCGGAAACCCGCCGAACTCCCACTCGGAACACACATAGGGGCCCGGTCGAAGAATCACATACAGGCCTTCCTGCTGCGCCTCACGGATGAATTCGGCGACGTCGTTCTGCCCACTGAAGTCGTAGTGGCCAGGCGTCGCTTCGTGCGCGTTCCAGAACACGTAGGTGGTAATGGTATTGAGGCCCATCGCCTTGGCCATCTTCAGGCGCGCTCGCCAATATTCACGCGGCACTCGGGCGTAATGCATCTCGCCGGAGATGATCCGAAACGGCTTGCCATCGAGCATGAAGTGGCCCTGCTCGACGGCGAGGCCGTGATTGGCTGGTGCCGGCGCTGCCATCATGTTGCCGGAGAACAATGCACCGAGCAGCACACCGGTTAAGACGTTTCTCAATGAACTCACTGAAATACCTCGTTGCAAGACTCAGCTCCGCGGCATCATCCGCGGAGCCGATGCCAGTTAGACAGCACTCATTCCATCGAAAACACCTCAGAAGGTGCCGCGGAAACCGACCGTGTACACCGTGCCATCCGCTTCGGCATAAAGGAACCGATTCGGGTAGACGGAGTAATCGTAGAGGTGCTGATGGGTCAGGTTAGTGCCGGATACGAACACCGACAGGTACTTGTTGAGGTCGTAGCTCGCGCTCAGGTCGAGCTGGCCATAGGAGTCTCGCGTTGCCGGTTGCGCGCCGGAACCGTAGGCCAGGCTCTCCAGATACGAACCACGCCAGTTGTACGCAAGACGCACCTGCACCGGACCCTTCTCGTAGTACAGGCTCGCGTTGGCCGAGTTACCGATGCCGGGCACTGCGAACTTGCCCGAGGCAGCGATCGTGCCTGGGCTCAGGTTGGTGCTGCTGGAGACGCGTGTGTAGTTGACGGCGACGCCCAGGCCATCGAACGGATCGGGCAGGATGTGGGTGAACTGGTAGTTGAAGGTGAATTCTTCGCCGTAGATATTCGATGAGTTCAGGTTGATTGGCTGGGTCAGCGACCAGATCAGCGGCTGGCCATTGGCCTGGTTCGTCAGGAATTCCACCGGCGTGCTGACCAGCGTGCTGAAGTTGCTGACCTTCTTGTAGAAGCCTTCCAGCGCGATGTAGCTCGCATCATCGATGTACCATTCCAAACCCGTGTCGAAGTTCCGCGACGTATACGGCTGCAGCTGCGGATTGCCTTGCGAGATGGTCAGCGAGTTCGGACGCGTACCGAAGCTCCTGTTGTAGTACAGGTTGCTCAGTTCCGGCGGGGTCAGCGTCTTGGATACCGAAAAGCGATAGACCAGGTTATCGAGCAGGTTCAGCTTGAAGTTCAGCGACGGCAGCCACTTGTGATACCCACCGTCGGCGGACTCCGGCGCCAGCGCGCCATAGGTGACCTGGCCATCACTGGTGTCGTTCGGATCGATGTAGTAGCTGATCGGCGGCTGGTTGATCGCCGTGGACGTCGAATCAATGTCCATATAGCGCACACCGACATCCAGCGCCCAGGGCTTCTCCCACACCGTGCCTTCAAACACGGCCTTGCCGAAGAATGACTTCTCGTTCTCGGTCACCTTGTTGTAGCTGCCCGGGTTTGGCGCCGCATTCAAGGTGCCCCCGTTGGCGGCCAGACCCGCAAGCAGCGCCGCACGCTTGGCAGCGGACAACTGGTTGTAGGCCGCTGGCGAGGCGAGCCAAGCGAGGTAGGCGCGCGGATCGTATTGGATCCATTGCGATGGTAAGCCCGGTGAAGAAACCCCGCTGATCTTGGGCGGCGCCGTATAGATATAAGCACCCACAGCATCCGGTGGAACGGCAATGCTGTAGCCGCAATAGGCATTGCAAAGGATGCTGTCGGGCGTTCCCCAACTGACCGACTTGACCGACTGATCGGTGATCTGCCCGCCAAAATCCAGCTCGGAAAGCACGCCGTCCTTGAAGCTTTTCGTCAAGTTGATCTGGTATTCGTTGACGTTGTTGGTAACGTTGTTGCCAGAGCCCGCATTGCAGCAATGCGCATCCAAATCCCCCTCGTCCGTCGACGAAAGAATATTGGAGTAGCTCGGCGGTTCGTTGTCGCCGTTGTTGGTCCAGGTCGGATTGACGCCGAAGTTCTTTGCGCCGATCACGAGGAAGTAACCGTTGGGGCTTTGCTTGTTCCAAGCCTTGGAATTGGAGATATCGAGGCTGAGCTTGGTCGACTCGTTGATGTCGAAACCGAGGTTCAAGCCGTTCTGATAGCTCTTTTCATAGCTCGGCGTGTACGACATCACATAGTCGTTCGCCATGACGTTGGGACCCGAGCTGTTACGCGTGAAGCTGGTCACCGTGTTGTTGGCGTCGGTCGTCAACGACTGGATATCGGCGGTATTGCCGTACTGGCCGAACTCGTGCTCCAGCGGATCGACCTTGTAGCTCGAATACAAGGTGTCGAACTGAACGGTCAGCCGATCGATCGGCTTCCAATCGATGGCGCCGCTGAAGCCCTTGCGCGTACGTGTCTCGTCGACGACGTTGCTGGCCAGGGTCTCGGGCACCGCAACATTGGTGTAGCCGGCAGTGCCAGGGCCTGGCGACAGCTGAGAAATGTTCTGGTTGGCATACCAGGAATTGGCCTGCGTATTGAGCTGGGTATCCTTGCGCTTGGAATAGGTGGCCGAGGCGAGCCAACCGAAGGTATTGTCCGAATTCGTCCAGCCGAAGACACCCGATGCCTTGGGCGTGGTCTTGCCCTGCCAGTCCCCGGTCAGGTTGCTGTTGACGCCTGCCCCGCTCCACGCGCCGTGGAAGCCATGGAAGTCCAGCGGACGCGCGGTCTGGATGTTGACCACGCCGCCGATGTCGACTTCGGGAATGTCCGCCGACGAGGTCTTGTTGACCTGGGCGACGCTGATGATTTCAGACGGCAGCACATCGAAATTGAAGGCACGCGAACCGGAGGCCGTGGCCATCTGGCGGTCGTTGATCGTCACGGCGACAAATTCGGGGCCAAAGCCGCGAATGGCAATCTGGCTGGATTCGCCGCCGCTGCGATTCACCGACACACCGGGCACACGCTGCAGGGCATCGGCGACATTCGGATCGGGAAATTTCCCTGCCTCTTCCGCGGAAACCGAATCCACCACATTGACGGCATCCTGCTTGATGGCCTGTGCCCGCCGGATCGCCGCCAGCTGGCCGGTCACCGCGACCTCATTCAGCGTGGTCACGGTTTTGTCGTCGGTTTTTTTCTTGGCATCCCCGCCAGGGTTGCCCTGATCCGATGGCGTCGATGCCGTGGCGCTGGCTGCCGCAGTCGCAGTCGCTGTCGGCGTGGCTGTGCTGGTTTGCGCGTGCCCCTGCACGCTGTAACCGATCAGGCAGGCGGCGCCTATTGCCGCCAGTGCCTGGTGCACCGAAATCGCCATTTTGGTTCGTTGCATGGATTGCCCCTTGAATGTGGAATGCCCTGAATGGAATGCCCGTCAACCCCCGGCATGATGGCTGCGCGACGTCAAGCGACGCTTCGCCGGCAATTCATGCGATGTCACACCTGCTTCGTTGGCCCGATTCCTCAGGCAGCACGCAGCCGCTCCAAAGTTCTTCGCCCGTCACATCCCGAAGCGATCCGACAGCCCCTCGCTGTCGCGTCTTATCCCGATCGTGCGATTTCGTATTGTCTTATTATTTGATAATACTATTCATGGACAGGTCGGCAAGTTGCGCCGCAGCATCAATGCCGGGGTGGGCAGGAAGGGCCTCTGCGCAGCCTTCACGAGGCCGGAGGCTGATGGCACTGTCGTAGCGGTTCTTCTTCAGCCGTTGAGGTGCCGGCAAAGCGGCGGCGTAGATCGTATGGCTGACCTGCACGCGGGGGGCGTACTTCGTCGATCAATTTGGCGGGCATTTCGCCTAGGAAACGCGAGGGGGACGCCAGCATTTCGGTGCCATGCATACGACGCGATTCGGCGTGTTTGGTTTCTAAGAACTTGTCACGCAGGATCGGCGACAATGCATCCGAGAAAACTTCGCCGCGACAGTGCTCGAAGCCTCTCGCCGTAATGAGCAAGCATCCGGGATAGATCTTTAATTCGAGATTTACACCCGGCTTTTTATCTATATGCCGCTTATTCCACCGTGACTGATTTAGCCAGATTACGCGGTTGATCGACATCCGTGCCACGCAGCACTGCCACGTGATAAGCCAGCAATTGCAGCGGCACGGTGAATACGGCCGGTGCGATGAAGCTGCCGCCGGAGTCGACACGGAGCATCGCGCCATACGCTGCCATATCGTCCATGCCGGCAGCACCGTCAGCAAAAACGATCAAGCGGCCGCCGCGGGCGCGCACTTCCTGCAGGTTGGATTTGAGTTTGTCGAGTAGCGGGCCATTCGGCGCTACGGCGACTACTGGGATGTTTTCGTCGACCAAGGCCAGCGGCCCATGTTTGAGTTCGCCGGCCGGGTAGGCTTCCGCATGGATATAGGAAATTTCCTTGAGCTTGAGCGAGCCTTCCAGCGCTACCGGGTAATGCGCGCCGCGGCCGAGAAACAGCGCATGCTCGTGATGGATGAATTCGGCCGCCAGCGTGATGATCGCCGGCTCCAGTTTCAGCGCGTTTTCGATCGCGCGCGGCAGATGCAGCAACTCGGCGCATAGCATCGCGTAGCGCTCGGGGTCCAATCCATTACGACGTGCCAGCTCGAGTGCCAGCAGCGCCAGCCCAGCAAGCTGAGTAGTGAAAGCCTTGGTCGATGCGACGCCGATTTCCGGACCGGCGCGCGTCATCAGTTTCAGGTCTGCCTCGCGTACCAACGAAGACTCAGGCACGTTACAGATCGCCAACGTACCGAGATAGCCGCGGCGGCGCGACTCACGCAGAGCAGCCAGCGTGTCGGCCGTTTCGCCGGACTGCGAGATGGCCACGAACAGCGTATCGAGCGGAACCACGGCATCACGGTAGCGATATTCGCTGGCTACTTCGACGCTGACCGGCAGCCGCGCGTATTCCTCGATCCAGTACTTGGCCACCAGACCGGCGTGATAGCTGGTGCCGCAGGCGATGATGTGCAGCGCGCGCGCGCGCTGCAGCAGCGCATCACTATCGATGCCGAAGATATTCGGCAGCACGCCCTTCGGACCGATGCGCGCTTCCAGCGTGTCGGCCACGGCACGCGGCTGCTCGAAGATTTCCTTCTGCATGTAGTGACGGTATTCGCCGCGTTCCACCGCATCGGACGACAGCTCGCTCTCGTGCACTACGCGCTCGACCGGCGCACCATCGAGACCGTAAACCTGCACGCTGTCGCGGGTGATCTCGACGACATCGTCTTCGTCGAGATACAGCATTTTGTTGGTGACCTGGATCAGTGCCTGCGCATCTGAGCCAAGGAAGTTTTCACCAATGCCCAGGCCCACCAGCAGCGGCGCGCCGCGGCGTGCACCCACCACGTGACCGGGTTCATCGCGGCTGATCACGGCGATCGCATACGCGCCTTCCAACTCGCGCACGGTGGCGAGCACGGCCTCGCGCAAGTTCATGCCTTGAGCGGCGATACGCTCTTCGATCAGCAGCGCCATGACTTCGGTATCGGTATCCGAGGTGAATACGTGGCCTTTCACCTGTAGCTCATTACGCAGGCTGACGTAATTTTCGATGATGCCGTTATGCACGATGGCCACGCGGCCGGCGACGTGTGGATGCGCGTTGGCTTCGTTCGGTACGCCATGTGTGGCCCAGCGCGTGTGCGCTATGCCGGTGCCGCCGGGAAACGGATCGGCGAGATACAGCGCTTCCATCTCGCGAACCTTGCCTTTGGCGCGCACGCGCTGGACGGCGCCACGATCAAGCACCGCAATGCCAGAGGAGTCGTAGCCGCGGTATTCGAGCGCCTTGAGGCCAACGATCAGCAGCGGCGCAACATCCCGCTGGGCGGCGGCTGCAACAATTCCACACATGGGCAAGTCACCTTGAGGTTATTGTGGGGCTCCAGGCTCCCTCACAAACGTTGACTTTGGCAAAGACGCATTGCTGCCAGCTTTCATCATCCGGCAAAACCGTCTGCCGGAGATGTGGCCAAATCCATGCTTAGTTCACCTTGCGCCGCAGATAGTTCAACAGATCGATACGGGTGATCAGGCCCAGGAACTGCTCGCCGTCCACCACGATCGCCACATGCCCGCGCTCGAACACCGGCAGTAGCGATTCGATCGGTTCACTCACGGACAACATCTGCAAGTTGCTCATCATTGCGGTGGACACCGGATCGCGGAAACGCGTCTCGTCGGCATGCACATGCATGAGCACGTCCGACTCGTCGACGATGCCGACCAGCTTGTGACCATCCATCACCGGCAGCTGCGACACGTCGTAAAGCTTCATGCGGTTATAGGCGGTAATCAGCAATTCGTGCGGACCGATGACCACGGTGTCGCGCTGCGCGAAGGGACGCAACAGCAGATCACGTAGATCGCCGTGCGGCTCACGTTCGAGAAAACCGTTGTCGAGCATCCAGTAGTCGTTGTACATCTTCGACAGATACTTGTTGCCGGTATCGCAGACCAGCGTCAGCACACGCTTGGGCCGCGTCTGTTCCTGGCAGTACTTCAGCGCCGCAGCTACCAGCGTGCCGGTGGACGAACCACCCAGCAGACCTTCCTTCGCCAGCAGCTCGCGCGCGGTGAGGAAGCTTTCCTTGTCGGTGATCGCAAAGGCTTTGGTGACCCGTGTGAAATCGCTGATCGAAGGCAGGAAATCCTCACCGATGCCTTCGACCATCCAGCTGGCGGACTTGGTCGAGAGCGTGCCCTCGTTGATGTATTGGGTAAGAATCGATCCAACCGGGTCGGCCAGGATCAGCTCGGTGTGCGGCGAGTGTTCGGCAAAGTAACGCGACAGGCCAGTGATCGTACCGGACGAGCCGCAGCCGACAACGACCGCATCGATGTTGCCATCCATCTGCTCCAGCATTTCCGGACCTGTGGTCTGCACATGTGCCGCCGGATTGTCCGGGTTGCCGAACTGATTGATGAAATAGGTGCCGGGCGTTTCGCGCGCAATGCGCTCGGCCATATCCTGGTAGTACTCGGGATGACCTTTGGCCACGTCCGAACGGGTCAACACGACCTCGGCGCCCATCGCCTTGAGGTTGAAGATCTTCTCGCGGCTCATCTTGTCCGGCACCACGAGGATCAACCGATAGCCCTTCTGCTGGGCAACCAGCGCCAGACCGAGACCGGTATTGCCTGCCGTGCCTTCCACCAGGGTGTCGCCCGGCTTGATCTTGCCAGCCTTTTCCGCGCCCTCGACCATCGACAAGCCGATACGATCCTTGATCGAGCCACCGGGATTGGTACTCTCGAGCTTGAGGAACAACTCGCACAATCCGGTATCCATACGCTGCGCGCGAACCACCGGGGTTCGCCCGATCAGTTCAAGAACACTCTGGTGGACGGTCATGAAAACTCCAAGGCTGGAAGCTTGGCCTACGCCTGGCGCGTCGACCTGAAAAGACCGCCATGATAACCGAGCCATCCCATTGCAAGCTTTTTGAAGCGTCATAAGCACAGCGGCCCCGGTTCTCCAACTTCGAAAAGCAGAGAACCAGAGCCGCAATGTGTATGAGTTTAGCTGAGAATTTATCTATGAAAAGCCGCGCGGGATCAGTGGATGATCGGCGCGCGATCTGCCCACATGCGCTCAAGTCGAACCTTCGCCTGCAGCTTTTCTTTTTTCATGCTGCTCAAGGTTGCGTCATCAATGGGCAACACGCCGATATCGGCGTCGTGTACTTTGCTATCCAGATGCTTGTGGTGCTGGTAGAGCCGGCGAAATTCAGCGTCCGTTTTCATCAATGCTTCGACATCATCACGCCGCAGGTTTTCAAACATGATCCGACCTCCTCGAAAGTGGATTGGCGGATGCTCTGAAACCGGGCATCCGAAGACGCTTGAACTCAATGCGCCTGCTCGTCTCGCATGGTCTGCACCGAGACACCGATGCAGGGCAAAACAGACTGATAACTCGCGTCTATTACCCACACTGAAAGATGCAGCGTGGAAGATTGACCGTACTCTTCCGATCAGAGCAGTGCAAGCCGCCTGACTGAACCCGGAAGACGCTGATAGACGCGATACGTACGATGTCACAAAGACGACTTGTTGGCGGTTTGATTGGCCGTTTTAGCCAGTCGACCGCAGTAGGCTAGTCGCCTAAAGTGATCAACTGCTCGTGACGGGCACCGGGTCCCATCACGAAGTGTCTTACTGCTGATCGTCCGGCTGCTTTTTAGGCTTTTTGTGTGTAGTGGGCGCTGGCGTGTCAGAGGAACTGGAATCCCCGCCCTGCATCTGCGAGCGCATCGCCTTGGCGGCTTGCGCGGCCAGTGCAGCCTCACGACGCGCGGCGCCAGCGACCTTGCTCTGTGCCGCGGCGAGCTTCTTCGCCTGATCAGCTTCGGCGCGCGCCTGATCGGCCGCTTGTGACGCTGCCTCACCCTGCTGCTGCAGGCGGGCAGACTCTTCCTGCGCCAGCTGGTATTGCACGCGCTGACGCTCCAGTTCGCGCCGCGCTATGTCAGCCTCATTACGGCTGTTGTCGAGCAGAATCTGATCATGTTCACGATCCAGTTGGGTCGACTTGACCTGGGCATCCTGCAACTGTGCGGCGGCCTTGGCCAGATCGACGCGACGCTCGGCGAGATAAAGATCGTGTGGACGATCTCGCGATTTGGCCTGCGTCAGCCGATTGATGGCATCGCGGGCGCGCGCCTGCTCCGCCTGGGCATAGTTGCCCAGAGTCGGGTCATTGGCTAGCTGGTCAAGGCTGCCGGTCAGCCGATTGATGTCATCGTTCTTGCTGGCGTAAGCGCCTGTAGCGACCAAGGCCATCGCCAAAGCGGCGAAAGTGACGGTAAATCGCCTCATGGGTGGCCTCCTTGGTTGGTAGCATCGGGATTATTGGGGTCGACAGGCTGACCGGATGACGGCTGGGGCAGCGTCTGATCGGGCAAGGTCTGATCGGGCATCGTCTGGAAGCCACCGCCCTGCGACGGTTGGGAAAGAGCCGACGAAGAGGGCGCTGGCATGTCTGCCGGGGTAGGTGTCGGAATGCTGCTGGAACTCGCGTTGGCCGGATCGGCCTGCATCTGTTGCTGTTGCTGCTGCAACTGCTGTTGTTCCTGCTGCTCCCGCTGCTCGGCCGCGGCCTCGACCTGCTGGCCCTCCGCACGCAGGCTGGCGTTGTCCTGCGTCTTGTTCCGGATCTGTGCCCGTGCCGCGCCTAATCGCGCCTTGGCAGTGGCCAGTTCGGCATCGGCACGCGATTCTTCCGCCAGATTGGTCGCATCGGCATATTTGCGATCGGCGAATGCCGCTTGCGCCTGCTGGAATTTGTCCTGCGCAAAACCGAGATCAACCGGGGCATAGTCCGCAGCACCCGCGTCACGTGCCGTCTGCAGGCGTGACTGAGCCTCATTCATCGAATCATTGGGCGGCGGCGCCGAGGCGCAGCCGCCCAGCGTCAAAACCAGCGCCAGCAAGGCGCTTGCTGCCGGAAGGCGGCCCAGGGAGCCGGCCGTTCGGGAAAAGATGTGCACCATCACATTCCTCATAGAGTGTCGCGTCGTATTGTGGGCGGGCATAATCCATTATTGCAACGCGCAATTTCTCGACACATGGCCTTGATGCATCATTTGCACGCACAATGCGTGCGTAATGACTCGGAAACAGACGCCATCGTAACTGGCGCATTCATAACAGAGGCTACACGTGGATATCGGTTACTTCCTCAAGCTTATGGTAGACAAAGGTGCGTCGGACATGTTCCTGACGACTGGCGCGCCGGTAAACATCAAGGTCGAAGGCAAGCTTTATCCACTCGGCAATACCGGCCTGCCGGCCGGCATGGTCAAGAAGATCGCCTATTCGCTGATGGACGAAGGCCAGGTGCCACAGTTCGAGCGCACGCTGGAGCTGAACATGGCACTGGCGGTCAAGGAAGCCGGCCGTTTCCGCATCAACGTGTTCAAGCAGCGCGGCGAAGTCGGCATGGTCATCCGCGCGATCAAGAGCGAGATTCCCAGCATTGACCAGCTGCAGCTGCCGAATATTTTCCGCGACCTGATCATGGAGCCGCGCGGACTGATCCTGGTGGTTGGCGCTACCGGTTCAGGCAAATCCACCACGCTGGCGGCGATGATCGATCACCGCAACATCAATACACCGGGCCACATCCTGACGATCGAGGACCCGATCGAGTATCTGCATCGGCACAAGAAGTCGATCGTCAACCAGCGCGAAGTGGGCCTGGACACACACAGCTATAACGAGGCGCTGAAAAACGCGATGCGCGAGGCGCCGGACGTCATCATGATCGGCGAAATACGCGACACCGAGACGATGGAAGCGGCGATCGCGTTTTCCGAAACCGGTCACCTGTGCCTGGCCACGCTGCACTCGAACAATGCCGATCAGACGCTGGAGCGCATCCTCAATTTCTTCCCCGAGGCGTCACACAAGAACGTGTTGATGAATCTGGCGCTCAATCTGCGCGCGGTGATCAGCCAGCGTCTGGTGGTGGGCAAGGACGGCCGCCGCATTCCCGCCGCCGAGGTACTGCTGAACACACCACTGATCCGCGACATGATCCGCCGTGGCCAGACCCACGAGATCAAGGAAGCGATGGATCGCAGCCTGCAGGAAGGCATGCAGACGTTCGATCAGTCGTTGTACCGGCTGTACAAGGACGGCCGCGTGTCGCTGGAAGAAGCACTCAATAAGTCCGATTCACGCGACGGCCTGTCGTTGAAAATCCGTCTAGCCGAGGGCGGCGGTACCGACAATCAGGAGTTGGCCGGTAACGATCCTTACGGTATGGGGTTCTAGAAACCGCTTAGGCAGGCGATGCAACCGGCGCATCCGGCTGGGCTTCCGGCGCCGCCCGCTGAAACGCTTCCAGCGCGTTGCATTCCCCGTAGATCCGCTGCAGCGTCGGATACTCTTCCAGCGACAGCTTCCAGCGCAGTGCGTTATAGAACTGCGGCACCAGACAGGCGTCGGCCATGCCGGGCACGTCACCGTGACAGTAACGGCCGGTGGCTGCATTACCGGCCAGCATGGTTTCCAGCGCGCTGAAGCTCACGGCGATCCAGTGCCGTGACCACTCAACCCGCTGCAGTTCATCGACATTGAGCTGCGACTGGAGATACTGCAAAACGCGCAGATTGCCGATCGGATGGGCGTCACTGGCCACCGTCATGGCCAGCGCCCGCACCCGCGCCCTGCCCCGCGCATCGGCCGGTAGCAACGCCGTCTCGGGGTGGGTTTCGTCGAGGTATTCCATGATGGCCAGCGACTGCGTGATCACCCGCTCGCCGTCGAGCAGCGCTGGAACCAACTGCTGCGGATTGATGGCCTGGTAATCCGCGGCGTGCTGCTCGCCGCCGTCGCGGATCAGGTGCACCTGGCGTGACTCGTAGCTCAATCCTTTCAGATTCAGGGCGATGCGCACACGATAGGCTGCGCTAGAGCGCCAATAGTCGTAAAGCACAAGGCCCATCGTCGTTACCTGCTGCATGCCAAAAATGCAGTTTAGCCAAGCCGGAGCATGGATACGCCTGCCTGCCACGCGTCGTTTTCGGCGCCCTGCCCTGGCACGCGGTTTGCATCGACTCCGATGGCGGCCGACAATAGCCGGCTGACGGCTGTCTACAGCCCTCCCTATTTTCACTCTCGAACTGCTACCGGAGTTACGCCGTGTCCGTCATCCGCATGAGCGACCTTGATTTGCGCGACCAGCGCGTGCTGATCCGCGAAGATCTGAATGTCCCGATCGACGACCACGGCCACATCACTTCCACACAGCGGCTGGATAGCTCCTTGCCAACCATCGTGGCGGCCCGCGATGCCGGCGCACGCGTGATGGTGCTGTCGCATCTGGGACGGCCGAAAGAAGGTCGTTTCGATGCCGAATCCTCGCTGGCGCCCGTTGCCGAATGGCTGAGCAAAAAGCTCGGCGCACCGGTGCGGCTGGTGGCGGATTATCTCGACGGCGTTGAAGTGGCCGCAGGGGAAGTGGTGCTGCTGGAAAATTGCCGCATGAATATCGGCGAAGGCAAGGACGACGAAACACTCGCCAAACGCTATGCCGCGCTGTGCGACATCTTCGTCATGGACGCGTTCGGCACCGCGCATCGCGCGCAGGCATCCACGCATGGCGTGATCAAGTTTGCACCGATTGCTGCCGCTGGTCCGCTGCTGTGCGCGGAACTCGATGCCCTGGGTGAGGCACTGGAACATCCCGCGCATCCACTGCTGGCGATCGTGGCAGGCTCCAAGGTATCGACCAAGCTGACCCTGCTCGAAAATCTCATCGGCAAGGTTGACCAGTTGATTGTCGGCGGCGGCATCGCCAATACCTTTATCGCGGCCATGGGTCACTCGATCGGCAATTCGCTGTTCGAGCCGGCGTTGATCGACGCCGCCAAGAAAGTGATCGCCGATGCCAAACGCCGCAAGGTCGATCTGCCGATGCCGGTCGATGTCGTTGTCGCAACGGAGTTTTCCGCCAATGCCACCGCGACGGTCAGGCCGGTGCATCAGGTGAAGGAAGACGAGATGATTCTGGATATCGGGCCGGAGACTGCGGCGCGCTACGCCGAGCTGATCGCCAAGGCCGGCACGGTGGTGTGGAACGGTCCTGTCGGCGTGTTCGAGTACGACGCCTTCGGCAAGGGCACCGAAACTCTAGCGCGCGCAATCGCTGCATCGCCAGCATTCTCGATCGCTGGCGGCGGCGATACCCTGGCAGCCGTCGAAAAGTACGGCATTGCCGATGATGTGTCGTACATCTCCACCGGCGGCGGTGCGTTTCTCGAATTCCTGGAAGGCAAGGAATTGCCGGCTGTCACCGCGCTCAAGACCCGCGCAGTCAAGTAATGCTCTGCCTGTTTGACCTCGATGGCACCTTGATCGATTCCGAGCACGGCATCGTCGCCTGCGTGAAGCATGCGCTGGCAAAACTCGACGTGCCGGCGCCACCGCAGGAGGAACTGCGCGAGTGGATCGGGCCGCCGTTGCGAACCAGCTTCGCGCCGCTACTGGATCACGATCCTGTGCGTATCGAGGCGGCGGTCGAGCATTACCACGAGCGCTTTCATACCGACGGCTGGCGCGAGTACGACATCTATCCCGGTATCGAGCTGCTGATACAGCGCTTGCTGACGACCGGTCATCGACTCGCCGTGGTCACCAGCAAGCCGCAGCGGCACGCCGCGCCGATCATCGCGCATCTGCCGTTCGGCGATGCGTTTCTACGCATGTACGGCCCGCATCCGAATAGCGCGCACAGCGAAAAGGCCTCGATGATCGCCGCCGCGCTGGCAGACTTCGACGCCGATCCTGCCGATACGGTGATGGTTGGCGATCGCCGCTATGACATCGAAGGCGCCATGACCAACGGCGTGCGCGGCATCGGCGTACTGTGGGGCTTCGGCAATCGTAAGGAACTGGAACTAGCCGGCGCCGCGGCGATTGTGGCAGCGCCAGCCGAACTGGATGCGCTGCTGCGTCCGTGAACCGTCTCGCACACGACGGGGCATGCCAAGATCGCTGCTATCGGCTTAGCCCGAAATGATCCGACGCACCGTGGCGATCACCCGCTCAACATCCGCATCGGTCAGTGCCGGTGACAGCGGCAGGCTTACTGTCTGCCTTCCCAATCGCATCGCATGCGGCCACTGCTCCAGGCGCCAGCCAAAACGCTGCTGGTAATACGGGTGTTCGGGTACCGACAGATAGTGCACACCGGTGCCGATGCGTGCGGCGTTCATCGCATCGAGAAAGCCATCGCGCGTGATGCGGCATCGCGCGGTATCGACCATCACGGTGTACAGGTGGAAACCGTGGCGCGTATCGGTCTCGGGTTCGGCCGGCAATTCCAGCGGCAGATCGGCCAGCGCCTGCTGATAGAACGCCCAGATCGCGCGGCGGCGCTGCCAGTGTGTATCTACCTTGGCCAGCTGATGCAGGCCGATGGCCGCCTGCAAATCCATCATGTTGTATTTGAAACCGCACTCGACCACTTGGTAATGCTTGTAGCCGGCATCACCAAAACGATGCCACGCATCCTTGCTCATGCCGTGCAGGGCGAGAATGCGTGCGCGTGCAATACGATCCTCGTCGCGCCCCAGAATCATGCCGCCCTCGCCGGTGGTCACATTCTTGGTGACGTAGAAGCTGAAGCAGCCGAAGTCACCGAACGTGCCGGCCGGCCGGCCGTGGTATTCGGTTTCGATGGCATGCGCACAATCCTCGATCACGACCAGGCTGTGCTTCTCGGCAATGGCCATGATCGCGTCCATGTCGCACGGCCGGCCGGCGAAATGCACCGGCACGATGGCCCGCGTACGCGGCGTGATCGCCGCCTCGATCGCCGCCGGATCGATGTTCTGCGTGCGCGGGTCGACATCGGCCATCACTGGAGACAATCCGGCATGCAGGATCGCATTGACCGTGGCGCAGAACGTCAGCGGCGTGGTGATGACTTCGGCACCCGGTTCCAGCGACGCGGCCACCATGCTCACGTGCAGCGCTGCGGTGCAGGAATTGACCGCAGCGACCTGGCTGGCTTGCACGCGTCGATAGGCAGCGAAATCCTTCTCCAACTGCGCAACGCGCGGACCGGTACCGAGCCAGCCCGAGCGCAGGCAGGCTTCGACCTCGGCGATTTCTTCCTCACCGATCTTCGGCGCGCCGAAGACCAGGAAAGGTTCCTCTGTTGAATCGCTCATGCGAACCAGAAACCGAATTTCAATGAGTGACTAGTTTTACACACTCACTCAGCCAGCGACCCGCTTCACCGCATCAACCACATTAGGCGTAGTGATACCAAAGTACTCATACAGCTGCGGTGCTGGCGCAGATGCACCGAAGGTGGTCATGCCGATCACTTCGCCATCCAGGCCCACGTATTTGCGCCAGTAGTCGGCGATGGCGGCCTCCACCGCGACACGCGCACGGCACCACCCGGGCAGCACGCCCTCGCGGTATTCCAGCGGCTGCGCGTCGAACACCTCAGCGCATGGCATCGACACCACACGCACAGGCACGCCCTGCTGCGCCAGCGTGCGCATCGCCTCCATCGCCAGCTCCACTTCGGAACCCGTCGCAATGATGATCGCCTTGAACTTCGTATCCAGCGGATCGGACAATACGTAGCCGCCCCGTGCAATGTCGGCGACCTGCTGTTCGCTGCGCTGCTGGTGCTTGAGCGTCTGCCGCGAAAAGATCAGGCAACTCGGTGCGCCAGCGCGCTCGATCGCCAGCTTCCAGCACATCGCCGACTCCACCGCGTCGCACGGACGCCACAGGTGGTTGTTGGGGATATAGCGCAAGGTCGCCATGTGCTCGACTGGCTGATGAGTCGGGCCGTCCTCGCCAAGGCCGATCGAGTCGTGCGTATAGACATGGATGTTGTGCGCCGGAATCAGCGCGCTCATGCGCACCGCATTGCGCGCGTAGTCGGAAAACACCAGGAAGGTGGCATCGTACGGAATGAAGCCCCCATGCAGGGCGACACCATTGGCGATCGCCGTCATGCCGAACTCGCGCACGCCGTAATGCACGTAATTGCCATCTTTTTCGCTGATGTCGATGCTGCCTTTCCACTTGGTGAGATTGGAGCCAGCCAGGTCAGCCGAGCCACCGAGCAATTCCGGCAGCAGCGGGCCGAACGCATCCAGCGCCATCTGCGATGCCTTGCGCGAGGCCACTTCTGGGCCTTCGCTCTGCATCTTCGCCACATAGGCATGGGATTTTTCGGCCCAGTCAGACGGTAATTTCCCTGCGAGGCGGCGCTTCAGTTCTACCGCCAGTTCAGGGTGATCTGTGGCATAAGCGTCAAAAATCTTGTTCCAGTCCTGCTCACGCTTGGCCCCGACCTCTTTCGCATTCCACGCCGCATAAATGTCCGCAGGAATTTCAAACGGTGCGTGATGCCAGTCGAGCTGATCGCGAGCGGCGGCAATCTCGTCCTTGCCCAGCGGGGCGCCGTGGCTTTCTTCCTTGCCCTGCTTGTGCGGCGCGCCGAAACCGATGATGGTCTTGCAGCAGATCAGCGTCGGCTTGTCGCCCTGTGAGGTAGCCTGGATCAGCGCCTGCTTGATCGCCGCAGCGTCGTGGCCGTCGACATGACGGATCACGTTCCAACCATAGGATTCGAAGCGGGCCGGCGTATCGTCAGTGAACCAGCCGTGCACTTCGCCGTCGATCGAGATGCCGTTGTCGTCATAGACCGCCACCAGCTTGCCGAGCTTCCAGGTACCGGCCAGCGAGGCAGCTTCGTGTGAGATGCCTTCCATCAGGCAGCCATCGCCGAGGAAAACGTAGGTGTGATGATCGACCACCGCATGGCCGGGGCGGTTGAAGTGTGCTGCGAGCGTCTTCTCTGCCAGCGCGAAACCCACCGCGTTGGCCAGACCCTGACCGAGCGGGCCAGTGGTGGTTTCCACGCCCGGCGTTTCGTTGGCTTCGGGATGGCCGGCGGTCTTGGAGTGCAGCTGGCGGAAACGCTTGAGCTGCTCGATCGGCAAATCGAAACCTGTGAGATGCAGCAGCGCGTACTGCAGCATCGAGCCATGGCCGTTGGACAACACGAAGCGATCGCGATTGACCCACTTCGGGTTACCCGGATTGAACTGCAGGAAGTCGTTCCACAGCACCTCGGCGATGTCGGCCATACCCATCGGCATGCCCGGATGGCCGGACTTGGCAGCCTCGACGGCGTCCATAGCGAGGGCACGCACGGCGTTGGCAAGTTCGCGGCGGGTAGTCATCAGCAGATCTCCAGAAGGCTCGGCAAAAAATGAATTGTCGCCGATCAGCTAATCGCTGTCGCCAATCCGATCCGATCCGGTGCACTGCCTCGTTGTCGTAGCAGCGGCGCAAATGGGCGCCATCACGCTCACTGCACACGGGCATTGCTGCGTGACAACAAAAAATCAGCGAATTAACTCATCCTTAATTTCTCCAAATCGGATATCGCTTGGCTTCAGGCTTCCAAGTGTTAAATGCATGTTGTGCGATCCCCGCGCACGACCGTTGAACGCATCCCCAGGCGCTCTACGGGTTGTTGCCTAAAACCAAGCATAAG
Organism: Rhodanobacter sp. MP1X3; assembly: GCF_014207165.1. Taxonomy (NCBI): domain Bacteria; kingdom Pseudomonadati; phylum Pseudomonadota; class Gammaproteobacteria; order Lysobacterales; family Rhodanobacteraceae; genus Rhodanobacter; species Rhodanobacter sp. MP1X3. The sequence goes on along the minus strand of NZ_JACHCO010000003.1, from coordinate 226,946 downwards.
AATTTAAGAAGAGGTGTTCCCCATGAAAAAGACATTACTCGCCCTCGCCCTCGTCACCACTGGTCTAGTAGCCGCTCCTGTCTTTGCACAAGATGCGGCCCCTGCCAGCGGCAACTATCAGTCCAGCCAACCCGTCGGTAGCGGTAACTGGTTTGTCGACCTCAGCGCTGGCCGCACCGACGGCTACAGCAAGAACAGCGACTTCGGCAGCGGCTTCAGCAATGGCTCTGGCAGCCTCTTCAGCAACAAGAACGGTCGCCGCACTGGTTACAACGTGCTTGGCGGTTACCGCTGGAAAGTTGGACAGGATCTTGGTCTGGGTCTAGAAGCCGGTTACACCGATCTGGGTAATTACAAGCTCAGCAATCTGACCAGCAGTGGATCCGTCAACCAGAGCAGCAGGGAAAACGCGTTGCGCGGTTGGCAGCTGGGCGCGAACGGTCGCATCAACTTGTTGCCGCAGTGGTATATCAGTGCACACGGCGGCTACTTTCATGCCAATAACGATGGCGGTGCCTATAACGACACCGTTAGCCAGGATCTCTTCCATGGTGGCGATCGCGGCGGCTTCTACGGTGGTCTCGGTACCGGCTGGGATATCAACCAGCACTTCGGCGTAGGCGTGAAGTACGACTACTACCATGTGTCGGCCGGCAACATTTATGACACCCCGACAAACTCGAACTTCGCAGTGCGTCGCTCGACCGGTATCGTGTCGGTGGATGCCGAGTATCGTTTCTAAGCAACGCTCTTCACAGCACCAGCAAAACGAAAAACGGGCGCCCCAGGCGCCCGTTTTTTATCCCTCGTTTTGTACGAAGAGCGACATCGTTACTTGATGTTCTCCACTGACCCAGCGCCTCCAGACTGTTGTCGCGCCTCCAGACAAGCATCTGCAAGTCCTTAAAAAAGCTTGACATTAACGCTGGCTTAATTCTGCACTTAACGGTATTGAAACTCTTCAGGTGCATTCCCATCTAATGCACCAGCACCGCCTAGAGCAGGTGCGCCGTTTGCGTTCAACCGAACCCCCGGAATCGCAGACGGACCCAAAAAATTAGGAGTACACCCCGATGAAAAAGACATTGTTTGCTATCGCACTCGCCACAGCCGGCGTTCTCGCCATCCCTGCAGTCTTTGCGCAAGACGCCAGCACCACTGACAGCAGCACCACACAGTCGGGCTGGAAGTCGCATTCCGGTTGGTATGTTGATGGCGACCTTGGCGCCAGCCGCGCCAATGACAATCAGACCTATCGCAAGGCCAACTATGCCGGTTCACTAACCGGTGGCTACCGCTGGGCCGTAAGCCCGGACATGTCGGTCGGCGCCGAGCTGGGTTACGTCTACCTTGGCAAGTTCGACGCAAAATCCAGCGCGAATGACGCCTATCTGGCGAACGGCGGCACTATCGGTGACTCGCGCTCGAGCCTGCGAGGCCCAACCCTCGGTGGCGCGATGCGTCTGAACTTCACTCAAGCCTGGTACATCAACCTGCGCGGCGGTGTGTTCGATGCGCATGGTTCGACGCTGTCTGAAGATGCCGAGTTCCCGGTGCGTCGCAGCTTCTCCAACAATATCGGCTACTACGCCGGCGTTGGTACGGGCTGGGATATCAACCGGAATTGGTCGGTCGGCGTCAACTACACCTACTACGGCGTCAACCGCGACCCGAGCCTGACCAACGGCCAGTTCGCCGGCACCCGCGTCGGTCTTGACACCAACACGCTGACTGCCAGCGCCGAGTACCGTTTCTAAGAAGTACTCGCAAAAGGGCGTCAGGGATTTCCATGACGCCCTGATATCTAAAGAGCAAAAAAAACGGGCGCCTAAGGCGCCCGTTTTTTATCTCGCTTACGAAACCAGCAGGATAAACGACCGAATTACTTGGCGTTCCACTGACCCAGCGCCGCCAGGCCATTGTCGCGCGCGCGCGCATGCACGGTCTTCTGGGCTTCGGCGTAGTTCGCCTTCATGTCTTTCGCCCACAGCTTCAGTGCCGCCTGCTGCATGGCACGACCGTAGGAGAACGACAGCGGCCACGGGTGCGGCCCGATGCGGTTCATCGCGTTGAGGTGTGCCGTGGACTGCTCGTCGGTCTGGCCACCGGAGAGGAACACGATGCCCGGCAGCGAGGCCGGCACGGTGGTCTTGAGCACGCGCACGGTAGCCTCGGCCACTTCCTCGACGTCGACCTGCTCGTCGGAATCCTTGCCTGGAATGACCATGCTGACTTTCAGAATGGTGCCTTCCAGCATCACGTTCTGCTCGTACAGCGCATTGAACAGGCTGCGCAGCACGGCTTCGTGCACCTCGTAGCTGACTTCGATGCTGTGGTCGCCGTCCATGATCACTTCCGGCTCAACCATCGGCACGATGCCCGCTTCCTGGCACAGCGCAGCGTAGCGGGCCAGCACGTGGCAGTTGGCTTCGATGGCGGTGGAGCTGGGGTTGTCTTCGCTGATGTTGATCACCGCGCGCCACTTGGCGAACTGTGCGCCGAGCTTGGCGTATTCCTGCAGGCGCTCGCGCAGACCGTCGAGACCTTCGGTGACCACATCACCGGGGAAGCCGGCCAAAGGCTGCGGCCCCTTGTCGACCTTGATACCCGGAATGATGCCGGCCTTCTTCATGATCTGGGTGAACGGCACGCCGTCCTTGGTCGACTGACGAATCGTCTCGTCATACAGGATCGCGCCGGAAATATGATCGGACAGGCCCGGCGTGGTCAGCAGCAGCTCGCGGTACGCCCGACGATTTTCTTCGGTATTTTCGATGCCTACGGACTCGAACCGCTTGGCAATGGTGTTGGTCGACTCGTCGATGGCGATGATGCCCTTGCCGGGCGCAACCATCGCCAATGCGATGCTTTCGAGATCTTCAATACTCATGATGACTCCGTAGTGCGAAGGCGATGCGTGACCGCAAAAAAGATAGCCGCTTCGGGGTGGAAGCGGCAGGGTTCAAAACGTGAATTATAGGCCAGATTGGCGAAACGGACGTGTCGGTGGCTCAGCAACGGGCCTTTTAGCCCGGCGACGGCTTGCTTACTGGTTGTATCCGGGCAGCTTGCAGGCATCCATCAGCGTCTGGCGCTGTGCCTTGTCGTCGGGCGAATTGAACGGCACGACGTAATAGGTATCCACCGGATCACCATCGTGGTTGGTCAGCGACGGGCCGTAGCGAAAATTGGAAACCGCGCTGGCCGCGGCCGGGCCCAGATCGCTGCGCGGTACGACCTTGGCCACCTTCACGTTCATTGGAATGCCGCCCGAGCCCACGGTGTAAGTCACCGCCACGCAGCCGGGCTTGTCCAGATTCAGGCCGCTGTTGGGTGCGTCCATCTGCACATTGGTGTTGAGCAAAATCCAGTAATGAAACAGATTTTGCGGGTCGATTCTGTGCGACTGCGCCATCGCGGGCGCGGCGCACCCAAGAGCCAAAGCCAGCAACAAACCCTGAGCTAGCGGGCGAAATATCGATTTCATGGCGATCTCCTCGGTGGGGCGCTGGGAAGCGTGCGGTCAGAGTGTAGCCGTCTCTTCGATGCACGACACACCACCCTGGAAAAGATCAGGAACCCCTCAAGTCATCACAGATCTCGCAGGCTTTCGACCATCCCTTCTGCGCCGACCGAAAGCAGTTTGAGCGTATTGGTACCACCACCCTGGCCGACGTGGTCACCATGGGTGAGCACCACGCGATCACCCTCACTCAACTTGCCCTCGCCGAACAACTGCTGCACGGCGGCGCGTGCGGACGATGCACTGGTCAGGCCGACGTGGTTGAACTTGACCGGCTGCACATCGCGCAGCATCAGCATGCGACGGCGCGCATCGTCGAACGGCGACAACGCGTAGATCGGCACCGCGCTGCGGTAGCGCGACAGCCACTGCGCCGTGGCGCCGGACTCGGTCAGTGCGACGATCGCGCGCACACCCAACTCGCTGGCCAGCAGCATGGCCGCCAGCGCGATCGCCTGGTCGGTACGGTCGATTTTGCGATCAAGCCCAGTGAGATCTTCCTTCGGTTCGAACTGACGTTCGGCGCCGAGGCAGATTCGGCGCATGGCCGCCACCGCCTTGTCGGGATGGGCACCGGCGGCGGTTTCTTCCGACAGCATGACGGCGTCGGTGCCGTCGATCACCGCGTTGGCGACGTCGAGTACTTCAGCACGGGTGGGAATCGGCGAGCGCACCATCGACTGCAGCATCTGCGTGGCGGTGATCACCGCACGGTTTCGCTGCACCGACTCGCGGATAATTTTTTTCTGCAGACCGGGCAATTCGGCGTCGCCGATTTCAACACCCAGATCGCCGCGCGCCACCATAACTACATCGGACGCGTCGATGATCTCGCCCAGCACCGGAATCGCATCGGCACGCTCGATTTTCGCCACCAGCGCGGCGTTTCCACCGGCATCGTGCAGCAGCTGGCGAGCCTGATTCATATCCGCGGCAGAGCGTACGAACGATACGGCCAGAAAGTCCGCGCCGATCTCGGCGGCCAGCTTGATGTCGTTGCGATCCTTGTCCGACAACGCCTCCACCGAAAGCCCACCGCCCTGACGGTTCAGCCCTTTGCGATCGGACAGCTTGCCGCCGATCTGCACGAGGCAATGAATGTCCGCACCCTGCACGGTGATCACGTCCAGCGCGACCAACCCATCGTCGAGCAACAGCACGTCGCCCGCTTGCACGTCATGTGGCAGACCGTAGTAGCTCACGCCAACGTGGTCGAGATTGCCCGGAGCCGCATCGGGCCGGCACTCCAACACAAAGGTGGCGCCCGTTTGCAGCTCGATCGGGCCATTGGCGAAGCGCTCGATGCGAATTTTCGGGCCCTGAAGATCCGCCAGGATGCCCACTTCCCGTCCCACTTTCGCTGCCGCTTCGCGCACGGCAATAGCGCGAGCCCGATGATCATCGGGTTGCCCATGCGAGAGGTTGAGTCGGACTACATCCACCCCCTCGCTAATGATGCGCTCCAGCATGCCGGGTGCATCGGTAGCGGGCCCCAGGGTGGCAACGATTTTGGTACGACGTGTCTGCGTGAGTTCGTTTGTCATCCGGACAACTTAGCAATTTCGACGCAGGGTTGCCACGATGCAACGCCACAACTGGCCACTTCCACGCCTTTTCATAAAGCCGGATGATAAAAAATATCACCGCACGTACACCGCCGACACACTTGAGTACAACTGCACCGAGGCGCTGGCCTTGTCCACCGGCTCAGTTCGACAGCGCCTCGTTCAACACTTCAGCCAGACGCACACCACCCTGCTCCAGGCGCGTCTGAATCACCGGCCACGCCTTCTGCTGGTAACGCTGCGACCATGCATCGCCTGAGGGCTTGTCGATATCGACATAAGCCACATCCTGCGCCAGCTTGTGCGATTCGTCGGCCCAGACGATCGAGGCGTCGACGATCTGCGGCAGCAGGTTTTCCGTTGCCCACGCTGCGCGCTGGGTCGGCGTGATGGCCGCATCCAGCGTCATCGCATCCGCCTGCACAGCGGCGTGATCGAACGTGTAATGCGGCCCGGGTTGAAGGCTGAGTGCCTGCCGGATAATGCCGCCATCCCAGATGGAATGCAGATTGGTACCTTTGCCGAAAAACTGCACCTGGACCGTGTTGCCGCCTTTGTCGTCATTGTCCTCGGCATGCAGGGGCTGATGAATGTCGCCAACCAGATGCACAACCCATTTCAGCGCGAGTAGTCTTGCCTGCGGCGTGGCCGTCTTGTCGGCCAGCACATGCGTGTTTTCATCCAGCTTGGCCACGATGCAGTTGCCCTGCACGCAGTCGCGCGTCGCGTCGTAGTTATCGGCCTTGAGCGGAATGTCGACGTAATGCCAGCTGCCGGTGCCGGGAAACTCCTTGCGATTACCGTCGGCCCACGAGGAAATCTGGTCCAGCCGATCGAATCCCTCCAGCTTGAGCAGTGAGGCAACTTCGGTCGCCGCCGCCGGATCCAGATGCGCCTGCGCGATATCGGCCACGATGGCATGCCCTTCCGGCCCCCAGGACATCGCCAGTGGGGCAGCCAGCCCAAGGAGACCAGCGCAAACCATGACCGCAAGGCGATTCGGACGCAGATTCATGAAGTTCGACCACAATAGAAACAGGTAGGGTTGGGAAGTCTGCCATACCCTTGTGACAGCACTCGACCAGCACGTTCTTCCGATCACCCAGCGTGTGTACCGCCGTCCCGCCTGGATGCCCTGCTAGAATCAACAGTTCATTCAACGAGCTGCGCTGCGCGCGGGAGTTTCCAGCAATGACGATCAAGGTAGGCATCAACGGCTTCGGCCGCATTGGCCGCAACGTGCTGCGTGCAGCCGTGCAGAATTTCGGCAACGACATCGAGATCGTCGCCATCAACGATCTGCTCGAGCCGGACTACCTGGCCTACATGCTGCAGTACGACTCCGTGCATGGCCGCTTCAAGGGTGAAGTGTCGGTCGATGGCACCACATTGGTGATCAACGGCAAGAAAATCCGCCTGACCGCCGAGCGCGACCCCGCCGCGCTGAAGTGGGACGAAGTCGGTGCCGAGGTGGTGATCGAATCCACCGGTATTTTCCTGACCAAGGAAGGCGCGCAGAAGCATATCGACGCCGGCGCGAAGAAGGTGATCCTGTCCGCGCCGTCGAAGGACGACACACCGATGTTCGTCTATGGCGTCAACGACAAAAGCTACAAGGGCGAGGCAATCATCTCCAACGCCTCGTGCACCACCAACTGCCTGGCACCGCTGGCCAAGGTGATCAACGACAAGTGGGGCATCAAGCGCGGCCTGATGACCACCGTGCACGCCACCACCGCCACCCAAAAGACCGTCGATGGCCCGTCCAGCAAGGACTGGCGCGGTGGCCGTGGCATCCTCGAGAACATCATTCCCTCGTCCACCGGCGCGGCCAAGGCCGTCGGCGTGGTAATCCCCGAGCTCAACAAGAAGCTCACCGGCATGAGCTTCCGCGTACCGACTTCGGACGTGTCCGTGGTCGACCTGACCTGCGAGCTGGAAAAGCCAGCGACTTACGCCGAGATCTGCGCCGAAATGAAGGCCCAGAGCGAAGGCGCGCTGAAGGGTGTGTTGGGCTACACCGAAGACGCCGTGGTCGCTACCGATTTCCGCGGCGAAACCCGCACCTCGGTATTCGATGCCAACGCCGGCATCGCGCTCGACTCGACCTTCGTCAAGCTGGTGTCGTGGTACGACAACGAGTGGGGCTATTCCAACAAGTGCCTTGAAATGGTGCGTGTTGTCGCGAAGTAATCCGTCATAAGTTGCCAAAGAAAAAGCGCCCTTGCGGCGCTTTTTCTTTTTGTCCATGGTCGCCAGCTCTGAGTAAAAGCCTGCGCCTGGAGAGCCGGACTTTCTCTTTCGAAGTAGAAGCCTGATGAATTGACGCCGATTACTTCAGCACAGCCAGTGCGGCATCGTAATTCGGCTCGTTGGCGATCTCGCCGACCAGCTCGGTGTGAATCACCTTATCTTGCTCATCGAGTACCACGACCGCACGCGCGGTAAGACCAGCCAGCGGGCCTTCGGCCAGCGCAACGCCGTAGTTCTTGATGAACTCGTGCCCACGCAGCGTGGACAGGGTCACCACGTTGTCCAGGCCTTCAGCACCACAGAAGCGTGCCTGCGCGAACGGCAGGTCAGCGGAGATGCAAAGCACCACGGTGTTGTCGAGCTGGCTGGCGGACTCGTTGAAGTGGCGCACCGAGGTCGCACACGTCGGCGTATCCACGCTGGGGAAAATATTCAACACTTTGCGCTTGCCGCTGAAGTGGGTCAGCGTGACATCGGCGAGATCTTTTCCCACCAACTTGAATGCCGGCGCTTTGTCGCCAACGGCGGGAAAGGTGCCATCAACCTTGACCGGATTGCCGCGGAGTGTGACCTGAGACATGGGGGATTTCCTTGTAGGGAGAGGATTAGAAACAACGGGGAACGGATGAAACGCCACGATACCGCGTCGAGATGGCATACGCGCATCTAGACAGTGACGCGTTACATCAGTTCACCGCTATCAAGATTTCAGCGGGGCAATTCGCTGCTCAATCGCGCCGAAGATACTATGGCCGTCCGCGTCCGTGACATCGATACGCAAGCTATCGCCGAACGAGAGGAACGGCGTCTTCGGCTGCCCGTCGCGCAGCGTTTCCACCGTGCGCTGCTCGGCCAGGCACGAGGCACCCTTGCTGGTGTCCTGATTGGCGATGGTGCCCGAGCCGACGATGGTGCCGGCGGTCAGCGGCCGCGTTTTCGCCGCGTGTGCCACCAGCTCGGCAAAATTGAACTGCATGTCGACGCCGCACTCGGCCTCGCCGAACCATGCACCGTTCAACCAGGTACGCATCGGCAAATGTAACTTGTCGCCCTGCCACGCATCGCCAAGTTCATCGGGAGTGACCAGCACCGGGGACAGCGCCGAGCGCGGCTTGCTCTGCAGAAAACCGAAACCCTTGGCCAGTTCGCCAGGAATAAGACCCCGCAGACTGACGTCGTTGATCAGGCCGATCAGCTGGATATGATCGGAGGCTTGCGCAGCGGTGGCTGCCATCGGCACGTCATCGGTGACCACCACAACCTCGGCTTCCAGATCGATGCCGCAATCCTCGCTGGGCACGATCACCGGATCGCGCGGCCCGAGAAAGCCTGCGCTGGTCGCCTGATACATCAGTGGATCGGTGTAGAAGCTGGCCGGCACCTCGGCACCGCGCGCCTTGCGCACGCGCTCGACGTGCGGCAGGTAGGCGCTGCCATCGACAAACTCGTACGCGCGTGGCAATGGCGATGCGAGCAGACTCATGTCGAGTGCAAAACTGCCGCCGGCCTCGCCGTCGTTGAGTTGCTCGTATAACGCGTTGAGCCGTGGAGCGCTGTTCGACCAGTCGTCCAGCGCGACCTGTAGCGTAGTCGCGATGCCGCCCGCTTTGACGGCCTTGGTCAGGTCGCGGCTCACCACGATGAGCGTGCCGTCGCGACCGCCTTCCTTGAGACTTCCCAGCTTCATAGTTTTCTCTCGACAGAGTGGATGGCGGCTTACGCCTGCAATGGATCGAAATGCTTGGCGATGCCTTGCCAGCATTCGTAATAGTTGCTTTGCCGCTGCGGCGAATCCAGCGCCTGCTGTACGGGCCGGATGACCTTGCGCGTCTCGAACATGAAAGCCATCGTGCCTTGGATCACGTTCGGTTTGGACAAATCAGCCGACGAAGCTTTCTCGAATGTGGCCGCATCCGGGCCATGGCCGCTCATGCAGTTGTGCAGCGACGCGCCGCCGGGCACAAAGCCCTCGGCCTTGGCATCGTAAACGCCGGCGATCAGGCCCATGAATTCGCTGGCTACGTTGCGATGGAACCACGGCGGTCGGAACGTATGCTGCGCCACCAGCCAGCGTGGCGGGAAGATCGCGAAATCCATATTGGCCGTGCCGGCGGACTCACTGGGCGAGGTGAGCACGGTAAAAATCGACGGATCCGGATGATCGAAGCTGATCGAGCCGATCGTATTGAAACGGCGCAGGTCGTATTTGTACGGCGCGTAGTTGCCATGCCAGGCCACCACGTCCAGCGGCGAATGATCGATCTTCGCCGACCACAGCGCGCCCTGGAATTTGGCAACGAGCTCGAATGCACCCTCAACATCCTCGTACGCCGCATGGGGCGTCAGGAAGTCGCGTGCGTTGGCCAGGCCGTTCGAACCGATCGGCCCGAGATCCGGCAGGCGCAGCAGTGCGCCAAAGTTTTCGCAAACGTAACCTCGCGCCGCACATGGATGTGCAAGTGTCGCGGGCGCAGGATGCGCAGGAGCGACCGCCTGGTCGTCCAGCAACTCCACCCGAAAACGCACACCTCGCGGAATCACCGCGATCTCCTGCGGCTCGATCTCCAACACGCCCAATTCGGTCGCCAGCCGCAACCTACCCAGCTGCGGCACGATCAGCAACTCGCCATCGGCGCTGTAGAAAAAGCGACCCTGCATCGAGCGGTTGGCTGTATAGACGTGGATGCCCACGCCCCCCTGTTCACCGGCTCCGCCATTGCCGGCCAGCGTCACCAAACCATCAATGAAATCGGTGGGTGCCTTCGGCAACGGCAGCGGGTCCCAGCGCAACTGGTTCGGCGTGGCCGGCGCTTCGTCGAAGCGATTGTGGAATGTGGTGTGCGGCAACGGCTGAAACGGCTCGTGCACGGCAGCCGGGCGAATGCGGTACAGCCAGCTGCGGCGATTGGTTTGACGCGGCGCCGTGAATGCCGTGCCGGACAGTTGCTCGGCATAAAGGCCATGCGCTACTCGTTGCGGCGAGTTCTGCTCAACCGGCAAGGTGCCGATGAGTGCCTCGGTAGCGAACTCATTGCCGAAGCCGGATTGGTAGGAAGAAGGCTTGCCGGTATCCATGGAGTACTCCGCAAAAGTAAGCATGTTGGAACATGCCGTGCCGACGATTTGTTTTTACACATCCAACTGCTGCTAACTTAAGCCTGCCGTGAGGTAGCGAACGGCATCACATCACATGAGGGGAAGTCATGTCGTCTCAGTTCACTCCGCCGCCGTATGGCGGCAATACCACGGATGTCTCCGATCTCGCACTGCCCCTGTCGATGGGCAAGGGCTGGATGAAGTTCGTCGGCATCATGAGCATTATCCAGGGTGCCTTTATCGCCCTCAGCATCATCGGCATCTTGATCGCCTGGCTGCCGATCTGGCTTGGCATCCTGATCATGCAAGCCGCTGATGCCATCGAGCGAGCCCAGCTTTCGGGTGACGCGGGTGCACTGAAAGAAGCGCTCGGCAAACTCAAGACCTATTTCGTGATTCAAGGCGTGCTGTATCTGGTCGGCATCGTGATCATGGTGCTGTACGTCCTGTTCTTCGGCGCCATGATGTTCGCGATGTTCAAGAACGGTACGTTCCCGCACTGATTCGGGAAGAAGCAGCGCGGCGCTGCCGCTCTGCTTTCTCGCGCCTTACAGGACGCCGCGCCGCTCCTGATCGCGCTCGATACTCTCGAACAGCGCCTGGAAGTTGCCCTCACCAAAACCCTCGTTGCCCTTGCGCTGAATGATCTCGAAAAAGATCGGTCCGATGTTGTTCTGGGTGAAAATCTGCAGCAGCTTGCGCTGCTTGGTTTCCTTGTCAGCATCGATGAGGATCTTGTTTTTGCGAAGACGCGGTACGTCTTCGCCATGGTTTGGCACGCGCAAGTCGATCACGTCGAAATAAGTATCCGGCGTGTCGAGAAACTCTACGCCCTGCTCGCGCATTTTCTCGACTGTGCTGTAGATGTCGTCGGTGAAGCAGGCGATGTGCTGGATGCCTTCGCCCTTGTAGGTATCGAGGTATTCGTTGATCTGCGACTTCGGATCGTTCGACTCGTTGAGCGGAATACGCACCACCCCGTCGGGGGCGGTCATCGCCTTGGACACCAGCCCCGTCTTGACGCCCTTGATGTCGAAGTAGCGGATCTCGCGGAAGTTGAACAGCCGCTCGTAATAGTCCGACCACTTCTGCATGTTGCCGAAGTAGAGGTTATGCGTGAGGTGATCGATGAAGGTGAGACCGAAGCCACCGGGGTTCTGATCGGCGCCAGCGATAGGCTCGTAATCCCCATCGTAGGTGCTGCCTGCGCTGCCGTAGCGATCGATCAGATACAGCATGCAATCGCCTATGCCCTTCACCAACGGCGCATCGACTGCCTTGCTGGCCGCCTTGTGTTCGATCTGCTCACCGCCGTTGCCAAGCACCGTCTTCAGCACGTCCGTGGCGGGGTGCTTGAAACGGATCGCAAAGCCGCAGGCGCAAGGGCCGTGGGCATTGGCGAAATCCGCGGCGAAGGAATCGGGATCTTGGTTGAGCAGAAAGTTGACGCCATTCTGGCGATACACCGTGATTGGCCGCGACTTGTGCTTGAGCGCCGCACTGAAACCCATCTTGCGGAACAACGCGTGCAACTCGCCGGCACGACCGGCAGGCGCAGCGAATTCCACGAATTCGAAACCATCGATACCCATTGGATTTTCGAAAGTGGTGACCTGCATGCCGAGATTGGGCTGTGCGTTCATGGCAAGCTCCTCATATCGATTACGCCATTCATGGCAATCTCCTAATGTGGATTACGCCATTCATGGCGCTCTCCTGCTATCCGTTGGATGATGGCGGAAACCTGCACAAGCATGCGCGGCCTTCCGCAAAGAATCTGCGTAGAACACGTTATAGTTACACATGAAACCATTTGCAAGGAAAATTGCAGCATGTCCGCCTCGACCAAACCAAAATTTGCGTCCGACAAACCGACAGTGGCCGAGCCAGCAGCAACCGCGACAACCCGCGAGCACGCACCGATCGAGCTGGAGAACTTCCTTCCTTACAGGCTCTCGATCCTCTCAAACACGGTCAGTCAGGCCATCGCAGACGACTACCAGCAACGTTACGATCTCGGTGTGACCGAATGGCGGGTGATGGCGGTGCTCGCGCGCTTCGATGGCTTGTCCGCACGCGAGGTCGCCGAGCGCACGGCGATGGACAAAGTGGCGGTCAGTCGCGCACTGGCGCGATTGGTCGGCGCCGGGCGGGTCAGCAGGCACATGCACCACAGCGACAAACGCCGCTCCGTACTCGACCTCACCGAAGAAGGCTGGGCCATCCACGAGGTAGTCGCCCCGATGGCCCGGCAACGCGAGCGCGAGGTGCTGAACAAGCTCGATGAGCAGGAGCGCATCTGGCTGAACCGCATTCTGGACAAGCTGCAGGGCTGACGCACGAAAACTGGCAGGGAAGTGACTGCTGCTCGGCCAGCCAACCTGAGGGGCTAGATACCGGCGAAAGACTCATGCTTTCACCGGAAACGTGACACGCCTCAAATCAGGCGCCCCGTGGCTGCAAGGTAGTGCGCACCTCGAAGAGTTCAGGGAAGAACTCCAGATCCAGCGCCTTCTTCAGGAATGACACACCGGACGAACCGCCGGTGCCGCGGCGGAAGCCGATGATCCTTTGCACCGTACGCAGGTGTCGGAAACGCCACAGTTGGAACTGCGTTTCCAGGTCCACGAAGTCTTCGCACAACGCGTACTCGCGCCAGTAGCGGTCGGTATCTCCGTAGACGCGCTCAAACACCGGCAGCAGCACGGGATCGGCCACGTGTGGCTCAGTCCAGTCGCGCGCCAAATGTCTGACCGGGATCGCGTGATCGAAGCGGGCGAGATAGCACAGGAACTCGTCGTAAAGGCTCGGCGCCTCAAGCGCGTCGCGCAGGGCCGCCTGACCCTGCAGGTCATGGTCGAACACCTTGAGCATCGCTGCGTTCTTGTTGCCGAGCATGAACTCCATCACCCGGTACTGCAGTGACTGGAAGCCCGACGAGGGGCCGAGCGTCTCGCGAAACTCGAGATACTCCGATGGCGTCAGAGTCTCCAGCACGGCCCACTGTTCGGTCAGCTGGCGCAGTACGGACTTGCAGCGGGCGATCACCTTGCGCGTCTGCCAGACTTGATCACGCCGCAGAAAAGCAATCGCCGAACCGAGTTCATGGATCATCAGCTTCATCCACAGCTCGCTGACCTGATGCTGCACGATGAAGAGCAATTCGTCGTGCTGTGGCGGCTGGCTGCGTGGCTGCTGAGCGGCGAGCAGCATGTCCAATCGCAGATAGCCGCCGTAAGTCATCTTGCCATCGAGATCGGTCTGGATGCCGGCTTCGAGATCACGCTGGTTTTCAGTCATGGAGATCGGACGCACTTCAGAAAGCAGTCATGTTAACGGTTAAGCGAGAACCAGGCCTTGATCACCCTCCGGAAGCCCCGTGCGGCCTGATGATTCGCGATGATCTCCCCAGCCCACTAAACATCCGCAGTCTCTGGAACAGCTCCAATACGCCCACGCATTGCTGCGCCGTACCTTGCAGTGCAACATGAGAGCCTGTTATCAAGCGCGGTCTTGTTTGATCGTTTGCGTGCATCGGCAACCGACGGTGCGCGTGATCTTTAACCGCTTTCCCCGCATTCCCCACTCCGGAGCGAGTCGTGACCATCGCCGCCAAGTTTGAAATCGAATACCTGCAATACCTTGATGCCGAAGGCAAAGAGGTTCGTGATGATCTACCCGAATTTGCGAAAGACCTGCCGCACATGGTCGAGCTGTACAAGCTGATGCTGTCGACCCGCGTATTCGACGCCAAGTCGATTGCCCTGCAGCGCACGGGCAAGCTGGGTACCTATGCCAGCTGCCTGGGCCACGAAGCTTCGCACGTCGGCATCGGCAGCGCGATGCGCCCGGAAGACGTGCTGGCGGTGAGCTACCGCGAATACGGTGCCCAGCTCTACCGCGGTGTGCAGCCGCGCGAGGTGTACATGTACTGGGGCGGCGACGAGCGCGGCAACGACTACCAGAAAGAGCCGGCGCGCCATGACTTCGCCTGGTCGGTGCCGATTGCCACGCAGTGCCTGCATGCGGCCGGCACCGCACTGGCATTCAAGATCCGCGGCGAGAAGCGTGTGGCCGTATGCACCATCGGTGACGGTGGTTCATCCAAGGGCGACTTCTACGGCGCCATCAACATCGCCGGCGCGCAGAACCTGCCGCTCGTGGCGGTGATCGTCAACAACCAGTGGGCGATCTCAGTGCCGCGCAAGATCCAGTCCGGTGCGCCGACGCTGGCGCAGAAAGGCATCGCCGCCGGCCTGTTCTGCATTCAAGTGGACGGCAACGACATCATCGCCGTACGCAAGGCGATGGAGGACGCACTTGAGCGCGCGCGCAGCGGCAACGGCGGCAGCGTGATCGAGGCGGTGACCTATCGCCTGGGCGATCACACGACGGCCGATGACGCCCGTCGCTACCGCGGCGAGCAGGAAGTGAAGGACGGCTGGGAACGCGAGCCGATGAAACGCCTGCGCAACTGGCTGGTGGCCAAGGGCGTGTGGGACGACGCGAAGGAAGAAGCCTGGAAGGCCGAATGCGACGAGTGGATGGACAATGAGGTGAATGCTTACCTCGAGACCAAGACGCAGCCGGTATCGGCGATGTTCGACTACATCTTCGCCGAAGTCCCTGCCGATCTCGCCAAACAACGCGATTACGTCCTCTCGCTTGAAAACAAAGGTCACTGAGTCATGGCACAAATCACTCTTATCGAAGCCGTCACCCAGGCGCTCGCCTATGAAATGGCGCACGACGACAGCGTTGTTGTGCTGGGTGAAGACGTCGGCCTCAACGGCGGTGTGTTCCGCGCCACGCAGGGCCTGCAGGAAAAATTCGGCGAGCTGCGCGTACTCGACACCCCGCTGGACGAAGCCACCATTGCCGGCGTCACCGTCGGCCTCGCCGCAGCCGGCATGAAGCCGGTCGCCGAGGCGCAGTTCGAAGGCTTCATCTACCCGATGATGGAGCAGATCGCCTGCCACGCCGCACGCCTGCGCAACCGCACGCGCGGCCGTATCACCGTGCCGGCCGTGTTCCGCGCCCCGTGGGGCGGCGGCATCCGCGCGCCGGAGCATCACTCCGAGGCGAACGAACATCTGTTCACCAACATTCCCGGCCTGCGCGTGGTACTGCCGTCGTCGCCTGCGCGCGCCTACGGCCTGCTGCTGGCGGCAATCCGCGATCCCGATCCGGTGATGTTCTTCGAGCCCAAGCGCATCTATCGCCAGTACAAGGAAGAGGTGCCGGACGACGGTGAGGCGCTGCCGCTGGACGTGTGCTTCGTGCTGCGCGACGGCACCGACGTGACCCTGGTGACCTGGGGCGCGCAGGTCAAAGAGTGCCTTGAGGCTGCGGACGAGCTGGCGGCGGCCGGCATCAGCGCCGAAGTGATCGACGTGGCCACACTGACGCCACTGGACTTCGATACCATCGCCGAGTCGGTGCAGAAAACCGGCCGCTGTGTGATCGTGCACGAAGCCCCGAAGACGGCCGGTTTCGGCGCCGAGATCGCCGCGCGCCTGTCGGAGGAATGCCTCTACGACCTGCTTGCGCCGGTCGAACGCGTCACCGGCTTCGACACGCACATTCCGCTGTTCCGTCTCGAGATGAAATACCTGCCTAGCGTGGAGCGCATCGTTGATGCCGCCAAGCGCACCCTGGCCGCCAGCTAATTATTAAACGGACCCGATTCCATGGCTGATATCAAAACGTTCTACCTGCCCGACCTCGGCGAAGGCCTGCCCGACGCGACCGTGGTCGAGTGGCATGTGAAAGTGGGCGACAACATCAAGCTCGACGCGCCACTGTGCTCGATGGAGACCGCCAAGGCAGTCGTCGACGTGCCTTCACCGTACACCGGCAAGGTCACCAAGTTGCACGGCGCGCCGGGCGACATCATCGAAACCGGCGCCGCGCTGGCCGAGTTCGAGCCCGATCCAAATGCCAAGCAGCGTGCCGAGTCCGAATCCACCGGTCATCAGCACGGCCCGAAGAAAAGTGTCGGCAGTCCTGCGCCGCAAGACAACGAAAAAGTCGTCGCCTCGGATGAGGGCGGCGAAGTCGAGGAAGCCATCGCCGTCCGTGAAGACGAAGGCACCGTGGTCGGCGCAATGGTCAGCGGCAATCACGTGCACGTCGAACAGGCCGCCAGCGTCGGTGGCGTCAAGGCCGTACCGGCCGTGCGGGCATTGGCGAAGAAGTTGAAGATCGACCTCACCCGCGTCACGCCTACCGGCGCCGAGGGTGTGGTGACGTTGAAAGATGTGAAGGATGCCGCGGCCAACGGCTCCGCTGCACTCGGCGCTGCGCCTTCGCGCGCAGTTCCCGCTTCGGCCGGTCGTCACCTTGCACCAGAACTGCCGCAGCCCGGCCGTGCCCCACAAGAGCAGTCACGCTCGCCGGTGTCACTCGCCGGCAAGCCGGTACGCACTTCCTCGCCTGGCGCACAGGCCAGCGGCCAGCCGGAGCAACTGAAGGGCGTGCGTCGCAATATGGCCCGTGTGATGGCCGATGCGCACGCGCAGGTCGTGCCGACCACGATCGTTGACGACGCTGACCTGCACGCCTGGATCGGCAAGCAGGACATCACCGCCCGCCTGGTTCGCGCCATCGTCTTTGCCTGCAAGACCGTGCCGGCACTGAATGCCTGGTTCGATGGCAAAAATCTCAGCCGCACCCTGCATCCGCATGTCGATATCGGCATCGCGGTGGATACGGACGATGGCCTGTTCGTGCCAGCTCTGCGCAATGCCGACGTGCTCGACGCAGCAGGCGTACGCTCGGCGATCAAGCGCCTGCGCACGCAGGTCGAGGATCGCAGCATTCCGGCCTCGGAGCTGTCGGGTTACACCATCAGCCTGTCCAACTTCGGCATGTTCGCCGGCCGCTACGCCACACCCGTGGTGGTGCCACCCACCGTCGCCATCATCGGCGCCGGCAAGCTCAGCCACGACGTGGTCGCTGTGATCGGCGGCATCGAAGTCCATCGCCGTATGCCACTGTCCGTCACCTTCGACCATCGCGCCGCCACGGGCGGTGAGGCCGCGCGCTTCCTCAAGGCGATGCTGGACGATCTGTCACTGCCGAATTAAGTCGCCGGCTACAGCACCAACCGTGAGAAGCAAAACGCCGTCCTGCAGGACGGCGTTTTGCTTTGGATGGATCAACGGATGGACCGTCGCGCCAACCGAATCAGGAAACTGAAAACGGCGGCTCAATAATCCCGCACGTCCAGCATCACGAAGGCGCTGGCGGTGTAGTCATGTGAACTGGGCCATTCAACAGAATTCAATGCCTGCAGGCCTGCCGGCCATGGCTCGTTGTCGAGCAGCACGTCGGTGCGCCCATCACCGTGGCTATCGTGGCGATGGATGACCCGCAGCCAGTGCAACTCCGGCGTCAGTGATTCGCGCTTGAGCGCCGTTTCGATCGACGTCATGGCACCGGGCGGAATCGGCACGGTATTTTCGTCGGCGCCACGCACAGTGAATGGCCCGATGAATACGTCCCACGTGCGCACGCCGATATCCCAGGCGGTGATCTGCATCAGGCGGTCGTCAGTGACGTACCAGCAGGCAGCCAGCACGAGATGGAAGGTGTTCTGCTCGAAGGCGCGCAGCGCGTCACGGCAGGCGGCATCACCCTGACCGAATCCCGCAAAGCTTTCCTCGATGCGACGCTCTTCGCTGATCACGATGTCGATATCAAGACGACCGGGCGCATCGGCACTGGCAGCCGTCCAGTTGGCACGGATCGCCGGAAAATCACCGTCAGTCACCAGCCAGTCTTCCTCATCTTCCTCGAGTTCAACGTCGTGACGCTCGAACAATCGCAACAGATACTTTTGTAGCGCGGCGCTATCCATGATGATCCTCAGTTGTGTGCATTGGCGTCGTCTACCGACGGCAGGTCACGCCAGGTCAGATATACGCGCAGATCAAACTCCAGCTGGTGGTAGTCCGGCAGCATGTACTGGCACAGCTGGTAGAACGCCTTGTTGTGATCGAGTTCCTTCAGATGTGCGAGTTCGTGTACCACGATCATCTGCAGGAACTCTGGTGCCGCGGCCTTGAACAATGCGGCTACGCGAATTTCCTTTTTCGCCTTGAGCTTGCCACCCTGTACGCGCGATATCGCCGTGTGCAATCCCAGTGCGCGCTGCACCACGTCGAGCTTGCTGTCGTACAGCACCTTGTCGATACCAGGCGCGTTTTTCAGATGCTGCTGCTTCAGCGCCATCGTGTACGCATACAGTGCTTTGTCGCTCTGCACGGCATGGCGCTGCGGGTAGCGTGCTGCAAGGTGGTCACCCAGCTTGTCACGCGCAATCAGGTCGCGCACCTTGTCCTGCAAGTTCGCGGGGTAAGCCTGAAGGTATTTGAGCGGCGTCATGGCAGGTATTGTCGCATCCCATCACCCTGGCATCAGACGCTGGAGTTGATTGACCCGATTCGCCGCATGGGCATGTATCCATGCCGGCCGACCATCTGATTCAGCGACGGCGCCCCCACACCATCCAGCGCAGCCCCATCGCCACCGCCAGCACGATGAGCAGCGCGCCGTAACCGTAGAGCGCGGGAAGCACCTGCTGCCAGATGCCACCACTGGCACGACCAAACGGACCGATCATCGGCAGTTCGACCGCATCGAAGCCAGACACCGCACTCTGCATGGCAGCAGCCATCGCCAACAGCACCGCCGCAACGTCAAACGTCCGCCGACCTCGCGTGTGTGGCAGGCTTTTGGGGTAAGCCCAATACGCCCAGCAAAGAATCAGCAGCCACGGCGTCAGCAAAACGATGGCGAGATAGCGCATCGATCAATGGTTCCCTGCACCAGCGATTTTTCGCATCACGCTTGCGCAGCTAATTGATCAAGCGCTTGACGCAGCTGGGATAGCGCGGCTTCGCACGTCAGCTCGTCGTGATAGTGGGTTGAACTGGCCACCGGCTCGCCATCCAGCTCAAGCACGATGCGCAGCGCGTCGACCTGCAGCACGACGCCATCCGTGCCAGCCGCCTTGATGCGCTTTTGCAGAACGCCACCCGCCTTGGGATCGGCGAACGGCACCGACAGCAACAGTTCTTCGCCTTCCGCCGAAAACAGGCGGAAACGGAAGCTGCCGTCGACATCGCGGAAGCTCGCGAAGCGCGGCATCTTGCTGGACTTCGTTGCGACCTGCGGCGGACTGGCCTTCGACACATGTACCACCGGTGAGGCCGAACGCAAGCCAAGCGCGTCGCGCAAGGCCGCCATTTTTGGTGTGGCAATAGCGCGCGCCTTGAGCGCACCCTGCTGCAGGATCGTCTCGATGCCGATCGGGTCGGCGATCAGCGCTTCGTAGCGCTCGCGCATTGGCGCCACATCGCTCTCGATGCGCTCGTAAAGAACCTGCTTGGCATCGCCCCAGCCGATACCGTCCAGCAGCGCCTTGCGGAATGCTGCCGTTTCCACCTCGCTGGCGAACGCGCGGAAGATGGTGAACAGCGCGCTGCTATCCGGATCCTTCGGCTCGCCGGGTAGGGACGAGTCGGTGACGATGCGCATGATGGTTTCGCGCAGCTGCTTCTTGCCACCGGCGAACAGCGGGATGGTGTTGTCGTAGCTCTTGGACATCTTGCGGCCGTCCATCCCTGGCAGCGTCGCTACCTGCTCCTCGATCAGCGCCTCGGGCAACACGAAAAACTCGCGTCCGTGGATATGATTGAAGCGCTGGCCAAGATCACGCGCCATCTCGATGTGCTGGATCTGGTCACGCCCCACCGGCACCTTGTTCGCGTCGAATGCAAGAATGTCCGCCGCCATCAGCACGGGATACATGTACAGCCCGGCGTTGATGCCGGCATCGGCGTCTTCGCCGGTTTCCGTGTTGCGATCCACCGCGGCCTTGTACGCGTGCGCGCGGTTGAGCATGCCCTTGGCGGCAACGCAGGTGAGAAACCATGTCAGCTCAGGGATTTCCGGTACGTCGGACTGGCGATAGAACGTGACACGCTGTGGATCGAGCCCAGCCGCCAGCCAGGTGGCGGCGATCTCCAGCCGGGAGCGCTCGATCCGGTCGGCATCATCGCTCTTGATCAGCGCATGGTAGTCGGCCATGAAATAGAACGCGTCGACATCATCGCGCTTGCTGGCCTCGACAGCGGGACGGATCGCCCCCACGTAGTTACCCAGATGAGGGGTGCCAGTGGTAGTGATGCCGGTCAGGACGCGAGTCTGCATGGTGTTCGCTTTTAGGTTATCGATGGTTGAGCGGTGACTATCAGCGGATGAGCGTCGACTTGCCGAACAGCGACTCGACCAGATCGACCGCAAGCTTGGCCGTCTGATTGCGCTTGTCGTAGGCAGGGTTCAGCTCAACGATATCCAGCGAGGCCAACCGCCCGGTATCGGCAATCATCTCCATGCACAGCTGTGCTTCGCGATAATTCGGGCCGCCGCGCACGGTGGTGCCGACACCCGGCGCGATGCTGGGATCGAGAAAATCAACGTCGAAGCTCACGTGCAGATGGGTGCCCTCGTCCATATCAGCCAGCGCGTCTTCCATCGTGCGCTTCATGCCCACTTCGTCGATATAGCGCATGTCGTAAACGCCCACATTCGCTTCGCGCACCAGTTTCTTTTCACCCGCATCGACCGAGCGGATGCCTATCTGCCGAAATACCTCCGGCCTGACCGCCGGCTTGTGGCCGCTGAGCTGGGTCAGCACATCGGGACCGTTGCCGCACAGACACGCCACCGGCATGCCGTGGATATTGCCCGATGGTGTAGCGAGAGCGGTATTGAAGTCGGTATGCGCATCCAGCCACAGGATGCGAAGCTTTTTGCCTTCGTCTTCGCAATGACGGGAAACCGCTGAAATCGAGCCAATCGCCAGGCAGTGATCACCGCCGAGCATGATCGGCAGCCGACCCGCCTGAAGCTCCTGGTGAACAGCCGTATAGACGGCCGTATTCCAAGCCACCACTTCGTCCAGATGCCGATAACCATCCATCGGCGGCTGCCACGGATTGATCGGCCCCTGCAGATTGCCGCGGTCGATCACCTTCAGACCGCAACGCTCCAGCCGGGCGAACAGGTTGGCGACGCGCAGCGCTTCCGGCCCCATCGACGCACCGCGATGTCCGGCACCGATATCGGTCGGTACCCCTATCAATGAAACGGTCTTCATGCTCATAACTTGATATACCTGAGTACCTTATCCCGACAGGCACCGAACGAAGTCCGCGCGCAAACCAAGGATATCGGTGTCGAGTGGCCGGCAACGCCGGTAACACGCCAATACGTCGAAGCGATCAACTACCGCTTCTAAGCGGTAGAAAGTTACGGCAGAACCTGCCCGTAAGCCGCTGAAGTTTAGCGGATTGGGGCAAGAACCGCTCTGCGCGTCGACGAAGGCCGATCATCCACACTGGCTGCCGCCAGGCCCCCAGCGCCAGTCATCACACACTCTTTCCAGCCGATGGGATTTGATCTGTCGGTCCAAGGACATAAAAGGAATCACCATGACGATGCGATATTCCCAACGGGCACTCGTTTCAGCGTTGTTCCTGGGCTTTGCCTGGACTTCTGCTGCGCAGTCAGACAACACCGGCGGCGGAAAAGGCGGCCTCAGCGCAGCCGACACCGTATTCATCGAGAACGCCGCCAAAGACGGCATGGCCGAGGTGCAGATGGGTCAGATGGCCATCAGCAAATCTTCCGACGATCAGGTGAAGCAGCTGGCGCAGCACATCGTCGACGACCACACCAAGGCCAATGTCGCACTCAAGACATTGGCCGAAAGCAAAAAAGTGAGCTTTCCTTCAAATACTGCCAATGACGCCCAGAAGCAGAGTGACGGTCTGAAAGCCACGAAAGGCACCAGTTTTGACCAAGCCTGGTCAAAGGCCATGGTCAAAGATCACCAGGACGCAATAAAGATGTTTACCGATGAAGGCAAACAAACCAAGGACACCGACATTCAGCAGTTCGTGAAGACGACGCTTCCCACGCTGAAGTCGCATCTTGAGTCAGCACAGAAGCTCGCCGCCGTGCCAGATGCGCGCGACAAAGCAATGGATCAGGCGACGAAATCGATGAGTAGCACCATGGACAACACACCAGCCAGCGTCTCGACAGCAAAGGCATCGGCAGCCATACCGGTACCGGCACCTACCGCAGCGACAGGCGCCAAGCACTGATGCTTGCCTAAAGGAAGTAGCGAACAAAACCCATGAGCGCCGGCCGGCTATCTCGGCAAGCTGACAAGTCGGCGCCATGCGGACTACCCAGCAAGCATTGGAGAAATCACGACTCGCCATGCAGATTCTCAGCGCCATTGACCACGCCCTGTGGCTCTCGCTCACGATGTTCTGGCAGATTTTCTGGGGACTGAGCCTGGGCTTCACCTTTTCCGCGATCATCGAAGTGGTGGTGTCCAAGGAGACAATGTCGACCCTGCTGCCTGATCGTAGGCCACGCTCGATCGTGATCGCGGGGCTGCTCGGTGCGGCGACCTCATCGTGTTCCTACGCAGCAGTGGCGATGGCGCGTTCGATCGTGCGCAAGGGTGGCGATTTCACCGCCGCCATGGCGTTTCAGTTCGCCGCCACCAATCTGGTGCTGGAACTGGGCGTGCTGCTGTGGGTATTGATGGCGTGGCAGTTTGCGGCCGCTGAATTTGTGGGAGGCACCATCATGCTGATCCTGCTGGGCGCCGGTTATGCGCTGCTGTTGCCGAAAAAGCTGGAGCACGCTGCGATTGAACACGCCAGGGGCGATGCCACCAGTTCGATGGATGGCCATGCCGCCATGGCGATGGGCAAACGTACCGGTACCTGGCGTGAGCGCCTTGCTTCGCGCAAAGGCTGGATCGCGATCAGCCACTACTACGTGATGAACTGGACGATGGTTTGGAAAGATGTGCTGGTAGGGCTATTGATCGCAGGCGCGCTGGGTGCCTGGGTGCCAGATCACTTCTGGCAGGTCTTTTTTCTGCAAGGCCAGAGCACGTGGCTGATCGCCCTGTGGGGTGCGGCGATCGGCCCCTTGATCGCGATTGCCGCATTCACCTGCTCGGTCGGGAATGTGCCGCTGGCAGCCGTGTTGTGGAACGGGGGTATCAGCTTCGGCGGCGTAGTCGCCTTTATCTTCGGCGACCTGATCATTCCACCCATCCTGAATATTTATCGCAAGTACTACGGAAGCAAGCCGACGCTATTTCTTTTCATCACGTTCTACCTCGTGATGGTGCTGGCGGCACTTTGCGTCGAAGGAATATTTTTTCTGCTTGGATGGATACCATCGCAACATGGGAAAAACGTATCCATGGCAACGATCAGCTTCAACTACACAACGATGCTGGACATCGCATTTTTTATTGTCGCCAGCATTTTGGCCATCACGTTCTTCCGCAGCGGCGGCCCTCGAATGATGCGCATGATGAGCGGCGGTGGTCATGACCATGCGGATGCGAGCCACGCACACCATCATGATCACTGCTGCTGACCTTGGTCGAGCCGCACACCAGTTATGACCGTCTACGTCGATAGCCTCTACAATTATGGCTGGGTGGTGCATGGACAGGTAACGCCAAGCTGCCATATGTTCACTGACATGCTTGATCTGACCGAGCTGCATGCGATCGCATCGCAAATAGGCATGCGCATCGAATGGTTTCAGAACAAGGTCAGCGCACCGCACTATGACCTGAAGCCGGACCTCCGCGAAGCGGCAATCAAGGCGGGAGCGATAGCCGTTGACAGGAGAACCGCCGCACTTATCTGGCGAGCACGGCGTGCGCTGGTGAAAACAGCTGATGACGTACAGTCAAGGCCACCGGAAACATCATGAATGTGTCTGTTGTCATGGCCAAACTCTGCGCATGACGGCCGTGTCGGAAATGCGTGGCGACTGTGGAATCAAGGATCTTGCGACCGTCTTGAATGCCCGGCTCGCCTCACTCATGGGCGCAGACCGACTTCTTGGCAAAAATCTTGCTTCGAATCCTCATTCAGAAACTGATGAGCACGCGGAATGTTGAAGTATGCCGGCCTGTCGATATGCCTTTGCCTAATGGCGATGGGGCTGAACCAGGTCTTTGCAAATCAGACCACTGCACAGCAACACATCCAGAAAAGCGCGCACAGCGTCACATATGGCTCGAATGCGGCCGCCGGGAAACCGAAAAAAGCCGACTGGTGGAAATTTTAGATTTCTTTCATCGAGTGGCTGAACGCATCGTCCATCCGTGTACGGCACATTTGCCTTGAAGTCCTGAGTACTAAAAGAGCTAGCCATGTACAAAATTCGAAAAGCTGGAACCCGAGCTGCGTCGAACCACCCCTAAAAGTCGCGCCGTGCCGCATGTCCTGCCGACACAGCTGAATGAGACCATGCCGCAGCTGATCGCGTAAACCGGATGGCACCGGCTTCATGCCGCTGTTTGCCGATCGTGCGGATGCCCTCGCCCGCCCGGCCGATATAGCCGACCATCAATGGTTGATGGAACGCGTTGACGCTGTACTCGAAAAGAACGGCAAGCGGGATGACGAACACTCGCCACCCTACGACTTGCTAGCCGTGTAGTTTCGATACCCCGCTTAACCGGTCAACAAAAAGCCCGCATCACCTCGTGATTCTGGATGAGGGATCTCCAGCAGCAATGGTCAGCTGATCACGAGCCGCACAAGTCCAACGCCGAAAGACCAGCTGCCGCTGATGCCATGACGCAACGGCCATACTGTTGTAGGGCTAGCTCTCGACAACCTCACGTCGTGCACTGGTTCGCTCATGCGCACGATCCGTCGCAGGCGTAACCCCACTGCGCTGCAACCAATGCCGCACATGATCAAGCAGCAGCTGCCGCTCCAGACACCATTCGCAGGGTCCGGAGGCTTTCCGCCCGGGCGCAAGGGCAGATGCATCTTTTTTGCCACACTGCGGACAGTCCGCGTGGGCAAGCATCCCAGCCGTTTGGGCAAAAAGCTCAATAGGGTTTAGAACGGACATGGAAAAACTCCAAGCAAGTGATCAGAAATCGTCAGCCATTTCCCTACGTTCAGATACGTAGCAATCTAACTGACGGATTCACGAACGCACATCACCTTTGCTGCGTTTCAGCCGCACGCATGGCAGTTTGGTGCTCTAGGTGAAATCCAGTGTTATTTCGTACAGCAAATGCCGTACCAACTCGCCCCAAGATCCGCACGCCATCACACTCGCGAATGTTTTGCTGCCCAAAGTCTTGTCCGAAATTCTAAATTTAGAGCAACAAATAAGGCCTGCACCTCCGCAAGCCTTTGATATTTCTGGTGGCACTCTGCACAGATATACTTATATCAAGTAACTGAGTGATTTTGAAAATTTTTTATCACGCTGCCGAAGTTACTCACAGAACCTACCCACAGCGCCCCGGCAAGATTCTGCACAGCAGGCCTGATGTGAGCCAATCAGGCAAGCAACATAGTCCCAGGGGATGCGCGCGCGAAGGGGCGCAAAACTGAGACAAACACCTGTCATTCGTGACTAAAAATCTCCGCTGGCCCATGAGACGCCTCCCATGGCACTTCCGACGGTCTAAGTAACTTGGCAGCGCTCTTGCTTTGATCCCTGCGTCCGAACAAAACGGGGATCCAGATGTTCAAGCACATCAGCTTGTCTTTATGCCTTTGCCTGCTGGCGATGGGGCTAAATAGCCTCTTGGTCACGCCAAGTGACGCGCAGCAGCAACCTCAGCAAAGCGCACAAAGTGTCACAAATGGCTCGACCACGCCCATCGAGCAAGGGAGCTACGTCAATCGTGAGGGACATTCGATCCATAACGCATGGGTTGCAGTAGCCGCCAGCTCTACCGCCCAATGCCACGACACCAGCCACAGCTTCAGCATGAAACACCGCGGGACGTGTCCACACCATGGCGGAGTGTCGAAATGGCTGTGAACGTCAAATTCAAAGAACTTCTTATCCGAATCGTCCAGAATGAAACCATGAAAAGCCTGGTCCCCGGGGTCGCGTTGGTGATCGCTCTGACCACATCGTTCCTTTCCGCATCGATGCCGCTGTGGTCGAAGCTGGTGGCGGTCATCGTGGCCGTAATGACGGTCACCCTCGCGATATGGGCGGCTCCTGCCAGTGCGAAGACTCAAGCCATGCAGAAACAGGCGCATTCGAATAGATCCGGTCCATGCGCTGAAAACGCCAGCCCCCAACAATAGACGCTGCATACGGGGCCAGTCGCGGGCGCCAGCTCTCAAAAGAGAAAGGCCCCCTTTCGGGGGCCAGTGAACCGCGCATGGGGGATTGCTTACGGTTCGTGGCACTCGGTGCATCGGTGAGGAACCAGACTTCCCGGGCGAAGACAGATTGCCGCCATCGCGACAGGACGCCTAGCGGGGAATGACTTATGACTGTGTAGGCATTCGCTGATGCGCTGTCAGTCTCTGGGGCGCACGATGTCAGCCACAGGATCAAGTCCAAGACCTCGCCGTGATGTGAGACCGCTCCGAGGTTTCCTCCGGCGGAGCCGATGACCAACACCAAACACATGCGGCTACCGTCGCTATAGCGTCATCAGCACCCGCCATACTCGCCGGCTGAGATCGACAGGGGGTACTTATGCGCTGGGTAGTGAGGTTAGTTGCGATTTCTTTTTCGCTGATCGTCAGCGCGCTGATTCTCGTCGTTCTTGCCATTTTTTCGGCAGGCAACTTTGTGGCGGAGTCGGCCAGAAAATAAGACAGATAGCCCCCATCATCGGCTCTATCGGACGTTGCAGCGTCGGCTATTGCCTGCCCCTGTGGAGTCGGACCGAACTCACGGAGCAGCGACAAGCCGCTCGCACTCGACTTTGATCAGGAAGTCTTCGAGGCAGGTAGAGATTTGATAGGCTGTAGATATTCCAGGGGACTAGAAGCAAGATGAAGGGAAGGCTTTTTTTGATGCTCGCACTCACTGTTGCGGGCGGTTCCGTACAAGCAGCCAAGCACACCAGGGGATCGACCCCAAAGCCCGCACCCAGTTTTGAGGCGTTTGGTTTCACTCTCGGACAGCGACCGACCCTGCTCACCTGTCCGACCACCAGAGAAGGGTTTTTCGATGGCAAGGCCTGGTCAGCAACCTTAGACGCCACTTGCCTGGAGTCACCGACCCATGGCGAGGCAACCGCTGACGGACGCTCTAAAACCACCCCTGTCCATTTCAACCACTCAGATGAGCCTTGGGTGGTTTCGAACAACCGCGCAGGCAGCCTCGAGCTGCAAATACTTGACGGGACCGTACAGGGCATTCGTGTACGTACAAGTGGAGTGGATAGCCAGAAAGGTATCTACGCCATGCTCAGGAAGAAGTACGGCGTTCCTACGACGCTTACCAAGAAACATGTACCGAACAGGATCGGAGCGCAGCTCGATGGCATTAGCGCCGACTGGCTCTTTTCAAACCTCCGGGTCACCTTCGAAGGCATCGGGGCAACCCCCGACGAGGGGTCGCTTTCAATAACGACAACCGGCGCTTTCGAATATGCGATGAAGTCGCTCCCATCTACGCTTCCGATAGGTCAGGAGAAATAGCTCGTTCGCAACAGGACAGGCCGCACCTGCGTTTTGCCGGCTTCCTGTTGCTCTTCGATTTTTGGTAGCTACGTGACACTCGCAGCCTTCCTGTCGAAGGAGTTTTCTCAAGGATGATCTGGACGTGGGTTGGACACCGCACCAAAGAAAAAGGCCTGCATCTCTGCAAGCCTTTGATATTTCTGGTGGGCACCCGGCACAGCATAGTCAATCTAAGTTGCTGACTTAAATTGAAATTTACTATGAAATTTCGCGAAGATACTCACGAAATTACTCACAACTGCGCCAATATGGGCACTGCAGCTTTCTGGACGTTTCCCCCTGATATCGCTCGTCACGCGACCACATCGACGGCGCGTAAACTGAGCCTATGAAGCGCAAGCGCAACTGGGCGTTCCTCGCTTTCGTCACGGCAACGATCGCGATACTGGTCACAGGCTTCTATCTGGGCATAACGCACCAAGAGGCACGCCGGGCTGACAACGGGCCGACTGGCGCGGGGCCTTGGTTCGATCTGCTGGCCGACTGGTCGGCCTTCGCCGCGCCGCTCCCCCGACATGACGCCGCAGCATATTGTTATGAAGAACTATCCTTTGCGGGCATGCGGTACATCCATGATCCTGCACCCATCGCCCTAGACGCGTCGGTGTCCTCCCCGGAGCTCCCATCCTCCCCTAGGGAGCTGAAGCCTGCTACGTCTAGGGCGAACCACTTCCCACCCGACACCAAGCCAGCTCAGTGCGGGCTTTTTGTTGCCACTGAGACCTCGCCACAATTAGGCGATGGAAGTGTTCGGTCATCGGTTTCACCCGATACAGCGGTGAGTTTCTATCTAAGCGTCATGCATCAATAAGCTCGGCCGTCTGAGAACTCGACGCAAGGGACGAACCCTTAGCCAATGCGCCCAGCACCTCTTCAGTATCACCATGCATCGGAATATGAAGCCACGCCGCAACATGGATACGGGCATCGCGCAGTAACTGCGAATATCGGGAAGCGTTACTTACCTGAAAGCCTGCCGTACGAAGCTTGCGCAATTTGATACTGACCGGTTGATTACGGAGTGTGTATTGACACCGAAGAACCATCCCAGGGAGGGTTCCATGAGGTTGCATCTCCAAGGCAAGCACGGCTTCCTGCACTCCAAGGATCACGGAACAAGCTGACGAAGCGGGTGCCGAATCTGCATCGCCCAGCAGATGGTATTCCGCGGCCCATTTTCTCAAACGAACTTCCAACTCCCCTTCACTCCGCATGCTTGCTCCCGATAATGCGTGTCGTGATCTACGTAATCATCCATACAGCAGATCCGAGTCAACGTACAGCACGGGAATGCTTCCGGTCATCGGCTCACTGAACGTCACGGGCGTTGCCGCGCCAGATAGAACTAGCGCCGTGTTGTCGGAGGTTTCCACGCTTGGAGCTGCGCGCACGACTCGGCAATCACCAACTCGGCAACAAGCTCCGTAGCCTCGTCCTTGCTATCAAACCGCATGATCGGCTCTTGCTCTGTCGTGTCGAAAACGACGAAGCCTGCTGACGATGACCTGATCTCGAACATGGTGCGTCTCGCATCAAGAAGAAGCGCCCGTTCGTCGGTTCCACCTGACGTTACGGCATCGGCTACTGCCTGACACCTGTCGGCTTGGGCAGGACTCGCGGAGCGTGTCCAAGATGCGCCGCAGCGACTCTGATGGCTATCAGCGACAAGATCGGCCTCGTGTAGGCGAGGGCTGACGCAGTGTTGTGCCCTTCCCTTGGGACTATATTCGCCCGCACCTACTTACACTTTGAGCGGGCTGCAATGGGACGACCGCGGATGATATGGCACAAAAAAACCCGCTTTATGCGGGTTTCGATGGATTCTTGGGCCGATATGGGATGGCTTGGGATGGTCATTTGGTGCCGGCACCCGGATTCGAACTGGGGACCTACTGATTACAAATCAGTTGCTCTACCAACTGAGCTATGCCGGCAAGGGCTGCGATTCTAGCAGTCGTGTGGCACATGCTCAAAGCATACGGTCCAAACTTAAACTGCGCGACTCAAAAACAGCTGGTGCTGTGAGAGTTGACACCGCTGGCGCGAACGCGGCTGCGCCATTCAAACCGGGGGCTGTTACTGGCAACCAGATCGAGCCAGTACTCGGGTACATTCTCGCTGCGCTCGCTCATGCGGGCGGGAAACCCTGCAGCCACCACTTCATCGCGACGCTTGCGCGCATTGGTTGGGTCCTTGAACAGGCCCAGCGAGACGGTATTGGGCTGATCGCCGCCACTGACGACGAAATAATCCTTGATGTTGTGCGCACCAAGCTGGCGCGCCAACTCGAGTGCCTGCGCGTGATTGCTGGTGGCCGGCAAATACACCCACCAACCGTTGGATTGGGTGGTCTGCTCCTGCCGCGAACGCATCCGCATGACCTGTGCGTCCAGCGTCTGGCGGGCGTTGCGTAAATCCTGCGGAGTCGCAAACGGCCCCAACGCAAGGCAGATTTGCGGGACAGGCGCCGAAGACCGGCTTGCTGCGGCATTCACTTGAGCCACAGGCACGGGAGGGGGAACCGGCGCAGTCTGTGATTCAGCGACAGACGATGCCGCACTGGGCGCAGCGGCAGTGACAACTGGTTGCGGCATTTCCGAGAGCAAACGCAATTCGCGCACACCCGGATCAGCGGCACTACCGTTGTGCGCATAAGGCTGACCAAGCAGCAGCCACGCGCCTACCGCGATATTGAGCGCACTCAAGAGGACAAACAGCAGACGCAGAAACATCGGACCCCCATCGCCAGGCAGCGACATTCTAGATCGGTGAAGGCGTCACGGTCTGCGTATTTGCCCACACCGCCAGACCGCGTAGCACGCCATCGCGGGTCATCTGAACCGGCAGCGTCAGCAGTGGCTGCAACTCGGCTGCGTCGCCACCGCCAAGGATCAACGTCGGCAGACCGCCCAGGGTCGGCGCCATACGTGTGGCAAAGCGTTCGATCAAGGCCGCAGCTGCCTGCCAGCAACCCGAAGCAACCGCGTCGGCGGTGTTGTCGGCCAGCTCCAGCACCGCGCCGGGTCGCTCTGGCCTCACGCGCGCGGTGGCATCCAGCAGGGAGCGTTGCATCAGCTGCGGACCCGGCGCGATCAGCCCACCGAGATGCTGTCCATCCGCTGTCAGCGCATCGAGTGTGAGTGCCGTGCCCGCACCGGCAACGACGCATGGCGCATAGCCATCTGCGTACGCGGCGACCATCGCCAAAAAACGGTCGACGCCGAGCCGCTGCGGCTCAGCGTAGGCATTGCGCACACCGCAGGCGCTGGTCGGGGTGCGCAGCCAGATGGGGTTGTTGGCAAACAGGCGACTCATCACATCCGCAACCTGCGCCTCACGCGCGGCGTCGACCACCGAAGCCGCGACGATCATCTCCGGCTTCGGCAACCCAGTCAGCGCTGATACCAGCGCTGGCTCGAAACCCTCCTGCCAGTCCAGCGCGCCCTGCGCGAGCCAGCCATCCGGTTGCAGCATCAGCGCCCACTTCAGCCGGGTGTTGCCAAGATCGAGCAGCAGCCTCATGCGCGACGCACCGTGACTTCAGCACTGTCGACCTGGCGGACGCTGCCGTCGCTCATGCGCACTTGCAGCGCACCACGATCATCCACGCCCACGCCGATGCCATCGAACAGACCGAGCGCACCACTCAGCTGCAGCGGCTGATCTTTCAGAAGATCGTGCAGGGCATATTCGTTGGCGAAGCCCGCAAAGCCGCCACGCTCGAACTGATGCAGGCCTTCGATGAGCGCTGAGATCAGCGTGGCGGCGACGCGATTGCGATCCGGCGGCGAGTCATTCGTCAACGCGGCCATGTCGCTAGCCGGCTGTCCGGCCTGTTCGCGCAATGCGGGGGTAAGCCGTAAGTTGAGGCCAATGCCGATGATGGCTGCGCACGGCCCCTGATATTCGCCGCTGAGTTCGACCAGGATGCCGCCAAGTTTGCCGTCGGCAGCCAGCAGGTCGTTCGGCCATTTCAGGCCGGCGCCGGCAACACCAAGGGTTTTCAGGGTCCGCATCACGATCACGCCGATGGCCAGCGACAGACCGCCCAAGGCGGCGAAGCCGTGATCGAAACGTTTGAGGCAGGAGAGATAAAGGTTCAGCCCCGGCGGCGACAGCCACTGACGACCGCGGCGGCCGCGGCCGGCGGTCTGGGTTTCAGCCAGCAGTACGCTGAAATCCACGGCAGTGGCGCCCCGTCGCTGCAGCTCGCTGGAGGTGGAATCCAGCTCCCAATGGACTTCAAGCGCACCCAGCTGTTGCGCAAGCGGTGCAGGCATCGCGGCACGTATTTTTTCGGCATCCAACATCTGTAACGGCCACGGCAGGCGATAACCGGCAGCGCCCTGTGCCTCGATGGGAACGCCGCGTGCGCGCAAAACTTCGATCTGCTTCCAGATCGCTGCACGGGTGATACCGGTCTGTGCCGCCAGACCTGCGCCGGAGACAGGTTCACCCGTGGCCAGCGCCGACAATAATTGGGCTGGCTGCATCAGCGGCCACCGACGACAAGAATCATCTTGGCTGATGCGCATCGGATAAGTGATCGGCATGACTGTATTGGCATCCCCGCAGTTTAGCCCGGCTTGAGACCCACGCCGATCACCACGCATCGCTGGCGTGCCATAGCACTGGCATCGCACGGATGTTTCTGAGACGATCGGGATCTTCGCTTGCGGGTCAGGGAGTTCGATTGCCATGCGCGTCAAACATTGGCTCATCGGTTGCGCCATCTGTTTTGCCGGCATCGGCGGTGCGGCGGCAACGACGGCGGATAGCCATGACCTGGACAACGCCCTGCACGGCGCGGGTGACACGAGCAGCGCACACGACGGCAGCAGCGGCATTGAACCGGGCGTGGCCCGGGACAACACGCCGCGCAACACAGGCAGCGATTCGCGCAAGGGCTCATACAACGGTACCGACCATGCCAGTGGCGACATCACGCCACCGGCTCATACCCAGCAGACCCATCTTGGCTGGCAATCGCTGCTGCCTGGATCCATCCAGTAAGCGTTCTAGGCCATGTCCGGGCGTTGGTGGCAATCGCTGCGAGCTCGTCTCGAACCTCCGCCGATCGCTGATCCGCTATGGAAGCGTGCACTCGCGGGATGTCCTTTGGTGCGCGGTCTGGATTCGGAACGGCAGCAACGCCTGCGCCGGCTGGCCGCACTGTTCCTCGCACGCAAACGATTCCTCGCCCTTGCCGGCGCCGTGCTGGACGACTACTGGCGACTGTTGATTGCCATGCAGGCGTGTCTGCCAGCGTTGCAGCAGGGAGCTGGCAGCCTGCGCGGCTGGCGCGAGGTGCTGATTTATCCCGGTGAATTCAAGGTGCGCGGCAGCCATCACGCCTGCCACAGCAGCGTGCTCCGGGCCGGTGATGACACGCGAAGCGTCGACACGTGGGAACGCGGCCCGCTGGTGCTTTCGCTGGCTGACGTGCAGCTGGATCTGGAGCAGCCATGGGACGGCTACAACGTGGTGCTGCATCAGATGGCGCACAAGCTGGACATACTTGATGGCCCAGCCGACGGTATTCCACCGCTGACGGACATTCCACGGCGACGCTGGGTCGAACAGTTCGGGCACGCATATCACAGCCTCGCCAACACGCCAGCGCAGGATTGCGGCAATCCAATCGATCACTACGCCGCTGAGAATCCCAGTGAGTATTTCGCGGTGGTCACCGAGCTGCATTATTCGCAACCGACGCTGCTGCGAGAGGCCGAACCGGCGATCGCCGACCTGCTGGAAACGTTTTACGGTCCATCGCCGGCGATGGCGAGCGAACTATCCAACGTCGTTTACCTGCGCGGAAAGCCTGCCGCGCGTTAATTTGGATCAGGTCGGCGTCAACGTCACGCTGAAGCGCGCGCCACCAAGCTCAGCTGAGCGATCGACCAGCAGTTCGCCCTGGTAGGCATGCACGATGTCCTGCACGATCGACAGCCCGATACCGTGACCTTGCACGCGCTCGTCACCACGAACACCACGTTGCAGCACTTTTTCGATCTTGTCTGCAGCGATACCGGGGCCGTCATCTTCCACGCTCAACCACAGGCCCGGCCGCTGCCGGGCGGTTGTCGCCTGCGCCTTCACCACCAGCAAGACACGGTGATCGGCCCACTTGAACGCGTTCTCCAGCAGGTTGCCCATCAGCTCCAGCAGATCGCCCTGCTCTCCGTAAAACACCGCGCTCTCGTCAATATCGAACTCGCACAGCACGTTCTTGGCTGCGTAGACCTTTTCCAGACTCTGCACCAGATCCTCGGCATGACCGGCGATCGGCACGGCGATGGCGAAGGTCTGTCGACCCGACGTCGCAGCGCGAGACAACTGATACGCCACCAGGTCGTCCATGCGGCGCACCTGATCGAGCACGCCGCTGCGACGAAGGGGATCGTCGGCAGCTGCCGATTCCAGCTGTGAACGGATTACCGCCAGCGGTGTTTTCAGGCTGTGCGCAAGGTCGGCCAGAGTATGCCGATAGCGCGTGCGCTGTTCGCGCTCGTTGTCGATGAATACGTTGATGCGCTCAGTCAGGCCAGTGAGCTCAAGCGGATACTGACTGTCCAGGTGCTCGCTGTCGCCGCGCTCCACACGCGTCATGTCACTGGCTACCTTGCGCAGCGGTGTGAGGCTCCAGCGCAGCAGCAGAAATTGCAGCACGATCAGCATGACGCCAAGAATGGACAGCCACACGACCAGCGAGCGCCGATACACCGCATTGTCACCTTCGAGCTGATCTTCGGTTTGCGCCACCATCACGGTGAGTCTGGCCGATTTTCTATCCACCTCGTCGTCCAACGCCACGCCATAGCTGTAGTAATACAACCGGCCCATATGCGTATCGACCGGGCCGACGAATTCTTTCTCGCCCGGCGCCAGTATTTTCATAAAACTGAAGTCTCTACCAATCGCTGATGGCGATCCCCAGCGATAGCTGTTATCGCCTACAGACACCGCGTACAAGCCGGAACCGGGCCTTAAAAAATTCGGGTCCGGCGACGTGTCGGGTGGCAGCAGTTTGCCGTATCGGCTTATTCCGGTATCAGTGATGTAAGCGAGAGCGAAGTTCTGCAGACGCTCCTGCAACGCGCTCAACGCACGACTCTGGTTGGCTTGCGAAAGCGTCAGGCCTACCAGGCCAAGAAAACCGGCAAGCACAAATCCCGTGGCGATCGCCGCGCGGGCCGCCAGTGACAGCGGGCCACGCGGCGGCGCAGGATTACTCGTCGTCGCCGTCGGTGCGCGGGATGGCAAAGCGGTATCCGCGTCCACGTACCGTCTCGATAGGTTTGAGGGTGCCTTCCGGATCGAGCTTGCGCCGTAGCCGACCGATGAACACTTCGAGTACGTTGGAGTCGCGGTCAAAATCCTGCTGATAGATATGTTCGGTGAGGTCGGCCTTGGAGACCAGCTCGCCGGCATGCAGCATCAGGTATTCCAGCACCTTGTATTCGTAGCTGGTGAGATCGACCAGCTTGCCTTCCACCGTAACCGTCTGCGCGGTAGTGTCGAGCTTGATCATGCCGCAGGCCAGGATAGGCTTGGACCAGCCGCTGGCACGGCGCACCAGCGCATTGATACGCGCCAGAAGCTCCTCGACATGGAACGGCTTGACCAGGTAATCGTCGGCGCCGTATTTCAGGCCCTCGACCTTGTCCTGCCAGCTGCCGCGTGCGGTCAAAATCAGAATGGGGTAACGCTGACCATCCTCGCGCAACGCCTTGACCAGATCCATGCCGGACATCTTCGGCAGACCCAGATCGATGATCGCCAGATCGAACGGCACTTCGCGACCGAGGTAAATACCCTCCTCGCCGTCCTGTGCCGCATCGACAGCGAACCCGTCACGCTTCAGGCGCGCCGCCAGGGTCTCGCGCAGTGGCGCCTCGTCTTCCACCAACAGTATGCGCATCAGTGTTTCTCCTTGCTGCCCGGGTTTCTGCCAGGCGGATTCTTGAGTGATGGTGTAAAAACTGGTGTAGACATCGGACCCTTGTTCGCCTCGGACGGAATCGCCATCACCCGCACGTGCCCCTGCGGCGTCAATACCTTGATGCGATACTCCACCCGTCGCCCGACGTGATGCGGCTCGGCAGAAAGCACCTTGCCGCCCGTCTCCTGCTGCACCTTCTGCACGGCCTGATCCATTGTCACTTCCGGTTCGTCGGTTTGCGCCGACGCGGTCAGTGCCATGCCAAAACCCAGTAATGCAAACAGAGCTGTAGTGAAGAATTTGTGGGTTGCCATACGTCAACATTCCGACTGGCAGTTGCCAGAGCGTTCAGATTAGGCAATCAGGGCTGAATACTGACCGGACGAACGCACGCTGTCACGCCGCAACCGAACAGGGCGGCAGCGCCCGCTCGATCAGCTCCCAGCCCGCCCCGGGCAAATGGGCACCCTCGCTGATTGCGCGACGGAACGCGCGCGCTCCCGGCTCGCCCTGATACAAGCCCAGTAAATGGCGGCTGATATGCTTCAGCGCGGTCCCCCGGGCCAGCTCGGCTTCCACGTATGGACGCATGTGCCGCAATACCTCGTCCCTGCCTGGCAGCGGCTCGCCGTAGAGAACGGCCTCAATCTGCGCCAGCAGGTAGGGATCGTGGTACGCGGCGCGACCCAACATCACCCCGTCGACCTGGCGCAGATGTTCCTGCACCTGCTCGACCGTGCCGATGCCGCCGTTGATCACCACCACCAGCTCTGGAAATTCGCGTTTTAGCCGGTAAACGCGCTCGTAATCGAGCGGCGGAATTTCACGATTTTCCTTCGGCGACAGCCCCTTCAACCAGGCCTTGCGCGCGTGCACCACCAGTATCTCGACGCCCGCTTCCAGCATGGTCTCGGTAAAATGTTGCAGGCCGGCATAGTCGTCCTGGTCATCGACGCCAATGCGGCATTTCACGGTCACAGGCACGCTCACCGCGTTACGCATCACCTTCATGCACTCACCGACCAGTGCCGGCTCGCGCATCAGGCAAGCGCCGAAGCGGCCTGACTGTACCCGGTCAGATGGGCAGCCCACGTTGAGATTGATCTCGTCGTAACCCGCCTCGGCGCCATAGCGTGCAGCCTGCGCCAGCTCATGCGGATCACTGCCGCCAAGCTGCAGCGCCACCGGATGCTCCTGCTGGCTGTGTTCGAGCAAGCGCAGCTGCCGCCCGCGCACCAATGCCGCACTCGTCACCATCTCGGTATACAACCGCGCCCTTGGCGACAACAACCGGTGGAAGTAGCGGCAATGGCGGTCGGTCCAGTCCATCATCGGCGCCACGCATACGCGAAAATCGGCGATAGACGGCGCCTTTACTAGGTTTTCCGGGCGTTTCAGGCCTTCAAGGGTTGTCGTATTTACTGCCATTTCCGGGGGTTTCTGGACGTTTTTTCTACGGATTTGCTCCACGGAGAGAATGTAGCAAATGGGAACGATCACCGCCCGCAAGCGTAAGGACGGAAGCACAGGATACAGGGCGCAAGTCCGAGTCACGCGCGACGGCAAGTCGCACAGCGAGACGGAAACCTTCGATCGGAAAGCGCTCGCGCAACAATGGATGCGCATGAAGGAAGCCGAGATCGATCGGCGCCGCATTCACCCGCGCTTGCAAATCCCTGGACATCCGGAATTTGCATTTCCACGACTTGCGGCACGAGGCGACTAGCCGATTTTCTGAACGAGGCTATTCAATCCAATAGGTGGCACATTTTACGCTGCACGATTCTTGGGGAACGTTGAAGCGATATACGCATCCACGCCCAGCACAGCTACCCGAACGAAAGGGATAGATCCATTTGTCCGAGTCCTCGCAGGCCACCATTCATGGATATCAGAAGGGGCGAATTCAATTCTGAAGTGCACCACCCGTCGATGTGAAGAGGCGCAGGCACAATAGCCTGTACAGCTTCACCGCCAAGTGGGACCGCACATGAGCCAGTACGAACGCTACCAGAGCAAGCAGGTTGAGAAGCTCGATATAAAGCGGCTTGCGGTGCCATAAAGTCGTCGGGCAATGCGCGGCTTACTTGCCACGCGCTTTCAGCTGCGCGTCCAAGCGTGGATAGATGCGGCGGGCATTGCCTTCCAATACCTTGTGCCTGTCTTCGGCTGAGATGTCCAACGAGTCGATGTAGCGGAGGGTATCGTCGAAGTAGTTGCCGGTGGTCGGATCAATGCCGCGCACGGCGCCGACCATTTCCGAGCCGAACAGGATGTTGTCGATGTCGATCACCTTGAACAGCAAATCGATACCCGGCTGGTGATACACGCAGGTATCGAAGTACACGTTCTTCATGACGTGCTCGCTCAGCGGCGGCTTCTTCATCATGTCAGCCAGGCCGCGGTAACGGCCCCAGTGGTACGGCACCGCGCCACCGCCGTGCGGGATGATGAAGCGCAAATTTGGGAAATCCTTGAACAGGTCGCCCTGCAGGAACTGCATGAACGCGGTGGTATCGGCGTTGATGTAGTGCGCGCCAGTAGCGTGGAAGTTGGGGTTGCAGCTGCCGGATACATGGATCATGGCCGGCACATCCAGTTCCACCATCTTCTCAAAGAATGGATACCAGGCGCGGTCGGTAAGCGGCGGTCCATCCCAATGACCCCCTGATGGATCGGGATTGAGGTTGCAACCCACGAAGCCCAGTTCATTGACGCAGCGCTCCAGCTCGGCGATCGAATTCCTGATCGTCACGCCATGCGATTGCGGCAGTTGGCACACGCCGATGAAGGTTTCCGGGTAGAGCCCGACCACGCGAGCGATCAGATCATTGCAATGGCGCGTCCATACCTGGCTGACCGCCTCGTTACCCTGGTGGTGCGCCATGGTGCTGGCGCGTGGCGAAAAGATGGTCATGTCCGCACGGCGTTCACGAAGCAGGCGCAGTTGGTTGGCTTCGATGCTTTCGCGGATGTCATCGTCGGAGATGTTGGGATAGACCGGCAGTGGTTGCGACGGGTCATCGAAGTGCTTCAGTTGCGCGTCGCGGAAAGCGTCGTGGTCTTTGGGCGCGGTGGTGTAGTGCCCGTGGCAGTCGATGATCATGAGAGGCTTGCACCTTGGATATGGAAGACGTCGGCACGATTTCTGCCGAACAGCGTGCCTTCGAGCAATTTGTGCGCGCTACACAATGTGTCGGCGCACACGCGCTGAGCGGCAGCTACAAAGCCGAGGAAAAATCTGTTCTTGGAAGTGCCCTCACGCATCCACATCGCACGTATGTTTTCGAACTGGATTGCCTCAAACATATTTGAGACCTTTCTGGGCCAGGCGCTCGCGCATGTCGTAGATGTCCAGGCCCAGTTCGCCCGCAGCCAGGCGCTTGCGTTTTTCCTCTTCCCTGGCTTCGCGTTGGTTGGCCTTTTCCAACGCTTGGGCGGCGCTGACGCGCGGCACCACGCAGACGCCATCATCATCGGCGATCACCACGTCGCCCGGATTGACCAGAGCGCCGCCACAGATGACCGGCACGTT
The DNA here is from genome assembly GCF_014207165.1 of Rhodanobacter sp. MP1X3. NCBI lineage: Bacteria > Pseudomonadati > Pseudomonadota > Gammaproteobacteria > Lysobacterales > Rhodanobacteraceae > Rhodanobacter > Rhodanobacter sp. MP1X3. Next base: position 187,441 of record NZ_JACHCO010000003.1, on the reverse strand, counting down.
GACCGAGCCGAGCGTTTCCTTGACCGTACCCTGCGCATGGATGGCGCGACTCCAAACAGGGAAGCCCATGGCGGTGAGATCACGCACGTCGCGTACGCCGGCGTCGATGATCAGGCCGCGGCAGCCATGCGCCTGCGCCGAGGTGGCCAATAGATCGCCGAAGTAGCCGTCTTCGCAGGGGCTGGTGGGCGCAGCGATAAGCAGATCGCCTTCGCGCAACTGCTCGATGGCCACATGCAACATCCAGTTGTCGCCCGGCGGCATCAGCACGGTGATCGCCGAGCCGGCAATGCGTGCGCCGCTATAGATCGGGCGCAGGCAGGAATGCATCAGGCCACTGCGTCCCTGTGCTTCATGCACCGTGGCGACGCCAGCACGGGCCAGGCCCTCGATCACGTTTGCGTCGGCGCGTTCGATACGGGTTATCACGACTGACATATTCAATTCCTCGCTATCTTCAATCACTGGCCGCGGCGGGACGGAAGCCCATCAATACGCCGAAGTCCACGCGCAGGCTGATCGCGTATACGAACAAGTTCTTCGGCAGTACCGGCGTTTTCGCGATAGCCGAATTGTCCGGATGCACGATGTACTGCAGGCTCGGGGTCAGCTCCAGCCCTTTGATCAGGTGGATGGTGTAGGTGAGGTCAGAGGCGAGCTGGTGACGCGCATTCAAGCCGCTACCGCCGGCCTTCTTGCGTGCTTCGGCGAGGTAGGCCTGCTCTGCCTGAGTCAGCTCGAACGACGAGACATTCAGGCCAAGCGTGTCATACGGCCGGAATGCGAGCGGCCCGGTCATCACGAAGCCGCCGTAGATCTGCTGGCGCATGATCTCCTGGCCTTCCAACTGCTGTACCCAGCCACCGAACACGTTGAAACTGCGTGGCGAATTCGGATCGGGACGCCAGATGACCTTGTCACCCATGATGTAAAAACCATCGCGGATATGGTTATCGGTGGCCGCAGTACCGCCATACGTGCCGAGCGGCTGGCCCTTGGTGTTTTCATTGATGTCGGTCAGCGGCGCCGTGCTCCCATAGACACCGCCCTTCAACTCGAACGGATATTGCACGGTCTTGGGGTCGTTCTGCACCCAGCCGAATTCGATCGGCAAGGTATAACCGGTCGAATGTTTGATTTCCCAATCCAGGCCGTTGCTGGGCTGCACGTCTGGATTGACCTCGAAGACACCGACATCGACGTAGGTGTTCGGCGTCGTCTTGAACTTCACGTTGGTACCCCAGGTCGCCGAGGGCAGCAGGCTGAGGCCGGTTTCGGAAACCAGCATGCGCGGCTCGCCGCAGGTGTTCGCCGAAACGAACTGGCAGTTGACCACCAGGTGGCCGAAGTAAGTGGTACTGCCCAGACGGCCTACCTGGATGTCCAGGCGATCATCCATCAACTTCTGCTCGTACGAGAACAGGCCCAAGTGCCAGCGTGTATAGGGATTCTTGTAGATGTATTGCTGTTTGGTATAGGTGCCGGTATCGAGCGTGTTGAGGCTCAGTCCGTAATCGCGATACGCAGTGAAGTGGAAACTCGCGCCGGACCACCCGAAGATCTTGCCGAGGTCGAAGTCTGCACCGATATAGAACTGGCCAACGTTGCGGCTACCCTGCCTGACGCCGCCGGTGGTGTTCTTGGCATATTGGTCAATTTCGTTGGCGCGGATATTGACGCCGTCGTCGAGCAGTTTCTGCACCAGTACCGAGCGCGGCAACGCTCGCTCCTTGGAAACCGGCTGCGCACCCACCGGTGTGCCGGAAGGATCAACAGTACCGTTGCCAATGTTTTGTTGCGGCTCAGTTTGCGCCACGGCATAGGCATCCGCCCAATTCGTATTCGGGCCGCCATTTTGTGCTGGCTGCGCGGTCTGCGCATGCACGGCAGGAACCAGCAGCGTGGTGACGAGGCCCAGGTACAGCGATTTACGTGCTATCAGCCTTTTCATTGACGCAATCCTCCCCATCGCGGTGCCGATGGGGACCGCGAGATATGTTGATTTGAAGGCATGATCGAACTGCCTGTTAACCCGCTTGTAGTTCTCGTTGAAGCTTGTCGCGGTCAACCACTTTCTCCCAGTGGCCGATCACTACGGTCGCAACGCAATTGCCGACGATGTTCACGAACACGAATCCCGCCGACAGGATGCGATGCACACCGAGAATCAAGGCGACGCTACTGACCGGAATGGTCTTGGTCGCCGCCAACGTCATGGTCAGTACCGCGATGGCCGAGCCGGAAACGCCCGCGCCACCTTTGGATGTGACCAACAAAATCAGCAGCAGGCCCAACTGTGCCTGCCAGCCCAGCGCGGTACCGGTGGCCTGCGCCAGGAACACCGTCACCGCGGCGAAATAAAGACAGGTGCCGTCGTGATTGAAGCTGTAGGCGGTAGGCAGCACCATGCCGACCACCGATTCATCCACGCCAAGGCGCGTGAGCTTTTCGGTGAGCTGCGGAAACACGCTCTCCGACGAACTGGTGCCGAGCACCAACACCAGCTCCTCGCGAAAATAACGCATCAGTTTGAACAGGCTAAACCCGCATACATGCGAAATCGGGGCAAGCACCACCAGCAGGAACACCACGCAGGTAAGCGCGAATTCGGCCACCAGCTTGGCCAGCGGCAACAAGCTGCTGAGGCCGAACTTGGCCGTGGTGAAGGCGATCGCGCCGAAGGCGGCGATGGGGGCAATCTTCATCACCATGCGGATGATCCAGAACAAGGTCTGCCGGATGGCATCGACGATGCGCAGCACCGGTTGCGCGTTGTCGCCGAGACTGGCCAAGCCGCAAGCAAACAACACCGAAAACACCAGAATCTGCAGGATGTCGCCGCTGCTGAACGCACCGAGTGCTGAGGTCGGCACCAAATTGGTGATGAACTCGCCAAAGCCATGCGGCACTGGCGCCCCTTGATTGCCCGCGTCCATGCCGTGCTGGAGTGCGGCCGGATCGACATGCATGCCTACGCCGGGCTTGAGCACGTTGATGGCGACCAGGCCGATCACCAGCGCCACACTGGTGACTACTTCGAAATACACCATCGCCTTGAGCGCGATGCGCCCGACCTTGCCCAGGTCGCGCACGCTGGCGATGCCATGAGTGACGGTGCAGAAGATGATCAGCCCCACCACCATCTGGATCAGGCGGATAAAGATATCGCCGAGCGGCTTGAGCGCGCTGCCCACATTCGGCCACAGCACACCGACCATCACGCCCAACGCCATGCCGACGACCACCTGGAAAGTCAGGTCGCGGTAGAACGGGCGCCGCTGCGAGGTCAAGTGCATTTGGATGTTTACCGGTTGGGTCATGGTAGAGCTGAACTCTTGGCAGGTGCCGCTTCAGCGCTTCGTGCGTCGGAGCGATGGGCAATGTCAGACGGTCTCGCCTTCCAGCAAAACGTGAGCGGGGCCCAACACCTCGTCGAAGCTTAGCTTGCGTGGCAAAAGCGCCTGCTCCAAGCAAGCGTCGATGATCCATTCCAGCGGACCGCGCAAGGCGTCAAAACCGGACAGGGTTTTGCGGGGGCCACTCGCCGCCGCGACCTGGTGACTTTCTGCCTGCGCCAGCAGGCCATAGGCGGCACGCACGGCAGACGGCTCACGCTTGCAGATCTCGGCGCTGGCGGCCACCACATGGTTAATCGGCACGAAGCCATGCTGCTGCGCCCAGGCCAGATCTTTGGCCTTTGCATTGGCGATCACCGGCACATAGTTATCGCCCTCAGGTAGATCGTTGCCGAAGATCGCTGCATCGATGTCGCCGTTGTGCAGCATGTCCAGCAGGCCCATGTCATGGGCCGGATGCTCGACGAACGGCGGATCCTGATACTGCTCCACATGGGCCGGGTCATGAGTGATCCAATGGATATCGGGGGTGGCCAAGCCATAGTCCTCGACCAGATGCGCGCGCACCCACATACCGGTGGTCTGGGTGTACGAGCGCACGCCGATGCGCTTGCCACGCAGTTCTTCGGGTTTGACTTCACCATGCGGGCGGTACGAAACCAGGCAGCCGCGCTGGAAGCGCGAGGCCACGACCACCGGCAGCAGCACGATGTCCCGCTTGAAGGCGATCGCCTGCAGGGCGGTGACGATAGCCAATTCCGAGATGTCGAACTTTGCCTCGCGAACCATCGGCGCGAACGCCTTGTGGATCGGGTTGATCTCGGTGAAATCGAGCACCACCTGCTCACTCTTGAGCGCACCGTCCTTCAGCGGCGTGGTCAGGGCAGTGGTCTTCAATACGGTATGTAGATGGACTGGCTGGCTCATGCCGCCACTCCCGCCAGCGCTGGATAAATGCGTTCAACGGTGCCGCCGAAGATCATCGCCTGCTGGTCCTTGGACAAGCTGGACAGCACGTCGCGCGCCGTCGCCACCAGTTCATGGAGTGAACCTTCGGCTGCCGGGAAGTTGGAGCCCCAGGCGATGCGTTCGGCACCAAAGGTGCTCACCAGTTTCTCCAGGAAAGTAGCCGGGTTGGAGTGACCCTCGGTGGCTGCGGCCAGCGTGCGGTTGGTTAGCTTCAGATGCACGCCCCCGAACTGCGCCATATCGAACAGCGCCTGCGCAGCCTTGTACGGTGCGCCGTCATCCAGATCTGGCCGGGCGCAGTGATCCAGCAACACACGAGACTTGGGAAAATGTTCCAGCAAGGTGCGCAGCGTTGGCAGGCCCTGCATGGTCATCTGCAGGCAGACGGGAATGCCGATCTTTTCAGCGTGCGCCCAAGCCGGATAGGAATCCTTGTGACCAAGCCAATCCGATTGGCCGGGCATGGTGGTGCCGGTGGTGAAAAGGCGAAAGCCATGCAAGCCCTGAGCCTCCCAATGATCGATCCGCTCCACCGCATCCGGCGCCAGCGCATCGATGGAATACACACCGACCAGGCGCTCCGGGTAGGCACGCACCGTATCGACCACATAGCTGTTGTCGTGCCCATAAACAGTCGAGGCCTGCACCACTACCGCCTTGGCGATACCGGCGGCATCCAACGCCTTGATCACGCCTTCCGCATCGACCGGATGACTTTGGGACCACGCGGACTGATGACCACCGATCGGGCTCTTCGGATACTTCAAGGTGTCCGAAGCGATGGCGTGCAGGTGGGAATCAATGAGGTTCATGAGAGCGATCAGTTAATTATTTAAGGTATGGAGTAGGGCTAAGCGTTTTTCTTGCGTCGCAACAATTGACCAATGGATGTAAGCGGTGAACTGATGCCTTCTGATGCTGCGTTGCGCAAAGATAAAAGTGCCTCTCCGACTTTCGAGTTTGGTATCGACTGTCAAAGGAGTTTTTTCGCCCTCGCATTTCGAGAACGGAATTTGCGCGAAAAAGCTCGCGTTGCCAAATTCGTTTTACTGTCCTTGTATAAGCAAATACTATCGATTGTGTATGGATAAGATTTATGCCTTGAACCTTCGCCACCTGGATGCGCTCAGCGTGATCGCCCGCGCTGGCAGCATGAGCGCGGCAGCCGAACAGGTCAGCCTTTCGCAGCCGGCGCTGGCTCAAGCCGTCGGCAAGCTCGAACGCAACCTTGAAATTCGCCTGTTCGAACGCCGCGCCGCCGGCATGCGCCCGACTGCGACCGGGCTCGCGTGGATCATCCGAGCCGAGCGCGCGCTGCGCTATCTCACCCAAGGCGTGCGTCTGGTACGCCGCTCGGCGCGCCTGGCGCCGCTCGCCCATATCGAGCGGCGTGTCAGCATGGTGCAGTTACGCGCCCTGGTGGCAGTTGAGCACTGCAGCAGTTATGCCGCCGCCGCCGACCAGATCGGGCTATCGCAACCGGCCGTCTACCGCGCCGTGCAAGAACTGCAGGACACGTTGGGTGCGGAATTGCTGGTGCGAGCCGGACGCGCCGTACGACCCACCGATCTAGCCAGCCGTTTCGTGCGCTTCGCGCGCCTGATGTTGGCCGAGTTGCGTACCGGACTGGACGAAATCGCCGCCGGCAAGCACGGCGTCGGCCGCATCAGCATCGGTACGCTGCCGATGGCGCGCGCGGTGTTCCTGCCCGATTTGCTGGCGCGATTCGCACAGGAGCATCCGGGCGCATCGGTGGAAGTACGCGAAGCTCCTTATGACGAGTTGCTGATTGCGCTGCGCCATGGCGACATCGACTTGGTGATCGGCGGCGCCATGCGCCATCCGGCACCAGCCAATGATGTGGAACAAGAAAGTCTGTTCGATGACGAACTCTTTATCGTCGGCAACAGCGCTCATCCGCTACGGCGCAACAAGGTCGTCACCATTCAAGACCTGCTCGCCTATCCCTGGGCAGTGCCGGCACTCGGCGTACCGATGCGGCTCAATTGGGGGACCCTGTTCCGCACCCACGGCGTTGAACCACCGACGCCACGCATCGAATGCGGCTCGGTTCTGGTCACGCGCGGACTCATGCTCAAGGGCGAATGGTTGACCCTGATGTCGCTGGACCAGTTTCTCTTCGAGCGCCAGGCGGGCGCTCTGGCCGAAATACCCATCGAGGGCGGCGTCCTGCGTCGGCGCATGGCTATGATCCGGCGTAGCGATTGGCGCCCAACTTCCATGCAGGAACACTTTGCGACCATGGCGCGAGAGATGGGCGCCGAACGCCCTCACCTGCTGCCATGACCCGGCTAAAAAATTGACCTTCCCCCGCAGGTGTTCCCACAACCTTTGCTGAGCGCAAGCTTCTGCACTTTGCGCTGCGCGGGTGGCCAAGCAACAACTCGGCAAGGTGATCAGTCAAGTCCGCCACCCAAAGCAGGCACGGATATAAATCTGTGTTCGCCGACTCCAAACTGCTCTTGAACGAATAATTGCTGGCAGCTGATCTGGCCGCAGCCGTCATCGCCGCCAGTTGCATGGCTGGCTGTGATCCATCGGGCGTCTTGTTTACTCGTTTGCTTTCAGGATTTTCTCGATATCTTCCAAAGTCGAGTTGGTAAGCGTCTTTGCCAATTCGCCGGTAATGCGTTTCGTCGTCTCGGCATGTAGCTGCGGCCGAACATCGCCCAACGTCTTCGGGTCGGCAATCAAGAACAGATGCTCGAACTCTTGCTTTAATGCCGCAGCATTGAGGCGATGGACAAGCTGCTTGGCAAAGGTCGCCTCATCGTTCTGCTCGGGGCTTTCCTCGGGCGGGCGATGACCCGAGGGACCTTGCCCTTGTTCATCAGTGACCTCGAACTTCATGATGTCTTCCTGCAACAGGCGAAGCGCGTCTCCTTTGCCGACATTGTGAAACAAGCGGGCATGAGTGCCGTCAGCGACGACGACCCACGTACCAGTGGGAATCTTGTGCATCAGCTTCTCCTTCATTAGCAGCGCACCAAAAGCGTTGCGCCACTTCCTTGACCTTAGCCACCGGCGCGTGACAGCTTTGGTAACAGATCATCCCTAATGAAAATCACTCGACCGCGCGTCGAGTGATCCCAGCAAATGGGCCAGATCGCACAAGTGATGGGCGATCAAATGGCACGCACCATCCTGAACTTCCCACCGCCTCAACAGCATATGCCCTGGATATGCCCTACGCTGCCAGCGCTAAGCTTCAGCGCGCCGAGTCTCGAAGTTCTGACTCGGCGGGTTCGGCCTGACCTTACCCAGGCGGAAATGCCGGATTCCAACGATAAAGCTAAGGACCTACCAGCGCAGTATCATGAAGCGGGGTGCTGCCTCATATTTTAAGGGAAGATTCCTTCAGTCGTAGCCACGATCTTGACAGCCGCGCATGCCTCATCACGAAGAAGTTGAAGAGGCGACAAGCCGCCACGCGCTAGCCGTATGTATCGACACACAAATCACCGCGAATGGTCGGCGCGCACATGCTGAGAAGCCACACGATCAGTGGAAAGACAGCGATAAAAACGAAACGGAAAGCTGCTCGCTGCTTGATATTTGCCACATGCTACATATTGCAAAGCCACCAAGCCTTATCCAAAGCGGCTCACGAAACTTCATACATCTAGCCCATCATCGGTGCCACGCATACGCCCATGGCGCGATCGTGGATTCGATGCTGGCAAGGGTATATCGGGACGGGTAACAGGATCGGTCGTCTCGCCGCTATTGCCCGGGATTGGTGTTCCCATGGGGAGCCTGTGCTTCACCGCCGCTGAGCGCACCGGCTTTGGCCGAGCGCTCCAGCCGCACCGATGCAACGCGCAAGCCCGCACCCACAAGCATGACCAGTGCAGCCACCAGCTTCAAATGCAGGCTATAAAGCGCCACCGCACCAAACACAATCGCCACGAACAACTCCTGCAACAGCCATCCCCACGCGCGCGAACGTGGCACATCCGGCGCGAGCTGAGCGATGAAAGCGGCATAGCCCCAGCCGACTGCCAGACAGGCATAGTTGGCCATCAGCGTGACCGAGTAGATAAGCATGCCGGTGGAATTCGCACCCATCGCGTCGCTGAGCAATACCCGTATCACGACTGGCATGAGTGCAACCAGACTCAGCAAAAGCAGGCTGATCAACGTCATCGGCATATCGACATAACGCAAATGTGCCAGCGTGCGTCGATGCCTGATCCACACGCTACCGATAATGGCGAAGCTGATGAAATAGGTCAGTAATGGGCCGACCCATGCATGAAGCAAATTTTCACCGGGCTGAGGCTCGGGCTTCAGCTCCACCGCCGACAGCGTCATCGCAATCGCGAATACACCGTCGGACAGCATCACCAGCCGGTCGAAATGACGCTGATGGACGTGATGCCCTTTCACGGGCAATGACGCGCCTGATTCCATACCACACTCCCCAAGGTCGGCTGCCCGCATGATGCCTCAGAATGCTGCAGTGGTCTTTCAAATTACTGCACACAGGCAAGCGGATCGCGGATCGCGTAAAATGTAGCGGGCACAAGCCACACGCAGCCATCGCCACGCTCCCGCCAGTGCTTCGTCACCCTGCGACTCGCCATCATGACGCATGACGATTCCGCCCCAATCCACCTTTCTTGAGACGATAGCACCATGGCAGCAATGGCGACCGAGCACGTGATCGACGTGCATCACTGGAACGATTCGCTTTTCAGTTTCCGCACTACGCGCGATCCCGGTTTTCGCTTTGACAGCGGCCAGTTCGTGATGATGGGGCTGGAAGTGGATGGGCGTCCGCTGATGCGTGCGTATTCCATCGCCAGTGCCAACTACGAGGAACACCTGGAATTCTTCTCGATCAAGGTCGCCAACGGGCCGCTCACTTCGCGCCTGCAGCACCTGCAACCGGGTGACCCGGTGCTGGTCAGCCGCAAGCCCACCGGCACGCTGGTGCTGAACGATCTCAAGCCCGGCCGGCATCTTTATCTGCTCGGCACGGGCACCGGCCTCGCGCCGTTCTTGAGCCTGGTACGTGATCCGGAAACCTACGAGCGTTTCGAAAAGATCGTGCTGGCTCACGGCGTACGAAACATCGGTGACCTTGCCTACGCCGACCAGTTGGAGCGCGAGCTGCCGCAGCACGAATACCTTGGCCCGCTGGTACGCGAAAAACTGATCTATTACCCAAACGTGACCCGTGAACCCTTTCGCAATCGTGGCCGCATCACCGACGCCATCGCCGATGGCTTGATGAGCGAGACGATTGGCCTGCCGCCACTCGATCCCGCCATCGATCGCATCATGCTCTGCGGCAGCCCCGCGATGCTCGACGATTTGAGCACACTGCTCGATGGCCGTGGTTTTCATGCATCGCCGCGCACGCGCGAGCCGGGCGATTATGTAATCGAGCGGGCGTTCGTGGAAAAGTAGTCAACCACACATCAAGCCAGGCCGACTCGGTCGGCCGAGGAAACCCCGGATGGACATCGCGCTTTATCTGCTGGCCACGGCGCTGATCATCGGCGGCCTGATTGGCTCGGTGATCCCCGCCTTGCCGGGTTTGCCGATGATCTTCGGTGGCGTCTGGCTCGTTGCTGCGGTGGACAACTACCGACATATCGGACTGTGGTGGCTGCTGCTCATCGGTGGGCTCGGTACGGCCGGCGTGATCATCGAATTCATTGCCAGCACGCTCGGCGCCAAACGCGTTGGTGCGAGTCGTCTGGCGCTGTGGGGCGCGAGTCTGGGTACGCTGGTGGGGATGTTCTTCAGCATCCCGGGTTTGCTGCTAGGGCCTTTCATCGGCGCCCTGCTCGGCGAGCTGGCCTCCGGTACCAGCGTGCTGCGCTCGGCGCATGTAGGCGTGGGTACCTGGATAGGTCTGTTGTTCGGAACCCTGCTGAAGCTGGTGATCTCGCTCATGATGGTCGGGCTGTTCGGGCTAGCGCTGTTGCTTGGCTGATCAACTTTGACCGGTCGTCCCAACCATCACACCGATGCGTCGGGTATCACGTAAAGCAGCACGGCCAGGAAATGCAGCACACTGCCGCCGAGCACACACAGGTGCCACAGCGAGTGGTGGTACGGCAACTTGCGCCAAAGATAGAACGGCACTCCCAGGGTGTATGCCAGACCGCCCGCAATCAGCAATGCGGTACCGCCGCTCTGCAGATACGCGCTCAGCGGTTTGAACGCGATCATGCCGATCCAGCCCATGCCGACATAAAGCAGCACGGCAAATTTTCGGTAGCGCTTCAGTGGCCCAACTTCCAGCGCGCTGCCAAGCAGCGCCAGCGTCCAGACCGCGACAAACAGACTCCAACCCCACACCCCGGGCAGGGCAATCAGGGTGAACGGCGTATAGGTGCCGGCGATCAGTAGAAAGATCGCGATGTGGTCCAGCGTGCGCAGGGTAGGCTTGGCTTTGACCAGGGGAATCGAGTGATACAGCGTGGAGGCGGTATACAGCAGAATCAGCGTGGTGCCATAGACTGCGCTGGCCGCGATCACGCGTGCATCGCCGTGGCGCGCGGCAAACGCTACCAGGATCGCCAGGCCAGCGATGCTCAGCACGATGCCGATACCGTGAATAACGCTACTGGCCAGTTCATCGCCAAAGCTGTACCGCGGAGCGGCGATCTGAGATGTAGCGTGCATGGCAACTCCTGATCAATCAGGAGACCTGCAGCGGCGCTCCCGGATACGTTATTGGTGGACCACGATGACCCGGGGTCATCGAAACCTGGCTAGGCGACTGAGCAACCGGCCGCCCTGCCTTCACTGGACTGATTCGGCAAAACAAGCGTTACAAGATAACGTGTCTGTTGGTGGATATGGACGTCCAGCCGTCCACTTGAAAAACAACGGCAAGCTCACTTGCGCAACGGCATGAAATGAGCATACGCTGCAATTGCTGCGGCGCAATACCCAGCTTGTAGGGCCGCGGCGCCATCGCACGTCCCAAACTGCCATCAGGAGGTCGCTTATGTCTTCCGCAAGTCTGGCCCACGCTCGTCATACGCAGCATCACCCCAACCATCCTGATGCCACCCGGATTACCGCGCTCAGTGCAGCGATAGCGCTCAATCTGGCCGTCCTCCTGATTGCAACCCGTCCCATGAGCGCGCCTTCGCTACCCACGCTGGAGCAGCCAGCGCCGGTTCCGCAGATTCGGCTCATCACTCCTCCCGCCGTGGTACCGCCACCGCCGGCGATCGTGATGAAACCGCTGCCGCATCCGCCCAAGACGGTAGCTCACAGCCAGCCAAAAGTGCCGCCGGTCGTCGCACAACCGTTCGTGCCGACCGTAGAAGGTCGCGTTGCACCGCCTGCAGCGATACAGACCATCACGCCAAGCACGGCAACGCCCGGCAATTCGGCACCAGCAAATCCTGTCGAAGCCAGCCTGGCCTATCGGTCCTCACCGCTGCAGTTTCCGGCGCAGGCTATGCGCCAGCAGCTGCACGGCACTGTGCTGCTGCGTGTACTGGTTGATGAGACCGGCAAACCGATCGATGTGCTAGTTGAACACACCAGCGGTTACGCCCTGCTCGACCGCAGTGCACGCGAGCAGGTGCTTGCATCGTGGAAGTTTCAGCCTGCGATGGTCGACGGAAAAGCCGTGCGCGCCTGGGCACGCGTGCCGGTGAGTTTCGATCTGCACCAGCAATGATGAAACGGGCAGTGACGGCGTAAGAAATGGTGAGCGACATATCCCGATCGGCGCTCATGCGCTGACCTGGATCGTCCGCGCAACGCACGCCAGGAACATTGTTGTTGACCGGCAGCCTTTGACGTCGGCGCGACACCGCGCAAGCGTTCTCAGGCCTCAAAACCCAGGCTCCGTACGGCATGAAACAAGGCCGCAGCGGCGTTTCCGCCACGCGCTGCGAACATGCGAGCCGCATCGCAAAAAAATGCCGCTTCCGTCTTACGCGTCTTTAACGAGACGCATGCTCCACTGTATTCGTTTGAAATACAGCCGAGTTTTCTGAATGGGCAAATATCTGCACACCTTGAAGACCCTGCGCGAGATCGCACTTGAACATGGCGCAGCCGAACAGCCCGACCTGGCTTCAATGGCGCGAGAAATCGGTCGCGTGGTGCATCAGGATACTGAAGCGTTGACAACGCGCTTTGCTCCTTTGCGTGCGCGCAACCATGGCTTCGAACGCTGGCTGGTGGCCGAACGAAGCAAGCCAGCGATCAGCGTGCTGGTGATGGCCTGGCCGCCGAACCACATCACGCCCGTGCACGACCATGCAGGTCTGTGGGGCCTGGAAGTCACCTTGCTCGGTGCATTGGAAGTACAGTCCTACGAGCGCGATCCGATATCCGGGGATCTACGCGAGCTTGGGCGCGATTGGCTGGGCCCCGGTGATGGCACCTGGTTCGAAGGCGGCGACAGCCATGCGCACCGCTGCCGCAACCTGTCGCAGCACGATACCGCGCTAACGCTTCACGTTTATGGTGGTGATCTGGCACAGTACTTCGCCTACGAGAAGGCTGAGCCGGAAGCGGGGTGGGTGGCTAAGCTGCAGCGCGCCGCCGTCTCTGGCCATATCAGCTGATCGCCACACCGCCATTTGTTCAAGGAATTTCATGTTTCGACGGGTCGCCATCATCGGCGGTGGTGCCGCGGCCGCTACGTTGCTCAGCGAATTGCTGGAGCGCAAGCCGTCGCAGCCGCTGCACCTTGACTGGTACACAGGCAGCGGTTCACTGGCTCGCGGGGTCGCCTATGACACCGTATCGGATCGCCATCTGCTGAACGTGCGTGCGGCATCGATGAGCATGTTCGCCGGCAAGCCCAGCGGCTTTCTGGATTTTGTTCAGCGTGATGATCCAGCGATTGCCGGCACCGACTTTCTGCCGCGCCGCCGCTACGGCGATTACCTCGAAGCCGAAGTCGCACACGCACTCAAACAGGCCAAAGCAAACGGCCACGATGTGAACGTGGTGCCGTTCCCCGTCGAGGCCATGGTGCCCGAGCGCGATAGCGTTACCGTCATCCATGGCGAAGAAAGCCATCGGGTAGATGCGGCCGTGCTGGCGCTGGGTTCCCTGCCGCCGCAGCCGCTGAGTGGCGTGAGCAGCGATGCGCTGGCAAGCGGCCGCTATGTGGTGGATCCGTGGCCCCTGCTAGCTGGTACTGAAAACCATCCTCCGCCAAGCAAGGTCGTGTTGATCGGGTTGGGCTTGACCGCCGTCGACGTGCTGCTCGAACTTTCTACACGCTGGCCGCACACTGAATTCACTGCGATATCGCGTCACGGCCTGCTGCCCGAGGCGCATCTGAATGCAGCCGCCGCGCCGGCTGGCGACAGCGCCGAGCTGATCGAATCGATGCGCGACACCCCGGACATCCATCACTGGCTGCATCTGCTGCGCGAAGCGACTGCCCACGAGCGCGACTGGCGCACCATTCTCGATAGCCTGCGGCCGCACACATCCAGTCTGTGGCGCGAACTGGACGTCGATCAGCGCGCACGCTTTCTGCGCCACGCGCGCTGGGCATGGGAGCGGGCGCGGCATCGCATGCCGCCACAGGCAGGCAAGTCGATCGCAATGCTCGAAAGCGAAGGCCGGCTGCATCGCCAGCGCGGACGCATGCAGTCGGTGGAACTCGTCGGCGATGCATTGCAGATGCATCTGGCTCCGGCACACGCCAGCTCAGGTCAGGCTCGACCGGCCCAGACTCTGCATGCCGACCTGGTGATACAGACCACCGGCATGAATACCGACATCCGCCGCACACCGCATACGCTGGTCAGTCAACTGCTCACCAACGGGCACATCACGCCAGATCCGCTCGGCCTCGGCATGCAGGCCATGCCCGATGGGCGGCTCGCGCACGACAACGACTATTGGCCAAACCTGTTCGCCATCGGCAGCATGCTGCGCGGCACCTTGTGGGAATCGACCGCCATGCCGGAAATCCGCCAGCAGGCGCGCAGCCTGGCTGACCGACTGCTCGCCCAATAACCGGCGCTGCCTGCTTCGATGACTTCGCATTCGATGGTCGCGCGCCGATGACTGCCAGCATGATCACCGCAGGTTTTGTGCTATTCCACGTGCTCGGCGTGTTCGCAGCCATGCATGCCGTGATGCACACACGCACGCCGCAGGGCGCGATCGGCTGGGCGCTGGGCCTGATCTTTTTGCCGTATGTCACGCTACTACCCTATCTGTATCTTGGCTCCAATCGGTTCCTCGGATACCTCACCAGCCAGCAGTCCAAGCTCTCGTCGCGCGCGCCCGACGGCAGCGGCAATACACCGTCGATCGATCCTGACTGCGCGCGCTACGCTGCGATCAGCGCGATTCAAGGTCGACCATTTCGCAGCGGACACCAGCTGAAGCTGTTGATCGATGGCGATGCCGCCTTCGAGGTCATGCTGACCGCGATGGCCGAAGCCAAGCACTGCCTGCTGATTCAGTTTTTCATCTTCCATGACGATCAACTGGGTCGACGCGTGCAGCAGCTCCTGCTTGAGCGCGCGGCAGCCGGTGTGGCCGTGTGCGTGCTGTTCGACGGCGTCGGCAGCCACGATCTACCCAAGCACTACGTCGAAACGCTGCTCGCCGGCGGCGTGGCGATTCATCCGTTTGCCACCCATCGCTGGCGCAACCGCTTCCAGCTCAACTTCCGCAATCATCGCAAGATTGTCGTGGTAGATGGCGCGCGCGCGTTCGTCGGTGGTCTCAACGTCGGCGACGAATATCTGGGCCTGAAGCCGCCGCTGGCACCGTGGCGCGATACCCATATGGAGCTGCGCGGACCGGCGGTGTCCGATCTGCAGCAGTTGTTCGCACGCGACTGGCAATGGATCACCGGTACACCGCCGCCGCTGCTGCCCTCGCCGCCTTGCGCGGGTGAGGCCAGTGCGCTGATCGTGGCCAGCGGCCCGGCCGACGCGCAGGAAACCTGCTCGCTGTTTTTCACCGCAGCCATTCATGCAGCACGCGAGCGGCTGTGGCTCACCACGCCATACTTCGTGCCCGATCACTCGGTGCTGTCGGCGCTGCGACTGGCCGTGGCGCGCGGCGTTGATGTCCGTGTGCTGATTCCTTCGCGACCTGATCACCGTACCGTGTTTCTCGCGTCCACACTGCACGCTCACGAGGCACTTGGCGCCGGCATCCGCATGTTCCGTTACCAGCCCGGCTTCACCCATCAGAAAGTGCTGCTGATCGACAACGACACCGCCGCGGTCGGCAGCATGAACCTCGACAGCCGTTCGTTCCGTCTCAACTTCGAGGTGAGCGCGCTCATCGTCAATCAGCACTTTGCCGGCGAAGTGGAAGCGATGCTGAAGAACGATTTCGCCAAAGCGCGCGCCGTTGATAAAAGTGAATACCTCGATGCGCCTTATCTGCGCCGTGTAGCGATGCATGTAGCGCGGCTGTTCGATCCACTGCTCTAAGGCGGAGACCAGCAGCATGCTGCAACATGACTTGCGTCAGCTCAGGCGACAGCCTTGAATAGGCTGACACCTCAACGGACATCATCCATGCGTCTGCGCTTTTCCCTGCTGCTTCTATTGCTGGTATCCAGCGTCTGCGCTCATGCCGACGATACCGCCCACTTTGTCGAACGCAGCCTGACGCTTCAGGGAAAAACCTATCGCTATCAGGTTTTTGTTCCAGATGGCTGGACGGCTAAACAGCATGGATCGGAAGACGTATGGCCGATCGTGCTGTTTCTGCACGGCAGCGGTGAAGCCGGCAACGATAATACGAAGCAGATGACTCAAGGGCTGCCGCCGTGGCTGCGAGAACATGGATCGACATTTCCGGCCGTGGTGGTGATACCGCAGGCACCGGAGCACACTTACTGGAACGGTGAAATCGAGCAGATGGCACTGCAGGCGATGCAGAACAGCATCACCGAGTTCCACGGCGACCGCCATCGGCTCTATCTCACCGGCCTGTCGATGGGCGGTTTCGGCGCGTGGCAGATCGCGATGGATCATCCTGGCCTGTTTGCCGCCGCAGCGATCATCTGCGGCGCGATCAATCCGATTTCAGACGAGCCCGCGCTGCACGTGGTGGGCATTCCCGCAGGCGTCGATCCCTACACCTGGGTCGCCTCACACATCGCCAATCTACCCGTGTGGATATTCCACGGCAGCGCCGACACCGTAGTGCCACTTACCGACGATCACCATCTATACCCTACGCTGCAGGCGCGCCACGTCGACGTGCGTTACACCGAATTCCCCGGCGTCAATCACGGATCGTGGGTGCCTGCGTATGCACTGCCCGAGCTGTGGCCATGGATGTTCTCGCACCGGCTCGACAACGTGCGCGCCGTGCACTGAACGTCAACGACGTTTCAGCAACCGCACTCCCCAGGGTGTGTGGCATAGCATCCATCCCACATAGATTCCAATCACGATACCGAGCAGTTCGCACAGCACGCGAACGCCGATACTGTCCGGATCATGCACCTCGGCCAGCTTCGCACGCAGCAGGTCAATCGACTGCAGCTGACCGTAGTTGAAATAGAACAGGTCCCATAAATCGCCGCTGGCAGTGAGCAGCGCAGCCACCAGAATAGTCCAGCTGATCTGGGGGCCGTAGCCCCAGTCGTTGCGTTGGCCTAGCCAGTGGAACACCGCGAACAGCAGCAGCGCCGCCATGGCGGAAATCGCGCCTGCCTCGATGCCACCTACAATGCCGAACCCCATCCAGCTCTGGTTGTAATGCATGGTGTGTTTCGCGTTCTGTAAGTCGGAGTGACCGGCATCATTATGCAGTGAAGTATCGCCTCACAGCGTAGTGGCATCGACGCCAGCAGTCGTCGGCTCGCAATCACGCACGGCATACCAGCGCAAGCTGAATCTGCCGGGATGAAGCACCGCGCAAACAGAAGCATGCAATGACGTCTGCGCGTAATAGGCACGACTCACTGCCACCTTGTCGCCGCTCGTTTCCGGCCCCCACGGAGCCAATACCAGATAAGGCTGAGGATGTTTGCCGCTGGAAATATATTTGCTCAGCCCCTGGGTCGGAAAAACCTGCGGCACCTGATGATCGAACACTACATCGGACAGGCTGAGCAAACCGCCGCCGTAGGGCAATGCCACCAGCGCCAGAAAAAGTAACGGCCAAGCCCATGCACGGGGCTGGTCGTTCCGATTATTGACCATAAGCACCGCCGCCAGCAGCGGCAATCCCGCAAGAAAGCCAAGCTCGAGCGCCGGCTTCACATCGAGCAAGTTGATGTCGAACAACGTGCGCATACCCAGCACCATACCCGGCAGCAGCAACATGATGGCGATGTTCGGACGCACATCGTTACGCGATGTGTCGAAGTGAATCAGGCCACGTGACCATGCGACTATCGCCACGGCGCACCAAGGCAACAGAGCCAGCGTGGCGATGACCAGCGGATAGGGGCGCGGATAAATATAAGCCCATCCGCTTGCTGCCAGCGTCACACCGTGGGCGACTTTGGCTATCTGCCGCGCCTTGGCCAGCCTGTCGAGGCGCTCTTTCGGGTTGGCGCCGTAAGTTCGGTCCGCCGCCAGCTTTGCCTCCGACGCTTCGCGCTCCTGCAGGTCGATATCGGGCAAGGCCGCAATCCAGGCCTCCAGCACGCTATCGCGTTTGTAGCCCGAGTCGAGACGCAACTGGCGCCCACTTCTGGGTACCAATACCTGTATCGGTTTGCCACGCGTGGGCAATAGGCGACGACCGAGGATCTCGTCGCGGCGCAGCCGCCGCGTGCTGAACAACCCACGCACTTCAATCGCATCGGCCCGCAGCGTCAAGCACGATACGGCGCACGACGACGCCATGAAAAGGCCCAGACAAAACGCAGCCAGGCCCACCCACAGCAGTATGGTCGGTGACGACGGCTGGCGGATTTGCAGGCTGGTTGCCCACACGCCACCACCCATCATCGCGACCGCGATCACATAGATGAAAGCACGCAAGGCCGGCGAGTAGCGATAAGTCCGCGGATAACTCGCGCTCGCCAATACCGACTCCCGGTAGCCGGTGCCGCTGGAAACCTGATCCATCCCCTTCTCCCCTTTAGCATTCCTTGTTTCGGCCGATTCTGATCTATGTCACATTTTTGCGAAACCCGGCGCCGCAACGCGCGGTAAACTCCTGCCAGCTAGGCCTATTTTGCGCGGCTCGCTTATGAAACCAATCATTGATCAACATGCCGCACTGATCGTCGTCGATCTGCAACCCGATTTCATGCCCGGCGGCCCGCTGGCATGCCATGAGGGCGATACGATCGTGCCCGGTATCCGTGCACTGCTGAAAGCTCGCGTATTCAGTCATGTAGTCGCAACCCAGGATTGGCACCCCGCCGGCCACATCTCGTTTGCCAGTTCGCATGCGGGCACCAAGCCGTTCGATCAGATCGACCTTTACGGACATCCACAGACCCTGTGGCCGGATCACTGCCTGCAGGCTACGCACGGCTCAGCGCTGCACGCGGATGTGGACTGGTCATCGCTCAATGCGATTATCCGCAAAGGCAGTCATCCAGACGTGGATTCCTACAGCGGCTTTCGCGAAAACCATGGGCCCGACGGGAGGCGCCCCTGCACAGGTCTCGCCGGCTGGCTGAGCGAACGTGGCGTGGACGAGGTCTATGTGTGCGGACTGGCACGCGACGTCTGCGTACTGTGGACAGCGCAAGACGCGGTGTATGCCGGCTTTCGCACGCATCTGCTATGGGATCTCAGCCGACCGGTCACCCCGACGACCGATGCAGCAACCCGCGAGACGCTGATCGCCAAGGGTATCGCCATCACCGAGGCGAGCAACCTGCAGCGCGCCTGATCGCCCGCTGCAACCACGAAAACTCAAGCTTCCGTCAGCGACCACTGCTCCGGCAGCAGGATCGAAAACAGCCCCGCACTGCGTGAACGATGATCGAGCTTCAGCAGCTCCTTGTCCTTGCTGATCAGCCAGCTCGCCTTGCTAGCCAACGCCAGCTCCAGAAATTTCTGATCATCGGGATCGGCGCAGCGCGGCAGCGACGCATCGTCATGCGTCGTAGAGGCATACGCGGGCAGATGATGGATCAATGCATCGAAAGCGTCGCTAACGCCTGGTCGGATTTTGTCGTCGATCGGCAGCTGCGGATAGTGCAGCACCCGGCGCCATTCATCGCGGCAATCATCACGGGTCACCGCCTGCACGGCACCGCTGCGCAACGCAGCCATCAGATCCACGCACTGAGGATCATTGAACAAAAAAAGATCCAGGCAAACGTTGGTATCCAGCACGATACGGGGCGCGGACGGCTTCGAGTGCGTCATCACGGCAGGCTGGCGCAGACAAGAGGCGAGCACAAGGCCATCGTGATCAAGCGTCGTTCTCGCCCGCCGCATTCACCTGCGGCTTGCCATCATCGTCAATGCGCACGCTCAACGAGATTGGCCGGCAGCAGACCTGGCAATCCTCGATATAGAACTGATCACCGGCAGACTCGTCGACCAGAATCTCGATCGGCTCGCCGCAATACGGGCAGGAAATATCACAAGGCGTAGGCATGAGCACATGACCGCAACACGGTGGGCCAGCTTGCCACAGACCTGCCGCCGGATGCAGGCAATCCGCGCGCTACAATCGTCGCACCGCTGGCTGAGCACTTGGTCGGCCATTCCATTCCCGCGATGAGAGCTGGCGATGAATTCCCCGCAAAAGCTGCGTTTCCGGCGTCGCCCGCGCATTGTGAACATCGGTGGCCGGGCGTTCGTCAGCCAGGGCCTGTCGCGACGCTTCTGGGATGACATCTACCATCGTGCGCTGACGATACGTTGGCCGACATTCTTCGCACTCGCCGGCGCGATCTTTCTGTTACTGAACGCCCTTTTCGCCATCGTTTACCAGCTCGGCGACGGATCCATCGCCAACCAATATCCGCGCGGCTTCGGTGGCGCATTTTTCTTCAGTGTCGAAACGCTGTCGACCGTGGGCTACGGCGACATGCATCCGCAAACGGTCTATGCACACATCGTGGCGACGGTGGAAATCTTTACCGGCATGGTCTGCATCGCGGTGGTCACAGGCCTGATTTTTTCGCGCTTTTCGCGTCCACGCGCCAAGATCCTGTTCGCCAACTACCCGGTTGTGCGGATGATCGATGGCCAGCTGACGCTGATGATCCGCGCGGCCAACACGCGCCAGAACGTGATTGCCGAAGCCTCTGCGCAACTGCATCTACTGCGACTGGAGACGTCGCCCGAAGGCTTCAGCCTGCGCAAGATCTACGATCTCAAGCTGGTACGCGACCGGCATCCGATCTTCATGCTCAGCTGGAGCCTTATGCACGTGATCGACGCCAGCAGTCCATTGTTCGGCGAATCGGAGGAGAGCATGGGCCGGAACCAGTCCACGCTACTGCTCACCATCGAGGGCATCGACGAAACCACCGCGCAGTCCATGCTGGCACGCCAGCGCTGGAGCCATAGCGACCTGCGCTGGAACCACCGTTACATTGATCTCGTCAGTGAAGACGCCGATGGCGTCAATACCATCGACTACGCCGTTTTTCACGAGGTAAGGCCGCTGGAAGACACCGAAAAACCGCTTGGCTGACGTGACCCGGCGACCCGCAAAACCCCTGTTACGGGCAAGGCGATACACTGCGTGCACTGAATCTTGATGCTGCACGGGATAACACCAATGGCCGAGCGTGAGTTCAACCACTACCTGGCACGCTCCGGCGCCGCGCTGGAAGGCTCGCGCTATACCGCGTATCTCGCCGTGACACCTCGCGGCCACGGCTTCCCGATGTATTTCGCCATCTGTGAAAACCGCAGCTTCCGCGCCAAGGAGGTCGCCGAAACGGCGGCGGCCAAGGCGTTGGCAGACATGACCGGATTGGAGGACGACGGCACGCCGATTTTCCCCGACGGCTACACCGGCTTCGACGATGACGCGCCGGCGGATAGCGCCGAACCAGGCTGATCTGGCGCGTCTGATGCGCGCCCATCCAGCGCGCTGAACGCGTTACACCGTCAGCAGCACCTTGCCGACCGCCTCCCGGCTTTCAAGGTAGGCATGCGCCTGAGCGCCATCCTTGAGCGCAAAACGTGCGGCAATGTTCGGCAGCAACTGGCCGGCACTTATCTGCGCGAACAAGGTGGACGCCCGTTCACGACGAATGGTTGCGCTGGTCAGCACATTCCACAGGTCGCCGCCGGTTAGCGTCAGTGAGCGATCCATCAGCAGACGCGGGTCGACCGGATCGGGATCACCCGCCGCCATACCGTAGAACACCACCGTGCCGCCGATGCGTGCAACGGCGAGGCTGTCGCCGAGTGTTGTCCCGACCGAGTCGTAAACCACATCCGCGCCGCGACCACCAGTCCATCGCCTCGCTTCAGCGATCCACTCTTCATAACCGACCGCCGCATCCGCACCCGCTGACAGCACAGCGGTGCGTTTCGTTGCGCTGGATGCCACGCCGATGACCGTCGCGCCGCGGGTCTTGAGCATTTGCACCAGCAGCTGCCCGACCCCGCCGGCTGCAGCGTGTACCACGGCGACATCCCCGCCGCGTACCGGATAGCTGTCGGTGACCAGGTATTGTGCGGTCAGGCCCTGCAGAAGAACCGCCGCGGCCGTGTCGAATGAGATGTCGTCAGGCAGAGGAATCAGTTTGTCGAGATCCACCGCAACCAGCTCGGCATTCGCATAAGGCATGTCCGCGAAACCGACCCGCGTGCCGACCGGGAAAAGCGGATCACCTTCGGCCGGGCGCTCAATCACTCCGGCACCCTCGTAACCGAGAATCCAGGGCGCGCTTCCGCTCAGATGGTAATTGCCGTTGCGCCTATAGACATCCGCAAAATTCAACCCGATGCCATGCATGCGCACCAGCGCCTGACCTGCAGCTGGAATCGGATCGGGCTGTTCACGCCATTGCAATACGTCGGCGTCGCCGAATTTTTCAAATATCAAGGCATGCATGGATCAGGTTCGGCAAGTAATTCGTAGTGATAACCGTGGGGCCTGGCCAGCCGGGATTCAAGCAGCCGCGCGCTGTGCCAACTCCGCAACGGCTGCCGGAATCGCCGAGGGCGACGCCACCGAAATCACCCGCTGTTCGTCCTCGCCAAGACCGGTTTCCAGCTCGTGCGCCCAGGTCACGTGGTACGGCAGATGCACGCCCCAGCCACCGAGCCGCACCACCGGTTCGATATCCGAACGCAGCGAATTGCCGACCATCGCGAACTGCGCCGGCTGCAGTTTGAATTCGCCGAGTACGCGTCGGTACGTCGCCGCGTTCTTCTCCGACACGATCTCGATGCGCTGAAACAAATCGGCCAACCCGGACTGCGCCACCTTCTTTTCCTGATGAAACAGATCGCCCTTGGTGATCAGCACCACCGTGTATTGCGCAGCCACCTGTTCAACCGCCTCGCGAATGCCCGGCAGTAACTCCACCGGATGTTGCAGCACGCTTTTGCCCAGCTCGACAATCTGGTGGATATCTGCCGCCGTAATACGCTTGTCGGTCATTGCAATGGCGGTTTCCACCATCGACAGCGTCATGCCCTTGGCGCCATAGCCAAACAGCTTCAGGTTACGCTGCTCGGTTGTCAGCATATCGGCCTGCACCCGGCCATCGGCCAGATCTACGTAGCGGCCGACGATAGTGGCGAATGTCGCGTTGGCCTGCTGGTAGTAATCCTCGCTATGCCACAGCGTGTCGTCACCGTCGAAGCCGATAAGTTGAAGCATGTCGATAAGGCCGTCTGTTCGTAGACCACCATTTTACGCTGTCGGCCAACGCGATCGTTTATTGTGTTCGTTCAGCGCACCAACGACTTTTGTCAGCGATCGAGTGGCAACAGCTGGCGCGTCAAGGCGTACAGAATGCGCAGGTCCTCGGCATCCAGCGTGTCGCCGTCCATGCCGCGGTAGTGGTGATGAAACGCGCGCACCACGGCGGCGTGATCATCGGGCGGATAGCCGATCACGCCCAATGCTATCCACGGATCGAAGCCGGTCGGTGGATCAACCAGCACGCCTTGCGGCCACAGGCCAAAGCCGGCATCCGCCAGCTGCTTCCACGGGAACAGTGGTCCCGGATCGTTCTTGCGCGTCGGTGCGAAATCCTCGTGGCCGATGATCTGCGTGCGTGGAATGCGCAGACGGTCGGTGAGGTCAGTCAGCAAGTGAAGCAGGCTGGTAATCTGCGCTGAGGCAAACGGCGACTGGCCATCGTTATCCAGCTCAATGCCGATCGAGGCGGAGTTCACGTCGGTGATCGAGCCCCAGCGCCCCTGCCCGGCGTGCCACGCCCGTAAAGAATCGGGCACCAATTGATAGATATGTCCATCGCCGCCGATCAGGTAATGCGCACTGACCGGCCCTTCGCTATTGCCGGTGCGCAAGGTCTTCAGGCTGTTCTGTACCGACGTCTCGTCGGTGAAGTGCAGCACGATCAGCTGCGGGCGACGCTCGCCATAGTTCGGCGAAGGTACCCAGGTAGCGAGTGGATTACGCACCGGCGTGGCGGCGCAGGCCGCCAGCAGTGCAATAAAAGCCAGCAACATCGTCTGCCGCAAAAGAACGCGCACTTTTGCTTTATCACGCTTCGCCGAACCCATCGAGCCCGCTCCTGTTGGTCTGCCGCTTTTCCACAATCAAACGGATGGAAAGCCATTCGAAGACAGCGCGCCTCAGCTAACTTCGCTACCCAAACGCAGGTTCACACCCAGCATGGTAGCCAGTTCGCGCATCGGTTCGTTGTCGCGGGTCAGCGTCATCCAGCCGGCGTGGCTCTCGCTTTCGGTCTCCCATGCCCACAGCGTGTAGCCGAATTCGGCGAGGCGATCGTAGGCGATGCCGAACAGGCCGGCTGCATCGATGTCGTCGAAAAATTCGTCGTCGTCCGGATCACCGTTCCAGTCGATCAACAGATTCCAGCGCGAGGCCAGTTCGTTGATTGCCTGCACCAGCGAGCGCAGATCGTGCTCGTCCACGATAAAGCCCGAGCGCCAGTCGATCACACGGCCAATCACCTCGACCGGCACCACATCTTCGGGATCAATCTCGGCAACCGCCTCGCGGTAATCGGCAAACTGCTGCAGCGCCATGTCGTCATCGCCGGGATTGATCAGGCGCAGCAGCTGCCAGACCTGCGACTCGACCGAATCATCATCGGCTTCATCGAAGTCGTACTCGTTATCGAAATCGTCTTCGTCGTGGCTCATCGGTATATCACTTTGTGGAAGCGAAGCATGGTGCGCGCGTGGTGGACATTTTGGAAGCGTGACGAGGGATGGGAATCCTGAGAAGACACCCCTTTCGGCCACCTTGAACCACCCGATGAGCCTGGCGGGGAACATCATTGCTCAGGTCACTGTCACGAAGGCCATCGCGACGATCACGCCCTGACGATGGGATACTTAACCTTATGCAAGACATACCAAATGGCCTCACTTTCTCGCCGATTGCCTTCGTTCGCTCGCCCTACGCGCGGCGAATCGACGCGCCACATCAGTCGACGGTAGTGGCGGGTACCGAGAGCGGTACGCTGGCCGAGGCGACGATTGAATTCACGGAGAGCTTTCCCGCGACAGCGTTTCGTGACCTGGTCGGGTTCGAGCGGATCTGGCTGGTATTCGTGTTTCATCGCAGCGAAGGCTGGAAACCCGAGGTGCGACCACCACGCGGCGGCGGCAAGCGCAGCGTGCTAGCGACGCGCTCACCACATCGACCCAATGCGATTGGCCTTTCCGCCGTCGAACTGGTTGCCGTCGAGGAAAACGCCCTGCGCGTGCGCGGCATGGATCTGCTCGACGGCACGCCTATTCTCGATGTCAAACCGTATGTGCCGTATGCCGATGCGTTTCCAACATCGCGCGCGGGCTGGATCGATGCGATCGATGCTATGCAAGGTAACCACTCCGCACCCGGTCCGAAACGTCCGCGCAAAAAATGAGCTGATCGAGAATCACGCGACCCACAGCATCACGACGATAGCCAAATAAAAAGCCCGGCATGGCTGCCGGGCTTTTCAACAACGCTGGTTGTCTAGATGCGCCCCATCAGCAGCAACACAATCACAATCACCACGATCAGGCCCAGACCACCGCTGGGGCCGTAGCCCCATGAGCGCGAGTAGCCCCAGTGCGGCAGGCCACCGATAAGTGCCAGAAGAAGTACAACCAGAAGAATGGTAATAAGCATGAGCAGAGACTCCGTCGGCATTGCGGAAGTAGGGCTATACGCAACACCCGGTGATGCATGCTGCGCTCTTACTGCGTATAGGTCGTGTGAGTGGCAAGCACTGCGGTCGATCTGGCCAGTGATGTTTGTCTGCAACATGTGCCGGACATCGACGCGACGCATGTATCGACTGGTCTTTGTGCTGATCCAATACACGAAAGCGGGAATTTCACTTTATGAAGAGACGCCGCATGTCGCCTGAATCTGTTCAATGCATGATTCGCAGGATGTGAGACACCTGCCAATTAACTTTGCCCTGCCCGATCGGTCCCTCCGACGACGGCACCGATGCACTGGCAGTGGTCGGTTTTTACCCCTCTTGCCGCGCCAAGTCTTCGCTTGGCGCGGCTTTTTTTATGAAGGCTTTCTGGGCCTTGGCAGTTGTCACGGAAAAGTGGTCGAAGCGTTCGGTGGCAAGAGCAGCGCCTTCATCGCGCAGGGTGACCATCTGAAACCCACATTCTGGGTGAAACCTTTTACAGCCAGGTACCCACACTGCACTGACCGTACATCGCGTAGTTCTCGATTACTCCCGCATTGCCGGAGTTGAGGACGCTCACCACGCAGCGGTGATTTGCATAACAAGCTCGGCGGCATTGACTGCCCCCTCATTGCCGAAATACATTTCGTGTCTTAGCTGGAAAAGAGAAACTTCGACTACCCGATTTGGCCGCAGTTGCATCCAGCGATGCCCGTCAAAGCGACGTCGTCAGCTTCGTCAGCCAATCGGGACTGATCGAGAGAAGCATCGTTTCGAGCTTGCGATCAAAGCCGCTCAAGATGAGAACGCCAAACACGACGAACAGACCGCCCATGGCTGATTTTGCCGCATGACCGATCGAGGAGAGCGAACCACGAATTCGCATCATCGTCGCGTGAGAGAGTCCACCAAGGAGCAGAAGCGGCAGGCCCGCGCCCAGGCCGAACAGAAGCATGAGCAGAGCGATCTGTCCGAGATTCTTTCCCTGCGCCGCGAGGGTTGAAGCGGCACCAAGCGTTGGCCCGACGCATGGGCTCCAAACGAGTCCCAGCAGCAGGCCGATCGCGAATTGACTGGCCAGGCCCTCACCTTTGATCGAGCCGAGTGCTTGCTGCCCGCTTGATCCGATCCGGGAGCTGATCCTGCCGAATGCAAGCTGCAGTCGGGGAGACAGCATCACCAGGCCGAACACGACCATCAGCACCGCAGCGACCTGACGCAAGGTTTGCGCGCCCAGGCCGATCGATGCACCCAGCGTGGCGATGAACGTTCCCACGATCGCAAACGACAAGGCCAATCCAAGCGCCAACGCGGCCGTACCGAGGCGATGCTTCGACAAGGCCGACGCAATCAGGATCGGCAGGATTGGCAGCACGCAAGGTGACAGAATCGACGCGGCCCCGGCCAGAAAACCTACCACATAGGTGCCGAGTCCAAAATCCATCACAGTGCCTGTTGCAGAACGGCGCGGATGGCAGGCTCCTGGGTTTGACCGGTGGATCGTGTGACTTCGTGCCCTTGCTTGAATACAACGAAAGTCGATTGCTGACTCACGTTCATGGTTTTTTCCAGCGCGGTTTCCGTGTCGAAGTCCGCTTCGTAAATCGTTACCGGCTTGAACACTGGCTCTAACGCCAGCCGGGCCACAATGGGTTGCTGCACGCGACAGGTTGGGCACCAGTCCGCATGGAAATAGACCACGACGGGTTTCCCGGCAGCCCTGGCCTGATCGAAGGCTGCCTGATTGAAGGGCACCTCATTGGCCACGGCACTGCCTGCCAGCAAGAGCAGGAGCACAACTGAAGCAGATTTCACGCTGTTCTTTTTCATGACGACACATTCCTCAGTTGTTTGCTTTGCCTATCGTTGGTGCAGTGCATCCCATAACTCACGCCGGGAGAAAGCCGCAGTAACAATCGAGTACTTCTCATCACCGCGCACCCATGGCTCAAGCCTGCGTACGGATGCCAAGCCAGCGGGCAATGAAGGTATCGACACTGACCTTGCCCGGCCCGGCGATGAGTAACCAGAAGAAGATCAGGCTGTAGACGATCTCATCCGCCTCGACGTAATCGTCCAGACTCGTCAGATTGGCCGATACCACCAGGGCCACCGCAACGGCCATATTGATGATCATCGGAATGCAGATCAGGCGGGTGAACAAACCGAGCAGGATGAAGAGTCCACCGATGAGCTCGGTCCAGGCCGAAAGGCCGGCGTTGAACGCGGGATACGGTATATGCCACCCGACAAAGCGCTGGGTAAAACCATCCAGGTTCTGGACTTTGGCAATGCCTGTTTCAAGCCAGAAATAACCAAATACCAGACGGACCACGAGAGGACCGACCCAGCGTACAGCCTGAAGTATTTCGAGCAGGCGTGAAGCCTTGTCAGCAATGAACTGGCGCATCTTGAATTCCTGTGGGCGTGATGTGTCAGCATCATGCGTGCCCCAATCGAGCCCCGCCATGTTCGTGCGTCCATGCTTTCTTGCCGCGCGTCCAATCGTGCGCCGGATGTTTCTGTCCCGGACGATCGGGCACAAAAACGGGATGCGCGGGAACAGCCAGAAGCATCGGTAACTATCGAGAATATGATTGTCGAAACCGGCGTCAGGCGATCTTGAGCCAGATCCGGGGAGACATCCTTAGCCGCAGCCCATTGCGGTAGACACCACTTATCAGGAGTTACCTAATGAAGAACACACTCAACGGTGCCGCGATGGCAGCCATGGTTGCCGGCCTGTTTGCGATCACCTCGATGTCGGCTGCTGTTGCATCCCCCGCCGGTGCAGGCGATACAGCCGCGGTGAAGTGCATGAACTCGTCGTCCTGTAAAGGCCACGGCGCATGCAAGCAAGCCAGCAATTCCTGCAAGGGTCAGAACTCCTGCAAGGGTCAGGGCTTCACCATGCAGAAGACACAGGCCGAATGCGACGCAGCCCAGGCATCCGCCAAGGCCAAGTAATACGCCATCCGGGGCTTTCCGGCTAGAGGGATCGGAAAGCCCCGCTCACTGCACCTGTCAGCGGTCGACTGAAATCATGGCCATCAAGACAACATCACATCAGCTGCCTTACCTGGGTTACGGTTTGGGCTTGCGCGTAGAGCACTACGAAAGCCTGCTCGAAGAACCCGGCAACGTCGAATGGCTGGAAATCGTCTCCGAGAACTACATGATTCCGGGCGGTCGTCCGCTCGTCTGGCTGGATAAATTCCGCGAACGCTTTCCGCTGGTGATGCACGGCGTATCGCTATCGATCGGTAGCACCGATTCGCTGGACGATGATTACCTCGCACGTCTTTCCGCCTTGGCCCGCCGCGTGGAGCCCGCGTGGATTTCCGACCATCTGTGCTGGACTGGCGTGCAGGGCATCAATCTGCACGATCTCATGCCACTGCCGTATACCGAGGAAGCGCTCACGCATGTAGTCGATCGCGTGCGGCGCGTACAGGACGTGCTGGGGCGACGGATCCTGCTGGAAAACGTATCCAGTTACATCCGCTTCGCTGACGCGCAATTGACCGAATGGCAATTCCTGGCTGCGGTAGCCGAACGTGCCGATTGCTTGATCCTGCTGGATATCAACAATATCTATGTCAGTGCGCACAACCATGGTTTTTCACCGCTCGACTATCTCGACGGCATTCCCGCATCACGCGTTCAGCAGTTCCATCTCGCCGGTCACGAAAACGGCGAGCAGCTGCTGATCGATACGCACGACGCGCCGATCATCGATGATGTGTGGCAACTCTATCTGGAGGCCGTCCGCCGCTATGGCCGGATCTCGACCATGATCGAGCGTGACGACCGCATGCCACCGCTGGCTGAATTGCTTGCCGAACTCGACTACGCACGAATGCTGGCCAAGCCGCTGCTTCAGGCCGCCGCGTGAGCCTTCAGGAACTTCAGCAACAAATCATGCAGGCGGTGCTTGCCGAAGAGTCGCCGCGACTGCCGGAACTGCACGGCGATGCCAGAGCTGATGCCGCGACTCGCATGGCTATCTACCGCAATGGTTATCGGGTGCGTCTACGTGATTCGTTGACAACGGAGTTTGCCGGATTAGGCCATCTGATGGGTCGTCGCTTCAACGCCATGCTGGAAAGCTATATCGAGGCGCATCCATCCATGCATTACAACATCCGCTGGCACGGTGCGGGCGTTGCGGCCTTTCTGGGATACAGCCTGCCATGGCACACCTCGGCGGAATTGGCCGAAATGGCCAGCCTGGACTGGGCTATTTCCACAACATTCGATGCGGCCAACGAGCCGGTGCTTGCTGCCGCCGATCTGGCCCATGTACCTGCAGATGCGTGGGCGAACTTGCGCTTGCGCCCGCAAAATCATCTGCAGATCCTGTCGGTTCAGCATAACGTCGATGCTTTCCGCCGCGCCGCGGACTCCAACAGCAAGCGCCCGCGACTACGCCGTCATGCGAAGGTTTGCCATCTTCTGGTCTGGCGGCATTCGCTGACCGTACGATACCGCACGGTCAGCGCGGATGAGCTATCCGCATTGACCGGGGCGATCAAGGAGGAGTCTTTCGCCGCACTGTGCGAACGACTCTGTGAGTTTCACGAGCCCGCCGACGCGTTACCGCGCATGGCCAGCCTTCTGCATCAATGGCTTGCCGACGGCCTGATATGCAGCTGGTCAATGCAATAGCACGCCACTCCGCAACCGATGTAACCGCTGGTGGGTAGACCGCGAAGAGAAGCTATCAGAGCTTCTCGTCGAAAGGATCACCCATGTATATCGAAGCCAATCCGATGCTCGCGAGTGAGCCGCGTACCTCGCTCATCGACCCGGCACTCGAATCCCTGCTCAATCAGTCGATGTTACGTGTCGCGGTCGTCGCCGAGCTGCACCGCTGTGGCTCCTGGTTCCTCGATGAACCCCAGTACCACTGCGGGCTTTTCCATCTTGTCGGTGCTGGACAGTGCAAGGTCGAATCTGCCGCGCTGGACCGCGTGATGCACCTGAACACCGGAGATCTCATCCTCTTTCCGCAGGGCGATCCGCATCGACTGAGCGTCGAGGGTGAAACGACTGTTGAAGCAGCTGATCGCACGAGTTTTATTTGCGGCGAAATGCGCTTCTTTGGCAACACACACCATCCGCTCAATCAGGCATTGCCAGCTTGCTTCGTGGTACGCGCAAAAGACGCGGGAGACACGTTTCGCCAGTTGTCGGCCATGATGGTAGACATAGTCAACGCGGGACAAGACGGTCGACAGGTGCTGTTGAACAAGCTTGCCGATGCGTTGTTCACTCTGGCTGTCTGCGACTATGCCAAGCGGGCAGGCAATCGACGCGGTTTGTTTGCCGCGGTGGCCGATCCGCGCATAAGCAAAGTCTTGCAATCGGTGCACGAAAATCCTGGCGGTGCATGGACCATGCATTCGATGGCGGGCATGGCCTGCATGTCTCGCTCGGCTTTCGCCGAACGCTTTACCCATTTGATGCAGATGCCCCCAATGCAATACGTCACGCAATGGAGGGTAAGCGTCGCCGAACAGCTATTGCGCGATCGGCAGCAGTCCGTAGCGTGTATTGCAGAGCAGCTCGGCTACAGCAGCGAAGCCGCTTTTCGGCGCCTCTTCAAACGCGTCAGTGGCACATGCCCCGGCCAAATAAGAGCGGATAGCGCTTCCCATTCGCTGAACTAAGCCTGGAGCACCGACCGGATACCTGATCATGTCGGCCAATGAAAAGTCGCCTCACGGCGACTTTTCTGTTTCGACTGGCGCAAACCGAAACTCAGGCCTGCTGGTTATGCAGCGCATGTTTCAGATCGCGCATCTGGTCATGGCCCTGACGCACCGAAGCGTAAGCATCCGTGATCACCTGCTTGGTCGCGACGGTCAGATCGTTGTCCTTCAAGGCATCCTCGAACTTCGCCTTGATGTGATCTTCGCCGCGCTCGACTTCATCCACAACGGCAATGTCGCCCTTGCTGATGGTATGGCGCAGGTTGACGAACATGCGATGAGCCGAGGCGAGTACTGTCCCATTGTCTTCCGGCTTGCCGCCCAGTGTGATCACCTGCTGCTGCAACTTCGACGCTACCTGATGACGCTCGGAACCACGGCTCTGGAAGGCGGCGGTATAACGCGAATTGTCAGCATCCTTGGCCGCTTCTTCATAGCCTTCGGCACTGTCGATGGTGGTCTCGATGAGGCCGTTGAGAATTTTTACATCATGGTCGTTCGTGCTCATTGCAAAGCTCCTGGGGAATGGATTGGCACAGCAGGAAGGTTGTCACTGCCGCGCACAGCGCTCATGGTTGAACGCTGGAACCAAGGTTAGAGACGCACTTTGCATGAGACCGTGAAAATAAGTGCATGACGTTCTTCATCTGTACTTGATCGATCAGAATTTGCACGCACATCACTTTATCAATCACTACCATCGTTCAACCATGATCGATGTGTGATGCATGCAGATGGCACGCCATCGATTCGCCATGACAATCGCTCAACGCATTCACAAAGGACACACCATGGATCTGCAACTGAAAAACCACACTGCAATCGTCACCGGCGGCAGTGCCGGCGTTGGTCTGGCCATCGTCGAAACCCTGCTGGCCGAAGGCGTTTCGGTAATCGTGCCGGGCCGCAGCCGGGCCAAGCTCGATCAGGCATTTCCCGACAACCCCGCGGGATTGCAGAAAGTCGTTGCTGATCTCGCGACGGCCGAAGGTGTCGCCGCATTGATTGCCGCGGTACCCGATGCCGACATCCTGATCAACAACCTCGGTATTTACGAAGCCAAGCCATTCGCCGACATTACCGATGAGGACTGGCTGAAAATTTTCGAGGTCAACGTGCTCAGCGGCGTGCGCCTGTCGCGCCACTACTTTCCGCGCATGCTGAAAAAGAATCGGGGCCGGGTGATCTTCATCTCCAGCGAATCCGGCATCATGACGCCACCGGAAATGGTGCATTACGGCGTCACCAAATCCTCCCAGCTGGCCTTGTCGCGCGGCCTGGCCGAGCTCACCAAGGGCACCGGCGTCACCGTCAACAGCGTCATGCCCGGCCCCACCCGCTCGGAGGGCATTGTCGACTTTCTCAAAAATATCGCCACGCCCGGCGCCAACGCCGAAGAGGCCGAACACGAGTTCTTCGAGAAACACCGCAGCAGCTCGCTGCTGCAGCGCCTTATCGACGGCAGGGAAATCGCCAGCCTCGTCGCCTACCTCGCCAGCCCGTTATCGGCCGCGACCAATGGTGCTGCACTGCGCGCGGAAGGTGGCCTGCTACGTTCCATTGCGTGAGCCTCACGGCCGTTTCTTTCGAGACTTCAACGCTCGCTCCTCACCCAATAGCAGCAATCGTCGGTATGAAAGCCGCATTGAGGCTTAGCGATGCAGCGTACGGATCGCATCGACGATGACCTTGGGGCTGTGCAGTCCCTTGTAGACCGCTGGTGGCTTCTTATCCAGCTTCAGTAAGGTGTATACCGCGGTCATCGCACAGCGTACTGAATACTCCACGGTAAACACCACGTCATCGGGCTGCTCGGCGTACTGACCCATGAACGCGAGGTTGGTCGATCCCTGTGGAATTACCCTGGGCCGGTCGCCAGCCTTGCGCACCATGAACTGACTGGTGATATACGGCATGGTGCAGGGAATGCAGTTGGAACTGGCGATGATGGCGTCCTTGTCCTGCTCGCTGAAGTGCAGATGCCCCAGCACCTCCTGCAGGATTTCGGCACCGTTGCATTCGGCCATGGGCTTTTTGACATAGTCGCCGGGGCGGTCGTGGAACAGACCATAGCCCCACCACACAAACGTGTCTTCGGGCTGGTTGGGGAAGAACGGTTGATGGTAGATGGAGATCGTGATCAGCCAACTGGAGTCCTTGAAGGTAATCAGTCCTCCCGTACCGGGTTTGCTGCCGCTGAAGCTTTCGATCAGCTCGAAGAACAGCGGGTCCTTGACCGTGACGGTGTACGAAATCCATGACGATTCAGCGATGTTGCCGTTGAACGCTGCAGGGTTGCCGAAATGCGGCCTGCCTTCGGCCAGCGTTTCCCATAGCTTCCAGGCACCCGCCTTGTTGCTGCGGTCCATGAGCGGCGCCTGCGTCATCGATCCGAACACCTTGTCGGCCGTCATCGAACCGTTGGTGACAAACACCATGTCACCGTCGCCGATATCGATACGACCATTGGCGCCCTGCTCGTGGTATTCGATGCCGGTTACCGTGATCGCATCGGTTCCTGATTTGAAATGCAGATCGTCGACGCGCACACCATAGCGAAAATCCACCTGCCGATCCTGCAGCCAGCGCACCAGCGGTACGGCAAAACTGTCGTACTGGTTGTACAGGCTGCGGTAGATGCTCTCCTGCGTATCGATCGTGGAGAAATGATGCACGAATCGTTGCAGATAGCGCTTGAATTCGATTGCGCTGTGCCAGCGTTCGAATGCAAACAGGGTGCACCATTCAAACCAGAAGTTGGTCTGGAAGAAATGCTCTTCGAAACAGTCGGTAATGCGCTTGCTGTCGAGCATTCCTTCCGGCTCGGCCATGATCTTGACCAGGTCCAGCCGGTCCTTCTCGGTAAAGCCCATGGTGTGAAAATCCGGAATCTTGCCGTTGCGGTCGACCAGCCGCGCCTTGTTGTACCAAGGTGTCGCCTTGTTGGAGAGATCGGTTTCTTCTTTGACCGAAATGTTGGGATTGCTCACGGAGGGAATCGATGCCAACAGGTCAAACGTGCACTGGTACATCGCTTCAAACATCCGGCTCCCACTCATGTAGTAACCGGTATCGGCATTGCCATGCGCGTCAAACGCGCCGCCGAACTCGTGCGACTCCTCAAGGATCACAATGTCCTCGCCTGACACACCGCCATCGCGGATCAGAAACACCGCGCCGGCCAGTGAAGCGATACCGCTCCCTACGAAATAGTATTTGCCCATGGGTCACCTGCCTTGTGTGGAACACGCGGAGATATGTACCGAAAAGCACCTACGATTGTATCGCTCGAAGCGAAGTGACTATTCGAGTGCAAGAGACTCGTCAACGCTCGGTGAAGCAAGTACCAATGGTGCCGCACTGCGCGCGGAAGGTGGGCTGTTGCGTTCGATAGCGTGAGTCTACGGATCGTACTCTCCGCGACTTTCAATAATCGTGATCAACACTTCTTATTGGACACTCGTCATTACCAAGCATGTGTTGGCGCTCATCATCGCCGCACAAGCTTGATGCATATCGCGCTTGCAGAGGATCAGTGTTGATATGCAGCCCTTGAAGCGCTTGCATCAAAATGGCGGATGCACATCCTCAGCGCTGTGGTGGACCCGGCTACAGCGAACAGCACCGGCACCAGATAGTCGTGATCGACATGGGTGAATTCAACGGCAAGCACAATTGCGGTGATCGGCATTCGCATCGAAGCGGCGAGAAAGGCCGCCGCACCGACGATGGCAAATGTGCCCAATGGGACCACCGGACATACCGCGTTCCAGAGACCGCCGGTGATGATCGCAAGCATCGCGCCGATCGTCATCCCTGGCGTCAGCTGACCGCCCTCCGCACCTGCGCGCAGGCTCCCCGTTATGGCCAAAAGTTTCAACAGCAGCAAAGTCACGGCCAGTGGAATGCTGACAGCATCGTTGAATCCCAGCTGGATCGGACCGTTGCCGTTGCCTAGCAGCTGCGGATAAGGAATCGCGACCAGACCAATGATGACGAACGCCACCATGCAACAGGGAAGCAAGCGCCAGTCACGCGGGGCCTTCGCACGCGCAGCAGCAGTCAAGTGAGAGAACCAATAGGCGAGGAATCCGAAGACAGGTCCGATCACGATCGACCAGATGACCAGGGAATAGCTGATCTGGAAGTGCGGGACCGTGTATTGCGAATCGTTGCCCAGCCCGATCCACGCCACCGCCGCCGCAATCACCGATGTAAGCAACGCCGGGATCGCAACCGCTGAAGTGAATGTGCCCAACAAGACTTCGAGCACGAAAATGGCGCCGCCGAGCGGTACGTTATAGACGGCCGCAAGACCCGCACCTGCACCGCACGCGACCATGATCCGGCTTTCCTTCGCGGTCAGACCGATACGGTGCGACAACCAACCTGCAAACGTGGCCCCGATCTCTCGCGGCGCCACTTCGCGGCCGAGCGGTGAGCCGAGCGCCACAGTGATGATCTGCAGCAAGGCATGTGCAACCGTCGTGGCGACCGGCATGCGCGGATCGTCCGCCTTGATCGCCTTGCTGATGCTTACAAGCGGTCGGCCCAGGCGATAGACCGCCCACCAGCCAAGACCCGCCACACAGCCACATATCAGCAACACCAGAACTCGCCGCGCCGGCGCAGATGCGGTCACGCCCTGCAGAAAGCTTTGCGAACCCATCACCGCGCCCATGCTGTATCCGTAGGCGAGGTGCTGAAGAAAATGCAGCAGCAAGGCCAATGCCATGCCACCCAGCCCTGCACCTACGCCTATGCAAACCGTGACGCCAACAAGAATGAACATCGGCGTATTTGAACGTGTCCCCGATGGCCCTACTGAAATCTGCTCGCTGTCACTCACGATGGTGGTCTCCGGAAGTCACCGAGGCTCGGGGAGAAGTATTCGACCAACATCTTTTAGAACGATCAAGCTGAAGACCTCCGGCAAAGAGACAGGCACCAACGTCACGTCAAAACCCATTCAAGGCAACAAGTCGTTGCATGGCGACGTCCTTCTACGTTGCTCGATAGTATTCCCCCACCGGAAAGAAACCACCCATCAAAGCGTCGACTGCCGCTTCGCCCATACCACTTCCTTAGCTTGTCTATCGCCCGTCATGGCAGCAGCACGCGGTCCTGCTGGAATGCTTCGCACGTGACTCATAGAAAACTAGACATTTGTGACAAGCCACAGGAAGAACCATGGATACCACTCGCCCGCACGTGCGCATCGGGTGTCGCTGCTGACGCAGGCTGATTCGATCGAATGTGTGGCGTCGATGAACTCGTCCTCTCCACCGGCCCGCAATTTATTTCGGCAAGAACATAGTGACCCACTGCAACATGCAGGCCGATGGTTAGTGGGACATCTGCGCCTTCATACATATCGGGAGCGATTGACGGAAGCAACGCGCGATGCCGATTTCGCGCTCACTCGCAATCTCTTTCGATTCGTCATGAGAAAGTCCACTGCCAACATGTGCCTTGGAGTTGATGCGCTACAGCGGCGTATGGACATCCACTTAGACGAGGCGATCTAGATAAGTAGCCAAGGATGTCGCTTCCGCGAAGTCACGGTGAAATATCTGCACAACATTCGTGCAATCAGATTCAGTTGAAATGGGAGGGCCGTCATCTGCAAGGCGTGCCTAGGGGAACGCTTAAATCTTTCCACTCACCTCAAGGGTGCTTCATAGCGTTGCTCCGCGCTCCACCACGCATTGCCCTGCTTGCCGCTTTTCTGTTTCCAGCGCGACCCAATAACTCCACACCCGCCATGCCGTCAGCGGCGCCACCCGCGTCGTTGTGACACTCAGTTACAGACCATCTGGAGAGACCCTTGAAAGTCAATAAGATCGCCTTCGCGGTGCTGACTGCGCTCGCTGCGACCCCCGTGTCCTATGCCGCTGATAACACCACACCCACCAACAGCGCACCAACCACCGCCACGCTCGGTGCCACGTCGCCCGCAGCAAGCTCGCCCGACGCGACGCCGGCCACTGCCGCTAGCCCGTCCAATGCGAACACGCTGCAGACGGTAACAGTGACGGCTCAGCACACCACCCAAGACATCCAGGCCGTTCCGATCACGATTCAGGCCTTCACCGGCAACACCTTGCAGCAGTTGAATGTCACGTCATTCAATGACCTGATCAAATACCTGCCCAACGTGACCTTTGCCGCAAACGGCCCGGGCCAGGGCAACATCTACATGCGCGGTCTGAGCACCGGCTTCCTTGGCAACCAGTCCAGCGCGACCATCGCACCGTTCCCGAACGTGGCCGTCTATCTCGACGACCAGTCCATGCAGTTCCCCGCACGTAACCTCGATATCTATATGGTCGACATGGAGCGCGTCGAAGTGCTCGAAGGCCCGCAGGGCACCCTGTTCGGTGGCGGCGCCGAAGCCGGCGCCGTTCGCTACATCACCAACAAGCCGAATCTCGACAAGGTCAGCGGCAGCGCCGAAGCCAGTACCAGTGTGACCGCCGGTGGCGCTCCGAACAATTCGGCTAATGCTGTGCTGAATCTGCCGATCATTCCCGGCACCTTCGCTATACGTGGCGTGATCTACAACGATCATCAGGGCGGTTACATCGACAACGTGCCGAGCACGTTCACTCGTCAGCCCACCGACGGCGGCGGTGCGATGGCTCCCTATGTGGCCGCCGGTGGCACCTCGGTTTTCAACAACTATTCCGTGGCACAGAACAACTGGAATCCGGTCGATACCCAAGGAGCGCGCCTGTCCGGACTGTGGAAGATCAACGACGACTGGAACCTCCTGGTCGCCGAGAGCTACCAGAACCTGGATGCCAAGGGGCAGTCATCAACGTATCCGGTGGGTGCGGACGGCCAGACGCTTGGCACCAACCAGATCACCGCATTCGTGCCGGCCTGGAACAATGACCATGACACCAACACCGCCTGGACGTTGAATGGCCAGATCGGCGACCTCTCGGTGGTGTACACCGGTGGCTACACCAATCGCCGCATCAGCGAGCAGCAGGACTACACCAACTACTCGCGCAGCGCGGGTGGCATGTATTACCAATGCACCGGTACTTCGGCAGGTATTTCCAGCGCTGGCAAGCCGGTCTGCTATTCGCCGGAAGGCTATTGGAACGACCACGTGACCAGCACGCATCAGAGCCATGAGCTGCGGCTGAGCACACCGGAAGACTATCGCTTCCGTGTCATCGGTGGTCTGTACTACGAAGACTTCAACATCGACGACCACATGCGGTTCAACTACAACACGATTCCGTCCTGTACGCCGCAAAACCTCGCCAGCGCCCTCACCGGCGGTAATCCCTGCGTAGCCGTTGCGGAGTCCTCGCCGGGTGTCGCGCTCCCCGCTGGCACGGCCTTTGGTGAAAACGCAAAGCGCGGTTACAAGCAGGAGGCCGCATTCGGTTCGATGTCGTATGACATCATCCCGGATGTCCTGACTGCGACCGCCGGCACGCGCTATTACCACTACTCCGAGTATGAGACCGGTACGGAGTTCTATACCACCAGTGCCCAGGTGAACGTCCCCAACGGTACCTATGTGGGCGATGACACGGTGATAAATTCCCACACCACCTACCATGGCTTTAAGAGCAATGCGAACCTGACGTGGCACATCACGCCGGACACGATGGTGTATTACACCTTCTCGCAAGGTTTCCGTCCGGGTGGTTTCAACCGTACGTCCTCGGACGTGGCGAAGCTCGATGGCGAGCCGCAGTACAAGAAGCCGATCAGCTACGCGCCCGACACGCTGACCAACAACGAAATCGGCTTCAAAACCGAGTTCCTCGATGACCGCCTGCTGATCAACGGCTCACTGTATGACATGCGGTGGGACAACGTGCAGATGCAGTTCTTCAATCCGTTGGTGCTGGGTAACACCACCTTCGCGGTCAACGGACCGAACTACAAGGTGCAGGGTCTGGAACTGCAATTCCAGGCGCGCATTACCGATGGCCTGTCCCTTATCGGCTCCGGTTCGCTCAACCATGCCAAACAGACCAACTCACCGTGCCTGGTCAACAATATTCCGGGGTCGGCCGGCTATAACTCGTGCATCGTCGAAACCGGAGCCATTGGCGCCGAGTCGTCGTTCGCCAATCCGTTCGGCGACGTGGGCAGCACGCCGGCGTTCTCGCCCCGTTCGCAGTTCAATATGCGCTTCCGTTACGACTGGGAGTTCGGCGGCGGCTACAAGGCCTTCTGGCAGATTGGGGCAAACCGCACCGGTTCGATGTACAACCAGCCGGCCACCTATCCGAGCGGCGCGGGCGTGACGGATATCACTACGGTGGAGCTGCGTTACCTGCAGGCCGGTTACAACACCGTCGACGCATCGGTGGGTGTGGCCAAGGACAACTGGAACGTGTCGCTTTACGGCACCAACCTCAACAACAGCCATGCCAGCGTGTTTACGTCCTCGGCCCAGTTCATCGAGTCGCAGGTACCGATACATCCGCGCGTGATCGGTCTGAAGATGGGCTTCAAGTTCTAAGAGTCTGTCTACGGTCTCTGTGTAGTTCGCGTTGCGCAGGGATCGTAGGCAGGCTCTAAGCTAACGTCGCCCGAAGTCGATGCAAATAGAATGGGGGTGGGCTTCAAGCCTGCCCCCATTTTTAATGGTTTTCCTTGGTCCCCATGAACGCTACGGCAACCGATCCAGTCTTCCCGCCGCTGGAGCTTCAAATCCAGCACATCCGCCAGCTTCACGTGGACGGGCAGTACGCGCCTGCCTTGCAGGCAGCGCAGGCGTTGCTGACCGAGGCGCCGGACCATTACGAGGTGCTCTATCTCGTAGCCCGCAATCAACGCTATCTGGGACAGATCGACGCCGCGTTGCAAACGCTGGCGCGGATGGAACAGGAACATCCTCATTACAGTCGTGTGTACGAGGAGCGCGGCCACTGTTACGTGGTGTTGCGCGATGCGCCGCACGCGATCGACGCGCTGCTGCGTGCGGTCAATATCAATCCAGCGCTGCCTTCGAGCTGGAACCTTCTCGAAGGCCTTTACCGCATGACGGGCGATACCGCCAACGCGGCGACCGCCGCCTCGCAGGTCGCCACGCTCAAGCGCCTGGCGCCCGATGTCGTGCGCGCGACCAGCCATTTCTCGGACGGCGAACTTGAACCTGCCGAACAGATCATCCGCGCCTATCTGCTCAAAGCAGGCAACGATGTCGAGGCGATGCGCCTGCTCGCGCGTATCGGCCTTGTGCGCGACGTGCTCGACGATGCCGAAATACTGCTCGACGCCGTACTGAAGATCGCCCCGGATTATCGAGCGGCACGTTACGACTATGCATCCGTACTGCTCGAGCGACACCTGTATCAGCGTGCCTGCGAGGAGGCCGAGAAGCTGCTTGCGATCGAGCCAGATCATCTCGATTACCGGGCGCTATACGCCAGTGCGAGCGTCGGTTTGGGTGAACACGATCGCGCCATCACGCTGTACCAGAACCTCCTGCAAGAACTGCCCGGCGCGGCCGACCTGTATCTGTCGCTCGCGCATTCGCTGAAGACGCAGGGGCGGCAGGCCGAATCGATCGAGGCCTATCGCGCCGCGGCAGCGGCTCGTCCTGATTTCGGTGACGCGTACTGGAGCCTGGCGAACCTGAAAACATATCGCTTCACCGATGAGGAGATCATCCGGATGCGCGCTGCGGAAGCAGCGCCGACCACGCCAGTCGTCGATCGCTACCATCTGTGCTTCGCACTCGGCAAGGCGTTCGAGGATCGCGGTGATTACGCCGAATCGTGGCCTTATTACAGCCAGGGCAACGCGCTCAAACGGTCCGAGAGCCGCTACCGTGCAGAAATCATCGAAACCAACACGCGCCAGCAGATCGAAGTCTGCACGCGCGAGTTCTTCGCCAGCCGCGAAGCCTTTGGCGATCGGCGCCCGGACCCGATCTTCATCGTCGGGCTGCCGCGTGCCGGCTCCACCTTGATCGAGCAGATACTGGCATCCCATTCGCGCGTCGAAGGTACCCATGAGTTGGGCGAGATTCCACGCATGGTCCTCGATCTGCAAGGACGGGAACTCGACCTCGACAACCCGCGTTATCCGGGCGTCCTGGCGGATCTCGCGCGCGAAGATTTTCTGCGACTTGGCAAAAAATATCTGGACGATACCTGCATCTATCGCGGGAACAAGCCGTACTTCATCGACAAGATGCCGAACAACTTCCGGCATATCGGCCTGATCCATCTGATCCTGCCCAACGCGAAGATCATCGACGTCCGGCGCGAACCGATCGCCTGCTGCTTCAGCAATCTGAAACAGCTCTTTGCGACGGGTCAGGAATTCGCCTACAGCGTCGAGGACATCGCGCGGTACTACCGGACCTATCTCGATGTCATGCAACACTGGG
The DNA here is from genome assembly GCF_014207165.1 of Rhodanobacter sp. MP1X3. Lineage (NCBI taxonomy): Bacteria > Pseudomonadati > Pseudomonadota > Gammaproteobacteria > Lysobacterales > Rhodanobacteraceae > Rhodanobacter > Rhodanobacter sp. MP1X3. Next base: position 145,822 of record NZ_JACHCO010000003.1, on the reverse strand, counting down.
ACGAGGTATTGCCGGGCCGCGTACTGCGCATCCATCATGAGGATGTAGTCGATGATCTCGAGAGCAACGTGCGGCGGATTCTCAATTTCTGTGGACTGGCCTTCGAGCCATCCTGCCTTGAGTTCTACAAGACGGCGCGCAGCGTGCGCACGGCCAGCTCGGAACAGGTACGTCAACCGATCTTCCGCGATGGCGTCGATCAGTGGACGAAATACGAGCCCTGGCTGGCTCCGCTGAAGGAAGCCCTCGGCGATGCACTGGTTCGCTATCGCTAGTAGTTGCCGCGCCCTTAAGTTCCGACGCACCGAAGACGTGACCCTATCTGCCAATTCCTGAGTTGAACGGCACACCCGTCCAACTGGATGCGTTGTCAGGTTCTGCGTAACTCACCACCACGGTCGCGACGAGAGCCAGTGGCAATCAGGATCCCAGACACACAACCTATCGTGGGTAAAGCGCTCATGTCAGGGATGACTTTGCAATTTGAGCGCTTCCTTTTCAGCCGGCAACAAGGCTCGATGTCCGTAGCTGATGACTCGCGTCATCAACCATTTCCCATCCGTGTTCTGCCAAATCATCAAAAACTTGGCAGCGCCTTCGCATGCACCTGTTTTTATCTCACAGAAAATGTGTTCGCCCTCCTCAATGGCGCCATAGTCCTTGACTGGATAAACCTTGAGAGACCCTTGAACCAACTCCCGGTGCACTTTGTCGCAGATATATTTGCGGGTGTTCATGACAACTGTTTCGCGGTCATAGGTCACACCACCTTTGTCGTGATAAAACTCGACCGTTGGCGAGAAGTAGCTGCCAAACGCCTTAAGATCGCAGCTGTTGTATGCATCGAAAACCTTCGCATCGAGCGCAGTGATAGTGCGTGTCAGTGCCGCGTCATCACTTTCCGACTGGGCATGGGCCGGCGTTATCCCCAACGCAAGTTGAGCAAGAAAATAGGCAGCCCATGCCGCTTTACTGAATCGATTGATAGCCAAGTGGACTACTCCTTGATGGATGACATCTGTCCGCGTTTCAATGCGGCGTTACCTGCCTGAGCTATTCAGGATGCCTCATGCTTGCGTCGGTGACTCAGCTGATCAAGCTTTCGATGGCCGCGACAGGAGCATGGCTGACCGCAACGCTCGGCACGGTTATTTGCGAAGTGAGCATGGCACCCAGGGTCAGTAGGCAGATCAGCAGGCAGGCGGCGAAAAGACTCTGCAGCATCAAGGTCTCGAATTTCATGGCGGTTCTCCGTGAGTAGGTAGGAAGCTTTCAATGAGACATATGGCAAAGCTCGTGCCAAAGGCTCGAATCTCTTGAAAGCCGCATTCCCAAGCCATTTCATCCATAGCCTTTCGGCAAGAACGATTGCCCGCGGACAGGGCCACTACTGTCCGGACAGGGCACGGACAGCGGACGAACGATCAGTTGCCGCACCGACGGATGAGCTTGATTCCTGACTTCGGGAAGCCGATCAGCTTCATCAGGTGACGCTCTGAGCGTCATGCGCGCGATCTTCCAAAGCTTGGCTACTTACGCCATGCGCCGTTTGATCGGTTCGTTGACCAACCTTATTTTCAGAGGCCGTTGGTTAGCTGCCGTCCTTGCGGATCGATCGGCTTCTCGGCGGAAACATCCATTTGTAGCCAAGAAACGCACATTTGAGAGAGACGGTTACGCGTATCGAGCCACTTGATCGATGAGGATCTCAGCAAAGCGTTCGGGCTGTTCAATGTCGGGAAAGTGCCCACAATCCTGGAAATGAACGATCTCGGCCTGCGGGATACATTCGTGCAGGGAGTTGGGATCGGTACCTCGGTGAGAGTGATCTTTCTCACCCCAAATCATCGTGCATGGCACCGTCACTCCACACAACGAAGCCATCTTTTCTCTGGCCAATCCTTGAACGACGCCAGCAACGCAAAAACATGCCCCACCAGAAAGAGCATTCAACGCCGTTTCTCGAAAAAATTGCGGATCTGTCGTCCTGGGAAGTGCTATGCCATACCAGCTGGTCGCAGCCTTTTGACGAAAGAGCCACGCAGCGATCTGCCCTATGACAGGAACACGCAGTGGTCTCGGGATAACGCGGGCCGTCCAGGCATGCATGGCTGTGAGTGATGGAGTCTGCGACAGGACCAGATTTGGAATCCGCTCCGGCGCAAGCTTGGCAGCACGCAAAGCGTAAAAGCCGTTGGCACAGCTAACCGCCAGGGTTGCCCTCTCTATGCCAAGGCCATCAAGTACGCCCAGGACAGCATGGGCACCTTGATCCAGCGAATGCTCATACGAATGCAGTGGGTGGGAGTAGCCAAAACCGGGCATGTCGAAACACACCACACGCAACTGCTGTGAGAGCAGATCGATCACTACATCGTAGTGCTCGATGACGTTGGGTCCATCGGGAACCATCACGACGCATGGCTTTGTTGATCCGGAGTCATACACGCGCACTTTGCCCACAGGCGTTTCGATGAAACGAATGTGTTGGAGCTCTCCGGTAGTACGCGTCTGTCGCCTCGCCGAAATACGCGCCAACAGACTATCTACAAACGCACTTATCATGCGTATCCTGCCGGCACGCTGGATGAAATGCCTGCGGTTAAAGTCTTGGTCAATGTGTCTCCCATGTCTACTTCGGAAGTGGACATACACAAGAATACGATGTGCGTCGCCCACTACTGTTCATGGCGAATTATGTGGAAACCCTCTTCGTGAGATGGCGGCAAGAAGAACCGGGTGATCTCATCAAACTCGACATCAGTCGGCGCGTATGGGTGTGAACCTGTGGCATTGCGGTTTCGCAACCGCATTTTGCAAACTTCATCGGGTATATCAAGGTAATGCAATACATGCGCTGCGCCAGTACGGTCGATAATGTCCTTCATCCAACGACGGTTGTTGAGCGTGTTCGCTGGGAAATCGAGGACCACCGAGAGGCAACCTAGCAGTAGTGACCCAACGTGAGGAGCAAGGATGCTGCGCAGCTGACGCGAACGACGGACGTAATCATCGAGCGTACGGATCTCATCCGCATAGAGCTGCGACAGCCAAATATCCTCGCTGATAAGCACCGTCTTTGGGCGAGCAGCGAGCTTCTGGGTGAGCGTTGATTTTCCTGAAGCAATCTTTCCGCATACAAGGTAAAGAGCCGGAGACTGATGACTATCGATATTCATGAAGGACTCCTATTGGCTTCGAATGCCCAGGAGGTGGATATAAAAAAACCCGCCTCAAGGGCGGGTTTTAGCTACTCGGAAACGTGTGCTAACCCACCACTTCTTGAGTGGTGCAAATAATCAGCGAGGGTTGAGCGTCTACGAGGTTCATGTGTTTTACCGTAAATGACGAAATCATCCACGTCAATGCCAGTGTCCTTCGGGTGGCCATCAACTCTCACGTCCACCATGGACAAGAGGCACGTGGTTCGCGGTAGCATGAGCCGCCTGGAACGTTGGAGCTCTTCTTGTCGTCTTTCTCTGACCCGAAAGCTGTCGCTCGCTACGCTGAAGGTCCCATCAAGCAGGTTCCAGGCTTTCATGGCCTCCAGCAGATGGCGGCGCTACTTCTTGCCGAAACCATCCCTCGCGATGGTCAAGTACTTGTACTCGGTGCCGGGGGTGGTTTGGAGTTGAAAGTCTTTGCAAGCGCCCAGCCAGAGTGGCACTTCGTGGGTGTCGACCCGTCAGCTGAGATGCTGAAGCTTGCAGAGATCACCTTAGGCCCACTCGCATCACGTGTCGGGCTCCATGAGGGTTACATCGACACCGCACCGGAGGGGCCATTTGATGGCGCTACATGTCTCCTGACCTTGCATTTCCTTTCTGCCAAGCAGCGTCTGCATACGTTGGCCGAACTGAGGCGACGCTTGAAGCCCGGTGCACCGCTCGTTGTTGCCCACCACAGCTTTCCCCAAGCCGAAGATGAGAAATCGCGCTGGCTTTCTCGCTACGCGGCATTCGCAATGGCATCCGGCATTCCTGCATCGGATGCAACGAATGCAGCCACCGCAATCAGCAATCGACTGCCCCTGCTTTCTCCCGAGCAGGACGTAGCCCTACTAAGAGAAGCAGGATTCGATGATGTCGAACTGTTCTACGCCGGGTTTACGTTCAAGGGCTGGGTCGCCTACAACCCATCCTGAAGCGTCATCTCCGTAGCACTTTTTCAAGCGCACAACGTTAGTCATACGCGGAGTCGGCTCAGGGTGGCGGTCTCAACGCAACCATTGCTCGCTTGAACGACTACGCGAGCCAACAGATCAGCCTCAAACGCACTGTTGTGTTTTCCCACAGCTGCCACCCAAACCGGACATCTCCGCGTCTGCCAGCACGCATTGACCGGACGTCCACGAACCTGTCCGCGGACGCTGACACCTGACCGTAGCTGGCCATCAAGTGCTTGAATTGACTTGCTTGAGTCGCGAATCCCCCGCTGGCACATGGCTTGCCCGACTTCGATACAACGGCGCCGTGTTCGCTTGTGTCCACGGCGGCAGCCATTGCCCACTTTCGCCTGACTCGTTGAGCTCAGTGGGTTGCCAGATATCCGTACCAGGGGAGTTTTCTTGACTATGTTGCGCACACATCTTCTTTTCATACTGGCAGTGGTTGTCGGAATGGCCGCGGCCAATGCCTTCTCTTTCACGTTGCCCGCTGGCGCATCCAGCGCGGCGGCCACGCCGGCTCAGGGAAAACCGCCGCAAGCCGCGCCTATCGACTCGGACTGGCCTACGAACGGGCGCTACGCCACGGCACAGGGCGTGGTCTACGTGGGCCATACCGCAGAGCCGCCGACCAAGCCTCAGCTCGAATACTTCGACGTGGCAACACATCGCACCGGCAATTTGGTGAAGGTGGAAGGTGATCGGTACCGCACGCAGGAAAAACCTTATCTGGACTTTGACTTGCGGCGGCCAGAGGTCGCGGTGATCGAGGACAGGCATGCAATCGACGACCACCAAGGGCGCTTTGGCTTTTCGCTCTGGCATATCCGTGATGCGACTCATCGACCCTTGATCGTGCTGCTTGAAGGGGCCGATGACTCAACCCGCGACATGGGTTTCCTGATTCCGTATTTCGTGGCAAACGGCTTGGATGTGTTGACCTTCGACCAGCGGGGAACGGGTGTTTCCAGCGGGAACTGGCGGTTTACCGGACCGGCTGACAAAGCTGAGGATGTCGAGGCAGCCCTGAAATCGCTGGTCGGCGACACCGCCGTGGATTTTGCGCGGGTCGGTGCATGGGGACCCAGCAACGGCGGTTGGGTGGCTCCGATCATCGCCCACCATTACCCCTTGGCTTTCATGATCCTGAAGAGCGGTTCGAGCGGCACGATCATCGACAACGTGTCCTACGAGGTCAGACAGGATCTGCTCCACAGCGGTCGTTTTTCGCCGCAGCAGATCGACGATGCGATGCGGTTCGAGAGGGGCTTGTTCCGCAATTTGGAAACCAACAGTGACTGGGCATCAGCGGGCACAGCGTTGAAGAAAGCTCGCACACAGCCGTGGTTTCCGTTGATGCGTATCCCGCCGGGCATCACAATGCCTCCCGCCCCCGCGATGTTGACAGCGTTGCGCGCTTCATTGATTTACGATCCGCAATCCACACTCGAACATGTCACGACCCCAACGCTCGCGTTGTATGGCGCGCTGGATCGCAACGTCGATGTAGCGGACGGGCAGCGCGGGTTTCGTGCGGCCTTTGCCAGATCCGGCATGCGCGACTTCACTGTGCATGTTTTTCCAGGAGCTGACCATCTACTAATGCTGTCGAAGACCGGCTACGAGAGCGATGCGTTGGATCCTCCCCGCTTCGTACCAGGTTATCCTTCGATCATGATCGACTGGCTGAGCCGGCTCGGGCTGATGGCCAACACGACCCAAGCTACTCCTGTCGAGCAGACTCGGTCGGAGACGAAATGACAACTCCTGCGCGACACCGTTTTTCGTTCTCACTGGCAAAAAGAACGGTGGGCTGACGCCGCGTAACCGCCTCGTATGCGACAACACAAAATCTCAGCCACCCGGCTTGATGGCCGCCGTTGAGCGTCTGCTTCTTGGCCGAAGTTGTGCGAAAACACCCTGCAAGGGTGTGCCAGTAGCATCACCCCGTCACGGCGATGGGTTGTCGCATGAAGCGATTTGTCGAAGGTGCCGATCGTTCGCTGAGTATTCTGTTTCCCAAGCAACCGGACGACTACACCGACGAGGCGAATCCAGTTTGGCTGATCGATGTAGTCGTCGATGAGCTGGACTTGGGCGAGCTGGGCTTCGCTGGCATGCGGCCCGCGGTGACCGGACATCCGGCGTATTACCCCAGTACCCTGCTTAAGATTCACATGTACGGCTGCCTCAACCACAACCGCAGTATAGAATATTGACTGACTAGTCACTTATTCATATAGTAGGCATGCAACTCAAGGACAAAAGCTATGGCCAGACCGAAAAGCGACGACAAACGGAACGCCATCATGGCGGCAGCGACCCGCATCATCGCTTCCCAGGGACTGGGCGCAGCGACGGCAGCGATCGCGAAGGAGGCGGGCGTCTCCAATGGGTCACTCTTCACCTACTTCGAGACGAAGGCTGACTTGTTGAACCAGCTCTATCTCGAAATCAAGACGGAGATGGCTGCAGCAGCCCTGGATGGACAGCCCGCTGGGAGCAACATCCGCAAGCAGATGCTGCATATGTGGTCCTACTCGCTGCGTTGGGCGATGGCCTACCCCGAGAAACGCAGGACTCTCGCGCATCTCGGCGTGTCGGGCGATATCACCGCAGAAAGTCGTCAGACGGGGCACCAGACAATGGCCGGCGTAGCCAAACTGCTGGAGCGGAGCCGCGAAAATGGGCCGATGCGCGATGCTCCGTTGGGATTCGTCGTTGCCCTGATGAGCGCGCTGGCTGACACGACGATCGACTTCATGATCCATGACCCGACCAACGCCGATAAACATGCCATGGCAGGGTTCGACGCTCTTTGGCGGATGGTCGGCTAATTTTTTGACTTGATAATGTCTGACTAGACAGGTAATTAAATGGAGGCAAGTATGGCAAAGACTGTTTCGATGGGAAATCCCAGAGATCGCAAGGCCTACATCATCACCGGCCCGACCTCCGGCATCGGTCGCAGCACGGCACTCGAACTGGCCGAGCACGGCACCGTCGTCCTGGTCGGCCGCGACCGCGGGAAGCTCGACGAACTGCAGAAAACCATCACGCAAAAGGGCCAGCACGCGGTGTCTGTCGTGTGCGACCTGTCGGATCTTGCGAGCGTGCGGCGCGCGGCCGCGGAGATCGTCGCACTCCATCTTCCGGTCGTCGGCCTGCTCAACAACGCGGGCATCATGCAGATGCGCCCCACGACAAACGCGCTGGGCTGGGACATGACCTTCGCGACGAACCACCTCGGCCCGTTCGCGCTGACAGAGGCGCTCGTACCGCATCTCCCCGACGGTGCGAATGTCGTCTTCGTCGCTTCCGCCGTGGAAGATCCCGAGCGCAAGCCCGCCAAAGCCGTCGGCTTCCGCGGCGCGCGTTATATTTCAGCGGACGCGAGCGCGCGCGGCGAGTGGCAGCAACCCGGCGGTTCCAAAATGCCGGGCGCGGACGCCTATGCCACGTCGAAGCAATGCAATCTCGCGACGGTGATGGTCTTCGCCCGTGAAACGCCGCGGCTGCATTTCAACGCGGTCGAGCCGGGCGTAAATCTTGCCACCGGTCTCGGGCAGCGCGATGCCAATGCCTTCGTGCGCTTTCTGTTGAAATACATCATTCCGCTGCTCGTGCCGCTGCTCATGCCCTTCATGAAGTTTTTGAGCACCCCGAAGCGAGCAGCGCACGTGATCACGAAAGTCCTGATCGATGCGTCCGGTCAGACTGGCGTCTATTACGACGAGAGCGGCCATCCGATGCTCGGCTCCGCCCTCGTGCGCGACCCGAAGTTCCAGGACCGCATCGTCGCCGAGACACGCGCCTTCCTTTCGACGATTCCAGCATAAAAGGAGGAAGCTATGATTTCCTCCAGCCGCCCGCGTTTGGCATTCGTCACCGGCGCACCCTCCGGCATCGGTCGGGACTTCGCGTGACGACTACGTATTCCGATCAAACCCGCCACCCGAAATGCTACCAAACCGTCCATCTGGAATGCTCCCGAACCTGCCACCCCGCGGACTATTGAACGGCACGCTCTAGCGATGCCTTACGATCGGCGCTGATCTGGCAAGAGGCCACCACGAAGATCGGCGCGACCGTCCCAAATCGGTCTATTCTGTTGAAAAACTCACTTCAAAAACTTGAGCTCGTTTGGAGCGAGAAAAATCGGCCGTGACAGTCGACTTCTGCCGAACTGAATGTGCAAATTTGTGCAGAATCGAATTGTCGCGACCATCGTGATACAAAATATGGACGTCCATTCGTTAAGACGGAGTTTTTCAACAGAATAGGCCAGGATCGGTCAGTCGTCATCGCTATCTGTCCACCAGATAGCGGACGTTGAAAGATCCTACCAACAGGAGATCAAACGCTCCTCGTCGCCACAACCGGCGGCACGGCGGCGGCGCGCAGCGCCGGCCCCAACACGGCGAGCTGGCCGATCAACCAAAGCGCGATCGCGCCGACCGGGAAATAGATCGCGGGCAACCGCGGCAATTCGTAATGCAGCATCAGCAACAGGTTGATGCCGTAGGCCAGCACCATGCCGAACGCGATGCCGATCGTGGCTAGCAGGAAGTTCTCCGTCTGGAAGTAATGCAGGATGTTGCCGCGGGTGGCACCGAGTGCGCGGCGCACGCCGATGGTGCGGCGGCGCTGCCCGACCCAGAAGCTAGCCAGTCCGGCAATGCCCAGCGCGGTGACGATCAACAGCGCCGCGATAACGCCCACTAGCATACCGGCCATGGCGCGGTCGTCCTGAAAGTAGTCATGGCGTAGTTCATCATAGGTGCGCTGCTCCAGCACGATGCGGTTGGGATCGAGGCGGTTGAGCGCAGCCAGCGCGGATTTCAACACCTGCTCGCGATCCCCCAAGGTAGTGCGAATCACATAGCTTCCACCCTCCGTCGCGGTCAGCCGTATCGGAAACACGATGCTGTTCTGGGCGCCCATCTGCAGCGAGTCCGGCCGTGCCAGCGGCGAGCTCACACCGACCACCTGCATCGGTATATCGTTGCCGAAGTAGATCATCTTGCCCAGCACGTTCTGGCCTGGCCACAGGCGTGTGGCGACTGCCTGATCGATGATCACGGTGTGCGGCAGATTTTTTATATCGTCGCTGTGCAACGCGGGCAGCGCGGTTTTAAGGTCGACCAGCTCATCGGGCTGAAAATCGCGCCCCGAAATCAGCCGTAGACCCAGCGTCGCCAGTAGGTTCTGGCCGTAGTAGCTTGCCACCTCAAGCGATGTCTGCTGCTGTTGAGGGTGCAGCTTGATGCCACTGTTGGACATGGAATAACCACTCAGCGGCAGCTGGTTTACCAGAGCTACCGCCTGCACCCCAGCGATCTGCCGCAGTGTCGCCAGATCGGTTTGCGCCTGCGCATAGGCATCCGGTCGATCGCCGATGTACGCAAACTTGATCTGCAGCAGTTCGTGGTCGGCGACGCCGCTTGGAATGTCCATACGTTGCAGGCGTTGATGGATCAAAAACACCGCGTTGCACACGATGGCGCACGTCAGCGCAATCTGCAGGATCAGCAGCAACGAAGTGATCTTGTGCCGGTGCAGGGTAGACAGAATCGGGCGGATATCCATATCAATGGCTCCTCAGTTGACGGGCGGGAGTGATCTGGCAAGCGCGCCAGGCCGGCAGCGCGCCGGCCAGCAGACTGGCAACCACCGCCAGCACAAGCGTCATCATCAGCATCGCGCCATCGAGATGCGCCAGCGGCGCGTAATTCGCCGGCTGCTGTCGCACCAGCCACAGTCCGAGGTACGCCAGAAGCAGGCCGCCAAGGCCACCCGCAAGCCCGATCACGGCGGACTCCACCAGCAGCTGCATGAACAGTGCACGCCGCGATGCGCCCAGCGCACGGCGCACGCCCAGTTCGGCGGAGCGACGCAGGAACTTGGCCAGCATCAGGCCTACCGTATTGACCAGACACACGAGCAGGAAACCCAGCGCCAGCCAGTTCTGCAATTGCACGTCGCCGGGCACGACCTGCTCGTAGTCCAGCCACTGCATCAGATTGCGCAGGCGTACATTGGGCGGGCGCAGAAAGCGGCCCAGCGACTGTTGCTCTTGCGAGTAGTGGATCAGAAACTGCCGGTACGCGTCGGCCTGGGCCGGCGTATTCAACTGCACCCAGAATTGCAGCCACACGCAAGGTGCCGTATGTGAGGGAGTGGCGCCGTCGCCACCATTGCCCCAACAATCGGCGCCGCCGAGATGCGCCAGATGCAGATCCTGCGAGGTGGACAACGGCAGGTAGATTCCTTCGTCCGCACCGTAACTCTTCAGGTTGAGATCGTAGAAATGCGGGTTCGGCCGCCAGTCACCCAGCACGCCGATGATGCGCAGGGCATGACCCTCCACGCGCAGCATGCGTCCGCTGCTGTCGCGACCACCGAACAGCTTGTCATTGAGCTTGCTGCTGATCACTACCACGGCTGCGCTAGCCGCATCCTCGGGCACGCCCCAGGTATGGCCGTACTGGAATGGCACACCGAACATGGGAAAGAAATCGGCCGTGGTGTAGCGTGCGGTCTCGTAAAATGGATTGAGTGCGGACTGCGCTGGCTGGATAGCCACCGAACCGCCTGTCATCAGCGCCTGGCGATCCGCCCTCTTCGCCCGCAACAGGTTCATGCCATCGATCCAGGTAACTCGATCCGGCGGTTCGCCATGCGGTTGATAGTTACCCATATCGCGCGGGTCAACTTGCGGCGCGTACAACGCGCTGCTGTGCCCCGGCAACGGATCACCGGACAACACGTGCAATACAGTCAGCGTGGTCATGCTGGCACCGATACCCAGCGCAATAGCCAGCACCATCAGCGCGGTGAGTACCTTGTTACGCCGGAGGCTACGCAAGGCAAGGTCAAAGTAGTAGCCGAACATTCCTTTTCCCCTTCATTCACTTCCGCTTCTACAAATAAGCGTACGGACAACTCACACTTCCCATCACCGCAGACAGGAACAGCAAGGTGCGCATCACAGGACGCTTGCAACAGCCATCAAGTTCTCGCCTCGCAGCGATAAGCAGAAGCTTGATCCACCCGCAACCAGCTGGCAGCACATTTGGGGTGAATGGAGAGCTCGGCGTGGCAAGGGGGAACTACTGCCCCATGCGGACGAATAACGCTTCGCGATACCGTCGGCTGAGCCGGAGAATGCGGCCGTTGTTCAGATGGATTTCGTAGTCGCCCTTGAAGAGGGGGGTGAGTGATTCGATTGAGTTGATGTTCACCGCTGTCGACTTGTGAATCCGCACGAAGCGCTGTTCACCCAACTGGGAAAGCAGATCCTGCAGTGTCCTGCGTAACAGGTAGCTGCGCGCAGGCGTGTGCACGTGGACGTAGTTGTCGTCGGCTTCTAGCCATTCGATGGATGCAGCGTCGATCAGCTGTAGCCGTTCGCGATCCGGCACGAGCAAGCGCTCGCAAGAAGGAGCCCGTGCTCGTCCAATCGCCACCGCTGTAGCGCCGGACTCATGGGCGTGCAGCCGTTCGCGGACGCGCTGCACGGTGCGCGTGAAACGATCCTGGTCGTAAGGCTTGAGGAGATAGTCGACCGCATTGAGATCAAACGCCTTCACCGCATGCTCGTCGAATGCGGTCACGAAGACGATCAGCGGCGCGCTCGATAGCTCAAGCTGCCCCACGACCTGGAGTCCCGACAACATAGGCATTTGGACGTCAAGAAAGGCCACGTCCGGGCGGAGCTGTTCAATACACTGCGCCGCAGACAATCCGTCCTCAACAGCCCCAATCACGGCCACGTCCGGTTGTTCCACCAGCCAGCGTTCGAGCTTTTCGCGAGCCGGGGCCTCATCATCGGCGATGACGACGCGGATCATTGAATGATGCCCGTCAGCGGTATGGAGACTCGCGCGGCAACGCCGTCACCCTCGTTGCAGACCCGCAGGGACGCCGCATCGCCGTAGATGATGCCCAGCCGCTCCCGGCAGTTGCGGAACCCCATCCCGTCATGATGCTCCGGTGCCAGCATGGAGCCGGAATTGCTCACGACGATTTCCAGCGAGCCGCTTTCGCGTCGGACGCTGATAGTGATGCGTACGCGCGTCACCGTAGGCTCGACACCGTGTTTGAACACATTCTCAAGCAAGGGCTGCAGCAATAGTGCCGGAACGGGGATGTCGAGGAGCGTCTGATCGGTCTGCCAGCTCAGCGTCACGCGATCCCGAAACCGCTCATGCATGATGCCCGCGTATAGCTCAAGTGTGCGAAGTTCTTCGGCGAGCGGCGTCATCTCATTCTCACTTGATCGAAGACTGATACGCAGCAGATCGCCAAGCGTCGCCACCAAGCGGTCGGCTCGTGCTACGTCTGTATGCATCAGGGCAGAGACGGTGTTGAGTGCATTAAACAAAAAATGCGGCCGCAGCTGACCCTGAAGCTGTGCAAGCTGCGCCTGGGCCAGCGCCTTCTGCGTTTGCAGCAAACGGTGCCGCTGGAGTTGCCACTGCCCATACGAATCGATACCAAACAGGATCCCGAGCCACAGTCCCGTAAAAATCGTCAGTTTGAAGCTCTCGTAAACAACGACGAAGCCCCAGGTTGGGTGCTCGTAGATACGGCCCACGGCGGCATAGACGCCATGCCGTATCGAGTAAACCACCGTGATCCACGTGATGAAGACCAACGGCAACCAACGCAGGTAGCTAGCGAACCAGATCAAGGGCTTGTCCAGATACGGCGCATAGCGCTCGCGAACCCGGACGGCAAGCCACATCCATCCTGTTGAGACCAGTGCCGAACTCCCTTCCGACAGGACTGGCTCCCACCACCGGGTGAGCGGATCACGGAGTTGATCCTCGATGGAAACACCGATCATGAGCAGCCAGAATGCTGCCCACAACGCCCAAAACGTGGCCAAGGTCTTCGGAGGAAACGTCGCGCCGTAGTCGGTGTGGACGCCTGCCGGCAATGGGCGAGATAACACGTTCATGGTGATTGAGTGTAGCCGCGCCTGCGGCAACGGACGTTGCCTATGTGGCAAGCGGGACCTGAGAGGGGTAAAACGGCCATGGTCATGGCATTGAACGTCGCTTTGTCGGCACTTTGATGGCGCAGTCTCCTTTCCCCATCTCTAAGGTCAGTGGCTGCTTAGGTAGCGGAGCTGCTTCCGCTGGCAAGCTCCAGCGGCATTTCAGAGGCTACGCTGCTCCACGAACACGTACTCACGCTGGCCATCGCGCAAGGTCAGAGTGCGCTTTCCGTGCTGCTCTGCGGCGAGGAATTCGGTGTCCGATATATCCTCTCCCAAGGTGATGAAGGTCATACTTCCATCGCCATTGGCGCGTGAGGCAACCATGCTATGCCATTCGTCGAAGTGGAAATCGATGTTCTTTCCTGACCGCATCACCACGAGATTGCCGAGCGCGTCGTTGTGATACCGCGCCGCCAGGCGGTTGCCAGCCAAGCGATCGGCCGGAATCTGCAATGACTGGCGGAAGGCACGAACGTCGCTCTCGTTCCGCGTAACCGCGGCCTGCAGTTGTCGATCGGCCTCAGGCTCTCCATCGAACACCTGTTCCATGAGCTTGCGCGCGAACGGGTCCATCAGCTCTCCGCCGGTATCGGAATTGGTCAAGATCACCGCACCGATGCCGTAATCCGGCAACCACATCATGTAGCTCTCATAACCTGGTCGGCCACCGCTGTGGTTCACCACGGTGACGCCCCAGTGCTTGTCGATCACCAGACTCATGGCGTATTGAGTATCTTCGCTGACCAATACATTTGGCGCACGACGCTGCAGAAGATTTTCCTTCGATACCAGCTGATGACCGTTCGGCAAGACGCCATCAGCTAACTCCATCATTACGTACTGACTGAGGTCATACGCAGTGGTCCAGAGTCCTCCTGCGGGTCGTCGTGCACCGTAGCTTTGGGTATAGGTCATCGGGCTGACGACGAGCTTGCCATCAACATCTTCGTCATGGGGTCGCGCGTAATTGCCCTGCATCGCCTTGGTGAAATCGAACGTGCTGCGCGTCATGCCAAGCGGATCGAGCACCTTGCTTTGCATCGCGTCGTCGTAGGCAGCTCCGGGTTCCTTGCCGGGTTCGGCGACGCTGCCTGCGATGAAGCCCGCTGCAGCTGGCAACATGTCGCTGTAAATAAAGACCTTGCCGAAAGGGGCGGTCGGTTGCATGGTGCCCAGGAACTGAATCAATCCGGTGGGCGTCATGCTCCGGTTATGGAAGTACGAATCATAGTTCTGTGCCGGCATCCCAGTGCACTGGCAGGCCAGGTGCTTGATCTGAACTTCGCGCGTGACTTTGGCATCACCAAACTTGAAAGACGGATAGGCTTCAGTAACAGGCTCGTCCCAACGCAATTTCTTCTCATCAACCAATTCGGCCAGCAGCAGGGTGGTCAGCGCCTTGGTATCGGAAGCGGCGATGAACCTGGTGTCGGCATCCACAAGATCAGGCTTGCCCAGTTCGCGCACACCCATGCCGCCAACGTAAACGATCTTGCCGTGATCGATAAGGCTGAACGCTACGCCGGGTATGCCTAGTTGCTTCATTCCACCAGCGACGAAATCCTGCATGACATGAATCACGTGCGCGTCGATCGGTCGTGCCGTTCTGCCGGCAAAACTCTCGCGCCGGTACCGCTTTGGGTGGAAGCTCTGCATGACGCCGACGATCGAACTCAGCCGCTTTTCCCTCGTGGCCAAGCCTCCTTGATAAATCACAACCAGCCAGCGATTGTTTGCGCGTCGCGCGAAAGCCCTGACGATGCGCTTTTCGTTCGGCGACACAAGATATTCAAAGCGCTGGCTCTGCTCCCAGCCGCCGCCGGGCGTGAGTGGTTCTGAAAGTTGCAAAGGCCGTTTGAAGCCCGGCTCGAAGTCGTGCCATGCAGACGACACTGCCGTGTCGGCGTCCGGCGCCTGACTATCCGTCACGGCGATCTGGAAATCCCCTTCGGGAGCACTCAGCACGATAAAGGAACCGCGCGTAGCCATAGTCCAACCGGTTGGGACGGTAAACGTGGTGCCGCCCCTGGTTACACTTGGCGTGTCGGCCGCCATGGTTTTCGGCTGATCACTGCCGGAAGCTGGTGAGTTCGCCGGGGTGGCACTCATCGCGAAAGCGTTCGACGCCAGCAACAACGGCATGCAACCGATGATTCTCTTGAACATCACCCACGCTGGCGTCTTGGCCACCCCCTATCCCCTTTGGCATTCTCCGACAGCAGCATCCAGCCTAGCCGATCTTCGCAACAGTCGTTAGCGCCCTTTCCGGCCGAATGGCGTGCCTTCATCTAACGAGGCGCTCATCTAACGTTTTAGGTATGCAGTACTCGCTTTGAGCCCAAACCGGCAACGTCCGCGCTATGGGTGGCCGTCAGGTAAAGGCACTTGTTTATGTTGCTGGCGTCAGCGATACCGCGGTGAGCCAATACCTCTGAGGATGAGATCGATCCCGGCGAGAAAATCGACACGGTCGTCGTGAGCGCGCAACTGTCCGGCGACACTGCGTGCGAACGGATACTCATTCGGATCGAGCTGAGACCATGCAGTCGCCATCGCGTCCAGGAAGTTGGATCTGTCGAGGTCTCGCGTCCGAGCGAACTGCGTATTGGCGGCGTTCTGTCCAGCGACGCCAAGGATGTAATGCAGCAGCGCGGACACCGCTGCCCACTGTTCTTCATCCGGCACGCCAAGAGCGCGAACCTGCTGACCCAGGCATTCGACAATGCGCACCATGGGCAACTGCCCAGCTGCATGTGTGAGCGCCGAGCCAACCCACGGATGCGCGTCGATCGCGTCGAACATGCCTAGCGCGAGGGCACGAATGGTCGCCTCCGGTGTCACGCCGACCACGCAAGACGCCATGGTGCGAGCGATGATGGCATCACAGGCGGCGGTCAGCAGATCGCTCTTGTTCTCGACGTGCCAGTAAATGGCACCAGCACCGGTGGCGAGCCGCTCGGACAGGGTGCGGAATGTCAGTCCGCTTTCTCCCCTGCTGTCCAAGAGCGCGATCGACGCTTCAATGATGCCATCCCGCGAGAGCGATTCTTCGCGTCGTTGAGGACGACGTGGAGTGTTGCGTGCATTTTTGACCATGCCGCATCTTGACACGTATGGAATGACGTTCCAATATAATGGAATGACGTTCCATGGCTGCCTGCGGGATTCCCGGTGGCGGCCTCAAGCAACGAAGGAAGCAGGATGAATACCCCCTTCACAATCAACGGCAAGAAATCCGCACAGAATCAATCTATTCACGATGTGATCATTTCCGGCGCAGGCCCCGTAGGTTTATTCCTCGCCTGTGAGCTGGCCTTGGCCAAATGTTCCGTCCTGATACTGGAAAAGGCGGAGGATCCGCGCTCGCCCCTAAAGCAGCTTCCTTTTGGGATACGGGGACTCTCAGCGCCTAGTATTGAAGCGCTTTACCGTCGTGGGTTGCTACAGGAACTTGAGGTCCATAAACGCCTCAAGAATCCCCACCAAAACTCCGGACAAGGAGCGCGTCGTCAGGCGGGACACTTCGCCGGCATTCCATTTCACGCCGACGATATTGATACCTCTCAGTGGACATATCGCCTGTCGAGTTCCACCGAAACCAGTTTGATATCTGAATTGGAAGAGCTCGAAGTCGTGCTGTCTCGCCGCGCAGAAGCCCTGGGTGTCGAAATCAAGCGAGGGCTTCCCGTTACCGACTTTCATCAAGCCGAAGACGGAGTCACTGTTCATTCCGGCAACCAAACTTTTGAAGGTCTATGGCTCGTGGGTTGCGATGGAAGTCGCAGTGCTGTTCGCAAGGCAGGCGGTTTTGAATTCGCCGGTACGGAGCCGGAGTTCACCGGCTACACCGCTAAAGTGGACATTGCCGATCCCCAGAAGCTCAAGCCGGGCCGAAACGTGACACCCACAGGGATGTACTTGCAATCGCAGCCAGGTTACCTGGTGATACAGGATTTTGATGGCGGCGCATTTCATAGTGCAGGAACGCCAATCACGCGAGAACACGTGCAGGACGTTCTACGCCGCATCTCGAACACCGACGTGACTATCAATGTTTTGCACATCGCGACCACGTGGACGGACCGAGCACGGCAGGCGACAAGCTACCGCAACGGACGGATTCTTTTAGCTGGCGATGCCGCGCACATTCATGCGCCGCTTGGAGGCCAAGGGCTTAATCTTGGACTGGGCGACGCCATGAATCTGGGTTGGAAGCTCGCCGCAACCATCAAGAAGAAAGCGCCGGAAGGCCTATTGGACAGTTATCAGAAGGAACGACACTCGATCGGTGCACGGGTTCTGGATTGGTCACGCGCCCAAGTCGCCATCATGAGACCAGACCCCTATGCCCACGCGCTGAATGCCGTTATTCGCGACCTTATCAACACGCGCGATGGTGCCACCTACTTTGCAGGAAGGGTGTGGGGCGTTTTCACAAACTACGATCTCGGTGGCGGCCATCCTCTCGTCGGCCATAGCGTTCCCAACTTTGAGTTCGAAGACGGCGTAACCATTGGCGAACTGATGCACGATGGCCAAGCGATGCTGCTTGATTTTGAGAGCACTGCTTCACTTAAAACTTTGACGAGTGAATATGGCGACCGAATCAAGTACGTTTCTGGCCGGGCGAAAGAACCATTCGGCTTGAACGCTGTACTCATACGCCCCGACGGGATGATCGCCTGGGCTTCTGAGAACGACCCGGATCACAGCGAACTTCAAAACGCTGCCGCTCACTGGCTAATGAAAGAGCCAATATGAATATTCCAATCGCGATCATCGGTGCCGGACTTGGTGGCCTGACACTTGCTCGTGTTCTCCACGTTCACGGTATTGCAGCGACTGTCTACGAAGCGGAAGTTTCGGCGGACGCGCGAGCGCAGGGAGGCATGCTCGATATCCACGAAAACAACGGGCAGCTTGCGCTCAAGGCGGCGGGGCTCTTCGATCAATTCCTCGACATCATCCACGCTGGCGGCCAGGCAACGCGTGTTCTCGCCAAGGACGGCAAGGTCCTGTTTGAAGATTCCGACGATGGCACAGGCGGTCGACCTGAGGTACCCCGAGGCGAGCTTCGTCGGATTCTGCTTGAATCGCTTCCTGCCGACACGGTCTGCTGGGGACACAAGGTCACAACGGTGTCTCCGATCGGCGGCGGACGGCACATGCTGACCTTTGCTGACGGCTCAACAGTGACTACCGACCTTCTTGTGGGTGCCGACGGCGCCTGGTCGAGAGTTCGTCCCCTTCTTTCCGAGGCGATACCGGCTTACGTGGGCACGTCATTCATCGAGACGTACCTGTTTGACAGCGTCACCCGTCACAAGGCCAGTGCGGAAGCGGTTGGCGACGGTGCGCTGTTTGCGCTGGCGCCGGGAAAAGGCATCGCCGCACACCGTGAGCCTAATGGCGTGCTGCACACCTATGTGCAGTTGAGCAAGCCAAAGGACTGGATTGACGGCATCGACTTCTCCGACCCCGAGGCTGCCTTGGCCAAGGTTGCCAAGGAGTTCGATGGCTGGGCTCCGAAGCTGACAGCGCTCATCACCGACGGTGAGACTGATCCTGTGCCTCGCCCTATCTATGCGCTCCCGGTCGAGCACCGATGGGCTCGCGTGCCCGGGGTGACGTTGCTCGGTGATGCTGCGCATCTGATGATCCCGTCTGGCGAAGGAGCCAATCTCGCCATGTTCGACGGCGCTGAGCTCGGGAAGGCCATCGCCGCCAATCCCGATGATGTTGAAGTCGCACTCGTCGCGTATGAAAAAGACCTCTTTCCCCGCAGCGCGTCCGAAGCTGTGGAGGCGGAAGGAGTACTCAAGATGTGTCTCGGCGCCGACGCGCCCCAGAGCATGGTCGACTTCTTTACCAAGAACCAGCCCGTCAAGTAGTTGTCATGCACGCCAGCAAATCGTGCCCTTCGGCGAGCCGGAGGGCGAATCCCACACCCGCCATTTCGGAGAGAAGATTTTAGGACTTCACAACCCCTTAGAGTTGGCATCGTCGCAACCTGTCCGAAAATCGGAGCGACGTCATGGGACCGGCGAGTAGAGAGCAGCCGAGTCCACTTAGACGCTCCCTGTTGAGTGGGAAGCGGACATGACAGCCAATGACTAAAGTGCCACAAAGGCACACATTTCAGCATCGAAGAAGTGTGCGCCTTAGCCGCTGAACTAGAATGTCTCCACATCGAGTGGAGAGTGGCTTTGCTGGCCTATTTTTTTGTGCTGGTTGTGGCGCTGGTCGCGGGTTGCCTGAGTGGCGTTATCGGGACTGGATCATCGATCATGCTTCTGCCGGTGCTCGTGTTCGCTTATGGCCCCAAGGAAGCTGTCCCGATCATGGCCGTCGCGGCCGTAATGTCCAACGTGTCGCGTGTCGCGCTCTGGTGGCGTGACATGAATTGGCGGGCGTTCCTTGCCTATGCACTGCCAGGAGCGCCGGCAGCGGCACTGGGTGCGCGTACTCTGTTGGCATTACCAACACATGTTATCGAAGGCGCACTGGGTGTTTTCTTTCTGGTCATGGTCCCTGCACGCTATCAGCTCGCCAGGATGGACGTCCGTATACGATTGTGGCAACTGGCTGTTGCGGGCGCTTTCATCGGGTTTCTAACCGGCCTGGTGCTCTCGACGGGGCCGCTCAGCGTTCCGGCATTCACGGCATATGGGTTACTGAAAGGGCAATTCCTTGCCACTGAGGCGGCCAGCTCCTTGGCGCTGTATACCAGCAAGGTCTTTGCATTTCGAGAGCTAGGTGCGTTGCCTGAAAGCGTTGTCTTCAAAGGTCTTATTGTTGGCTCATCGTTGATGGTCGGAGCCATTGCAGGAAAGGCCATCGTCTTGCGTATGAGTCCGGCACACTTTCATCTCATTCTCGACGGGGTGATGATCGCTTCGGGGTTGTCTATGTTATGGGGCGCATTCCATTAGCCCACTTCCCTAGGCGTCTCATCGTGCACGCATCAATCCGAGCAAATCTTGATCGACCAAAAACGCATAGCTGCATTTTCATACAGCCTTCGGTCGATAGCGGACGTTTCAGATCAGGCCAGGCGCCTTGAGGCCGAGAGCAGCCGCAATGACGTCGGTATATTTCAAGCCGGCTCCCGTGTTGAACAGTACGACGCGATCGGACTCGTCGAGAACGCCGGATTTGAGCAGCTGCGAATAGGCCGCCGTGGCGGCCGCTCCCTCGGGTGAAAGAAAGATACCCTCGTTGGCGGCCCAGTCTTTCAGGGAGGAAAATATATCCTCGTCGGAAACGGCAACGGCCATGCCACCAGACGCGCGCAGAATGTCCAGAATGATGTAGTCACCATAGGCTTTGGGCACGCGCAGACCTGACGCGGCCGTTTCCGGGTTTTGCCACATCTGGCTTGCGTCAGCACCTTCGTTGAATGCGCGCACGACGGGAGCGCATCCGGAAGACTGGATGGCAAACATGCGTGGGCGCTTGCCTGGCTTCACCCAGCCCAATTGCTCCAGTTCGTCGAAGGCCTTCCACATGCCGATAAGACCGACGCCGCCGCCGGTGGGATAGAACACGGCGTCGGGATATTCCCAGCCGAGCTGCTCGACCAGTTCGTAGCCCATGGTCTTTTTGCCTTCCACACGAAAAGGCTCCTTCAGCGTGGATATATCAAACCAGCCTTCTTGCTGCTTACGCTCGCCGACCATTCGCGCGCAATCAGAGATGACGCCATCGACGAGCGTCACCTTCGCACCGTATGCCGTGGCTTCCACATAGTTGGCGAGCGGCACGTCGCGCGGCATGAAGATGTGCGCCTCGATATCCGCTAGAGCGGCATAAGCCGCCAGCGCTCCTGCCGCGTTGCCTGCGGAAGGAACCGCCAACTTGCGCAAGCCGTAATGCCGCGCCATCGTCACGGCCAATGCCAGTCCCCGCGCCTTGAATGAGCCCGTGGGATTGGCACCTTCTTCTTTCAGGTAGACGCCACGATGCCTCTTGCTGCGAAGCATCGGTGTCCACCCTTCGCCCAGGGTCACCGGCTCCACGTCGGGAAGCACGGCGTGATACCGCCACATGCCACTCCACGGCAGCGAGGCCGCTTGACCCACAATATCGTCGGGCGAACTGCCATGCAGATGCGTAAGGTCGTACCTCACATAGAGCGCACCGGCTGGCTGGTCTGGACACCGCGTACAAAGCGTCTGCGGCGTGTCGGCCGACAGCCGTGCATGGCAACGGGAGCATTCAAGGTAGGCGATGGCGGGCATATGAACTCGTTATGCGGTGGATGAAAAATAGCTGAAACCCATTTAAAAATTGACAAACACATTGCTATGAAAATTTTTTTCTAGTCATTGCGGTGAAAGCGCACTGCCGTCCGAGGGGAACTTGAGCGAACAGGCTTTGGCTCTTGTAGGTTGGCTTAAAACCCAACATTGCCATACACACGCTTGCGCCTGTTCAAACATTGCGTGTGAGGTTTGGCATTGCGATGTTGGGTTACGCTGCGCTAACCCAACCTACAAGAACCGGCTGCACAAACCAGGCGGCACAACACTATTGATCGCTCACCGTAGTTTCTGCTCAGCTGCGTCCTCCCAAGTGGTGACTACGGCAGCAGCGACGGAGTTGCCAACGATATTCGTGGCCGATCGCTCCATATCGAGGATGTGGTCAACGGCAAGCACAAGCGCTATGCCGCTTTCGGGAAGTCTGAAGTAGTGCAGCGTCACCGCGATCACGGCAATGGCAGCGCGGGGTACACCGGCGACGCCTTTGGTCGTCACGATGAGCAAGCCGAATAGCGCGACCTGCTGGGCCAGCGTCAATTCAATGCCATAGGCCTGCGCGATGAACAGGATCGCAAACGTGCAGTACATCATCGCCCCGTCCAGATTGAACGAATAGCCAAGCGGCAGCACAAAGCTTGCGATGCGCCGTGGAATACCAAAGTCGACCAGTTGTTCCAGCAGGCGTGGATAAGCGGCCTCCGAAGACGACGTAGCGAATGCCAGCAAGACGGTATGTCGGATACTGGAAATCAGACGAAGGCCGCGTGGTCCGACAATGACCACAAGCGCGGCAATCAGCAGAGCCCACAGGATGCCAAGCGACAGATAGAAACCTGCCACGAACCGCGCATACGTGCCGACGATGCCGATGCCATGAAGGCATATCGAGCTGGCCAGTGCGGCGAAGATCGCCAGTGGTGCGGTCTTCATCACATAGTCCGTCACCTTGAACATGATGGCCGCCAATTGTTCAACCAGCTCGACGAGCTTGGATGCCTTTTCCTTGAGCGCCGCCGCTGCCGTTCCGATAAAGATCGAGAAGACGACAATTTGCAGGATCTCGTTGTTGGCCATCGCTTCGACGATTGAACGCGGTATCAGGTGTGTCATGAAATCCGTCAAACCAAAGCTTTCCGCGTTACCGCTGCTCACGGCCACTGGCGATACTTGCGCGTCCGCGTGCAAATGCAGTGCTGCACCGGGTTGAAGCCAGTGCGCCATCACCAGGCCAACCATCAATGAAATGCACGACGCACCGAGAAACCATGCCATCGTCTTGATCCCGACGCGCCCGATCTCGGCGGCATTGCCCATCCTGACGATCGCCGACACCAGTGACGCGAATACCAGTGGCGCGATGACCATCTTGATGAGTCGAAGAAAAGCGTCGGTGACGATGGAGAGGTTCGCGGCAACCTCAAGCGCCTTCTCCGGTGGCAGGGAACGGTTGCATAGCCACCCGACGACAATACCCAGCACAGTAGCCGCAAGGATAAAGACCGTGAACAGCCGTTGCCTGCCCAGCATCACCGGCGTGCAGCCATTCGGCTTGCATACCGCATGGAATGTCTCATCTCGCACCTGTTGACGATGACCGTACTCCCGCTTTGTGATTCGAGGTTACCTCAGACATCCGCTCGGGTCTTCGAGTGACCTCGCATCATCGTTGCGATCACTCGCAGTTTCTGCGCGAGCCCTCAAACGGTGTCGCGTGGTGTGCGCGGCGTAATCATAAAGAGCAGGATCAGCACGACGGCCAGTACCAGGTAAGCCCCCGTGAACTGCCAAACCAGTTGACGTGACACCTCATCCAGCGACCACGGCAGATAGACACCGCCGCTGAGCTGCACCGAATGAATGATGCCAAATAGGCTCAGTGCGCTGCCAAGTAGCAGTATCCAGGCGGCACGCAAGGCCCGGCCCTCGATCAACGCCACCAGGAAGCTTGCCCAGAGCATCGAGGTGATGATGAAACCATTACCGAGGATGGTGATCACCGCCAGTTCGGAAATACCATGGCTATGGTCGGCGAACAGCACACCGAAGTGGTCGCTTGGCACATAGGTGGGATCGCTGAGCTTGATCGTCACCATGCGCGCGATGGCAGGAAAAAAGCTGAAGACCACCGCGGCCGTATAGCGGACCGGGGTCGCTTCGAATGCCTGCACGGTGATGCCAATCGCCACAAACACCAAAATCGGCGCCAGCACGGACAGAGGCAGCAGCTCGACCAGATTGGAGAGGTAGCCAAACACACCGCCAAGACCAATGACCAACCCGGTCAGCAAGGTATAGCCACTGCGAGCTCCCATCGCCTTGTAGGACGGCTGACCGATATACGGCGTGGTCTGCGCTACGCCGCCGCAGAAACCCGCTACGAGGGTAGCTAGTGCCTCCACCAGAAGGATGTCCCGCGTGCGGTAGTCATCACCCGCAGCGCGTGCGCTTTCCGTGACGTTGATGCCGCCTACCACCATCAGCAGACCGAACGGCAGGATCAACGGCAGATAAGGCGTGGCTGCCGCCAAGCCATCGATCCATTGCAACGTCGGCAAGGGCAACGCAAAACGCCATTGCCAGGCGACCGGCGGGTGATAGCCACTGCCTAGCCAGCCCAGTGGGCCGAGCCCGTAATACAACAGCGCAGCGACCACAAATGCCACCAGCACGCCGGGTAGCCCCAACGGCATGCGTGCCCGCGCCACCAATGCGTACAACACCACGCCCAGGCCGGCAAAACCCACCACCGGCACCTTGAGTATCTCGACTAGCGGAAGAAAGCCCATCAGCACCAGCGCGATACCCGCAATGGAACCGAGTAGGCCCGCGCGCGGCACGTGCCGCTGCACCATACCGCCAAAGAACGACAGCACAAACTTGAGCACGCCCATGATGACCAGCGACGCCATGCCCAACTGCCAAGTGGCAATCGCTGCGGCATGTTCGTCCAGACCGCTCTGTTTGAAATGCAAAAAGGCCGGGCCAAGCACCAGCAACGCCATGCCGATGCTGGTGGGTGCATCCAAGCCCAGCGGCATGGCAGTGACATCGTCGCGGCCGGTCCGTTTAGCCAGCCGACGCGCCATCGCGGTGTAGGCGAGGTTACCCAACAGCACGCCGAACGTGGTGCCGGGAAACATACGCAGGAACACGATATCGGCAGGAAAGCCGAAGATGCCGATCAAAGCAGTGGCAAGGAAGGCCATGATCGACAGGTTGTCGACCACCAATCCAAGAAAGCCATTGAGATCACCAGGCGATAGCCAGCGTTGCGGGCGGTTCGTGCCCATGTCAGAACGACACCTCAGCTGGCTGCGTTACGCGCAGCACCGACTGGTCGCCAGTGCACTGCTTCCACGCTGTGCGGATCGCCTCCACCTTCGCGCGATTGGCAGCGGTGTCCGGGTAGTCGACGACCAGCATTTTTGAGCGCAGCCGCTCCGGAACCGCCTGCCCCTTGCCCTGCCATTGGCCGTAGACATCGACGACGCTCAACCCGTCCGGGAAACGCGGGGTCACCTCAGCATCGAGAAAGTCACGCCAGCGCTGCTCGCTGACACCGTTGACCGTATCACCGGCAACGCCGAGCCCGAAATACAACTTCGTATCCACCCAGCCCTGAGCCTGGGCTGGGTGGGCCGCGTCGCCCTGCAAGGTAGCCGACGTCGGAGCAACCGAGGCGATGCAACCCGACAGCAATGCGGCCACTAACACGAACGACGAAAAACGCAAATAACCCATGGCTATTTCCTCATGTCCATTTGGACATCTATACGGATAAATGGACAAAGATATTTCGATATCCCCAAAGTATTGACAAGATATCTTACGCAATGCAACAAATAACCACCGGCCGCGATGCGGACCGGGCCCACTGCCAGTTGTACCCCGGGGAACCAAGCTTGTCGAACATGACGGACAGCATGCTTGCGAACCCACACGCGCCGCATGGCATCACCATGCGGCGATGTTGTCCAGGCTAAATCCTAGCCCACGCTCCATCCACAGTCTCCGCCTTCAGACTCATCCCATCCTGCGGCAGCCATAACGACCCGCGTGATGAATTGTTGCACCCATAAGGAACCAGAGCGGGACAACAAACGTTGGGTCATGCTCGCCCGCCAGGGCGCCACCACACGCGTCTTCGATTTTGGCGACGGTTACGTCTCGACGCAAACCTATGTACCGCGCTTCTAACTGGATGCCGAAGTCGAGTATCGGGCGAGGGAGCAGATCAGCTTTGCGCTGGGCGGCGACAACATCACCACCAGTACCCCACCCGCTCCGACAGCGACATCAACTATGGCGGCAACTTTCCGTACGACCTGATCTCGCCGATCGGCAGCAATGGCGCGTAGTGGTAGGGACGGGTGCGCTACACGTTTTAAGCGAGGCAGCACCGTACTCCCGCAGGCCACCACCATCTGATTGACCGCCTCTCAGATCCTGAGCCGATCTACGGTGGAGAAATCGGCGGCCTGGCAATGGTGCTTGCAATGCGCTGCGCAGGAACTTTGCGAGCGACGGGGCGGTCCATCCAAAGCCTGTACCAGGGGAAGGTCGACTGTGAAAGTAGGATTGGGGAAGTCCAGCAGCTTGCACGAGTCGAGTTACCGGGTCGCAGTGCTGGTCGTGGTAATCAGTTGCCATCTTGGTTTGTTGATGCTGTTGCTGCGGCCAGCAATCTTCTATCGGGATACGACTCCGGTCGAAAGAAGCAACCCGTTGGTACTCAAGCTGCGTTTCTTCCAGCCGCCGCGGCCGTCTTCACCGCATCTTGTATCACCGGCACTCCATCTGATCGCTGCAGCAGTGCGCATTCATACAGCACTATCGGGGAGGCCATCCAAACCGCTAGCAGTTCAACAAGCC
This sequence comes from Rhodanobacter sp. MP1X3, assembly GCF_014207165.1. Taxonomy (NCBI): domain Bacteria; kingdom Pseudomonadati; phylum Pseudomonadota; class Gammaproteobacteria; order Lysobacterales; family Rhodanobacteraceae; genus Rhodanobacter; species Rhodanobacter sp. MP1X3. Next base: position 119,514 of record NZ_JACHCO010000003.1, on the reverse strand, counting down.
GCACACCTTGACGCACAGTCATCCGAAACGCATTTAACCAGCGCACCAACCACACCAGACGTGGACACGAGTAATGAAGTTTCCACCAGCGACGGAGGCTTTCAGCAGCGGCTACTCAATGCCCAACACTCCTATGCGGTTCACGGAGTGCCCGGATCAGATACGTCCTCTGCACCTGGCATCCATCTGATCGATCCAATGAACCAGGGTATAGGCGCAGTGGCGCGCACGACACAACGCGCTTTTGGCATTAAAGACAGTCACTGTATTGATGTCGATGTGTGGCGCGGCCTCACTCCACAGGAGTTGAGCGCACGACATATCTCGCCTAGTGACGTGGATAAAGTTGACGAAAAATATGATTGCAATAGACCGCCAGGGCTGAGTTTCTAGTCTCGCGAAACCATGGATGATTCACCGTCATCTTGCGGCCCGTACGCACTGCGCGGAAAGCGTTTGATTTCTTAAGCAGGTCGCCTCAAGTTAGAAATCTTTTCAATCGGTAACGTCCGGCTTGGTGAAAGCAGACATTATGAAATTGTGGTTTGACCGTCTTTGATGGAGTGACCACCAACGACCATCAAGGATGAACATTTTAGCTAGGTGACCCCGGTCAACGATGGATAGTTGCCGCTCAATGCGCCATCAATCACGGCGACCTGCAATGATTTCCTGAAGAAATCGGATGACCGCATAGTGAGCGCCATCTCGCACGAGCTCAGCTGCTGTTTTGTTACCCAGCTCATGAATTTTCGCAGTCCTGAACCAGTCAAGGGTGTGCGCCTCGTTGGCGTCTATTCGAGACGCCCAACGCAGTACCGTTGCAACCGCGACACACGGAGAGACCGAATGGCTTAATGGAACAAATATCATGACCTGTGCACGATTGATGGCAGAGTGTGGTTGCAATGCTCGCGACTGACTGGCCAATGTCAGCGCCGCGAACTGATGAGAGATGTCATGCTTGAGCACTTCGCCTGATTTGCGCGAGTCCACCCGGATGCATCTTCAGCGATCTGGATAGCCAACTTGCCGACGGCGCGTTGCTCAGCTCTTGCCAGCTCGGGATAGCCGCCCAGGGCCGCTTCATTGAACTGGCCACGGCAGATCAAGTGAGCGTGATTCGCATCATCTGCATAACCCATACTCCAGTCCGCATCGAGTTGGACCGTCTGTCCCGGCCATGCGTCGAAGCGATGGACCTGCAACTTTATTCTCAGCACGGGCGTGTTTATCGGCTGCGGGAGTTCGGCGATATCCAGGGTGCCAAGACGCTGCACCAATTGTGCGGACAGCGCGGCGCGTAGTTCGTCGCTCAGCGGTGCAGCCCATCGCTCACCATCGAGTACTGCAATGCCACTGTCGCCTTGTCGCACCACCCATTGCGGTTGATCGAGCTGGGCGGGGACACCGATCGGGAGGACATCGATCAGGAACGAGGCAGGTGGCAAAGCGGGGCTTGTTGTAGTCACCGGCTCAAGCAGTGTGTAGTAGTGCACCGGTGCAGAAGCGCAAGCCGTCAGGCCGAAGGTGAGTACGATCACGCAATGACGAATGGAGAGATTCATCGCGGGAACTCTTGTGATGCAGAGACAGAGCGAGAGCCGGATGTAACCGGTGGCGCATCATCTGGACGGCCACGCAGCAGGGCTTCGGGATGACGGCTCAGCAGATCGGTCAGCACACGCAGCGAACGAGCCGTTCGTTGAACCTCCTGCAGCGTCTGGCCCAGGTTCTGTTGCAACGGCGCATCGCTAGCCAGCATGCCTTGCACCACACCGAACGTTTGCCTGGCTTGCTGCAGAGTCTGTGTTGTCGCTGGCAGCAGTTGGACGTTGACCTGCTTGAGGGTCTGATCCAGATCCACCAGGGTGGTGTTGAGATTGTTACCGATCGCTTCGAGCGGCATTTTGTCGATCTTGCCCACGATGGAGGCGACCTGTTCCTGCAGCCGGTCGAAGCCACCATCCATGGTAGGCACGGCGAGAGGGCGCGCATCGACGTCGAATGTGACCGGCGTGGCATTCGGCATGAAATCAAGCGACACGTAGAGTTGTCCGGTCAACAGGTTGTCGGAACGTACCTGCGCGCGCAGACCGTGTTCGACCATTCCTCGCAAAAACTGGGCGGCTTGTCGTTGCGGGTCGCCATCGGGTTTCGGCAGCTTGTTCAGTACGCTCCCCATTCTTTGGGCGTAGACCTCGATGCCGACGACGGAAAAAAAGCGATGTCCGATCGGGTCATAGTCCAGATCGATCGCGACCACCCGTCCGATATCCAAACCGGAAAACTCCACCGACGCGCCGACCGACAGGCCGTGCAGCGATTTCTCGAAGCGCAGCTGGATATAGCGCGCCGGTCCGTCGGGCGGCGCCATCGCACTTTGCTGATCCTTCGCCAAGTCATAGGCCGTGATGGCCGGGGCGCCTACATCGTCGGGCGGCGTGGCAAAAGCGATGCCACCAGCGATGAGGGTGGTCAGTGACTGCGTACTGAGTTTGAGTCCTTTGGCGTCGAGGGAAACATCGACGCCGCTCGCATTCCAGAAACGTGTGCCAGCCGCGACAAAGCGGTCATACGGCGCATCAATGAAGATCTGCACACTGACGTGTTTTCCATCCGGATCAAGCTGGGAATACGCCACATGTCCCACCTGGATGCGTCGGTAATAGACCGGCGAACCGATGTATAACGAACCCAGATCATCGGTATGCAGTACAAAACTTCTGCCGGGTGCTCCGTTGATGACGGTTGGCGGTGTTTCCAGGCCCGCAAATGCCTTGTTCGACTGGCTGGACTTGCCCTTGTCCACACCGATGTAGGCACCCGAGAGCAGCGTGTCGATACCCGACACACCATTGAGGCCAATGCGTGGGCGCACCACCCAGAAACGCGTATCTGCGCGAGCCAGACTCTCGGCACTCTCCAGCAGCGCGACGGTGGCGATTACATGCGAGCCATCGTCGCTCAAAGTAATCGAAGACACCGTGCCGACCGTGACGTCCTTGTACTTGACGGGAGTCTTGTCGACTTCCAGTCCCGCCGCAGTCTGGAACGTGATAGTGATGACTGGTCCAGCCGAGAGCCACGCCTGGACCAGCATCGACAGACCGATCAGCGCGGCAACCAGCGGCACCAGCCAGACGAGCGACAATCGCCGGCCACTTCGAGACACCACTGGATAACCAGGTTCGGTCATCCGTTCAAAGGTGTCATTCATCCGTTGCCATGCCGTCCCAGATCAAGCGGGGGTCAAAATTTAGGGCCGATAGCATCGTCAGGATCACCATCGCGCCGAAGAAGAAGATGCCGATGCGCGGTTCGATGTCGCCCAGAGCCTGGAACTTGACCAGGGCGGCGACCGTAGCCACCACCAGCACATCGAGCATCGACCAGTAACCGACCAGCTCGATCAGGCAATAGAGTCGGGCACGTTCGCGTTTGGCCCAGCGGCTGCGCCGTTGAGAGGTCACCAGCAACAGGCCAAGGATCAGAAACTTGGTGCACGGCACGACGACGCTGGCGACGAAAATCACCAAGGCAATGCCATACGAGCCATCTTTCCAAAAGGAGATGACACCCTGCAGGATCGTGTTGTTGCTGCTGCTGCCGAGCAGACCGGTGTACATCACCGGTAGCGCGTTGGCCGGAATGTAGAAAACCATGCCGGAAAGCAGGAAGGCCCAGGCCCGCCCGATGCTGTCAGGGCGGCGGCGACGCAAAGCCGTATGGCAGCATGGGCAACGCGCATGCCCCCTTTCGCCAAGCCGGTCCTCGCAAACCAGCCCGCAGACATGGCAACCGATGACACCTAATTGACGCGCACGCGGGCGTCCACTCATACCCCCGGCCTGCCGGGTAGAGGGTGATTGTCGGTTATGCCCCACAGCCAGTGGATGTCGCGACTGGCGATGAGCGTGATCAGCACCATCAGTCCCGCCATGGCCCAAACGCCATCGCCGGGCGTCACCTGCACGACATTCGATAATTTGATGATCGATATCAGGATGCCCAACATGGCGACCTCAACCATGCTCCACGGCCGCAACGTGGCAAGCACCTTCATGGCCATTGCGAAGCCAGGAGCCCGGTGCCCGGCCCGCGCGAAGGCCAGCACCCAGCCAAGCAGCAGTATCTGCAAACCAGGCACGACAATGACCGACAGCGCAGCCGGCACTGCGATGGGAGCCGCCGCACCATGCGCCAGCACCGCGACGGACTGCCAGAGCGTGACTTCATTATGTTGTCCATGCAGGCTGATGCGGATCACGGGACAGACATTCGCCATAACGAGCGCGATGGCAGCAGCGACAGTGAGGGCCAGCCAGCCATCGACGCTCATGCGATTGGCGCGATAGAGCGTGGCCGCACAGTCCACACAACGCGCCATGTCGCCCGACTCTACGGAGACGCGTCGGTATACGGCATCGCAATGCTCGCAGACGATGAGATGTGGAAAGGTTTTCATGAAATGAAAGACCTGATGGCCTCTGCTATCGGCCTGGTCGCGTGAATGACAGAAGATCGCATCGATGCGCTTCTCAGCGCATCGAACGAACAGAGCCAATCACGTCAATTCAATCGTGCGATCAGGTCTTCTGCGCCTTTCTTTATTCCGGTCTTTGAAGCACTCATTGCCCCAAAGGTGGCTTTTACATTCATGGCATTGGGATATTGCTTTGCCACATAGGCGCTGAGAAGCTGATTGGTGGACGCGTCATAGATTTCGACGGCATAGCTGACGGAGCCCGACAGTGCACCCTCTTTGCCGCGAATGGACTGCACTGCGTTATACGGCCCACCAGCAAGATCGAACTTCGTCACCGTACCCACAAACTGCTTGGTGGGCTTTGCACCCGTCAGCGTCAGCTTCACAAGCAATGTGTGCACATTCGGCTGGCTCATCATGGTGAATTTTTCTTTCAGCGCTTCAGTAAATTGTGCGCGCATATATTCAGCCAGTTCTTTTTTTTGATCTTCGGACACGTTCTCGAACTGACTATCCGCGCCGCTATAAACCACGACGGGCTCGACGATGGCATTGGAGTATTTCCGCCAGTTCGCTCCAGAGGAATAGTTGTAAGGCACGCGCCCGGAACTGTCGTTCGCATTTGGCTGCAATTGTGTTGATGACTCGAGTCCGGTGTATCGAACCGGATGGGTCCCTGCGCAAGCTGCCAATGCAACGCAGGCGGCCACAACAACCACTTGATACCCCATTGATGAAACTTTCATTTGATGACTCCGATGGAAAATTAGGTATTCAGCTCACAAGTAAAGAGCCAGACGTCGCGGACAGATGGGTGGCCTGCGCAACGCCACCTCAGTAAATAAACCGTACTGTACTGTACACTTTAGAGATAGTGTTTTGCTTCTGTCAAGAAAAATGTACAGTTGGGTTCACTTACGGAGGCCGAATGAAAGTTCGTACAGAAGCGAAGCGCGAAGCCATCATCGAAACGGCAGCGACGTTGTTTCAGGAATTTGGTTACGAAGGCGCGTCCATGAACGAGCTGGCGAAGCGGCTTGGCGGTTCAAAGGCAACGCTCTATGGGTACTTTCCGTCGAAGGAGGTACTGTTCGGTGCAGTGGTCCGATCGTTTGCTACCCAGCATCTTTCGGAAGCCGCGCGGGCATTGCCGGCAACCGCCAATGACAAAACGGAACTCAAGTCCGTGCTGTTGCGCTTTGCCCAGGGAATCCTCCATGTACTGACGAATGACGCCAAGGCAGTCGCCATCAACCGGATGGTCGTCGCCGAGGCAGGCCGATCCGAAGTTGGGGAACTGTTCCACGACGCGGGCCCAAGCGAGTGCATGACAGCGCTCGCCAAGTTACTGGGTGCGTCGATGAATCATGGCCTGCTACGCCGCAGCGATCCACGCGTGAACGCACTCCAGCTCATGTCGCTGATCACGGCCGAGGTGAACAAGCGGATGTATCAGCGCGAGCCACCTCCGATAGCACTTCCGGCAATTCGACGAATAGCCAAACGCGCCGTTGAAATGTTCCTGGCAGGTACCGCGCTGAGCTGACCCGGGTGTCAGGACGATGCCCTGCGGCAACGCAGAGATTCATCGGTGTCGCTTACAGACTGTTCGCGTCGAATTGAAACGAACATGTCCAGAAGGCTGTAATCATGCTTGGTAGAGCGCCCAACGATCTCGGTAGTTCGCGGGCTTACAGCCATGCCCTGTCCTACTTCCTACCCGTATCAAAGTACAACAGCGTCATGCCCTCGCCCGGCAAAGTCTGTCGGCCACTCATGGTGGCGATACCGTTGGTAGAGCAGCGGAAAATCCAGGCCATCACCCAGGGCGCCTTGCCATCTTGCAAGGCAAGCAGGCAGCGGACTTCGCCGAACAACGGCTGCAGGGTCAGCGGATGTTTGCCGATGGGTACCTGGCGGAATTTGTTCTGTACGATCCATTGGCGTGGCGTCGGCAGTGCCAGCAGTTCGGCGCTGGTGGGATTCAGCAGCAGGCCATTGCCGGAATGGCCGCTGACGGATTTGGCCACCCACCTTTCGGGCTCGTTCCACTGTGTTGCGCGCAGCGCATCGTCTTCCAGCCAGTGGCAGGTTTCGTGCGCGGCCAGCGACAGATCGGCGAGGCTTCCTTTGTGCACGCCGTCGTACCAGGCCGGATGGCTGTGCCAGTTGAGCTTGTGGGCGGCGCGCATTTTCGCTTCGGCCAGCGCGCGGTCGGCGGCAGAAAGATCGGAAAAGATCAGCCGGTTCCACACATGCGTATAACGCTTTGAGCGATCGGGACTGCATAGATAGCCATCGTCGACGACAACGTCGCGCCAATCGTGCACGTCCACATTCCACCAGTGGCGTGCGCCGTCGAGATCCGGCCAGCTGAGACCATCGCGTGGGTGATCTTCGATCAATACGGTGTTGGCGTGTGGGGCGAGCCATTGCCGCGAATGATCAATCCACGAGGTATCGCGTGGCAATGGATCGTGCGGAAGCAGATGGACGTCCAAACCATGAACCCGACGCTGCGCCAGATGCATGGTGTGGAAAGTGGGCAGCATCGAAGTAAAGGCCTGGATTTCCACCCACGCCAGATCGAATGGTTGAGAGGGATGTTCCGTGAACGCCATATCCAGCGCCAGCACATCCGCACGCGCGCCCGGCCATGCCAAACGATCAGGGTGCAGATGCGGTTTCAAGGCGTTGACCAGATGCTGAATCTTGACATCCAACGCGTTACGCAACGCCGCATTGCCGACCGCATAGTGATCGGATAACAGGCTTTGCGGAAGATGTGGCGCGCATGTATCCGATAGCGCGCGTGCAAAGCGTTCGACGCCGATGAATTCAAGCCGCACCTGTGGAGAAACGCTCATCAACACACCTCCGCGCGCTGCGGAACGACGATGTCGTCGCCAACCAAAGCAGCCATCCATTCCAAGGTGGCATGCCAGTCAGCCTGCCGATGGGCCTGCTGACGCAACACATCGGCAAAGGTGCCCTGGATCAACGCATCGGCAAGTTGTCGTTCCCAGTACGTGCGCTCGGTGGCATCTTTGGCACGCGGTGCTATGCGTGACCACCAACGCTCGAAGTGCTCCGGTGTGCTGGAAACACTGTCACGGCTCCAGTCAATCCACTCCGTATGCAAGCCGTGGCGACGCGCGCGCCACTTGTTTTCTTCGATGCATGCACGTGACCACACCGGACCCTGTCTGTCGGCCTGCAACTCCAGCAGCAGCGTTTCGGCCTCCCATTTCAGCAAGGTCACAATCAGGCCAATACGTGCCAGGTCTGGATGTGTATCCATGACGCGCACTTCGAGCGTGCCATAGCGATGATGCAAGCGGATGTCCTGCCACAGCCCCTGATCTTCAGCGAGGCAGCCGACCTTGCGCAGCCGGTCCACATGCGTCTGATAACCCTGTTCGCTTTCCCACACATCCGGCGTACCCATCCGCGGATAGCGATCCAGCAGACTGTGCCGCCACGAATGCAGACCGGTATCGCGGCCTTCAAAAAATGGCGAACTGGCCGACAGCGCAAGTACCTCCGGAAGCACATGCCGCAACCGATTCATGATGGCCATTCGCGGTGCGCCAATAGCAAAACCCAGGTGCAGGTGCATGCCAAAACTCAGCGCGCTGCGAGACACATCGCGGTACTCGTCGATCAGCTGCGCGTAGTGCGGAAAGTCCGCCCCCTCATGCAACGGCTGTTGCTGCCACGCCGACGTAGGATGAATACCGGCTATCAAAATGCGCTGCCCCTGCGATGCAGCCCTGCGCCGTGCCTGCCCGCGTAGCAGCCGAACCGCGGAAAGCAGCTCCGGCACGGTTCGGCAAATGCGCGTCTTGGTTTCGATGACACATCGATGGATTTCTTTGTCCATCAAGCCCTCGGGAATATTCGCCTCCGCAAAGTCCAACGAAAAATCATGCGCGACCAGTTGTCCCTGGTCGTCGATTATCTGGATTTCCTCTTCCACACCCAACGTGATCATGGTTCCACTCCTTCCATAACCCCATTCGTGAATTCGAAGGGGGGACAAACACAGTTAAACAGCCAGACATGACTATGCGGCGGAATCTGCAAGCTCCGATGTCGATTGGTGCGCGTCGCGAGGTTCTAGCCCGCGGGGCCAAATAGGGGAGCCCGGGCACCATCGGGGCTTCAATCGTACGCAGGTCAGGCGTACTGGATAAACGTATACGGCGCCTTATTCAGGCGAGAGGCTTTGTCTACGCCGCAGCGCTGCGCGTAAAGGAGACTCGATGAACCTTGCCTTCAACCGGCTCCGGGATGCAGTCGCGACCACGCGATTAAAAGCATGCCTGCACTCACCGTCCAGGCCAGCGTGGCAAAACCGAGCGTCGCGACCAGCCCGACCCGTGTGCATAGCAAATAGACGGCGAACAGATAGACGGCATATGGAATCAACGACCACAACCCGAATAGCGCCGTTGTCTTTAGCGCCACCATCGACCGCTCCGATCCAACGATGTAATGCGCCAACAGCGCAAACGTCGGAAACAGCGGAACCATGCCGGCAATGTAGAAACTCTTCGACTTGGACAGCAACGCGATTACGAGAACCGCAAGTGCGCCGAGCAGACATTTAAAGAACAGGGCGATCATTGGTGGTTAAGCCCCGACGAAAGAGCCTTCAGATAACCACTGCTTTGAGGAGTGTCTTGTGTCATAGCGATCGCCACCGAGATTAAGTGACTGCAAGAAAGCTTGATACAAGTCTAGTGCTTAGCTCGCCCCATCATATAGCTCGGCCGACGGAGTGCCATGGGTAGACCATAAATCAAGTCACACTCGACGAACTGAAGCCACGTCAGACATCTCGACGACGCCAGGCTGGTCGCATGGCGCCGCCCTCCTTCAATGCTCGGAGGGCGCTTCGTTCAACAACTGCTGCAGCTTCAGGTACACGCCGTTGCTCCAGCCGAATCCGATGACATTGTCCTTGTAGCCTGCGCTGATTTTTACGTCGGCGTTGCCGCTGACCATGTTGTATTTCTCGCGGATGGTGCCGTCGTCGGCGAGGCTGCGATCGATGGTGCCGGTAAACTCGCGGGCAATGCGGCGCGCATCGTCGTGAAAGCCATAGGCATCGAGGCCGGCAATGGCGAGCCAGTTGGTTGGCGCCCAGCCGAACGGCGCATCCCACTGCGCGCCGCTGTTCCGGTCGCTCATCTGCAGGCCACCCTTGCGCTCGAAGATGCCCAGGTTTCCTCGTAGTGCCTTTGCCTGCAGCTGCGAGGCCACACCGGCCCAGAGCGGATAATAGGTCGAGACAAAGTGGTAGTCCGATGGCTTGCCGGTAACCACGTCGTAATCCATGTACATGCCCTTGTCGGCGCGCCACAGGTATTTGTCGATCGCCGCTTTACGGACAACGGCCGCCGCAGTCCAGCGTTTTGCGTCGACATCGTTTCCGAGCTGCGCAGCGAAATCATGCAGGTCGCGCTCGTAGCGATACAGCAGGCTGTTGAGATCGACGGTGGCGTACTGATGGGTGGAGCCGCCGAACGGGCCGACGCGGAAGGTGGTGTCGAAACCCGACTCGCGCATCGCACGATCGCCGAGGTAGTAGTCAGCACTGAGGCGATAACCGTTGGCCCACGCACCAGCGCACACCTTGGATGCACGCACATCGCAGCTGGTGACTTTCAGACGCGTTGCTTCCGCATCGTCAGGATGCTCGGAGGCTTTGACGAGATAGCCGGGATCATCCGATGGATGCGCGATCAGCCAGGCGATCACGCCGCGCAGGTAGTCGCTGTCCTGCATCTCGAGCACAGGTGTCGGGCCGCCGTAGTCGTAATAGCGGGCCAGGCCGGTATCGCCGGCAAGATGCTCCTTGCGTGTCCAGGTCGAGTAGTCGCGCACCGCCAATGGATACGCGTGCGCCAGCCAGGCGCGCGCTTCGGCCTTGTCCTTGAAGCTCGCCGGATCATCCAGCACCGCGCGAATCATCGCGCCGAGGAATGGCGGCTGCGAGCGCGTGAGATAGTAGGTGCGGTTGGCATTGAGTACCGCACCGTAGTGCTGCACCTCGAACAGCGCGTTGTCGACCATGCCGCGTGCCATCGCCTCGCGATGATCGGCGATCAGGCCAAGCACGATGAAGTAGCTGTCCCAGCCGTACATCTCGTTGAAAAAGCCACCAGGCACGACATAGGGGTGCGGCAGATAGAGCAGACCCTGTTTGGAGAGTACCGCGGGCGAAAAGTCACCCAGCTTGCCAATCACCTGCGGTAACACGCGCACATCGACGTTGCAGTGTTTCACTACGCCGGCGAGTCCAGGCGACGATGGCATATCTGCAGGCAGATACAGCACCGAATGCGTGGTCACCTTGCTGTCGCGCAACGCCGAACAATCGTCCATCGCACGTGTGAGCGTGTCCCAGGCGTGGTCGATATAGACGCGCGTTTTCTGCGGATCGAGCTGTGCTGCCGATGCATTGGTAACGAGCAGCATCGCGGCAAAGGCCAGTGCATACCGGAACAGTGTTCTCATGGGCGGCAACTCGGTGTTGAACGAATGCGTTGAAGCACAATCGGGGCAGTATGACGGTGGTTGCCTCAAGGTGTCGCGTCACATCGGTGCCAGACGAAGGCTTTGATTTCGCCAGAACGATCAGCTAAGAAGAGTCGGCGCGATGCATTCTGCAGAAGCGGCGGCTGGTTTTTTAATCACATTCGGGGATCGATCCATGCAACGACGGCAATTTCTGCGCAACGCCGGTGCAACGCTGGCGGTGGCGTCAACGGCAGGACTGGTGGCCTGCGCGCGGCAGCCCCTGGCCCCCACATCGAAAGCGGGAACCCTCGTTTCGCCACCGATCGCGGGTACGCCGGGCATGGTCGAACTGGCACCGATCCGGGCGCAGACCGACCGGATCACCGGCGTGTACGTTTGCACGCGCCCGTTCCGCGCCGCCGGGCCGCGCATCGAAACGCAAAGGTTGGGCGAGAAAACCATCGTGCACAACTACGGGCACGGCGGCAGCGGCTGGTCGCTGTCGTGGGGATCGAGCACGCTGGCCCTGCGTATGGCACAGGACACCGGCGTACACAAACTCGGCGTCATCGGTTGCGGCGCACTCGGCCTTACCTCGGCATTACTGGCCCAGCGTGCCGGCATGTCGGTGTGCATCTACGCCAAGGCACTGCCACCGGACGTTTACTCGATGCGTGCTTCCGGACTGTGGACGCCCGACTCGCGCATCTGCGACGCCCAACACGCACCGGATTTTGGCGCACGCTGGGAAACGATGGCGCGCACGTCTTACGGCATGTATCAAACCTTGCTGGGTTTGCCCGGCCGACCAATCGAATGGATCGACGGTTACTCGCTATCGGATACGCCATTCAATCAGCCGCAGCCGCCGGAGGTATCCGACGAGCCGGACTACGGCGAGTTCCGCGATCGCGTGCGCGATCTCACACCGCGCACAATCGACATGCCTGCCGGAAGCCATCCGTTTCACCAGCCGTACGTGCATCGCTATACAACCATGATGTTCAACATCAGCACCTATGCACGCATGCTGATGACCGACTTCCTGACCGCCGGTGGCAAGATCGAGGTGCGCGAGTTCGACCATCCGCACGATCTGCTGAAATTGCCCGAGCGAACGCTGATCAATGCCACCGGCTATGGCGCCAGGGCCTTGTTCAATGACAACTCGATCATTCCCGTGCGCGGACAGACGGCACGGCTGATTCCGCAGCCCGAGGTCACTTATGGCATAAGCAGCGAACACATCAGCATGGTGCCGCGCAGCGATGGCCTGCTGGTGCAGGCGTTTGGCGATACCGGCAACTTCAACAATAGCGACGTAACACCGAATCGCGCGGTGTCGGAAGCTGCGGTGCTGCAGCTGGCGAGCCTGGTCTCGCGCACACACAAAAGCTGAAGGCCCTTGATTCAAGCACGCCGCGCCCGATCACTTGTCGATCGCGGGCACCAAAGCCGCTATTTTCTCACCCTGCTGAACTACGGCAGCAGCAGCAGCGCTGCCGAACAAGAAGGCGAAGTCGTAACAGCAGGCAGACCGCCTGACTCGGTCGCCCTGTACCTCAGCGCGAAGTCACCGGTGTGATGACGTGCAAAGCACGAATATCCGCATCGTCCAGATGCTCGGCCTTCCAGACCATCGCCCGGTGGATACGGTTCCAGCCGCTGGGATGGTCGAAGAACACGAATTCCTCGATCGGGCCGGGGTGCATCTTTCGATATTCGGACAACTGCACGGCCGCTTCGGCAAACCCATCCGGCTGACGCGCGGCATTGATGCCAAATGCATCGGCTTCCGCCTCGGCACTGCGGGTGATCGTGTTGGTCACCGGCGTCAGCACGAAAACGAAAATCGTGAACAGCGCCGCGAACAGCGGCAAGCCGGCCACATCACCCGGGTCGCGTATGTCCCAGCCTGTACCCCAGCGGCGCATGACCCAGCCAAAGCTCCAGTACACGAACGCAAAGCCGATCACGATGATGACGGCAAAAAACACGAGACCCTTATAAACATGGTTGAGCACGTAATGGCCCATTTCGTGGCCGAGCACGGCCTTGATCTCCGCCGGCGTACTGCGGTTCATCAGGTTGTCGTTGAGACTGATACGGGTGGTCCCGAACATGCCGCTGACATTGGCACTGATGCGCTTGCTTTGCTTCGACGCATCGAACTCGTAGACGTTGGTGGCTGGAATGCCGTTGGCGCGGGCCATCGACAGAATCTGTGATTTGAGCTGGCTATCCGGCAACGATGTGTAGGTGTTGAACACGGGCGCGATGTACACCGGCGCGATGGTGCCGACAAACATCATGAACACGATGGCCACCAGTGAACCCCAAAGCCACCATGTACGCGTTGCCTTGCGGATCACCGCGTAAATGATCACCAGCGCCACCGTACCGAGAATCAGCGCCACGATCAGACCCTTCACCTGATCGCCAGACCACTGCGCGAAATCCTGGGTAGACAGGCCGTACTTGTGTTCACGCACATAGTCTTCGTAGATATTCCATGGCAGCGTCAGCAGGCTCGTCAGCACGATGTACTGGATCGCATAGATGGCCGTCTGCAGCCAGCGAAAGCGCGTAATGCGCTCGGCCAGGTTGCGCATGCGCACCGATAACTGCGTACCCAGCAGCAACCAAGCCACGCCCAACGCCCACAGGCAGTCCCACAGCACCAGCCAGTAGCCGCCCTCAAAATACGCATCGGAATTCGCCCGCGCCTCCGGCGATAGCTGCGACATGTAGCTGTTGGTAGCCGCGTCGACATCGAAATGCGGCGAGGTGGCAAGCGTTGACGTTGTTGCGGTTACCGGCGTGCTGTCAGCGGCCGGTGCCGCAAAGACCGAAGTGACACCGAATACCAGGACAACTGCCAACAGTATCGCTAGAAAAGATTTCATGGACGACTCCCCGCGCCTGAAGTCTCACGAACGTACTGGAAGCGCTCGAAGTGTGCCAGCGCTACCGCGGCTTGGGCTGCCTGACAGCTAATGCGGCATTGACTGGACTTGCTGCCGTGAGGGAATCTCAACGCTGGCGTAAGACCAAGGGCGTCAGCTTTAGCACTACGAAAGGTAACTTTCCCCGTGCACCGACGAAGAACAAAGGTAACGACACGCATCACTGCACTCATCCCATCCGCCGTGTCGGCTGGAGTCCGCCATGAACACATTCATTCAATTACCCGCCAAACTTCTGCTCGGCGTGTTTGCGCTGATTGCCTTCAGCGAAATCGGCTACGCGCAGGATCATCCCGCGGCCGCGCCGCTTGTGGTGGTTGAACTATTCCAGAGCCAGGGCTGCTCGTCGTGCCCTCCGGCCGAGGCCAACCTCAACGCCATCGCGGGGCAAGCGAACATTCTCGCGCTATCGTTTGCTGTCACTTATTGGGACAACCTCGGCTGGAAAGACACCTTCGCCAGCGAAGCGTTTACCGACCGGCAATACGACTACTCGCACTACCAGAAACAGAATGGTGTCTACACGCCGCAGGTCGTGGTGGATGGAGAGCAAGATCTCGTCGGCACGGACCGCGTACAACTCAATCAGGTCATCGCACAGGCGCATACGCAAGGACCTTCCCTGTCATGGGAGAACGGCCAACTGCGGGTGGGTTCCGGCAAGCCTGCTGCACCGGCTGATGTCTGGCTGGTGCGTTACGACCCGCGCACGATCAACGTCGCTATTCGCGCCGGTGAAAACGGCGGTCGCACTCTTCCCCATCGCAACGTGGTGCGCGAACTCGTCAACCTCGGCACGTGGGATGGAAGCCCCAAGACGTTCAACATCCCGGCAGCGAAATCGACCGACCTCTCCACCGCCGCACTGGTGCAGATCAAGGCCGGCGGCGCAATTCTTGGCGCCTCGAAGGACACCGGCGTGACAAAGGGCCCTGTTTCTCGCTAGATGCCGTTGAGCAAATTGAGGAAAGTGGCAACCACAATCTTGCCGACGACGAGTTGGATGAAGTCGTTATGGCAAACCGCACCCGGCTGCAGGTTGGTGGCCTTGTACGGGGTCAGCCCACGCAGGGTGGCGATGATTGTTGCAGCCATGACCCGATCATGGCATTGCTCGATTGACACGTGATTGGGGGAGTGACGCCGAGGTCAGACCGGCGACGCGAGCAATCTGCCACAGGCCCAGCGCAGCGGCGCCTTGCGGAGGCAATGCCATGCCCAGCTCGAAGCAGGTGGCGGCAACGGCATAGCGTCGACACAGTGGTGCATTGCCGATCAGTTGCAGCGGTGTGGCGCTATCGATACGGCCGGCCGCCAGCGCGCTGCGCAGTTCCTCGCCGATCAGCAGGCCGGACAAATAGTCGGGCACCGCCTGCGTATCGAGCTGACCTGCAAGCACCAGCGCACGTGCGGAGAACAACCGGCTCAACGCACCCGCCGCGCCACTGTCGCGAGCAGTTACTGCGCCACGCAGGAACGCCTCATGATCGACAGGGGGATCCTCGTCGCCAAGGCCGATACCGAGAATCGTGTGATGTCGCAACGCCGCGTATAGCTCACCGGTCATTGCCGTGGCGAAATCCACCACGCGTCCATCACGTACATTGACCCACTTGCTATGGGTACCTGGCAGCAGGAGGGCTGAGCGCGCGGCCAGCACGGGTTGCAGCGCGAGTGCGCCGAAGATCTCGGTTTCCTCACCGCGCATCACATCGGCCGCCACCGTATTGCGCAAGCCCGGTACCAGGTGCACGCGCCGACCGCTGGCGCTGTCGACGTGGCTCAACGCGCGAGCCACCGCAGTGAGGCCGGATGGCAGATCGACGTACGGCACTTCGCGCCAGCCGCCACGACTGCCAACCATGCCCGAGGCGAGTACCGGACCATCCGGCCAGCCCGCCACCACGTCATCCAGTGCCGCATCGAAACCGCCATCGGGCAGATGGCGGATACCCCAGTGGCGGGCGCGCATGTCAAGCACGCTCCCGTCTTCGTCCAGCAGATACGCGCGCAGGCTGATGGCACCCCAGTCGAGACCGATCAGCTGTGGATGTGGCGTACTTCCGTTCATTGCGCTTGCTCGTCCTTGTGCACAGTGATCGCTTCACCGCTGTAGTCGATACTTTGTACGGCCGGCGCGTCGAAGTCCACCGCCATCGGCGTGGGGCCAGAGATCCAGCGGATGTTGAAGCGGCGCTGTGCCGGCATGCCGGGATAACTACCCTCGCGCTTGCCGATGCTGAGCATCCCGCTGGCCTCGTCGTAGCTCAGTGGAATGCGCGAGTGCGCACCGCGCTCGTAGTCGTAGGTTGTGCCCTGATCTTCGTACAGCGAGAACGTGCCGTTGGCACCCGTGTAGACGATCAGCGTGATTGGCGCATCCGGCTTCTCGTTGGTGTACTGGATCGCCGGACCCATCGGCACAATGGCGCCTGCACGCACAAACAGCGGCATGCGCTCCAGCGGCGCGTCAGCCTTGATCGTGCTGCCGCCCTCGTAACGTTTGCCGCTGTAGAAGTCGTACCAGCTGTTGCCGGTCGGCAGGTAGACATCGCGGCTGCGGGCCTCGTAGGTGGTGACCGGCGCGACCAGGAAGGCCGGCCCGAACATGTACTCGTCATCGATGTCGCGAACCTTGACGTCGCCCGGAAAATCCATCACCAGGCCACGCATGATAGTGCTGTCGTCGAAATACGTGCCCGCCGCCAGGGTGTAGATGTACGGCATCAGGCGATAACGCAGCTTGTCGTACCAGGCCAGCGCGTCATAGACGTCCGAGCCGACCGGTGCGAGGTTGTAGATTTCCCGATTCACACCCTGGCCATGCGAACGGAACAACGGCATGAAGGCACCGAACTGGAACCAGCGCAGGTTGATCTCGCGCCACTCCTTCAGATCCTTCGCGTCCGGTTTCTCATAGCGCGTCTCCAGCGCATAACCTCCGATGTCGGTAGTCCAGTTGGGAATGCCCGACAACGAAAAGTTGATGCCGGCCGAGATCTGGTCGTGCAGATTGCTCCAGCGCGCCACCACGTCACCACTCCAGCCCGCTGCCGCATTGCGCTGCAGCCCGGCGAAGGTCGAACGCGTGAGGATGAACACGCGCTTGTCCGGATACGACTCGCGACTGCCCTGGTAGGCACCCATCGTGGTCATCAACGGATAGGAGTTGAAGAACGCCGCACCCGGGCCCTGGGCCGTCGGACCCATGCGCAACTTGCGCTCGTCGATGTCGAGGTTGGATTCGATATCCGGCTCGGTGGCATCCATCCACCAGGCATCGACACCGAGGTCGCCGAGATTCTCGCGGATCTGCCGCCAGTAGATCTGGCGTCCCTCGGCCGAATACGGATCGTAGAACGAGCTGAGGTAACCCGGACCGACCCAATCCTTTGCACCGACTTCGACGTTGCGGCGGTACATATGCCCCTTGGCGTCGAGCTCCTTGTAGTTCGCGGTGGTCGGGTAGAACTTCGGCCACACCGAGATCATCAGGTTCGCATGCTCGCCATGCACCGTGTCGATCATGCCCTTGGGATCGGGGAAGCGCGCCTTGTCGAACTGATGCGAACCCCAGCTGTCGTCCTTCCAGTAGCGCCAGTCCTGCACGATGTTGTCCAGCGGCAGCTGCAGTTCACGGTAGCGCTTCACCACGCCGAGCAGTTGCTCCTGTGTCTCATAGTGATCGCGGCTCTGCCAGAAGCCGTAAGCCCAGCGCGGCAACATCACCGACTTGCCGGTGACATCACGATAGCCCGCGATGACCTCGTCCAGATTCCTGCCGTCGATGAAGTAATAGTCGACCGCATGACCCAGCTCGGAGGACAGCGACAGCTCGTTCTGCTCGGCCACCGGCGGCGGATCCTGATGATCGAGCGCGATGTAACCCGACTGCGGTGTCCACTCGATGCGGATCGCATGTTTCTCGCCGGGTTTCAGCTGCACGAAGAAATCGCGATACCACGGGTTCCAGCTCTGCCGCCAGTCGTCCAGCACCAGCTTGTCGTCGACATACAACTTGAAGTAGCCGCTGACGTACAGGCGAAATTTGTGCAGGCCGGCCACATCGGATGCCAGCGAACCCTTCCACTCCACCGTCTGGCCCGGACCACCAGTGATGCCCTTGGCATCGGTGAGCTGGACCGGCCAATTCTTCAGATCCTTGATGTACTGGTAGTTGATCTCCGACTCGACACGACTGAGCTTGAGCTTGCCGTCGACGTAGTAGTCCGCAGAGAGACCGCCAGGCTTGCCATCGGCATCGAACAGCTTGAGCTGCTTGTCGATCATTTGATACGGACGCGGATCGCCGAAGCGGGTGATCGAATTGTTGTCCCACAGCAAACCATAGTTGCGGCTGGACACCACGAACGGAATGCCCATGTCCATGTTGTGCTGGGCCAACTCAACGTCCTTGCTCTTGTAGTTCATCGTGCCCTGCTGATGCTGACCAAGGCCATAGAACGCCTCGTCGTCGGGCGAGGCGAACTGCTGGCGCACGGCGTAGAACGACTTGTCCTGCACGGTGACCGGCGTGAACGTGCGACCGTTCGGCTGCTCGGCCAGAATCAGCTGGCCGTCCTTGTCGAGAAACTGCACGGCACCCGTGGCGGTCGCCACGTCGGCGGTGATCTGTTTGGTTTTCAGGCGCACGTGGCCGACATCGCTGCTGACAGTAAATTGCTTGTCACCGCCGTTCTTCACTGCCATCAGGCTCGCCGGCAGGTCGAAGCCGCCACCCGGGATCGCGGTGACGTGGATGATCTTTTCACCGACCACCTCGAGGCGAATCTGCTTTGCCGCACCGCCGACGTCGACAATCACGCCGTCGGCGATCTGCTGGAATGTCGCTGGCGCCACATTGGCGTCATGCGGTATCGCGGCCTGCGTCGAACCGATGTTGCTGCTGCAGGCGGATACCAGCGCGATGACGAGGAATCCGGCCAGCATGTTCATGGGAATGCGATGCATGGTTCAGTCTCCAATCGCCAGATCCGCTGACAGCGGTGTGTTGTTCGAGGCGTCGCCCACGTAGACCTTGAAACGGCCTGGATCGACCTGCCATGCATGTCGCTTGACGTCGTAGTAGGCAAACGAGCGGCGATCCAGCGTGAGCGTGACGTGCTCGGTCTGGCCTGGCTGCAAACGTACCTTGTGGAATGCCTTCAGCTCACGCGCCGGCCGCGCCACCTTCGCCGACGGATCGCCCACGTAGACCTGCGCCACTTCGGCACCGGCGCGCTGGCCGGTATTGGTCACGTCGAACGACACGCTCACCGTGCCATCGGCTTTCGCCTGCACCGGCGATAGCCTCAGATGGCCGAACGCGAACGTGGTGTAGGAAAGCCCATAGCCGAAGGCAAACAACGGCTGTGCCTTGTCCGGATAAGAGGTGTACCAGCGATAGCCGAGGAACACGCCCTCACCGTATTTCACCGTGGGGTTGGTGCCCGCGGAGTGCGGCGGTGCATCGTAGAAATCGTGGGTGGGATTGTCCTTCCACTCGCGACCGAAGCTGATCGGCAGTTTGCCTTCCGGCGTGTGCGCACCGAACAACACCTCGGCGATCGCGCGACCGCCCTCCTGCCCGGGATACCAGCTCTGCAGCAGCACCGGCACTTTGGCCAGCCAGCCGTCGGTGGCATAGGCATCGCCGGAGTTCACCGTCACCACGGTCTTCTTGTTGACCTCGGCCACCGCATCAATCAGCGCCTCCTGGCCCCACGGCAACTGGAACGTGCGATCGAATGCTTCACTCTCGGAGGTAGGGTCGAAGCCGACGGCGACTACGGCGGCATCCGCCATCGCCGCCATTTTCTTCGCGTCCGGCGAGATCAGATCATCCAGTGCGATCACGCCCATGCCCATGCGGCTGTAGCTCACGTCGGGCTTGTAGTCGAGGCGGATGGTTACCGGCTTGCCTGCGACCAGATCGAGCGTGGCGTACAGCGGCGCCTGACCCTCGCGCTGCGGCTGTTCGATCACGTTCTTGCCATTCACGAACAACTGATAAGTATCCAGGCTGGCGGCGGCCGTAAGGAACAGGTATTTGCCGCTATGCGTGGGCACGAACTGTCCGCTCCAGCGGATGCTCTGACGCTCGGTCGCCGCCGTCGTCCACAGCTCCGGCTTCCACTGGTCGACATGCTCGTCCATGACAGTCGCGCTGGGCTTGCCCTGGAAATCGTCATTGGCGAAGGTCTGCTGCTGCAGGCCCTTGCCGCCATCGGGGCTGACAAAGCTCGACTGCTTGAACACCTCGTCAGGCGACGGCAGGCCACGGCTGTACAGCACGCGTACCTTGTCGCCGAGCTGATGGGTGATGCCACTGAGTACGCTCTGCGCTTCGAACGTATCGACGTGCGAACTGCCGCCGGCACTGGAGATCGCGGGGAAGGCATTGGGACCGATCACGGCGATGGTCTTCAACTTGTCCACATCGAGCGGCAACACGTTGTGCTCGTTCTTCAGCAGCACCAACCCCTCACGCGCGGACTGCAGCGCCACCGCATCGTTGTCGAGGTTGAACAGCGGCTGTGACAGATCTTTCTGTGGTCGATCGAGGAAGCCGAAACGCGCTGCTGTGCGCAGGATGCGGCGCACCTTGTCGTTCAATACGTCCTGCGACAGCTTGCCGTCCTTCAGCTGCGGCAGCAGGAGTTGTGACGTCATCGCCTCGGCCGATGGCATCTCAAGGTCAAGGCCGGCGTTGAACGCCTTGATGCCGTCGTGCGTCGCCTGCCAGTCGGACATGAAGATGCCCTTGAAGCCCCATTCCTGCTTCAGGATGTCGTGGCTGATCGTGCGGTTCTCACTGAGGTGCTCGCCGTTGATCAGGTTGTAGCTGCTCATTACTGCGCCGACGTGCGCGTCCTTCACCGCCATCTCGAACGCCGGCAGGTAAATCTCGCGCAGCGTGCGCTCGTCGATGAGGGTGTCCAGGTGGCGGCGATCGTATTCGGAATTGTTGGCCGCGAAATGCTTGATCGTGGCAACCACGCCCTGGCTCTGGATGCCATCGATGAAGCCGACCGCCATGCTGCCGGCGAGAAACGGATCCTCGCTGTAGTACTCCATGTTGCGGCCGTTCTGCGGGGCACGATGGATGTTCGCGCCTGGACCGAGAAGGAAGTGCACGCCACGGGCACGCGCATCGCGGCCCATCGCCTCGCCCACCTGTTGTGCCAACTGCGGATCCCACGACGCAGCCAGACCGGCGCCCGCCATGTAGGCGGTGGATGGACCTACCGAGCGCACACCGAACGGGCCGTCGGACATCTGCAGCCGCGGCAGGCCGGCTGCCGGCTCGGCACGGGTATACATATTGTCGACACCGCCGATCAAGTCGACCTTCTGCGCCAGCGTCAACTTGCCGAGCATCGCATCGACGCGTTGTTCAATGGCGGGCGAATCCGCAACCGGGCCCGCGGAAACGGGCGTGTCGGCATGCACGGCGCAACCGACGCCGAGGCAAACCAGCAAGGCGAAGGACAGAGATTTGATAGGCATGCGCTACATCCTTTAATACGTGGCCAGCTTGACCCGCAGGATCTGCGGCTGGCCGGTGAAGTTGAGTCCGTAGTCGGTCTGATCGCCGTTCCACTCGCGAATGAAGTGCCACTGCCCGTTTTCGTAGCGGCCCTCTTCGACCCGCTCGAACAGGAAGCGCAACCCATCGCGGCCCTTGGCCGGCATGAAGTCGACCCGCGCGTGATAGCCGGTCACCAGGTATTCGTTCTTGCCCAGCTGGGCGATCAGCACGCCGCCCAGTTTTTCCTCGTTGCCCTTGGGCGGATCCATGCCGAATTGCGGCTGGCCATAACCGATGTGCACGCGCCAGTCGCCCATGTCCAACGTCTGCTCATGGGTCTCATCCGGCTCGGCCGCGCCCCACACTTTGCCTTCGAAACTGAGCTCGGCGATGACGCCCCCCAGCGGCGCCAGCAACGCGTAGTTGGTGGCGAACGGCTTGATCGTATCCTCGTCAATTCTCTTCGCGCCCAGCGGCCAGTTCGAATACCTGGTGTAGTCCATGCCGAAGGGTGAGAAGCCAATTCCCTGCTGGCCGAGCGCGGCGAATACATAGCGTGCAAACGCCACGTCGTTGCCGGTTTCACCCACAAACAGCGGATTGTCCGCACGGTGGTAGCGATCGAGTACGGCGATGTATTTGGCGTACTCCCGCTTGTAGATATCCGGCGCGATCAGGTCCAGCGATGGTGCCGCCGCACGCCAGATGCCGAGCACGTTGTCAGTCGGACCACCGCTGGAATAGCCGCCCGGCGGGCCCGGTTCGAACGGGTCGCGCAGCGCGGCATTCGCATACATCGGCAGGTTGTAGACCGCGCGGCCGGCAGATGCTACCTCGTTGATGTAGTGCGCAATCGCCCAGGCAAACGAATACTCCGCCGCGTCCTTGCCGAACACCTGGTTCCAGCTCCCGGTCGGTTTGCCAGTCTTCTTCAGCACCGCCGCCGGCACCGGTGATTGCAGCAATTTGTCACCCGCCGCTGAGTAGTCGCGGTCGGTGCCGTAGGTACCGGACTCGTTCTCCACCTGCATCATGATCACCGTATGGCGATCGCCATCGATTATGCGCAGATGCGTCATCAGCGCCACGAACGCGGTGCGATCGGCATCCAGCGTGGCGGTGCCGAACGGTGACAGCGAGTTGAGCGTCGAGCCGTCTTTCTTTATCACGCGCGGGTAGCGCTGGTTGTCCAGCTTCACCCACGCCGGCGCGTAATTCGGCCCGTTGTTCTTCCAGCTGGCAAACCACAGCAATACCAGCCGCACGTTGTGCTCGCGTGCCTGCGCGACCAGCGTGTCGAGGAAGCTGAAATCGAACTGACCCTGCTTCGGTTCGATCTGATCCCACGCGATCGGCACCTGCATTGTATTGGCATGCAGCGCCTCGATCGTTGGCCACACCTGCGGCAGCACCTCCGGCCAGGCGCTGGAGTTGTTCACCTGCGCGCCGAGGATCAGATAGGGCTTGCCGTCGACCTGCAACTGGTAGCGACCATCCTTACGCAGCACTTGCGGCATAGCCACCGCTGCGGCCGCAGTACCGACAATCAAGAGGCTCAGTGCCAGCAACGTACTGGCGATTGCTTTTACCGGTTTCCGCTTCATCGCATTCCCCTTGATGGCGTCATGTTCTTTTCCCCATTTCGTACCGGCGCTGCCGTGGCGTGCATGCCCCTGCTTGTAGCCGGATCACCGCGGAAAATGCCGCGGCCACCGGTGGCGAAATAGATCCGCCCAAACACGCGCGGATCGCCGGTGACGTAACCGATTTCGCCGTACTGGTGCGCGTCATCGTTGATGCGCAGCCAATGTTTCCCGCTGTCGATCGAGCGAAACAGCCCGCTCTTGCCACCGATTTTTCCAGCGAGAAACAGAGTCGACTCGCTGTGCCCCGGGGCGGCCTTGCCAAACCCCAGCGAAACGGCACTGTCGATCGTGCGGCTCCGCCATGACACGCTGCCGTCATCGCGACCACGCACCACACCTGCGCGGACACTGGTCACATACAACTGGCCGGCATGCTCAGGCACGGCGTATACCGCCGCATCGGCAGGCCTGCGCGATGCCTGATAATCCTGCTGCGCGATGGTGTCGAGCTGGCCGCCGATCGGCGAGAAGTGCGCGCCACCATCACGGCTCACGAACAGTGCCCCACGAGTGATGTCCTGTGCGTAGAAACGCTTCGGATCGACCCGGTCGGCCAGCACGCGCGCCGTCTTGGGCAAACCGCTGGCAGCCGTCCAATGCCTGCCCCAGTCAGCCGTGACATAGCCATGGCCGGCATCCAGCGGGAACCACAAGGCGCTGCGGCCATCCGCAGCAAGGGCGATCGTGCCTTCACCCTGCCCGCCTGGCTCGCTGGCGAATGCCTGCCAACTCTTCGCTCCATCCAGTGAATACGCCGCACGCACGGTATCGACCGGCCCGCGGATACGGCCGGTACGTGCCACTACCAGCGGTGCCCGTCCCGCCACATCGATGCTGTTGCCGTTCGCATAACGCGGCGGCATGGCAAACTGCAGCGGCGCGACATCGAGATCGTCATGGCGAAAGCCGTCCAGATCGCCAACCACGCTGAGCAGATGCGCGCCTTGCAACGGACTAGCCAAACCGAGCGGCACGGTCTCCTCCAGGTTGGTGTCCTGGAACCACCAGCTCACCACGCTGCCTTGATCGAATGCACGCATGTTGCGCGAGGCCCACACGCCATAGCCGGTGACGAACATCACGTGATCCGGATCGAACGGATCGATCGCGATGTCGCTCATCCAGTGCGGATGATGGTCGCTGGTCCACACCGCATTGGAATGATCGAACGACGAGCGCGGAAACACCGTTGCCCAATGCATGCCGCCATCGGTGCTGCGGTAGATCTCGTCATACGGCGTGTAATGGCAGAACGTGGTGGCCATCAGGGTGTGCGGGTCGTGCGCATCCACCGCGATGTCGCCCCAGCCGAAGCCGCTCGGCTTGTCGTTGCGCGGTAGTGGCGTGATGTCGGTCCAGCGATTGTCGGCCGGCATGAATTTCCACACCGCGCCATCATGCATGCTGTCCGGTCCCGGCTCATCGCCATAGGTCAGGTAGTAGCTGTCATCGGTGCCACGGATCATGTGGTTCGGACGCAAACCGGTCGGCTGTCCGGGTACCGCGCTCCAGCTCACACCACCATCAGTGGAACGGAACAGACTGGTCTCCCGGGTGGAAACACCCGCGTACAGTACCGGCGTCGGCTGGTTCGCCTGGCCGCTGGCCGGATCGAATACCACGAACACGATGCCGATCGACTGCCGCCGCCAGCTGTTTTCTGCGCTTGCCGACGACGCAGTGGCCATGGCGGGAAAGCTGTCGATGCGCGACCAGCTCGCCGCGTTGTCGGTGCTGCGCCACAGGCCCGCCGTGCGTGAACCCAGGAAAAGAATGTGACCATCGTGCGGATCGACCGCCAGGCGTTCGCCATTACCGCGACCTAGCTCATTGCCACCGAGCTTGAACGGAAGATCGACCCGCTGGAATGTGTTGCCGCGATCGTGCGAACGCAGGATCGCCGCGTTGCCTGCGTGGTCGGTGGTATAGGTACCGGCGGCCAGATAGACCCAACCGGTGTCGCGCGGATCCAGCGCGATGCTGTCGATGCCGCCGAGATTGACATCGTCGGCCGTCAGCCAGTCGGTCAACGGAATCCACCGTTTTGTCCCGTCATCCCAGCGATACGCGCCACCGACATCGGTGCGCGCGTAGTACAGGCCTTGCTCCGCCGGATGAAACACCAGTCCGCTGACATAGCCTCCTCCCCCGATACTCACGCTGCGCCACGTGTACGGCACGATCTGCGCACTTGCCCTGCATGCTGCGAGCAGGCCATAGGCAAGCAGGCAAGTAGGCAGCAGATAGCTTCGGACAAGGCGGGCAATGGGGATTTGCTCAGGCTGGCTCATCAACTCGTCAACATTGGTAGACCGGCAACCCGCGAGGGAACGGGTTGCCGGTTGTCAGCACGTCGGTGTGAATCAGAAATCCAGCTGAGCCTTCAAGCTGAACATGCGGTCGTTGATCTGGACGTCACGTGGAAGCGTATCGAGGCCGAAGTTCGTACCACGCTTGGTATTGGTCAGATTCACCGCGGCGGCCGTCAACGAGAAATCCTTGGTGACGTGATAGGTCACCGACGCATCAACCTGACCAAACGCCTTGTCGTAGATCGGCAGGCTGCCGGTACCGTTGCCCTGAGTGGTTTCTACCCACTGGCTGCGCCAGTTGTAGGCAATACGCGCCGAGACCGGTCCCTTTTCGTACATCAGGATCAAGTTGTAGCTGTTCTTTGACAGGCCTTCGAGTGGAACCAGCAGCGGATTGCCCGACGTATCGTAGGCATCCGGACTCGGAGCCTTGCTGTAGACGTAGGTGTAGTTGGCCTGCATGCCCAGCCCATTGAACGGTGCCGGCAGGAAATCGAAGAAGGTCTGGTAACCCACTTCGGCACCCTTGATCACACCGTTCTTGCCGTTTTCCAGGCTGCTGATGGCGTAATCGTGGACGACTCCGAATTGATCTATTTCAGGTTTTTCGAGCGTGACCGTTTGCACGAAGCCGTTCACACTCTTGTAGAACAAGGCGCCCGACAGAAGCTGTGACGGTGACAAATACCATTCCAGCGACGTGTCGAACTGATTCGCCGTCATCGGCTTCAGGTACGGGTTGCCGCCTGCCGTGCCGGTGTAGGCGTTGACGCCAGTGGTGGCATCGGGCGTGCTCAGCTGCAGCATCGGATTGAGCTGATCGAAGGTCGGCCGTGACAAACCCTTCGATGCCGCGAAACGCCATTGCAGCTTGTCGGTCAGATGAAAGGTGACATTGAGGCTGGGCAGGAACGAGTTGTAGGAATTGTTGACGTCCAGCGGCAAAGTCTCGCCCAACGAGTTCAACAGTGCGCCGTTTGAGCTGACATTGGTGCGTACGGCACGAAGACCGACGTTGCCATCGTAGGGGATGGAACCGAGTTGACTGCCGAAGGTCACCAGGCCATAGCCACCATAGGTCTTCTGACCCTGATTGTTGATGCCGGTAGCGGGATAGCTGAGCGGCGTGGTTTCGCCGAACATCGCCAGCGAGTTGACGTAGTCAAACAGCAAGGCCGGATTTGGCGTGATGGTGGAACCAAACGTATTGGCATTGCCGTGGAAGAAGTCGGAATACGTCTTGATCACCCACGACGACGCAGGGAAATTGGAAAGCGGCTGACCGATGTAGACGAAGCGATAGCCTGAATCTTCGGTTTCCGCGGTGCGGTCAGTGGTGCGCACGCCGAACTTGATTGACTGGAAAAAGTTGCCTCCCAGCGTGTACTCGCCATCGGCTCGCCATGCGAATTCACGTCCGGTGGCGTTGGTCTTGTCATCCAGCAGATAGCCGAACGTATTGTTGGCCGGGTTGGTCGTATAGGCTGTGTCCACTTTCAGTACCGGCAGGCCGCCACTGATGTCCTGGTACAAATACGGCGTCGTGGTGCTTGTATTGAGGATGTAGCGGAACGTGGTGGTCGACGCATCGATGAACTGGAAATCGGTCTTCAACGAGAGATTGTTGGTCACATTCCATGAAGCACCCCACGTGTAGTCCGTGGTGATCGAGTGCCGTGTGGTCAGGCTGCTGTTGGAGGCAACGGGAATCCCGGCTGTGGTCGCCCCGTTCGGATCAGGATTGCCTTCGGTATCAAGGCTACCCGTAGCGTCGAAGGTGCCACTGAGAAAGTTGCCGCTGGGACCGAATGAATACGGCTTGGTCGTATCCAGCACGATCGGGGTAGTGCCGGTATAGGCGAAATACGAGTAATCGTTCCACTGGAAGTGGTAGTCCGAGCGCACCGCCTGCGCATGCAGCTCCACGTCGCTGTTGGGCCGCCACTGCAGCGCAACATCGCTACCCATGCGACGACGTTCGCCAACGGTCTCCCCGACGCCACCGCCATGGGGGACTTCGAGCGTCTGGCCGGTATAGTTGGGATAGTTTGCATAGGCACCGCCCGAGCCAGCCTGCACGGCGTAGAAAGGCTCGGTTGAAATCACGTCCTGGCGGAACGCATGTTTCTGATAGGCCAGATCCACCAGGATGCCGAACTCACCGGCACTGGTCTTCCATCGATTGCTGTAAAGCACCGATGCTGACGGTTTACCCTTCTTTGCCAGGTCAGCGTAGTCATACTCGGAGCTGACCGCGAATTTCTGACCCGTGAAATCGAACGGCATATGCGTACGCAGATCGACCGTGCCGCCGAGGCCACCTTCAATCATTTCCGCCGATGGATTCTTGTACACGTCGATGCCCGCCAGCAGCTCGGATGGCACATCCTCGAAACTCAACGTGTCACCGCCGTTGGCAGTGAAGCTGTCGCCGCCATTGAGTTCGGTGCGCACCTGGGTCAGACCGCGGATCGCGATGCTGCTGCCCTCACCATAGTTTCGATCGATCTGGACACCGGAAATGCGCTGCAGCGCCTCGGCGACATTGTTGTCAGGAAGTTTGCCGATATCTTCGGCAACAATCGAGTCGACGATCTGATCCGCGCCCTGCTTGATCGAGATGGCGGATGCCATGCTCGCACGTACGCCGGTGACGGTGACTGCCGTGAGATCGGTGGCATCCTGTTTTTTTCCAGGCTTGGCCCCAGCCTTCTCAGCGGGCGTTTCTGGTTTGGCCTTCTGGACCGTGCCGGTGCTACTGGCATCGGATGTCTCCGCTTGCTGTGCCCATGCCTGAGCCGGCATGTAGAGCATCGCCATGCTCATCGCGATAGCCATTGAAAGACAGCTTCGACGCGGACGCGTAGGCGTGGATTGCCGGACATTATTGCTGAATCGATCGCTCACTCGGATACCCCTCCCCATGGTTGTTTGCTGGCCGCAGGAGCGACGCTCGCTGGCCAGCTCATCGACGATGGCTCAGGCCGCAGTGGCATTCCCCGGATGACCTTGCCCGACGCACCGTCTGTTTCGGTTTGAAACACGCCATACGGTCTAAACGGTGCGTGACGCAACGCATGCTGCGGTCGCAAGAACGTGGGCGCAATAACAAAATTGCTCAGTCCGGCTCACGTTTCTTCTTTTGCACTTGCCGCAAAATTTTGCACTTTTCACAAAGAAAACAGCGGAACAAGCCTTGTGTCGACCGAAGACATCGCTCGACACAACAGGAGGAATTCAGTCGCGATGCTCTCGCCTTTTCGGCTTCGACAACCCCAACAGCTTCACGGCTGAAGCCGCTCCCACGGACAGGTGACCGAGCTAGCGCGATCGCTCTTGCAAGCCGGGCCGTCACCACCGGCGGCCATTGGAGACCACGTCGGCCAGTCGCGCAGTGTTGACCAGGTTGGCAAACACGCACATCAGCACGAACACTGCCAAGCGCACATGATCGACGTTGATGCCGCACAAACGAGTCGCCCCGACATGGCTGCTGTGAGCGTGTTGCATACGGTGACGACCAGTGCTTCAACGCAATCATGCGATGGCGTTCTGCTGCTGGTGACATTTCCCGGCAGCCCGTGGACTGCCTTATTGATTCAAAACAGATCCAGGCTTATCGCATTACCCATCGCGCGCTGCCCCGCTTCGTTGGGATGCAGATGATCGCCGCGTTCCAGCGCTGGCAGCAGGCGATCCGGTTGCGCGGGATCGCGCGCTACCTGCTCGAAATCAATCACGCCATCGAATGCGCCGCTGTGCCGGATCCAGTCGTTGGCAGCCTTGCGCACCTGATCCTTCGCTGGCGAGTAGTAACCCGCCCCGGCAAACGGCGTCATGGTGCATCCGATGATCCTGATGCCATGCACATGCGCGCGGGCAATCAACTGCTGGTAACCGGCGATAAGCGTCTCCGCCGTGATCACCGGCTGCGCGATGCCGTATATGTCACCGCCCGAGTTGCCGATGTCATTGATACCTTCCAGCACGATAACGTCAGTCACGCCGGGAACCGCAAGTACATCTCGATCAAAGCGGGCCAGCGCGCTCAAGCCATAGCCATCGCTGAGTACACGATTACCGCTGATCGCCTCGTTCGCGACGGCATAGGGCTTGCCGGCAGCCTGCAAACGCGCCGCCAGGATGTCGCTCCATCGGCACAACTGATCGGCAATCTTGCAGTCGGTGTCGGTGATCGAGTCGCCGAATGCCACCACTAGCTTTGCTGGCCGGCTCGGCAGCACATCGACGCCACTCAGGAACGATCGCAGCGGCGTATCCGCGACTGCCTCGAATGACGCTGCCTGGCTGAAATCGCCGGCGGCGGAAATCATGGTGTGATTGAATCGGTCCCAATGGATCGTCGACAGCAACGTGCGGCCGGGAAGATAGATGCTGACTTCGAGATCCTGCCGTGCCTTGACCGGCAGGTCGACTGCATCACTGAGCATCGGCGCCCCAGCGGGAATGGTTACCGCGCCAGCACCGGCGAAAGTGACGCGCCGACGTTGCTGTGGCTGCCCGACTGGTGCCACGGTTACCGCGCCGACCACCAGCGGATCATGGCCGAACAGATTGCTAAGGCGCACGCGCAACTGCTGTCCGGCGTACGTCAGCTTGATCGTCTGCCGCAGCGTCTGATCGTCGACAGCCACCTGTTCCGACGGCTGCAGAAAACTCGGTGCGGCGCCCCACGCGCTGATCCAGTGCGGCGCGGATGTATTCGCAGCTATTCCATCAATCGGCAACACGAGTGCCAGCACCATCAGGGCACCAGCGGTGATGCCCACCCACCGGCGTCCCTGCAAAAAACCGATATGCATCTATCACTCCCCGTCACACCATCGGCCGGTGCCGCCAACATCGATCGATGTCAAACCGAATACAGTCTTTCGTTGGTCGATGCTGCGTGGGCAAAGGAACCGGCGCAATTTCGAAATCACCCAAAGCGACTGACGTTTCTTCTTTTGCACTCGCCGCAAAGTCTCTGCTGGGGCCATACGCTCATGCTAGCCTCCGAAGGAGCGCTGCCCGGGCAATATCCGGCCAGCCCCGGGACAAGCATGACCGGGCTGCCGCATCCGGGCAGCTGCAGGGGAAAAATTTATGAGTAATCCACACGGCGTGCATCGCATTGCACTGCTGTTCAATGCAAACAAGGTCTATGATCGGCAGATCATTGCTGGCGTCGGTTCCTATCTGGCGTCTACCCGGGTCAGCTGGGACCTGTTCATGGAGGAGGACTTTCGTTGCCGGCTGACCGGCCTGGCGGACTGGTGTGGCGACGGCATCATTGCCGACTTCGACGACCCCCAGGTATGTGCTGCATTGCGAGAGGTCGACGTGCCGGTGGTCGCCATCGGCAGTTCCTACACCGATGCGTCACTTTATCCGGAAGGCCTGCCCTATATCGCCACCGACAATTCCCAACTGGTTCGACTCGGTTACGACCACTTGATCGAACAGGGACTGGAGCACTTTGCGTTCTATTCGCTGCCGACGGGGCCAGCCCACCGTTGGGCAGAGGAGCGCGAACGGCTGTTCGACGCCATGGTCGCCCGCGATGGCCTCAAGAGTTTCATCTACCACGGCCATGCCACCAGCGCAGCAGGCTGGAGCGATGCCACGGAGGCTCTCACCACCTGGTTGAAGTCACTGCCCAAGCCGGTTGGGGTGCTGGCCGCCACCGATGCACGCGCACGCCAACTGCTGCAGGCCTGCATGATGGCGGATATCCCGGTACCCGATGAAGTTGCCATCGTCGGCATAGACAACGATCCGCTGGCGCGCATGCTGTGCCGCATTCCGTTGACCTCGGTACAACAAGGTACCGAGGAAATGGGACGCACCGCCGCACACCTGCTCCACCGTATGTTGCACGGCGCCGATTGCAACGACACGCGTGTGCTGGTGTCGCCAGAAGGGTTGCACGTGGCCGCTTCAAGTCTGCATCAGACGATACGCAGCCCATACGTCATGCGAGCGTTGCACTACATCCGCCAGTACGCCTGCCTCGGTATCCGTACCGAGCAGGTAACCAACTATGTCGGCGTCTCACGCTCTTTTCTGGAAGAACACTTCCGGCGCAGCCTCAAGCGCAGCGTCCACCAGGAAATACTGCGGCACAAACTCGAGATCGCGCAGGAGCTTTTGCGCAACGGCGAATCAAGCCTGGCCGACATCGCTGTACGCTGCGGCTTCACCTCCGTGCAATACCTGTACACGGTGTTCCGGCGCGAACTCGGCTGCACGCCCAAGGCATTTCAGGAACGCCAGCAAGCCGAACTCCAGCATTGAAGCACCATTCCGTGTGTTGTGAGAAGACCACGGACGCTCAACATTCCGGCAGCGAAATGGACTGACCTGTCCATCGCCGCACTGATGCAGACCGAGACATGACTGCGCCAGCGCGTGGCTGTGGTACGTTCGCGGCGATCGCTGGTTCCCGCATTCGACGGAGCATTCGCCATGCGTTTTTTCAAGCTGCTGATTGCCGTTCTGCTTGTGTCGTTTAGCCTGCCCGGTACGAGGCTCCGTGCGCAGACGCTGCGTGTGATGACGTTCAATGTACGAACAGGCATCGCCAACGATGGCCCGAACGACTGGAATCACCGACGCGACATCATGGTGCGCACGATCCGCGAGCAGCATCCGGATGTGCTCGGCACGCAGGAGTTGAACAAATTCCAGGGCGACTATCTCGTCAGCAAACTGCCGCAATACGTCTGGTTCGGCATCGGCCGCCGCGGCGATGATGGTGACGAGCATATGGGTGTGTTCTATCGCAGCGACCGCCTGCGCGTGATCGACTCCGGCAATTACTGGTTGTCCGACACACCGGACAAACCCGGCAGCATCACCTGGGGCAACCCGTATCCGCGCATGGTCACGTGGGCACTGTTCGAGCGCAAAGCCGATGGTCGGCGTTTCTACTACTGCAACACGCACTTTCCGTATCGCGATCAGGACGAGCTGGCGCGCACGCGCTCGGCGCAGGAAATTCTCACACGCCTGAATGCGTTACCGGCCGACCTACCCATCGTCATGACGGGCGACTTCAACAGCGCGCCCGACAAACCCGACCATGCGGTACTCACCTCGCTACTGGACGATGCATGGATCGGTGCAGGGAGCCATGGCGGACCGGAAAAGACCTTCCACAATTTCACCGGCATTCCGGATCGTCGCATCGACTGGATTCTCTACCGCGACTTTCGTGCGCTGACCGCGCAGACGGTCACCACGCAGCAGGATGGCCGTTATCCATCCGATCATTTTCCGGTTGTGGCCGTGCTGGCATGGCCTGCTCGACCGAAGGTACGCGTCAGCGAAAAATCTG
Organism: Rhodanobacter sp. MP1X3; assembly: GCF_014207165.1. Taxonomy (NCBI): domain Bacteria; kingdom Pseudomonadati; phylum Pseudomonadota; class Gammaproteobacteria; order Lysobacterales; family Rhodanobacteraceae; genus Rhodanobacter; species Rhodanobacter sp. MP1X3. Next base: position 86,703 of record NZ_JACHCO010000003.1, on the reverse strand, counting down.
CGTCGACGTCACTGCCGGCTACACCTTGAGCAGCAGCATAAGGTTCAGTGCATTTGCGACAGCAGTTTCTCGCCCGCTGCCTGGGCGGCGGCAAGCGCTTCCTCGGCAGACTCGAACTGGCCCGCGACCGTAATGGGTTCACCGCGCAGGCCTTGGTCGTCCTGGATGATATAAGTGGCTTCGTAGACGAGCCGGCCATCCTTGGATGACTCGCGCTGACACGAAGGAAAAATCTTGTAACCGGATGCGTTGCTCATCGGATGCCTCTTGCGTCGTGTTGCATCAACTTATCTTTTGGGGCCATGCCGATGAATCAGCGAGCCTGCGATCTCGTCACCGGCGGCAAGCGCCTCGTCCTCTGAAGCATAGGTGCGATCATTCTCCTCCTCCGGCCCAATGCCAGGTACGGTAACGACGATCGAGATGCCACGCTCGTGCAGTGAGGTTTCCACGGTATATGCGATACCGTCCACAGTCCGCTCGTGCGATTGGGGCGTGGAGCCTGTCATGGGAAATACCTTGGCGAAAGGGATAGCTAAAGTGGCCTCGGTCAAGTGAAGAACGCATGACAGTCCACGCCGGGCACATCGCCGAAGGCCGGCTGGTGTGGGTGATCGAGCCCTGGTGCCCCACCTTGCCCGATTACTACCTTTATCACCCCAGGCGCCGACAGACTCCCGAGGCGCTTTCAGCCTTCATTGAGGCGCTGCGGTCGAGACTGCGTCAGCAGGAATCACGCGGCACCAGAACATTGCCAACGTCACGCAAACCCCGGAAAAAGGCCATTCGATGAATATCGATTTCCACTACGGTGTGATCTATCTCGTCAGTCGACTCGCCGGGCTCGAGAAGTCGGATGCCGAAACCGTCGCGCATTGCTGCCAGTACGTGGATGACGCGACGGTCAGCGGCATCCTGGAGTTCGCCGGCGGCGAGAGCTACGAACGCTTTGCCAGCGCGCATAAAATGTTCGATTACATGAATATCAGCGACACCAGCGACAAGCGGATCTGGGCGCCGTTTCACTTCCTGCCGGCTGGCGAAGGCAGCACGCTCGAAGACAAATCCATCTGCAAACCCGACAGTGCGATCGCACGCGATATGGTCGCGCACGCCATCGAAAATCGCGAAGCGGAGAACGCCCTGCATCGATTGGGTGTGACTCTGCACGTCTACGTTGATACATGGGCGCACCAGAATTTCACCGGCACCATCAGCGACCACAACGTAGTGAAGTCGCTCACCAGCTACGACTACTCGCATGAAACCTGGCTCGGAAAACTGCGGCAGTTCGTCGACGATATCGTGCACACCACGCAATCGAATTTTCTCGATTTCGTGGTCAAGCTTGGCCACGGCGCCGCGCTGCACTTTCCCGACCAGCCATGGGCCAAGTGGCAGTACGAGAACGGCCACGGCCTGACCTTCCAGCGTGACAATCTGCCCATCTTCATGGAGGCGGCTGATATGGCGTATCGCGCCATCAAGGGATTTCGCAGCGGCAATACCGCGTTTGCACAGGAGGAAGGATTGCCGGAAGAAACCAAGGCTGCGCTCGCATCACTGCTTGCATCCAATCGCAACGATGATCCCAGCGTGCGACTGGATGCGCTGATCAAGGCACTGACCAGCGGCCAGGTCCCGGGCTTCGCCGAAACGGTTAAACCGTATATCGGCAAGGGCCCTGATTCCTGGAAGGACAAAGCCACCGGCATCATCGACGGCAACGCCGACGGCGACAAAAAGCCCGTATGGTCAGAAGCCTTCGAGCAGTCCGACTACCGAAAATTCCACGATGCCATCAAGGAACATCGCTTCGTGGTGACGCAGATCATCTTGCCGAAGCATGGAGTGCGCCTGGCTTGAAGTACCTTTTGTCAGACGCCTCACATAGTGCTTGCATGTCACGGTGCATCCACCGGCGCCTCACCCGCTGGACATCGACGATGCCATCGTAGGTTGGGACGAGCGGCACGCGAATCCCAACAGCGCGCTCCGACAGCGTTGGGATTCGCTGATGCTCATCCCAACCTACGCATTACTGTCCTTTTGCACAGCAATTCCAACGCGGCGACGCAACGACCGGGATGCGAGCAGCCCATCAACTCGCGGGCTAACGCCGTCACAAAACAACTTTGCCTGGCAATTGCGCCTCATCGCGCATCGCCGCGAATTTCACCGTTGGACTTCGACGATGCCACCGTAGGTTGGGATGAGCGGCACGCGAATCCCAACATCGCGCTTCGACGGCGTTGAATAGACGGCCATTCGAGGATTATCTGCTGACACCGTCATCGAACAACCTTGCTCAGATAAACATGCCACCCGAAGCTTCGATGCGCTGGGCATTGATCCAGCCATTGGCTGGAAGCAACAGCAAGGCGATCAAGCCACCGATGTCATCCGGCAAGCCGACACGGCCGAGTGCTGTCTGCGACGCGATCATCTTTTTGATTTCGGGATTATCGCGGACGGCGCCGCCTCTGAAGTCGGTCTCGATCGCACCCGGTGCCACGGTGTTCACGGCAATACCGCGCGCACCCAGCTCTTTCGCCTGATAACGCGTGAGTACCTCGACCGCACCTTTCACTGCCGCATAGGCCGACGAACCCGGTAGCGTGAATCGCGCCAGCCCGCTGGAGATATTGACGATGCGGCCGCCATCGGCGATCAGCGGCAGCAGTTTCTGGGTAAGAAAGAACACGCCCTTGAAATGAACATTCACCAGATCGTCAAACTCGGCCTCGGTGGTTTCGGCGATGCTGGCGTGTAGCCCTGTGCCCGCGTTGTTGACCAGAAAATCGAAGCTGTCGCGCTGCCAGGTTTTGCTTAACGCCTCGCGAACCCGCACGGCAAAGTCGTCAAAGCTGGCGCTCTTGCCCACGTCCAGCGACAGGGCCACGGCCTTGCGACCCAGCTTTTCGATAGCGGCCACCACGGCCGCTGCTTCTTTCTGGCCGCTGCGGTAGGTCAGGATGACGTCCGTACCCTGCTCAGCCAGTTTCATCGCGGTGTTCTGGCCCAGGCCGCGGCTGCCGCCGGTAATGATGGCGATGGATGGATTGCTCATGAATGGCTCCTTGAATGGTGAGACTGATTCGGCAGGCCCACTCTATTGGTCGACTAGTGATGGATAAACCGTCGATATATGATTTGTATGTTCATAAAAATCGACTAATTAACCACTCGCCAGACTGGACCGCACCACCATGAACCAGCTCGATGCCATGCAGATCTTCATTCGGGTGGCTGAACTGGCCAGCTTTACCCGCGCCGCCGATAGCCTCGGCATTCCAAAAGCCAGCGCCTCGACCGCGGTACAGCAGTTGGAAGCCACGCTCGGTGCGCGGCTGCTGCATCGGACCACCCGCAGGGTGCAGATGACGCACGATGGTCAGGCGTTCTACGAGCGCAGCAAGGATCTGCTCACCGACATCGATGAATTGCAGGCGATGTTTCAGCAAGGCGAGCAATCGCTGCGCGGACGGCTACGTGTGGACATGTCCAGCGGCGTCGCGCGGATTTTCGTGCTGCCACGGCTACCGGAATTCATGCAGGCGCATCCACTGATCGAGCTGGAGCTGAGCAGTACGGATCGACTGGTGGATCTGGTACGCGAAGGTTTCGACTGCGTTTTGCGCGTCGGCCCGTTGGTCGACAGCAGTCTGGTCGCGCGAACGCTTGGCGTATTCCGGATCATCAACTGCGCCAGCCCGGCCTACCTCAAACGCCACGGCACGCCGAAGACGCTCGACGATCTGGCGAGACATCAGCTGATCCACTACGTATCCACGCTCGGCGCGCGCTCACCGGGCTGGGAGTATCCCGTCGGTAACGGTTACCAAAGCCTGCCGATGGCCGGCAGCATCACCGTCAACAACAGCGACTCCTATACCGCCGCGTGCGTTGCGGGGCTGGGATTGATCCAGGCACCCGCCGCCGGCCTGCAACCGCTGATCGACGCCGGTCGGCTGGTAGAAGTCATGCCGGATTGCCGCGCCGAGCCGATGCCGGTATCGCTGCTTTATGCCAACCGCCGCAATCTGCCCCGACGCGTGCAGGCGTTCATGACCTGGATAACGCAGGTGTTGACGCCGCACCTGGATCCGGTGGCATAGCGAACATTGCCGACGCAGCCGGCATAATGACGGGTTGCCATGCAGCGATCGCGTGACCCTATGCATATCGGTATCGATTTCGGCACCAGCTACTCGGCTGCCGCCGCCATCATCGACGGCGAACTGAAGCTTGTGCGCTTCGGCGACGCCGAGCAGTTTCGTACCGCGGTATTTTTTCCGGAGCTGGTTCCCGACCCCAGCGACTTCACGCTGACGCCGGCGCTCGACGCGCAGGTAGAAAATCAATTGCGCCTGGCCAGACAACAGCAGCGTCAGCTCGCCGCCGCGACCAGCGCACGCGGACAGGCACCGGTGTCGCGCAGCGAGAGTGAACTGCGCAGTGAAGCGCTGCGCGTGGTACGTCGGCAGTGGATGGAAGAGCAGACACGCAATGCCACCGCATCGGTCGCCAGCTTTCAGCACGCGCTGTTCGGTGAGGCCGCGGTGGAAGGTTATCTGGAGAGCGGCGGCGGCAACCTGATCGAATCGCCCAAGTCGATGTTCGGTTACAGGCTCGACCCACAGGTGCGCAAGGTCATTGTGCATATCGCCACGCACATCATCGAACACATTCGTCTCACCGCCAGCCAGCAATTCGGCATGCCCGTGCGCGGCGCAGTCATCGGACGGCCAGTGGAATTTCGCAGCTCGATGGGCGCGCAAGGTTCACTGCAGGCGATCGAGATTCTGCGCGAAGCGGCCGCCGCCGCCGGCTTCGACAGCGTGAGCTTTCTGGAAGAACCCGCGGCCGCCGCGATGCACTATCACAAGAGTCTGGCACAGCGGCAGTACGCGCTGGTGGTCGATATCGGCGGCGGCACCACCGACGTGGCGCATGCGCAACTGGGCGGTGGCGAAGCGCCGCACATCGCGCGCAGCTGGGGCCTGCCCAAGGGCGGCACCGATCTCGACGTCAACGTGAGCCTGCACAGCTTCATGCCGCAACTGGGCAAGGACATCATCAGCATGCCGGCGCACCGCTACGTCGACGCCGCCAGCGTGCACAACCTGCCCAAGCAGCGCGAGTTTCGCCAGCAGGACTATCGCCTTGTCGACGAGCCCTACGGTTCGCGCCTGCGCGCGCTGCAGGAGGCCGGTGCCACCACACGACTCAACCAGGTCGCCGAGCGCAGCAAGATCACCCTGAGCGCATCACCGCATTATCACGCCGAACTGGATTTCATCGAGCCCGGCCTGGCGGTGGAACTCGACCGCGCGGATTTCCATGCCGCGATCGATACCTTCCTCAATCAGATGGAACGCACACTGGCCACCGTCCGCAGCAACCTCGACGAACTCCCTGCCAGTGTATTCATCACTGGAGGCACGTCGCGCTCACCGCAGATCCGCGAACGCGTGCAAGCCTGCTTTCCAGAGATACCGCTGGTGCAGGGCGACCCCTCACTGGGTGTGGTATCGGGGCTGGCGGTGGCAGCGGATGAGGCTGATCGTTGAACAAGGTTGCTGCGCTTGGCGTAACTTTGCCACTCAGGAAACAGTACACGATGACTACGCAGGTCATAAGTTCCGCCGAAACACATCAGACCGGCGAATTTTCTTACTTCCGCTCACGCTCCATTAACGAACCATCGAGTACATTAACCCCATGTCGTGAGACATCGCTCCCACCGCATGGCTAAGGCTCCCCTCCTCTGCCATGCAACTAGATGGAACCCCCCGAACCCGCAGACTCCCCTCTGCGGGTTTTTTATGTTCGTAATACAGTGCCTTACGGAAGGACAGGCGTAGCGGACATCACGGTTTGCTCAGCGCAGCAAGCGGTATCGCCGGCCAGGTGACGAAAAACCTCGATCCGCAAACGTGAAAAGGCCAGCCACTGTCAGGTGACTGGCCTGGAAACGACGGATCGGGAATTTATGGCGCGCGAATCGGCGTTGCACCTCAACGGCTATGTGAGCTTCAGGCTATTCGACGATCACATGGGCTGCACTAGCCGCCGCCGTATCCACATGGCTCCGGCGGATAAACAGCGCAACAATCAGCGCACAGATGACCAGCGCGAACGACCACATGAAGGTGTGACCGAACGCGGCGCCCAGTGCCGGAACCACCTGGCCAGGCGCACCCGCGGGAATGCCGTGACCAACATGCAAGGTCGCACTTTGACCTGCCGGCATGGCCACAGCCAGCTGATGTGACAGCACCACTGCCAGCAGCGCAGTGCCGATCGATCCGCCGACCCGCTGCAGCACATTGAGCCCAGCGGTGACACGCGCCACCGCATGCCGCTCGATCGAGGAGAGCGCGGCACTCATCGCCGGCATCATGGTGGAACCCATGCCCAGGCCCATCACAAACAGCGTCAGCTCGACCTGCAACAAGGTCGTGGTGTCCGAGATCTGGCTGAGGCTCAACATGCCCAGCGCCACCAGCGACAGACCCACCACTACGATGCGACGGGCACCGAGCTTGTCGGTCAGACGCGAGGCAATCGGCATCGAGATCATCGCGCCAATACCTTGCGCGGCCAGCAGCAGGCCCGCATGCAGCGCCGAGTCGCCACGCACCACCTGGAAATACAGCGGCATCAATAGCGCCACACCGAAGAACGCCGTACAGAACAGAAAGACCGTGAGCGCCGGCGCACCAACAGCCCGTTGCGCGAACATCTTCACGTCGATCAGCGCGCCTTGGCGGACCCGCGCGTGCAGCACGAAGGCAATCACCAGCGCCAGCCCAAGCAGCACTGCGCCACCACCGCCCACGGAATCCAGGCCCACACCGGCAGCGGTCTCCGCCAGCCCGTAAACGAAGATCGCCAGACCCGGCGACAGCATCAGCAGCCCGGGCCAATCCAGCGAATGATGCGGCTTGGGCTCGTCGCGCTCGAACACACGCTGCGCGGCGAACAGCGCAATCGCACCGATCGGCAGGTTGACGAAAAAGATCCAGCGCCAAGACACATCGTCCACTAACCAACCGCCGAGAATCGGTCCGATGATCGGCGCCAGCAGCATCGGCACACCGACGATGCCCATGACTCGACCCATCCGCTTCGGGCCGGCGGCGTGGGTCAATATCGTCATGCCGGCGGGCATGATCATGCCGCCACCCAGGCCCTGCAGCACGCGGAAAACGATCAGCGAGCCGGCCGACCAGGCCGCGCCGGACAGCGCCGAGCCCAGCAGGAACATGCCGATCGAGGCCATGTACAGGCGCTTGGTGCCAAAGCGATCGGCTGCCCAGCCGGTGAGCGGAATCACCGTGGCCAGCGCGAGCATGTAGCCGGTCGAAATCCACTGCATCGTCGCCAGCGGCGCAGTGAAGCTTTTCGACAATTCCTTGATGGCGACATTGACGATCGTCGTATCGAGGATCGACATGAAGGTGCCGAGAATGACCACCGCCGCAATACGCAGCAGGCGCGGATCGAGCGTGGCCTCGACAGGGGCTTTTGATGGGGACATGGGAGAACTCACTTCGATACTTTGGAAGGCGTGACGGCGCACGATGGAGCTGCGTGGATTCCGCCAGGGAGAGGAAGGTGCAGGGAGGTAAGCGCGCCCAGCGTGGCGACAGCAGCATCGAGCGCGGCGCGCTCGGCGACATCGAGCTTGGCTACGAACGACTCGACCGCGCGGCGACGCGCCTGGCCGATCTGCACGATCGCTTTGCGCCCGGACTCGGTCAACCCGATGCGCTTGATGCGTCGGTCGCTCTCGTCCTCGCGCCGCGACAGCAGGCCAGTACGAACCACGATGTCCACTGCACGCCCAGTGGCGGCCATGGATAGCCCCACGTGTTCGGCCAACTCATTGACGGCCATGTCGCACCCGGCATGCTCAAGCACGAACAACATCCGCAGCTGGGTCATCGTGAGCTCGAAGTCGGCCGTTGCCGACATCACTTCGACCTGACTGCCCTTGATCAGCGGCATGATGGCGGCGATAAGACGATGAGCAAGGGAATCGTCGGTGGATTTTGATGTACGCATAAGCACAACTATAACTTACAACGCAATAATTGCACAGACGCAAATATACCCACGCGCAGTCTACGATGGCCATGCGCTTGCGGGAAAAGACAGAAATGCCGCGAGAAAAGCCAAAGGGCCAGCTCGCGCTGACTCCGTTTACGGCCTACCTTTCTCGCTAAGCCATCCCCCGCCACGTACCGCCGGGGTTGAAGGCGTTTATCGACGTATTGAAGGAGCTCCGTTGATCACAGGGACGTCTGGACGTCTATTCAATCAACCGCCAGCACACGCTTCAACGGACGACTCAGCGCAATGGCGAGCACGCCACCTACCGCCGCGATGCTGGCGTGCATGGCCCAGAAACCGGCAGGTGTCATGCGTTCGTAAAAACCACCCAGCCATCCGATGATGAAATTGCTGATGAACAATGTAAGGAAAACGGCACCCATCAAGGTCGCCTTGATCGTTGCGGGCGCGGCACGCGACACCAGCGCCAGCAGGGTTGGCCAGTAGTAGAGAAAACTGATGCCAAGCAAAGCGTCGTAGATCACCGGCACCAACACTGGCGTGCGCACACTAAGCACGCATGACACCGCCAGCAGCGCATTGGCCGCCGTCGCCAGCCACGCACCCGTCGCGATTTTCCCCAGGTCATCTGGCTCGCTGCCGCGAGCGGCTTGATAACGCCACAGCGCGAACAACACCGGCACGAAAACAATGCTGGCCAGTGGATCGATCGAGTTGAACCAGGCGACCGGCACATGGAAGCCGAGAAAATTCAGATCGACGCTACGGTTAATCCATACCAGCGCCAGATTGGTGTTCTGGTAGTAGCTCACGGACTGAAAAATGGTGATGGCCGCCACCGCTGCCAACGCGCCGACCGTCCGCCATTCGTGGCCGGTCAACTTGGTTTTTGCACGCGCTCCGGCGCGCGGCCGATCCTTCGGTAAATAGCGGAAGCCGGCGATATAGGTGAACAAGCCGATCAGCATGAGCATGCCAGCCAGTCCGAAGCCTGCGTGCCAACCGTAAAGCTGTGCCAACAATCCACAAAGCAACGGCCCGACGACTGCGCCGACATTGATGCCGATAGAGAAAATCGCAAACGCGCGCGTGCGTCCTTCACCATCGGTTTCGGCATACAGCTCGCCAACCTGAGTCGAGATGTTGCCTTTGAGCAAACCGCAACCAACGATGAGCAACAGCAACGCCAGCAAGAACGACACATCGAATGCCATCGCCAGCTGGCCCGCACTCATCATCATTGCGCCGATCATCACTGCCGCCCGTCGACCGAGCCAGCGATCGGCCACCCAGCCACCCAGTACCGGCGTGAAATACACAAAGCCGGTGTACAACCCCATGATCTGCGAGGCTAAACCCAGCGTTGTCATGGGGCCAAATACCGACTCCATACCCGCACGAAAAGCTGAAAAGCCGGCAATACCCTCCACATGTCCCGGCAATAACAAAGCCTGGCTCATGTAGAGCACCAAGATCGACGTCATGCCGTAATACGAAAAGCGCTCCCATGCTTCGGTAAAACTGAGAAAAGCCAGCGCCATCGGCTCGCCGAAGAAGGTGCGCGGGGAAGCAGCGGTCTTTGTATTCATGAAGCCCTTGATAAAACAGATCGAGATAAAGCGATTATTTGCACAAGCCGCTGGTGTCGTCGCCCTTTTATTTCTGCTGGCAGCTAAAACCGACGCATGAGAGACCCGACAGGTCCCTCCTGAATGCTTGCTTCAGCCGTCTATCAGGCCAGAATCTCCAGGCAGAAATCAATAAAGCTGCGGACCTTGGCTGCCGGATGATGTCGCGATGGATAGAACGCGTACAGCGGAAAACGCTCGTCAGCCCAGTCCGGCAGCACCTGTACCAGCTTTTTCCTGGCCAGGTGATCCTGCACCACACCGATCGCCATCATTTGCGCCAGGCCGCCGCCGGCGATGCAGACGCTCATCAAGGTTCCCGCATCGCTCACCAGCAGCGGGCCATGCGTGGTCACCGGCACGACCTTGCGGCCCTTGTGAAACTCCCAGTCGAATGGCCGGCGCGTCTGCGAGTCGCGAAACTGGATGCAAGTATGGCTGGCAATATCCGCAGGCGTGCAGGGGTGACCGTGCTTTTTCAAATATGCCGGCGACGCCACCGTGATGATGCGCGTCTCCAGCAGCTGTCTCGCCACCAGCGAGGAAGATGGCGGAAAACCAAAACGCACCGCTACATCAACGCCTTCGCCAATGATGTCACCCAGGTCGTCGCGCGTGATCAGCTCAATCTCCAGATCCGAATGGCGCGCCATGAACTCGGGCAGCCTCGGCGCCAGCACATGGCGCGAAAAAAGCGGATCCACGTTGACTCGCAAACGGCCACGCACCGATAGCGAGGCACCGCCAGCATGCGATGCCGCCTCCTCAATGCCCACCAGCAGCGGCCGCACTTCCGCGTAGAAACGTTCGCCCTCGTCGGTAAGCGTGATTGAGCGCGTCGTTCGATGCAGCAAACGAATGCCCAGGCGTGCCTCCATCCGACTGATCGCGCGGCTCACGCCCGACGCCGTGAGACCCAGGGCATCCGCTGCACGGGCAAAGTTACCCGACTCCACCACCGCCGCCAGCACGCTCAGGTTAGCGAGCAACTTTCCATCGAAGGCCATTGCGTTCACTCATGACTTTGAGTCATCAAAGATCTGAAAAAAATGATCTTCAGTCAACCCATCAAGATCGCTAATCTTGAGTCCGCATCCGAGAGACCGGCCTGAACGGCTCGTTTGTCGCCACTGAAATCCATCAATGAAAAGCCATGCATGAACACATCAACCAAGCCTGTCGCCTTTATCGTTGGCGCCTCGCGCGGTCTCGGCCTGGCCATGGTCGCGGAATACGCCAGCCGCGGCTGGCAGGTGATCGCCACGGTGCGTGGCGAAGCGAGTACGCCTTTGCACGACCTCGCCAAGCATGCGCATGAACTTATCGAAATCGAACAGCTGGAGATCACCGACCCGAAGCAGATCACCGCTCTGCGTCAGCGTCTTTCCGAGCGCCACATCGATCTGCTGTTCGTCAACGCCGGCGTCGCCACACGCGATACGGAAGTCAGCGCGCTGGACGTTTCCGACGCGGAGTTTATCCAGGTAATGACTACCAACGTACTTGCACCGTTGCGCGTGCTGGAAGCTTTTGAAAGTCTGGTGCCGAACACCGGCACGCTGGGTGTGATGTCCTCCGGGCTTGGCAGCGTGGCGGACAACGAGCACGGTGGCTGGTCGATCTATCGCTCCAGCAAGGCCGCGCTCAATCAGCTGATGCGCAGCTTTGCGGCCGCACGCGCCGGTGATCCGCGCGCAATGCTGTTGATCTGCCCCGGCTGGGTGCGCACTGACATGGGCGGCAGCGGCGCCGACCTCTCCATCGACGAGAGCATTCCATGCGTGGTCGACACCATCACCAACGCCACCGGCATACCGGGGCTGCGCTATCTGGATTACCGCGGCCACACCGTGCACTGGTAGGTCACCTTCGTACGCAAAGCAACCGGGTTTACACCATCCGCTCTAACTCTTCATCACAAGGAATATCATCATGTACGCCATCACGGGAATCACCGGCCAGGTCGGCAGCGCTGTTGCCGACAACTTGCTTGCCCAGGGACACCATGTACGCGCCGTCGTGCGCAATCCGGAAAAGGCCGAAGCGTGGAAAGCGCGCGGCTGCGAGATAGCCATCGCTGACGTCAACGATGTCGCCGCACTCACTCATGCCTTTCACGATGTAGAAGGCGTGTTCGTGCTGATGCCACCCGTGTTCGATCCCAGCCCCGGCTTTCCCGAAGCCAAGGCTATATTGGCATCACTGCATGGCGCACTTGCAGCAGCCCATCCGCCACGCATAGTTTGCCTTTCCACCATCGGCGCCCAGGCCACCCAACCCAATCTGCTCAACTTGCTTGGCATCATGGAAACGTGTCTTGCCGAGTTGCCGTCGCCGGTGACCTTTCTACGCGCTGGCTGGTTTATGGAAAACGCATTGTGGGATGTGCCGGCTGCACGCGACGAAGGCGTACTGCGCAGCTTCCTGCAACCGCTCGACAAACCATTCCCGATGATCGCCACGAAGGACATCGGTGCCATCGCCGCCGAACTGCTGCAGGAAACATGGTGTGGCACGCGTATCGTCGAACTGGAAGGCCAGCGGCGGATCACGCCCAACGCACTGGCCGCAGCCTTCACCAAGGCACTCGGTCATGCAGTGAAAGCTGAAATCGTTCCGCGCGATACCTGGATCGACCTGTTCACACACCAGGGCATGAAGAATCCCACGCCGCGCGCGCAGATGATCGACGGCTTCAATGAAGGCTGGATCCGCTTCGAATCCGATGACGCGCACGTACGCAAAGGCTCGACCTCACTCGATACCGTGATCGCTGAGCTGGTCGCTCGCCACTGATTCACCGCTTCGTCAGCATCAGTAGAGAGTCAGGGCAAAAGTCACTCCATCTATCTATCGCCTCAACGTCGACCACACGCCGTTATTACCTCGGAGGTAATTGAGCCGATTCCTGACGTGGCTAGCATGGTCATCACCCCAATCAAGGAGATACCCATGTCCCTGTTCACTCTTCCCACGATCGATACCGCCCCGGAAGCCTCGCGCCCCACGATGCAGGCGCTGAGGGAGAACTTCGGCTTTCTGCCCAACGTGCTGGCAACGATGGGCGCTAACCCGGTGCTGCTCAATGGCTTCGCCGGCGCATTCAGTGCCTACCATGGCGGCGGTTTTGATGAATGCGAGCGGCAGGTGCTGCTGCTGACGAATGCCGTGACACTTCGGTGTCCATGGACGATTGCCGCACACTCCACCTTTGCGCTCGAAGATGGCATGACCGTGCAGGAAGTCGACGACCTGCGCGCGGGCCGGCTGCCCGCCAATCCTCGCTATGCGGCGCTCTCGCGGCTGGCCCGGCTCATCCTTGAAAAACACGGTGTGATCAGCGACAGAGAAATCGCTGCCTTTACCGCAGCCGGGTTTGTGAAGGAACAGGTCTTCGAAGTGATTCTGAGTGTCGGGCTGTCCACCATGACTGCCGCCACCACCAACCTGGCCCGAACGCCGATCGAGGATCACTTCAGGGCTCAGGTCCCATCGGCTGCCTGATAGTCCGCCGAGCTCTACCGATCGCCCCACGTCCTACGACGTGGGGCATTTCGGCCTCGCAATCACGAACGGCGCCAACCCGCGTAAGCTCACCTCAAATAATCGACGAGCCAGCATCTATGCCATCGGCGTCATCAAAATAAATGGACGTCCATAGGATCGAATCAGCACGAGAACATCCCGCCAGTCCGGCGTTCTAATCGATTCAACTATTCAGGCACCCCCGCCATGCCTCAGACACGCACCAAGAACGAAAACGGAACCGGGCTCGGCGATCTTCTGCGCTACTGGCGTGACGTGCGCGGCAGGAGTCAGCTCGATCTATCGCTGGATACCGGCATATCACAGCGACATCTGAGCTTTATCGAAAGCGGCCGCAGCGTTCCCAGCCGGCAGGCCTTGATGGATCTCGCCGAGGCGCTGGATGTGCCACTACGTGATCGCAATGCACTGCTGCTCGCCTCAGGCTATGCACCACTGTATTCAGAAGCGCCATGGGACGCCGCAGAGATGCGGAGCGTAAAACGGGCGCTCGAGCGCATGCTGCGCCAGCACGAGCCCTATCCGGCCATGGTGATGGATCGGTATTGGAACGTGCCGATGACCAACACGGCTTCGCCGCAATTCTTCGGACACTTCATTGATATTGCCTCGCGCCCACAGCCGCGCAACATGCTGCATTTGATGTTTGATCCCGATGGCCTGCGCCCCTTCATCGCCAACTGGGAAAGTGTTGCGCGCAGCCTGATCCAGCGCGTTTATCGCGAGGCCATCGGACACGTCGTCGACAGCGAGACCGACAGGCTATTGAACGATCTGCTCGCTTATCCGGGCATTGATGCCAAATGGAAAAATGCCGGCGCAAACGGTGCCACACCGGCGCTACCCGTGGTCCCGATCAACTTTGTCAGCAACGGCCAGGTGCTCAGCTTCTTCTCCATGGTCACCACAGTCGGCACACCGCAAACGGTGGCCGCGCAGGAGCTGCGCATTGAATGCCTGTTCCCTGCCGACGATGAGACCGAAGAACGTTATGCACAATTGATGGAAAATCAGTGCTGTGATAAGTGACAAAGGGAAACAGTTCTTCTCATATCAAACCCTAGTCGCGAACTGACGGCCCTACCCGTTTCAGGCCGAAGTGCCGCCAAGCTGGGCGGATTCCCAGAACTTAAGCAGCAGTGTCAGGCCAGCGGACCGGGCTTGCTGCGAGTGCAGCGTAGGCAATGCCATCTCCCAAATTTCATTGCTGAGAGCTTGCAAGGTGGTCAGGGGAGCTTTGGTAAACGCCATGTGCCAGCGCGTAAATTGCCGGGTGTCCACCGGCTGGTTCAGCAGCTCGACCAGATGATGATGCAGGGGAGACTTCTTGATCCGCTCGTAAACGATGGCTACGGCGGAAGGAGGCCCCTCGAAATATTGAAAAAACGCACCCTCATGCTTAAACAGCACGCCGGTGACCTGCACTTTTTCGTTGAAAGCGCGTGCTTCGATAAGCAAGTTTTCAAGGTCTCGGGAACTCATGGGACGAGTTGTTTTACTTGAATATGCAACAGCTGCTAGCTCGCCCATCTACGCACCCTAACACTTTAGTTCAGCACCAACCGCAGTGGGTCTGTTTCAGTACAGGCGCTCTAGCCGTTGTCTCGGGACTCTTGCTGCCACATCCAAACACGCGATTCGCGATGACTGTGTCTGGAAATCTTCTGGCTACCCAAGCCAGCCAGAATGTAAAAGTCTGCCGGATACTCCTCTTGTCTGCGATCAGACGAGAGTAAATATGTTCCCATCGTTTGGCGCTGATCCGTCCAAAAGCTTTCTAGCGGCGAAGCCTCACCGCGATGTCGTAGGCGCTATTGATTTCTTTCGAGCGCGCCTCGGCCAGCTGGCGAATATCGTCGCCGAGCTTGGCCACCTTGTCAGGATGGTATTGACTGATCTGAACCCTGTAGGCGTGGTCGATTTCTTCCAGGCTGGCGGATTCGGCGACACCCAATGTCTGATACCACGCGGGTGCGGATGAAGAGGACGGTGCGCTACTCCAGGCCGAGTCGTACGAACGATCACGCTGATCATTCGTGCCAGGATCGTCATTGGATGACCGAGGCGACTGTTTGTTCTTGTCCCCGTTGCCCGGCGAGAGCATCAAGCTCATGAGCTTGTAGCCAGCCACCAATCCGGCAACGATGATAACGATCTGGGTAATGGTCACGACATGCCGTCCTCGAAACGTTTGAGATAAGCGAGCAGCGCGTTACTGGCATCGGTGCCGGGTTCCAGAAACCCCAGACTTGCCTCGATACGTTGGCGCAGTATCCCGGACAGCACGACGTTCTCTGCCGGGGATAGCCTCGACAACGCCACGCTGCGCAAGCTGGGCAGCTCCTGCCGCAGACTGATCTTTCTGACCATGTTGATTGCGAACGGTGCGCAGAGCAGTGCGTCGAACGCCAACGCCACCACGGCTTTGTCCGACAGGCTCAATGCCTTGCGAGCGCGCCAGACTTGCCAAAGCATCGCCGCGATCGTCAGATAGGCAAGTATCAGCCAACCCAGCAGCAACACATCCGTGCCAACCCATAGCGCGCATGGAAGGGCCACGAAGAACAAACCCAGCAGCGCCCAGGTCCACGGTGCGATGACTGCCAGCGCGAGCCTGACGCGCCTGCCCCTCGTGCGTAGCGCACCGCTAGTCATCGATTCGTCAGCCGCCCAGCTCAAGCGAACAAGTGCGCGATGCGGACACAGCGGGTTCGGCAAAAACAAATGTCTGCCGCGAAATTCCATGACCGAACCACCGGAGACGAGGTAGCCGGTTCGCCTCGTCTCCAGCACGATCTCGTTGTGGAACAGCAGCAGCGCAGAGTCATACAGGTACAGCACCGCAATGCCAGCCATCAACAGCCAATGATCGTGCAGCGTCATTCGCTAGTTCTTTTTCTTGAAAAGGGATTTGAACCAGGCGCTCGCCGCGACCAAACCAGCCAGCACAAATTTCCATGCGGCCACCAGGAAACCACCGATGACGGTGAACAAGCCTTTCTTCGCGGCAACCGCAACAGCGCCACCGGTAATCAGTGCTGCCAGGCCATACGCCGCAACGTGATCGCCAGGCTGATACTCGGCATAGGTTTCACCGGGCGCAAACTGAAAACCCGACACCCTTCGCTTGAAGTCTTCGATGGCCATGTCGAGCTTGTCCGGCGAGGTGGCCAAGACTACGTCCATCACGCCATGACGCCCCAGCAACCGAGCGTTGTAGTTCGCCACCTTATCGTGTGTGCTTTCGTTCTCGCCCAGAATCGACCACGTAAGCGATTTCAGCTGTGTGTCGTATTCAGGCTTGGCACTCCAGCCAAGGATGTTCATCTCACCCCAGCCGCGCGAGCGTCGCTCCTTGTTGGCCGCTTCAGTGCCCGCACGGATGTTCGCCAGGATAGCGTCGGCATCGATCTTTTCATCGTCCTTGATGTACCCGGTGTCCTCGTACGAAAAATAGGCCACCCACCCTTCGGTGCGGTTCGCGAAGATGTACTCATCCTTGTCGCCATTGGGGTTCTGCGTAATCTCGTTGAACGCCCGGGCCCCACTGGCATCCAGAAACATGTAGCCCTCGGGCACCTGCAGCGAGGCATTACTACCAAGCTTCACGGTGATGGGGCCCTTCTGCCACGGCAACTTGGAAATCGGGCTGCCCTGAGCCACTGCAGACATCCCCACGCACACCAACAGCAGTGCGATCAACACTGAAAATAGCTTCTTCATTTCCATCCCCTGATACTTGCTGATAGTTCTCGGCGCGTGAGACGCGCCTCGCTTGTCCGTAAGTCACTAACTGACCGAAACCACGTTCCATCTACCACGAGTACAAACCGTACCCCGCGCAACAATAGCTGGCGCCCGACAAGTGATCCATAGCTGGCAAGTTTTGCACCGACAAGGATTGGCCATTGCTCGAACTTCAAACCGATGCGGCGGGACATTTCTGCACCGATGAAATCGGCCATGTGTTGACGATTTCCACCCTATCGCTGGACGAGTCGATGTGCCGCGAACGGGCCGCATAGCTAATGGCGCATCGATCACGTTGCTGATGGCGCAGGCTACCTCGCCCACATCCGCCTCGGCGGGCTCGAGCATGGCCAGCCCTTTCAGACTCTGCTCGAGGGATCGGCATAAGAGCCGTGTCGTATTCGGCTGCACGTGCTACATCGGCCTGCGAGCCGGAATACGCGTAATGGCGGATGCCTTGGTGAAGGTGATCGCACGAGGATCGTGGTTTCGATACCCCAGCGAGTGAGTTCGCTGAGGTATCTGCTGCCGTACGCGGAATGGCAAGTGTCGAACTGCTGGACGAAACAAAGGCGCCGCGAATAAGCGCAACCCGATATCCGCTCTTCAAAGCCGTCGAGTGCAAGGATCAACTATCTCTGCGCTGACCCAGTTATTTGCGGCGCGCCGTTGCGCAGCGTGCCGCCGTTATGGGAGCCATCGCGAACGACTTACTGATCCGATTTCAACTGGCCGCCGCTGGCCCATAGCTCACGGGAAACTTCGCTGATCAGGATTTCCACGCTTTCGACCGGGCAGCCCAGCGTCTCGCAGGTCGTTTTGGTCACTTCACGGACAAAGGCACGCTTTTGATCGAGCGTGCGGCCGGGGTGCATTTCAAGGTGCAGGGTTGGCATGGGATATCTCCAGGTTCACGGCATCTCAGGGACGAGATCGCTCGGTAAGCAGTAGTTTCATTGCGCGCCTGCATTTGATAAACATGCAATTCATTGATGCATTCCAAACCTATAGGTTTTAGATATGGACAAGCTATCCAGCATGGCGATGTTTATTCGCGTCGTCGAAAGCGGCAGTTTCAGCGCTGCCGCTGAAATCGCTGGCGTCTCGCCGACGATGGCCGGCAAGCATGTACGTACCATCGAAGAGCGGCTGGGGGCCAGGCTGTTGCATCGAACCACCCGGCGCCAGCAACTGACCGAAGTGGGCCGGCTCTATTACGAACGCTGCAAGCAGGTGTTCGCCGACGTGGAACTCGCCGACGCCAGTGCCAACGAATTGCAGGCCACACCGCGGGGTCTGCTACGCATCGCCTCGCCACTCAGTTTCGGCAGTCGCCGGCTGGTGCCGGCGCTTTCCGATTATCTCACCCAGCATCCGCTCGTCAGCGTGGACCTGTCGCTGAACAACCGGGTCTTCGACATGGTCGAGGAAGGTTATGAACTGGCGATACGCATCGGTGCGATCGGCGACCACGCACTGGTGGCTCGTCCACTGCGGCCCTATCGCATGCTGATGGCGGCATCGCCAACCTATCTGGCACGGCACGGCACGCCGACACGACCCGACGAACTATCCGCACACACCTGTCTGGGCTTGTCCAACTGGCGTCACCGCGATCACTGGCATCTGCTCGGCCCGGATGGAGAACGGGATATTGCCGTGCGTGGCCGGCTTACCACTGACAACGGCGACGCCCTGCGCATCGCTGCGCTGCACGATGCCGGTATCGTCTTGCAGCCAGAGGTACTGCTTGCAGACGATCTGTCCAGTGGCCACCTGGTGCAGGTGCTGCCCGACTGGGCACCACCGGCGATACCGATGCACTTGCTGTACGCACCGGATCGCCGACCGACCGCCAAGCTGCGCAGCATGATCGACTTTCTGCTGAGCCGCTTCAGTGCAGCGGCCACAATCGACTGACGACCCAGCTTAACCATCGCGGGCACTGAGCCAGTTGATGGAAAACAAAAGGGCCAGCCCCTGAAAGGTGGCTGGCCCCGATTGATCGATCAGGAAGATCAGGCTTGGGGTTGCGGATCGGCCTCGCTGGAATCAGCCTCGTCTTCCTTCTTTCCGACGAGCGACTCGAGCGCACCAGCTCCCTTAAAACCAGCAACAGCCGCAATGCCTTTCGTCAGAAGGCCTGCATTCGGGTCGAGCTTTTCTGCGCCCTCGACAGCTGCTACTGCACCTGCAATTTCACCAACGGCATCTAGGATTCCCATAACGACCTCCGCGCTGATTGGAGTGAAAGAGCATCGTATCGCTCCCGATAATGCGAGATGAATATTGACGCAAACACCTGCGCCAAAACGTCCAAAGCGAAGCACGCCTGATCAAACCGAAAATCGCTACACGAATGAAGCCAAACCGAACCCTGCATGGTCTCCGGCCGGCGATTCCCGCTGCGGGCGCAGCGCGGCCGGTATTCGGCGCAATCGCAAGAAAATACAGCCAGCTCTATGTCGGGCGACCGCCCTCAATCCCGCCTCAAGTGGCTTGCGTCCAAGTCGACTCGATATCGACCTTGACCGCATCATCGACGCCTACTGGGTCAACGCCGAGCATGTCATGGACGCAGCCATGCCGCATGCCGGCGTAATCGCCGTTATGGCGAAAGGTCGCTGACCAATTCACACGACCGGCACTCGCGGGCCGGTAATCCCCTTCATAGGTGCATCCATTGCTGGTCTTGCCGGAGACATTGACCATGGCTGAACCCTCTTGGCGTGATCGCCACCTCAGCATAGGCCTTTACTGACGCAATAGCGCCTGTTTGCAAAACAGTGCCTGCGCTGCTGATACCGCATCGAATCCTCCAACCCAATCAACACCTTGCGCAATGATTGATTCAACAGCGCGCGCGATGCGCCCATTCCAGCGTCATGCCCGCTTTCGCAGTGCGTCCACCAGCAGCGAAAACGCCGGTGATGGTTGGCGACGGCTGGGGTAGTAGAGGTGGAAGCCTGGGAAGGGCGGGCACCAGTCACCCAATACGCGCTGCAAGCTGCCGTCGTCGATATGCCTGGAGACCATATCCTCCGGAACGCACGCGAGGCCGAAGCCGGCCCGCACGGCTTCGAGCGCCTGACGGGCGCTATTGAAAGTGAGCCGCCCTTCGACACGCACATTCAAAACGCGGCGACCCTTCTCGAATTCCCAGGCGTACAGACCACCATGGGTCATCAGGCGCAAGTTGATGCAGTCGTGTCCGGTCAGGTCGCGCGGCGTCTTGACTGCTGGCCGTGATGAAAGATACGCCGGCGTGCCGACAACAGCCATGCGCATCGGTGGGCCGACCGGCACGGCCACCATGTCTTGCGCCACCTGCTCGCCGAGTCGGATGCCAGCATCGAAGCGCTCGGCTGCGATATCGACAAGGCTCGAATCGGTGATGACTTCGACTTTGATATCCGGGTAGTCCACCAGCAGTTCGGCGACTACCGGCCACAGGATCGTGGCCGCCGCATGCTCGCTGGTCGTGATGCGCAAGGTGCCGGCGGGCTTGTCGCGCAGATCGCCCAAGGCGGCAATGGCGACATCGATATTGTCGAAGTTCGGTTCCAGCGAACGGAATAAACGCTCCCCCGCTTCGGTGGGCGAAACGCTGCGCGTCGTACGCGTCAACAAACGCAAACCGATCCGGGCCTCGAGCGCGCGCATGGTGTGGCTGAGCGCCGATTGCGACACCCCGAGCTGCGCCGCTGCGCGCGTGAAGCTGCGCTCGCGGGCGACGGCGAGAAACGCGATGAGGTCGTTGTAGTTCTCGCGAGCCATAAGCCAGTTACCGATTAATGAAATTAGATCATAAGTGCATTCGCTTTTATCCGTCTAATCATATGAAAGCGAGACCGGCAAACTAAGCCCACCAATCATCTCGGCAGGAGAACACCATGCAACAGCGCACTCTCGGCCATAGCGGACTTAAAGTCTCGGCCATCGGCTTCGGCTGCATGGGGCTCAACTTTGCCTATGGTCCCGGGCTCGGCAAACGCGACGCGATAGCGCTCCTCCGCGACGCTTTCGAAAATGGCGTGACCTTCTTCGACACCGCGGAGGCCTATGGACCGTTCACCAACGAGGAACTGGTCGGCGAGGCGCTGGCGCCGATCCGCGATCAGGTGGTGATCGCGACCAAGTTCGGTTTCAAGGACGGCAACGCAGCCACCGGTGTCGACAGCCGACCGGAGCGCATCCGCGCCGTTGCCGAGGCGTCGCTGAAGCGGCTGAAAACCGACCGCATCGATCTGCTTTACCAGCACCGCGTCGATCCGAACGTGCCGATGGAAGATGTCGCCGGCACCGTGAAGGAGCTGATCGCCGAAGGCAAGGTCAAGCACTTTGGCTTGTCCGAAGCCGGTGTGGCATCGATCCGTCGCGCGCACGCCGTGCAGCCGGTCGCCGCGCTGCAAAGTGAGTACTCGCTGTGGTGGCGTGAACCCGAAGATGACGTGCTGCCAACCTGTGAGGAATTGGGCATCGGCTTTGTGTCCTTCAGCCCGCTCGGCAAGGGTTTTCTGACCGGCACCATCGATGCCGCAACGACATTTGGCAAGGACGACTTCCGCAGCATCGTGCCCAGGTTCACGGCGGAAGCGCGCAAGGCGAACCAGTCACTGGTCGATCTGCTTGGTCACATCGCGTCGAGCAAGCAGGCCACACCAGCTCAGATCGCTCTTGCGTGGCTGCTGGATCGCAAGCCATGGATCGTACCGATACCGGGAACCACCAAGCTGCATCGACTGAAGGAAAACGTCGGCGCCGCGGACATCACACTGGACGGCGACGACCTGCGTCAGATCGAAGAAGCACTGAGCCACGTCACGGTGCAAGGCGATCGTTACCCCGCGCATCTCGCCGCACTGACCAGCAAGTGAACGCCATCAGTGCACGACAATCCACGGAGCCCGGATCGATGAACATCACCGACATTGCAAAACGCAACCACGACGAACTTTTCCCCAACGACGTATCGAAGCTGGCGGTCACCGATCCCGAGCTGATCGAGATCTTCGATAACTGGGCCTTCGACGATGTGCTGGCCGAACACGGTCCCGAGATTCGCACGCGACTGATGCTTCAGCTCGCCGCCATCATTGCCTGCCAGGCAGTCAACGAGTACCGCACCATGCTCGGCGCCGCACTCAACGTCGGTGTCACTCCGATCGAGGTGAAGGAAATCGTCTACCAGGCGCTGCCCTATCTCGGCATGGCTCGCCTGTTCGATTTTCTCGGCGCCACCAACGAGGTATTGCTGAGCCGTGGCATCGCCTTGCCGCTGGAAGGCCAATCCACCACCACGGAGGAAACGCGCTTCGATAAAGGCCTGGCCGCCCAGAAGCAGATCTTCGGCGCACAGATCGATGCAATGTATGAAAAGTCACCGAAGGATCAGATCCACATCCAGACCTTCCTTTCGGCCAACTGCTTCGGCGACTACTACACGCGCAACGGGCTGGATCTGAAAACGCGCGAACTGCTGACCTTCGCCATGCTCGCCGCGCTGGGCGGCTGCGAGCCGCAGCTTGCCGGACACATCGCCGGCAACCTCGCCGTTGGCAACGACCGTCAGGTGCTCATCGGCACCGTCACTCAACTGCTGCCGTTCATCGGTTATCCGCGCTCGTTGAATGCACTACGACTCATCAACGAGGCGACGCAAGATCACGAGCGGTGAACGCGCGCCTTGCCAGCGCGCTGATCGCCGCACTTATCTCAAGTAATCGTGCGCTCGCCACATCGCCAACGCCTTCTCACCTTTCCAAAGGAACCCCGACCATGCAACTTCTCCGCAACGGCTCACAGCCCTCAGCCAAAGGGCCGGAGGAATTCTTCACCGGCACCGTGCGCATCGACATGCCGTTCAAGGGCTCGGGCGACGCGAAGATTTCCGGCGGCATCGTCACCTTCGAGCCCGGTGCGCGTAGTGCATGGCACACGCATCCGCTCGGACAGGTATTGATCGTCACCTCGGGCAAGGGCTGGACACAGTGCGAGGGTGAGCCGATCGTCGAGATCAACGCCGGCGACATCATCATCTGCCCGCCCGGTCACAAGCACTGGCACGGCGCCACGCCCACCACCTCGATGACGCATATCGCCGTGCAGGAAGCACTGGACGGCAAGGCCGTCGACTGGCTGCAGAAAGTCACCGACGAGGAATACCTCGCGGGACCGCCCCAGTAATCATCGCCGCGCTATATCGATAAACGAATAAAGCAACGAGCGGGCCGTATTCACTTCGCCAAATGAAGTGAATACGGCCCTTTTCGTTTTGAGCGGCCGCTTCAGTGGACAATGCGTGATCACGCAGACAGCCGTTTGCCTGCATCCACCACCACTCGACGACACGTATCTCCCGCATGAGCATCGATCCATCACACAAGGTCCCTGACTCCGCCTTCGCCTCACTGCGCGCCAGCATCAAGGTTGCAGCGATCCTGCTGGCAAGCGTGGTGCTGATGCCACCGCAGTGGCTGTTTATGCGCTTTACCCGCGGGCGGGCATCCTTCGTGCTGCCGCGATTCTGGTTTGCCTGCCTGCGTCGGGCGATGGGACTTCGGTTTGAGACCGTCGGCACACCGCGCGACAGCGGCGGCACGCTCTTCGTCGGCAATCACATTTCGCATTACGACATCGTGTTGCTGGGAAGCATTCTGCGTGCACGCTTTATCGCCAAGGACGAAATGGAAAGCTGGCCCGGCGTGCGCTTTATCGGTGGCCTGGGGCAAACGCTATTCATCAGCCGACGCCGACAGGACACGGCCAGCGTGGCCGCGGGCATCGCCGCGCAGATGCGACCCGATCACGACGTGGTGCTGTTCGCCGAAGGCACCACGTCATCGGGCGAACAAGTCGCGCCATTCAAGTCGAGCCTGCTCGCGCCATTCCTCGGCCCGCAGGCCTCCGCGCAAGCGTGGCATCTGCAGCCGTTTACCCTGGACATCATTTCCGTCGACGGTCGCATACTGTCGGCCGGCGGCGATCGCGACGGCTATGCCTTCCATGGTGGTATGGAAGCCGGCCCACACGTCAGCCGATTCTTTCGCATGTCCGGTGCTTTGGTGCGTGTAACTTTCCACCCACCGATCGCGATTCCACCCGGCACCGATCGCAAGGCGCTCGCGATGCAGGTGCATGACATCGTGGCGGCGGGGCTTTCTTGCAGGGGTGCTACACAGCTGCATCACAATCCGGGTTAGGTCAGGACCTTCCTGCGTTGGCTCAAAAGCACCCGAGTAGACTTTGCAAACATGTGGATTTGACACTTTTCATTTTTTGGTCAGTTAACCGACGCTCGTGCGTTGAGCACGGCGATAGGGCCCTGACGCACCATCGCACTGATGAGGTCAGCCGCCGTTTTCAACTGCGCGGGATTGAGTTGCCGCCGCATATTGTCACGGATGCCCGCAGCATTTGACGGCGCGTCCTGCAATCGAGCCGCCATATAGGCAAGCGCATACCCTGCTGCAGGATCACTTGGCTGACTGAAGCCGTCGAAATAAGAGACAGCAAGATTGAGCAAGCCATTTGCACTACCTTGCACAGCAGCCATCCGGAAAAGCTTCTCTGCGGCGACGTCATCATGCGGCAAGCCTTGGCCTGACGCATACATGCCGCCCAAGCCGTCGCTCGCATCCCCCGATTTCTGCTTGATGCCAGCCTGGTACCAGGCAACGGCCTGCGCATAGTCTTGGTCGACACCGATTCCGTCCCGGTAAAGACGGCCAAGACTCGCTTCAGCATCGCCAAAGTCCTGTGCGGCGGCCGATCGGTAAAGTGCAATGGCCCGAGGAATATCTTTGCTTGTACCAAGACCTTCCTCGTATATGGCACCGAGATTGGTCTCTGCTTTCGCGTTGTCCAAAGCGACGGATTGGGTGTACCAGAAAATTGCCTGTTTATAGTCGACCGCCTGGCCTAAGTCGCCGTCGTGGTAAATAATCGCCAGATTATTCATCGCCGCGTCATTCCCTTGCACCGCGGATTTTCGATACCACGCCATGGCCTGTTTCGTATCCTGTGGAACGCCCTGGCCGTTGTCGTACATGATGCCCAAATTATTTTGGGCGTACATATTTCCCTGCTCCGCGGCCGCGCGAGACCACTTCAGCGCGAGTTTGTCGTCATGTTCGACGCCATAACCGGCATCGTACATATGCCCCAGTCTGTACTCCGCCAATGCATATCCTTGCCCGGCGGATTGCTCGTACCACTTGGCAGCCTCGACGTTATCAAGCGGCACACCGGAGCCTTGCTCGTATTTACGTCCCAGGTTGTATTCCGCCTTGGCATTCCCTTGTGCTGCAGACTTTCGATATAGATCAAGAGCGTGATCCAAATTTTGGGGAACACCTTCGCCGTTTTCGTAGCAGAGGGCGAGGCCGTTTTCACCGTCTGCATTCCCTTGTGCTGCCGATGCCTGGTAAAGGGCTGCAGCTTTCGCCAGATCTCTAGGAGTACCCTGTCCGTGGTAATACACGCGGCCAAGCCGAGACTCGGCCTCAGCATCGCCGCGAGCAGCAAGTGGCGCAAGCCGCTTGATCTCCGCTGCATAGTCGATAGAGCTCGAAGAGCCTGCCACCGGAGCCGCCGCTTCGCCCTTTGTTCCGCGCTCATCCGGTCGAGTGGTACATGCCTGCAAAGCCAGGATCGCCAACATCACAACACATACGGATACAACTTTCATCGAACCTTCCCCTGGAAAAATGATGAAAATCTAAAAATCAAAAGCCAGCTGATACCTCTAACCGCACCCACCCGATATCTACTTAATCAGCACAACTCAAACTTTTCCAACCTGCGCCAACGCAAAATCAATTGCCGCACCCACCGCCGCGACCTGCGCAGCGTTGCATTGCTCGGGCGTGGCGCGCGGGCTATCAGGATAGACCTCGGTGGTGGTGACGTAGGGAGCGTCGGTGATGCGGGCGCACAGGCCGAGCTTTTTGAGTGAATACTCGATAACGCCGGGCGCGACCATCGGTGAGCCGATGATTTCGCCACGCTCATCGGCCGGCGCGATGTGGGTGACTTTCGCCACCGCTGCGATCACCGCCTGCTGGAATTCGGGCTGCGGATTCTCGCTATCGTCGACCAGATAAAAGCCGTCGGGGATCTCGTCCGGCTCGTACGCGATGCCATCGCGCGCGGCCAGTGCCGGGCGGAATTCGGACTCGTCGGTATCGGTGGTTTCATGCAGGTCGATATGCATCAATACGCGATCGCGGATCGGCGCGACCAGGTGCATCAATGCTGCCGATTCCTGCGCCGGACTGTCATCGCGAAACGAGCGGTTCGGATCGAGCGCCTTCGCGTTCCAGCGGTGAATGCGCTCGTAGGCCCATGGGCTGACGCACGGCGCGACGATGATATTCACGCGACCGGCATAGCGCGACATCTGCTGATCGATGAACTGCAGCGCGCCGTGCACGCCACTGGTTTCATAACCATGCACACCGCCCGTCACCAACACGATGGGAAGCTCGTCGCGCCAGTCGCGACTCTCGATCGCGAACAGCGCATAACTGTCGGGCGTGTATTCCAAGCGTCCGTACTCCGACACGTCGAAGCGCGAGCGAAAGGTTTCGATCACGCTCAGCACGTCCGCTGCATAGCTGCGCTGCACGGTTTGCCGGGACAACCAGGTCGCCACTTCCGCATCGCCCCAGGGATGTCCGGGTGTACCGATGGGATACGGTGCATCGTTAGTCATCATGTCGCTCGCTTTGTCGTTGTATCAAGGAAAGCGAGGCACCTTAGCACTGGTCTGCAAGGACTGCAGGAGTCCGGTTGCCAAGAGGACCACATTCAGAAAGCAGACTCGACGGTCACCTCGGATAGGTCAACGGAAACTGCCAGGCAATGAGCCTGATGCCGTTTTTCCTTAGAATCCAGCACACCATGCGTCGTCCACCGTCTTCGTTGCGCCCTCGCAAGAAACCCGTGCAACCGCGCGCAGTCGAAACCTATGCCTGGATTCTGGAGACGGCGGCGCAGATCCTCGAGGCGCAAGGGATTGGTGCTTTCAATACCAACCTGGTGGCCGAGCGGGCCGGGGTGAGCATCGGTTCGCTTTACCAGTATTTTCCGGGGAAGGACGCGCTGTTGATCGCGCTGATGCGACGCAAAAAGGAGCGCCTCGGCGAAGATGCGCTGGCCGCGCTGGCCGCGCCCGACGGTCACGCCGCGTTGGCGCATCTGGTAGCTGCTGCCGTCCGTCACCAGCTCGGTCGTCCGGAGCTGGCACGGCTGCTCGATGTCGAGGAAACGCGGCCGGAAGCACAGCAAGAAGTCGAGAACGCAAGCAACTACCGCGGCCTG
Source organism: Rhodanobacter sp. MP1X3 (assembly GCF_014207165.1). Taxonomy (NCBI): domain Bacteria; kingdom Pseudomonadati; phylum Pseudomonadota; class Gammaproteobacteria; order Lysobacterales; family Rhodanobacteraceae; genus Rhodanobacter; species Rhodanobacter sp. MP1X3. Next base: position 59,374 of record NZ_JACHCO010000003.1, on the reverse strand, counting down.
CTGCGCACCATACTCGACCGATCGGATCTGCCGCCGCAACCAAACCCTGAGATCGCCACCGATGACCTCGCCTCGTTGGTGCGCATGCTGGTGGATGCCGCTGGCGTGCGTGGTGAATCCAATGCAGAGCAACTTGAACGACGTGTGCTGGGCGCGCTTTTGGGCTACCTCGGCGCGTCAACTAGACCCTGAAATGTGAGCAAAGCGGTTATTGGCTGCAAAGCCGTGCGGTCGAAGCGACTGATACGGCGCAGGCTAAGGCGTAAAGCAGCGCATGCGAGTTGGCTGACGCAAGAGCTGCCGACATCATGAAGTCCCGCGAATCGCTCGATCCGCCCACTTCTGGAAATCCCATGTCCAACGCGCTTTTCCCCATGAAACTCAACCATCTCAGCTTTCCCTCCGACGATCCGGCCAGCACGGCGGCGTTCTTCGAAACCTACCTCGGGTTCACCATCGCGCCAGCTGCGGGGCACTGGATCCTGAAGCGTCCCGGCTTCGACGTCGTCATCGAAGATATTGACGCCGACACACCGCATTGGCCGAGTACCTTCCACGTCGGCTTCGAGCTGCCATCGCGCACCGAGGTCGAGTCACTCCACGCACAAATGGTGGCGGATGGCGTGATCATGGAGACTGGCGTCATCGACCACGAGCGCGGCTCGCGCTTCTTCTGCCGCGCGCCCGGCGGCGTGATGTTCGAGCTCAACACTCGCGCCGACGCTGCGCCGGCGTATCGCGGCACCTTCAACTGAACCAGTGCACGCGTGACGATCTTCAGAGCCAACTCCTGGCGCTCAACGTAAAAACCCGGAATCAGAATCACTTGCTCCATCGGAATGAGTGATCCCGGTTCCGCCTTAGCAACCTCTCGAGCGTCACGCGTGAACCAAAAGCTCAAACATGGCCGGCATGATGCCTGCCAATAAACTCACCCTATTTCAATGACGATTTTGCTAGCTTGGAGCACCCACAAAGGAGTGACCCGAGATGATCCATGTTGTCGCCATACTGACCGCCAAGCCCGGCCGACGTGCCGAACTGCTTGAGCGCTTTCTCGCCGTGATGCGGATCGTGCACACGGAGGATGGTTGCATCGAATACCGCCCCATTATCGACAACGACGCCGGCCTCGATGACGCACGCGAGCCGGCAGGATCCGACACATTTATCGTTATCGAGAAATGGGCGAGCGTAAAGGCGCTCGACGCGCATAGCGCAACCGACCATATGCGCAAGTACGGCGAGGATGTCCGCGATCTGATCGCCAACCGGGTGCTGCACGTGATGCGGGACGCGGCGGCTTAGCCAGTCTTGCGCCAAGGGTACGAAGCAGCCCATACATTGCGCGTGGGCTGCTTAAAAATATCTCTGACATCTTTGTTTCAGTTTGCGCGATCGATATAGCCGGTGCTAAGTTAAATTTCGCTTTGACCGCACGGAGGGCTGGTTCATGAGCTTTGCCTTTGCCCCGAGTGATTCCTCCACGGGCTTGACTGACTTCGTCGAGTTGGCCGATAGATCTGCGCCAATGCGCCCATTGCCAACCGATCAATCCCTTGAAGTCCTGCGGAAAATTACGGCGCGACTTACGACGACTGAGGCTATTCACCCGTCGATTCCGTTCACTTAGGAAACCAAGCTATGACGCAGTCCATTGATCCCGTAAAGCTCAAAGCGAGTGCCGAGCATTTGGAGTGGGTGCTCAAGCAATATCCCGATAGTGAGGATGTGCAGAGCCTGTTGCGCGCTTTGTTACCGCTTATCGAAGCGGCAAAGGCAGGGAGAGTGCTGGAACCTGTGGGACGACGAGATATTCCAGGCGCCTATAACTTCGGCGATGGCGTTTACACACCTTATAGAGACCCAGACGTAGACGAGGCCTATTCCGAATTCTCGGCCGAAATGCGAGGGGGGCGTGACGAGGAAGAGAACGAGATCATTGCGAGCGTTCAGGCCATGATCGATGGAGCGAAAGCCCGTGACTGATCAAGGCCTGACTCCCGAGGAACTAAAGCAGCAACATGCCGCCGAAATCAGCCGAAGCGAAACTTTCGTTACTCATGGGGTGAGTGAGCAAGCGGCAAAGAGTTATTTGAAGACGCCGGAGGGCAACTTATATTTGCAGCGGCTTGTGCAAGCTGATCCGAGCAGTTCGGCATCGAAAATAGCCGACCGAGCCATGGATCAAATCATCTCCGGCCGCGAACTTCCCCGCATGGAGCTAAACAGCGACCCGCTGGTGAAGATCGTGCCGACCGGCAGCAAGGTCTCGCCGTATTCGCCGTTTTTCGCCAAGCAGTCCGCGTTCGAAGACGCGCTGCACCAGGGTCACAACCTCTCGGACCGTTTCGGCCTGCCGATCCAGAGCGAAGCAACGCGCTACGACGTCTATCAAATTCAGCCCAAGGCCCCTACCGAAGTTTTCGTCAATCATGTCGCCCCGACCTCCGAGCTGGGTGGCCTGGTAACCAAGCCCGGTGGCGCCGAACAATATCTGGTGCCGCATCGCGGCCTGTATACCGAACCCACCTACCTGAAGAGTCTGGACAACAGCCTCGCCGTGCAAACCGAGCGCAGCGTCGGCACCGGCCTGTCAGCCGACGCGGCCAGCAAAGGGTTGGGTGCATTAGGCGCCGCGGCCATTGCCTACGACGCCGCCACCACCGGACAACGCACCGCCGACCTTCTCCACTCGGGTAACCGCATAGGTGGTCAATCCGAAATCCTGCATTTTGGCGGCCGCAATCTAGGCATGCTGGCCGGCGCGGAGCTGGGCGCCACTGCAGGTGCAGCACTTGGCGTGGAGTCTGGCCCCGGCCTGCTTGCTACCGGTGCCATCGGTGGCATCGCGGGCGCGATCGGCGGCAATAAAATCGCCGATGCCATCGATCACCACCGCATCTACAACCAATCCGATAGCCAAGGGAACAGCTGGCGCTTTGATCCGCAACAGCCTTCGCAAGGCTGGACACGCCGGGACGAACACCACACCCTGACCGCCGATGCGACACTTTCCAATCAGCTGAATTTCCAGGCGTCGAGCACCGCGGTGCAACTGGCCTTGGCGAACCCTGGCACGCCGAAAAATCCCTATACGCAAGCGTCTGCTGCGGGTGACACACCGAGCATGAGGGATGCCCCCTGGACACGTGATGCGCAGACGCATACATGGTCGCGCGAGGTCACCGACCAAATACTCGAACACGGCATGGTCAGCACGCACCAGGAGACCGCCAACCCCGCACGTGCCACACAACTCAATCAGGCGGCACGGCAAACCATTGCCGAGAATGTCGCGGCCTCACCACAGGGCATGGCCCAACGCTATCAGGCCGCTTATACGCAGTACGGCTGGCACCAGTACGGCGCCATGCCCGAGGCGGTGACCCATGCATTGAAGGCACCCGACAGCATCGTGCAGGCTTCGGACGGCCATACCTACACGCGGGCGGCTGATGGGCAGTGGAACACGCCCGGCATGCTCTATGGCACGAATGCCGCCAACGGCAACGTGCGCGACGAACTCAACGCCACGCGGCAAGCACAAGCAGCGCATGCCACCACCAGTTCGCCTATTGCCGCGCCGGTGCGCCTTGACGATCCGGCGCATCCCGATCACCTGCTCTATCAGCAGGCGCGGGGCGCCGTGCACAAAGTCGACGCACAGATCGGCCGCATTCCGGACCAACGCAGCGACAACCTATCCGCCGCCGTCGCCGTAGCGGCGCGCAGCAGTGGCTTGAAACAGATCGATCACGTCGTAATGAGCGACGATGGCCGCAAGGCCTTTGCCGTGCAAGGCGATCTGCGATCGACCACTAAACACATCGCACAACCGGTGGAGACAGCGCAGGCGGTTCAAACGTCCATCGCACAAAGCAGTGCGGCGATGGAACAGGCGACGCAGAAGCAGCACGCGCATGCGCAGGCACCGACTCCCGTGCAGAACCCGCAGGAAGTGCAGCAGCAAAAAAGCGCTACGCCGTTATCGCGGTTGTAAGGGCTGCGCTGCGCGCGCAGACAGCACGCTTGCCGCAGGCACAAAGCTCCCCTTTTTATCCACTAACCCACTCTCTTTTCCCTCCGCATCCTGAAGTCCGGAATTGTACGAGTAGAAGAACATGGGTCCGATCGGTATCCGTTGCCCCAGATCATCGAACGCATCGAGCATCTCCTTCATTCCCTGACTGGCCGTCTGCCCCTTCGCGTTTGGAAACTTGGTAGCGTCGGTAAAGCCCCACTCTGTAATCCACAACGGCTTATTTCGACCCAATGCCCAAATATCCTGGCGCAATAAGGCGGTCGCGCTTTGGCCCGCATTGGCTGGCGATGCATAAACGTGAGTCCCGTAAGCGGTCACGTGATAGCTGGCGTTGTCGAGATAGTTAAAGCCATCGACACTCTTCAGCATCGCGACTACCTGCGCCGGATTGGAGAGGTTGTGTGATGGATGGCCTGGCGCGGTGTATCCATGCGCCATACCAAACGTGATGATCTGCGACTGCGGATAGTCGTTGGGTTCGTGCAGGATCTCTGCACCGGTCTTCAGGAACTCCCCATATCCGTGGAGCCAAGTGTGAAGCTCAGTCTGACTGGCACTGTGTCCGTTCGGCACATCCGCGTCGTAGTAGTAGCTATCGTCTTCATTGCCGAATTCGACGGCATCGATCGAAAGATTAGCTTCCTTCAAAGCCCCAAGCAGATGACGGAATCGCTGAGAAAACTTCTTCAAGTCGATCTGGCTTAATTTCTTCGCCCTCCAGCCGTGGTCATTCATCGGCAGTGCGTCATCGTAGTCTTCGTCCATCTGAAGGATGTTTATCAGCACTTTCAGATTTTGTTGTTTTGCCAGTCGAACCTCGTCGACGAAGTTGGCAACGCCCTGCGCCGATCCGGAAGTCGGTCCGTCACGAAACCAAGCGGCATGAAGCGTACGAATATCTTCCAGTGTCTTTTTCCGTGTGGCTTCGTCCTCCCTACTCAATCCGGAACGATCGATACCAATCGCCGAAACTTTTTGAGCGAGTACCGGACTCGATAGCAACGAAAGAGCCACCAGAATGCATGGAACGACCGGGATACTGGTTCGTTTCATTTCAGACATATGGTTTAGACCCAATAGGTTTTGTCTGCATTTTGGTCAATGCAAGATGCCGAGGACTGGAGGGCAATGGATACAACTAGCCGCACTTACTGACCTACAGTTCAAATACGTATGGCTGACCCCTGTTTTCACTACCTGCAGTGCTGCAGCTGTACGCCGTACTCGCGAGCGAGGTTATCGACGACATCGGCGGTCTGCAACAGATGGCGATCGTGTCGCCACTGGCCGCTACGGTAGCCGCCGATACCTTCGTGGTAAGCCAGGTACAACTGCTTCGGGTCCCACTTGGAGATACCCAACTCGCGATGGATGCGGTCGGTGTACCAGCCAAGAAAATCGAGCGAGTTGTTCATGTCCTTACGGCTCTTGAACCAGCGGCCGTTCGCCTTTAGATACTCCTGCCACACCGGATCCTGCGCCTGCGCGTAGCCATAGGCGCTGGACCGGCGCGGCAACGGAATAAACAGAAAGTGTGGCCGATCCGGGCGAGCCTTCTCGCGGAAGTCGGATTCCCGCTGCACGAACGCCATCAACACATTGACCGGGGTGCCCCAGCGTTTCTGCGCCGCGCGGGCATCGCGATACCAGCTCGGGTACTGCTCGAAGACCTGGCAGATGCTCTGGCTGTTACGAGGCGGCGCGGTGGCGCATCCGCCGAGGGCCAGCAGGCCGACAGCAAAAAGGGCGACGCCGAGACGTCGAGCCGTCGTGACGTTCCATATTCTGATCATGATCGCAGGGTAGCAGCCGATGGCGCGTGCGGTGGGTTGGGTATTACGGAAAATTCCCGACGCTTTTCTGCTGCACGACCAGTGCAGTTGTATCCCGTGGCGCCATCGAACTGCCATAGCACTGCGCCACAGTGGCATGCGCCTTCGATCATTGCTGCCTCCTTCGATTTGAACGCATGCTAATTCAAAGGGGTGCCATCTTGCCCGCGCGTTTTGCTTTTGCGTCGGCGTACTATCCGCTGGCCATTGCCGAATTGCCGAATTGCCGATGGTCGCTCGGTGTCCGGGCGGCAAGCGGTCACCACCAATCATCAGGAGAATGCCTTATGCAGACCCGTATCCAGGGCACGGTGATGCCCGTGCTGGAAGTGCAGCTTGATCCCAACGACAGCGTGTTCGCCGAGAGCGGCGAGCTGTCGTGGATGACCGCGTCGATCCAGATGACCACGCACACGCAGATGGGCGGCGGTGGCGGACTGATGGGCATGTTCAAGCGTGCCGTCGGTGGCGGTAGTTTCTTCATGACCGAATACCGCGCCGTGCAGAGGCCCGGTGAGGTCGCGTTTGCCACCAAGGTGCCTGGCCATATCGTGCCAGTGCCGGTGAGTCCTTCCAACGAGTACCTGGTGCATCGGCACGGTTTTCTTTGCGCTACACCGCAGGTCACCTTAGGCGTGGGCTTTCAGCAGTCGCTGGGCGCCGGCATTTTCGGCGGCGATGGTTTTCTGCTGCAGAAAATCGGCGGCAACGGGACCGCGTGGCTGGAACTCTCCGGCGAACTCATCCAGAAGAATCTGGCGCCCGGTGAAACCTTGCGGGTGCACCCGGGTCACGTCGGTGCATTCCAGGCCTCGGTAGGTTTTCAGATCACGACGGTGCCCGGCATCAAGAACGCGATCTTCGGCGGCGACGGCATCTTTCTGGCGGCGCTCACCGGCCCCGGCACCGTATGGCTGCAGACGCTACCCATCTCTCGCCTCGCCCACCAGATCGCCGAGTATCTGCCCTCTGGCGGCGCTGGCAGAGCGGCCTCGATAGGTGTGGGCGGTGGTCTGCTCGGCGGTATCGTCGGCTCGATGCTCAACGGTAACGACAACTGAGTTGCCCTTGACAACTTTTTCACCGTGGTGAGAAACAGCGGTCAACTTCACGCTGCCGAAGCACGCAAGCTGACCGCTCATTTTAATTGACCAGGTTAATTAACCTGGCTCCAATCGCCGCCCTCGCCTCAGCCGGCCTTGGCCCAGGCCACGGCATCCTCACCGGCGGGAATGCGCAGCGGGGTCGATGGGTCGGTTGCGGCACGCCACACCGCCTCGGCCACGTCGGGCGAGTGCGTGACCGGGCCGGAGTCATCGCGCATGCGGGCGAGCACGTTGGTCACCAGTTCGGTGTAGGCCTCGTTTTCCATGCCATGCATGTGGGCGCGGGCGTTGTCGCCGAAGCGGGTCTCGGGCGAACGCCCCGGCAACACCAGCCGCACGCGCACGCCGAACGGTTCGACCTCCGCCGCCATCGACGCGGTAAACGCGTTCACCGCCGCCTTGCTGGCGCTGTACACGCCGACCAGCGGCAGCGCTTTCAGGGTCACGCTCGAGGTCACGTTGACGATGACGCCGGCGCCGCGCTCACGAAACTGCGGCACGAAGGCCTGCGTCATCGCCATGGTGCCAAAGGTGTTGGTCTCGAACAGTTCGCGCGCGGTTGCCATCGGCGTCAGTTCAACCGGCGACGCCGCGCCGAAGCCGGCATTGTTGACCAGCACGTCGATGGGACCCGCAGCCTCGACAACCTGCCGGATGCTTTCCGCATTGGTGATATCGAGGGGCAGCACGCGCAAGCGCTCAGACTTGGGCAGCACGTCTTCGCGCGGCGTGCGCATGGTGGCGATGACCTGCCAGTCGCGGTCGAGGAAATAACGGGCGATCTCGACGCCGAAGCCGGACGAGCAGCCAGTGATCAGGACGGTATTCATGGGGAAACTCCTGCGGTAGTGCATGGGGGATAACGCCACGATAGGCCGCCAACACCGTACTCACTACAATCCAGAGTCCATGTTTCATCGTCAGGAATCCGGACATGATCGATCCACTCGCCGAGGTGGTGTCGCTGCTGCAGCCGGGCGCCCGGTTTTCGAAGGTCGTGATTGGCGCCGGCCCGTGGCACATCCACCGCTCGGATGCCGGGCAGCCGTTCTACTGCGTGGTGCTGGAGGGTGCATGCCATGTCGAGGTCGACGGGCAAGCAGCGCTGACGCTGCAGTCGGGCGACTTTCTGTTGGTGCCCGCATCTTGGGGCGTTGCCATGTCCAGCCTGGAGCCGCCGCCGGCGGGCATCAAGAGCCTGCCCGTCGCGCAGGGCAACGGCGTTTTCCGCATCGGCGACCAGGATGGCCCGACCGACCTGCGGATGCTGGTGGGCCACTGCAGCTTTGATTCGCCGGATGCCGACCTGCTCGTTGCGCTGCTGCCACGGCTGGTGCATATCCGCGGCGAGCAGCGGCTGGCGACGCTGATGACCCTCGTCGGCGAGGAGTCACGCGAGCAGCGGCCCGCACGCGAGGTGGTGCTGGCACGGCTGCTGGAAGTGCTGCTGATCGAAGCGCTGCGCTCGAACGCCGGCACCACGGCATCGCCGGGCCTCGTGCGCGGGCTGGCCGACGATCGTCTCGCGCTCGCGATCCGCGCGATGCACGCGCAGCCCGATCGCAACTGGACCGTGGCGCAACTGGCGAGTGAAGCCGCGCTGTCGCGCTCGGCGTTCTTCGAGCGCTTCAACCGCACGGTGGGCGTCGCTCCGATGGCCTACCTGCTCGCCTGGCGCATGGCCCTGGCCAAGCATCTGCTGCGAAAAAACGAAGCCGGCGTCGCCGCCATCGCCGAACGCATCGGCTACAGCTCGGCCAGCACCTTCAGCACCGCCTTCACCCGCCACGTCGGCCAGCCACCGACGCATTACGCGCGGGAGTATGTCCGCACGTCGGTGCAGGATCACGATCAGGAGCAGGTCATTAGCGTACGCAGCTAAAAGGTGTGGAAAAGAGCCTCTTACCCGGTTAGCTCTGTTGTTCGCCGGGTGCCTCAGAATCATTTTTAATGAACCTGCCCCCTTTTTGTTCGCCCCCTTTTTTGTTCCGAATGCTCTCAGCGGTGATGCTTGGCCGTGGCGGCGTTGCCATCAGTCAAACCTCGAAAATGCGGGTTATTCCAGGTGCCCCCAGGAGCTGGACAGAGGCTGGTTGCCATATACTGCCAAGACTCAAGGGGCGATTAAGTGGATTGTCCCATTGCAACCAAGGAGAGATGCTCAATGAAGTCACGTTACGTCAGGATTGCCATTGCCGGACTGATGCTCGTGTTGGGTGCGGTATCAGTCCAATTGCTTACGCCTTCCACGGCTTACGCACAGTCTTCGAGCACTGCTGCGATGACCAATGCGGATGTCGTCAAGTTGGCCAAGCTGGGTTTCGGCTCGGAGATCATCAAGGAAAAGATCAACGGGGCGTCCACGGTCAATTTCAAGCTGGAAGTCGATGATCTGGTCAAGCTGAAGAACGCCGGTGTTTCGCAGGACGTCATTTCCGCGATGCTCAAGCGTGCCGACGGTGGTGGCGCCTCCAGTACTGCCGCTGCTTCCGGCCCGGCAAATTATCCGGGCAGTCCTGCCGATGTCACCCTGGTCACGAAGGATGGCGGCAATGTGCACCTGCGTGGCATATCCGGCACGATGAGCACGACGAACGCCGTTGTCACGGTGCTGATGCATTACAACTATCCGGGTATGGCGGCCGGCGTGCGCACGCACGACACGCGACCCTCGTTCATTGTCAATTCGACGGATCAGCCGAAAGGTCGCATCTACATCGTATCGCTCGACGTGGACAAGGGAGACCAGGATCGTTCGCTGAAGATTGGCAATGCCCGCTTCTGGGGCGGGATGAAGAATGTAGGCGCTCCGGACAAGGACAACCAGGTCGACTACGACGCCGTCTCGATGGGCAACGGCAACCAGTGGAAGCTGACGCCGACCAAGGATCTGAAGCCCGGCGAATACGGCCTCTACAGCGGCGGACTGTTTGACTTCGGCGTCGACCAGTGATGCCGCTGGCTGTTTAAGCGAGTCAGTTTAATTCTGTTTGAAAGGGAGCCGCTTGCGGCTCCCTTTCCGTTCAAGCGCAGGCAATCGCGCGCAGGGGGAAAAATGGATGGAGGTCGGTCCAAGCCTTCACCTACCGTCGGTAGTGTCTCTGATCCCTTTGCATCGATTACCAGGGTTCAACGCCCTCCGTGCTGGTGAACCCGCCCGTCGGGCCATCGTCGGTAATCTGGGCCATCCGAACGGTTTCGGCGGCGCCTTCCTCGATCGACTGGTGGCCACTGTTTCCGTTGAGGTCGGTGGCGGTGTAGCCCGGGTTGACGGCGTTCACCTTGATGCCGGTGTCCTTGAGCTCGGCAGCGAGCAGTACGGTGAACATGTTCAGCGCGGCCTTCGAGGCGTTGTAGCCAGTGAGCTTGACGGCGGCGTACGCCCAGTTCGGGTCGGCGTTGAGCGCGATCGAGCCGAGGCCGCTGGATACATTGACGATGCGGCCGGCGCTGGATTTCTTCACCAATGGCAACAGTGCCTGGGTCACAGCGACGGTTCCGAAAAAGTTCGTTTCGAACGTGCGCCGCACGGCGTCGAGGTCGGTGCTGCCGGGCAGCCCGTCGCCCTGTATCGCGACACCTGCGTTGTTGACCAGGATATCGATGCAGCCCTCATTGGCCTCGATATCGGCAGCGGCGGCACTAAGCGATGCGGTATCGGACAGGTCGATGGCGACGAAGCGCACGTCGATGCCTTCGTCCCGCAAGGTTTTCTCGGCCTCCCGGCCGCGCGCTTCGTCGCGGGCACCGAGCAGTATGTGGTGGCCGGCCTTGCCAAGCTGCCGCGCGACTTCCAGGCCGATGCCCTTGTTGGCGCCGGTGACCAGGGCGATACGGCGATCTGCTGTGTTCATGGCGATTCCTTCGGATGGTGAGTGTGGAGGTGGTGCTGTACTGTGATATATGAATCATCCTTCGGCTTTTACATTCGCATATGCCTGTCGTGCCAACAGACGCGCTCAAGCCACGTAAATCGCCACGTCAGACGCGCTCGACGGCAACGGTGACGGCGATTCACGAGGCGACGATTCAGGTTTTGCTGTCCGATGGCATCGCCCGGCTTACCACGACACGCGTGGCGCAACGCGCCGGCGTGTCCGTTGGCACGATGTATCAATATTTCCCGCACAAGCAGGCGCTGTTGTATGCCGTGCTGGATCAATATCTGGACGAGGTAGTCGTCGCCATCGAAGAGGCATGCGCACGCTACAAAGGTGCGCGTTTATGCGATATGTCGGACGGCCTGGTCCGCGCATACCTCGATGCGAAGCTGCGTTACCTGCCCGGCTCACTCGCCCTGTATACGGTCGCCGCGGATCTGGACACGGCAAGCCTGATCAGCGATGTGCTGCAGCGGACCGACCGTGCCATCGAGCGTCTGCTGGCTAGTGCGCCGGACGCCGGCTTCGCCGACATCGCCACCGTCACGTTCGCCGTGCGCGCCCTGCTGGTGGGAACCGTGCGGGCCGGCCTGGAAAACGATGCATCCCCGGCAGCGCTGGCGATGCTACGTACGCAGGTGCCGCTGATGTGCCGGGCGTATCTGGTGGCGGCTTCGCGAGGCGGCGTTCCTTAGCAGAAACTGGGATCAGAGTAGCCTCTTCAAGGCATCTACCCCATAGAAAGTGCACTCTGCCCCGGGTTTTGCCAGTCAGTCATTAGGGTCTGAAAAGGCGTCTTTGAGAGGTACGCCACGATGACGCATCAGAGAACGCCAAAAAATGGAGAATACGTTCGCTGACATACTGAGGACGATAAGAATAATCCATCCCCAAATCTCCGAGTTGGGCGATCCCAACCAGCCATTTCGAGCGATGATAGAACGCAGCGCCTGCAATTCGACGACAAGCAAGATGGTGGCAAGCGTCCAGCCTCCCGTTAGCCAGAGCGATCGTCGATTGAACGAAGCTCGGATATTCCCATGGAACACGGAGCGCCCAAGCCAAAAGGCTACGGCGGCTGAGAATATGAGGAGGACCTCCCAACTGCCGGTGTGGTCACCGGTATACGTGGATGTATACCAGCCACGACCCACAGCATGGGTTTCTGTCACGGAGGAAGAATATTGGATGTAGGTCACTACACCCAGCTGGTTGGCGAGCCACTCTGAAATCTTCAGTGACCCGTACAGGATTCCCCCTGAGATGAGCAGTGCGATTATCAGGCGTTGGCGCTCACTACGTGCTTGCCACTTTACTTTTGGTGGAGAGAGCGGCTTCGTTAAGGCCGACGATGCCTCATCGGCTCGCTTCGTCGCATTTGCATCCACAACGCTCTTTCGCCAAGCCTTTCTTTGTTCGCTCTTGCCGCTCATGGCTATCGATTTCGTCAACTAAACAGGGGCCGAGTGTACTTTTTTAAATGCCAAGCGGAAAAGTTGACTCTGCCCCCTGTTTTTCTCATACCTTCAAAGTGCACTTGCCGCGTTTGCTTTCGCGACAGTACTGCCAATCGGACGAATGCCATCGGTATTGGCCAAACGCATCTCCAGGCCCCATCCCCAATGTTGCTGACCACCGGCGAAGTTATCGTCGATAGCGACGGCCACTTGATTGGCGCCCTTGTGCAGGGGAAGGTCGAACGATCCATTGGTCAGGGAGAGGCGTCCACCCGGCTCTTTGCTCGCGCCCTTGACGCCGTAGAGATTCTTGCTCTGGAACGCCAGCTTGCCGTTGACGAAGACCCAGACTTCTCTGGTCCATCCAATATCCACATGCTTGATCTGATCATGGTCAGCGTTGATCGTGGTCTTCAACCACATGCCGGCGATGGCCTGCCCAGTCTGCGCATCGCCGTACCATCGCGTCAAATTGATGAGGCCACCCGGATCGGGCGTAATCAGCTTCCACAACGCCGTCTCTTTCGGCATCGACGAATAAACAGGATCGATACCGGTGTTTTCCTGAAGCGTGGCATCCATCCGACTAGGCATCACGAACGGCGTTGAAGCGAGCCAATGGCGAACGACTCGGAGGTCACTCTTCGCGGGGTCGTTGAAGGCCACCGCAGGCAAGCCATCAACGACATCGGGAGCGAGGCTCAGGTGGGCGTAGGACGCCGGTCCATGCAGCCTGATCGTGCCGTCGGGGAACCCGCCGACCAAGGTTCCGACGGCCAGCGTTGGCGAACGCGCACCGTTGATGAAAACATTCATGCGTGCGCCGGAGAGCACCAGCTTGATGTGGTTCCAACCATCGGGATTAATAGGCGCGTGCGTTTGATACTGCCCATACAAATCCCATTCGAACACATGATGCGCCGTAGGCATGTACTGGATGCATTCCTCCGAGACAGCACAGTCCGCGCTAGATCGAAAATACAAAGCATCGGCTACGTCATCATGTTGGCGAAAGGTGATGCCGGTAATTCGCTCTCCTACAAATTTAGTGTCGAATTCCATCGTGCCATTGCTGAAATTGGTGTTCTTCAGCTCGGCATAACCCTTGTTGACCACAAGGACACCCTGTTTGGTCGGATCGTGTTGAAACGACACATCACCGTTCGTCACCCATTGCGCAGGTGTCATCGGAATAGGGGTAACGTCGAATGCAAGAATGGGTTGTGAGAGCCCCATGATGGAGGCAAAAAATAGCGAGCTTCGTAGCCAATAAAGCGCCGTTGCCCGGCTTATGTACTTGCATACCTTTGACACGTGTTCTCCCTCTCGCCTGACGCAGCATGGAGGAACACTGTATTGGCCACGCGGCGTACGCTTTGCTCAAATGTTCCGAAGCGGATCACTGATGTTTCAAAGCGGTCGCGTGCGTAAACGAAGCGGAACGGAGGTTTGATCTTGCGGCCTGGTTTTAGCCGTCGATGATGTCCACCAAAGGACGCGCGACTGTTCATCACGAACCGACAACAACGACGGCAAAAGTTGAGGGCATACTTTCAACTATGAAAAACCAACTTGTGATGCTGCTGCTCAGCCTTGGAGTAACCCTCCCGGCCGCTGCCCGGAATGTGCCTGCGCAAGACTGGCCCACGTTCGGCGGCAATGTGCAGAGCACCAGCGCCAACCCCGAGCCGACCGGCATCACGGCCGCCAATCTCGGACACCTTGTGCGGCAGCAGATAAAGATCGATGGCACGGTGGATGCCAGCGCCATCTATTTGCATGGCGTCAGCATCCATGGCGCCGCGCATGACGCCATCTTCGTCACCACCACCTATGGCAAGACGCTGGCGATCGACGCGGCTAACGGTGCGGTGTTGTGGAACTACACGCCAGCCAGTTACCAGCAAGTAGCCGGCACACGGCAGATCACCAACAGCACGCCGGTGGCTGATCCGGACCGTCAATTCATCTATGCCGCCTCGCCCGACGGTTATGTGCAGAAGCTGACGATCAGCGATGGTCATCCCGTATGGCGCACCGCCATCACCTTGCTGGCCAAGCGCGAGAAGATGGACTCGCCGCTGAAGTTTTCCCAAGGCCATGTGGTTGCCGTGACCGCCGGTTATATCGGCGACAAGCCGCCTTACCAGGGCCACGTCGCCGTTCTCGATGGCGCCTCTGGCAAGCTGCTGCACGTATGGAACTCGCTGTGCAGCGATCGCAGCGGTCTGCTCCAGCCGGCGTCCTGCCCGCAGAGTGATTCGGCCATATGGGGTCGCGCTGGCGCAGTGATCGATCCGGCCAGCGGCAACATCCTTGTCTCCACCGGCAACGCACCATGGGATGGCAAGACCGCCTGGGGCGATTCGGTGATCGAGCTCAATCCCGACGCCACCGCCATGCTGGGCAACTACACCCCAGCCAATACCGCGGCGCTCAATACGGATGACGCCGACCTGGGCTCCAGCTCACCGGTGCTGCTCGGCGGCGACCTGATCGCCCAGGGCGGCAAAGACGGTAAAATCCGCCTACTCAGCCGCAAGGCCATGGCTGGCGTTGCGCCGCACATGGACCACGAGCTGCAGATCGTCTCCACCCCCAGCGGCACCGATCTGTTTTCCCAGCCAGCAACTTGGGATCACCAAGATCAGACCTGGATCTTCGCCGCCGATAACGGCGGCACGGCGGCGTGGACGCTGGAGCACGGCAAGCTGCAGCAACAATGGAAAAACAGCACGGGCGGCACCAGCCCGTTTGAAGCCGGCGGCCTACTGTTTGTCTACGCCCCGGCAGGCGGACTGAATATCTATGACGCGGCGTCAGGCAAACACCTCACCACCCTGCCCTGCGGCGCCGGCCACTGGAACAGCCCGATCGTGCTGCAAGGCCACATCATCCTTCCCGAAGGGAACGCCAACGCTCACGCTGCCAACGGCGTGCTGAATATCTGGAGCCTGCCCGCCGGGAATGGCTGAGGCGCGTTACGCGTCTACCAGCGTTGGTCGTGTCGAGCCGCTACGCGGTTACGCACGTCGGAGCTACTGGATGCAGATCAAAGTACAACAGCAACGGGCTCTGACCCGGTTGGCCCGAGCTGTAGTGTCCCGGACAACTTTTCCCCATGACTATTCAGCGTCGGTATGCCGATATCCATGCATTCTCGATGAGCCATCGCTCGTGCGTGCAAAGCATGCCGGGTCCGCGGCAACTCAAAAACCCGAGGCCTCGTCATCATGATTCGAAAACGTGTAATCGCTGTGCTGTTCACGGCTGGCGTGACTCTCTCCGGCTCGGTGCTGGCGCAGGCTCAGGAAGTTCAGCCCGCTTCCGCCACCGCACCGGCAGCGGCGCCGAGTGCGACATCCAAAGCCACTGATAAAGCTGCCAGGAACGCTGACAAGGCTTCCAAGAAGGCTGCCAAGCAAGCCCAAAAAGCCAAAAAGCAGGCTGCCAAAAAGGCCAGCAATGCCGCCAAGGCCCAGAGAAAAAAAGATAAAGCAGCGGCGGCAGCGGCTTCACCTCCGCGCACGAAGTCACACAAGAAAGCCACTACCCCCGCTCCGCCCCCCGCCAGCGCTCCCGCCAGTGCACCAGCAGCTAGTAGCTCTGCGGGCGGGTGAAGTCATCGTTGTAATGGTTGTCAGGGAATCAGTGAACGTTGCATGTGCTATCTCATTCTGAGCCTGAGTTTTTTGCCATTGTTTGGAGCGTCCTATTCTCGCCGCAGGCAGCGCGCGGAGCCGTCAATCCAAGCCCTTACTCACCGTCGGTAGTGTCTCTGACACTTTTGTTCCTACGGCGGCCCCGACATAACACTCACGTCTTTGCCAATCTCAGCAAAAAGCGCGTCTCGCGTGTTTTTGTCAGCCTTCGATCCCGTGAGAAACGCGGCCACGATGACGGTGTGGCCGTTGGGCCAAGTGATGATGCCGATATCGTTATAAGCGGCCGTTTCGCCGTCCAGCGAATAGGAAGTGCCGCACTTGTCGGCAAAGCGCACGCCGGCGGGCAGGCCGGCGCGCAAACGAACCGGTTTCGTCTGGCCATACATCAGATCGAGCAGCCGCTTGGTCGAATCCGCCGAGAGCAGCCGACCCGTCCAAAGCTTTTCAAGAAGCTCGGGTGCTGCGTCCGGCGTCGTTCGATCGCGCGGGTCATTGAGATAGGCGCGATAACCGCGCCGCCGCCGTGCCAGCGCCGCCTCATCGGTTTCGTTGGTCGGGATGGTCTGTCCGTTAGCCGTCTCGTCGAAGATGTGGCTGATGTCGCCCTAGCCAAGGTCCACGCGCATACCCTCGATGCCGTGCTTGCGCAAGAAGTCCGTGACCACCTGCGGGCCGCCCAGCAATCGGATCAACGCATCGACGGCGGTGTTGTCGCTTTCGCTCACCGCAGCCGCCAGCAATCGCTCGACAGTGAAGTGCATCTGCTCCCCCGAGAAATGCGCGCCGATGGAAGGTACGGCGGTCCCATCCACAACTTGTGCGCGGGTGATCGTCACTTCCTGACTCAAACGAATGCGACCCGCATCTACCTGCGCAAGCACCGCCGCGGCGACCGGCGCTTTGAACACGCTCATCATCGGATAGGCGCGATCGGCGTTGATTCGGATACGCGCTCGCGTATCCAGGTCCACAACGGTGATGCCCAGGACACCGGGTTGCGCCTTATCGACGAGCTGCGCCAGCGCGTGTTGCAGGCGTGCATCTGGCGCTTCGGCAGCGATGGCAGGCGTGACTAATGAAAGTGCCAGGCACAGATTCAACCAGCGGCAGGTGAATAATCTAATGTACTTGCTCATGGATTTCCGAAGGTCAGGTGTGCGGCCAGGTCAATATCCCCCCACCTGACCTGACCCCGCACGTGTAGCGGCCCAAGGTGGACATAGATCATAGGGGATCGGGCTCTAACGTCTCGGTTAATACCGGAGGACATCGCCGGGGCCTGCGTTCTAAAACCGGGCAGAGCGGATTTTTGCTGTCGCGTCGAGAAAGTGACTCTGAACCAGTTTTAGTGCATTCTTTCGCCGTAAGATTTTACGTATGCTAGGGTTCCGCCCTTCGTCGCCCTATTCGAGCGTTTTTTCCTGACGCCCATGCAGCGGAAACCCGGTCCCTTGCCTGACGATCTTTCGTACTGTCCGGCCCAGGGAAGCAATCATCAGCAGACAGGGAGTTCAGCTATGGATGCAATCCATTCCAAGAGCGCATTTGTGTATGGAGAGGTCAGACGCGCTCTGCAATCGGGACGCTATGCACCTGGGCAGCGGATCGATCCGTCGGGGCTTGCAGCAGAGTTCAACACCAGCCCCACGCCGGTTCGGCTCGCGCTGTATCGACTCGTCGGTGAAGGCCTGATTGCCGATCACGCACGCAGCGGATTGCATGTGCCGCTGCTCACCGAAGTCGCGCTGCGCGACCTCTACGACTGGATGGAGCGCCTGTTGTTGATGGCCTGCGATATCGGTGTGGCGCGGACATTTCAGCCAAGCGCCAAGCTGGAGATCGCGTCCGCCGACGACGATCTGGTGAAGCTGACGTGGCAGCTGTTCGATGCGATCGCCCGCGCGACAACTCACTGGTCGCTGCACCATGCCGTGAAACGAGCCAACGACCGACTGGCACCGATACGACGGGCGAAAAAGGGATTGATCGAGCACGCCGACGAAGAGCTTTCGCAGCTGGACCGGCATTGGCGGACACGCGATATTCCCAGTTTGAAGTCTGCACTGCGCGACTATCACGAGCGCCGCAAGCAACTCGTGCCGACCATCGTGGCTTTACTGAACGACCGCATCGATTACCTCCACTAGATCGCACGCTGGCTACGCGCCATCGATCCGCATTGCGTGCCGCAATGGCAGCATGCGTCGACCGATGAGACGCCCGCGCAGGCGACATAGCACGACCGCCATCACACTCCGGGATTAATCACCGAATGACAACGCAATAATCATTGGCAAATGAAAATTGCCGACGCCTACGCTGCGCGCGTCATGGAACTGCCATGACGCGAACGTAGGAGACTGACATGAACACGAACGAGAACATCCGCACCGACACGCCGGAAGACGTCGAGCTCGGCGTCGCCAGCGTCGAGACCCAAGGCGGCCCGCTGATGAACGAGGTGATCGGTGGCTTCACCACCTCGGGCATTTCGCAAGACTAAGTCGTAGGGACGCGTCCAACGGGCGCGTCCCTTTTCTATGGGAATACGGACATGACCCGCTATGTACTGCGCGACGATCTCTCGTACTGCCGTATCGATCAACGACTGGTTTTTCTGGATATCGGCAGCGATCGGTACTTCCAACTTCCCCGCTCGCTGGAGCAAGCCTTGACCGCCTACCTCGATGGGGTCGAATGCGCGCAGTCGGAGATAAACGCATTGGTCGAACGCGCCCTATTGGTCGAACGAACGGATACGGCGATCCGTAGCCGTCCAAACATCGAACCCGCTGCTCGCAGTGCGGTGGAAGCACCGCAGCCGCTGCGGCATCTTCGCGTCGTCGAACTGATGGAGGTCTTTGCCATCGTGCTGCGCACGCGCGTCGCTATGAAGCTCTCTACGCTCAAGCACATACTCGATAGTCTTACCGCCGAAAGACATCTCAAAACAGCGCAAATCGAACCACATGCAGACATGTCGGAACCGCGCCGCGCCGAGGCAGCCGCCGTATTTCGCCGTGCGCGACTCTACGTGCCGATCGAGATGCGCTGCTTGCTCGACGCCATCGCGATGACACGATTTCTACTTAGACGACGCATCCACGCGCATATCGTCTTCGGCATCGCCCTCGATCCTTTCTCCGCCCACTGCTGGGTGCAGGTGGACGACCTCGTGTTGAACGACACCGTCGGCAATGTCGCCTCGCACACGCCGATACGAGTCGTGTGATGTACCGATACATCGCCTTGCTCGACGGACGTGGCCGCAACGGTCGCGATGGCCAAATCGATGAAACGCTTTGCCAGATCGGCCTTCCGCACCGGCTGACTTTAGGAAGCATCGACCTCTATACCGCCGATGACACGCCCGTTCTCCCTCTGGCATCCGGCGGCGCGCTTATCGGCCACGTCTTCCCGCGCGAGCAAAGCGCTGCATGTGGAACCATGGATCTCGCCAGCCTTCGCTCCCGACACAATCTCGTCGAGTACCTCATCGACCGGTTCTGGGGCGAATACCTGCTGCTGCTTCCGCCGGAACACGATTCGGATGCTGCGACAGTCATGCGCGACCCGTCCGGTGGTGTCGACTGCGTCTATTCGCTGCGCGAGCGCTTCATCACCTCCGACATTTCGATCGCGGCGCGATCGGGCCTTTACCGCAGGGAGATCGACTGGGACTTCATCCGGAGCAACGTGGTTTACCCGCACTACAAGGCCGGTGCTACCGGTCTTTCCGGGTTGCGCGAACTGCTACCGGGTTGCCAACTGCATATACACGTAAGCAAATATTCGATAGAGCAAGCATGGTCGCCATGGTCCTTCGTCGCTCCACCGCATAGACACCGCGATCGGCGCGAAGCGCAGGCCGACATTCGGCGTGTCGTGTCGTCCACGGTGAAGCGCTGGGCCGAGACGGATCGATCCCTTCTGCTCGAATTGTCCGGCGGATTGGACTCCTCCATCGTGGCCGCTTGCCTGCGCGATGCGAAAGCGCGCGTGGCGTGCTGCAATCTGGTCACGCCCGTGCCCGGCGCCGACGAGCGGCGGTACGCATCGTCGATGGCGGATCTGCTCGGTGTCGAGCTTCACATCGAAAAACTCGGCTTCGATGAAACGCATCTCGATTTTCAGCCGCCGCCGCACGCGGTCGCGCCCAGCACCTGGTTTCTGCAACACGCAGCCAATGAACTGAACGAGGCGATCGGCACGCCGCTTGGCATCAACAGCTTCTTCTCCGGCGGTGGCGGCGATACCGTCTTCTGCTACACCCGAACCGCGGCACCGGCTGCGGACGCCTTCCGCGAATGCGGAACGATCGCGGGCATCCATGCCATTCGCGATCTCGCCGAACTCCACCAATGCACGTTCTGGAAAGCCGGAAGGTTGGCTCTGCGGAAACGGCTCGCCTTAGCCAAGCCACCGCGCAAGCCGGATACGTCGTTTCTGTCTGCCGCCTGCGCGCAGGCCACGCTGGAACCCCACCCGTGGTTCGATGCACCCGACAACGCGCTGTGTGGCGACCGCGAACGCATCGTCGACCTCGCCGGCACCCAGGTCTTCCGGGACGGGCTGGCGCGCGGTGCGAAGTGGCAAATGCGCATGCCGCTGCTTTCTCAACCAGTAATGGAAGCCTGCCTGAAGGTGCCCAGCTGGATGTGGATTGCGGAGGGTCGAAATCGCGCCGTCGCGCGCGACGCGTTTGCGGACGTCCTGCCTCCCGACATCCTGCACCGCCGCAGCAAAGGAACCTTCATGAACTACGCCGGCGCGTTCTATCGCCGGAACAAGAGTCGACTCCGGGATTATCTGCTGACGGGGCAACTCGAAGCGCACGGGCTTCTCGACAACGATGCGCTACGGCAGTTCTTCGAGCGCGATCTGGCCGCCAGAGACGACAGGTTCATGCGCATCTTCGACCTGTGCGCCATCGAAAACTGGGTCCGCCACCAGTCCTGAAGAGCGCATTGCCCAAATCATGGAGCGCGCGCCGTCATGCCCGCTTTGGGTGTGCTGCACCGAACGCATCACATGACCGATCATCGACGATCACCTAGCCAACCAGCATGATCAGTCGTATGTCGCCGCCGACCGGCAGTAGCCGACCCATGGCGTACATTCGATTCGATGTAATGTATTACTAACTCGACAATCGATAGACAACGTATTGAGCGAGGCCAATGAAGACACGTATAGCAATAGCTATGGTGAAGCTGACGCTAGTGATTTTTGTTGTCACGAGTGGCGCTGCGGCGATGGCAGCGCCAGGGGATGCGCAGGCTCGATACCGCTCTCCGCTCCAGTTCGGCGTCGATCGCTCCAACATGGCCACGCAGTGGACACTCGCACCACCACAAGAACCCAATATCTCGCCGTTCCTTGCATCCGAATACAACAAACCAGGGGACTTCGAAGCGCGTCGTATTGCCGTACTTGATGGGATCGCGAGGATCCATGCGCAATGGTTTCGAGATGGATTCGGCAAAGGTTCTCCTGACCTTTTCGTTGACCTAGTGAAATTGGTACATGCCCGCGGTATGAAAATCCTGGCGGTGTTCGGGGCGGCCGCATCCGACTATCCGCCGGGTGCGTACCTGACAAAAGCGCAGAGCGGCTGCCCATGGGGTACATACCCTTTGAGCAAGATCAATCTCAGCGCCTACCAGAAACGCATCGAGGAACAATTCGCGGCAGTGCGCGCCGCGGGCGAGACCGTTGACGCGTTCGAAATCGGCAATGAACTTGATCTGTATTGCAATGATGCGGACAGTCCGACCGGTGCGGAATGGGCCAAACATCAATGGAAATGGTTCTTAAGCCCGGCTCAAGTTCAGACATTCGTGCACGGCTACGCGCCTTATCTAGCTGCCTCTGTCGCGTCTATTCGCAAATATTTTCCGAGAGCAAAAATCATCACCTACGGCAATTCCATGCCGGCGTCGGCACCGTTGATGGAGGCGTTAGCCAGCGTGCGGGATGCGGATGGGAAAATCACCGATTACACCAAATTGGTCGACGGCTATGGGTCACATCTGTACCCCGTTTCGAGTACCACTTTGAACATGGTCGAGGACGCAACCAACTCGCTACGCTACGAGGCAGCCCACTATCCGCATATCGATGAGAAACCCATCTGGATCACCGAGTGGAACCCTGCAGGGTCGAGCTGGTGGAACGGTCAGCCATGGTATTTTCAATACAACGCGCAAGGACAGCCTGGCGGCGAACTGAACAAGGCCGATGCTCAGGGCGTTTACGAGGCCATGGATCGGGCTGCCGCCATTCGCACCTTCAACCGTGATGTTGTGGAAAAGCTCCGCTCATCGACAACGGCATCGGTGAATATCAGTCACGTCTTTTATTACTCTTACGATTCTGGCGGAAAGTCACCGAAATGCGATCACGTCGAATATAACGGAGCACCGCACCTTACTGGCTTTTGCATTGATGGCCTGATTGATTCGACTACTGGTAATTTGCTGCCCGGTGTTGCAGCGGCGGTTGTTGATGCGGTGCGTTAGCGTGCTCAGTCTCAGAGGGAGTAAAGATAAAAGTCGGGTCACGTTCACTTATTCGTTCATCGGATCGAAATGTCCGCTCTCACCCACAACGGACATAATCAGTGGACGTTTCCGCGCCGTCCAACTTCAGCGCCAAGTCCGATCAAGGGGGAAAAATGCGCAGTGGCACAATCCTGATTTGCGTTGCCGCCGTTGCCGCGGTATTCGCTGGGCAAGCTCTGGCCGTCGACACTCCGACCAATGACGGCATAACAGCTAAGTGGATGATCGAAAAAGAAAGGGCTTGGGCAAACATGGCTTGCGGAGGGGAATGGGTTGCAACTGAGATCCTTGCGGACGATTTTCAGGGGACAGCTCCCAAAGGGATGCGCTACGGCAAGCCAAAAAGTGCGCCGACATACGACCCAAAGACTCAGTGGTCAACCGACTGCCGTCTGGATGAGGCAGATGTACGATTCTTCTCCCCTGATGTTGCGGTTGTTTACGGGGCAGAATCAAAAACGGTTGCCCTACCGGATGCAAAGCACGAGCGGCGTTGTCTAGTGTGGAGCGATATGTGGCTCCGGCGCAAAGGGCGATGGCAGATTATTGCCGTTCAAGACAACCGCGTTGAGTGCCCTACTAAATGACGCATGCCTGACTGATCGTTTGAGTTGGATTGCTACGCCGACGGAGTCCGGAGCTAGTGTCCGCCACCCATTGCAGCCGGTCACGAACGGCCGCTTTCTAGAAAGCCACTCTCTGCGTAGAGCGATGAATTTGACTAGAAAGACCGAACTCTTCTGATCAAGGATTAAACGCTCAACCTGGCCGCGTCGCCACCACCGGAGTCACGTTGGAAGCACGGCGCGCTGGTATCCCCATATCTTTAGCGACCTAAAGTAGAGAATCGGCACTGCGGAGGTCACCCGCAACGCGCGCTTCGCCAAGCTCATTGCCGAGCGTATAGAAACGCCCCCGCCGACACCGGCAAGTAGAAGCCAAATTGCGTGAGGAGGCTTGAGTCCATGGCACATCTCCGGTCAATGTGAAGCCTTGGTGGACGTCAAGTTGGCGCTCCACACGGTACCCTTTTGTTTTAGCGCAGTGAAAGGGTAGTCGCCGATGTTGTCTTCACGAGTAATTTGCCGGGATAAAGCCCCTGGCAGAATTGGCCGCCATTGACCGCAGGCTTGAACGTGTAGTGACTGCCATCTTTATCCGTTTCGAGAAAGCTGGCATTGACGCTGCAGTTGGATGGTTCATCGAAATGCAAGCTGACGAGTTTCGGGTTGAAGTTGGCGTTGACATGCGCCCGAGCTTTGACGGAATGCATGACGCCACCCCATTCGCCGGTCGGTGCCGATGTTTGTTGCGATAACACGTTGCCGCAGACACAAAGCAGCAGAGCGGCGGCGATAGCATGGGACTTTCGGTTGAAACGGAACATGGGAATCTCCTGGTGTGTTGGCTAGTTTTTCTTTTCGCCTACAGCCGCGATCAGGTTGCAACCAAGATGGGGCTCCATCTTGCCGGAGATGATCTCGTTGGCAACGCGTACTGCATCCTCGATTGTTTCGAGTGACTGCATAGTTTTAAGCAGGCCCAATGCTGGAGTTAAGCGGCGGCGAAGCTGTCCGCTTTGAACGAGTTGTTAGATGCAGCTAACGCACCCGATGCGTAGCCGATACCGATTGCCGGGACGGTTGAAGATCATGGTGACTCAATGCGCTCAGCAGCGCGACTGACGACGCCAGCGTTTGCGCGAAAGCTACCCGTCGCTTTCCCTGGGATGTTGCGTATCTCAAAAAAGTTAGGGCCCGTAAAAAATCTAAGCGCATGTCGAAAGTTTTTTGCAACCGCCATTTAGCAAGTGGACCGAAGATTCTGTACCAAGTCGACGGCGCCGCTTTACAAGAATAGCTCCCGATGTTGCTTACATCCGAAATAGCTCAAGCGTTTCTTTGATGTCGAAATCGCACTGAAACGCCGACTCACCGATGAAGTCGTAAATTGCCCTCACCTCACTGGCCAGATCGCTGTACCAAGGTTAGGTTTAACGCGATTGCGGGGGATTGGCGCAGCGGAAGTAGCTGGTTTTAGCCTCCCGCGTGGGGGTGATGTTGACCACACCGATTCCCGCTTCATTGGGGATCGTCAAAGCGACATAATTGATGCCGTCTTGAGGCCGCTGCTTAACCGACTCAACCGCTTCGTCCTGCAATACTTGGCGGCCGCCCCCCGCTTTAACCACACCAAGGTTTTGCGCTAGATACCAGTTACGACTGCTTTCATTGATCAGCTGACACCCTGCGGAAGCATCTGGCAATTTGTACCCCACGCTGAGGACCTTGCCATTGCCCACCGCCACCGTTTGCACAACGCTCTCCATGATGGAATTTTGGTTCATGTTGTAACTGCAAGCTGAAAGGAGTGCCGTAAGCAGAAAGGCGGCTAAAAAGCGCGTCTGTGTGATTTTGGAAAAATATGACACGTTACCGAACTCCTTTAAGGGCTGGTTATCGGATGTTTCCAATGGCGTGGACTCATAGCCTCACAAGTGTTTGTCTCCCCTTTCCGACAGATAAGCTTTTTCGGACTAAAGTCCACCTCGACACTATTCGCGCGGAACAGGCCGAGTCCGCCGATGTAGCCGACGACCGGAGCCCCGATGACCCGGAAGACTCATGCCATAGGTGGGTATCTGTGTCGGGTGGAAATGATGCGATCCGGGTAAGTTCGAGACAGACTGGAGCGCCCCGGACGATTTGGGCTACGCCCTTCGCAGATGCGACATCCGTGACGACATGGGATCTGAATAACTGATGTTATTGGTGGATTATCCAGGTCTGCCCCGGATAGCCGTGGCAGGCGTTCATATCCAATTCGGTGTTGCCAGTGTTCGAACGAATCCCGAGACAGACACCCGGCCCCAGGAGTTGGCTCGTGACCGTGTAGGTGTCAGGCTGGCCCGTAGGCGTGAGCATCCATTGCTGGTTTTTAACGCTGGCGCATGAAGCCATCTTCACTGTGCTGGTGTCGGCCGCGGCCACGCCCAGGCAAGCGCCTGATCCCGTGCGCTGGCTCTGGAAGCGAACGAAACCATGTCCGTTGGGAGAGCTGGTGCTCCAGTTTTCGGCCGGGTAGCCGGCGCATTTCGCCATGAACGGATGGCTGAGATCGTTTTCCTTAACACCCAGACACTTATCTGGCGCCGAGGTGGCGTTATAGACGTGGCTCGAATAGCTCTGGGCCTGCGCTGACTGCGCCAAGGCCAGAGTACTGGCGAGCGAGACAAGCGAAATAAGTAGTTTAGTCATCGGAGTTCCCTTAACGTCCGTAGGCGAGCGTTGATATTAGGGGGCTCTACGCCGGCGTCGGTCGCGTTTTTGGGGTAGTTGAAAGACTTTGAAGGGTAGCGTCAGAGGTGGATTGGGGTAGGGCTGGCATTTTCCGTTTCATTCAACCGTCGCATTTCATCGTTGAATCCGCCGTTTCGACAAAAACTCTCATCAATGAGGTTCCATTGCCTCACCGATGAGCGGTGGAGCCTCATCGATGAGGCTCGACGAGTCACACGTGAATCTTTTGCCTCAAGCCCTACCACGGTGAGGAATTCAGCGCCGAGCTAGTGTCGTGGAGGCGACAGATGGGTCTTCAGGGGAGGGGTTGTGCCTAGTCAAAAACCGTTACTCTCGGGATCGTCCCCGCAGGGACTGGAGCATGCATTAGCGCTGGCAGACGAACGGCGTCTGGCAGCGGCGATGCGGGTCGGACTGTTTCGGCTTCACCCGCCACAGCAACTCGTGCATCTCGTCCTACGCCCTGCGTTGTTGGGCGTGCTGGATGAGGCGCTGCAGCAAAGGTTAGTGCTGCTTCAGGCGCCAGCGGGTTACGGCAAGACGACGCTCTTGGCTCAGTGGTGGAACAGCCTCGGTAGCCGAGGCATAAAGGCGGCCTGGCTGACCCTTGATGAAGATAGCCGCATCGCGGCCGAATTCCTGACCTATGTGATCCACGCCATCGCCGCCGTTGGCATCGATGTTGGCGAATTGGCCACAGCAACCCTCCAGTCCGCCGAGCCGTCCGCGCCGCGAACCGAGCTCAACGCCCTCCTCTATGAACTCGATCGGGTTGAGGGGCCCCTAGTGCTCATTCTGGATGACTATCACCTGGCGCAGTCGGCACAGACAGATGGCCTGCTCGACATGTTTATCCGGCGCATGCCGGAAAACGTCCATGTGGTGATCGCCAGCCGCTTGCGACCTGGCCTGACGCTGCCGGTTTTGCGCGCGCAAGGACAGGTTCGGGAGTTCGGCGCCACGCAGCTTCGATTTTCTCTGAACGAGGCGTTCGACCTGCTGCGGCCGCAGCAGGTCAGCGACGAAAACATCACCGTCCTGGCAGCACGCACGGAAGGTTGGCCCATCGCCCTGCAACTCGCCGGCCTTTGGGTCCGCGAGCATCAGGACGCACAAGGATTGATGCAATCGTTCTCCGGCTCGGTCGACGACATGGCTGATTATCTAGCGACTCAGGTGTTCGCTGATCTGCCGGAGCACCTGCAGACGTTTCTGCTCGAGACCTCCATATTCGATCAGTTTGGCAGCGAACTGGCCGATGCCGTCAGGGGCAAATCGGACTCCATGCTTTTGATGGAGGAGCTAAAGCGCGTCAATGTCCTCCTGATTCCTATCGACCGCGAGCGCGTCTGGTTTCGTCATCATCACTTATTCTCAGAATTTCTCGCCGCGCGCAGAGGTCGGCTTGGGGAGGCTAAGGAAAAGATGCTGCAGCAATCGGCCTCGCGATGGTTCGAGAGCCGAGGATCGCTCCTGGAGGCTATTCGCCACGCCCGCGCCGGGGGCGAACACGCACGCACGGTAAAATTAGTGGAGCAAGCTGGATGCGTTCGCGTGTGCCTGGAAGAAGGCATCTCGCGCGCCCAAGCCATTTTCTCCCTCCTTAGCCCGGCCGAGATCGAAGCTTCGGCGCACCTGCGCCTGGCCCATTCGCTCCTGTGTTTCAAGGAAGGAAAACTTCAAGTCGGCGACGCCGAGTTGGAGAGTGCCAGGAGGATGGCCAAGCTCGGGCCAGATACGCTGGATGGGGAAAGGTTTCGTAAGGATCTGTTGATCGTCGAAATGCTTCGAGCCGGTTACGGAGACACCCAGCAGGCGGATGAAGATTACGACACCCTGGACGCCATGAGCGCCGCCAGTCGCGATACGGACCCTTGGCTAAGCGGGCTCTTGGACAATCTCCTGTGTCTGCATTTTTTGCGCTGGGGCGACATCGGCCGCGCTGAACTCTGTGTGCACAAAGCGCTCGGCTATTACCGTGATGCGGGCAGCCTCCACGGCTGCTTGTTCATGAACTTTCACCTTGCGACTTTGAGCCTTGCGCAAGGCCATCTCTCCAAAGCCGCTAACGCTTTACATGTCGCCGAGGAACTAACCTTCACCCAATTCGGTGGCAACACCAGTCTGCTGGCGATCGCGCAGACCCTGATGGCCGAGGTCGACTACGAGCGGAATGACGTGACGCGGGCGACCGAGCTGTTGAACGAAAACCTTGCGATCATCGCCGTATCCGAGGGGTGGGCAGAGATCTATGCCAGCGGTTATGGCACCGCCGCGCTGCTCTGCTCAGCGCGCGGCGATGTCGCCAGCGCCGAGCTCACGCTTGATCGCGGTATGGAACTCATGCTCGCCCGCGGGCTTCCGACGCTCGGTTGCCTGCTGATGGCGCGTCGTGCCGCCATTCTCTGCCGCGCCTGCCGTCTCGAGGAGGCCAGCGTATGGCTCGCGAAGGCCGAACAGGTCCAATTTCAGGGAAGCAACCTTACCTGGGTCGAGGCTGATGAGCTATCCATCACCCGAGCCAGGATTGCGCTTGCCAACGGCACGGCGGATGCGGCCCTGGACATACTGGAGGCAATTACCGTCGAGGCGGAGGCCCTAGGACACGTTCGTTCCACCCTACGCGCGAATGCTCTGCGCGCGCTCGCCCTGAGCGTCTTGGAACGCCCGGAGGAAGCCGCCAAAGCGCTGATCGGTGTCCTTGATCGGGCACGGGATGAAGGCTTCAGACGCATCTTCATAGACGAAGGCCCGCAGATGGCCGAGCTTCTTCGTGAAACGATAGGGCGCAAGGGTGCGAGCAACGTCTCTAGCGCCAACCTCGTCTTCGTGGCCGAGTTGTTGGCAAGCTTCGGAGAGCTGACGCGAGGCGACGAGCGCGCGCGACTACTGAGCGCCCTGACGCCACGGGAGCGTGAAATTCTCAGGGTGCTGTCGCGCAAGGTCGCCAATAAGGTGATTGCACGCAGCCTCGATCTGAATGAGAACGCCGTCAAATTTCACCTGAAGAACATTTACCGCAAGCTTGGCGTGGCGAGTCGGGCGATGGCCGTTACTGTGGCGGAGAAGCTCGAACTTTTGTCATGAAGTAAGTCAATAACTTGCACAACTTCACTGGTAAAAGAACCCTGATCGAATGCCACGTCAGACTAGTCGCGCCGTGAAGCATTTGAAGTTGCAATGAAGCACCCCGGCCGCGAGCAGCGGGGTATCAAGAGTTCGACGAGCCAAAGGCTACGCCCCATGCGGCGGGGAATTTGAGCCTTTGGAGCGATTAAAGCCGGTCTTCTTAATTCGGTCGTTGCGGAAATCTGCGGCGCTCGGCGTTGAAGAAGACGATCCACTACTTGAACACCACTTGGACGATGCAGCGCTCTTCGTGCTGAATATGCCACTACGGGGATCGCTACAGCATTTGACGGTAAATTTACCGGTAACTGTGGCTTCTAAACTTTCACACATAGCGGATGACACCGTCCCGTGGCTTTTATACGAACGCACCCATACAAATCCAAACAGGTGCGATCTAAAACGGTAGGCGGTCGCTTTCTGGCGACCTAAAAGGGATGATGACCGGCCGTTGTTGGCCGATGGTTGCCCTTGAGGTGCTGGTGACAGCCGCGCAAGCTGCGACGGGCAGAGGTCGACCCTAAGCGGCCGGTCGCTCGATAAGTATGACCATCTGTTTTGTTGCGCTTTCAATTTAGCGCGTTGAATCCACGCTCTCAGCCAAAAGTGGTTGTAAGGCCAGCGTTTGAAATTCATCTACGCGGAAAGCTAGTCATCCCGAGCGAGTTCGAGGCTGGTATTTTTTAAGATAAGTCCCGCTGATCCCAGGAAGCTTGTTTCAGATGGGAGCACATCACAGCTAGTCACCTACACCATTGGCTATCGTCAGCAGCTCAGATAACAATACACATTAGCCATCTCAATTCCTCTCATGCTGTGAACATTGGAGCGAGTATGCGTAGCACATGGTTAACGACATTGCTTATCGTAAGTTGCTTCGCGACCAACACCGATCATGCGAATGAAAGATCGATCAACCTCAAAGATGTCATTGTGAAAGCATCCAACGTCTCTGCCATTCCGAGGCCGGAAGACATCGCAACTGCGCTGCGCATCACCATCGGAAAGCCCTCCCTAAATGATGGCGGCGTAGATATTGGCGAGTTCGCTAATTATGTATATCCGGTGGGTAAAAACCCGTGGGGTATAACCTCTATTCGGCGTTCCTTTCATCTAGACGACAGTGGTCTACGCGAGGCAACGAACGATACTGTACTCAGTCTTGATCAGACCTATTGCGTTAAACCGGCTGATTTTCCGAAGACCATGAATCTCAAGTTGTTCAAAATACTTGAACCCTTTCCGGATGGTGGTGGCGCTACCGAGCACGATTTTTACATGGGAACCATTGAGGAAACTGGAAAGTTTTTGTCGATTGATTCAGCCGGTGAGCAGGGATGTGCGAAGTCAATTTCTCTAGCGTATCGATACCGTGAGCTTGGTGTTGCAGCAGCTCAGGCGAAGTCGCTTTGGGCCTCTACGGGACCGTTTGTAGCGAGCTCGCCGTCGACCAATGATCTCGCCACTCCATTTAAAGTGCATCCTCCCTTTTCCGCTGATGACTTCCTGAAGAAAGTCATGTTGCTCATCCAAGCGCATCGCGGTTACATCACCTCCGATGAGTTGAACAATGCTTTTGACTTAAAGATTGCACCAGTGCACGCAGTAGGTAATCGAGTGGCGAGTTATCATCTTCAAGAGCACAAGGATTGGTACATCGGTCTTGCGTATGCATTGAGCGGACCGGATTATCGAAGTAACCAAAAAGGCATCTATCCCGATGGCCAGGGGTCCACGGTGGACTTCAGCTTTCACTCTTACACGTTTTTGAGCCCTTCCGCGAATCCAATGTGCTTGGCTGCGGAAGTCGTCGAGGCAGGCCTGCTCAAGAATGGATGGTCTGAAGTGCCACAGGAGAAGCCCAATGCGGCGCGCCTGCCGTACGTGAATCCGATCGAATCGATTCTCTTCAAGATGCCTAATAGTGTTTCAAGCGTTAAGGTATTTGCGAAGACTTATCTATCTCAGTCTTGCGTGCTTGGCCTAAGAATTATTGGCGCAGCAAACTCAGCTGGATAAGTTGCTTTCACGCAAGAAAATCGACTACGCCGTAGATTATGTTGACTCGTTGCTCGTGCAGTTGCGATCCAGGCGGGTCAAGGTTCCTAGGCGCGACGACAGCGACGCAAAGGGCCGCTTAGCGTGGATTTTGGATTCCCCCAAAAAAAACGAGGCCGAGCTCTGGGATCCCAAGCGCTAGTTTTGCTCGGATCCGCTTCCGACCCGTAGCGGACATTCCAGAATTTTCACAATTGGTTATCCAAATTGTCCGTGATTCAGCCAAACTAGCGAAGGATCGACTGTTCCTTTTACATCAATCTTGCCAAGGGGAAGGTATGAAAAGGCTATTCGTCGTGGCTGCTATTATTGCCACGCTGCTGGTGGGCTGTGCTCCTGTCAAACATGTGCCCGTAGTGGTTGACCCCGCGGTGCTAAAAAATGCCCCGCAGCCGCTCTATCCAAATGACGCGATCCGCCATAAGGAACAGGGTTCGGTGCTGCTGCTCGTCCTCGTGGGGAAAGACGGGCTGCCGAAAGACATTAAAGTCATTCAAAGTAGCGGCTTTGATTCGCTTGATCTGGCAGCTATAAACGCACTTAGTCAGTGGACATACCGGCCCAGGACCGTCGACGGGGTGCCGGTGGAAGCCTATTTAAGATTTCCGCTCAATTTCAATTTGAAGCACGCCAAGCCAGTCGGGCAGCCGCAGCCCTACGCATCCGATACAGGTACTTCGCCTGCCGCATCGCCACTGCCAGGCGGTTGATGCAGCAATTTTAATGCGTGCGCTGATATCTGCTTCCGACCCATTCCGGACAGTTGCGACCTCAGCGGTGGAGCTGTCTGCTCACGATGCGACACCGCTACGGATGCGCCCCTACGCTCGGCGTGATGTCTTCCACAGGCGTCGGCAGCGTCACCTTGAACTCGATCTCTGACAGCTGCTCCGGCCCGATGGCGTGCTAGTTATAGTCAACCTCTCGAAAAGTACAAGTTAGCTTGCACTTATGGGCGATGTCGGTTCTTTGCCACTGTGAAATCGCCGGGTTTCTTGTCCGGTACGATCGACCATTCCGGTGCGAGTTCTAGCGTCCAGCCGCTGCCGGAAAGTGTGGTCGCGTTCGCGGGGGCGGCCACGGTCACGCTCGTCCAATTGTCATCGATCAAAGCAGCGCCATCCACTTTAAGCTTTCCCCAATCGGTGACGACCTGCAGCCTCGGATAGACGGTGCCATAAGGCGGTAGCGGGAAAAGAATGCTCGGATTGAACTCCGCTTTCATATGATGGGAGGGCAGGTGCAACACTGCACCGCTGACAAGTTGTGCGATCCAGATCTTGGCCTGTTTGTCGTGCGCCAGCGCTATGGTCTTTTCGTCCGCTTCCACGCCCGCGAGATTGTAGCGACGCCCCGCCTTGCGCGCCGCCGCCCCAATGTTGGTGGGAAGCGAAATATCAGCCAAGTGCGCGAGCATGTCGCCAAGGTCGGACTGCGCCGAAAGATGTTTGCGCCAATCCTTGCTGTAGTCGTCCAGCAGGAAGCCATAGGCCGGGCCGGACGCGAAGGCGAAGAGTCGCGCGTAGGCGTTGCCTTTCTCCGCGTCGCCGAGCGCGGCGGCGACCGTCGCGTCGTTCTGCCCGCTTAGCCGACGGCCGGTATACTCCGCGAGGCCTTCGTTCAACAGGAGCTGGTTTTCCTGATCGGCCGCGTCTTTGGCCTGCGCGCGGCGCCAGGCGCGGAAGATCAGCGCATCGCGGATGGCGGTCTTGCGGCCCGCCGTATCGGTCGCGGTCAGCGCGGCGGCCAATGCACGCCATTCCAGTCGCATGGTCGTGCGTCCGAACGCAGACCCGAGTTGCGCCTCCACGGGAGAGTTTGTGGGAAAGCCGAGGCTTTCCTGAATGACATGCCACGCTTCATGCGCCAGTTCGGTATTGCGCGTAGCGACATCGGCCGGCAGCGGCCACAGGATCATCGACCAGCGCAGGCCCTTCCATTCCACCGTCGTGCTGGAAATCAGAACTTCGCTGCCGAGCTTGCCCGTGAACACATCACCGGTTTTCGTGAGCGCGTCATCGGGTGTGTTTTCGTTGGCAACGATTTCACGCGTATCCGGATCGATGAACATGAGTGGTCCGCAGACACTCTTGCCCCACAAAGCGCCGCCGTCGCGGTCACACATCGCCTGCCGTTCGGCAAAGGCCGCGTGCGCGGCTTTGGGATCGATCGCTGTGGCGTGCGCTGACGCGAGCGTCAAGAACGCGGTTCCCGCCAGCGCGAGACCAGCAATGGTCTTCAACATCGGAATTCTCCTCAATCGTGCATGGGGGATACAGGACGGCATCCATTGCTCTACACGAGTACATCCGAACGAGCCCGTGACGACGACGTCGCCGTCGTTGCCCGACTTCACATCACATCGGAGTGCGCGTGAAGGCTGGCACTGTATTCGTCGTGAGTCCGGACCAACGGCAGGGCGAACATCAGAACCAGATAGATCAGCACCGGTATGCCGCCGGAAAATACGGACGTAATGACGAAAATCGACCGTACCCACTCGACTCGAATACTGGAGTAGGCCGCCAGTCCCTGACAAACACCGAAGAACCACTTGCCCTCCTCGATTCGGCACAGCCGACGAGGGCGGCCGGGTTGCGCTACAGCTGCATCGCTGTTGCCAGCGTCGACGACACCCACCTGCTCAAAGACCAATTCGACTTCTTTGCGGCTGAGAACGCGATTCTCTGGCGAGAGTTTCTCACCAATGGATTGTTCAAGATCGCGAAGAATCTCTTCGCAATCTGGATCGCGTTTGAGCCGCGTCCGAGCGTGCTCGAAATATGTCTGCAAGGCCTGATAAGCGTCTTCGTCCAACAGGAATGTTGTCGAGTGCCCGCTAAGTCTGATTTGAATGACTATTTGCATGATGGCTTACCCAACTCGTCGATGAGGCTTGTCAAAGACTTCCAGTACTCTCGAAACTCCGCCAGCTGTTTGCGGCCTGCTGCCGCAAGCTTGTAGTACTTGCGAGGAGGGCCCGTCTCGGATTCCTGCCACTCATAGTCCAACAGCTGCTCCCGTCGCATCTTGCTCAAGAGCGGATACAGGGTGCCTTCCTGGGTGGCGAAATCGGTCTTGCTGAGGCGTTGCATCATTTCCGCAACGTACACCCTGCCAGAAGATACGATCCCCAGGATCAGGAATTCCAGCAGACCCTTGCGCAACGTGTTGTACTTGTCCGGGTCCATATATCACCAGCTACCTTTATGCAAAAAGGTAGCTGGAGTCAGTCTTCTTGTCAAACCCGATTCTTTTCCGCTGACCGGCAGCTTCTGGCCGATTCTGTTGAAAAACTCCGACTTAACAAATAGACGTCCAAATTTTGAATCGCGACGGCAACGACAATTCGATTCTGTACAAATTTACACATTCAGGCCGACAGAAAGCGATTGTCGCGGCCGGATTTTCTCGCTTTAAACGATCTCGAGTTTTCGAAGCGAGTTTTTCAACACTATCGACCGATTCCGGCCAGTGGCATCGCGTAGATTAGGATGCCGGTGCGCTGATCATGATCGATTGGTTCTACTGATCAACTTCATCGGTGCGCGCGAGGCCTAGCAGGCCTGAGCAAGATATGCCCTGGGCGCCTTCATCCCACACTCACGAGCCTGGAATGGGCTCCCCTACATACGTCGCGGTGGCTGCCACATCCAGCCAGGCAAGCCTCAACAGAACGCCTACGTCTAGCGCTACAACCGAACCGTGCGCTACGCCTGGCTTGCACGAACCTTGTTCGACTCGATCGAGCAGATGCAGGACATGGCCACTCGCTGGCTACGGACTTACAACCACGAGCGCCCGAACATGGGACTCGGCGGCATCACCCCGATACAGAAACTGGCCCTTGCTGCTTAACTCCACTTTTGGTGTCTGTTAAAAATCGGGGATTGCCGTCGACGCTTTCACCGATGCATCGCTGCATGTCGGTGAGTGTCGTCTCAAAAGGCCGTGTCGTAGATTAAGGGAGCAGTACCGTTGGGCTGCCGAGACCGCGCCAAAAATCGCATCGATGGCGGCCGCTGAAATTCGAGGAAATATCAATCGGGCTTCTTAGCTCGATCACCGCGGCGCTTCCCGCGGTATTACCTGGACCTGGGAAAACCCCCGGCGCCTGACCGTACCGGGCATACATGCCAAGCCCATCCATCATGCTTTCCGAGAGCCATCGATTCGTGCCGCTCAGCGCATTGCCCGCGCCATCGTGACCAAAGAAATACGCTAGCTCGGTCGTATGTGCATCACCGTCAACAATGCTCGATACCTGTGGTACGGGGTAATCGTAGACGGGATCGGGTTGGCTGAACTCGTATTCGATGACGGGCACCTGATACTGCAGCGTCTCGCGCAGGTTATAAGCGGGGCAGCTGAAGAATTCGTCCGTTAAGATGGAAGACAAGGTCTGACCGGGCGTGGCGTTTTGGCCCAACGCGTACTCGGTGGCGATCGCATTGGCATTCGTTTTGCCAAAAGCGTTAACGAGTATGGCGTTCGCGTTGTTTAAAGTGACGTCATGACCAATCGTGCTGGTGAACTGCGCGATGAAGT
Organism: Rhodanobacter sp. MP1X3; assembly: GCF_014207165.1. NCBI lineage: Bacteria > Pseudomonadati > Pseudomonadota > Gammaproteobacteria > Lysobacterales > Rhodanobacteraceae > Rhodanobacter > Rhodanobacter sp. MP1X3. Next base: position 23,791 of record NZ_JACHCO010000003.1, on the reverse strand, counting down.
AAGTGCCCTCGTCGAGATTGCTGCCCTCAATCACGGGCACGTGGCTGAAGGCGCCACTCGCCAAAGCATCTTGGGGTTCAGTCGGCAGGACAAACCCATCGACGTTCGGACCGATGGCGCCGCCGGCGGCGGTCAGAAAAGTGCTGACGGGGACTTGACGTAGGCACGCAGCGACGTCGTCGGCGTTGGCGCATCCGACCTCATCGACAATACTTTCATCCTGTTTCTCGGCGCTTGCCAACTTGGCGGTTGCAAGGCTTCCGGCGCTTTGCAATTGGACTCTTTCAAACAAGCCAGCGGCACCCGGCGAGACCATTTGATCAACGATAGAGAGCGCGCCTGCCGACTGGCCGAAGACGGTGACGTTCTTCGGATCGCCACCGAAGGCCCTGGCGTTCGAAGCAACCCAGCGCAGCGCGGCCTGTTGGTCGAGAAGACCGTAATTGCCCGAGACGTGATGCGCGTTTTCGTTGTCCAATGCCGGCGCCGCAAGAAATCCCAGGGCACCCAATCGATAGTTGACCGTCACGACAATCGCACCGATGCGACGCGCGATATCGTTACCGGTGTAGTCGGGGCCGTTGCCTCCGGGTGCGACGCCCGCATCGCCATAGCGAAAGCTGCCGCCATAAAAAAATACCAGCACGGGTCGACCTTGCGTCGAAACACTGGGTCGGTAGACATTCAGCGTCAGACAGTCTTCGTTCGTGCTGGGTGTCCCCAGGGTCGATGTCTGGGGGCAGGCTGCGCCAAAATGGTCGGCTGGTCGCGGTTGCTGCCAACGGGTTGCTGGAGTTGGTGGTTGGAAGCGCAATGCCCCCACGGGCGGCGCGGCATACGGGATGCCAAGAAATGTATCGACGCCCCTTTGGCTCTGCCCGATCACCGCACCACTGCCCGTCGTAACCATCACGGATTGCGCGCGAGCCTCTACAGAGAGAACGCATGTTCCGAGGGCAAGAAAAGTCGTGCAGGCGAATACGGAAAGACGTTGCATAAAAATGTCTCAGGAAGAACCAAGGATGGTGATGCGAAGATGGCTGAATGCGCCAAGGCGGACCGGCATCGAAGTAAGGCGCCTCACGTCGGTCAAGACGGAGCGCCGCGCCTAGAACACGATCTGCGTGCGAACGCCTACCGCGTTGCCCCAGTCTGGCCCGGTATAGCTGCCCACTTTATTGTCGGTGTACCAACGAATGTAGTTGAACATCAGGCGTGACCAATCGTTGAGATACCAGTTCAAACCGACCGTGTAGGCATCGCCGTCACCGCCATGTGGCGCCCCGGTGAAGTCGTAGTGATCCACGCGTGCCGCCAGTTCCCAGCCCCCCAAGCCACCCGACGTGACCGGATGAATAACGTTGGTGCCGTGCCAGCTGCCATCGCGACTGGAAAAGCCGGGCGTTTCGCCAGTCATGAGCCAGCCGGCCGAGAGCGCCGAGCCATGTCGCGAGACTGCGTCGCTCGTGCTGGAGTCGATCGTGCGTTTGGCGTATTCGCTCATCAGCCAGAAGCTTTTGTAGACGCCGCCCAACTCAAAGCCAGAACCATGATCCTGCGTGGGGTTGGCAATCGAACTGGCCGACACATCCAGGTTTTGGTTGAAGGAAAATGCAATCGATGGCGTGTTGTTGATGCTGGCGACACCGCGACTGATGTTCTCGTAGTAATACCAGGCGCCGACGTGGATAAATCCGTCGTCGCCCTTGAGCGGATTCCAGTGCGCACGGGTGAGATAGGTAATGGAGTCGTCGGTAGTGCCGGTTGTGGAGGATGAGGGTGCGTCCCCGCTGACCGATACGCTGTAGTGCCAATTGGTGCCATACACAAACAGCTGCGTGCCCAAACCGAAGGAATCGTTCAGTGGCTCACCGACTTCGCTGGCCGCACTGCGCTGCATGAACGGCACGCGCGCCAACTCGGACGAACCCTCCGTGCCTAGATCCTTGAGGAAATTACCGACATAGAGCTTGCTTTGTTCACCGAATATCTTCATTTGATACGTCAGATACGTCTGCCGTAGGGAGACCTTGTCACCGGCGAATTCGGCTTCTACGTGGTAACCCAGAGGACCGATCGTGCCTTCCCCGCCGAGGCGGGCGCTTTCCAGATCCGCGCCGCTGATATTGCGCCCCGCGTATTTCGAGTCGTTCGTTCCGGTGAAATCGAGCAGGAGACGTCCATCCGGCTTAAAGGTAAAAAAGCCATCATCGCTGCTGAAGCGCGGACCGGCCTCGTTATGCTGGCCCCACGTGATGTTGTCATTGCCACCTTGGGGGCCATTGGCGGCGGTTTGTGCTTGCGCCACCGCTATGTCGTTATCGCGCACGTCACTGATCGCCGCCTGCACCTGTGCTGGCGTCTGCACGGCCGGTGTGGAGGCGATGGCGGTTGGAGGCGTTACGGGGCTTGCCGGGCGAGCGAGCACTTGGGCCACTTGGCCATCCGTTTGACGTTCGTGTTTTTCAACAACAGTGAGGCGTTGTTTAAGCGCTTTGATCTCCGCCGCCTGTTGCTTGACCAAGCGCACCAGATCGGCGTTTGAGATTTGGTCCTGCGCATGCAACGGAAGGGAGACTCCTACGATGGCGCCCATCACCATCGTGGGAAGAACGCGTGCTAATAAAGGCATAGTGCGATTCCGGCAGTGTGTCGAAGGGGACATCGCTGTGATTAGCGATTGTCGTCGGTCGTAGAGGGATTAGGCGTTGTCCCGGCACGTGGGAACAGCGGGTAAGGCGTAACACCGCTACCGCCAGGAAAGAAACCGTGCACGCGCGCCCAGGTTGCGAATAAACCAGGCCATGCGGACACCAGGGTGCCCGGTTGGCCGAGTCCCCAGCCGTGACCGCCTTTTTCAAAGACATGCAATTCGGCCGGCACCTGCGCCTGTCGCAACAGATCGAACAGCGCCAGGCTCGCGCCGACATTGGCGATCGGATCGTCCACGGCATGCGCAATAAAGGTCGGCGGCATAGTGTGCGATACATGTAGTTGCACCGTGTACGCCGTGGCGGCATCTGCTTGCGTAGACAACTCGCGGACGGAGCGCGTGGTGGCATAGGGCGGTTGCAGCGAGGTCACCGGATAAATCAGTCCAGCAAAATCGGGGCGAGACGACTGCTGGTCGACCGCATCGGTAGGCGTGTAGAAATTCGTCTCTGAACGCGTTGCCAGAATGCCGGCCAGATTGCCGCCGGCCGAGAAACCAATCACACCAATGTGATGTGGATCGATGCCCAGCTGGCTGGCCTGCGCGCGCAGGACGCGGATCGCACGCTGTCCGTCTTGAAAGGGTGCGACGGCCTTCCAGTGATCGGCTGGCAAACGGTAATAAAGCACCACGGGCGTCACGCCAATGGCCGCCAACCATTGCGCGGTCGGATTGGCCTCATTGCCTACTTCAATACGAAAATAGCCGCCACCACCCATCAGCAGCACCGCTGCGCCGTTTGGATGTAGCGGGCGATAGATGACGATGCGGGGCTGGCTGATGTGGGAAACCGCGCCGACGCCGCTACCCGTCTGCCCGATGCGCTCGGCACCACGCGGGCCATCGCCACTGTCCGCAGGTACGCCGGCAGGCCATAGGTCGATGGATTGAGGTGATAGCACCGCTGACGCCGGTGGCGAGTTCTGGCCGTAGGCGTCGGTCACAGTGGCGCAGACAAGCAGCAGTGCAAGCACAGCGAGTAGACGATTCATGGCACATCTCCATGCGTAATAGGAATGTGGGGGATCGGGCGGCGCAGCCGCGACGCATCGCCACGCCGCGCGGTGCCTAGCTGGTCCTGATCGAGCGCGTTTTCCCAACGCGCCACGACCATGGACAGTACGAATAATGTGGATGCCGCATAGAAGGTCAGCACGAGCCCCGCTAGATTCAGCAATACACCGAGCCCGAATCGTCCAATGGTGAACGCAATTGCACCAAACGCACCTAAAGGCGCCAGTTTCATCAAGATGTGTGCCCGCTTGATAAACCCGTCCCTTAAAGGTTTGAAGCGTTGGGCCAGCTCCGGCGCAAGATGACCGAGCAAGGCGCCCAGTGCGATTGCGACCAGCACCTGCACATAGGGCTGACGATGAAGTGGAGGGCTCGCCGACTTCACCGCCAATCCGGCATCGATATACATCATGTTCCCTTGTATTAGCTGGCTCGCCAAAACCGCAAACCTATCGGCACTTTTGTACTCCTGCGACGACGCCAGCCGAAATAGCCTATTCCGGCTAACCGCTTCCGGCTAACCGCTCCGATCGTGTGCGACCATCGACCCGAACCCTACCCCGTAGCGCCGGGTTGACAAGACCTACGAACTCGCAGGCGATACGGCGTTTACGATGGAGGACTTGGCGGTCGCTGCTTCCACGCAGCTCAATCGAAAGATCGCCTATCGCAATCTTTCGCCTTCTGAGTACGAATCTGCCCTGCTCGGGATGGGTCTACCCAAGATGATCGTCGACGTAGTCGTCGACGCTGACGCGGTGGCTTTGAAAGGCGGTCTGGACAGTTCTTCACGTGAGCTTTCAACACTGATCGGAAGGCCGACCACAGCGCTTGCCGAGGCCGTTCAGTCAGCCCTCGCTGCGTAGTGACTGAAGCGAAACGACAGATGCAGACGCTGTGAATGCGTGACTTCTTCTGCCGTTGTTCGCTGAACTCGTCGCTGTTGGAAACCGTCCCACCCCCACTCTTTCGCCCTATGATTCTGGAGCGTGTCGCTTCGCTTATCGAAGTTGCAACTCCTCAAGGAGATCTGCATGAAGACAATGCTTACAATCGTTGCGGGCTTATTGATATCCGCCTCCGCAGCCGCTCAGAGGCCAGCGGACAAGCCGCAGGCCTGTTGGGTCGAAACCTCAGCGGCCACGATGGATGGCGCCATGGGTGGCGCAGGACTTCGCGATACAAAAATCTGGCACAGCACCATTTCCGGCGTACTTGTTCGGGACGCCAAGAGCGATGTTTTAATCGACACCGGCTTTGGCCCGAACGCCGAGGCACAAATGAACGAATTGCCCGCGCCCGCCCGAGCTTTTGGATCGCAGGTCGTTTCGGGAGCAAAGGACCGCAAATCAATCGTCGATGCACTTGCGAGCGTAGATGAGCAGCCTTCTCAGGTTACCCGCATCCTCATCACGCACGCCCACTATGATCACCTTGGCGGCGCAACACAATTAGCAGCCCCCATCTACATCTCGCCCGCCGAGGTGACATGGATGGCCGTTCAAACGACGCATCCGACCATTACGCCGCCGTCGCTCATCGCGGCAGTGAAGCCTCGGCTGAAGGTGCTGAGCTACGACTCGGGCCCATATCTGGGCTTCAAGAAGAGCAAGGACATCTATGGCGATGGGACGATCGTCGTCGTGCCCCTACCCGGCCATACCCCAGGCTCGCAGGGATTGTTCGTAAAGCTCGGCCGACGTAACGTGTTTCTCATAGGCGACGCCGCCGACACCCTGGAAGCGGCAGAACGCGGCTTACCCAAGAGCCCGGCCATTCGCAGCAACACTGACTCCGAGCCTGAGCTAGCCGATACGACGACGAAACAAATAGCAGACTTCCATCGCGCGCATCCTGACATTGCAATAGTCCCTGCGCACGACCGCGTTGCGTACACCAACGTCTTCGGTAACCCATCCACCTGTGTAGCCGATTTCCATTAGCGACAACGATTCCATGGGATAGAAGCAGACCGTCATGCCAAGTAAGGTACTCGACGAACTGTTCCCATCCAGAATGCCGCACCACATCGGTGAGATGAGAGGGTGTTATACGCCTCCGACTCCATGCGGACATTTGCTCACGCGCTTGCCAACATCAAGGTGATGCTTAGATGCGAATTTTTGCACTCGTTTTATTGATTGCCGGCATGGTCGGCCTGTGTGGTGCGATAGGTTTCCGACCCGCCGTTACGCCCAATCTCGCGACTGATGGTTGAAGGTGCACGCTGCAAGGACGCGGCGATAGAACGAATGGATTGGCCTGCCACCAATCCCCGCGAAATGACCTCGCGCTCGTGTAGTGTCAATGCCCGCGGCGAGCGTTTGCGCAACGCTGGACGGATGCCACCGGACGCCGCAAGAATGCTGCGAACCGAGGAATGGTGCCGATCGAAGAGTTGGGCGATCTGATGCAGCGATCCACCCCACCGCCAACGATCCCACATCTGGGACTTCTGATTTTCCGTGTACTGGCTTCGGGTTCGATGCTTCATATGCAACACTCCCGCAACCTGAGCAGTCGTCAGTGTGTTGCATCGACCGGTTGAGACCGCCACCCATTGCTGACATTACTTCATCTCGTGACATTCAAATCTAGAGGCTTTTTCAATATAGGTGGCTGACAGATGAATCACGATTCGCACGTTTTGGCTCTGGTAGCCTTAGGTGCCCCGCACTGGACATGGGTCGACTATGGCATCGGTGCAGTTGCCAGTGCCGTAGGCGCTGTGGAGCTTTTAAGACGCACACTGCGTGATAAGCAGAACGCGAAAAGGAAGGCCACGTTCCACGCATCGACTGAAGATCATCGGCCGCGCCGTCGACACTTTAGAAAACGAAATCGCTAGAAATGCCCAAATTTCAAGATCAATGACCTTGAGCGCCAACTTGATTCATAGGCAGATCCGCTGACGACCCGTTTCCGTCAGTCGCGAGCGTCCGCTTTGAGGAAGGCTGATAACCCGTGAGTGTTGGCTTCGTTACGAGATTCTGCGAAGTCAGCTCGCGAAGCGGGTGTGGGCATGAATGACTTGTCACATCTCAGCGAGCGCGCTGATCCTGACGTAATGCCCGTCAGGATCACGAAGCGCCAACTCTCTGATACCCGTGTTGGGATTCACATTGGGCTCCTCTTCGAGTCTGGTGATGAGCGCGCGGGTCCTGCCTGCCCTTGCGGGCAAGACTATGCCCGTGCAAGCCAGAGACAGGCAGATACCGCCAGACTATCTTCGCAGCGATGGTCTGACGGACAACCTCGGCACCGTATTCGGTCAGCGTCGGCGCGCAGCGGCAATCAATCAGCGCCGTTGTGTGGTGGCCGGCGCGCGGCCTGTATCAGCAGCGCCAGCAGGGCCGCCAGATCCATCCAGGCGAACCAGTTGCCCCAGCGCCCGTACAGCGTATGCGTCCCGCGTAGCGGCAGGTCGCCCCCCAGTTCGGCATCGTGTTTTTCGCTGGACGCCTCGGCCAGCACGCGGCCACGGTCGTCGCTCAGCGTGAGGCGGCCGGAACGTGCCGCACGCGCCACGGCGAAGCCGCTTTCCACACCGCGCATGATCGCCATGCGGCTGTGCAGCCAGCCATCCACGCTGAAGTCCCATGCGGGCACCAGCAACAGCTGTGCGTCCCGTGCGGCATACGCCTGGCCAATGTCGTGGAAGTCCATGTCCTTGCAGATAGCCAGGCCTACGCCGGGTGTGCCCTCGAGCATCCGGTAGCTGTCGCCCGGCGTGTATTGGCTCTCGAATCCGGGAATCAGGTGGTGCTTGCTGTAAGTGCTCGGTACGGCCGCGCCCGGCTGAAACAGCATCACCATGTTGCGCTCCGCCCGCGGGTCACCCTTGAAGTCGATGCCAGCGTCCAGAGTCAGGTCGTGCTGCTGCGCTAGGGCAGCGAACGTGGGGACGGTGGCGTCAGCGGTGGCAAACGAAGTCTCCGGGATTACCACGGTGCGGGCGCCCTGGCCGGCGAGGCGATCGATCGCCGCCACATAGCGCGCTTGCAGCGCCTGGCCGTCCGGGGTGTGCAGTGCAGGCCGGATCGGCTTTTCCAGCGACACCAGACCGATCCGCATCGTGGCGGTCGCCGGTGCCTGCAAGCGCCAGCCGCCATAGGCGGCAGAGCCACCGAGCAGTAGCACGGTGATCACGGCGACGGCCGCGCGGGCGCGCCTCGAAACCGCCGGTGACATCTGCATCGCGAGCGCAGCCGGCAGCAGCAACAGCAGAAAGCCGATGCCCCAGAGACCGGTGACAGCGGCGATCTGAATCACCGGCAGCGCATCCATCTGGGTATAGGCGATGCAGCCGAATGTGCCGTGCGGCGAAAACTGCGTGTTGAGGTATTCGATCGCGATCCATAGAGTCGGCACCGCCAGCACCGCCGCGATCGCGCGGCCACGCAGCAGCAGCCGCCGGAACAGCAGCGTGCACAGGGTCAGCATCAGGGCGGGCTCGCCGATCACGAGAAGGATCGTCGCCAGCGGCAGGCCGATGTAGCCGTGCAGGTAATCCCACTGGTTCAGCCCGCCGATGGCATACGCCGCGAACGCCGCCAGTGCGGCCCAGCGGGCGCGAACGCGCGCTGCCAGCAGCAGCACCGGCAGCGGCGCCAGCCAGCTCAGCCACCACAGCGGATGCAGGCCGCTGCCATACCACCAGAGCAGCGCCGACAGCGCCGTGGCGCTCAGCTCGAGCGCCAGCCACTTGCGATCAACATTTGATGCCATCGATCAGTCTCCCCAGCGATTGCAGATAGAAGTGGCGGAACTGCGCTTCGTCGTAGCTGAAGCGACCCGCGCGATACAACGCGATCAGCCCATGCGAGTGCGCCCACAGGGTCATCGCCACATCCCACGGATCGTCCTTGCGCAGTACACCGCGACGCATGCCTTCGACGATGGCGTCAGCGATGACGGTGAGCGTCGGCGACTGGCGCTCGCGAAAGTCCTCGGGAAAGCGTCGCGCATCGTCACGACGCAGCGAGAACGCGTGATCAAACAGGTGCGGATGGGTCAATGCGTAGTCCAGGTACGGTTCCAGCAGGGCGACCAGGCGCTTGAGCACGTTCGGGTGCTGCGCGCGCGCCTGCCATTCCTGCGCCACTGCGTTGAAGCTGTCGTCGGACAGTCGCTTGAGCAAGGCTTCGCGATTCGGGAAATGTCGATAGATGGCCATCGGCGTGATGCCGACCGCCTCAGCTACGCGGCGCATGCTGACGGCATCGGCGCCGCCGTTGTCAAACAGCCGGTGCGCGGCGCGTAGGATTTTTTCGGCAGTGCTTAGGCGAGGCATGTATACAGTGTATACATTCAATTACCGGTGCATCAAGTGACGCGCGGCGGGGACTTCCCGAAACGCGCACATGACCGCTTTGCGGCATGCATTTTCGGCAGCCGACTGGCCGGTGTTGGCCGATTCCACCCCCGGCCAACGCCAATCAGGATGCCGACGCGCCGATCACCACCGGCGCATTCACGTGTTCGCCTTTATCGGCGTGCGCCCGCGCTTTCATCTGCCGCCAACGGGCGTACTGCGCGGCCTTGGCCGGGTCGGGATCTTCGTAGCCCTGCAGCCAGAAGCGGAACCAGTCCAGATTTCTTTCGTACGCGGCCAGCTTGTGCTTGGGCTGGAATTTTTGATGCGGCTCGTTCGGAAACACGTAGAGGTCCGCGCGGTGCGCGCGGATCAGCGGAATCTCGTAGTCCAGCGCATACAGGTACTCCTGTTCGGAGTGCTGAAAGAGAATCGGCGCGTCGATCCGATCCAGCTGGAACACCGGTGACAGCGCTTTCCAGCGCGCCGGTGTGTCGCTCGGCGAGCCCAGCCCCCACAGGCTGCGCAAGCCCTTGGCGAAGGCGTCGCCTTTCATGCTGCCCATCAGGTCGTACAGCGGCGACAGTACCGGATTGGCGACCGACGCGGCGGCGAGCAGGTGCGAGTGGGCGAGCGTCCACATCGTCACCTCGCCGCCGAAACTCAATCCGCCCATGCCCACGCGCGCACGGTCGATCTCGCCCTGCCGGGCCAGCAGATCGATCGCACTCTCCACCGCGGTCAAGCCCTCGCCATAGCGCGCCACCGCGTCCATCGTGAAGCCGGGGCGTCGGTCGATACACAGCGCGGAGATGCCGGCCTGCGCCAGCGAAACCAGCGGCCACTCGTCCCCTACGCCACCGCGCAGAAAGCCGGCGCAGCTGTAGTAGGTGATAAACAACGGCGCCGGCGCATCACCGCCACGTCGCGCCGAAAAGAACCAGCCCGCGAACCGTTGCCCGCTTTTGTCCTGCCATCGCAGCAGTCGCACGGGCGGCGCCTTGAGCATGTCCATGGCGAGCGCCGCATTCGGGTCGAACAACACGCGACGTTCTCCGCTGCCCACGTCGATGCGCTCCAGCCGCGGCGGCCGATCGGCCTGCGCCGTCACGCACACCAGCGTCGCCGCCGACACGCCGCAGTTCGATGCGGTATCGCGCCCACCGTTGGCCAGTCCATCGGTCGCTGCCACCACATGCACATCGCCGCGCGAAACATTCCATCGAAAAATCGACTGCGCCATGCCCATGTACGGATCGGTGACGGTGAATAGCACCTCGTCATGCGCCGGCCGCCACTGCATCGCCGTGATGGCCTTGCCCGTGCACAGCGCCGACACGCAGCGCACGGCGCGACTCGCCTGCGCGTGCGGCAGCGCGGACAGCAGAACATCCGGTCGCACCTGCTGCCCGGCGGCGTCGCCGATATGCGTAAGCCACGCCACTCGTTCGCCCTGCGCATCGGCAACAGACTTCCACGCATCGCCATCGACGCCTGCCGTGTCATTAAGCGGCGACGACACGGCCGGTACCTCTGCATCGGCAAGCGCCCGACGCGCGCCGGTCGTCAGGTCGATCTGCGCCCAGCGATCCGGCCGATCGGCCAGCAGCGGCAGATGGTCGAACCACACCGTGCTGAAGCGCTGCGTCGCCAGGCGTCCACCGACAAAGCCGGAGCGAAACAAGCCCTGGCCGATCGGCACGCTCGCGTCGATGCGGATACCGTCGTCGTACTCGCCCTGCTCCGCCGCTCGCACATCGTCGCGCGTCGCGCCGACGCTGTAGCGCAGTACCTTGCCGCCCTCGCCAAGGTTGAAATCGCGCACGTCTGCCGCGTCGTGCGTCAGCGCTTGCGCGCCCGAGCCGTCGGCCGCCGCGCGCCACACGTCGATCGTTCCATCGATCAGAGCGAGGTAGTAGATCCAGCGACCGTCGGGCGACCACACCAGCTTGGGCGACAGCGAGCCGCCGGCCGAATCGCGCAGCGGCACGCCGCCGTCGCCGACGCGTCGCGGCCACGGCTCGTCCAGGCCCTGTACGTACCACTCGGCGTCGTAGGTATGGCGCGCCACCGACGCGCGCTCCACCCGAAACGCCACGCGGCGGACGTCCGGCGACACCGTCGGGCTGGCGATATCCGCCACCTCCAGCAGCCGACGCGGCGACATGTCATCCGCATGGCACACGCACACACACGCAACCGACAACGCGCCGACTACCCACAGCCGCCGCACCATCCACTTCATCAAAGACATGCTCTTTCTCTCCCGCCATCGCGGGATGCCGGCCGCGCCGGCACCCCGCCGGCATCACCAGTGCTTGGATACGGAAACGCTCACAAAGCGGCCGATCGGCGAATAGTTGGTCGAGTCGTACGCCGCCACATACAGCGGCGACGTCACCCGGTACAACGGCGGATCGCGATCGAGCAGGTTGTCCAGCGTCAGCGCGAATTCCAGCCCCGACAGCGCATCGTCGCGCGGGCCGATGGCATAGCGCAGCGCGGCATCGAACGTGGTGAACGAGGCGGATTTCACGCCGTCGATCCGGTTGGTCACGCCGCTGCGATAGTTGGCGAACAGCGAGGCGGTAAACCCTTCCCTCTTCCAGTCCGCACCGACGCGGCTGCTGATCTTCGGCGGATTGAACAGCGTGCCCGACAGCGCGTACGCCGGCCCGCCGGCCACGGTCTGCTGCGAGCTGTCCAGCCAGCTGGTCGCGCCGCGCAGCGTCAACGCGCCCTGCCCCAGGTGGAACCGGTACGAGCCCGACAGGTCGACCCCTTGAATGCGCTGCTGCGCGGTGTTGGCGTACTGCGTGTAGATAATCGCCGCCACCTTGCTCGGGTCGTACGGCGCGCCGACATAGTTGTAGAACGTTTCCGCATTCGCCAGCACGTCCGCCTGTGTCTGCGCGGTCGGCGCCGTGTCGACGAACGGCGCGTAGATCGGGTTGTTCAACGCATGGCTCGAATTGGCGATCGGCTGAATCACCCGATCGCGATAGTCGATGCGATACCAGCTCAGCTCTGCCTCCAGCTCGCGCAGCGCCTCGGGATGAAACGCCAGCGACACCGAGCGCGTATCGGCCCGCTCCGGCTTGAGCTGCTTGTTGCCGCCATCGAGCACCAGCACGGTGGAACCCGCGGGATAACCCACGCCGCCGAAACTGCTCGGCGAAAACAGATACGCGTTCTGCGCATAGTTCTGCTCGAACAGCGTGGGCGCCTTGAACGATTTGCCCCACGAGGCCTTCAACGTAAAGTCCATGTTCGGGTCGTACAGCAGGCCCAGCTTCGGCGTCGTTACGCCGCCGAAGGTACTGTAGTCCTCGCCGCGCACCGCGGCGGTCACGTCCAGGCGCTGCACGCCGCGCACCTGCTGGTCCGCGCCGATCAGCGGCAGATTGAATTCCGCATACGCAAACCGCGTGCCCTCGCTGCCGCGAAACGTATCGGCCGCGGTCACGTGGTCGACATCGCGAAAGCCGTTGTCCCGGTAGCCGATGCCGGCCGCCAGCCGCGCATCGCCGCCGGGCAGCGCAAACAGCGGCCCTTCGGCGCCCAGCTCGTAGCTGTGGCTGGTATTGCAGTAGCAGGCATCGGTCAGAGCCGCCGCGCCGCTGGCCGTTACCGTCTGCACTAGATACTCGTGGTGCTCGCTTTGGCCGGACGTCGCGCCGAACGTCAGCGACCAGTCGCCTGGCAACCAGAATGCCAGGCTCGGCGAGATCAGCGTCGTCGTGGTATGCGGCGTCGCCCGGCTGACAACGCCTTTGTAGTTGTACGAAAACAGCTGGTCGCGCGTGGTGCTCAGCGCATCCAGACGCAGTTCGGCAAAGTCACCCAGCGACTGGTGCACGCTGAGCAGGCCGCTGCGCAAATCGCTGCCGGGATACAGCGTGGCGGGGTCGACCAACTGCTCGGTGTAACTACGCTGGCTGCTGTAGATCGGGTCGACCGATTCGTCCTTATACGTGGCGATCAGCCCGCCCGTGCTCCACGTGGTACCAGCCGTGGCGTCGTACTCGCGCGTGCTCATGCCGCCCTGCGTCGCCGTGCCGAAGCGCGAGCCCACCGTCACGCCGTCGTAGTCACGCTTCAAAATCACATTGCCCACGCCGCCCACCGCATCGGAGCCGTAGATCGCCGACGCACCGTCGGCGACGATCTCGATGCGGTCCACCGCCTCCACCGGTATCGCGCTGATATCCACCGCCTGGGTAAAGCCGCCGTAGGTCATGCGGCGCCCGTTGAGCAGGGTCAACGTGGCATCCGCACCCAGGCCACGCAGGTTCAGGCTCGATCCGCCGGTGAGGTTCTGGTTCGCGTTACCCGCACCGGCCAGGTTGCCGCTGAGCACGCCCGGATTCTGTCCACCGGAAAAGTTTTGCGGCACGCTGCGTATCACCTCGCCCAGGTCGGCGAAACCTTCCTGCTGCATCTGCTCGCTGCCGATCGACACCACCGGCGACGGCGTGCTGCCGCCGCGGATACGCGTGCCGGTCACGGTCACCGTGGCCAGTTGTGCCGCTGCCGGTGTCGAGGGCGACGCGGTCGTTGCCGCGCCGTTGCCCGCCGAGCGCGGGGCGGAGGCGGCGCTATCCGGCACGCTCACGATCACGACGCCTCTATCGCCGGCCTGCCGATAAGAAAGCCCACTGCCCTGCAGCAGACGGCCGAGCGCGTCGCGCCAGCTCATGCGCCCATGCACCGCCCTCGCTTGCTTGCCCGCTACCAGCGCGGGTGGATAGTCCATTCGCAACTCACTCTGTTGGCCGAGCGCATCGAGCGCCGCGGCCAGCGTGCCGGCAGGCAGATCGATATCGGTGTCGATCGGTGAGCCGGTCACTGCGGTCCGCGCCGGCGGGCTCGTATCCGTGGCGGCTTTCTGTGCCCGCGTCGGCTCGGCTGTGCCGGTGGCAGCGACCAGCATGGCGATGGAAACGGCGTGTCGTAACGTATTTGTTTTCATAGTTGCGTCCTTTGCTTTCCCCTGAGGTTGGCCCTGTTGGCCTGCCGATCCGGTCGTGTCCCGGCCTTGGCAAGGTCGTCGGGCAAGAACTGTTTTGTGAGTGGCTTGCAGAGGCGGCAGTGCATCGCTGGCTTGATATCACCGCACTGCCGTCTTTCAACTTCCCTCGCAGATCCGCAACGACGCACGGCTTTTGCTGCCTGACGGCTATGCCGAGGATTTGCGCGTAGCTACGTTAAACGTAGCTCTCTTAATACACTACGTTTAACGTAGTATCGAAGTCAAGAGTACTTCCGGAAGCTTCCACATATGGAAAATCCGGACTTGCCCACGCTTGGCTGAGAAAAGACAGCTCGCCGTCTACAGTCGCCGACTACGCGAGGCGCGGGAGACCTATGACATCTCGCAACGCAAGTTAGGCATCAAGGTGGGCCTTGACGAATTCGTCGCGAGCACCCGAATCAACCGCTACGAAAAAGGTGTCCACCAACCTAACCTGCAAACCCAGCAACGGCTGGCGAACGCTCTCGACCTCCCATTGGCCTACTTCTACGCTGAGGACGACGAGCTCGCGAAGCTGATCTCGGATTTCAAACCCAAAGGTAAGCGCGAGCGCTAATAAAACACTGCCCCAAGGTAAGGACACGCTTCCTACACGGGCACCGGTACGGCATCTCCGACCGCGGATATCCGGCTCCGTTATCCAGAACATCGGGGTAATCCTGCCGTAGCTACGATTTACGTAGTATCGAGATCTAGCGCTCTTCCGGAAGCTTCCGCATATGGAAGTCCGGAACTCGAAAACGCTTGACTGAGAAAAGACAGCTCCCCGTCTACAGCCGCCGGCTGCGCGAGGCGCGGGAGGTCTGCGGCATCTCGCAGCGCAACCTGGGCATCGACGCAGGTCTCGACGATTTCGTCGCGAGCACCCGCGTCAACCGCTACGAAACCGGCGTCCACCAGCCCGACCTGCAAACCATGCAACAGCTGGCTAAGGTCCTCGACCTCCCTGTGGCGTACTTTTATGCCGAAGACGACGAACTCGCGCAACTGATCAAAGACTTCAAAGGCTCGGGCAAACGCAAGCGCTCACGAGCCAAGCAGCCTTGATGCAAAGACCCTCCATATGCAGTCGCGAGTCTGGCTAGGCCGCAGAGCAGCTTAGATCTAGATAACGCGGGCGTGGATGCCTGAGATAGTGCGGATTCCGGTGAAGCTGGTCACTCATTCCGGTTGACACTTGTCGGCTGCGCTGGTGCTGGTCATGGTGCGAACTATCGTTTTGATCCAGTAGATCGCTAAGCCAGATGCTCGCCAGTCGGCATGTCGGTCGACGGGCCATATCGGACGCGATCCCACTCTTGGATGGCATTCGCCAACTCGCACGAAGCGTCGAAGGAAGTGTAAAACCGGCCTTTTTCTGGGCTGACAGGCTGGCTGGATATCGCCTGTGTACCGTCGCTAACCCAGGCCTGGGCAAATCTGGTTGCCCGTATAGATTGGAGCGTCCGGAGCGGCGCGTTGTTTGGTGTCCTCCCCCACCTTAGAATGGCCGTAACGCCTGGTGCGGCGGGCATCCGTCGGCTCAGGGACGCTGACGGACTATCAGGGATGCATAACCATGGCAACAGCCGCCAAGCACCGGGAAATCACCCAGGAAGAAAAGGAGTCTGCGGAAGCCGAAATTGTAGAACAGTCGAAAAGGATTGAGTTCTACATGACCGAGTATTCCGTAGAAATTCTCGCTCAAAAGGTGCAGGACGGTGAATTTATTGTTCCGCCATATCAGCGTGAATTTACCTGGGAACAAGATCGAAAGTCTCGCTTCATTGAGTCGGTCCTGATGGGACTACCAATTCCGTTTCTTTTCTTTTGGGAAATGCCCGACGGGAAGCTCGAAATCGTTGATGGCTCACAGCGTTTGCGAACGCTGGAGGAGTTCGTTCTTGGAGATCTCAAGCTATCTGAGTTGCAAGCCCTTCCGAAGATTTCGGGATTCCGATTTTCGGATCTACCGGACTCCCGACAGCGGAAAATAAAAAACAGGTCTATACGCGGCATCGTGCTTAACGAACATGCTGATGAGCAAGCACGATTCGACATGTTCGAGCGTATCAACACCGGCAGCAAAGCAGCTAACACGGCGGAAGTGCGGCGCGGTGCGCTGGCGGGGCCATTTATGAGCATGGTCATCGAGCTTGCAGAAGCTCCCGAACTGGTTGAGCTGGCTCCTGTGTCTGCTGCCCAAATTAAGGAAAGAGAGCGAGAAGAGTTGGTGACCCGCTTCTTTGCCTACGGAGACGGTTTGGACGGCTACAAAGACCGTCCTTCTGAATTCATCTTTGGCTACACAAAGAAGATGAATGAGTCTTTTGAAAAAGATCCTGCGCTCGCAGATGCCTATAAGGCACGTTTTTTTGAGACGTTGAGCTTCGTCAAGAGTGTCTTCCCATTTGGGTTTCGCAAAGCCAAATCAGGTAAGGCCACTCCTAGGTCACGCTTCGAAGCAATTGCAATTGGTTCTTACATGGCTTTGCAGAGCGCCCCCCAAATTGTCATGCAACCGCCAGATGTAGAGCATTGGCTTAATGAAACAGACTTCGCAAAAATAACTGGGTCGGACGGTGCGAATGCCGTTAGTCGGCTCAAGAGGCGTATGGAGTACGTCCGCGACCGATTGCTGGGGAAATAATCATGGAAGACGTGAGGCAGCTGTTTGAAGATAGGCGGAAAGAAATTGATGCTTACCTGGACTTCCTCGCTGACATGGAAGCATCGGCAAGATCCGGACCGCCTCGGCTTTCAGGAGGCGCGACCATATCTGTGCAGCAACAGCGGATTCTGTATTCAGGGGTATTTCTGCATCTCTACAACCTAGTCGAAGCCACTGTCGTTCGATGTGTCGACGGTGTCACAGACGCAGCCATTTCCCAGGGGAAATGGCTGCCCTCTGACCTAATTCTGACGCTCAGACGCGAGTGGGTTAGGGTCATGGCCAGAACTCATGTGGAACTCACCCACGAGCATCGCTTAGACAGCGCTCTAGCCCTATGTGGACACATGGTTGACTCACTGGCGGTCAACGGGTTCAAGATGGACAAGGGAGGTGGCGGTAACTGGGATGACGCAGCCATAGAGGGCATCGCGGCACGGCTTGGATTCCAGTTGGCGGTCAGTAAGCCTGTCTATTCGGCCATTAAGAGGCCTTTCCGAGACGACAAGGGGGCGATGGAAATAGTTAAAAGTCTGCGCAATTCCCTGGCGCACGGTGGGATATCATTTGCAGAGTGTGGTGAGAACGTGACAGTCAGCGAGCTGCGCGACCTCTCCAAACGTACGATTGATTATCTGTTTGAGGTGGTCGAGGCGTTTGCTTTGTACGTCAATCAGCATGAATTTTTGCAAGAAGATAGAAGGCCAGTACCCGCTTGAAGACTCAGGAATCTAAGCGGAAAACCTCGGCAATTGAGGCGGTGGACCTGTTCTGCGGCGTGGGTGGGCTGACGCATGGCCTTGCCCTCGGGGGGATCATGGTCCGCGCCGGTATCGACCTCGATCCGATTTGCCGCTTCCCTTATGAGGCCAACAACTCGGCAACCTTCATTGAGGAAGATGTCAAAAACCTGTCCGCCGATACGGTCAAGCGGTTGTTCAAAGGGAAGCAATTGAGGTTGCTTGCTGGCTGCGCCCCATGCCAGCCCTTCTCGACGTACAGCAGAGGCGGCCGTCGTGGAGGAAGCAATAAGGATTGGGAACTTGTCGTGAGCTTTGGCCGATTGATTCGGGAAGTTCAGCCGGACCTCGTGACGATGGAAAACGTGCCCCAAATGGAGCAGCACCCGGTTTTTCAGAAGTTCCTGAAAGACCTAGAGGGCTATCACGTGGCGTGGAGCGTTATTGAATGCTCGGCCATCGGCGTTCCCCAAACCAGAAAGCGCTTTGTGCTTTTGGCTTCAAAGCTTGGTCCGGAGGGACTTTCGATACCCACATCCCACTACCGGCAAGTGACGGTCAGAGATGCGATTGGACATCTCCCCTCCGTTTCCGCCGGTGAGGCGCATGCGAATGACCCAATGCATGCCGCCCCCCGGCTCAGCGCCATCAATATGGAAAGAATCCAAGCGTCGCGACCTGGGGGTACGTGGCGGGACTGGCATCCAAGCCTCCGTGCGGCCTGCCACCAACGGGAAACAGGCGACACGTATCCGAGTGTCTACGGCAGGATGTCATGGGACCAGCCGGGCCCGACGATGACCACCCAGTGCTTCGGATACGGCAACGGTCGCTTCGGTCATCCCGAACAGGACCGCGCAATTACGTTGCGCGAAGCTGCGGTTCTCCAAACGTTCCCGGCCAAATACCGCTTTCTCCGGAAGGGAGAGAGGGCCACGTTCTACCTTTTGGGTAGGTTGATTGGTAACGCGGTGCCCGTGCGTTTGGGCGAAGTCATTGCCGAAGTGCTGCGCAGTCACGTAGCACTTTATGGTCAACGCCGCCGCGCTGGTTGATATTAAAACGACGTTGAAAGATTGACTTACGGCGCTACGGTATGGCGTATTTGCCAAAAGACATTCCCGAACCGCTGATCGTATGGTTGCTTGTAATGGCTGAACACCGTTTCGGTAAGACCTGAACGCGGTGCCGGTGCTGACGCCTCAGATATATGTGTCGAAAGCGGACGTTATACAAAAGGGGTTCACTCCCAATCCCTTATCAGTCCGTTCTGGCTGCTACTTTACTCGGCGTCTAACCACGGCAAGCGATACCGCCGCCCGATTCCCTTGCTGTAAATGGGAAAGCTCACAACGACGTACTTCCGAAGTGCGTATCCGCTTGTCGAATAAGCACTTCATACTCCGCAATGAGCCTATTCCGGTCAGGCGCGACATCAGTTGGCATCTCCAGTTGATAAACGAGTGCAGAGAGAACCCCTTCGGCGAAATGGGCTTGTGCCAATGAGTGCCTGGCGATATTCATGAGCTGATAAAAGTCTGGTGAAAACAGTAGCCGCCGTCCGATACACGCGTATCCCACTTCGACCTTTGAACCGCCGTGAACAAATCCGTTATATGTGTCTAGGTCGTAGCTATACGCTTGGTCGACGAAGGGAACCAAGGCCGCCGGTAGAAAGTGCTTGAGCACCCCGCGCGTAGAGTCCAAGAGCTCACTCAGATGTTGAGTACGTGGCTTACCACCATCCGCAGGCAGCCGCTTAGGCATCTTGTCGGTCTCAAGAAAAGATTCCACTTCCTCATCCGATGAGGCGGTTGGCAGCGTGAAAAATACTCCGCGCGCCAATGCTTCGATCTGCGGTCGAAATAGCGTGACTGCAGGGTAGCCATAGTAGGGGTCGTGCTGAGCAAGCAGGTGCGTCAATGCTACGGAGTGCTCAATTGAGCTCGTGAGCAATGCTCGCGAAAGTCTCTGACGACGAGAAAGCGCGTCAGGAGCGAGTTTGTCAATCGCAACCCTAATGTCTCTAGCGATGGCATTGACCACCCGTGCTATCGCGGCCATTTCCGAGCTATTCATGACGTCGCTGCTGACCATCTTTCTTCACCCAAAATGGAACGTTCAGTTACTAGTTATCGAATAGGTGAATCTGAGCTGGCCCCTTTATCGGTCAGCAAGATGCTTCGAGTCGGCTAACGCCGCTCAGCTTTTCCACCTCTGGAAGTGAACCCGCTGCGCGTACCACCAGCGACCGAAGAGAGTGGCGACGAAGAGCGATCCCACGCCTAAAAGGATACCAAGCATGCGGGCATTGCCCAGATCCTCGCGACTGAGGAGATCGACCACGGAGTAGACTTGTCCCAACAACAGCAACACGAAACCGGCCCACCACGCGACCAGGTAACGGCGGTAGATGCCATAGGCGCACGCCAACAACATCAGGCCGTTGACGACGGCTCCCAACCGTACGGCTCGCGGATAGCGCTCGATCAGTGCACCGCCGGCATGGATAACGCCTGCGCCCCTGCCCTGCAGCGCTCCGACAAAGCACATCACGCCGAACAGGCAGAAAACGCCGGTAACGATAAGGATAAACGGCGGACGCGCGTCGGACGGCCTCGATGCGGGCAATGCCAAAGTGGCCTCTGGCGATACCGGTGCATGCAGCGCCGTGCGAATCACCTGCGAAAGCCACGCGGGGTCGCCGCGCGAGAACCAAGCAAACAGGCGCGTCATGCCAAGCCCCAACGCGAACATGCCGATACCTGCCAACGGCATGAATGCGGCGGCAGATCCTTGCGCGGCAGCCGGCAGCGACAGCAGCACAAACAGCGCACAAAACCCGAACCAGTACGCCATGAACAACTTCACAAACCAGCTAAGCCCGAACCGCCCGGTCAGCACCACCTGACCGTTGGCCTGACTAAAGCGCCCCGTAAACACCGGCTTGAACGAATTGCCGAACATCGGCACCACGCGTCGCAGCGAAACCCGCGTCTCGCTCACGCGACCCACCGCCGCTTGCTCGGCAACCCGAAACAGCGACCACGACTTCGTCGCCGCCTTCAACCGCGCCACGGATTCCGTCAGCCCGTAGCCACTAATGAACTCAACGGGTTCAGAACCGCCCCAGATATCCTTGATCCATCGAAACATCACGCCCCCGCATCCATTCCCGTTAGTGCCCTGACCCGGTTAGCTAGCTGACCCGGCCGGCTAGCTATGCTGCCATATCTTTGCAGTGACCCGTGGCGATCTCGTCCGGCACATGACGCGCACCGATGTATTTGATCAGTAGAACCCGTCGATCTTGATCAGCACGCCGGCCTCCTATCCAGCGCAAGGCCACCGGCCGGAATCGGCCAACAACGGCCTGTCGCATGCTAATAATTCATGCCGCAAAGCAGCCATTCCGGTGAGATTTAACGCTGGAGTTAAGCGGCGGCGAATCCTCCCGTCTTAACAGATATGGGTCGGAAGCAGACTTAAACATCGCTTAAATTTTCTAATCGCTGTAGCCCGAAAAACTGAAACCAAAGCGAGTCTCTTTGCCGTGCAAATGCAGTTCTTCTCCAACATGGAGCTGATTTGCCAGAACATCGCTAAGGCAAAAATCCGTATCGCGATTGTTGTCATGACTTGTGATCGTTACGGTGTAAAGACAGAACGGACTCGCCCGCATATGCCTATAAATTTCTTTGACGATCACCGATCGTTCTGCTGAATTACCGTAGAACTTGGTCAACTCATCTGGGATGACTATGAGCACCACTCTGTAAGCTAGAAATCCAATAGCAAAAATGCCTAGTGCTAATGCTGCTATCGACCGCGTACTCTTTCCCCTTCGCCACTTCTCAGCAAGATTTCTTCGCCACCCAAATCCAAACCACCGAAGCAGGCCCAAGAGCACAACGTAGACCCCACCGACAACTGCAGCTTGCAGCCTGAAAGAAGGATTCGGAATGAACCACATATAGAAAGCGATGCAATCTACGATCATCGGGGCACATAACATCGTCAAAAGTGCAATCTCGAACCAGCGCGGTGGCTCATATTTTATATGACGGCTCATTGTTGAGGCCCGCGAAGAAATATTGCCAAGGAATTCGTTTTGGTTGGAAGAGGAACATTCCGTAAGTCCTGCAAACTTGCCTGAGAACGTCGCGGCGCCACAGTCACGTTTCCTGATCTACGTTCGCAAGTACGTTATTTTTTTGCATGATTGATCGTTTGAATGTCAGCAAGCGCCGCCGCCGCGTCCTTGGTCTCTTCCTCTGCTTGCTGCATCAATCGATCATCGTTCTTATCTATTGCTTCAGCAACAAGTCGCAGGGAATTTCGCCGACCTCCAAGATAGCGAAGCATCGCTTGCTGCAGTGGGTAGTTAGAGTCTTGTGGTCCGAGCTTCGCCGCCGCAATTTCGTTATACGGTAGCTCCCACTTTGGCACCACGTCAGTTTCTAATTCAGCCGCAAACTCCTTTGTAGAAATGGCACCTGCACGAGCCTTGTCGTTCAATCTGTTCGTGGCATTGATGGCAATCACGTTCTGGGGCCCGACGGCAGTTAGTGCGCTCCTAAACTGCAGATCACCTTCTGTAGTAGCGGATGGGTTTTTAAGCGGCCACATCATCAGACCTAGAGCTAACGCACCGCTGCCGGTGGCCATCAACACGCGATTGACATCCGATTTCGCCCGCGACTCAAGATCAAGTGGCCGAGCAAGCAAGAAACCCATCGCCAAACCGGCCACTAGCCCACCTATATGGGCGCCGTTATCTATGCCTGTGTGTGCAAACCCGTAAAAAAGGTTGTATCCCACAAAAAGAAGCGTGCTGTTGCGATGCTCTTGCACGACTGCCTTAGGCACCCGGTTACGAGGATTGAGAACGAACACCAGTAAGCCACCAATCAGGCCAAATATTGCACCCGACGCGCCAGCGCTATTCACTTCCGGGTTCCACAGGAGACTGACCATACTGCCAGCAAGCCCTGCAAACACATAAAGCAAAATAAATCTGAAGCTACCAAAAAGCCGTTCGATCATTCGCCCGTTTTGAAAGAGCACAAACATGTTGAGCGCAATATGGATGATCCCAAAATGGACAAACATGGAAGTGAAGAGCCGCCACCATTGGCCACCCATGGTCATCGGGCCATAGTTGGAACCCCACTTCATGACTAGATTACTGTCTGCATCAAAGACACCAACGCCCCCAATGCACATCGCCGCGAATACAATCAAATTGATCGCGATAATTATGAGGGTGACGGGTGCTCTCGGACTTAGGCGATCCAATCGCTGATGGAAATCTGATTCCTCCAAGCGCGCCTTAGCAAACTCAGGTGTCTGTTCGCTTGGGAGGAGATTCTCAATTTCACCAGCATCCAACCTGCTGTTCGTGCTGAATTTGATGAATTGCTTCTTTTCTCGATCCGAGCGAACCATGATGTGAAACGAATTGCCGTCACGTGCGACGTTGAAAAGCGCATCCAATGGAAAGCAATGCTTTTCTTGCAAGCCAAACCAAAACGGTCGCCTTCTTTTTCCGTAAATTTGGAAGTCCGTTTCGCCGATCTGCATGGTACCGGCTCCCGTGAAACGAAAGGAGTCGGCGCCGACCCGAGTGTGGCCAACGCTTTGACCGAACTTGACTCTGAAGACTCGGTCGACGTGGCTGGAGCCTACGTCGGCTGCTGACATTCCTGAAGGAGAATCTAGCGTCGTCTTGGAGATGACAGCACTCGACTGTGACCGAATCTGCTCTTTGTCTTCCATCTCGCCCCCGATTTGGTTGATCTGTTTAGCCTGCTTTAGGTTCTTAGCGCTCAAACGAGCATGAGGTTTCGCCATTCGATGGCAAACCAGATGTAATGCTCGGGGCTACGCGCTTCCACTTAAATGAAATGTTAGACGGCTCACCGGACACGGATGGATACCGCTGACGAGGTTTCTGCAATTAATTTAATGCCTTGATAGAGCCGCCCATCGTTGATGCCCCTGAGCGATTCGGTGTTGACGAAACTGAGATGACACTCGCCAGGCCATCCAGGGCCGCCAGTAATTGCATCTCGGAATGCGTCGAGGTTACAGCCAAAAAGGTGGCCGCCCGAAGGCTTTGCTGCGTGCAAGTAAGTGCGCCAAAAGTCTGGCTCACTAGTAATTCCTGTGCAATCAATAGTGATGATGTTCATACCGTCTAACGCTGGAGTTAAGCGGCGGCGAAGCCGGAGAGTTCCTACGCAAAAGTGGACACCGACTGGTTAGCCGCATTGTGCCTCGAACTCGATGGGAGAACGATACCCCAACGCGGAGTGCAAGCGCT
>NZ_JACHCO010000002.1:0-578485 GCF_014207165.1 Rhodanobacter sp. MP1X3 | reverse complement strand
CAGCAAGGTGACGCCATGGGCACCGCAGACGTCAGCTTTGAAGCCGCGCCAGGCACAGCGTTCCGCACCGATGGCGTCAAGACGGGTCGACTGCTTGAAACCGTCAGCGGTGGCCTGTCGGCCGAACTCCGTCGTGGTTGGACGGCCAGCCTCGACGGTACCTATGCCCACGCCAGCCACGAAAACGATCGCGGCGTGAAAGCCCAGGTCGCGTTGGCGTTCTGATCGACGATCGATCAGACCCGGGTCCCCTGGTGCACAAACCTATCAGGACGAGGTGATGAGCGGCGTCTTACCGAGCTACGTTCTGATTAGTTGTTGAAAACACGCTCGGCAGACATTTCTGTAAAGCGGAAGTCGACCCCGAGCATTTTCGAAGCGGCCTATCAACATAGGCCGTTTTTTTTGCCTCGAACACGTCGTGTGATTCACCCTTGGACTCGCTGCGCTCGCACGGCATGACTGTCGCCAGATACGATAGGTGTCCGACTGCCGATGGTAGAGTGGCGACGATTGCATGAGCGAGATTCATCAATGGCGCGTGAAAACTATGGTGACCTACTTGCGTTTTTGGCGGTAGCGCGCGAACAAAGCTTCACCAAGGCTGCCGCCCAGCTAGGTATTTCACAGTCCGCGCTCAGCCATGCGATCCGGTTACTCGAGACGAGACTGGACGTTCGTCTATTGAATCGCAGCACGCGTAGCGTGACGCCCACGGAAGCGGGCGACCGATTAATTGCATCGATTACCCCGCACTTCGAAGAAATCGATGCCGAAGTGGTAGCCGTCAAAGGGTTACGCGGAAAACTTAGCGGCACCCTCCGCATCACAACGGCGGATTACGCGTTCCACACAGTCATCTGGCCAAAACTCCAAGAGCTTCTGCCCGCCTATCCCGATCTAAAGGTGGAGACGATCATTGACCACGGGCTGACAGACATCGTCGCGCAACGCTTCGATCTGGGTATTCGCTACGGCGATCAGGTCGCCAAGGATATGATCGCGGTGCGGATCGGGCCGGATATACGTATGACGGTTGTCGGAGCGCCACAGTATTTGAAGGGCAAAAGCCGGCCGCGCACCCCGCAGGACCTGCTGGGTTTTCGCTGTATAAACCTTTACCTGGCGTCCTATGGCGGTCTTTATGCCTGGCAGTTGGAAAAGGGAAAGAGCGAGGTACAAGTACGCGTCGATGGGCAAGTGAGCTTCAACGGAATTGTCCAGGTCGTTGAAGCAGTGGTTGCCGGATTTGGGCTCGCATTTATCCCGGAAGACCTGGCCGAGCCGCACGTAAAGGCCGGTCACCTGCAATACGTGCTGCAAGACTGGTCGCCTGTTTGGCCGGGCCTCCACGCCTATTATCCGAGCCGGCGACAGTCGTCGCCGGCCCTTCGTCTTGTCGTGGATGCTTTGCGGTATCGCAAGTAGCGCGGGTGCTACCTACCTGGACAATGTCGCACTGCTGGCTAGCTCTGGACTCACTATTTCTTCGGCAGCGCAAAGGCCATCACGATGTCCCGCGCCCAAACCAGGGCGCCCGTGCGCGCATCGATTGTCGGCACGACACCCGAAGGCTCGTTCGTGCGTAAGTTGTCCCCGACTAGTCCTCCCAAAATAATTAGGCTGCGGGCAATCGTTAGCGCAGGGGTAGGAAAATACTCACCGGGCGTGGAGTCGCCCATGCCTTTCCTCAGCATGAACTGAATTCATTAACGGGCCTAGCGCAACCGGCTATGACTGCGCTGTCGCAACATCTGCTTCCCGCTGGGAAGGACCGTGCAGTGTTATAGCGAAGGCACACGCGACGCATCCCGCCCCTGTCACGGCGACGACCGCAGCGACGGGAAAGGGTGCTTTGTCTGACAGAGCGCCCACGACAGCAGCGCCGAGAACCCCGCCGCCATACTGGATGGCTCCTAACAATGCTGACGCAGCTCCCGTGCCCGTTGGCAGATCTTCGAGTGCTGCGGTGACGCCGTTAGCCACGATAAATCCTGTAGCGGCCACGAATGCGATCGCCGGCACAAACACACCCCAGAGCCCACCGATGCGAAGCGTGACGGCTATCAGCATCACCCCGCCGGCTACACCTGCACCGATCGCACCAGCGCGCAGCAGTCGAACGGCGCCGATGCGTGGCACCAGTCGCCGGTTAACGAGGTTGGCCACCATGAGGCCGGCGACTCCGGCAGAGAAGATGAGCGCGTACCTCGATGATGCGAGGCGAAAATACTCGATATATATGAAGGGTGAGGCTGCGATATAGGCGAACGTACCCGCGTAGAAGAAACCCAGCGCACCTGCAAAAGCTAGCAGCCGCGGTTGCAGCATAAGCTGCTTGTACTGCAGGAACGCCGTCAACAATCCCGCATTACAGCGGCGCGCCGTGGGCAGCGTCTCCGGAAGAGTCCACACCGCGCAGGCGGTAGCTATTCCCGTCGCAACCAAAAGCCAAAAGATCGCTCGCCATGACCCGGTGACTTCGAGCACGAGGCTTCCGATGGAGGGACCAAGCAGCGGCGCGATAGCCATGACCGTCATCAGGGACGACATGACCTGCGCGCCACGTACCCCTGCGAATCGGTCGCGCACCATGGCCCGGGCAAGCACCACACTTGCGCACGCCCCGATCGCCTGGATGGCTCGCGAGCAAACAATGGCGGTACCCGAGCCTGCCAGAGCGCAGCCGGCCGACCCCAGGATAAACACCAACAGCCCGGCGAGAATGGGCGCGCGTCGACCAAAGCGATCGCTCAGAGGACCCCAAATTAGCTGTCCCGCACTGAATCCGATCAGGTAGGTCGAGACCGTCATGGCGGCCACGCCAGGCGTGACGCCCAGATCTCGCACCATAGTCGGCATGGCGGGCAAATAAAGGTCCGTCGAGATGGACGCGAATGCCATGAGCAGACTCGTCACGGCCAACATCCAGTAATCGCGGACGGCTTCACTGCGTGGTCTTGGGGCTCTTGCGAGCGGCGAGGACGGCATGCGGGCTCTCTTCTGACCTCACATGAGGCGCTGGCCGCGAATGCTACTTCCTAAACCAATCGGAAGTTCCCCCGGCTCTGCCGGGGTGGCAGTAGCAGTTTGACGTTTAAAGAAGTAGCTGTCGGCATTGAGGTAGTTCAAGCGCAGATATCGAATCGAAGGCAAATTCTGGCTTGGAATGGTGAAGCCGGTGCATCAAGGGTTGAATGGCGAGCACTTGATTCTCGATTGCGAAAAGGCCCCTTTGAGGGGCCAGCAATCGTTAAAGCCCCCGGCTTTGCCGGGGGATACTTACTGCCCCTGTCTAGTCATGAATTTAATTCATAGGTCCAAGCAATTAAATGGTCTTAATCAATCGAATGTAAGCGCGTAAAACAGTAGTCCTGCATCACAGCGACGAATACGGGACGGTGGTCCCACGTCGAACGATTCGCGAGCGACGGACGGAGAAACGGCGGTGGAAAGAAACTATTTGGTGTTTACGGCTTGGCTTTCGCTGGCCCTCGTACCGATGACCGCGACAGGCGCGTCGGGTAGCGACATGGTCATCGTGCCCACGGGAAGCCAGCCGTCCATCGTCGGTCCCGCGAGCAACTTCACCGGTGCGGCGCGCATTGACCCGGTCCTTCTCCAACCGCGTGCACCATCCCGACTGTCGGCCGGATACGTCACCTTCGAGCCGGGCGCTCGATCCGCCTGGCATACGCATCCTCTAGGGCAATTGCTGGTCATCGTGGGCGGCACTGGCTGGGTGCAGCAAGAAGGTCATCCACGTCAGACCGTTCATGCGGGAGACGTTATCTGGACGCCTCCGGGGGTGAAGCACTGGCACGGCGCGACCGCGACCACCGCCATGACGCAGCTCGCCGCCCAAGAAACGGTCGACGGCCGAAATGTGACCTGGATGGAAAAAGTCTCCGACGCCGACTACACCCGCTAGCGGGGCACTCCCTTTACTTCGCCGGAAATCACTATGCGCTATTCAATTCTTGGACTTGCCATCATTCCGCTACTGCACGTGTCGATAAGCAGTGCATCGACCCTACCGCCCGCGCGCGCACCGATCGTCGCCCCGACGCTCGATGAGACGCGCGCGGTGTCGCCCGCGCTAGCCCGCTACACCGAGACCACCCTTCTTGGCGAGTTGTGGTCGCGCCCTGGCCTTAGCCCAAGAGATCGCAGCGTGGTGACCATTGCTGCGCTGATCGCGAGAAACCAGGTCATCGAAATGCCATTTTATTTCAATCGTGCGCTCGACAACGGGGTGACGCCGGCTGAGCTGTCGGAAATCATCACGCATCTCGCGTTCTACGCAGGGTGGGCAAATGCTACGGCTGCGGTGGCCGTCGCCAAGGATGTATTCCACGATCGCGGCGTGACGGCCGCGCAGTTGCCACCGGCTGAACCGGACCTCATGCCGATCGACGAGAAGGCTGAGGCCTTACGCGCGAGTGCTGTGCAGGAGAACGCAGGCGCGATCTCTCCTGGCGTCGTCCACTACACCAGCGAAGTGGTTTTCCACAACTTATGGCTGCGCCCCGGGCTTGCGCCCCGCGACCGTAGCCTCGTTACCGTCAGTGCCCTGATCGCCAACGGCCAGGTTGCGCAAATCCCTTACCACCTAAATCGGGCGATGGACAACGGCCTGACGAAGGCGCAGGTCGGTGAGGTGTTGACGCATCTCGAATTCTACGCGGGCTGGCCGAATGTCTTCTCGGCTATCCCGGTCGTAAAAGATGTGCTCGCCAAACGTCCCGGCTGAGTAAAAACGCCAATGACATTGGCCCGTGCTCTCAAGGAGTGCGACGCGACGCGCGGGGCGCCATGAAATTCTCAAGTTGCACCAAAGGACCATGAAATGACACAAACCTATACGGAAGAAAAATCGGTCGCCGGCCGGCGCAGGGTGCTCAAGGCGGGCGCCGGATTGATGGCAGCCCCCATGCTGGGCGCCATGGCAGCCTCCAGTGGCAATCGTGGCGGCATACGAAATGACCCCTCGGCGGCCGCCGCACAGAACGTACGCGCTGTGGGCGCGAAAAGTGCGACTGCGCCGCTAGGATCACTTACGATCTCACGACGTGCAGTCGGTCCACGCGACGTCCTCCTGGACATTCTGTACTGCGGCGTGTGTCACTCCGACATCCACACTGTTCGTGGTGAATGGGGGCCGACGCAGTACCCGTGCGTGCCCGGCCACGAAATTGTCGGGCGTGTCATTGCCGTCGGTACCGAAGTCACCAAGTTTCAGGTCGGCGACATCGGCGGCGTGGGCTGCATCGTGGACTCCTGCGGCGTGTGTGAGCCTTGTCAGGACGATCTAGAGCAGTACTGCGAAAAGGGCATGACTCAGACGTATGGCTCGCCGGATGCGCATACCGGTGGCTACACCTTCGGTGGGTATTCGGACCGCGTTGTCGTTAAGGATCATTTTGTCATCCGCATCCCCCCGGGTGCGGACCTTGCCGCCATGGCGCCATTTGCTCTGCGCAGGTGTCACGACCTTCTCGCCGATGCAGCACTGGAAACTCGAACGTGGTCAGCGCGTGGGTGTCGTGGGCATGGGCGGACTTGGCCATGTGGCCGTGCAACTTGCTGCGGCCCGCCATGCCGAGGTCACCGTGTTTACGACCACATCATCGAAACTCGGGGATGCCAAGCGTCTAGGCGCAACGGATGCGGTGCTCTCCACGGATGCCGCGGCCATGAAGGCACACGCTGGCAAGTTCGATCTGATCATCTCGACCGTACCTAACGGCTATCCGATGCAGGCTTTCATCGACCTGCTGAAGTTGAACGGTACGCTGGTGAACGTCGGTGCCATGGAGCCATTGAAAGAAGTCAAGGGCCTGCACCTAGCGATAGGCCGGCGCGCACTGGCCGGATCGATTATCGGCGGCATTGCCGAAACACAGGAGGTGGTCGATTACTGCGCTGCGCGGAACATCAAGGCCCAGGTACAGCTCATCCGGCCGGATGAGATCAACACAGCTTTCGAGGGCGTGATCGACAAAAGCGTGCGCTACCGCTACGTGATCGATTTCGCGTCATCCAAGCGCGCCGGCTGACAGGCAAATAAACGATAAGAACACAGAGGTTGGCAATGAATACCTGGAGCCACGAACAACTCGAACGCATTAAACAATCAGACGATTTGCATGTCGCGCCGTTTCGGCAAGACGGTACGACACCGGGAACGCCGACGTGGATCTGGTCGGTTGTCGTCGGCGATGAGCTCTATGCGCGTGCTTATCACGGGCGCGCCTCGCGGTGGTTCCAGGCGGCGCTCGCACAGGGTGCCGGCCGCATCACCATCGTAGACATGGACCTTCCCGTGACTTTCGAGTTGGTGCAGGACGCGCTCAACAACCAGATCGATGCGGCCTATCAAGCGAAATATGCGGGTCACACCTATCTCGCGCCGATGATCCGGAATGAAAGCCGGTCCGCGACCGTACGAATTCGCCCCGCTGGCTAAGCGGCAATCTAACGAACGGTACCAACGTGAACATATGACAGCGGCCGACCACCCAAAAGCGGACGATCGTGCACATGAATTTCCCCAAATCTACAAAGGACTTAAACATGAATCCCACCTACGACTTTAACGGACAAGTTGCGCTCGTCACGGGCGCGAGCACCGGCATGGGCTTCGCGGCGGCCAAGGCATTCGCGGAATCCGGAGCTGCCGTTGCGCTGGCAGACATCAACGTCGACGCATTGCGGACGGCCACCGATACGCTAGAGAAAGCGGGTCACAAAGTCATCGCCATCGTATGCGACGTCACTGACGAAGCGCAGGCGGCCGCGATGGTCGAGCGCACAGTCGCTGAGTTTGGCCGCCTTGATATGGCCTACAACAACGCGGGCATCCTCGGTCCCATGGGCGACATCACCGATGAAACCGGCGAAGGTTTCGACCAGGTCAACGCCGTCAATTTACGCGGCGTATGGACCTGCATGAAGCATGAGCTCCTGCAAATGCGCAAGCAGGGAAGCGGCGCGATCGTCAACTGCTCGTCGCTTGGCGGTCTCGTTGGTCTTGCTGGGCGTGCGGCTTATCACGGCAGCAAGCACGGCGTTATCGGCATCACCAAGGCGGCGGCCCTGGACTACGCTGCCAAGGGCATCCGCGTGAATGCGGTATGCCCTGGTTGCATTGACACGCCCATGGGGGACGCGATTGACCCCGCTGCGATGAAGGAATTCCTGAAGCAGCAGCCGATTGGCCGCATGGGCCGTCCTGAAGAGGTCGCTGCCGCTGTGCTTTGGCTTTGCAGCCCTGCCGCTAGCCTCATTCTCGGTGTCGCTCTGCCCGTCGACGGTGGGTTCGTCGCCCACTGATTATTGTTTCGCTTCGCGGCAGCTACTTGGGTAGCCGCCGCGCTTCGCCTTCATTCGCAGGAGAACACTATGGACATCATCCGCAATGGCTCTGTGCCGTCCGCTAAGGGGCCGAGCGATTACTTCACGGGCACCGTGCGTATCGACGCGCCCTTCAAGGGAGCGGGTGACGCGCGCATAACGGGAGCTACGGTTACGTTCGAACCGGGCGCTCGATCCGCGTGGCACACCCATCCTTTGGGGCAGGTGTTACTTGTTACCGCGGGTAAGGGCTGGACGCAGTGCGAAGGTGGCGCGATCGTCGAGATCAACGCGGGCGACATCCTTATCTGTCCGCCAGGCCACAAGCACTGGCACGGCGCTTCGCCAAGCACATCGATGACGCATATTGCGGTCCAGGAGGCCCTGGATGGCGTGAACGTTGTATGGCTTGAAAAGGTTACCGACGAAGAATATTCGGTCGGGCCATCTCCCAAGCCCTAATCAACCCAGCGCTACAGGGATTGTGATAACCCGTTTCTAAGCTAAGCGAGAAGCTTTCGAGGACAGGTACCTATGCACTACAAACATCTTGGCCGTACCGGACTGAAAGTGAGTCGGCTTTGCCTGGGCACAATGAATTTTGGCGAATTGACGAACGAGTCGACGAGCTTTGAGATCATGGATGCGGCGCTGGACGCTGGCATCAACTACTTTGATACGGCGGATGTCTACGGCGGCCCCAATTCTCCAGACATGGAGAAAGGCTACGGGATTTCCGAAGAATATATCGGGCGATGGCTAGCTCAAGGCGGTCGTCGAGAGCGGATTGTCCTTGCCACAAAGGTCTATCAGCCGATGGAAACTGGCCCGAATGACCGTCATCTCTCGGCTTACCACATCCGAAAAGCCTGTGAGGAAAGCCTGCGTCGGCTGCAGACAGACCACATCGACCTGTACCAGATGCACCACATCGATCGCAGCACGCCTTGGGAGGAGATCTGGCAGGCGATGGAGGTGCTCGTGCGACAGGGTAAAGTCATCTACGTTGGCAGCAGCAACTTCGCTGGCTGGGACATTGCTACGGCTCAGTCGACGGCTATAGCGCGTTCGTTCATGGGGCTGGCATCTGAGCAAAGTCTCTACAACTTGACGGCACGCACTATTGAGTTAGAGGTCATTCCGGCCTGTCGGCATTTCGGCCTTGGCCTTGTACCGTGGAGTCCAATCGGCGGTGGCCTGCTGGGTGGAATGTTGCGGAAGGCGGCAGAAGGTCGGCGGGCAAAGCCAAAAGTCACGCAGCAAATCGAGCGACTTAGGCCGCAGCTCGAAGCCTATGAGTCGCTCTGCCGTGACATTGGAGAAAAGCCTTCGGACGTCGCGCTGGCGTGGCTGCTGCGTAACCCGGCAGTCACCGCTCCCATCATCGGTCCGCGTACGGTTGAACAGCTCAAGGAGAACCTTCGCGCCGTCGATGTGGTTCTTTCGGATGACGTGCTCGAGCAACTCGACAAGATCTGGCCAGGACCGGGCGGAGAAGCGCCCAAGGCCTATGCTTGGTAACGTTCCTTGCGGTCGTTCTGATCGGGGCAAATCTACGGACACCAAAGTCCGTGGTGGGTTTGCGGCCGTAACGGGTGGCGGGTTTCAGCAGAATACGCAGGCTTGAGCTTTTAGAAGTGCTCTTCGTTTTCGATTAAATATTAGGTAAAGAGTGAGATGTCGGCACAGTTGACCCAGGACTGCGTGGCCGATGCTTGGTCAGGAGCGCCGCCATGACAGGTGTGGACTGGTTCATTTCTTTGGACGAACATGATCCTGCTGTACGCTTGGCGCGTTGGCCATTTACGGCAAGATAGTGCTTGCCGAGTCCGTGGTCAGAGCTTTCCAATTCCCAGCTACATGGAGAAAACCGAATGACCCGCATCCTGTTTGTCGGCCAGAAGCCGGAGACCGTGGATTTTTCCGACCCATCGCTTCCTCCGGGTTTTGATGCCGACAAGATCAATGCGGGTATCGCCGTTGCCGTCACCAAGATCCAGGAGCGCGGATGGCAGGGCGACACGTGCATGATCACGCCCGACGAGGCCGGCAGCGTCACGCTCGAAAAACAACTGAAGAGCGCAACTTATGACTGTGTGGTGATCGGTGGTGGCCTCAGAATTCCGCCGAAGAGCCTGGTGCTGTTTGAGACGGTGGTGAACATTGTCCATAAGGCAGCGCCGGGCGCCGTCATCGCATTCAACACGCGCCCGGAAGACACTGCCGAGGCTGCTGCTCGCCAGCTTCATCTCGGCTGACAGTGAACGCCACGCCAGGGGCTCGCGCCGGCAGGCCCCCGGGAAACGCAGCTATCGCATCGGGTCTGCTCGCACGGCCGATATTTCCCGCCACTCCCGGAAAAATGGACGCCCCCAAAGCGGACGTTCGCGACCGGCTCAAATGGGTCGGTTTTCGCCGATCGACATCGGCTTCAGCGAATCACAGTGGTCGGCGGCCTGGTGACTGTAGATCGGTCGTGTGATGCATTCGCTCGGACGCACGCAACGGCGGCGCATCGCTTTTGGCTGTTATCACCCGCGATGCCCGCGATGTCTCAATGAAAATCTCGCGACCGCACATCCAGACCAACGAGCAGTTCGCTCATGTTGAGCAAGCGACTGGCGATTAAATGGCATACCCCATCGACCGCCTCCCAGCGTCCGTCGATTCCCAGCAGTTCTGATTCTAGCAACACTCGCCGGTGAGTTTCGGCGACATCGCGCCAGACGACGACGTTGACCAGGCCATGTTCGTCCTCCATCGTCAAGAACGTCACACCGCTGGCGGTCTGCGGTCGCTGACGCATCGTGACTATTCCAGCAACACGCACATAGGTGTTGTGCGGTCGTTTGCGCAGTGTTCGTGAGTCGGTGCACCGGGCTGCGCGCAATCGGTCCCTGATCTGCGCCATGGGGTGCACCCCCAACGTCAAACCGGTTCGCGCGTAGTCCGCCAGTGTGTCCTCGGCCTGCGTCGGCTTCGGCAACACCACTGCGATCTCTGCCGGACTAACGTTGCCGAAGAGCAGCAGCTGCTTTTCTACACCAGCGACTTCCCAATGCGCGTGGTGCCGGTGCCGTGACAGACCCCGCAAGGCGCTGGCCTGTGCCAGCAAGTCCTGATGACGCTTGTCCACGACCGCACGCGCACAGAGATCCGCGATGTCGGCGAACAGGCGATGGGCACGTGCTGCCATGATCCGCCGAGCAGCCTCTTCGCTGAATCCGCGCACCTGGCGCAATCCCAGCTGGATCGCGGGAGGTTCTTCCTCACGGGTGATGAGCGTGTTGTCCCAATCGCTGTACTGGACATCAATGGGGAAAACATCGATGTCGTGGCGTCGGGCGTCCTGCACGATCTGACTCGGGGCATAGAAACCCATGGGCTGGCTGTTCAACAGCGCGCAGGTGAAGGCCGCGGGCTCGTGACACTTCAACCAGCAGCTCGCATAGACGATGCCGGCGAAACTGGCCGCGTGTGATTCGGGAAACCCATACGATCCGAAGCCCTTCATCTGCTCGAACAGCCTCTCGGCAAAGGCGGTGGTGTAACCCCGATCGGTCATGCCGGTCAGGATGCGTTCGCGATGCTTCTCCAGGCCACCCCGGCGCTTCCACGCGGCCATGTCACGCCGAAGCCCGTCCGCTTCGCCTGCCGTATAACCAGCGGCAACCATGGCCAGCTTCATCACCTGCTCCTGGAACAGCGGTACACCGAGCGTGCGCTCGAACACTTCCTTCAATTCTTCCGAGGGGTAGTCGACGGGTTCCTCGCCCCTTCGCCGTCGCAGATACGGGTGCACCATGTCACCCTGGATAGGACCGGGCCGAACGATCGCGACTTGCACCACCAGATCGAAGAAGTTCTCCGGTCGGTGCCGCGGCAACATGGCCATCTGTGCGCGTGACTCGATCTGGAACACACCCACCGTGTCCGCGTGCTGGATCATGGCGTAGGTATCTGGATCCTCCGAGGGCAACGTGGCCATCGAGTAATCCTGTCCGCGCTGGTGGCGCAGCATGTCCAAGCACTTCCGCACGCACGTGAGCATGCCTAGGGCCAGGCAGTCGACCTTCAGCAGGTTCATCGTGTCGAGGTCATCCTTGTCCCACTGGATGATCGTGCGATCGGGCATCGCCGCGTTCTCCACGGGTACCAACTCGCTCAGTGGTGCATTAGCGATCACGAAACCACCCACGTGCTGCGACAGGTGCCGCGGCATATCCAGGATCTCCGCCGTCAGCTTGACGATGCGCCGGATGACCGCGCTCTCGGGATCGAACCCACGCTCGCGCAGTCGCTCGGCGAGTGACTCATCTCCGTTCCACCATGCGAACACTTGGCTCAGTTGGTCGACCTGATCGAGTGGCAGTCCCATGGCCTTGGCTACGTCCCGCACGGCGCTCTTGCCGCGGTAACAGATGACGGTCGCCGCCAGAGCGGCACGCTCGCGTCCATATTTCCGATAGATGTACTGGATGACTTCCTCACGGCGCTCGTGTTCGAAGTCGATGTCGATGTCGGGTGGCTCGTTGCGCTCCTTGGAGATGAATCGCTCGACCAGCAGACTCATCTTCATCGGGTCGACCTCGGTCACGCCGAGTGCGAAGCACACCGATGAATTGGCCGCGGACCCTCGGCCCTGGCAAAGGATGCCCTGGCTGCGCGCGAAGCGCACGATGTCGTGCACGGTAAGGAAATAGGACTCGAAACGCAGTGCTTCGATCAGTCCCAGCTCGTGCTCGATCTGCTTGTGCACTTTCTCCGGTACACCCTCGGGCCATCGCCATCGCGCACCCTCTTCCGCCAGTTGACGCAACCAGCTGGTGGCGGTGTGGCCTTTCGGCACGAGTTCGGCCGGATAGCGGTAACGCAGCTCGCCGAGCGTAAAGGTGCACCGGGCGGCGATCCGGGCGCTTTCTTCGAGCAACGCCTCGGGGTAGAGCTTGGCGAGCTTGTGGCGGCGACGCAGGTGCCGTTCGCCGTTGCGTGCGATCAATCCGCCTGCTTCGGCGACGGGCACGCGGTGCCGGATCGCTGTGAGCGTGTGCTGCAAGGCCAGTCGGTGCCGGACGTGCATATGCACGTCACCCGCCGCGACCAGCGGCAGGCCGATCTCGCGGCCGATCGCTTCAAGCTCGCGCATCCTTCGCGCATCGTTCGGTCCACGATGCAGCTCAACGGCCAACCATGCGCGATCGCCGAACGTTTGTCGCACCCAGCGACCGTGAGCCACGTCGACGATCAGATCGGGAGCCCACAGAACCAACGTGCCCGGCAGACCGGTAGCCACGTCGGCGCGCGTCAGGCGATAGGACCCTTTCTCCGAGGCGCGCCGTCCCGTGGTGATGAGGCCACACAGCGACGTGTACCCTTCTTTCGTTTCGCACAACACGACAATCTTCGGGCCATCGTCGAGCTGGATTTCCGAACCGACGATCAACGGCACGCCCGTGTCGCGCGAGGCTTCCAGTGCGCGGACGATACCGGCGAGTGAGCACTCATCGGTGATCGCCAGTGCAGCATAGCCACATGTCTTCGCACGCTCGAACAACTCGCGTGCGCTGGATGCGCCACGGCCGAAGGAGAAGTTCGAGAGGCAATGGAGCTCCGCGTAGGCCGTCATGCAAACCACCCGTGGATCATCCAGCCGGTCTGCTCGTCGGGTGCGCAGAACGCCCAGGCCTCCTGTCCCAGTGAGGTCTCGATGACGTAGTAGTCGCGACAGACTTCACCGCCATCCCACCAACCGGTTTCGACGCGCTCAGGACCGGCCAGAATGATCGGCTGCCCACCGCGTAACGGAAGGGGTCGTTGAAGTAGCCATGTGGGGCGTGGGTGTGGCTCGATCGGCACTTCATCATGCGTGGCTTCGCGCTGAGCACGCTCGGGCCTTGGATCCTGCGTGCTGCCCAATCGATAGACCGCACCATCGCCCAGCCGCGCACGCAATCGCTCGCGCAGTTGTTCGATCGGCAATGCATTCGCCGGTCGCTCATCGAAGAGATCCCGCCCCGCCGGTACAAACGCCGGCAGGTCACGTGCGATCAGACGCAGCGCAAGCACTGGCTCGGGAAGCACGACGTGTTCCAGTCGGCCCCGTGCGAATTCAAACAACATCGCACCATCGCGCTCCGACGCCAGCAGCCCTATGGACACATCGGTATATCGACCATCGCGATGTTCAAGGCGCAACAGAAACCGTTGAACACCGCCATCGCGGCCCGCGAGATAAGCCGCAAGATCATCGACCATGCGCCGTACGGGAAAAATCAACGCCGACTGATTTTCCACTTCATGATGCAGCTCGATGCGCAGATCGAACGTATCCGGTGGGCGATACAACGCCAAGCCAGAAGGCAGGTCGCCGATCAGACGATCCAATGACGCCAACAGTTCCACACCGAAGCGTCGACGTAGCCCATCGCGCGGCAGCGCCAGCACTTGGCCCAACGTGTGGATGCCCATGCTTGGCAGCGCCGCCATGGCATTCGCTGGCAATCGACTCTTCGCGATCGGCAACCGCTGCAAGGCGTTGCGCAGCGTGTCGATGGAGAGCACCGCTTGCCCATCCGAAACCGTGGTCAGCACGTGCGCGGCATGAGCCGTCGGCGCCGCCGCCATGCGATGACGGAATCCCAAGTCGGTGAAGTTGGCACGCAACATGGATTCAAGCCGTGGCCACGGTCCGAAGAGGCCCATGCTCTTGCTAACTTCCAGCACGATCGCATGCGGCAACAAACTGACTTCCGAGCTATAGCGGTAAGCCGCGGCAGCCAGGAATCGGTGCCATCGATCCACCGATTCGCGGTCATAAGGAATCGCTTCGAATTGCGACAGCAGCGCTTGCGCAGCGCTCAGTCGCTGCCCGACATGCAAACCTGCCGCTCGCGCGGTTTCATTGGCCGAAACGATCGTGCGTGCGTTGATCGGCCCGTCGACCAGGACCAACGGTCCCTCCGTGGGACGGCGTCGGAGAATGCCATCCAAGGCCAGATGTGGCAGGTTGATGCAGGCCCAAAGCATATCTGGCTGCCATCAATGGACAGAACGCGGCAAGGGAATAGCCTGCGCGGGCACGGCACCGCCTCGACATTTGCGCACCCATATCTGCGGGCGCGGTGGTGCTTCCAGTTCCAGACGCAACGCGGCAGGTGATGCGTTGGAAAGGCGGGAGCGATCGCGAAACACGAAAGCGATCGCCTGCCCGGTGACGGCGGCCACCTGCAGACGACGCAAGGCGCGATCGTCGGCGTGATGCGGCCACGCCAGCACGGCGGCGCAGCTTCCTGATCGCAAGCACTGTTCGGTGGCCCAGAGCACATCCTTCTCGCCGGCATCGACGAATTCCACCCGGCGCATGTCGACGCCTTGCTGGCGCCATCCAGCAACACACGGCGCATACGGCGGCGATACGATCACCACGTGGCGCTGGCCTTGGGTCAATCTTGCAAGCGTGGGGAGCACGAGACGAAGCTCGCCCACGCCATCGACGGGCAACAGGATCTCGGACAGTGAAGCCTCGGGCCAACCGCCTGCGGGCAGCACCGCATCGAGCGCGCGCCATCCGGTGGGCTGGTCACCGACCGGCACCTCGGAGGCACGACCACGCCAGACCTGACGTGCATCGAGCAAGGCAGAGAGTGGGACCACAGCGTTCATCAGCTGCCCCGCAGCAAGCCTGCAAACAGACCTTCGATGGCGAAGTCTTCGGTGGGATCGGGGTCAATCGGATGGAAGCCAGGACTGTTGGGCAGCAAGCGAATCACATCGCCCTTCCAGTGAAGGCGTTTGATCGTGAAACGATCGCCATCCACACGCGCGGCAACCACCTGGCCGTGACGGGCCACCGGCGTGGCATGCACCCCCACGATGTCCTGATCGAGAATGCCTTCGTCGCGCATCGAATCACCCACCACGCGCACGAGATAGTCCGGACGCAGGCGGAACAGCCACGGCGACACCCGCAGCACACGCTCGACGCGTGACTCCGAAAACATCGGCTCGCCTGCGGCGATGCGACCGACCAACGGCAGTTCCAGGGTATCGCTGTCCATGGGATCGGCGGTGTGGACCAGACGAATGCCGCGCGCGCGGTTGGGCTCAATCACCAACCGGCCTTTGGCTTCGAGCGAACGCACATGTTTGAGTACGGCACTGACGTGGCCAATGCCCAGTTCGTGCCCAATTTCTTCGAGCGTGGGTGCTTCTCGACCGCTCTCTAATCGGTTCCGGATGAACTCAAGGATGTTGGATTGGCGACTGGTGAGCTGTAGGGTCATGGCCGCCATGTTTTCACCTTTTTAGGTGAAAATAAAGCACTGATACGCAGGCTCGGCCTGTAAAACGCTTGTGCTACTCAATTTGGGTCTGACGCCGACGCGGCACCCAGGCTGCGCGGTTTCCCCCGCCGCACCCGCGCTCCCTTTGCACAGGGATTTCGACGCAACGATCCACAGGCTAGAAAGGGCGGCGGCGTGCGGCGCTCAATACGTCAGGGAAGGAAGATGGTTGACGCAGATCGACGCACGCGAAGTCGTTTCAGGGGCTTTGGCGGCGCCACTGAGGTCAGGATATCGGGGCGGGGTTCGGAAAAAGGTAATCACGGTGATATCGGGCTAAAACTGACCTAACTAACTGATTGCGAAGAATAAATTAATTACCTTTCTAAGGTAATTTTAGGTAATCAAAAAGGTAATCATTTTTCATATGATTGATTCATAAGGCTTTTATGTTTGACTCCGATTACTTTTTGTCAAGGTAATCAATTACCTTGTGGTTATCAAAAAATTACCTTTTGACATTCATTGTATAGTATTGATTTGTATTGATTTTCATTCGGTTTCGCCGTCGTGGTTACCTTGATTACCTTTTACCGAACGACCCGAACATTTTCACAGCTATACAGCGGTGGCCATCGCTAAGCGCGACCAGATCGCCGGATGTTGGCTTCCATGGCCAATCTGATGTACTTCGGCAGCCTAGCCATAGCCGAAGTCTGACAACCTGCGGACTAGCCATCAGCCATCGACACGCCGGCGGTCGAGCCCACGCGGGAATGAATGTCGTTTGTGTGGATGTGCCAGATCGCTGGTACATCTTTGCCCTCTTGCTCAGACGGCGAGTGGTGCTGACGATGGCTTGGTTATTATTGCTGCGCAACGCATCAAGGTTTGCACATGAAACAAGCACCACTCATTTCGCGCGCTGTACGACGGGTAAAGCCAGTAGGGGAGGAAATATGATCGGCATCCCTAAGACAGGCGATCTGTCGAATGCGGCCATCAGTGCCGTCTGCTTCGAAGGTTTGACGGTGACCACCACCGACGGCAAACAGGCCAAGTTGGCCATCATCGATGAAGACGGAAAAATTATTGAGTCAGGGTCGACCGTCGCGCGGGAGGTTTGGAACGTCACACTGGCCTGCTATAAAAACTTTCTGCAGGGAATGGGACACCTGCGCGTGCAGGCGTCGCCACCCGGGCAAGCTCTATTGAGCCGGCGCGTTAAAGATTGAAGTTTCCGCCATGAGGACATCTTCACCGGCGATCCAATCACCTGTTTTCCGGTGAATTCTGAGGGTTCGCGGTTGTCCCCCATGCGGGATGAGCATCATTTCCAACGACTGCTCGCCACTTTCACTTGGCGTCACTCCTCTCCTGTAAATCACGATGCGTGAGAAGGTGTCAGCGACCAATTCGCGTGCCTTGAGTCGTGCGTCGTAGTTCTGGGCGGCTATTCCGGTAACGAGCGATGCCCATGCATCAGCGGTCGCTGGAGTCTTCCGCGTCAGGTTGGCAAGTTCCGCCTCAGCGCTGGTCACCTCACGTTTGGACTGATCAAGCGCGGTTTCTAGCTCCCGTATTTTGCTCATGATGGCCATCGGTACGGCGCCATCGTCATGTAATAAGGCGTTCGTCAGTCGTTCGATCTGCGCGTCAATTTTAGCGCAGCGTGTTCGTGCTTCACTCAGCTTTTGCTTGATGGGTTGGTCCGCTGAGGTGCAATCAAGCAATGCGCTCAGGTTGAACTGATCCGAGCAATAGCTCAGTAGGGCCCGCTCGACGGGGACGACGCTTAGGCTACCGGAGACGGGACATCGGCGACTGGTTCGACCGAAGCAACAGGACAGACGTCTGTGGCTATCCTGGACCCTACCTTCCTTGTCGCGACGGCGACTCATCAGGTTTTGTGCGGCCATGGCTGAGCCGCAATAACCGCAGTAGGCGATCCGCATGCCGGTGACGATGCCCGGAATTTCACCTTTGCCCTTGCGCCTTCCTCGCTGCTGTACAACAACCTGCAGTTCGTCAAACTCATCACGACTCAGAATGGCAGGGTAATAGTCCGGTAGCGAATACGCCGTGTCATCGATGGCGAGCCTTTTTGTCCCGACGAGCGCTGGAAGTCGAAAGACTTTATAAAGGCGTATAGCGATATTACCCGTGGGGGCTAGGAAGAGACCGGCCGCGTTCAATCGGTCGACAATCGCAAGAGAGCCATGCCCGGCACGGAAGAGGTTGATGGCCATCCGGACGGCCTCTACGCGTTCGGGGACTGTGTGCCACGCGCCATCTTCCCATCTCAACCATTGCGGGTCTCTGCCACTTCGAATGAGCCCTCGATAGGTGCCTGCGATCCATTGTTCGCACTGGCGTCGAATGGCGGCCTTGACTCTTTTGCTCTTTGTGTCGCTTTCTTCATGCGCCCTGATCATCACGAGCAAGCTGTAGACCAGGTCCATGGGATTTGCCTTAAGACCCTCACGGTTGTACTCGCGGCCGTCGCTGGCGGTAACTACCGTGATGCCCGCACTGATGATTTGGGCTAGTTGAGCCTGAGCATGAATAGGTTCGGCGCGGCTAAGGCGGTCTAACCCTTCCACGACCAGCACGGAGCCGGCCGTGATCCTGCCTTCTTCCACCGCGCGCAAGAAAGTACCGAGCGCGCCTTGTTTGACGTGGCGTTGATGAAAAGCGCTTAGCCCCTCGTCGCGAAGTGATAGCGACTCATCGAGCTGTAACCCACGTTTATTGGCCCATTGCACGGCGTACTGGGTTTGTCGATCGGCGCTGCTGCCCGCTGATTGGCGCGCATCGCTGAAACGTAAATAGCTATACACCCTAACATTTGCACTCAAGTTGGCGCTCCTGGCATGAACAAGCCTATTGTATATATTTAATATCTATTGGCTGGCCAAGAGAAAAGTAACCAAAAGAGAAGGCCACCCCGTTTGGCGCTTGCCGGGCATCCTTGCCCGGCAAGTCCGTGAGTTGGGTCCGGGCTTTTCGACAGGACTCCTGTCCTGACGAAAAGGAATCGACATCCCTGTCGATCCCCCTCCGGGCCTGTCGACCCCATCTCACCGCCGCACAGGGGCCCCGTTTAAAAGCAGCGCGCATCCTGCGCTATGTCTGTAAAGCTGTGGCAAATGTTTTTATTTGATGCGTTGAGGCGCTACCGATTTACAGATTGGAATGTCGGATATTCTTGAATTTATCCAGGCAAATATTATGACTAAATTTCTCCAATCATAAGTGCACTTGACCGATACTGCGCTTTGCTAAACGATCAAGAACATCGCCCGGGTGCCGGGTCTAATAGGCACCAAAGGCGAGCATGGATTACGCACTTACATCGAAGGTCGCTCTGATCGTGGGCGGTACTTCCGGCATTGGACTAGCTGTCGCTAGAGCGTTCGCGGCATCTGGCGCGCGGATAGTTCTTTCGTCTAGGAATCGCGAAAAAGGCAAAACTGCAACGGATTTATT
The DNA here is from genome assembly GCF_014207165.1 of Rhodanobacter sp. MP1X3. Taxonomy (NCBI): domain Bacteria; kingdom Pseudomonadati; phylum Pseudomonadota; class Gammaproteobacteria; order Lysobacterales; family Rhodanobacteraceae; genus Rhodanobacter; species Rhodanobacter sp. MP1X3. Next base: position 559,358 of record NZ_JACHCO010000002.1, on the reverse strand, counting down.
GAGATCCGTTGGTGACGAGGCCACTTTTTTCGAGTGTGATGTCAGCGACTCTTCCTCAGTAAATAATTTATTGCGCTCAACTGTTGATCATTTCGGCAGACTTGACTGTGCAGTCAATAGCGCTGCCTACGAATTCAAGCTTTCAAGAACCCATGAAGTGAAGGATCAAGAGGTTGCTGATCAATTGGCAGTCGATGTTCAAGGTGTCTTTAGCTGCATGCGTGCCGAGATCGCGGCGATGCTTCCAAATGGCGGTGGCACAATCGTCAACGTAGCATCCATTACGGGCCTTTCTGGAACGCCATCTGCAGCTCTTTATAGCGCTGGAAAGCACGCTGTAATTGGACTCACTCGATCAGCAGCAAAGGAATACATATCCGATGGTATCCGTATCAATTCGGTTTGCCCGGGAATAACAGATACACCCCGGCAAGACCGGCGGATTGCTCACCTTAGCGAAGTCGAACGTGTAAGGCACAAGGCTGCATTAGCCTCGGATATTCCTATTGGGAGATTGGCGACGGCCGAAGAAATTGCCAATGCGATTCTTTGGCTGAGTTCACCTGTTTCGTCGTACGTCGTTGGTCATAGTCTGGTGATAGACGGCGGACTTTCGGCGTGATCTAGCTATTCCTAAAAGAGCGTTTGATCTTATACAGCCGCAAATGTGGATCGTCAGAGTGGGCATCGGGAGGTTGCTTCTGCTTTTCCAACTCCCCTATGCGGCGGTGAGGCGAGGTCGATAGGCCCGTAAGGGGAATCGACATGGACGTCGATTCCTTTTCGTCAGGACAGGAGTCCTGTCGAAAAGCCCGGCCACGCCTCACGGACTTGGCGGGCGGAGCCCGGCAAGCGCCAAATGGGGTGGCCTTTCTCTTGGTTACTTCTCTTTGGCCACGCAAAGAGAAGTAACTCGCCCTCCGAAGGAGGACGAAAGCTCTGTTTCTAAAACATCGAAAAATCAGCCAGTCAAGGCCAACCTAGTCCCCAAATCCAACAACGGCGCCGCTATCAAAATGCGCGCCAGCAACAACCCCACCATCACCACCGTCGGCGAAAAATCAATATTTCCCACCGTGAGCTTCCCACGCAATGGCCGCAGCAGCGGCTCAACGATAGAGCCCGCCAGACGCAGTACCGGCTGTCGCCGATCCACGGCCAGCATGCTCATCAGCGACCACGCAAAAATCAACACCAGATAAAACAGCAGCAGGAAATCGAGCAGTTCGGCGAAGGCCAATACCACCAGGCCGAGAGCATGCGGCATCACGCCGATCAGCAGAAACAGCACCAGTCGTTTCAGCAGCATGACCAGCCATGCGAGCAGCAGTGCCGCCAGATTGATGCGGCGCCAGTTGGGCAGTACCCGCCGCACGGGTGCCAGCACAGGATTGGTGTAGCGGTAGACGAACTGGCTCAATGGGTTGTTGAAATCGGCGCGGGAGGCTTCGGCGAGCAGGCGCACGATCAATAGGGTGATGACGGCATCGAAAGCAAGTTCGATCAGCAGAGATATGGCATTTAGCAGATAGCTCACGAGATGGTATCCAGACTGGCGGCGAGTTCGACGCCGCGATGGGTGGCGGCTGCAACGGCGCGCGCAACGATGCGTGGGAGTTCGTCAGCGCTGAAGCTTTCGAGCGCAGCTTGCGTCGTGCCATTGGGTGAGGTGACGCGTTGACGCAGCACGCCGGGATCTTCGCCACCTTCGACCAGCATGCGGCCGGCGCCCAGGCAGGTTTGTGCGGCGAGGGCGCGGGCGGTATCGCGCGGCAGGCCTTGTGCAACGGCAGCGGCTTCGAGCGCTTCGACCAGCATGAAAAAATACGCCGGGCCGGAGCCCGATAGCGCGGTGACGGTATCCATCAGCGTTTCATCGTCGATCCAGCGAGTGAGACCGGCAGCGTCGAGAATGTGCTGTGCCTGCGCTTTTTGTGCCGGGCTCACCCGGTGGTTGGCGCACAGTCCGGTGGCACCGGCACCGATCAAAGCAGGGGTGTTGGGCATGCAGCGCACGATCGGGAGGCCAGCACCGAACCAGCGCTCAAGCTGATCCAGCCGCACGCCCGCGGCGATCGAGATCAGCAGCGGTCGGTTGCGTTGCAGGGTGTCGCGCAGCTCGGTGTGGATCGCAGGCATGATCTGCGGCTTCACGGCCAGCACGATGACTTCGGCATCGGCCGCGGCGAGGCGGTTTTCGGCGTAGCAGGCGACGCCGAATTCGCGGCCCAGTGCGTGGCGCGCTTCGGCCAGCGGTTCAGCCACGCTGATGGTCGCTGCGGGCATACCGGTTTTCAGCAGGCCGCCGATCAGGCTGCGCGCCATGTTGCCACCGCCGATAAAGGCAAGTCGTGCCATGCAAGGTTCCTCAAAGGGCGAATGTCGAGGCCGCTACCTTACCGGAGGCGGGGGTTCGGCGATGCTGTCTTGTCGTCACAGCCACACAAAATGGAGGCTGCCAGCAGGTCGACCTTGCCTCGCTTATGGCGGTGACTCCTGTTTTGCGAGGCAGCGCACAGGCTGCCGGGATTTTATGCTTTTGCGGTGGGAAAAGACTGGCTGCACAGCCTGTTGCACGAGTAGTATCGAAGCGACTGCAGGGGGATTCGGGGTTCTTCGCTTACAGATGCAAGGGGGGCGCGCGCAACGCGCGACAGCACCTTATCCGTGCGATTATCGTCGGCATTCGCGATGCCATATCTGCATTCACGCCATAAAACTCAAGCCATCCAGACGATGGGTTCAGGGGAAAACATAGATGGATATTGCCGAACTGCTTGCCTTCTCGGTAAAGAACAAGGCCTCGGACTTGCATTTGTCCGCCGGGCTGCCACCGATGATCCGCGTCGATGGCGACGTGCGCCGCATCAACATTCCCGCGCTGGAACACAAGCAGGTGCATGCGCTGGTCTATGACATCATGTCGGACAAGCAGCGCCGTGATTACGAGGAATTCTACGAGACCGACTTCTCGTTCGAGATTCCGGGGCTGGCGCGTTTCCGCGTCAACGCGTTCAACCAGAACCGCGGCGCCGGTGCGGTGTTCCGTACCATTCCGTCGGAAGTGCTGACGCTGGAAGACCTAGGTTGCCCGCGCATTTTCAAGGAGCTGATCGAGCAGCCACAGGGCCTGATCCTGGTGACCGGCCCGACCGGTTCAGGCAAGTCGACCACGCTGGCCGCGATGGTCGATCACATCAACAAGAACGAATACGGTCATATGCTGACGGTCGAGGACCCGATCGAATTCGTGCACACCTCGCAGAAGTGTCTGGTCAACCAGCGCGAGGTGCATCGCGACACGCTGGGCTTCAACGAGGCGCTGCGTTCGGCGCTGCGCGAGGATCCCGACTACATCCTGGTCGGCGAGTTGCGCGATCTGGAAACCATTCGACTGGCGCTGACGGCGGCGGAAACCGGCCATCTGGTGTTCGGTACTGTGCATACCAGCTCAGCGGCCAAAACCATCGACCGCATCATCGACGTCTTTCCGGCAGGTGAAAAGCCGATGGTGCGCTCGATGCTGTCCGAATCCCTGCGCGCGGTGGTTTCGCAGTCGCTGCTGAAGAAGGTCGGCGGCGGTCGCATCGCGGCGCACGAAATCATGGTTGGCATTCCGGCCATCCGCAACCTGATCCGCGAGGATAAGGTTGCGCAGATGTATTCGGCGATCCAGACGGGTCAGCAGTTCGGCATGCAGACGCTGGATCAGACGCTGCTGGACCTGGTCAAGCGTGGACTGGTAACGCGCCAGGAAGCATCGACGTATGCCAAGAACAAGGATTCTTTCAAGTGAGAGCGGGAGCAGGGAATAGTAAGCATGGATCGGCTGAAATAGACCGGGTTCCGGCTTTGGCTGTTGTTTTCGGCTCCTTGTATCCCGTTTCCTTTTCTGCGGAGTCTCGCCATGAGCGATTTTGATTTCACCTCGTTTCTGAAGTTGATGGTGCACAAGAAGGCATCCGATCTCTTCATCACGGCTGGTGTGGCGCCGTCGATGAAAGTGCAGGGCCGTATCGTGCCGATCACCCAGAGCCCGCTCAGCGTGCAACAGTCGCGCGATATGGTGCTGAACGTCATGACGCCCGCACAGCGTGAGGAATTCGAGAAAACCCACGAGTGCCAGTTTGCGATTTCCGCGCAAGGCGTGGGGCGTTTCCGCGTGTCGTGCTTCTACCAGCGCAACTGCGTGGGCATGGTGCTGCGCCGGATCGAGTCGAAAATTCCAACGCCGGAAGAGCTGACCCTGCCGCCGGTGATCAAGCAGCTGGCAATGACCAAGCGCGGCATCATCATCTTCGTTGGCGCCACCGGCAGCGGCAAATCGACGTCGCTGGCATCGATGATCGGTTACCGCAATCAGAATTCGACCGGCCATATCATCACCATCGAGGATCCGATCGAGTACGTGCACAAGCACGAGGGCTGCATCATCACGCAGCGCGAACTCGGCATCGACACCGACAGCTGGGAAAACGCGCTGAAGAATACCCTGCGCCAGGCACCCGACGTGATCATGATCGGCGAGGTGCGCACGCGCGAGACGATGGAACACGCGATCAACTTTTCCGAGACCGGCCATCTTTGTCTGTGTACGTTGCATGCGAACAATGCCAACCAGGCGATGGACCGAATCCTGCACTTCTTCCCCGAGGATCGTCGCGAGCAGCTCCTGATGGATCTCTCGCTGAACCTGAAGGGCATCGTGGCGCAGATGCTGATTCCCACACCGGATGGCAAGGCGCGCCGGGTTGCGGTGGAAGTATTGCTAGGCACGCCGCTGGTGCAGGATTACATCCGTCAGGGCGATATCCACAAGCTCAAAGAAGTGATGAAGGAGTCGACTTTGCTCGGCATGAAAACGTTCGATCAAAGCCTGGTCGAGCTGTATCACGCTGGCGAGATTTCCTACGAAGACGCGCTGCGTTACGCCGACAGCTCCAACGAAGTGCGCCTGCGCATCAAGCTGGCGCAGGGTGGCGATGCACATACCCTGTCGCAGGGACTTGACGGCGTCGAGTTGGAAGAAACGCGTGATTCACACGGATTCGGCGGTGGAAGCAATCTGCTCAATCGCTGATTTCGCCTTGGCGTTCAAGCAAAGAAAAAGGAGCCGGAAGGCTCCTTTTTCTTTGCTATCGCATTACGAGCAATGCGGGATCAGCCTGTTACATGCCGGAGCTGGAACCCGATGCCGGTGCAGCGCTGACGGTCAGGCCGGAAGCATCAACACTCTTGACGCCCTTCACTTTCTTGGTCACGCGAATCACGTGGGACTTCTCGTGGGCGTTGGTAGCCGTGCCAGTCAAAGTAACGGCGCCTTCTACCGTGGTAACCGAGATATCGGTGGACTTGATGCCCTTGGTGGTGGCCAGTACGGACTTGATCTTGGTGGTGATCAAGCCATCAGCTGCCTTTTCCGGAACGGTCTGGTTGGAAGTCGCTGAATCCTGGGCCATGACTTGGCTAAACGGAACAGCTGCGAAGGCGACCATCAGGCCGGCGGCAATGACGCTGTTGCGAATCAGTGAACGTGTACGCATGGCTATCTCCTTGGTGATGGAAAGCTGTCGGTAGCGACAGTTGGATGCCGTTACTGCCGGCTTCCGTGCTGCATATGGCAACAGCCGATGCGTGAAAATTGTGTGGCGATCCGGTGATTCGGTTCAGCAAGTGACGATGCGCGAGGCGGACTCATTGGGGCCTGGCAGATTTGCAGACGGCTTCCGTGAGTCAATCTCGGGTTCAAAAAAAACCGGAGCGCGTCGGCACTCCGGTTTTATGAGCGGTGTTGCACCCTGCGGCCACCAATGTAGATGGCCGCAAGAGGATGCGGCTTTTACTTCAACGTGGTCTGGCTGGTGATCACCATGCCGTCGGCCTCAACGTGCGTTTCCGCATCGATGCTGTTGACGCGAGCGGCCTGTGCCTTCATTGCGGCGAACTGCGCTTTTGAACGTGCGGCATCGGCGGCTATCTGAGTGGCGTCCTCGGGGCTGCTGTCTGCGGCATCGATTGACGGATCATCGCTCTTGCCCAGCGCAGCTGCAGTGGCGGAAAGGCTGTCCGCCTTCGCTTCCATCAGCTGTAGCCAGGTCATGTACATCGCGCCGCTAAGATGCATGCGGCCGGTGCGCCCGGTGTCGCCCGTGGGCGCTTTGAGTGTGTCGGCAAGCTGTGCATCTTCACCCGCACCCACGCCAATCGCGATGGCCTTGTCGCCGAGTGCAATCCACATCGGCTGTCCCAGCATGCTGGCCATATCCTTGGGCAGCGGTACTGGCGGTCCGTTGGGTGTGAGTTTGAGCTGGGCTAGCGCCGGCACCATCATCTGGCTCATTGCCAGCAGACCGGTGGGATTATTGCTGCCCAGCACGACACGGCCGGTGAAGGTCGGCATGCCAGTACCGTCCTTGGCCGGCACCAGTGTGTCCAGCACGATGCGCAGGCCGAGCATGTCGCCGAACGGTGGAATCGCCGCCTTCTGCATGGCCGGGCCGAGCTTGGCGAAACCGTCATTGAGATCGGTTAGCGCGGGACAGGTGAATGGATGAGTCGTGACCGCGTCGGCCTGAGCCGACCAGAATGTGCGCAATTGTGCGATCGGCAGTGCAATGCTGACGTCGAATGGCGCGGTCCCGGCGCTGCCCAGACCAGGTAGCTCCACCTTCAATCCGGAGAACGCCTTGCTGATGTCGTCAGCCAGCGCGATATCGAAGCGCACGTTCTGATGTCCGGTATCCAGCTGGGTGTATCCGAAGCTGATGGCTGGCACGCGTGCGGCGATGCGGGCTGCTTCGGGTGCGCAGCTGGGTGAGGTCTGCAGCTGGTTGGCCACCGGCTCGCCGGTTTTGGCCGATTCAGCAGCGGCGTGTGCCTTGATGATCGAGGCGAACAATGGATCGGTGCCGCTGATCGCCATCGGCAGTGCGCGGGTCAGGTCGAGGTCGCCGACCACCCAGTTCTGATAACCCTTGGCCTTGGCCAGGGTCGCCAGTCGGCCGTCATCCTGCAGGCTCTTCTCCGGTCGATCGAGGCCAAGCGCCTGACGCAGCAGCGCTGGCGATGCATCCGCCGGCAGCAGTGAGAGCACGGCCTGCTTGCCGACCATCGCGATAATGGCCTGCGTGCCTGAGGCCGCAAAGGTGTATTTGCGATAGCTCTGCGCACCGAGGTTGACGATATCGAGCTTCTTGCCGTACGCGGTTTCCAGTCGTCCGATAAAGCCATCGAAGGCTTTCGGATCGCTCAGGCCGATGCGCAATACCGGCGCCAGGCCCAGGCCATACAGAGCGGAATAACCCTTCAGGTCGAGGCCGGCATTCTGGGCGAAGGTTTCGATCGTCTTGCCGTTGAATTCGGCGACCAGCGCGTGCATCAGGCGCGCGCCATCCGGATCTTTCTGGGCCATCTGGTCGGCCGTGGCATTGAGCTGAGCCAGCTGCGAAGGCAGCTGCGTATCGGCCTGGGTCAGCAGTGCCTTGCGCGTGTCGTCGTCCAGCAGATCCAGATTGGCTACCACGTAAGGCGTATCGGCCGGCACGAAAGCCAGCGGAGCGTCCTTATCCTTGTGTCCGCAAGCTGCCAGCACGAAGCTAGTCAAGCCCAGCGCCATGAAGCGCGTCGTCGATCGCATGATGATCCCCAGAGTTTATGAGTGCTGCGGGGATATTATGCCGCTTTGCGGGTTGTCGCGGTGCGGCAAATTAACGATAACTTTGCGTATCCGGCCAAAGATCAAAGAACGTCCGCTTTGGTTGCCGCTAGGCGGGAGCCTGGTTCGTCAGCGCGCCAGCAGCTCGTTCAGCACGGCCATGCGTACAAACACGCCGTTGCCGACCTGTTCGAGAATGCGCGACTGCGCACCGTCAGCCACGTCGGAAGCAATCTCGATACCACGGTTGATCGGGCCAGGGTGCATCACCAGGCAGCCCTTGGCGGCAAGCGCGAGGCGGCGCTGATCCAGGCCGTAATGGCTGAAGTAGGCGGCTTCGTCCGGCAGGTCGATAGCGGCCATGCGCTCTTTCTGCAGGCGCAGGGTAATCACCGCGTCGGCGCCGCGGATCGCCTCGTCGAAATTCTCGACGTAGTGAACCTTGGGAAATTCCTCCGCTGACGGCATCAGCGTGGACGGGCCGCACACGCGAATTTCCTTGGTGCCCAGCGCGGTCAGCGCGTGGATGTCCGAACGCGCCACGCGCGAATGCTTGATGTCGCCGCAGATCACCACGATCAGATTCTCGAAATCCGGCCGGTGCTGGCGGATGGTCAAGACATCGAGCAGGCCCTGCGTGGGATGCGCCCGGTTGCCGTCGCCGGCGTTGATCACCGACACACCGCTCATCGCGTGTCCCACCAGCTCGTCCGGTGTGCCCGACTGCTTGTGGCGCACAATGATTGCATCGAGATGCATCGCCTCGAGGGTGTGCAGCGTGTCGAACAACTCCTCGCCCTTGCTGGTCGACGAGAAACCGATATCGAAGTTGACGACGTCTGCACCGAGTCGCCGCGCGGCCAATTCAAACGAGGTGCGTGTGCGCGTGGAAGGTTCGAAGAACAGGTTCAGTACCGTGCGACCAGCCAGTACGCTGAGCTTGCGCGTACCGTGGGCACAGGCGTCTCGCAGTGCTTCGGCGCGATCGAGCAGGCGCTCGATGGTGTCGCGCGGCAGGTTTTCCAGCGTGGTGAGGTGGCGCAGGCGTGGGCTCATGGCATCGGTTCTGAAAGTGGGGTATGGAGTGTTCAGTGATCGGCGGCAGGCGCTGCTGGTGTTTCAAGCAGCCAGCGTTCCACGATGACAGCGGCGGCCTCGGCATCGATTGTTACAGCATCACGCCGCCGCTTGAGGCCGGCGGCGCGCGCTTCGGCAAACCTTTCGGCAGCGTCCTGCGAACTATGCCGTTCATCGACAAAGGCGACCGGCAGCCCGTACCGTTTTTGCAGTTGTCCGGCAAAACGGCGGGCTGCGCGACTGGCTGGCTGTTCACCGCCATCGAGGGTCAACGGCAGGCCGACGATCAGGGTATCCGGCAGCCATTCCTTGTGCAGGGCGTCCAGACGATGCCAGTCTGGCTCGCCATCACGCACGGCAATCGTGGTGAGTGCCCTGGCGCTGGTGGTAAAGCGATTGCCGACCGCCACGCCAGTGAGTTTGCTGCCGACATCGAAACCGAGCACACAGCTCATGCGTGGCCCGCGTAGCTGGACAGCTGCCGTGGGTCGACGCCGACCAGCCCGGCGGCGGCGCTCCAGCGATCTTCCAGTGGTGTGTCGAACACGATGCTACCGCTGGCTTCGGCGGTCAGCCATGCGTTCGCCATCAGTTCCTGCTCCAGCTGGCCGGCGTCCCAGCCGGCGTAGCCGAGCGCCATTACGGCCTGGCTAGGGCCTTCACCGGCGGCCATTGCCACCAGGATGTCGCGCGAAGTGGTGACAGACCACTCGGCGTTGATGCGGTAGCTCGATTCCCAGTAGCCGTGCTCGCGGTGCAGCACGAAGCCGCGCTCCTGCTGCACCGGCCCGCCGATCAGCACCGGCGCGTCGGCCAGATCACTGTCGAGGCATTCGAGTTTCATCTGTGCCAGCACGTCACCGAAGCGATACTCGGATAACTGATTTACCAGCAGGCCGACCGCCCCATCCTCGTCGTGCTGGCAGAGCAGCGCCACGCCGCGCGAAAACGGCGGATCGGCCAGACTAGGCATGGCGATCAGGAAATGGCCGGTGAGGATATTGGGTACGACGGTGTTCATGGCACCATTGTAAGCACGTCACGCGCGTTGCGCTTCAGCGGGTTTGCAGCACGTTGTTCGGCTGGAACTGCCAAGTGCGGGTGATATTGAGTTCATCGATCTTTTCGCCGCTTTGCGGTGCCGGTGGGAACGGCGCGGCCAGTCGCACGATCCGTTCAGCTGCGGCATCAAGCAGCTTTTCTCCGGAGCTGTGGATCACGTCAATGCTCTTGATGCTACCGTCAAGATTGAGCACGACAGTAAGCAGCACGTCGCCATGCACGCCACGCCTGCGCGCTTCGTCCGGATAGTTCAGATTGCCGACTCGTTCGACGCGGTCGGACCATCCGCGCATATAGGCGGCGTAAGCGTATTCCTTCGTGCTGGCGGTGAGGAATTTGATCTTAGGGCGCTTGGCGTAGGCCACCTTTTTACGATTCACCTCGGCGGTGAGCTTCGCGATGGCCTGCTCAGTCTGCGCTTCCGTGGTGGTGGCCTGATTCTGCGGGTCGACCTGCTTTTTCGCGGTATCGCTATCGACGGTGAAGTTGCTGGTGCCGCTGGTAGTCACCATCCGGGTTGGCGTGGCATCGGTGGGTTGCGCAATAGCTGCTTCGACCGGAGTCGGCGCCGTACCAGGGTTCGGCTGCGGAAGCGGGCCGGAAAAAAGATCCGAGGGCCTTGCGGCGCGGTCGTTCTGTCCGCCACCGCTGTTGTTGGCCTGGGCCAGAAAGTCCGCTTTGTCCGGTGCTTCCTGATTGGCGACGTTGACCAAGGTAACGTCCAGCGTGGGAAGGCTGGGTTTCAGCTTCGCAAAGTGGAAGGTAATGCCGAGCAACAGCACCCCGTGCAGCAATAGTGAAAACAGCAAGGTGGCGCTGATCGGGTTGGGTGCTTCGCCGGCCGCTTTTATCGAGAGGGTCGGCTTGAGGGGATCAGTTGCAAGTTGACTCACGCGGCGCGATTTCCGGAAACGCGCTGCTCGATGACGTCGAACAGCTGGCCGGCAATATTAAGCCCGAACTGCGCGTCCAGTTCGCGCACGCAGGTCGGTGATGTGACGTTGATCTCGGTCAGGTAATCCCCGATCACGTCCAGGCCGACGAACAGCAGGCCGCGTCGGCGTAGCTCAGGCGCGACCTGGGTCACAATCCAGCGATCGCGTTCGGACAGCGGCAGGCCTTCGCCGCGACCGCCGGCCGCGAGATTGCCGCGAAATTCGTTGCCCTGCGGAATACGTGCCAGCGCGTATGGCACCGGCTCGCCGTCGATCACCAGGATGCGTTTGTCGCCGGCGGTGATTTCGGGAATGTATTTCTGCGCGATGGTGAGCTGACGGCCTTCACCGTGGGTGCCGCCGGCCAGCAGGGTTTCCAGCATCGAGTTGAGATTGCTGTCGCCGGCCTTGACCCGAAAGATGCCGCGCCCACCCATCCCGTCCAGTGGTTTCAGCACTACCTCGCCATGTTCGGCGGTGAAACGGCGCAGTTCCGTCGCGTCGCGCGCTACCAGCGTCGGCACGATGCACTGCGGAAACTGCAGCGCGAACAGCTTCTCGTTGCAGTCGCGCAACGACTGCGGATCGTTGATGACGGCCACGCCACCGCGCTGGGCGACTTCCAGCACCATGCTGTCGTAGATGAACTGGGCGTCGACCGGTGGATCCTTGCGCATCAGCACCACGTCGATCTCGCGCAGATCCTGCCAATGCGCCTCGCCCAGCGTGTACCAGTTTTTCGGATCGTCGCGCACGCTGAGCGTAGCGATCCGCGCCCACGGAGCGCCATCGCGCAGCGCCAGATCGCCCTGCTCGAAATAATGCAGCGTGTGCCCGCGACGCTGGGCTTCCAGCAGCATGGCCAGGCTGGTGTCCTTGGCTACCTTGATCGCGCCGATGGGGTCCATCAGCACGGCGACCGAAAGGGTCATGGCGATTCTCCGTTGTTATTCAAATGCGGTATTCAACCCAGCGCCGGACAAGCTCGCGGCCACGAAGGCCTCTTGAATTCGTCAGATTGACATCATCGGGTGCGATGGTCGTCCAGATGGTCGATGGCGACAAGCTCGGCTTGGCCGGAGCTGTCGCCATGAGCCCGATGGTGCCAATATAGGTCACGTTGTGCGTGTTGCTTGTTGAGTCTGCGCGATTATTGCTTGACAGTCTTGGCGGGCAGGCGGTACACAACTAAAGCTTATTGAGCGCCGGCGCAGAGCGGGCTTCGCCTGATTTTGTTTCGTGATTTTTTACACGTACGAACGACGGCACACAAGTTGCTTGTCTTCGTGATTGACCTGAGCTCGCGCGGGCCCCAGGGGGAGTAGTGAATTTGAACGTTAGTGCTAATGACTTGACCGGTCTCAAGGTCATGGTGATCGACGACTCAAAAACCATCCGGCGCACAGCGGAAACCTTGCTGACGAAGGAAGGCTGTGACGTGGTGACAGCAGTTGACGGGTTCGAGGCGCTCGCCAAGATCTCCGACCAGAAACCGGCGATCATTTTCGTCGACATCATGATGCCGCGGCTGGATGGTTATCAGACCTGCGCGCTGATCAAGAACAACCCGCAGTTTCGTGCGACGCCGGTGATCATGCTCAGTTCGAAAGACGGCCTGTTCGACAAGGCGCGTGGTCGTATCGTGGGTGCCGAACAATATCTGACCAAGCCGTTCACGCGTGACGAACTGCTTGGTGCCATCCACCGCCATGTCAGCACCGTGCCTGCGAGCCGCTGACTGCAGATTCTGAGGGGAGCCTGTGGCCAATATTCTCATCATCGATGACTCACCGACCGACGTGCGCGTGTTCACCACGCTGCTTGAGCGTGCCGGGCATGAGGTTGTCGCCGTCAACAGTGCTGAAGAAGGCATCGAGCGGGCGCGTGCTGATTTGCCCAGTCTGGTCATCATGGACGTGATCATGCCTGGCATGAACGGGTTTCAGGCCACGCGCACGCTGAGCCGTGATCCGATCACGGCGGGCGTGCCGATCGTGATGATCACGACCAAGTCGATGGAAACCGACCGGGTGTGGGGTTTGCGTCAGGGTGCCCGCGCGTTCATCACCAAGCCGGTGAATGAAAAAGAGCTGCTGGCCTGTATCAACGATCTGTTACCGGGTGTGGCATGAACCAGTCCGTCAACCGCACGCCTTTTGAGATTCTGGCCCGCTACGAGCGGCTGTCGCTGGCACACGCCTCCGACACGCAGGACAAGCTGGAAGCGCCAGGGCTGTGGCGCGGCATCGGTTTTCGCGTCGGTTCACGTTTGCTGGTCAGCGGCATCGACGAGATCAACGAGCTGCTGGCCGTACCGACGCTCACGCCGGTGCCGGGTACCCAGCCCTGGTTGCTCGGTGTGGCCAATGTGCGCGGCAATCTGGTGCCGGTAGTCGATTTTGCGCGCTTCCTGTTCGGCGAGCGCACGCAGCACTCCGATCGCACCCGCCTGCTGATCGTGCGCCAGGGCAATGGCAGCGTGGCGCTGCTGGTCGACGAAGTATTCGGCCAGCGTACGGTAGACGAGGAGCAACGGCGCGATGCCGGGCGCGAGGATGATCCGCGGTTGACGCGCTTCGTCGAAAATCGCGTCGGCGAGCAGCAGTTGGCGATTTTCAGCATGCATCGATTGGTACGCGCACCGGATTTTCGTCAGGCCGCGGCCTGATCATCCGATCGCGCTTTAGACAAGAAGGGCCGGCGCCCATCGTGGCCGGATTTTGGTTAGCAAGTCCCAGGCCGGTACCCGCTCAACAAAGCGGAGCCGATCAGGTCAGGTCAGACGGACGAGGTGAACATGAGCACTACCGGGGGCGTTAGCAGGGAACGGGGTTATGCCGTTTACATTGTCCTGCTTGTGGTTTCGATTGGTTTTGCGGCGCTCGATTTCGGTTTGCTGAACCAGAAGAACAGCGAGGATCGACAGGCTATCGCGCTGACGACACAGATTCAGGTGCTGTCGCAGCAGACGGCAAAATCCGCGTTGGAAGCGGCGAACGGCAATGCCGAGTCCTTCAATGAACTCGCAGCCAATCGCAATTCCATTGATTCGGCAGTGCAGCGTCTGATCAAGGGCGATACGCATACGGATATGCCGGGCTACGACGATAAAAGCACCACATTGACCGGTCGCGCCGTGATCGCGCTGAATGATTCGTGGAAGCAGCTCGACGACGACATCGGCAAGATCCTTTCCAACAAGGCGGTGGTGACCGACTCCGGCGTGCGCGCCAATACGCTGGCGCAGCAGATGCCCCTGCTCAACTCGAGCATGGAGCAGGTGGTCAACATTCTGCAGCAGCACAACGGCAGCTCCGATCAGATGCTCGGCACGTCCCGCCAGATGCTGTCCGGTGACCGAATTATCCGTCGCGTGCAGGAAGTGTTACAGGGTGGCGACAACGCGCAGTCGGCGGCCGATGGCCTGTCCCGCGATGCGCAGTTGTACGGCAACGTATTGAAGGGTCTGCTCGAGGGCAATTCGGAAAGTGGCGTGAAGCCCATTGGCGACGCCAACGCCAAAAAGATCCTCACCGATATGACGGATAGCTGGAACAAGCTGGCCGATCCTGTGGCCAAGCTGGTTGCAGCGGCCGGCAACCTTGCCGACGTGAAGCACGCCGGTAACCAGGCTTCACTGGATTCGCAGACGGTGCTGTTGCGCGCGAACGATTTGTCCGAGCAGGTCGGCAAGCTGCCGCTGCGTCGCCTGTTCCCGAATGTGTGGTGGGGTTTGTTCGGTGCGATCGCCGCGGTGGTTTTCGCCGTCGCGCTGGTTATCACCCTGGTCGGCGATCAGCGCCGCCGCTTCGCCAGCAGTGCCGAGCTCAACCAGCGCAACCAGGAGGCGATCATGCGCCTGCTGGACGAAATGGGTTCGCTCGCCGAGGGCGACCTGACCGTAAAGACCACCGTGTCGGAGGACATCACCGGCGCCATCGCCGACTCGGTGAACTACGCCATCGACGAGCTGCGCTCCCTGGTAACTACCATCAACGAGACCTCCGAGCAGGTGTCGTCGTCGGCGCAGGAAACACAGACCACGGCGCGTCATCTGGCCGACGCGGCCGAACAACAGGCGCAGCAGATCAGCTCGGCGACCTCGGCGATCAACCAGATCGTGAGCTCGATGGACATCGTGTCGAAGGATTCTGCCGAGTCGGCCGACGTGGCCGAGCGCTCGGTGAAGATCGCTTCGCACGGCGCCGAAGTGGTGCGCGAAACGATCTCCGGCATGGACTCGATTCGCGACCAGATCCAGGAAACATCCAAGCGCATCAAGCGGCTGGGCGAATCCTCGCAGGAGATCGGCTCGATCGTGGAGCTGATCAACGACATTGCCGAGCAGACCAACATCCTGGCGTTGAATGCCGCCATCCAGGCGGCCTCGGCCGGTGAGGCCGGTCGCGGTTTCGCAGTGGTGGCGGACGAAGTGCAGCGACTGGCCGAACGCTCGACCAGTGCGACCAAACGTATCGAAACGCTGGTGCAGACGATTCAGTCCGATACCAACGAAGCGGTGAACTCGATGGAGCAGACCACCGCCGAGGTGGTCGCGGGTGCGCGCCTGGCGGAAGATGCCGGTAGCGCGCTGGGCGATATCGAACGCGTTTCGCACGATTTGTCGGCGCTGATTCAGAGCATCTCCACCGCGGCGCGCGCGCAGTCGGCAGCGGCAACGGATGTCTCGGTATCAATGAACGCGATTCAGGAAATTACTTCGCAGACCTCGCAGGGCGCGAGCCAGACGGCCGACTCGATCGGTACGTTGGCGCAGCTGGCGAGTGACCTGCGCCGCTCGGTGGCGCATTTCAAGTTGCCGGGTTGATTGAACTATCCGTCGGGCTGATGGCAGACCGATGAATACAAGCACAAGACGGGGGGCATTCTCGTTGGTTGCGTAACGTGCTGTTGGGCAATCGTCGAGAGAGGCACATGAGACTTCAAGACCACATCGATTTCACCACGCTGCAGTGGGTCAAGCCGGAGCTCGACGAAACCTTGTCGACCGCCCGCGAGGCCTTGGCAACGTACGTTGAGCATCCGACCAATCGCGATGCCATGCGTTCGTGCGCCGAGCATCTGCATCAAGTGCGCGGCACCCTGCAGATGGTCGAGCTGTACGGCGCCGCCCAGATCACCGCGGAGATGGAGACGCTGGCTGGCGCGCTACTTCAGGATCAAATAACTCATCGTGAGGAAGCGTACGCGTCGTTGATGCGAGGCCTGATGCAGCTGCCCGACTACCTCGAGCGGCTGTCCAGCGGTCATCGCGATGTACCCGTGGTATTGCTGCCGCTGTTGAACGATCTGCGCGCCAGTCGCGAGCAACCGCCGCTGACCGAGTCGGCGATGTTCCATCCCAACCTCGATGCGTTCCTGCCCGAGCAGGCGCCAGCGGCGATGAGCGAAGCGTATGCCGAAGCGCATCGCGGCGAGCTGGTGGATCTGCGCCTGCGTTTTCAGCAGCAGCTGCTCAGCTGGTTCCGTGGTCAGGATGCCGAGCATCAGCTGGTTGGCATGCGCACCACGTTGCTCGCCATTGCATCGCGCTGCTATCACGTACACGGTCGCCGCCTGTGGTGGATTTCCGCCGGTGTGCTCGAAGGCCTTGAGCAGGGCATGCTGAAAAGCTTTGCCGGTGAAATACGTCAGCTGATCGGCAAGGTCGATCGCAGCATTCGCCAGCTCATCGAGCAGGGTGAAATCAGCCTTCGTGGAGGCGATGCCGACGATGTTGCCTGCAAGATGCTCTACATCGTGGCGCAGGCCAAAGAGCGCAGTCCGCAGATGGAGCTGTTGCGCAGCACTTATGCGCTCGACAGCCTGTTGCCGGATGCCGCCGAACTGGAACACGCTCGCGGTTCGATGGCGGGTCACAACCGTGCGCTGCTCGATTCGGTATCGCGTGCCATCAAGGACGACCTGCTTCGCGTCAAGGAAGCGCTCGATCTGTTCCTGCGCCAGGAGGGTGCCGATCCGTCGCAGCTGGCCTCGCAGAGTGAAATGCTCGAGCGCGTCGGTGACACGTTGGGCATGCTGGCGCTGAACGTGCCACGCCGGGTCATCATCGAACAGCGTCGAGTGCTCGACGAAATTGCCAACCGCATGCGTCAGCCGGACGAAGAGACCCTGCTGGACGTCGCCGGTGCGCTGCTCTACGTCGAGTCGTCGCTGGACGACCATATCGAAAGCCTGGGTTCCGAAGAGGAAGCGGAAACTGGCGAAGCAGTGCATGGTCTGCCGCGCAGCGAGGCGCTCGGTGTCGTTACCGCGCTGATGCAAGAAGCGATCACCAATACCGGTAACGTCAAGAACGCAATCATTGCCTTCGTCGAATCGGGTTGGGAGCACAGCCATCTGGTCGTTGCTCCGGCCTTGATGGGCGAGGTTGCCGGTGCACTGCGGATGCTTTCCGCACCACGTCCGGCAGAGCTGGCCGAAGGCGTCGGCCGTTTCGTCGCCGAAGAGCTGCTGATCGATCGGCGCGTGCCATCCGGCGTGCAGATGGATCACCTCGCTGACGCACTGGCGGCGCTCGAGTACTACCTCGAGGCCGCGCGAGAACACCGCGGCGGTCTGGAACATATTCTCGATGTAGCCGAGCACAGCCTGGGCTTGCTCGGCTACTGGCCGTTGCCTGTCGCACGGGAGTTGCCGGCACCATCGGTTATCGAGCCGGCGTCTGATAGCGCCGAGCACGATGCCGGGCTCGCCAACGAGGATCTTGAGCACAAGGGCTTCGTGCATGAGTCGCACCCCGAGCTGAGCGAATCGGTCAGCATGTTGCCGGGCGACGATCTGGCGCACCTGTTTATCGGTGAGAGCGAACAGCAAACGGCCACGGTGCATGACATCGACGGCATGCGGCTGGCAGAAACCGAAACCACGGCTCCGCCCGTGTCCGAGAATCTCGGATCAGATGATCCGGACAACGACTGGATCGAGATCGAGGAAGAGGAATTCGAAGAGGTGCCGGTGCGCGACGCGCTGGCAGCCAACACCGCCTTCAATCTCAACGCGGAAGGTATCGACGACGATATCCGCGAGATCTTCCTGGAGGAAATGCAGGAAGAAATCGACAGTCTGCGCAACGGCGAGAAAGTCTGGCTGGCTGATCCTGCCCATCTTTCCTCGCTGATCACGTTGCGTCGTTCCTTCCACACGCTGAAGGGTTCGGGCCGACTGGTCGGTGCCGGTGTGCTTGGCGAGTTCGCCTGGAAAGTGGAGGACATGCTCAACCGTGTACTCGACAGCACCATCGAGCCGCACGAAGGCGTGCAGGCCGTGGTTCGCCATGCGATTACCGCGCTGCCGGAACTGCTTGCCGCGCTGAAAGGTGAAGGCACGCCGACAGCGCCGCTGGGCGCGATAATGCAGACCGCCGAAGAAGTGGCCAGCGGTCAGCACACGCGAGTGGAAGATCATCTGTCGACGGCCACGGAAATGGTTCGTCGCGTTGTGGTTCGACGCATTCCCCGATCGCAGATCGCGGCGGATGCCGTGCCGGAAGCCAGCCTCACCGACAGTCATACCGCGGCGGTTAACCTGGTGGCGTTTGAGCCGGAGTCGCCGTCCGAATCGATGCTGGCCATGCCGGTGATGCCGCCGGTCGATCCGGTGCTGCTCGAAATCCTGCGTAGCGAAGTCGCGCAGTATCTGCATACGATTCGCGCTGCCATTCAGCGCAGCGATATCGAGTTGCCGATCGGCGAAGATCTTCTGCGTGCCGTACATACGCTGCACGGCGCGATCGCGATGGTCGACATTCCACTGCTGACCCAACTGCTGTCCCCGCTGGAAAGTCTGTTCAAGCGCCTGCGTGCCTTGAACATCGCGCTGTCGTCCGACGGTGTGCGCATGCTCGAGCAATCGGTCGATCTGGTCGATCACGTGATGGACCAGTTCGATGCCATCCAGCCACACTTGCCCAACGCCGATGCGCTCACTGCGCAGATCACGGCACTGCGTGACCGCTATCCGGAATCGCAGGTCGCACACGTTGTTTACGAGCGGCAGGCCGATGAGGAACCCATCGCGGATGCCTCTGAAGTCGATACGACAAACGATCAGACAACAGACGATCGGGTCAAAGCCGATGTCGTGTCGGAATCGGCGCACGCCGATACACCGATCAACGATGCCGAGTTTGATGCAACATCTGAGGCAGAAGCTCCGGCGGAAGTTCACCCCGACGATGCGCACCACGCGGCGCTCGCCGCCGAGATGGTCGCTGCGCTGGGTGCATTCGAGCCGGAAGTGGCTGCCGCTGAACGTGCTGCCGCCGAACAGCTGATTGCCGAAAAGGCCGCCGCAGAAAGGGCCGCTGCCGAGCAGCTTGTGGCCGAACAAGCGGCCGCCGAGCAGGCCGCCATCGATAAACTCGCGG
This sequence comes from Rhodanobacter sp. MP1X3, assembly GCF_014207165.1. Classification (NCBI taxonomy): domain Bacteria; kingdom Pseudomonadati; phylum Pseudomonadota; class Gammaproteobacteria; order Lysobacterales; family Rhodanobacteraceae; genus Rhodanobacter; species Rhodanobacter sp. MP1X3. Next base: position 540,241 of record NZ_JACHCO010000002.1, on the reverse strand, counting down.
CCGAGCACGCCGCCGAACTGGCAGCGCAGCAGGCGGCTGATGAGATTGCTGCCGAACTCCTGGCTTCCGAAAAGCTCGATGCCGAGAAGCGTGCCGCCGAACAGGCAGCTCTTACGAATCAGACCACAGATGCCACTACCGAGCATGCCGCTGCCGAACATGTTGAGGGTAGTCCGGCATCCGATGAGTCCGCAGTAGCCCAGGACGACGTTTATGCACTGGCTGGATCCGGCTATATCGACGCCGATCTGCTGGAAGTGTTTATCGATGAGGCGCGCGAAATTCTTGATCACGCCGACGGTGTGATGGCGCAGTGGCACGATGCCCCGACCGAGCTGTCGTACGTGCCCGAGTTGCAGCGCGATCTGCATACGCTCAAGGGTGGCGCGCGAATCGCCGGCCTGATGGGCGTGGGTGATCTTACCCATGCGGTGGAAACCCTGCTCGAAAAGCCCATTCGCGATCCGGCCAAGACGGGTCCGCTGATCGCGGCACTGGAAGCCAGCTTCGATCAGTTACACAAACAGGTGCAGTCGGTCTCGCTGGGCCAGGCCATCGACTATCCACAGGGCATGATCGATCAGTTGCTGGCCCTGGCCGGTGAAACGAATCTTGCCGACGATGCCATATCGATTGCCGATGCCGCGCCGCATGCAAGAACAGCCAGCGCGTTGGTGCTTCCGGCGACACCTGTCGCAGCCGTCATTCCACAGGATCTGCCCGAGCTTCCCGATCTGTTGCCGGAAATGGAAGAAGAGGTTCGCTCGTCGCAGGAACAGATCCGCGTTCGCGCCGATCTGCTCGACAGCCTCGTCAACCACGCCGGCGAAGTGGCGATCTACCGTTCGCGTCTGGAGCAGCAGGTTGCCGGCTACCGCTTCAACCTGGTCGAGTTGGAACAGACCGTCTCCCGTCTGCGCAGCCAGCTGCGCATGCTGGAAATCGAGACCGAAGCGCAGATCATCGCGCGCTTCCAGCGTGAGCATCGCGAGGCGGGCCTCACCGTGTTCGATCCGCTCGAGCTCGATCGTTACTCGCAGTTGCAGCAGTACTCGCGTGCGCTGGCCGAGTCGGTCTCCGATCTGGTGTCCATTCAGACCTTGCTGGATGAACTCACCCGTCAGGCCGAAACTCTGCTGATCCAGCAGTCGCGCGTCAGTACCGAATTGCAGGATGGTCTGCTGCGCACGCGCATGCTGCCGTTCGACACGATGGTGCCGAACCTTCGCCGTACCCTGCGTCAGGCTGCACAGGAAGACGGCAAGAGTGCGCAGCTTTATGTCGACGGCGCACACGGTGAAATGGATCGCAACCTGCTCGATCGCATCAAGGCGCCGTTCGAACACATGCTGCGCAATGCCATCGCGCACGGCATCGAGTCACCCGATGAACGCCGCAAGGCGGGCAAGCCGAACGAAGGCGCCGTGCATATCCGGGTCGCGCGCGAAGCCACCGAGGTGGTGATCCGCGTCAGCGATGACGGCCGCGGCCTTGATCGCGAGGCCATTCTCAAGCGTGGTATTGAACGCGGACTGTTGCGTGCGGACACCAAGCCGACCGACAACCAACTGCTTTCGCTGATCACCCAGCCAGGTTTCTCCACCGCTAGCACCGTGACCCAGCTGGCTGGCCGCGGCGTAGGCATGGACGTGGTTGCCAACGAGATCAAGCAGCTTGGTGGGTCGCTGTCGATCGAATCCGAAACGGGTAAAGGCAGCGTGTTTGTGCTGCGCCTGCCATTCACTCTCGCGGTGACCCAGGCCATTCTCGTGCGCATCGGTGAGGCGACCTTCGCGATTCCGATGACGTCCGTCCAGGGTGTGGCGCGGGTGAGTCCTGACGACCTGGCCGTGCGGCTTGCCGAGGACGAGCCGACGTTCCAGTACGGTAACGAGGAATACGGCATCCACGATCTGGCTGAACTGCTGGGCTTGCCGCCCGGTTTGCCGGCCGAAGGCGAACAGCAGCCGTTGCTGCTGACCCGCGCTGGCGATCTGCGCGCGGCGATCCGTATCGACGCAGTGCTCGGTTCGCGCGAAATCGTGGTGAAGTCGGTCGGCCCGCAGATCAGCTCGGTCCCCGGTCTGCTCGGCGCCACCATCATGGGCGATGGCTCGGTGTTGATCATTCTTGATCTCGCTCCGCTGGTCCGCCACGGCATCACGCGTCGTCAGCATCGTCTGGCCGATGGGCTGAGCGCCGTGCAGGCGCCGGTGATCGAGGAAGTGCGGGTGCGGCCGCTGGTGATGGTGGTCGATGATTCGATCACCATGCGCAAGGTCACCAGCCGCGTGCTGGAGCGCCACGAATACGACGTCAGCACAGCCAAGGACGGTGTCGATGCAGTGGAGAAACTGCACGAGCGCGTGCCGGATCTGATGCTGCTCGATATCGAGATGCCGCGTATGGACGGCTACGAGCTCGCCATGCACATGAAGGCCGATCCGCGACTGCGCGATGTGCCCATCATCATGATCACTTCGCGCAGCGGCGATAAACATCGTCAGCGAGCTTTCGATATCGGCGTCGACCGTTATTTGGGCAAGCCCTATCAGGAGGCCGAGCTATTGGTGCAGATCAGTGAGGTGCTTGAGCAGCGTGTCGGAGCCGAGTCATGAGTCATGCCGCACCAGCGGTTGCACTGCTGTTTGATGACGTCGAGCTGGGCGCGCAGCTGCGTGACGCTCTGAACGAGCGCGGTGCGCGCATTGTGCACGAGGGCGGTATGTCCACGCTCACGCGCGAGCTGCTGGAGAAAGTAGGCGCCGAAGTGCTGGTCGTGAACCTGGACGATTCGGCCGACGATGCGCTCGACCATCTTTACGAAGTAATCGATGGCGACACCCCTCGCGTGGTCTTCAACGATGCTCAGGCCAGTCGCGAACTGAGCGGCTGGGACCGTGCCCGCTGGGCTCGCCATCTCGCGGTCAAGGTGCTGGAGATGGGCGATATCGATCCTCCGCGTCCCGAGCATGCCCGTGGTGTCGAGGTGGTGACCAGCGAGACACTCGAGGCGCTTATTGCCAAAGAATCCGCTGCTGATGCTGTTCCCGCACCATCGCCTGAGCCGGAAATTGCAGCAGAAGCCAATACTCCCGCTGCTGAAAGCCAGATGTCGGAAAGTCAGACTTCCTCACTGATTCTGGAGTCGCCATCGTTCGAGTCCGAGCGGTCGGTGCAGACCTATGCCGAAGAACAGCACGTGCAGGCGGCGAGTGAGGAGTCGGAAAATCTCGCGGCTGAACTGGAAGCGTTGCTGGCATCGGGCGACCTGTCGGATGAGGACGAGGCACCGACCGGCTCGGGTCTGCGTTTCACCGGCGACGAGGATTTGCCGCCTCTGCATGATGGCCATTTTGGCCCGCCAGCGGGCGAGGAAATCGAAACTGACAAGTCCGGGTCGTCGGAAGCTACCCGCGTTTTCGCCGCAGTTGCAACGGCAGAGAACGATGCAGGTCCGATCAGCGTGACGCCGCCTGTTTTCCAGCTTGACCATCTGGAGCTGGCACCGCGCACTGATACATTGGTGGCAACGATCCATGCCGCCGCTGCGGAGCAGATTCCGGTTGATGCCCTCGTGGCCAACACTGCGCGCGTATCGGATAGTTGGGCGTTGCTGGACGAAGACGAAGCAGCCACCCCCACAAACGCTCCGGCTGAAAAATCCGCTGCGGAAGACTTCGGTATCCATAAAGTAAGTGCTGCCGATTTCCTGGCGCCAGAGGCTGACCAGGCCGAGCCGGACGACGAGCTGGTGATGAATCTTCAGCTTCTTTCGATCGAAGAGGCCATTGCGCCAAAGACCTATGAAGACCCCGATGAGGTTCGGGCCAATAGCCTGGGCCAGATCGTGCTGCTCGGTGCAGCCGCCGGAAGTAGCGAGTCCGTCTGCGGCTTTCTGGCAGCGTTGCCGGCGATCACCAAGCTGGCTTTCGTGCATACCCAGCATCTCGGTGAAACGCCGGTCGACACCCTGGTGGAAACGCTTGCAGCGCATTCTGTGTTGCCAGTGCGGGTTGCCAAGCACGGCAGCCGTGCGCGCGTTGGCGAAGTACTGGTCGTACCGGCCGGGCAGCAGTTGCTGCTTGTTCGCGACGGCAGCGTCGAGCTTATGCCCAGCGGTGCCAATGCATCACATGGGCCATCCATCGATGCCAGTTTCAGCATGGCGGCCAATGTGTTCGGTCGCGATGCGTTGGCCATCGTGTTTTCCGGACGCGGTACCGATGCCGTCGCTGGATCGCAGGCGGTACACGATCGTGGCGGCAAGGTTTGGGTTGAGTCGTCGGCCGGTGAGCATTACGCCGATATGGTCAGTGGCATATCCGCCGAACGGCTAGTCAGTTTTTCCGGTACGCCCCATGAGCTGGCGGCGCATCTGATCGAGGTGTTTCCATGAGTGATGAGCCGTTACCGCGTGAAATCCGCTGCGTCCTGGTGCCGGTAAGCAACCTGCGTTTGCTGTTGCCCAACGCCACCGTCGCCGAAGTGATCACCTACAGCAAACCCGAGCCGGTGACCGCCGCGCCGGAGTGGCTGCTGGGCCGCATTGCCTGGCGCGGCTGGCGCGTGCCGCTGGTGTCATTCGCACAGTTGACCGGTAGCGAAGCTGGCGATGGCGAATCCAGCGTCCGCGTGGCGGTGCTCAAGGCGCTGGGTGGCAATCCCAAGCTTCCGTTTATCGCGATGCTGACGCAGGGTTTTCCGCGCCTGACCACGTTGAATGCCGAACTGATCATTCCCACCCACGACGGCAGCCCGCTGCCGCCTGGGGTTCGAGCGCAGGTACTGGTGCGCGACGATGTCGCGATGATTCCCGATCTGGAGTGGATCGAAGCCGAACTACTGGGTCTGCTCGACGATGCCGACCTGACGGAAGCACCTGCGCCGCATGACGCGACGGAGTGGTCGGGTACCGGCGGCTGAAAAGCCGAGCTTATCCTCTTGCAAAGCTAAATTGGTTCGGAAATATCAGCCGTCGCCGTGGATGGCCTGCAGTGCCGCCAGAGCGGCGAGCCCGGCGGTTTCGGTGCGAAGAATGCGCGGTCCAAGCCGCAGTCCCTCGAAGTTCGCCACTTTCAGCGCGCTGATATCACGTTCGCCCAATCCGCCCTCCGGGCCCACCACGAGCAGGCCGCCGGCATTCGTAAAGCGCAGCTCGCGCGACGACCTGACAGCCTCGGGAAGCAGGGCGAGACGCAGTGCGCCATCGGCAGTCAGGTCGTCCAGCCATTTTGATAGTGGCACGGCCGCGCTGATTTCCGGTAACCGCGCCCGGCCGCTTTGTTCGCACGCGCTGGCGGCCACCGCGCGCCAATGGGCCAGACGTTTTTCGGACCGTGCTGCGTCCAGCTTTACCTCGGAGCGTTCGGTCAGCAGCGGCACGATGCGTACCACGCCAAGCTCGGTCGCCTTCTGCACGATGAGATCCATCTTGTCGCCGCGCGCCACCCCTTGCGCCAGGGTCAGCGGTAGCGGTGACTCGTTCGATAGAGCGAGCTTTTCAGCGATACTGACGGTCACCTCGCGCTTGCCAACAACAAGAATCGTTGCGGCGTAATCGCCGCCATCGCCGTTGAAAAGTGTAATCGGATCACCGGCGACCAGCCGTAGCACGCGCACGGCGTGCTCACCGGCTTGTGCAGGCAGGGCAAGCTCGGCGCCTACACTCAGGGGTTGGGCAATATGGAGTCGGATGTTTCGCATGGAGCGTTCGCGCGGCAAAAAAGCAGCATAACCGAGCCGCCGCACGCTAGCCGAATGCCCATGAAAACTGAATGTCAGCGAGATGGGTGGGCGCGTCTCATTGCCAGTTATCGGTTACCGGCGCAGCATCTGACATGTCGCTCCCTGTGGGAGCTGCCGAGGGCTTGCCCATGTCCACATTATTCTCTTCAAAGTCACCCCGATCAAAGCGGATGATCTTCGCCTTCGCCCTGATGGCCGGCTCGGGGATCAGGGCGGTAGCCGTTGCTCAGAGTTCGCCGCAGACGTCTCCAGCGGCATCCCAGACGAATGAAACGCCGGCGAATTCAACGGCGTCATCGACCGATCATCGCCTGATCAAACCGGGAGACCGGACTTGCCTGCGTCATACCGGTAGCCTGATTCCACCGAAGAAAGGCGACTGCCTACCGGTGGCGGGGCGTAGTTACGGTGGCGATGAGTTACGTAATACCGGCGCTATCGACAATGCGCATGCCTTGCAGATGCTCGATCCCAGCATCAGCCTCGGCCACTGAGAAAGGCGAGTGGTTATTCACGTCGCATGTGGCGACGTGAATAACGCTCAGCCGGTGACGGTGAGTTCGATGCCGGCAATCGCTGCGTCGACCAGTTGATCGATATCCGACTCAGTGACGATGTACGGCGGCATGAAATAAATAACATTGCCCAGCGGCCTCAGCAACACGCCGTGCTTCAGCCCATCAAGATATACGCGTAAACCGCGCCGTTCTTCGGCAGGGAAAGGCCGCCGGCTGGTCTTGTCCGCGACCATTTCAATCGCCGCGATCATGCCGGTCTGTCGTACGTCGGCGACATGGGAGTGGTCGCGCAACGGTTCCAGTCGCTTCGCCAGATGAGTCGCAAGCTGGCGATTGCGTTCCAGTATCGGTTCGTCGCGAAAGATCGCCAGCGTCTCCAGTGCGACGCGGCAGGCCAGCGGATTGCCGGTATAGCTGTGTGAATGCAGGAATGCCTTGCCGGCATTGTATTCGGCGTAAAACGCCTGATAGATCGCGTCCGTAGTGAGCACGGCGGACAGCGGCAAAAAGCCGCCAGTGAGCCCTTTCGACAGGCATAGAAAATCCGGTGTCGTATCCGCCTGCTCGCAGGCGAACAACGTGCCGGTGCGGCCGAAGCCGACCGCGATTTCGTCAGCGATAAAATGTACCGCGAACTCGTCGCACAGCGCGCGTAGGCCACTCAAGTAATGGGGGTGATACATGCGCATGCCGCCGGCGCATTGCACCAGTGGCTCGACGATGACCGCACAGGTTTCATGCGCGTGACGTTCGAGCAGCACGCGCAGTTCCTGCAGCCTGCGTGTGGCGATCTGCTCGGGACTTTCGCCGGGCTCGCCTTCATAAGCATCCGGTGACGGCGCCAGAAAGGGCGTCAATAACAACGGCGCATAGGTTTTTCGATACAAGGCCACGTCACTCACCGAGAGCGCGCCCAGCGTCTCGCCGTGGTAGCTGCCAGTCAAGGCGATAAAACGGGTCTTTTCGCCGTGACCCTGATTGAGCCAGTAATGGAAGCTCATCTTCAGCGCCACTTCGATCGCAGCCGAGCCGTTGTCGGCAAGGAACACGCGATCAAGTCCCGGCGGCGTGATGCGCACCAGCTCCTCGGCCAGGGCAATCGCCGGCTCGTGCGTAAAGCCACCAAAGATCACGTGTTCCAGCGTGCGCGCCTGATCTGCCAGCGCTGCCGCGATGCGCGGGTTCGCGTGGCCGAACAGGTTGGTCCACCACGAGCTGATGCCGTCGAGATAGCGGTTTCCATCGGCATCGATCAGCCAGGCGCCTTCTCCACGCACGATCGGCACCATGGGTACGCCGGCGATGCCGTGATCGTGCATCTGTGTGCAGGGATGCCAGAGGTGTTCGAGGTCACGCGCGGCGAGCGCGGCGTTCCTGCTTGTGGGGTTGGTCATCCGGCTATCATCGGCGCTGAGCGCTGGACGCTCAAGTCCATCCATGAACAGGTTCGGGAATTAGCGGTTGAAGACTCTGCGGAAATGCTTGATCGGCGTAGGTGGGTTGTTGCTGGCCACGCTGTTGCTGGTGTGGTTTCTGCCCGCGCGTCTGGCCATGTTCTGGATAGCACCGCAATTGCACGGACTGCGTTTGCAGCAGGTCGATGGCCTGCTGTGGGACGGGCGGGCGGCGCAGGTGACGACAGCCGATGGCCATACACTCGGACAGCTGAGCTGGCAATTGTCGCGACTCGCCTTGCTGGGAAAGACGCAACTGCAGCTGGATTTCAGCGGACCACAGCTGGATTTCTCCGGCGCGATGCAAAAGCTGGCGGCAGGCCAGGTCGAGTGGCACGACGTCCACGCGCGCGTCGATCTCTCTTTGCTGGATGCGTATGCAAAGCTGCCATTGGGTCGGCCACGCGGCGAGCTGCAGGTGACCGTCGAGCACGCTCTCCTGCAGGCGGGCTGGCCTTTGCAGCTGCAGGCGAATAGCCAGTGGTCGAAAGCATCCCTGAAAACGCACAGTGGCGATATCGTCTTGGGCGTGCTGCAGTTGCAGGCACAGGCGCAGAGTGGGGTTATCGCGGCGCAGCTGCATGATGATGGTCATGGTCCGCTAAAAGCCGACGGTGAGTTGCAGCTCAGTCCGCTGGGCTGGCGACTGGACGCGATGCTGCTGGCTCGACAGACTGATCCGGTGCTACTCCACTGGCTGGCCCAATTCGGTCGACCGGATCCCAGCGGCACCGTACATATTCAACGCAGCGGAGGTATGGCCATGGGCTTGCCCGCACCGACACCCGACAGGACACCCCACTGATCATGCAATCTGATATCGCAACCAAGGCCATGCTGGCAGCGCGCGAAGCTGCCGCGGCGGCAGGCGAAGTGATTCGGCACTACTGGCATCGCGGGGTAGAGGTCGAGCTGAAATCCGATGCCACACCGGTGACCATCGCTGACCGCGAAGCAGAGCAGGCCATCCGGCAAATCCTGCAGGCCGCGCTGCCGGAGGCGGCGATCTATGGCGAGGAGTTTGGACTCGAGGGCAAGCAAGGTGGCCTGCTGTGGCTGGTCGATCCGCTCGATGGCACCAAGAGTTTTGTGCGGCGTACCCCGTTCTTCTCGACCCAGATTGCCTTGATGGATGGTGATGAGTTGGTTCTCGGCGTGTCCAGCGCGCCGATCTACGGTGAAACGATGTGGGCCAGCGTGGGTGGCGGCGCATGGCTCGACGGCGAGCGGGTGAAAGTTGCGGATACCAGCGCAATCAGCCAGGCCTCGATCTCCACGGGCAACGTCAAAACGCTGACCGCCGATGTGCGATGGGATGCACTCGGCCAGCTCATTCGCGACAGCAACCGCATCCGCGGTTACGGCGATTTCTGTCACTACCATCTGCTGGCGCGTGGCAGCCTCGATCTGGTGATCGAATCGGACGTGAACATCCTCGATATCGCCGCGCTAGTGATGATCGTGCGCGAGGCCGGTGGTGTTTTCACTGATCTCGATGGTGGTCCAATCACGCTGAATACGCGCAGCGTGCTGGCTGGTACGCCGGCGATTCATGCTCAAGCGCTGGAACGTCTGTGTTTGTCCTCCACATGGCCGGAGTATTGACGATGGAAGACTTGAGCCGCATTTTCGGTGTGATGGCAGGTGGAAGCTTTCAGACGCTGGCCACCATTGCTGGCATTGTGGTGGCATGTGTCATCTGGGCGCGAGCACCTCGTGCCGCCATGCTACTGATGATTGCCAGCGTGTTGCAGTTGCTGTTGCAGGTGGCGTCGATCTGGTTTTACAGCATCTACCTGCCCGGACTGAATGCCACCCACGAGACTGGCGTTTCTATTCTTGCGAACGTGGGCCTGATATCCATGTTTGGTTTCGGCCTACTGCATGCGCTGGTTTATGGACTGCTGATCTGGGCTGTCGCCACGGGGCGCTCTTCTTCCGCGCGACCGCTGTAGCGGTTTCATTCCGAGCTTCGATAGCAACGGGTTATTCAATCGTGCGCGTTGTTCAACGTGCTTTGCCGAGTAGACCGTTGCTCTGCATGGCCTGCACTTGCAACTGCTCGGTGCCGTTGAAGCTGCTTGTCATCAGCTGCTGCAGTGCCGCCTGCTGCTGCCCGCTATCCAGCGAGGTATCGGCCTGGATGGCCTGGCTCTGTTGTGCATAGGTGTTGAGTCGCGCCTGCCACTGCGCGCGGCTTTGGTCCAGCTGCTGCAACCGGTCGGCGGCAGCATCACCCCAGGTTTGCGCACGCTCAGCGTAGCGCGTGCCGGCGTCTGTCTGCGCAGCATCGAACGCGTCGGTCTGGTTCTGAACCGTGTTGCCCAGCGAAGTTTGCGCCAGGGCTTCCTGCTCGGCTGCTGGCAGCGCAGCGTCCAGTGCCTGCAGTCGTTGTGCTTTTTCGGCTGGCGAAAGGCTGGGGTCAGATTGAATGGCCAGACGCTGCAGCGTTTGCTGCTGTTGTCGCTGTTCATCGCCGAAGAACGCCTCGGCGACATCATCGCCCAGCATCTGACGGCGCAGCGCAGTGATCTGGGCCAGTTGCTGATCCAATGACAACCCTGTCTGTGAGGCTAGTGCAACAGCCGCTTGCTGATAGCGCGTGTATCGATCAAAGCTCGCCATCACTTCGTCGATCAAGGGCGCATCGAGTTGACGGCGTAGGAGATCATCGTGCAGCAAGGTGCGGATTCCCGACAGATCCGTTTCCCCGATGAGCACGAGGTAGTAGTCGAACAGTCGGCGTAAGCCCATGTCGGGCTTCAGATGACCGCCGAAGCCCACGCTCACGCTGCCATCGGGCTCCGTACCGCGCAGTGACCCGTTCTTCAGCACGAAGTGCGGATCGTGAAGTGAGTTGGTAGAGGCTGTCGCCCGGGATCCACGCAGTGGACTGTTGTCTTGCTGGGTTGCTGTTGCAGTGGTCCCCGCGACGGGAGTCCCTGTCGCGGGTAGTTCCTCAGCGCTATTGCGCAGCAACAACCCCGCACAGACCAGCGCCGCCAGGCCGAGCATCCATCCCAGCTGGCGGCGTGACCTCACAGTCCCAGACCTTTCAGGCGATTGGCCTGGTCACGGTAAACCGCCACTGGATCGGAAGAAAACACGCCGCGCAGACCCAGCAACTGGTTGACCTCGTCCAGATGATTCCAGTCGTAGTTGTCACGGATAACCGTACCCCAGTGGCTGGAGCACTGTCCGACCAGGCCGTCGTTTGCGCTGCCGCTGAAGAACAGGCTGCCAGCGCCCAATAGCAGGTCAGACGGATCAAGCACATTGGTCAGCACCGAAGTGCCGCCTGATGAGTAATAGCGAATGCCATTGACTACCGCGGCACCTGATCCGCACGAAGAAGTCGGCATGCCTGCTGGGAACTGCGCGTTGAACTGCGCCGTACCGCTAGTCGTGAGCTGGCTCAGCGCATCCAGCGCATTTTGTGGATTGTTGCCGCCTGAGAACGTGTCGATCAGATTCCCCAGCGCAGTGGCAAACGCCACCGCGAGCGCGCGCTGTGCACTGCCCGCCGGTGCTACCGTGGCAATGCCGTCAGCGACGGCGCTGCCGGTATGCGGCGTACCGAAGGTGCTGACCGAGGCAACCAGATCAGGTCGCACCGCAGCGGCATAGCGGACGTCCAGGCCACCCTGGCTGTGGCCGATCAGATTGAACTTGCTGTAGCCGTAAACCGCTTGCAGGTTTTCCAGTTGGGCGATCAGCTGGTTGCCGCGGGTGACGTCATTACCCAGCTGGCTGAGTTCGACTGCGTAAACCGTGGCGCCGCCACTGCGCAGGCCATCCGTAATGCCGTAAAAATAATCGATCGTGCCAAATAGCTGATCAAAGCCGAACAGGCCATGCACCAGCACGATCGGATAGCGGGTCTGGGTGTAGCCGCTGCTGCTGGCGGCAGTGGTGGTTCGGGCACCGACGGACGCGGCGAACGAAATAAGCAGCGTGATCAACATGGCCTGCAAGGCTAATCGTAGCGAACGCATGCAATTCCCCTTTGAGATGGATGTCAGTTAGACCTCACGGCCACTGCACCGCTGCCCCCCGGCATGTATCAGCGTGACTGTCCGTACGCCGGAGTATCCATTCGACCTGTAGGGCGGTCAAATAAAACTTCATAAATATCCGTCATTTATATTGTGCGTCGCAAAAGAATAGGGCTAATAACCAAGGCGCCATTCAATGAATACAGGTTGCCCGAGCGATGTGCATACGCACACGCCTGGTCTCGATAATCAAGTGTCTCGATCTGTCTACGTCGAGCGACTTACCGGCGAATTCTGACGATGGCAGGCTAGAATGGAGAAATGCGCAAACCACCCATCATCCACGCCACGCGAGACATTCAGAACAGCCATTTTTTGCGTGCCGAGCAGCTTGATCTGGAGTTCTCCAATGGTGAGCGTCGTACCTACGAACGATTGAAGAGCAGCGGGCTGGGTGCGGTGATCATCGTGCCGATGCTCGACGACGAAACCGTCTTGCTGGTGCGCGAATACGGCGCCGGTGTGGGGCGCTACGAGCTAGGCTTGCCAAAAGGCCGGCTTGACCAGGACGAAACCGCCGAACAAGGCGCCGAGCGCGAATTGAAGGAGGAGGTTGGCTATGGCGCGCGCAAGCTCAAGATCCTGCACAACCTCTCACTTTCGCCGTCCTACATGACGCATATGGCGCATGTTGTGCTGGCACAAGACCTGTATCCCGAGCGATTGGTTGGCGACGAGCCGGAAGAACTCGACGTGGTGCCGTGGAAGATGTCCGAGCTGCATACCCTGATTGGTCGCGATGATGTAACCGAAGGGCGCTCGATCGCCGCGCTGTTCATGGCCCGCGAATACCTCGCTGGCCGCTTCGAGCGGCAGTAAGCCATTCATGAGTTCTGTACCCGAGTTCGCCCGGCACATCGGTGAGATTGCACGTGCTGCCGGCGAAGCCATCATGACGATTTACCGCAGCGATTTTTCGGTGCAGACCAAGGCCGATGCGTCGCCGCTCACGGCTGCCGATCTCGCGGCGCAGAAGGTCATCATGGATGGCCTGTCCTCGCTGGAGACTGTGCTGCCGGTTTTATCCGAAGAGGCGAAAGCGCTGGCCTGGTCGCAGCGTCAGCATTGGGCGCGCTACTGGCTGGTCGATCCGCTCGACGGTACACGCGAATTCGTCAAGCGCAACGGCGAATTTACCGTCAACATTGCGCTGATCGACGATCGGCAGACGGTGCTTGGCGTAGTGCTGGCGCCGGTCACTGGTGAGCTTTACGTCGCCGAACATGGCGAGGGCGCGTGGTTGCAGACGCAGGTGGGCGGTGAATGGCAGCGCATCCAGGCGCGCGCGCTGGCGCAGCCGCCGGTGCTGGCCGGCAGCCGTTCGCACGGCAACGAACAGACCGCCATGTTGCAGACGCTGCTTGGCGACGACCATCGACTCGTTCCGCTGGGTTCGTCGTTGAAGTTTTGTTTGATAGCCCGTGGTGCGGCGGACGTCTATTTGCGGCTGGGCCTGACCAGCGAATGGGATACGGCGGCTGCGCAATGCGTGCTGCAGGAAGCGGGCGGCGCAGTGCTCGACTTGCAGGGTAAACCGTTCACCTACAACCGCGGCGAGTCGCTGCTCAACCCCGAGTTCATCGCCGTCGGCGATACCAGCGTGGATTGGGCGGCGCGCTTACGTGCCACCGGCTACGTGTAATCAGCAAACTCGGCTGCACCCATGGAAGAGCCATAGATGACTGATACCACACGTTACAGCCTCGACGACCTGCTGGCGATCATGGCACGCCTGCGCAATACCGAACACGGTTGCCCGTGGGATGTGAAACAGGACTTTGCCTCCGTCGCACCGTACACGCTTGAAGAAGCCTACGAAGTTGTCGATGCGATCGATCGCGGTCACTGGGATGATCTGCGTGACGAGCTGGGTGATCTGCTGCTGCAGGTCGTTTTCCATGCGCAGATGGCAAAGGAAGCGGGGTTGTTCGACTTTGCCGACGTTGCTGACGCGATCAGCAACAAAATGCGCCGTCGTCATCCGCACGTATTCGGCGACACGCAATTTGCCGATGACGCCTCGCGAAAACAGGCATGGGAAGACAGCAAGACGGCCGAACGCATGGCCAGAGGCGAGTCGGCGGACGACAGCGCGTTGGCCGGCATTTCTTCGGGCCTGCCGGAATGGCAGCGCGCACGAAAGCTGCAAGAGCGCGCGGCCAGCGTTGGTTTTGACTGGCCCGAGCCGGGGTCGGTGCTCACCAAGCTGGCTGAAGAAGTGGACGAGGTGCATGCCGAGTTCGCCGATGGCGCCGATCCTGCGCGGCTGGAGGACGAGATCGGTGATGTGCTGTTCGTAATGGTCAATCTGGCACGACATGCAAAAGTCGATTTCTCCCGTGCGCTGCGGCATGCCAACCGCAAGTTCGAGCGACGTTTTCGTCAGATGGAACAGTTGGCGGCGGCTGATGGTGAAATCTTTGCGCAGCAGAGTCTGCCCGCGCAGGAAGCACTATGGCAACGTGCGAAGGCCGTCGAGCGCGGGTGATCGGTTGTTGGGCAAGTCACCGCTGACGTGCTCCAATGCACAGCGATAAACATCGGCGTGCAACCTTTCCGCTGACAATGGCATCCTACAGCTGTCGACCTTCCACGGATTCCACCATGCGCCGCCTTTTTATCGCCATTTTATTGCTGGCCCCTGCGTCCGTGTTCGCTGCCGCCCCGTGCAAATATCAGGCGCCGCGCAATCTGCAAATCAACCTGACTGGTGTGCATGCGGTACAGATCGACGTGCACAGCCACAATCTGCATCTCACCGCGACTGATGCCGCGCAGAAGGTGATCGTCACCGGCCACGCGTGTACATCCGACAACGCCGTGCTCAACAGCTTGCAGGTCACCCAGAAGCTGGCGGGCGATCAACTGCTGATCGATATCGGCGCCGACAGCCAGGCACCTTCCAACCTATTTGGCAGTTCGTATGCCTACCTGGATATCAACATGCAGCTACCGGCGCGTTTGCCGGTCACGCTCAGCGTCGGCTCGGGCAACGCCACGGTCAACGGCGTAAGACAGTTGCAGAGCCGAGTCAACTCGGGCGATCTGCACGTGCGCCACGTGTCGGGCAAGTTCACCGCGAGCCTGGGGGCGGGCGATATCGATGCAAGCGATATCGGCAGTCTCGAGCTGGGTTCGGTGGGGTCCGGCGACGTCAAGATCGAGGGCATCAAGGGTGATGCGAAGATCGGCAGCATCGGCTCGGGTGACGTCATGCTACGTAGGGTCGGCGGTAGCGTGCATGCCGACACGCTGGGCTCGGGCGATCTTGGCGTCAAGGATGTCGGTGGCAGCTTCAGCCTCGGTGCCATGGGTAGTGGCGACGTCACCCATGCCCGCGTCAAAGGCAAGCTCAGCCTGCCGCGCGATGATGATTGAGCGGCAGGTGTTACCGAATCATCCGAGCCAGTGCCACGCAAGATAGACCAGCGGTGCGCTAACCAGCAAAAACGGAATCGAGACCAGGTGCAGCAACCGCAAGCCGTGCGGCTGTTTGGCAAGCCGCAGGGCGATCAGGTTGGCCAGCGAACCAATCGCCAGACCAAAACCACCCACATTGACTGCCACCGCCAGCGCAATCGCATCAGGCGCACGATCGAGCAGCAGCACGGTCGCCGGCACATTGCTGATCAGTTGTGAGGCAAGAACGCCGCTGATGAAGACCGTCAGTGGCTGCTTGAAGTCGAGCTGATCCAGCCCGTGTTTCACCAGTGGCAGTTCGGCGAAATGCCCCAGCCCCAGAAAGATCGCTGCAAAGGTCACCAGCAACAGCCAGTCGATTCGCGTCAGGCTTGCGCGTGCCAGTAGCGCAAACAGCACCAGCAGCAGTACAGCACCCAGCAGCGCGTAGTCGTACTCCATCAACACGACCATGCCGACCAGGCCGATCATCGACGCTGCGCCAAGTCGCCTTGACGTCGTCTGGCCGCTCATCGTGTCCATGCTCAGCTGGATGCCGTCGCGCGGTAGCCACAGCAGGGTGAATGCCACCAGTAGCGCAAACATCACGACAGCTGCAGGCAGCATCGCAACGACGAAATGCAGGAAAGGCAACCGCGCGTGCTGCCACAGCAGCAGGTTCTGCGGGTTGCCGATCGGACTCAGTGTGGAGCCCGCATTCACCGCCAGCGCTTCCAGCACCACCATGCGCAGCACCGGCAGGTTGGATATGCCGCCGATCACCACCGTCAGCGGTACGATCAGGAACAAGCTCACGTCGTTGGTCAGCACCATCGACAGCAGTGCTGTCGCCGCTACCAGTAGCAGGCCGAGTCCACGCAGCGAATGCGCGCGTGCGGCGATGCTGACGGCAGCGTGCTGCACCAGTCCGCTGTCGCGAATGCCCTGGATCGCAATCAGCAGGCCCATCAACCCGGCCAGCGTCGGCAGCTGCAGCCAGTGTTGATAGTTTGCCAGTGGTTGCGGATCGAACAGTGCCAATGCAATCGTCAGTGTGCCAAACAGCAGTAGCAACCATTCGCTCTTCAGCTTTTGTCGCCAGGAAAACGGCGCGGCGTCGGGATTGGCTGCATCACTCATGTGGTGGCCTATCCGTCGAAACTGCCGCCATCACCATCACCATCACCATCACCATCCGCTCAGCGCTTCGATCTGGTAAAGCCTCTGCCAGCTCGGGCGCGCACGAATCAGCGCCGCCAACCGATTCAATGCCGGCCACTCGCTGACCGGTCGCGGCATATTGCGCGACCAGCGCATCAGCATCGCCAGCAGCAGGTCGGCGCCAGTGAATTCGGCGCCCAGCAAGTACGGACCATTGGCTTCGAGATGCGCATCCAGCCGATCCCATATGCCTTCGATCTTTTTTTGCAGCGCCGCGCGTATTGCCGGATCGTGTTCGTCGCTGCCCAGTTCGGCTGGATAAAACCACAGCCGATAGGTCGACATCAGCGTATTGCTGAGATACACGATCCACTGTGTCCAGGCGTCGTGCGCAGGCGTACCCGATAACGGTGCCAGCTTCGCTTCAGGGTGACGCTCGGCCAGAATCATCAACAGCGCAGCAGATTCGGTCAACGCCCGACCGTCTATCACCAGTGTCGGTACGACACCACCGGGATTGAGCTTCAAATAGTCCGGATCGTGTTGCTCGCCCGCGTCGAAATCGACTAGCCGCAACTCATGCGGCGCACCGATTTCCAGCAGTGCGAGGTGCACGACCATGCTGGCGGTGCCGGGGGAGTAGTAGAGCGTATACATGGATGGCTGTGCTCAATTTAGTGAATTTTTGAAGCGCTTTCGATGCCGGAGTTTTCGTAGCGTTTCAGGCCGCAGTGCGCGCACTTTTGCCCGTTAGTGAGGTATAGCCAAGAGGCCAACGCAAAGATATGCCCGCACTGTGGACACCGAAAGAAGAAGATGCGGGATATCGAATATCCCATTGCAACTAGCCAGCCCGCAGCAACCATCGGCACTAGTTTTCCTGCGGTAGAAAAATAGTCGGATGCCGAGACGATAAAAATAACGAAAGGTATAAATCCCAAAAACAAACCGATAGCTAAGCGATTCCAGCGACGATATCGAAGCCACTGCTTCGCATACTGCTCATCGGTCACATCGATCTTCCATTGCAACGGTGATGAATTAGCTCACGTTGGACTGCTGACTCGCAAGAAATGGATGCATCAGCCTTCCCGCAACAACCGCATCGGCGATGTTTGAGTCACCTTGCGCGTGCCGGCCAGGCCCAGCAGCATCACCACGATGGCCGCGCTCAATGCGCCAAGCGCAAGCGGCCATAGCGGAGGCACGAAGCCATCGATATGGAAGACAGCATGCCCCATCCACAAGCCCGCACCGGCGGCACCAAGTGCTGCGGTGAGTCCGGCGACAAGGCCGAGCAAGGCGAATTCACAAGCGGCGGCCGCACGCAGTTGATTGCGACGCGCGCCCAGGGTGCGTAGAAGGGCCGCTTCGTGACGGCGTTCGGCGGCGCTGGCAGCGAGCGCCGCCGACAGCACCAGCGCGCCGGCGAGCAGGCTGAAACCAAGGATCCAGCGCACGGCATTGCCTACGCGATCGACGATCTCGCGCACGCGATCGAGCAACGAATCGACGTCGATCAGGCTGAGGTTGCTGTAGTCGCGCGACAGCTGCGCCAGCTGATTCGCTTGCGTGCGCGGCAGGTAGAAGCTGGCGAGCCAGGTATGCGGCAAGCTGCTGGCGTGGTCGGGATCGAGCAGCAGGAAGAAGTTGACCCGGAATGAACTCCAGTCGACCTTGCGGATGCTGCCGATCTTCGCGTCGAGGTTGCCTTCGCCGACGTTGAAGCTCAGCGTGTCGCCCAATTTCAGCGAAAACATGTCGCGCCACATCGTGTCGATCGACACCATCGCCTGCGCGGGGTGTGCATTTGGCCACTGGCCGGCGACGATCTGGTTGGCCGGCGGCAGCTCGCTGGCCCATGACAGCCGCAGCTGGCGATCGGCCGAGTCCTTCGAGCGTTCATCGGCGAACTTGATCGAATCGATCGGCTTGCCGTTGATCGCAGTGAGCTTGCCCACTGCCAGCGGCGCCATGTTGAGCTTCTCGCCGCCAATGCCTGCCAGCGCGTGTTCGAAGCCGGCGCGCTGGTCATCCTGCAGGTTCAGCGCGAACCAGTTCGGTGTATCGGTCGGCAACTCCTGTCGCCAGCCCTGCAGCAGCGAAGGCGCCACGATGGCAAGCAGCAGCAGGGCGCAGAGTCCGAGGCTCAGCGCGGTGGCCTGGATCAGGCTCAGCGTGCGCCGTCGTGCCAGCGCGGCCAGCCCGAGGCGCAGCGCGGGATGCGCGCCGGGTGCGACGCGTCGGGCAATGAACAGCAGCAGCGCGGCCAGCAGCGCCGCGACAACGGCAACGCCGAACAAGCTTGCTGCGAGAATGCCGGCCAGCTGCACCGAACCGCTCTGCGTCCAGATCAAGGCCAGCGCCACCACCAGCGGGATCAGATACAGCGCATCGAAGCGCCGTACACGCCGCTCCATACTTTGACGGAACACCGCCACCGGCGGCACCTCGGCCAGCCTCGCCAGCGGCGGCAGCGCAAAGCCGATCAGCACGGCAATGCCCATCGCTGCGGCGGCGAACGATGGCCCCAGCGGCAGCACGGTCGGCACGCTGCCGAACAGCTGACTGGCAAACAGCCACGCCAGTTGGGACAGCCCCAATGCCAGCACGAGCCCAATGGCTGCGGCGGGGATGGTTAGTGCGGCGAGCGTGTAAACCAGCAGGCCCAGCACGCGTTTGCGTGAGGTGCCCAGCGCGCGCAGCAAGGCGACTTCGGCTGTCTTGCGCCGTGCGTAGCGTTGCGCCGCCAGAGCGATGGCCACACCCGCCAGCAGTGCCGACAGCAGCGCGGTCAGCCTTAGAAAGGCGCCGGCGCGATCGAACGCGGTGCGCATGCGCTCCTGCGTCTGTTCGGTGGTCACCAACTCGGCGCCCTGCGGCAGTTTTGTCGACTGCACCCAGTCGCGCCAGCTCTGCACCGCTGTCGGATCACCGGCCAACAGCAGGCGATGGCGCGCACGGCTGCCGACGCCGAGCAGTCCGGCCTGTTCGGCGTCGGTGAGGCTCATCAGCGCGCGCGGTGCCAGCGCAAACAGCTCACCACCGTCGGGCTGGCGCAATAGCTCGGCCGTGATGGTCAGCTGGCGGCCACCGAGTTGCAGTTGCTGGCCAACCTTGAGGTTCAGCGCGACCAGCGCGCGATGGTCGAGATAGACGCTGCCCGCTGCCGGCGCTTGGCCGTTGTGCGAGCGTCCGGTCGCGTCGCCCAGCTCCAGCGTGCCACGCAGCGGGTAGTGCTGATCGCTGGCCTGCACGTCGAGCAGTTGTGTCTTCTGGTTGGCAAACGCAACGCTGGGAAAGCTGGCGGTGACAGTGGTGTTCAATCCGCGCTGATGGGCTTCATTGGCAAACGTATCGGGCAGGTTCTGCGGGGATTCAATGCCGATATCGCCGCCGATCAATTCGGCCGCGCTGGCCAGCATGCCGCGTTCGATCCGCGTCGACAGCGTGGCGACCACGCCGAGCGCAACCACCGCCAGCACCAGAGACGCGGCCAATGTGCGCAGCTCCGGAAGGTGCCATTCGCGACGAACCGTGCGTAGGGCGAGCAGCAGCAACTTCATGCGCGGGCGCTCGTGAATTTTGTGGCCTCGTTCGAGGACACCACGCGGCCCTCTTCCAGTTCGATTCGTCGATCGCAGCGTGCGGCCAGCGTAGCGTCGTGGGTGACCAGTACCAGGGTGGTGTGGTGATCGCGATTGAGTGCGAACAGCATGTCGCAGATGTGGTGACCGGTGCGTTGGTCGAGGTTGCCGGTGGGTTCGTCGGCAAACAGCACGCGCGGCCTGTGCACAAAGGCGCGGGCAATCGCCACGCGCTGCTGCTCACCGCCGGAAAGCTGGGCGGGATAATGTTTACGCCGTGCACTGAGCCCCACTGCTTCGAGCGCGGCACGAGCACGTGCGCGGGCGTCGCTGCTGCCTTCCAGCTCCAGCGGCAGCATCACGTTTTCCTCGGCGGTGAGGGCGGGCAGCAGATGGAACGACTGGAACACGAAGCCGACCAGGCGACGGCGCAGATCCGCGCGCGCTTCCTCGTCCATCTGTTCAAGCGCATTGCCGTCGAGAAGGATGCTGCCGCTGTTGGGCGTATCCAGCCCGGCCAGCAGGCCGAGCAAGGTGGTCTTGCCGGAGCCGGAGGCGCCGACGATGGCGAAACTTTCGCCGGACATGATCTGCAGGCTGACGTTGTGCAGAATGTCGAGCTTTCCCTCGGGACCGCTGACCGACTTGCTAACATCGCGGGTCTCTAGAAGCGCGCGGGAAGAATCAGTCATGCGTCGATGCCTTGGTTTGATGATGTGTTGCGGGCTGTTGCTGGGTGGTATCGGCAGCGCCGGTGCGGCGGCGCCGAAAACTGCAGTGAATACGGTACTGGTGCTGGGTGACTCGCTATCCGCCGCACACAACATACCGATCGAATCCGGCTGGGTGTTCCTGCTGAACGCGCGCCTGTCCAACATGGTGCCGAAGGCTGCAGCGATCAATGCCAGCATCAGTGGTGAAACGTCGCTGAGCGGACGCAACCGTTTGCCGGCATTGCTGCAGAAATATCATCCGTCGGTACTCGTGATCGAACTGGGTGCAAACGACGGCCTGCAGGGACTGCCGCTGCCGGCGCTGCGCGACAATCTCGCCGCGATGATCGACGTGGCGCAGAAGCAGAAAATCCGCGTGCTGCTGCTGGGTATCGAGCTGCCGGTGAACTACGGTCCGCAGTACCGTGACGGCCTGCGGGCCATCTATGCCGATCTGGCAAAGACCAAGCGCACCGGACTGGTGCCGTTCCTGCTCGAAAGCGTGGCACTCGATCCCGCCATGATGCAGGACGACGGGCTGCATCCCGTCGCCAGCGCCGAGCCGAAAGTACTCGATACGGTGTGGCCGCAGCTGCAACCGCTGCTGAAATGACGGCGTAAACCAGACTTGCGCTCAGCCACTGGTGTGACGAGTCGCCCGGGCGTACTTCACATTTCGATCACCGTGCGGGCGTTTAGTCTTCGTCCTTCACATTTGTGAAAATCCACATAGTTGAAGCCAGAGCGACGAGGACGAGATATGACCGTACATGAAGATCAAGCCGGCCTGATTCTGCTGGTTGAAGACAACCGCCAGATCGCCGAAATGGTGGGTGAATTCCTTGAGCGCCGGGGTTATTCGGTGGATTACGCGGCTGATGGCGTCAGTGGCCTGCATCTGGCGGTGTCCAACAGCTACGACGTGATCGTGCTTGACCTCATGCTGCCCGGCCTCGATGGTCTGGAAGTCTGCCGCAAGCTGCGCAAGGAGGCGAAGAAGTCCACGCCGGTGTTGATGCTGACCGCGCGCGATACGCTGGATGACAAGCTGGTCGGTCTCGAAGCGGGCGCCGATGACTATCTGGTCAAGCCGTTCGAAGTCCGCGAACTGGAGGCGCGCCTGCGTGCGTTGATTCGCCGGGACCGTCGTCAGGTATCGACCGAAGTGCTGACCGTGGGCGACATGACGCTCGATACCGCCACACTGCGTCTGACCCGCGAAGGCCAGGAACTGACCGTATCGCCGATCGGCCTGAAGCTGCTGGCCATCCTGATGCGCGAGTCACCGCGAGTGGTCAGTCGTCGGGATATCGAGCGCGAAATCTGGGGCGACACGTTGCCTGATTCGGATACGCTGCGCTCGCATCTGTACAACCTGCGTCGCGTTATCGACAAACCCTTCGCACAACCTCTGTTACACACGATTCATTCGGCAGGTTATCGCCTCGCCGAACTCGAGTCGGAGGTGGCATCGTCCACGCAATCGGCTTGATGCCTATGTTGGCATGCCACCATGGTTGAGTTGATGACGAGCAAGGGCGACCCAGTGACAGCATTTCGCACCGGCGCCTTCAAGCGGCGCATCGCGTGGGTCTTCGCGCTGCAGCTGGCGGCTGTACTGATTACATGCGTGATGGGCGCGTACAACGTCGCGCCGTTGGCGGCGGTGATGGCCGTGATCGTGATCGTTCTCGGCTGGATGGCCACGAAGCGCGAATGGCGCCCGGTGAGCGCGCTCGCCGTGATGATCAGCAGCTGGGACGAGTCGCAGGGAAATCCGGATGCACTGCGCCCCGAGCTTCTTGCGCGCGGCACGGATGCGGATATTGCTTCGCTGTCGAAGGGATTGCACGGTTTCGTCACGCGTATTGCCGATTACAACCAGCGCGAACGCAACTTCACCCGCGACGCCAGCCACGAATTGCGCAGTCCACTCACCGTCATCAAGATGTCGGTCGACATGCTGGCCGATGAGGAAAACCTCAGCGATTTCGGCGAGCGTTCGGTACGCCGCATCCAGCGTGCCACCCGTGAGATGGAGACGGTGGTCGACGCGCTGCTGATTCTGGCGCGCGAATCCGATACGGGCATGGACTCCGAACGCTTCGTGGTGAATGACGTATTGGTCCACGAGCTGGACGCCGCCCGTATCCTGCTCGCCGGTCGGCCCATCGTACTTGAGCTGGAAGAGCCCGCACGCTTCGCGCTGCAGGGATCGCGCCGGGTGTTTTCGGTGCTGTGCTGGCAGCTGATCCGCAACGCCTGCCAGCAGACCGAACAAGGCCGCGTGGTGATCACTGTGTTGCCTGGCGCGGTCACGGTGAGCAATCACGCTGGCCCCCATCCTGTGGACGCTGCAGCACAATCGGCGCGAGTGTTCGGCGCCGATCGCCATGGGTTCGAACTGGCCATCGCTCAGCGCATCAGTGAGCGCTTTGCCTGGCCGCTGGAACTGCAGACCCGCCCTGGGCACGAGAACGTCGCCCGCATCCGCTTTCCCAAGCCGTTGCCGGCCCGGCCGGTCGAAGCTTGACGTTGATCTGATTCAAGGCTTCGAAGCGGTAGCAATCCGGGAATTCAACCTGTTCTTCGCTAGCGTCGGCGTGGCCGGCGCGAGACTATCAATAGTCAGTGCTGCAAGGTCGCATCAACAGTAAAGCCGCAGCCAGTCTTTGCTTTGACCTCATCGACAGTCACGCCCTCATTGAGCTCAATCAGCGTCAGCCCCTGACCTTTCTCGACCTTGAACACACACAGGTCGGTGATGATCAGGTCGACCACCTGTTTGCCGGTCAACGGCAACTCGCATTCCTCACGGATCTTTGGCGTGCCGTCTTTGGCGTTGTGCTCCATCAGCACAACCACGCGCTTCACCCCGCTGACCAGATCCATCGCGCCGCCCGGGCCTTTCACCATCTTGCCAGGCACCATCCAGTTGGCCAGATCACCGGTGGCTGAAACTTCAAGGCCGCCGAGAATCGACAGGTCGATATGGCCACCGCGGATCATTGCGAACGAATCGGCGCTGGAGAAGAAGCTCGATCCCGGTAGTGTGGTGATGGTTTGCTTGCCGGCATTGATCAGATCCGGGTCGACGTTGGCCTCATCCGGAAACGGACCAATGCCCAGCAGGCCATTCTCGGACTGCAGCGTCACGTCGATGCCGTCGGGAATGAAATTGGCCACCAGGGTCGGGATGCCAATGCCGAGGTTGACGTAGAACCCATCCTGCAGTTCCTTCGCGGCGCGCTGCGCCATGGCGGTTCGCACCGGGCTTTCCTTGCCGGTATTGGCGCCAGCAATCGTGCGGAACTCGATACGCTTCTCGTATTTCTCGCCCTGGATGATGCGGTCGACATAGATGCCTGGCACGTGGATGTTGTCTGGCTCCAGTTCGCCCACAGCGACCAGATGCTCGACCTCGGCCACGCATATCTTGCCGCAGGTGGCGATCATCGGATTGAAGTTGCGCGCGGTTTCGCGGAACACCAGATTGCCGTGTGCGTCGCCTTTCCATGCCTTGACGATCGACAGGTCAGCGTGAATCGCCTCTTCCAGCACGTACTCCTTGTCGCCGAAGACCTTGGTCTCCTTGCCCTCGGCCAGCTTGGTGCCGAACGCTGTGCGCGTGTAAAAGCCAGGAATACCGGCGCCGCCGGCGCGAAGCTTTTCCGCCAGCGTGCCCTGTGGTGTGAGATGCAGCTCCAGTTCGCCGGCCAGCACCTGTCGCTCGAACTCCTTGTTCTCGCCGACGTACGAGGCGTATACGCGCTTGACTTGGTGTGTCTTCAGCAGCGGACCCATACCAAAGTCGTCCACGCCGGCGTTGTTGCCGACGATGGTCAACTCTCTGGTGCCGGCTGCCAGCAGGGCGCCGATGAGGTTTTCGGGAATCCCGCACAGACCAAAGCCTCCGGCTGCGATGGTCATGCCATCGACCAGCAGCCCATCGAGAGCGGTTGCCGCGCTTGCAAACACCTTGTCCATTGCCGGGTTCCTGCAGTAAAGAGTCAGCTGCCTAGGATACGACGGATTGATCGGCGGTCGCCTCGTGCACGAGTGGCTGACCTTTTTCGTTGTCAGGAGGAGCTGGGTCCGACGTTGTCATGCAGGGGATATGCATAGACTTGACGACATTGTTTACGCATGTAAACATAAATTCACTTACACGTGTAAACGGTGACCTATGGCAATCAGTGAAGCCGAAGCGGTAGTGATGGACGTGCTGTGGCGAAGCGCGCCACGCAGTGCCGAGGAGATTCTCGGCGAAGTGGGGCCGGCGCAAAACTGGCAGGAGGGCACGGTGAAATCCCTGCTCAATCGTCTGTTGCGAAAAAAGGCCATCCACGCCGAGCGTGAAGGTCGCCGCTATCTGTACACGCCGCTGCTCAAACGCGAGCAGTACGTGCAGCAGGAGAGCAAGGGGCTGCTGGATCGCCTGTTCGGCGGCCGCGTGGCACCGCTGGTGGCTCACTTTTCCGAACAGCGCAAATTATCGAAAAAGGATATTGCCGAGTTACGTAAATTGTTGGAGGAGCTTGACCATGACGCGCATTGACTCGATCGCGTTGGCGTGGATCAGCCATGGCTGGCTACTTCTGCTGGCATTTACCTTGGCACTACTCGTTGTCGCATTGTTACGAAAGCCGTGTCGTCGATTGTTTGGTGCGGAGCGCGCATTCCAGCTGTGGCTATTGCCGCCGCTGGCAATGATAGCCAGCCAGTTACCGCACGCTGCCAGCGCGACGACCTCCACATTCTCGATTGTGGTCA
Source organism: Rhodanobacter sp. MP1X3 (assembly GCF_014207165.1). Taxonomy (NCBI): domain Bacteria; kingdom Pseudomonadati; phylum Pseudomonadota; class Gammaproteobacteria; order Lysobacterales; family Rhodanobacteraceae; genus Rhodanobacter; species Rhodanobacter sp. MP1X3. The sequence goes on along the minus strand of NZ_JACHCO010000002.1, from coordinate 514,833 downwards.
GCACGATCACGACGATGGCAGGTGTCATTCCAACGCACGTCGATCAGTCACACACCATCGACTGGCGCACCGCCGTGGTTCTGATCTGGCTTGCAGGCATCGTGATCGCCCTGGGCATGGCGATGCGAGCGCAGTCGCAATATCGAATACGCATGCTAGGGGCAACCAGAATCGACAATCTGCCATCGCGTTGGCCTGTACTACGAGCCATCAGCACGGATATCGGACCTGCATTGGTTGGGGCATGGCGAGTTCGTATCGTACTCCCGTCCGATTTCGATGAACGCTATGACGCGACTGAGCGTTCGCTGATTCTTGTTCACGAGGCGATGCACGCGCGCAGGCGTGATGGCTGGTGGTGCCTATTGGCTCAGGTCATTGTCGCCGTGTTCTGGTTTCATCCGCTCGCTTGGTTCGCACTCGCTGCATTGCGCCAAGATCAGGAGCTGGCCTGCGATGCCGCAGTGTTGTGCGAGCACGGTACTCAGCGTCGCGCTTACGCCAATGCCATGTTGAAAACCCAATCGGCCGCCTTTTCGTTGCCTGTCGGCTGCCCGTGGTTCTCCTACCATCCCATTACGGAGCGTATTGCCATGTTGAAGTTGAGTTCGCCAAGCCTTGGTCGTCGGTTGATTGGGATAGCTTGTGTCTTTGCCTTTATTACTGGATTTACCACAGCGGTATACGCGGTGAACCAGCCGCAGGCAGAGTCGAAATCCTCGGTCTCATCGCCTCAGATTTTTCAACTTGTGATGAGTCTCAGTCAGGGCGACAAAACACTGGCTGCACCGACGCTTTGCGTCCGAGCGAATGAGCATGCGAGTATTTCCACGCCAGATGCTGATGGCAATGGAAAACCAGGCTGGACGTTTGATTTGATGCTAAAGCCTTTGGCTTCTGATGTGGTGGAGCTAGACGTCAAAGGTTCGATCCGTGCGCCACATGGGCACACGACGGATTTCAATCCCGTTTTGCGGGGACCATTCAACCGCTCAAAGGTGGTGAAATTGGCCGATCAAGAAGGTGCAGCACCAATGATCTTGACGATGACACCGACTGAAGGTTGTGGAGCAAGTGAAGCAGCCAAGTCGAAGTGAAATGCGCCGCATTATCCGATACTCAAGCCGTCAGTCCTCGCGCTCCGGCCGCTCACGCACAGGATGCTTGCTCAGCTTCCGTTGCAGAGTGCGGCGGTGCATGCCGAGCCGTCGCGCGGTTTCGGAAATATTGCCATCGCATTCAGTCAGTACGCGCTGGATGTGTTCCCACTCCAGTCGGCGCAGTGCCAGCGGCGCTTCAGGTGCATCGGGTGGATCGTTGTCTTCGCTGTCGGCGGTGTCACCGTCGAGCAGGGCGCGCACTACGGCGTCGGCGTCGACCGGTTTGGCCAGATAGTCGTGCGCGCCGCGCTTGATCGCTTCCACCGCGGTGGCAATGGAGGCGTAACCGGTGAGCAGCAAAACGCGAATGTCGGGAACCAGCGCATGCAGCTCAGGTATCAGTCGCAGTCCGTTCTCCTCACCCAGCTTGAGATCGAGCACGCAGTAACGCGGCTGATGCCGGCGGGTTAGCGCACGCGCTTCATCGAAATTGGTGGCGGTGAGTACCTCGAAGCCGCGCGAAGCCAAGGCACGCGCCAACACGCGAACGAAAGTCGCATCGTCATCGAGCAGCAGCAGCGGGCGCGTAACCGTCCCGGGAGTCGAGAGGGTGGTGTGGGATGCCGACGGATTCAACAAGATTTCATTTGACTCGATCATGGTGGCACTTCTTTCGGGTGGATCGACCGGTATTTTTGCCTCAGGTCAGTCGATATCGCGTCATTATGGCGATCTATAGCCCGTGTTAGCTATCGGTCGGCGATCACGGCCAGCGGCAGGCGCAGGCACATTTCGGCGCCGTGTTCGGTGTTGCCGGCGATCAGTTCGCCATTGAGTCGCTCGGCGGTCGCCTCGGCCAGTGCCAGGCCAATACCAAGGCCACCCTGTTTCTGCGACTCGCCAAGCAGTGCCAGTTCGCCGGTCACCGCAAAGCCAGGTCCTTCGTCGCGCACGCACAGCTGCAGCCAGCTGCCTTCGCGCACCACGATCAATGCGACCATCTGTGAGCCGCGACTGGCAGAAGCATCCGCCGCGTTGTTGAGTAGATTGAGCAGTGCATGGCGTAAACCCGGCGGTGTGCGCAGTGCAGTGCGGGAGGTGTTGTCGTCCAGCACCAGGGAGACATCCGCCTCTGGTCGCAGCAGCTGAAAACGTTCCAGGCAGCCGTGGGTGAACTGGGCGACGGTGAGCCGTTCCGATTCCTGCGACAGTTGTGCCTTGCCGAACGCCACCATCTCGCGAAGGATCGTGCGGCAGCGATTGACTTGGTCTTCCAGCAGCAGCAGATCTTCAGACAGCAGGCCGTCGGCGGCATAGTCACGACGCAGCTCAGGTAGCAGCGTGCGCATGGTCGATAGCGGCGTATTGAGTTCGTGCGCGGCGCCGGCGGCCTGGGTGGCGATGGCTAAAATGCCCTCGTCGCGTAGTGCCCGCTCGCGTACGCGCTGCACTTCATGCTGCTGCAGACGCAATGCGTGCGATAGCCGATTGATGAAAAACCCCAGCAGCAGCGCGCTGATCAGCAGATTGACGCCGGTGCCGGCCACATTCAGGGTCAGGTTGTTTTGGAAATCGTCGTGCATCGGCACTGGCAGCGGTACGTGCCAGGTGAGCAGAATCACGTAAGCCACGCCTGCCAGTGCAGATACTGCCAGCAATGCACGCGCCGACAACGCCGCCGCCGTCAAGGCGATGGGTACCAGCAGCAGGGTGATAAACGGATTGCTGGCGCCGCCGGTGAAATACAGCAGGTACCCAAGCACCAGCATATCGACGGCGATATGAACGAGGGTTTCCCGTTCGCGCATCGGCCATGGCTGGCTGAGCCGCCACGCAGCGAACACCGCAAACACTCCCAGCAGGCCAATGCCGACCAACAGTGGCAGCAGCGGAATCTGCAGTTGCATCCACCACGCGCAGAAAAGCACGGCGACGCTCTGGCCGGCGATGGCACAGATTCTCAGCCACGCCAGGGTGCGTGTGAGCGCAAACGGACCGATGCGTTGGGCTGGACGTCGCGTCATGGGTAATCAATCATCCAGCAAACCCGCCGCATCATGCGGCGGGTGGATGCGCATCAGGCGCGGTTGTCGAACTCCTCACTGCGAACGGCCGGCAGCGGATGGTGGTTGACCGCAGGATCGGAGTGGCTGGCCGACAGCCGGTTCATCAGCGGCAGCATGATCAGCGCGACCACCACGCAGGCGATGCCGACGAAGCCGAGCTTGTTGAACAGGCTCACGTAGATCGCCAGCGACTGTACTGGATCGGTGATGTTATCCGGGATGTGTGCCGCGTTGGCCACGATGCTGCCCAGATACTGCGACAGGCCCACCGCGACGTAATAAGCACCCATCATGAAGCCGCCCATGCGCGAGGGCACATAGCGCGCGATCATTGCCAGGCCCAGACCGCTGACCAGCATTTCGCCCAGCGAGTACCAGCCGTAGCCCCAGACCATGGTCCATGACGACACCTGGCCGTTGACCGCCGAGTGCCCACCGACGCCATACATGAAAAAGCCGATCGCGACTGCTGCAAAGCCCAGCGCAAACTTGAACGCGATGGAAGGATCCTTGCCGACGCGGCCCAGCGTGTTGTAGATCAAGACGAGTATCGGACTCAGGACCACGATCCAGATCGCGTTGAGGTTCTGATACTGCTCGGGAATCCAGTTGAACAGATGCATGCCGAAGAGGTCGAACGACAGGTTCACGTTGTGCTGCGCAAACAGGTTCAGCGATGTCGCCATCTGCGAGTAAAAGATAAAGAAGAAGATCGTCTGAACGGTAAGCACCAAGGCGGCGATTAGACCTGCGCGCTCGTTCTTCTGGCTGCTTCGGATCAAATGCGCGAATACGCAGAGGATGATCACGCCGGCGGTATACACGCAGGCTCGTGCCACCACCTGACTTTGCAGAATGAAAGCCACCACAAACACCAGCACGATGCCTGCTGCGAACACGGGCAGCGCACGGCGCATCTCCATCGGACGCTCGTCCGCCGGTGAGCCGATATGTGCCAGTGCACGCCTCATGAAAATGTAGTTGATCAAGCCCAGGATCAGGCCGATCGAGCAGACGCCGAAAGCGGTATGCCAGCCCATGTCGTCGCCGTAGCGCGCGGCCACGACGTTGCGGATCCATGGAGTCAGCGTCATCGAGATCATCGAGCCGATGTTCACCGCCATGTAGTAGATGGTGAAGGCGCTATCGATGCGGGTTTCGTCGCCCTCGTAGATCTTGCGCACCAAATTGCCCGCATTCGGCTTGAAGAAACCGTTGCCGACCACGATGACGCCGAGCGCGCAATACACCATGTACGGGTTGTTCGAGGGGATCCACAACATGGCGTAGCCCAACGCCAGCACCGTGGCGCCGATCAGCATGGTGCGGCGCGTGCCCAGCAGCTTGTCGCCGACCCAGCCGCCGATCGCTGGCGTGGCGTAGATCAAAGCGGCCGCCGCTCCCCAGACCAGATTGGCCTTGGTATCGACGAAGCCGAGCTTCTTCATCAAAAAAGTGACCATCAGCACCTGCATGCCGTAGAAGCCAAAGCGCTCCCACATTTCAATCAGGAAGACGGCGCTGAAGGAGCGATTTTGCGAGACGGGCGGATTCTGAATTGCCATTAACGTTTCCGTGCGTGATTCGATATACGTGGTTCGGGCCGCGGCTCTGCCGTGGCATCCCCTGTTCAAGGCGACTGTGGAGCGGGTCACATCTCTAGAAGCGTAACCTATTCACCACGCGGGTGTAGTAGCAGTGCAGCATGCGATGAGGGGGAGCCTTTACGGCTGCTCGGGCTGATGTGTAAGTCGCGGGAGCCAGCCAAATCTTGAAACATCGGGGCTTGTGGCATTATTAGTCGCTTGTGTTTGTTGATTGAACCGGCTGCTTGAAGCGTGCTGCTTTCAAGTCGCCTCTGGAACCAGGGACCTTGCCTCACCATGTTGATCGTTGCTTTTATTCCATCGCGCACCTTGGTGGCCAGGTCTTTTATCGCCAGCAAGCGCCAGTTCGATCGTCAATCTGCTGGCCAGTTGCTGCCAGCGATCGCCTGACCGGATCCCGGACGATGGCAGCCGAAGGTTTTCGCGGTCCCAAGCAGCTCTGGAAAGCATTTCAGTGGTCGATGAAAGGTTTTCGTGCCGGTTGGCGTCATGAAGCCTCGTTTCGACTGGAAGCCTGTCTGGCCATTGCTCTTATTCCGCTCGGACTATGGCTCGGCAACGGCGCGCTTGAAAAGCTCGCGCTGATTTTTCCGCCGATGCTGGTGCTCTCAGCCGAGTTGCTCAATTCCGCCATCGAGGCCGTAGTCGACAAAGTCAGTCCGGAATTTCATGAGCTGGCCGGCCGTGCCAAAGACATGGGCTCAGCCGCGGTTTTCGTGCTGCTGGTGCTGGTGGCGTTGAGTTGGGGGCTGATCCTGCTACCGCGTTGGTTCTGACCTAGCGCTACGGCGTCGGTCAGGAGTTTTGATCCGATCCCGGCACTTTATTGCGTATGGGCTGCAGGGGTGCTGCAATGGTAGTCAATCCGCAATGGAGCAAGCCTTGATGAAAACTTTGCGCGTACTGGTGCTTTTGCTGATTCTCGGTGGCCTGTCCGGTTGCGGCTATAACGCCATGCAGCGGCAGGATGAGGCGGTCAAGCAGGCCTGGTCCGAGGTGCTGAACCAGTATCAGCGGCGCGCCGATCTGGTGCCGAATCTGGTCAATACCGTCAAGGGCTATGCGCAGCACGAAGAGAAGGTTTTCGTCGAGGTAACCAATGCGCGCGCCAAAGTCGGCAGCCTGCAGGTCAATGCCGATACAGTGAATGACCCGGAAAAGCTGAAACAATTTCAGGCGGCGCAAGGTGAGTTGGGCGGCGCGCTGTCGCGACTGATGGTGGTCAGCGAGAACTATCCGCAGTTGAAGGCCGATGGCCTGTTCCAGAATCTGCAGGCGCAACTGGAGGGTACCGAAAATCGCGTGACCGTGGCACGCAACCGCTATATCCAGTCGGTGGCTGACTACAACTCGATGATCCGCACCTTTCCGAACAATCTCACCGCCAAGATGTTTGGCTACCAGATCAAACCGAATTTCAGCGTCGATAACGAGAAAGCGATCTCCACCGCACCAACCGTGGACTTCGGTACCAATACGCCAGCCCCTGCCAGCTCGGCCCATTGATGATGCCTCGGCGCCTTTCGCGCCTGTTGTCGATCCTGGCGATAGCTCTGCTGTCGCCGGTTTTACTGCATGCGGCCGATGCGGTGCCCACGCTCGCGCGTCACGTCACCGACCTGACCGGCACACTCACCGCGGCGCAGGTCGATCAGCTGGATTCGCAGTTGATTGCGCTGGAAAAAGCCAAGGGCGCGCAACTGGTGGTGCTGATGGTTCCGACCACCCAGCCGCAGGATATCGACGCTTATTCGATTGCGGTCGCCGAGGCCAACAAGATCGGCCGCAAAGGCACCGATGACGGTGTGCTTCTGCTCGTTGCAAAGAACGATCGGCAGGTGCGCATCGAGGTCGGTTATGGCCTGGAAGGCGCAATCCCTGATGCCGCTGCTGCACGCATCAGCCGCGAATACATCGCCCCCAAATTTCGCGTCAACGACTATTTCGGCGGCATCACGGATGCGGTTGGTGCGCTGACTCAGCTGATCGACGGCGAGCCGTTACCGCCGCCTGTGCAGGGCAACCCCGAGCATCAGCGTTCCGGCTTCGGATTGCAGCACGGGCTGATGATGGGGCTGTTTCTGGCGCTGTTCCTGCGTAGTGTGCTCGGGCGGGCGAACAGCTGGGTTCGTGCGCCGATTGGCGCGCTGTTCACCGGAGGCCTGTTGTGGCTGCTCGTGTCGACTGGCGCCGGCATCATTGGCGCGGTCATGGGCGGCATTCTGATGTTGCTGCCAGGCGGTGCCGGTGGTTTCATAGGCGGCGGTGGCTGGGGCGGATTCGGCGGTGGCGGGTTTGGTTCGGGTGGTGGTGGTTTTGGTGGGGGCGGAGGCGGTGGCTTCAGCGGCGGTGGAGGCAGCTTCGGCGGTGGCGGTTCGTCGGGGAGCTGGTGATGGCGCGACTGCAGCGGCTGCTGACCAACCTGTTCGGCCAATGGTTTGCCATGCGCCGCAGCTTTCCCGAATCGCTACTCGACGAAATGACCGCAGCCATCGCCAACGGTGAGCGCACGCATCTGGGTGAAGTACGATTTGCGGTCGAGTCTCGACTGTCGCCTTGGGCTGTGCTGGAAGGCGTCGATGCGGCGACCCGCGCACGCCAGATTTTCGCCCAGCTCCAAGTATGGGATACCGAGCACAACACCGGCGTTCTGTTTTACGTGCTGATGGCCGAAAAGCGCATTGAGATCGTCGCCGATCGCGGCATCGCCAACCGTGTTGCCCAGTCCGAATGGGACGCCGTCTGCGCCGCCATGCGCAACAGCTATGCGGCCGGGCGCTGGTGCGAAGGCAGCCTTGCGGGCATCGCCGCTGCGCATGCGCTGCTGGCGCAGCACTTTCCCAGCGAAGGTATCGACAATCCTGATGAATTGCCTGACCGTCCGGTATTGCTCTGACGAGGCGGCAAAAAAACGGCCACCTCGCGGTGGCCGTTTCCAGGGGGACCGGTTATCGAATCAGGAGCCCTTGCCGATGTATTTCTCCAGAAACGCCTGCAGTCGGGTGTAGAGTTCGATATTGTTCTTCTCATCATAAAAGCCGTGCCCTTCGCCCGGCTTGCTCATCCATTCATACGGCTTGTGGGCCGCATCGAGCGCTGCGCGCATCGCCTTGGCCTGGGCGAACGGCGCGCGCTGGTCGTCCTCACCGTGGATCAGAAATACCGGGACGTTGATCTGGTCAGCCAGCTTGTCGGGAGAGTTGGCCGCGAGGTCGGCTGGGTCGTCACCCATCTGGGCGCGTAATGCGTTGCGTCCGAGTTCGCTTTCCTGGGTGTCGCCCTTCGTGTATCGCATGGCCATGTCATAGATGCCGGCATAGCCGACGGCGCACTTGAACATGCCCGGTGCGCGGATCACGGCCATCATGGCCGAATAGCCGCCGAAACTGCCGCCGAACACGCATATACGCTTCGGATCGGCATATTTTTCTGCGATCGCCCATTTCACGCCATCAATCAGATCCTGTTGAATACCAGTGCCCCATTGGCGGTAACCGGCTTTCATGAAATCGGTGCCGCGTCCGCTTGAGCCGCGAAAGTTCACCTGCAAGACCAAATAGCCGCGATTGGCAAGAAACTGTGCAACGTTGTCGTAGGACCAATCGTCCTGCTCGTCGATTGGGCCGCCGTGCGGCAGCAGGACCATGGGCAGATTCGTCTCGGCGGCCCCCTTCGGAAAGGTCAGGATGGCTTCCAGTTCGGTGCCATTGCTGGCTTTGAAATGGAGTGGTCGCCGTTCGGCCATCTTGGCCGGATCGATCCATGGAGCCACGTCAAACAGCTTGCGTACTTTGTAACTGTGCGTGTCAATCAGGTAGTACGTGCCCGGATCACGGTCGCTGCTGACCCCGAAGAGCAACTGGCCACCGTCTTCGCTGTAGTTGATGAAGTCAACGGACTCACCCGGAAATTTCAGACTGAGTGCCATGTGCAGCTTGGCGGCATCCATGTTGGGGTCGACATAGCTGACTTTTGGAAGTCCGGTGGCAGGCACGGTGGCGAACGGCTGGTGCGGCAGGGCGGTCCATTCGATGCCGCCAATGCTGCTGGAATCGTCTTTGGCGAGCACTTTACGGTTGCCGCCATTTTCGTCTTCTTCGATCAAGGCGGTCGGGCCACCCGCAGCGGCATAGGTTGCATAGATGCGCTGGTGATCGGGAGTGAAGTCGATCGGCACAAAGCTTCGGCCCATCTCCGCGGTGTTCATCTGGACCCAGCTATTGGCTTCACGGTGATAGACGACGTACTTGTAGTCGTCGTTGACGCCATAGGCAAAGTGAGCTTTCCCGTCCGCGCCGACCATGAAGTCCATGTCGGCCACCCCGATATTGCCGATCAGAAGGCGTTTGTTGGCAGTCGCGTCTACATCGTAGAGCGAGCTCTCGCGGTCGGCATTCCACGCATGAGTAGTTATGTAGAAGTGGTTGTTTGCCGGCTCCGGTCGGCTGTCGTATTCGGCATAACCCTCGTCATGATTGCGGGTGCCCCCGCGGCTGCCGCCACCCTGGTAACCGTATAGGTAGTCCTGATGTTTGCCGTTCATGTCCGTGGCAATGATCTCACCGGTCAGCTCGGGCTTGTCGAGCGAGCCGAACTTCTGGCCTTTCATGATGACCAATCGCGTCGGACTGACCCAGTCGAAACTCGCCGGCAGCTCGTATTTCGGCATCCTCAGCATGCTGATTGGCGCGGTCATGTCAGAAAGCTTGTAGACGACCAGGGCGTGCTGGCCGCTATCGTCATCCACGCGTAGCGCCAGATACTGTCCATCCGGAGATAGTTGCGGCATCGACAACTCGGCGTGTTTCGCAAAGTCCTCAACCGGAAGCAGGTCCGCCGCCAACCCGGCAGCGGGTAGCATCACGCACATGAAGGCCAGCAAGGCCCTCATTCTTTGAGTAAACATCAATGTCCCCTTTATGGCTGTCTCAACGGAACCATATGCGTGGCGGATATTTCGCATACCAGCGGTTCGCCACAGGCTGTGAGTCTAGTCAAGCCAAGGTATCGCTGACAATGGCGCTGCAATGAGGGTAGGCGTCCCGCTAAACTGGACATTCCCATTACCGTGGTTCGCTCATGACCCAGCCTTTCATCGTCCAGTTCAACCCGGTGGCCTTCGGCCTGGGACCCATCCAGGTGCACTGGTACGGTTTGATGTATCTGCTGGGTTTTCTGGTCGTGGCAGTGCTGGGCGAATATCGCCGCAGGCGTGGTCGTCTGCCGGTGAGTCGAGAAACGTTGGGAGACCTGTTTTTCTACGGCATGATGGGCGTGATCATTGGCGGCCGCCTTTGGTACATGCTGTTTTATTACGCGGGTGGTCTTCACTGGATCTGGACCGAGCCGCTTGCGCTGTTCAGGGTGTGGGATGGCGGCATGAGTTTCCACGGTGGCCTGCTTGGCGTTTTGGCTGCAGGCCTGTGGTGGTCGCGCCGGCAACGGCTGCATTTTTTCGACACGATCGATTTCGTCGCGCCACTTGTTCCGATCGGTCTGGGGCTTGGCCGGCTTGGCAACTTCATCAACGGCGAGTTGTGGGGCAAGCCGACCACGTTATCGTGGGGCATGATTTTCCCAAACGCACGCGCCGATGATATTGCGTATGCCGAAAGCCATCCGACCTGGTTGCCCACGTTGCAGCAATTTGGCGGTTTGCCGCGTCATCCCTCCGAACTGTACGAAATGGCCCTTGAGGGAGCCGTGCTGTTTGTGGTGATCTGGCTGGTGTCGCTAAAGCCACGGCCACGTTATCTGGTATCGGGTCTGTTTGGACTGCTATACGGCTGTTTCCGCATTGCGATCGAATTCGTTCGGTTGCCGGATCCGCAGCTCGGTTATCTCGCGTTCGGCTGGGTGACGATGGGCCAGTTGCAGTCGTTGCCACTGATCGTGGTTGGACTGTGGTTGATCCTGCTGTCACGGCGCGCACCCACGTTGCCACTGGCTCCCATTAGCACGAAGGCCTGATTGATCATGCGCCCTTATCTCGATCTGCTAAGCCATGTGCTGGAACACGGCGCCGAGAAATCCGACCGCACCGGCACCGGCACGCGCAGCGTCTTTGGCTGGCAGATGCGCTTTGACCTGGCGCAGGGTTTCCCCCTGGTGACCACCAAGAAGCTGCATCTGAAATCGATTGTGCACGAGCTGATCTGGTTTCTGCGTGGTGATACCAATATTGCTTATCTGAAAGAAAATGGCGTGCGTATCTGGGATGAATGGGCCGACGCGGATGGCAATCTCGGCCCGGTCTATGGCCAACAGTGGCGAGCCTGGCCCACGGCCGATGGCGGCGTGGTCGATCAGATTGCCTGGGTGATCGATGAGATCAAACGCAACCCTGATTCGCGACGGCTGATAGTGAGTGCGTGGAATGTCGGGGAGCTGCCGAAGATGGCGTTGCTGCCTTGCCACAGCCTGTTCCAGTTCTACGTTGCTGATGGCAAGCTCAGTTGTCAGTTGTACCAGCGCTCGGGCGACATCTTTCTCGGCGTGCCGTTCAATATCGCTAGCTATGCCTTGTTGACGCATATGGTGGCGCAGGTATGCGGGCTGGGCGTAGGTGATTTCGTGCATACGCTGGGTGATGCGCATCTCTACAACAATCACGTGGAGCAGGCGCAGCTGCAGTTGAGCCGTGAGCCTCGTCCGCTGCCGCAGCTGCAGCTCAATCCCGAGGTGAGATCGATCTTCGATTTCCGCTTTGAAGACGTCGTCATCGAGAATTACACGTCACACCCGCTGATCAAGGGGGCCGTGGCGGTCTGAACGCTGCTTCAGCTGTGAGGCTTCAGGCCGATGGAGCAGAACCTCCGGGCACGACCGCCTGATAGTTGGGCGAGACGCCCTGCAGAGCCCCGGCCTGCTAAGATTCGTCGCCGCTGGTACTGACTCCTTGAGGTCAGAAGCCAACTTACCGATCATGCTTTCCAAGGAATTTCATGGCTATTTCGCTGATTGCCGCGCTTGATGAGAACTTTGCCATTGGCCTCAAGGGGCAATTGCCTTGGCATTTGCCGGATGATTTGCGTTGGTTCAAGCAGTTGACCACCGGCAAGAACGTGCTGATGGGTTACAACACCGCTATATCCATTGGCCGTGCGCTACCGGATCGCGTCAACATGGTGCTTTCCCGCCGGCACGAAGCACCATTTCCGGGTCAGATTACCGTGCGCTCGGTGGAAGAAGCGCTGGCGCGTACCGATCAGACCGGCCTGATGGTGATTGGCGGCGGTCAGGTATTTGCCGAGGCATTGCCGATTGCCCGTCGCATGTATCTGACCTGGGTCAGCGCAGCGATCAACGGTGCGGATACCTTCTTTCCCGGCACGCATTTCAGCGACTGGACCGAAGTTTCCCGTGTGCATCACAAGGCCGATGCCGAACACGCTTACGACTTCGATATGGTCGAGTACCTGCGCAGCAACTGACGGAACTACCCGTCGCGGCCGCTGGCATTTGATGACACGCTCTAGCTACCGAGTCCCGCCCGCCATGCATGTGATGGCCGGTCTCATCGTTGATACGGATGGACGCGTGCTGCTGGCGGAGCGTCCGCAGGGTAAGCATCTTGCAGGATTCTGGGAGTTCCCCGGCGGCAAGCTTGAGCCGGGCGAATCACCATTCGCAGCGTTAGCCCGTGAATTGCGCGAGGAGCTTGGTATCGAGCTCAAGTCGGCCACGCCACTTATACGAGTGCCGTGGACCTACGATGACCGCACCTTGGTGCTGGACGCCTGGCATGTGGATCGATGGGACGGTATGCCGCAATCGCTGGAAGGACAGGCGCTGCAATGGTGCGATCCCGCGCAGATTGATCCGGAAAGCATGACGCCTGCTGATCGGCCGATCCTGCAGGCGCTGCGGCTACCGGCCATGTATATGATCACGCCTGCCGATGTCACGCTCGATCAGCGTGATGAATGGCGCGAGCGAATCTGTCGGGCAATTCAAGACGGTGTGCGGCTGTTGCAGCTTCATCTGCCGCTCTGGCCGGTCACGGCCGTTCGTTCGTTTGCAGCGGAGTTATTGCCGACCACTCGCAAGTACGGCGCGCAGCTTCTGCTCAATGGCGATATTGAGGGTGCGCAGGGACTCGGTGTCGGTGCTCACATCACCAGCGAACAGTTGCTGAAAACCTCGGAGCGGCCTTTGCCGTGGCATCAACTGATTAGTGTCGGTTGCCACGATGCGTCGCAATTGGCCAAAGCAACAGAGATACAAGCGGACTTCGCTATCTTGCCTTTGAAAATGGCTTCAGTCGGCGGTACGGATGCCCTGCGGGCGGAATGGTCAGACTTCCAGTTGCTCGCAGAAGAAGCTTCGTTACCGGTGTATACCGTGGGCGTACTCGGTTCACGGGACCTGACGCAAGCAAAGCAGATGGGTGCCCAAGGCATGGCGGGTATTCTGGGATTCTGGCCGATTTGAAGAGTGTTGTCTGAGTAGACGAAATATCGGGTGTCTGCCCATTCAGCGAAGGCACAATGCGTTCATTACTGGGCTCGTTGTGACAGCGCCAGAAATTTCTGATGCAGCTGAGCAACAGCCATATCGAGCGCGACCTCGTCGCCGCTGTTGTCGATGACGTAATCCGCTAGCGCCAGTCGCTCCGCGCGGCTGGCCTGCTGGGCGAGCATGCGGCGAGCCAATGTTTCATCAATACCATCACGCAGGACAAGTCGGTCGAGTTGCGCCGACTCCGGCGCGTCGACCAGCAGCACATGTTTGATCCACCGGTAGTGCGCGAGGTTCTCAGCCAGCAAGGGAATGGCCAGCAGACAATAAGGCCCGGTCTCGGCGGCAACACGATCGCGCAACCAGTCGCGAACGAGAGGGTGAATAATCGCCTCCAGTTTGCGTCGGGCCATTGGGTCCGTGAATACCCTTTCTCGCATGGCCCGGCGGTCCAACTTGCCCATGGCATCAAGCACATCCGCACCAAAAGCCTCAATTACGGCGCTCAGTCCCGATGTACCCGGTGCAATCACTTCCCGCGCTGCGATATCAGCATCGTGTACGTGTATGCCTAGCGCCTCAAACCTGCGTGCCACAGCGCTCTTCCCAGCCGCGACGCCACCCGTGATGGCCACTATCTGTGTGACTGGGTCGAAGATGTGCAATTTAATGGCTTTCCGTATTCGCGCCTGGTGGCAAAACAATCGCGCACTTTTTGCTGAATACGGCTTTGTCGAAGTCGGTTTGCCAAATAGAATTAACGATGCGGGGTTCGTACCGCCAGCTGGTACTAAACAGACTTTTTTGACGATCGAGGCCGGGGAATTCAATCCCCGCCATGTCGAACAGCGATTCAAACGTGTCCGCGCTTAAGGTGGGCTTATCGGCGTTGGCTCGAAATGCGGTCAGCCGTTGAGGGAATGCTTTAGCGTAAGAATCTGAATACCAGAGCAGGCCGGGAACCTCAAATTCGTAACGAGTTCCTTCGCCGTGCCCAGTTTTTGAGCAGGTTGGTGTTGCCAGCGCTTCTCCATGATCAGATACGTAAAATAGCGTACTGATTGCATTATCCGTACGGAGAATATTGATTGCCTGCGCTAATACGTGATCAGTGTAAAGAATGCTGTTGTCGTAGCTGTTTGGTTGCCGCTCTCCTGATGACAAACTGCTGTTCTCATCGTCGAACGTTGGCCGAAAGTGTTTGAATTCTGCTGGATAACGTTTGTCATAGCTGTCATGGCTGCCCATCATGTGCAACACGATGAAAAGATCCTTATGGGATTCCTTCAGTACGTCACGTAATGGCTGCAGGAGCACCTCGTCATAGCTGCCTGCTGACGCTAACGTAGCATGGTTGAGGAACAGGGTGTTATTCGCCTCAAGCGCGTACATTGATACAGGTGAATCGAACTCCCCCACCGGTGATTGGTTTGATATCCACCATGTTTCGAAACCAGCCTCCTGCATTGCGCGCAAGATCGAAGCCTCCGTTCCGGTCAATCGCGTGTCGTTTATAGACTTTCTTGTCAATAATTGTGGTATGGCCATTATCGTTACGGGCCACGACGACAGCATATTTGGAATTGGAATCAGGTTCGGCACTTTGACTAATTCTGGATTTGTCGTGCGCTTATAGCCGAACAACTGCCAGCGATCTCGGCGGCTGCTTTCACCGATTACCAACACATATACTTGGCGATGAGCGACGGGCGCTGTGCGGTAAGCGCCGTAATGAAACGAATCAAGCTTGGAGCTATTGGCCCGAACCTCTTGCCATTGCGATCGGTATTTTTCGATCCGCTGCAGGAGCCCAAAAGGATAACCAGACTCAATCAAGTCACTCAGTTCCGACACCATATGTTCGCCCGGATGCAGACGCTCAGGTATGACAAATGTGGCAATCGCTCCAACCAGCGGCAAAGCAATAATTAAGGCAATAACGAGCGAGCGTGACTTATGTTGCCAGCCGACTGACGATTGCCACGCCCAGTGTGAAGCAATAAAGCCTATTAAGGCGCCGCCGACAACGCATGCTGATACTGGCAGCAACGATATTCCCAAATATTCGTAGGTCTCTCGTGGTGTGCTGGCAAACAAGGTGGCCAATATCTCCGCATTAGTAGGATGCAGATACGTCGCTATGTAGCCTGCCTCGATGGGCGCTAATACCGCGAACGGTACGAGAAAAATGCAGCCCAGCCACATTCTTTTGCCAAACACAGCGAAAAAAAACGTCAGCAAAAGCGTAGGAATGATCAGCCCCGGTATCCATATGAGCGATCCATATCCCACGTAGATCCAAATAAGGTTCGGCAACATCAGAAGTACAATAAGTGCAGATATTGCGACCCATGAGCGACGTTTTAGACTCAGTGAAAAACGCATACTGGACTTTATCTGGCCAAGTTGAACATGGTGAAGTAGCTCTCCAGCATGCGATGGCCAAAAATAAACCATACCCAACCGGCCGCAGCAATGAATGGCCCAAACGGCATGGGGATCTGGCTATCCCGCTTGCGCAACACGATTAAGCTACTGCCTACCAACGCGCCGATCAACGAGGAAAGCAAAACGATGGGTAACAGTGAAACCGGCCCCATCCATGCGCCAAGTGCAGCCAGCAATTTGAAGTCGCCATAGCCCATGCCTTCCTTACCAGTCAGCAGTTTGAAAAGCCAGTAGACGCTCCATAGGCTCAGGTAGCCGATAGCTGCTCCAATGATGGCCGATGGTGCAGCGACGAACATCGGCAAAAGCGCCAGCAACAATCCTAACCACAGCAAGGGTAAGGTCAACTGATCCGGCAATAGCTGTGTGCGGAAATCAATGCCAGAAAGCGCAATCAGGGACCAGGTAAACACCAGTCCGGCAAGGGCTGACCATGACGGACCGAATTTCCAGACGATGACGGCACTGAGTACACCGCACAGCAATTCCACCAAGGGATACTGGATGGAAATTTTCATCTGGCAGTAGCGGCAACGTCCTCGCAAAAACAGCCAGCCAAACACAGGAATATTGTCTAGCGCCGACAGCGTGTGCTTGCACTGCGGACAATGTGATGGTTCGCGCACGATACCGGGTGGTAGCGGCACTGGCTCGGCTTCCAGCGCCAGTACTTCGCGCGCCTCCTGCTCCCACGATGCCGCCATACGCTCAGGCAAGCGCAAAATAACCACATTGAGAAAACTTCCCATGACCAATCCAAGCACACCGGCAAAGGCAATCCAGACCACCAGTGGCATCTCGGGCATGACTTAATTCCTGAGCTAAACAAAACGCCGCATCATCACCAGGCAATGGCAACTCTGCGGCGTCTCTGAACAACGAATTTTAGAATGTGCCGGCTAGCTTGAAGATCGGCAGATACAGAGCGATCACGATGCCACCCACGATGGTACCGAGAACCACCATGATGAGTGGCTCGAGCAGCGTGGATAGCGTATCGACGGCGTTCTCGACCTCTTCTTCGTAGAACTCGGCAACCTTGAACAGCATATTGTCCAATGCGCCTGACTCTTCGCCAATCGCAACCATTTGAACCACCATGTTGGGAAACAGATTCGTCTGCTTCATCGCCAGTTGCAATTGATGGCCTACGGCAATGTCTTCGCGCATCTGGCGCACGGCGTCACCGTAGACAATGCTACCAGTGGCACCAGCCACAGCGTCCAGCGCCTCGACTAGGGGGACACCGGCGCGGAAAGTCACACCCAGCGTGCGCGCAAAGCGGGCGACGGCCGAGTTACGCACGATATCGCCCATGACCGGCATTTTCAGCGCAACCCGATCCATGAAATGCGCAAATTTTGGAGAGCGTTTTTTTGCGATGACGATGGCTGCAATGCTGCCACCGATAATTCCGATCACAACCCACCAATAACTTTGCATGAACTTCGATGCGTCAACGAGAAGCTGGGTCGGAGCGGGCAGCTGTGCACCAGCGTCCTCAAAGGTCTTGGCAAATACCGGCACCACGAACAACAACATGATCAGGATGACGACAAAAACCACGGCTAGCACCATCATCGGGTAAAACAGCGCTTTCTTGATCTTCTTCTTGAGCGCTTCGGTACGTTCCTTGTAAGTGGCGACCGTATCGAGCACGGTATCCAGCACACCTGAGGTTTCCCCTGCGTGGACCAGATTGCAGTAAAGCTCATCGAACTGCAGCGGATATTGGGCTAGTGCCTCGTGCAGCGCTGCGCCACCTTCAATGTTCTGCTTCACATCCAACAGCATGTTTTTGAAGCGGATGTTTTTTTGACCATCGGCGATGATGTCAAACGACTGCACCATCGGCACACCCGAAGCCATCATGGTCGCGATCTGCCGGCTGAAAACGGCCACATCTCCCGGCTTGACCTTTTTGCCGGTGGATCCGAACAGCGGTTTTGCGCGTTCCCGCACGGTTTGCGGGTTCATGCCCTGGCGACGCAGTTCAGCCTTGACCAATGAGGCGTTCTTTGCCGGCATGTCGCCTTTCATGCGTTTGCCGCGCTTGTCCAGGGCAACCCATTCATAGGTTGCCTGCTTGCTGACTTCAGCGCGCTGAGCACCGAGTGCTCGCGACTTGTTTGCTGCTGTGTTAGCCGTGGCCATGCCGTTTTCCCCTGTGGTCCAGCTCAGACCCGTCAGCAAACATGACACTGACAAGGTATTTAGCCAATTTATCTCAAATCACGACTGTAAACCGTGGTCGCGTGCGCAAGTTCATTGCAGCATTCGGGGCGGTTTACGGTTTAATCCTTGGTCACACGATCAATTTCCGCGAGACTCGTAAAACCATTTTTGACTTTAAGCATCGCTGACGCGCGCAGATCATTGATACCCGCAGCTTTGGCTACTTCGGCAATTTGCAGGGCGTTGCCACCCTTGAGCACGATCTTCTGGATGTCTTCAAGCATTGGCATCACCTGATAGATACCTACCCGACCTTTGTAGCCTTCATTGCAGCCATCGCATCCGACAGCTTGATAAATGACCATGCCGGAATCAATGTCGGCCTGGGTAAAGCCGGCCTTGAGCAGCACCTCGGGCGGCAGTTCTTGCGGCTTCTTGCACTCATGCAGGCGCCGCGCCAATCGTTGCGCGATGATCAACGTGACCGAGGACGTGATGTTGTAAGGCGCAATACCCATGTTCATCAGACGCGCGATGGTCTGCGCCGCATCATTGGTATGCAGGGTGGACAGCACCATGTGGCCGGTCTGCGCAGCCTTGATCGCGATCTCGGCGGTCTCCAGGTCACGAATTTCGCCGACCATGATCACGTCGGGATCCTGTCGCAGAAACGAGCGCAGCGCGCTGGCGAAGGTCATGCCGCGTTTGACGTTTTGCTGAACCTGGTTGATGCCCTCGACGCGGATTTCGACCGGATCCTCCACCGTTGAGATATTGCGTTCGGCCGTATTGAGCATATTCAACCCGGTATACAACGACACCGTCTTGCCGGAGCCGGTCGGGCCGGTAACCAGCACCATGCCGTAGGGCTTGTGGATGGCGTCGATATAAAGCTTCTGCTGTTCCGGCTCGTAACCCAGCTTCTCAATGCCGATCTTGGCCGAAGAACCGTCCAGGATACGCAACACAATTTTCTCGCCAAACAGCGTTGGTAGGGTGCTCACGCGAAAATCGATTGCACGTGTCTTGGACAGGTTGAGCTTGATTCGGCCGTCCTGTGGCGTGCGTTTTTCTGCGATATCCAGCTGCGCCATAACCTTCAATCGCGATGAGATACGATTGGCCATCTTCATCGGCGGGCTGGCTACAGCCTTGAGCATGCCGTCCATGCGCAGACGAACCCGGTACTGCGTCTCAAACGGCTCGAAGTGGATATCCGAGGCGCCGCGACGGATGGCGTCCACCAGAATCTTGTTGATGAACTTGACGACGGGAGCGTCATCATTGGCATTTGCATCGATGCCTGTCTGTTCGGCCTCCTCATCACCACCCTCGAGATCCAGGCCTTCCAAATCGCCGCCGCCCAAATCGGGCATGGTGTCCCGCATATTGTTGAGCAGGCTTTCGATCACGCGTACCAGCGAACCGCGCTCGACCAGGATAGGCTCGACCATGCAGTTGGAGTGAAACTTGATCTCGTCCAGCGCATGCGACTGCATGGGGTCAGCAATGCCGACAAAAAGACGTTTGCCGCGGCGAAACAACGGCAGCGCCTGATGCTTGCTGATCAGAGCCTCGCTGATCAGATCGAGCGGCATATTGGCAGGATTGAGTGACGCCACATCAATCATCGGCATGCCAAATTCAGCCGAAGCGATCTGCGTCAGCTGAATACTCTCGACGAGGTTGTGATCGAGCAACCAGGAAGCGAGGGCAGTCTTGTTCTGGACGCTGTCGGCCATCGCCTTGCGCACGTCGGCCTCGGGCAACACGCCCTCCGAAACCAGTCGGCGAGCCATCCCTGACAGGCCCACTAGCGACGGCTGCAATTGTGATGACATGGTTTCTGACCCCTTGCGCGTATGTAATTGAATCTACCGCAGTTCGGTCGTCAGGTCATCCATTACCTACACTCCGACCTTGGGAACTCCATGTGCTGCATAAGGCTGTTTATTTATACGGCCTGTCGAGAAGGTCTAAATCGGTTCGCAAGATTATGAGGCACGCGTGATTCGTTATTTCTGATGACGCAGCCATTCAAGCTATCAGATTGCAGCGGGAAGCCACTGGACAGCACCCTGTAGATACCATCGAGTTTCAAATCATCGGGTCAACGCGCTTCCTGGCTTCACGCTATGATTTGCCAGAAATCGGGGAACATCTTTGAATCACTTGAGCATCATTCTACCTGCCAAGAACGAGGCGCCAGCGCTAGCAGCACTGCTGCCTCGGCTGCGCGCAGCTCATCCCAGTGCCGAAATTATTGTAGTCGACGACGGTTCTACCGATGACACGCGCAGTATTTGTCGCGGCAACGCGATTGAATGTCTGTCGTCACCATATTCCATGGGTAACGGAGCAGCAATCAAGCGCGGCGCAAGAGCGGCAACTGGCGACGTCTTGGTGTTCATGGACGGTGACGGGCAGCACGACCCTGCCGATATCGATCGGCTTACCGATGAGCTGGATAAGGGATACGATATGGCGGTTGGTGCCCGTGACTGGGGTAGCCAGGCTGGCGTTGGCCGAGGGCTTGCTAACACCCTGTACAACTGGCTGGCCACTCGCATGACCGGTCATCCCGTGCTTGATCTTACGTCGGGCTTCCGCGCCGTGCGTGCGAACAAGTTTCGCGAATTCCTGCACCTGCTGCCGAACGGCTTCAGCTATCCAACCACCAGCACCATGGCCTTCTTTCGTAGCGCCTATCCGGTGGCGTATGTGCCGATCAAGGCTGCACAGCGCATCGGTAAGAGCCATATCAAGCCGGTCCGGGACGGCCTGCGTTTTTTGCTGATCATCTTCAAGATTGCCACGCTGTATTCGCCACTGAAACTGTTCGTGCCGGCGAGCGGCCTGTTTTTCCTGCTTGGATGCGTGAACTACGCTTGGACATATGTGCATCAGGGCAGGCTGACTAACGGAAGCACGCTGATGTGGAGTGCAGCAGTGATTGTTTTCCTTATCGGGCTGGTGTCAGAGCAGATTACCGGGTTGATGTACCGTCGAGATGCCTGACCTCAGTAACTCAAACGCTCTGGCATTGCTTGTTACGCGTAACTTCCCCCCGCTGCTCGGCGGCATGGAAAAGGTTAACCAGCACCTACTTGGCGCATTGCAGCCAGTTTGGCGTACGGCTTTGTGCGGGCCTGCCGGATGCGCCCAGTACGCTCCGCCACAGACTGATGTGCAGCAGAGCAGGGTGAAGCCTTTGCCACTGTTCTTGGCTACAACACTGTGGCGCGCGACACGCTTTGCGTGGCGGCGCAAGCCCGAGTGGGTCATCGCGGGGAGCGGGCTGACCGCACCGATAGTATGGTTGGCGGCGCGATGCGCGGGGGGCAGGGCAGCCGTATATCTGCATGGGCTCGACATTATCGCGCCCAGTCGTCTGTATCAGTGGCTTTGGCTGCCATTCATCCGACGCTGCGACCTCGCTATTGTCAATAGCGCGAACACGGCCAAGCTGGCCCGGAGTCGAGGAGTGCCGTTCGCCAATACGCATGTGCTGCA
Organism: Rhodanobacter sp. MP1X3; assembly: GCF_014207165.1. NCBI lineage: Bacteria > Pseudomonadati > Pseudomonadota > Gammaproteobacteria > Lysobacterales > Rhodanobacteraceae > Rhodanobacter > Rhodanobacter sp. MP1X3. The sequence continues at coordinate 493,464 of NZ_JACHCO010000002.1, read as the reverse complement.
TCCAGGCACCGATCTGCCAACGCTGGATGCCGAAGCTGCTCGAGACTTTCGTCAACGGAACAGTTTCGGGGAGCGCCCTTTGTTGCTGTCGGTAGGCCGCTTGACCCAGCGCAAAGGATTGGCCGAATTTGTCGCGAAATCGTTGCCCAGCATTGCCTCGCACCGTTCCGATGTACTTTTAATGGTGATCGGTGATGAAGCCAGCGATGCGCTTCACACAAGGACCGGATCGGAGCGCGAACGCATTCTCGCAGCAGCTCAAATCCACGGAGTGGAACAGAATCTATGCTTCCTCGGCCGCTGCGATGACGCATCACTCAGCGCTGCATATCAGGCCGCAAACATCCATGTTTTCCCCGTGCTTGAGCTGCCGGGTGACGTCGAGGGTTTTGGCATGGTCGCATTGGAGTCTGCGGCACACGGACTTCCAACGATGGCGTTTGCAGTTGGAGGAGTGCCCGATGCCGTGTTGGATGGATATACCGGTATCCTGATCGAGCCGGGCAATTATGTTGCGCTCGCCGATGCAGTGACCCGGCAACTGACCTTGGCGCGAGAAAATGACATTGTCGCGGCGTGTCGCGATTTCGCTGCCCACAAGGCATGGCCGGTTTTCGCAGAGCGCCTGCGCAGTCTGCTGGATTCGCACCGTGCCTGACATGTCATCCAATAATCAAGGGCACGAACTAGCTGATGCCGGGGATTCCTCCGCGCGCCAGCCGCATGCCGTGCTGGACCTGCCGTCGCGGCGTTGGAAGGCTCTAAAAATCGAGCGCCTGCTTGATCTTTCCAGTCGACCTCAGCCCATTCGAATGCTCGAGGTTGGCACTGGCTCTGGCGGCATTGCGCAATACTTCGGCACGCATCCGCAGTTGCGATGTGACGTAGAGGCTGTGGATGTCCACGACAACCGCCTGATGACAGAGGGTTTTCGCTACCAACAGGTCCGCGACACGCAGTTGCCTTTTGCTGATGGCACCTTCGATGTGGTGCTCACCAATCACGTCATCGAGCACGTCGGCGATGCCAACGCGCAACATCGTCATCTTGCGGAAATCCGTCGGGTGATGAAAGCCGACGGCATCGGCTACCTCGCCGTACCCAACCGCTGGATGCTGACCGAGCCGCACTTTCAGCTGAAATTTCTGAGCTGGTGGCCGCATGCCTGGCGCACGCCCTACCTGCGCGTGATGCGTAGGGGCGACATATACGACTGCGAGCCCCTGCAGATGCGTCAGTTGGAGCGCATGCTGGACGCTGTCGGCCTGGGCTATCGCAACATTTGTATTGAGGCATGGCGTGCAACATTGGAGATCGAAAAGGCGCACACGTTTGGCGCGCGGGTGTTACGTGCGATGCCCGACGCGTTGCTGGTGCCGCTGCGGCGCATTATTCCGACGCTGATTTATCGCTTAGAGCGGCGATAGCCATGAGTGAGCAACGACAACCTGCCGTATGGTTTCCGACAATTCGCACGGATAGCGGCAGCGCCGTGTTCACTGAACGATTGGTGGATTGCTTGCGCAGGCGCGGGCTGCGCGCGGAAATCGCCTGGCTACCGCACCACACGGAATTCGCGCCGTGGTGCGTATCGGTTCCCGAGCCCCCCTCCTGGGCGAACGTCACGCACGTCAACACTTGGCTGCACCCCCGATTTCTGCCAGGGAACATGCCGGTAGTGGCAACGCTGCACCATGCCATGCATCAGGCTGAACTCAGGCGGTACAAGGGTTGGCTTAGGTCGCTTTATCACCAGTATTGGTTTGTTCCGACCGAGCGTCGCACCATGCTTCGGGCCGATAGCCTTGTGGCAGTGAGCCTGTTCGCCGCCGAGGCCGCGCGTCGGACTCAAGTCGATCGGCCAATTCCGGTGATCCATAACGGTGTTGATGTGGAGAAATTCAGACCGCCGGCGCAGCGATCCTCGAACCGGCGATTCCGGTTGCTGTACATAGGCAAGTGGGCGCCGCTGAAGGGGGTCGATCTGCTGGCGCCCATCATGCGAATGCTTGGTGAAGGATTCGAGCTGCGTTACACGGGCGGAGAGGAGGCGCTCAGCGGACGAGCCGGCATGCCTGGCAATACACATGATCTGGGGCGACTGCACGGAGACGATGCGGTAGTGGCTGCAATGCATGATGCCGACATCCTGATTTTCCCGTCCCGCAGCGAGGGCTTCGGACTGGTCGCTGCCGAGGCAATGGCTTGCGGTTTGCCTGTGGTCGCCACGCGTGGATCGTCACTGCCGGAGGTGGTTGACGACGGCGTCACTGGTATCTTGTGTCGGCAAGACGACGTAGTGGCTTTCGCAGCGGCGATACGTGCACTGGCCGATGACGAGGGCAAGAGGACGAGCATGTCGCAAGCGGCCAGGCAGCGCGCGGTCGACGCACTGGATCAGAATCTGATGGTTGACGCGTACGTGCGCCTGTACAACAAAAGTTTGAAACTCAGCATGCTTCACGGCTCGGTTGCTTGAACTGCCGTGTCTGAGCGCCGAAAGCGCGGCCCTGCCATGCCAAAGCAGAGCCGCTCCATCAACGATAGGTTGGACCATGAAGATCGGAATTGATGCCAGTCGGCTGAAAGCAGGGATGACTGGCGTTGGCAGATATACGGAAGGCATTCTGGCCCCGCTGGATCGGGAGCTTCCGGATGCCACCTTCGTCCTGTATGCACGTCGCCAATGCAGTGTTGTGCTTCCGTCCAGTCGCTGGTCGGTGCGCAGTGACCTGCACCCCATCCTCAGTCGCCTGCCGACGCCGCAGTGGATTCACTATCGACTGATGAGTATGGCCAAATCCGATGGACTGGACGTTTTTTGGGCGGCGAATACGTTGGTGCCCCGAGGGCTCGAGGCATCTGCGCCTTGCGTGACGACGGTCCACGATCTGATCCACCTTTTTGTGCCGGAGACACTACCCCCGCTCACCCGGCTCGGCTATGGGCGCTGGTTCGACGCTGACGTGCGACGGGCTGATAAAGTGGTAGTCATTTCGCAGGGGACTGCCGAGCGTCTGCGCGATCGCCTTGGGCGTCACGCTGACGGCATAGCCTATCCTGCAGTTCCAGTGCTGCCACTTGATCGCGGGACTGCCGCGGAGACGCTTTCAAAACTAGGGGTGCGGAGGCCGTTCCTGTTGACCGTGGGCACCCGAGCGCCGAGGAAGAATCTTGTCAGTGTGGTGGCCGCCGTGAAATTGCTCAAGGCGCGCGGCCAATTGCTGGATTACCAGCTGGTGATGGCCGGAGGGGAGGCTTGGAACCGCAGTAATCGTTCCGTGGAACAGGATAACGGAAGCGACTGGATCAAGCCTCTTGGCCATGTCAGTGACGAAATGCTGGCCGCCCTCTATTCGCATGCCGAGGCATTTCTCTTTCCGTCCTTGTATGAGGGTTACGGGATGCCTGTCATCGAGGCGCGGGCTCTGGGGTGTCGAGTGATCACCAGCGATAGCCCCGAACTACGCGAAGCCGGCGGAGCCACTACCACCTACGTTGCCCCGACGCCCCAAGGCATCGCCGCCGGACTAGAACTAGCATTGGCGAAACCGGCGCCTGTACCCGTCAAGCTGGACCACGACTGGGATGATGCTGGAAAAGTTATGGCACGGTTGTTTCGCGAGGCAGCATCTAGTCGCTGACAGACATCCGATCTGCCAGGAATTTAAGCGACGGTCGGTGGCCGCTGGCGAGGCGCCTTAGATAATAGCGTGGCTCCTGGAAGAGCTGTTCGACGGAAAAACGGGGGAAAAGAGCGGAATCGCTATCACGCACAAAGAAGGCATTCACGCCAGACAGGCCACAGGTGATCAGCGTATAGCCCATCGGCCTCAGTGCTTCTGAAAGGGCCGTCAGCGAGGCTCCCTGGTAATCATCTCCCTGCCAGAACTTGTTGGCCTTGGCTTGTATGGCGACATTGATGGGGGGCGGAAACTTGGCGTTGTACTCTGCGCATATGACACGTGGGCTAGTATTTTCGAGCAGAGCGATCAGCACATTTAGGTCATCACCATCAATGTCGACTGAAAGAAAATCCAAAGAGGACACGCCAAGTGCGGTAAGTCCATCTGATACGATTTTGCTGGCGTTTCTGACCGAGACGAACTCCTGCTTTACTACGAGGCGCCTGTTTTCGGGCAGCTGTTTTGAGACGTAACGAATTTTGCCCATATCGGCGTCAACCCATACGCCTCGCCACCCACTCAGCAACAGTGTATGAGTGTTGTTTTCAAGGCCATCGCTACAGCCGATCTCCACGAAAACACGATCACCGAATCCGAGCTTGGAAAAAATATGCGCGATGATCCCGTCCTCGTCGAACTGGGAATACACTTTGTATCCGTGCAGAGCAGGGTTTCCCGGCGTACGAACTGAGACATCTTTCTTGATGCGGGTATATTCTTGATGCAATAAAGCCTGCTCATTGCTCAGCTCATGCAGCCTTCGCGAAAACGTGGCTATAGCTTTCTTCCAAGCCGCAATTGGATCGAACATTAATCTAGTCTCCCAGTGTTACATTTTGTGTTTAATTAATTGCGCGGTGTGTGAGCCGAAAGAGTACGGCTAGTATTGCTCGCCATCGTTGACGATTTGGACGTCATAAGCGAATCATGGGTTATTGGCGCTTGACGTCGCCAGTGTGATAACCAACGTTTCAGCGTTAACCAGGATTTCCGTCATACAAATCCTTTAAACACTAATTAATTGGAACAATACCGAAAGGCGTCGAACTGCCCGACTTTCAAGTGGTGAAGCTCGGATTTTCGTCAGACAGACGCGTGCTCACGTTGTCCTCTTCCTTCGCATGCAAGCAAAGACAAAGGCCCACCCAAGCAAGGTCATCATCCACTCCGAGCATGCCAGCGCCAGCGGCATGCCTGTGGCCCCAAATCGCGCGGTCAGAAGGATGGCCGCCACCAGCATGACAGCAAGACCGATCACTTCGAACCCCGCCCGCATCCACGGATTGCCCAGCGCCATCAGGACGCTGCCGGCGGCCAACCGCAGCGCAATGCCGGGAATGGCGAGACACAACCAGTGCATGACGTGTCCCAGGCCATGGTACTTCGGACCAAACAGGTAAACGAAGATTGGTGCAATGAACCACATCAGAGCGGCCAGCGTGAAGCTATAGGCGCACGTAGCTCCCAGTACCCAGCGAACAAGTTGCGTGGTCCGCTGATGCAGGACATGTCCTTCGCGGAACAGGCGAGGCAATACAGACAGCATCATCGCGATCACTGGCAGGGTCGTCGCACCAATGACTCTCGTACCGGCTGCGTATATGCCTGCCGAGGCAAGTGGCAGGAGTCGCGCGGCCAGTGTTTTGTCGAGCTCGGTAGGGCTGTTGGCGGTGACCGCAAGCGCGGCGTAGCCGGCGCTGTTTCGAATCTCGCCACCTGTCGGTAGCCGCCAGCATTTCGGAGCCGGCCATGGGGCGGGCATACTGAAGGTAGCGACGGCGAGTGCAATCAAAGAGGCAAGCAGGTAGCCATAGCTGTAGGCGGACAGCGGGTCGGTCGGATGCAGAAAAAATACCGTGGCTGCGGCCACCAGGCGCAGCGCGAGAGGCAGGGTGGTCAACAGTTGCGAACGGGCGGTGCGCTCAAGTGCGAGGTGTTCTGCGGCAGGTATACCAAACAGCGGTTGCAGCAGCGTTTCGGTGACACCGATAGCGATCAGCGTCGGTAGCGACATGCCGGTGCGGCCTAGAGCCAGCATGGTGATCAGCAGGTAGACGGCAAACAGGACGCTACCGCACAAGAGGGTGGTGGGTAGCGCGTAGCGCAGCACCTCGCGACGCAGTGCCGGTTCACGCGATACCTCACTTAGCAGCACAAAGTGCATGCCGAACGTGGACAAAGTGCCGAGCACGACGGCTAGTGCTGCTACGCCCGCGAATGCGCCGAATTGTTGTGGACCTAGCAAGCGTGCGACAAACAATAGCGTGCCGGTCTGGACGAGCAGTCGCAGACCGAGCACAAAGCTGGTGCGTATCGTGGCGCGGGCTATAGGCCCGCTGAATGCTGTGCGGTCAGGCAGACGCATCAGTGGTGTGATCGCGCGAAACGTTCTGTAACAACAATGTAGCTAGTGTCCATGCCAGCAAGGCCGCCGACTCTAGCCGCCATCCCGCCAATGCGTGCAAGCGTACCGTAGTTGGAGGGACCAAGAACACGCACAATGGAGACTGCCCACAAGGCCTGTCCCCCAATACGCACGAATTGCCATATCGAGCCGAGCACAGTGTTATGTGCAAGCTGCCCGAATCCGAATCGGCGAAGAACATTGGCGAGCATGGCTGTGCAAAAATCCTTGGGTATTCACTGTGATGAAGCGGCTGTATTTTTGATGGAGTCGACGTGCAGGCACGTGGTTAATGATTGAACGTCAACGGAGCGATCCCCGAAATGCGATGCGAGATGACAGTTCCAACCGTCTCGATAAGGGTTTGAAGACGTTGCTGTGATTTTCAGGCGTTGCCTGCAACGATGAGCTTATGGGCTGCGCCTTGAAACGTTGCCGGTTCATTGCATTCCTGGTCGCGCACGAAGGTCTTTGATGCTGTCGTTGAGTTGGCCGCCGTAATTCAAATTTTGCAGCGCTTCGAGTGCCCTGCGTGCTTGTTCGGGTTGTTTATCGGCTGCAAGCATGCGGACAAGCGTGATCTGGTACGCAGGTTCGTGCGGTTCTGCTTTTACGGCGTATTGAGTCATCCGCAGACCCAGCGCGTGATCTCCGAGGACATTCCAGGCGTAGTCACCGTAGGTAGCGAATAAGCGCGCGCTGGGATCGGGATGGGAAAGGGCGGCGGTAAAGGCACTTACCATATAGCGGCTTGGCAGGTCGCAGCTGTATTCATTTGCGCATCGGGTAAGTGCACTCAGGGAGCTTTCATCCTGCACGGTGGGCTTGCGCGATTTCAACTTCGCAATCATGCTTTTCCACCAGGCGTCTTTTAGCGGCCTATGCATGCGAGCGTTCATGAAGATCAGCGCCTGTTCAGCCAGGATCGATGAGTCGGGCAGAGCAGTGGCTTTTTCCAGTGGGCCATAAGCCAGCTTTGTGAATGGTGACGCCGGGTCGTAGTGCGAGTAGATGATGTAGGTTCGTCCGAGTTCATATTGGGCACGCGGCGACAATGGCGCGCGGGCGGCCAGATCTTCCGCAAGGCGCAGCGGGTTGCCCCACGCATAAGCGGTCATTGCAGTTAGTGAGGCCCAGCAAAGCATTAGGCCGCCCAGTAAGACATAACGCGGCAAGGCCATGGGCAGGCTGTCCCGCGCGTTTCCAAACTCATCCATCAAAGCAGTCGATACGGCTTCACTTTGCGACAAAGTCGCATGCTTTGCCGGGCGCTTGGGTGGAGCGGCGAGCCAGTGTATGAGAGCAAGCATCAATCCGAAGCTGGCAAAGTAGTTGCGATGTTCGTATATGAGCTCAAGCGGGATAATCGTAGCGGTCAGCAGCTGGCAACCCAGAAAAAAAGCCAAGCCTAGCGCCATCAATGGTCGACGCGGGCGTAGCCATATGGTGAAGGCAAGCAAAAGTGCGAGAAACACGATGCTTGCCAGTGTCGTCCATGGCTTCAGCAGTTCTGTCGAAACGGAAAAATCATCGTGATAAAACGATAAGGCGTGCGGCGTAGGTAGTACCGTCCAGATCATGTAGTCGGTGACGATACGGGTTTCGCTGAGAAGGCGAGTTTCAAGCGTAAAATTTCGGACCGCCCATGTTTCTGGTTTGAGGATGCCAGGCAATAGCCACGTCAGGCCGAGGACCATTGGCAGCAGCAGAATCAGCAAAAACATGCCGATGATACGTGGGTCACTTCTAGGCTGTGGTTGAGCCAGGTTTTCTTCGTGCGCACTGGTTTTAAAATCGAAAAGTGCCCATTCAACGAGTAGCGCGTACAGTGGCAGCATGGCTGCTGTTTCCTTGGCCAAAATGCCAAGCGCGGCTGGAACAGTGATGCTGATGAGGCAAAGAATAAAGCTGCGGTCGAATAGCGTTTTCCAGCCCCGGTTAACCGAGTGCCCGTATGTTGGATGCTTCCGGGCATCCATCATTCGTTGGCGGCCAGCGATATAGCCGATCAGCCCCAACAGTACGAACACATTGGCCATGCTTTCCATGCGCTGCACTACGTACAACACTCCGGTGAGGTTAATCGGTAGCAGCATCCAGCTCGCTGCGATCAGCGCTGCAACGACGTATTCATGCTTGGAGAGTCCCTGAGAATTCGGGTTGATTGGTGGAGTTTCATTTCCTGTCGGTGCGGCATGAGTATTCTCCGTTGCACCCTCATCTATTACGGCAGTAGAGACCCTTGCGCAGCCGCTATTTTTGGCTAAGTTCACTTCGGCAGATGTTTTCAGCAGTGACTTGGCCAGCAGAAACACAAGCAGGCCATTCAACAGGTGAATGACGAGATTGGTAAGCTTCATCCAGTAAGGGTCAAGTCCGCTTGCAAGATAATTCGCAGCGAAACTCAGCGAAGCGAGAGGGCGCTTGAACTCGCTCGCCGGTGAAGCAAGCGCAGCCCCTACCAGGTTGGGAAGGTTTGCATGCGCTGGTTGCACACCATGATTATCGACGATGTTCGGGTAGTCATCGAACAGATAAGCTCCCGATAGACCCGTGTTATAGACCGCACCCGTGATGATCATCGCGACCAGCAAGAGCGACCATCCGCACCAACTACTCCGCACAGTTTTTTTCGCTAGGTTTGCAGGGCTCATTGATTGCACTTGCCTGGTGGGATGCATCTTTATTCAGTGTATCGCGCAAGTGTGCCAGTTCTCTGGGCCAGTATTGCTGACGTTGCAAAACCCAATCATGCAATCGTGCCATCCCAAAGCTCGAATTGACCACATGCTTTCGCACTGACTCGTAATGGTCCAGATGCGCGAGCGCCACACGTGGAAATCCCATTTCGCCGAGAAGCGCCGCCTGTTGAAGTGCCGTGGATACCTGAGCGTCTTGATCCAGCGCGCTGTTGAAATCGATCAGTGCCGTATTCGCATCGTTCTGCAGCAAGGCAAGTCGACCGCGCAGGTAAAAAATATCTTGTCGGCGCCCGTAAACGCTATTCAGATTTGGGTTGACAGCGGCAGCGCCTAGCAATCTGTCAATGGTGCTGAAAGTCAGCTGGGGACAAACGTTTTTGTGGACTTGATCCATTTCACCTGCGAACCAGTTCACAAGCAAGGTGCCTGGATCATGCGTTGTACGCAATGCGCTATCAAACTGCGCAAGCACTGATTTATCGACCCGGCCCAGCTGGCATTCTGCGTCAAAGAGGTTCATTGCCAGCTGCACCTGATTTGGTGCTTTGGCGAGAGCTGGCTTTAGCCGTCCAACGGCATTGTAGGGATGGCCTGCACTCATATCGACGCCAGCGGCAATGGCCTGTGCCCGCGGCGAATCAGGGTTGAGCAAAGCCCAGAGTTGTATCTGATCCTTTGTATTCCCCCACAGAAGGGTTAGCGAGTAGGTCATCACGCCCAGTCCAGTTAGCAGCGCGATGGCAACGAATGGTTTGGCGACCCTCCACACAGTGATGGGTTCTTTTGACGGAGCTACTCCGGTAGGAAGGCGTTCCAGTACAGGCAAATTTTGTGGGATGGCCTTCGTTGCCGCAATGCCTCCGCTGAAGGTGCTCTGGCTCGGGCTTACTCCGCAAAGCCACAGCGCCAAGGGCCAGAACATCAGCATGGCAGGAAGATAATTGCGGTGTTCGAAATAGAGCTCGAGGGGTACGGTGGTCGACTCCAGCGACTGGCCCACGAAATAGAAAAGCACCGCTAGTGCCAATACCGGGTAGCGACGCCGTCCGAGGCATGCGCCGATGATAAAAATTAGTACAGCGAGCAGCGAAGGCAGGGTACTTGCCGGTGACCATAACGAAGTTGAGGCCTTGATTTGGTCGTTGAATAGTCCGGGCGTAAACGGTTGCGGCAGCCACAGCAAATGAAGGTAATCCATCAGCACGCGAGGCTCGGTCAACAGTCGCTGCCCCAAGGTCCATGGGCGCAGCAATGAAATACCATGCGTCAGGCCGCTCCAGCCTTGTTCGAGCAGGTAGCCGGCCACCAGCGTTGCGGGTAGCCATGCCATCAGTGCCATCGTTGATAGATAGGTGCACCTGATGCTTCGTTGTTGGTCGCTAGCGATCCTTGCTGTGCGCAGTACAGTGCAGTCAATGACAATCGCCAGCGCAGGCAGCAGGATGCCGTTCGCTTTGCTTAATAGGCCCAGTAATGTGCATCCACCCAGGCCAAGAATTATCCACAAGAGGCCTCCGGGCGTGCGACCGGCGTGCAATGCCGCGCGCCCCCGCAGCCATGCCAATAGGCCAAGCAGGATAAATGTCGAAGAAAGCATTGCCTCACGTTGCACGATATACAACGTGGTCGAAACCAGCAGTGGGTGCATCAACCAAAGTCCGGCGGCCAGTACGGCGGCCAGATCAATTCGAAGCGCTAACTGATTTTTTCTCAGTGGACCATTGAGGACAGCGAACGACCGCCCAAGGCGCCGGAGGAGCAGCGAAAGCAGTGCGCCATTCAAAAGATGCAGGATCAGGTTGCTGCGCTTGAACGGAAGTGGATCAGCGGGCCAGTCGTGAGCATCCAGAAGAAAGCTGAGCAGGGCGAGTGGTCGACCGGTAGGGTCAGCGATACCCGACGTGATATAGCGCCAGAAGGCGGGCCAGTTGTCTACCGGGCCGGCGGCACCCAGGCTGGGTAAATTGGCGTAATCATCAAACAGAAAACCACCGTGCAAGCCCGGCGCATAGATCAGCCAAGTCGCGCTTAGCAGCAACGTCAAGGTCAACAGGAAAAGACTGCGATGGTAACGCTCAATCACGTGGTCAACTCGTCCATAACTGCGCAAACACAAAAAAGCGAAGGGCCACACTAGGTGGCCCTTCGCTCGTCAAACCACTTGCCAATTACTGGCGGCAGGAGGTCGGCAGGTACGCCTTTGGCACTGAGGTGGCGCTGCTCTTGCAGCTCCAGGCGATCGAACCGCCGTTCACAATCGCTGAAAGCGCGAACACACTTGACTGGATTGCACTATTGGACGAGTTGCCGAACTGCGCCAGAATGGTGCCGGCAGACCCAAACGTGACCTGGCTGACGTATTTGCCAGAGATTGAAGTGGCGGTTGTCGGCAGTCCGAGGGATGCGGACGTTGAAGTGAAACGACCCGTGTTGGAGTAAAACTCGGCCACTGCGGTCTTCGCACCGTCAGTGAGTACTGCGCCTTCAGACACCTGCGCACGAATCAGATAGTTCTGATAGGCCGGAATCGCAATGGCGGCCAGGATGGCGATGATCGCAACCACGATCATCAGTTCGATCAGGGTAAAGCCTTTCTGCATGGTCTTCATGTTGTTCCTCTGTTTGTCTGGTTAGCTAACCGTTGGTGATGCCCCCGAGCCCCACTCCCGCGTTCTTCTATGCGAGACCGATACCCCCATGCTCTTGGTCAGGACCGACCAGAAAGCCTGAGTAAGGCATAGCAGTTTACGTGCCATCTTTGCAGGCAGCGCATTTCGACATGGCCGAGTCGTATCTGCTGTGCCTTTCGTCACAAAAGCTAGCAGGGAGCAAGCGACGCATCCGCTTTTCTAAGAAAAACAACCCGAGGCTAGCAGTGAAGCTTCTGTCCCTATCTGACTATTTGTGACGCTTTTTGTCAGTTTGTTGCTACGAAAACACGACGTTGTTTTGAGAACTTATTTGGATGTCACTGGCGACATGGTGTTGGCAGATAAATCGAAGAGATGTTGGAGTTTCTGCAGCTCCAAGCTATCGAACCCCCCTTTGTGATGGCGGAAAGGACAAACGCGCTGGAGGCGATATTTGAGTTGGCGCCAGGGCCAAAGGCAGAAGTAATAATGCCGCCTGCCACAGTCACTGACTTTACGTATTTTCCACTGATGGATGAGGGGCTTGCGGGTAGGCCGGCCGATAAATTGTTGAGGGGGTAATCGCCCGTGTTGACGTAGTATTCCCACACCGCTGCTTGAGGCCCGGCAGCGAGAACCATGCCTTCGGATACCTGGGCACGTATCAAATAAATTTGATACGCCGGTATCGCAATAGCCGCCAGGATCGCAATGATAGCGACAACGATCATCAGTTCAATCAAGGTGAAGCCCGACCAGATTCGCATGCGTCGCATGAAAAAGTCCCCGTTAGTCCCCATTGGTAGAACGGATCAATCACGTTTCGTACCAAGTCAACTAAATGTGGCGTGCGCTGGATCACGTTACTTGAAAGCTACAAAGTTGTGTTCAACCGATCGGTCGGCGCACCTCTGGGGATTGTGGACTGATCACTTTTCGGTGTTTCCACATGAAGCTGAAACCGCACAGACTAGTGGTTGCCAACAGCATTTCGAAGGGGCGAAAAGCAATCGAATACCGCGGCTCAGCTTGCAGCACGGAATAGATCGTCGTTACGAAAACCATCAGGCAAGCGACCGCCGCAAGTGCACCGCGATCGATGTGGTCCGATGGACTTGCAAACAATACGCTTCGTTTTGACCACGCAAAAAATAAGCTGGCGAGCGCCAGCAGCATCAAAAGCAGATTGATGGCGTGACAAAGGGCGTACAGCGCTATCCAGCAAGGATTGCCATCGAATGGCGAATGGCGGGTGGGATAGACATAAATATCGCCCTGCCCAATGCGGATATCCCAATCCCACAGCAAATGCGGCTTTTCCAGTAGATACCAGTAGGCATATCTCCATGGATGTCCTCCGAATCGCTCAAGTATGGCCTTGCCGCCTTTAATCGGGGACCTTTTCAATTCGCCAAATTCTCTTTCATAACCATCGGACACAAATTTTGAATGTTCTTTCTCGGACGCATTCCCGGAAAAAGAAGCGCGCCATGCTGAGTGATAATCCGGCCAAGCACCCTGTACAAAATTGATCAATGCGCGATCCGTCGATGAGTCGAAATCGGACGCAGGTGGAATCTGTGAATTTCTGATTGCCCAGCAAAAAGGCAGCAGTAGTGCGCCAAGAACGACGGCAAAAAAAATGCCTTTACCAATATATTTTCGCCATATTAAAAATATCGCCAGCAAAAGTCCGAATGGCAAAAAAATGGCATTCGTAAGGGCGGCAGCGCCCAATATCAGGCCGGCAAGAACTGCCAGCGCTGTGCTTTTTTTATGATAAGCGGTAATGCATAGAAACATCCCTAGCGTGCACAGAAAGCTGAAAAGGGTTTCACTAAGCAAGTAACCATTAATGGTTATGCTATGCGGCCAGATAGCCATCAGAAACCCGGCTAGAATAGCCCAAGGTGATGACAGCCAGTATTTCCCCAGTTGTGTAGCCAGAGCTACCGTCAAGGCGCCAAGCAACGACTGGGCTAAAAGTACCGCCGCATACCAGGCATCTCCTGTGCCAAATCCTTTCATCCAGAGCGCCAGAAAAAACGGATACCCGGGATCTCGATAGCTGTCGGGTGTAATGGAGGTTGATCCGGGTGCGTCTTTGGCAAAGGTGGCGTGATTGACCAGATTCAACGCGTAAGAATAATACTGCACCGCATCGCCTCGCACCGGATTTAGGACCACCGCAGTACTTACGTAATACCATCGCAGCGCCATGGCCAATGCCGTGATGGCAAACAAGGCGAGCGGCCAACACCAGCGTTTGTCCTGGAGTCGGGCGGTGATTGATATGGATACGCGTGCCGAGTTATTCATGAGATTGATGGATAAATGATGTGTGCGACAAACTTTCGGTGAATTCAATTGGCTATTACATGCGGAATTGGAGCCGCGCACTCAGCCAGAAAATAAGGTGCTGCCATGGATTTCAGCATTGAGACGGTGCCGACATAAGTTGACGTGTTCGTCGATGTCGCTTTTCGAGAAAATCACGGAATGACGGTATAGGCAGGAAAATTAGCTAGAGAGCTTCCATAGTTGTTGCCGCCATTCGAGTGCGCGTCTCGGTTGCTCCACCAGCGACACGTTTTCGCGAAAAACATTCAGCCACGACTCCCTCAAAAGTCATCCCCCCATGCTGGCCAAACTCAGGCAGCTGTCGATATTTGCTCAATGCCAAGATTTAAAAACCGGATCGGACGCCAGCATTAGATCGATTTCGAATCTCCCACACTTTACGAACAATCAGGTTGAGTCCAAACACGGCGAGCATGATTTCTGCTCCCCGGCACGGAATCGAATAGCGGGGTTCTGCCTGTAGTACGGTGTAAATGGCTGTAACGAACAACAGTATCAGAGCGGAGGCAGCTAGATCGTTCGGAGAAAGCCTGGTGGACAACGCTATCAGGCATCCAGCCAGCGCCAGGAGCATCACCAGTCCATTGCACGCGTGACAAACCGCAGCCGCTGCTTCCCATACCGGATTGACGTCAAACGGTGAATGGTATGTCACATGAAAGTAGATGTCCCCCGCGCCAGTGCGGAGGCTCCATTCCCAAAGCAGGGCGGGCTTTTGCAGATACCAGAGCAGGTAGCTTCCCGGGTCGCGCGCTATCCGCTGGTACATCATTGACAGGCCGGCCAGGTGGTTGGCTTCTATCGCATAGATTTCATTGTTGATTTGATTTACCACCATTGTGGCACGAGGATCCTTGAGTATTTGAGATGCCTTGACTGCACTGTGGTACAGCGGCCAAGAACCCTGCACAAAGTTCATCTGTACCCGGTCCGAAGAGGATTGTCTGTCGGAGTGCAGGGTTGCATTGCGGATAATCCAGGGGCTAAGAAGAGCCAGCGTGCTTGCAATTACCGCAGTGGCCACACGAATACGCATCTGATGCCTGGAGAGCTTGTAGAGTGTTATCAGCACGGCGAATGGGATCAATACCGCATTGGTGAGCGCGGCCAGACAAAAGCAGAATCCACTGATTACACCCCAGACCACGCTGCTTCTTCGCTCGGCGATGCCAAAAACTGCCAGCGCCAGTGCGACAAGAAATCCGTACAACGTTTCGGACATGATGTCGCTGCTCATTGCAACACTATGCGGCCAGATCGCCATGATCATGCCGGCCGCAGCAAGCCATCCCAGCGGCATACATCGGCGTCCGATTTGCAACCACAGCAGTACAGTCCATGCGCCAAGTGCTGCCTGGGCGAACAGCACAGCGGCATACCAGCTATCCCACTGCGGAAAAATCATCATCCAAGCAGCGAGGAAAACCGGATAACCCGGATCACGGAAGCTATCGCTGACCGGCGGGAGCACCCCCAAGGGATCCTTGGAAAAAATTCCGTATTTGAACAGGTTGCGGGCATAGTCGTAGTACTCGACAGCATCCCCGTGGGCGTTTGGCAGGTTGGCCGGTTGAAACACCACGGCATGCGTTACGTAATAGAGGCGTATGCCGAGTGCGAAGCTGCCGATAACCGCCATAAGCAGCCACCACTTCCACGGCGAGTGTTCGAGGAACCGGGGTAGCATTCGCGGCGTATGATTCATGGTGATTGGAGGATTTGTGCGCAATAGTGATCCGATAGCTTCGGACAATTTGTAGAATGCTAAAAGGCTTGCTCGCTTATAGAGCATGAGCTTGTCCGGCGCCAATGAAAGTTCGATCTCCACCCTGGAATTTCGGTCAAGGAATCCTCATGAAACCGCTGTCTATGGCATTGTTACTTTTCTCCCTGGCGCTTCCCGCCGTGGCCGCGGATATTTCGACGGTGGCGTTTGCCGGGCGGAATTCTCCGCACTCTTTCAACATACGAGACCTGGTGATGATGGATCGGGTGAGTGATCCGCAGCTTTCGCCCGATGGACGGTACGCGGCGTTCGGGGTGCGTAGTACGGACTATGCGGCCAACAAGGGCGTGAACGCGGTTTACGTGCTGGATCTTGCCGATCATTCGGCGGGTAATGTTAAACCGGTGAAGGTGCTCGACAAGGCGAGCTCGGCGCGCTGGTCGGCAGACGGGCGCAGTCTCTATTACATGGCATCGGTGGGCGGCGTGGCTCAGCTTTGGCGGGCGGATATTGGCGGGAAAAGTGGCTTGAATCTATCGGCTCATGCCAACCCTGTGCAGGTCAGTCACGCACCGCTGGATCTAGGCGCGTACAAGCTGTCGCCAGATGGTAAGAGTGTGCTGTTGTCGTATGAAGTGTTTACGGATTGCGCCACGCTGACATGTACAAAGCAGCGTGCGGATGCGCGTGACAAGGACAAGGCCAGCGGCACGCTTTACACCAAGCTGTTCGTGCGGCATTGGGGTACGTGGGCCAACGGTCGGCGTAATCAGCTGTTTGTCGCCAGCTTCGATGACAAGGGACAGCTGCCTATCGAACCAACTCTGCTGAGCCGCGGTATCGATGGCGATATTCCCAGCAAGCCTTTTGGCGATGAGAGCGAATTTGCATTCGCGCCGGATGGTGAGAGCGTTTATTTCGATGTACGCATTGCGGGCAACAGCGAGCCGTGGTCGACCAATTTCGATGTTTATCGCGTGCCGGTGGATGGTTCATCCGCCCCGAAAAATCTCACCGCGGACAACAAGGCTTGGGATGCGTATCCGGTACCTTCGCCAGACGGCAAGATGCTTTACTATCTGGCGATGAAGACGCCCGGCTTCGAGGCCGATCGCTTCGCGATCATGGCGCTCGATCTAGCGACCGGTGCCACGCATGAGGTTGACCCGCACTGGGACCGCTCGCCGGGAAGCATGACGATTTCCGCTGATGGCAAAACGCTCTATGCCACGGCCGATGATGAAGGCCAGCATCCACTGTTCGCGATCAGCACGTCCAATGGGGAGGTCACGCGACTGTCTGGTGACGGCGCGGTAGAAGGTTATTCGCTGGCCGCAGACAAGCTGCTAATGGCTAGCGATGACCTG
The DNA here is from genome assembly GCF_014207165.1 of Rhodanobacter sp. MP1X3. NCBI lineage: Bacteria > Pseudomonadati > Pseudomonadota > Gammaproteobacteria > Lysobacterales > Rhodanobacteraceae > Rhodanobacter > Rhodanobacter sp. MP1X3. Next base: position 476,588 of record NZ_JACHCO010000002.1, on the reverse strand, counting down.
AAGCGGCCAGTCGACTTGTATCTGGCATCGGCAACCGGCGCGCATTCGAAGCAGGTCACACACTTCAACGCGGAGGATCTGAAAAATGCCAAGGTCGGTGATTTCGAGTTCTTCAAGTTTGCGGGCTGGAACAACGAGACAGTACAGGGCTATGTGGTGAAACCGGTCGATTATCAGCCGGGAAAGACCTATCCCGTGGCCTTTATCATTCATGGCGGCCCGCAAGGTGCGATGAGCAACGAGTGGAGCTATCGCTGGAACCCGCAGACTTACGCTGGGCAGGGCTTTGCGGTGGTGACGATCAACTTCCATGGTTCCACCGGCTACGGCCAGGCGTTTACAGATGCGATCTCGGGCGACTGGGGTGGCAAGCCGCTGGATGACTTGAAACTTGGTTGGAAGGCTGCGCTCGGCAAGTATCGTTTCCTGGATGGCAATCGTGCTTGCGCACTCGGCGCGAGCTACGGTGGCTATATGACGTACTGGATTGCGGGCGTGTGGAACCAGCCGTGGAAGTGCTTGGTGGATCACGACGGTGTGTTCGATGCGCGTGCGATGTATTACGACACCGAGGAGCTGTGGTTCGAGGAAAAGGAAAACGGCGGCACGCCATTCGACCAGCCGCAGAACTACGAAAAGTTCAATCCGGTCAATCACGTCAAGGACTGGCGCGTGCCGATGCTGATCGTGCACAGTGGCGATGATTTTCGTATTCCGATCACGCAGGGCTTGGGAGCCTTCACTGCATTGCAGCGCCGCGGTATCCCCAGCGAGCTGCTGACGTTCCCGGACGAGAACCATTGGGTGCTGAAACCGCACAATAGCGTGCAGTGGCACGATGCTGTAGCAGCATGGCTTAAGCGATGGACGGCTCAATAAAGCTCAAGCCACGGGAGCGGACTCAACTATGAAATATGGCACCATCGCAGCGTCGTAGTGGGTCAGGCGCCCCGTAGCCTAGGCGGTTCTACTTGCAAGTGGAGTTACCAGAGCGCATCAGCATGAACGCGTTCGCCGACGAGCATCTTCAGAGCATCGAAGGTCTAGTTCAACAACAATTCGCGAAACGCTAGGATTTAAAACACTCAACTATGTCTTTCTGCTCCCTTCAAACGCCGTATTTTGAAGTTGGCCGCCGCCGTTGATCCTAAACTCCGGCGATGGCGCGCCAAAGGAAAGGTGCGAATTTCAGTCGGTTCTGCTGTGCTGAGCTTGTCAACGAAACTGCAGTCGAACCAACGCGTAGCGCTTTCTACTTCTACTAAAAAGCATTGTCGCGCGTCCTTCGATCCCGCAGACTGACCCCTCTTCGATCGGAAAGTGTTGGGGCCTAGATGATTACCCATAGAACGGTACGTTGGGAGCGACTGTTGATGCTTGGCATCGTGCTTGAATTTTTGGCTTTGGTTGCCATTCCGCTTTATTCCATCCCTTTTCATATCTCTAGAAACTATAACGAAGGATGGAACGCTTACTTTGCGCAGGCAGCCATCACTGGCGGAGCTCTCTATCCGTCTGGCGACTCGATGATGATTAATAATTATCCGCCGCTGTCCTTTTATATTATTGGTTCCGTCGGAAAATTGGTGGGCGACAATATCGTGGCTGGCCGAATGATTGCTTTCTTGGCGTTAATGGTTATCGCGAGGAATGTATTCGAATTCAGCCGCTGGCTCGGGTCAGATCGTATGCTCGCGGGATTGAGCATGGGAGTTTTCTTGCTGGGGATCTATACTTTGATGCCGCAGTATATTGCTCTGAATGACCCAGGATTCTTGGCGCATGCTTTTGTCACATCTGCAGGCCTCGCTTTTCTCAAGGCAAGAGAGTCGCGTCTATGGCAAGGAATGTTCTTTGCCTCATTGTTAATGATATTGGGCGGGTTGATTAAACACAGCACAATTTCACTACCTCTCGCTCTTTGTGCTTATACGGCATTTAATGATCGTCGTCGCCTTGGCGTGTTTCTAATTGCCAGCATAATTGTTGGCATACTAGTGGGTGCTATTGCCTACTCCGTTTGGGGCATGGCGATGCTCGACAGCGTTTTATTTAATGCCAGACAAAAATCCATCCAGAGATCAGTGTTCATGATGCTTCACGATCTGCCACTTCTCTTGCCCTACATTTTGATGACGGTTATTGCTTGGTTGTTGAGGGCAGATGGGAAAAAATTTTCTTTCGTTCTTTGGTATCTCGTTTGGTCGATGTTCAATGCGTTCTGGATGTTTTCGGGGGCCGGGGTGAATCAAAACGTCATGTGCGATGCGATTATTTCTTTATCACTCGGAACCACGATCTTTATTATCTCGATTAGAGACATCGCGAATCGATTCGACGCCCTACGTGGGAAAATGCAGGTATTCGCTGTACTCCTTATTGTAGTTCCATGGGTGGCGACAAGTTTGTTAACTTATTTGAGTAATCCATATATTACGACGTTAGCGGAAATCTTGGATGCTCCGAAATGGGAGAAATTATCCGAAACATTGGCTCGATCAGATGGGCCGGTAGCATGCGAAACACTCGCAATATGTTATTGGGCGCATAAACCAATGGAGATTGATTTTTTCAACTATGGCCAAAAGCTTCTTACCGGATCGGTGTATGCGGATGCGCCGACAGGTTTTCTAGCCAAGATAAGTAAAAGGACTTATACCTACGTGGTGATAGAACGGGTTTCGCTGGATGATGGCCGATTGCCGCGTTTTCTGATGGAAGATTTGTTCCAGAACTATGAGCCGCCGAAATCATCGCAACTGATTACCAGGGACGAACTCTTTCTTGTTCCGAGGTCTTAGGGTGGTGGGCGAATTCAACGAAAATCGGCCCGAATTGGATGGCTGTACGGCGGCGGATAAGGGTGGACGGTAATGAAGATCCGATTCCTTGGGTCGAACGCGCCAACTTAGTGCGAGTGTTTGATAGATGCCTTCGATTGGACCGACTCGATAACCTGGTCAAGCGCTTTTTGCCTGGCGCTGCGTTCATTGGCAGGCAGTATCTCGATACCCGCATCACCAACTTGCCTCGCCTCCTCTGCTTTGCCGGCAAGTGCGAGCGTCATGGCCAACGCAATTTTCGGTTCGGGAGAGAGAGTATCCATTTCTACAACGGCACGCAGCGCCCCCTCGGCGTCAACCAGATTACCTTGCAAGGTAAGCATTTCACCGGTAGCGAAGAGATAAGCGGCAAACATTTTCTTATCTACCAGGACTTGCTTGGAGTCTCTAACCTGGTTTAACGCGCTGGCTGCGGCAGCAGTATTGTGTTCGGCGATAGCTAAAAAAGCAGCACTAATCATGCAGCTGGGGCACTCAACGTGATTGAGCAGTAGCGTATCTATCAGCTTGTGTGCGTCGGCATAATCATGTGAATCGATATATGCGACAAGCAAGCCGTTTTCGGCCTCGGCATAACCCGGGTTTTGAGCGACAGCCCAGCGCCAAAGATTCACGTTATTGGACCAAAGGGGCAACGTGGCGCGAATATTGACGAATGCAAATATGAGCCAGAAAAGCCCTGCGGTCGCCAACACCAGTGAGCCTAATTTGCTCAGCTTGCCGGAGTTCTGAATGCGCAGCAGCACCAGCGGGAGCATTGGGAGCATAGCCGTCAGAGCCGTCATCGCGTATCTCTCGTGATAAAGGCTGCTGTCAAAATCCACCGAGGCAATATGTATTACAGGCAGCAGAGCCGCGGTTACCGCCAGGAGCATGCATCCGACGACTGACGACTTGCTGACAACGAGACGAAAGCCGATGAGCACAATACTGATAGCAATTATATCCGTCAGTAAGGATAGCGGCGAGATGATGGCGAACTGCTGCACGTCGACGGGGTGGATGGGGCCGATGCTACCCATGGGCCAGATCAGTGTTTTCCAATAGTGCAAGTATAGGAAACACACTTCCTGCATTCTTGCGAAAGCGGATAAGGAACTGACCACGGCCGGATTAATGATCTTTCCAAGGGCCCAGTAGCGAAAGGCCAGATAAGCCATGCCAGCCAAGAATGTGGTTGCATAGACCAGCCAATTTCGAGCAATAACTGAGAGTATATTGTTAAACGTATTTTGGCCAAGTCGGCTTCTGAATAGCAACCAATCAAAAATAAACAGTAATAACGGAAACGAGAAAGCCGCTTCTTTTGCGCATGCAGCGAGGAAAAACAGGCAGGCCACGCTTCCTGCTCTAATATAAATGTTTCGAACGCTCAAATTTGCGATTAGCCCAAGCAGAATGAGCATGGTCAAGAGAAGTTCAAATTGACAGCCGATCCACGCAACTGGTTCGATCAATATCGGATGTAGTCCATAAAGCAGCATGGAGGCAGCGATAAATATCTTGCCATTGCCATTGCCTGTCGTCTTCGTAAGACATATCCAGGAAAGCAAGCCGACTAGCACGGTATCGATCAGATGCATTGCCAGTGAGACGGCGTGCATCGGTCCTGGCATATCGTTAAACAATCGGACTTGCAGAGTGAGAAGCCCGATACCGAGCGGACGAAAGTAATTCGACCAGTAGTGAAAGCCTCTAAAAATATAGTGCTTCCACTCATCCCCAACACGTAGCCACGAGCTGTCATGAAGATCGAGCATGTCATCCCATACAAAATCTCCATGGACGACGGGCCAATAAGTAATGGCGACCAAAACTATAATCGCGATGTAAATGACCGCAAATCGGTAGTTACTTCTTTTGAACATCCCGTTTCCCTAGGTTTTCATTCGGCGGTGCTCGCACGGTCAAGCTAGTCTAGAGACTTTGCTCCTATTGCTTGATCGGCCGAGGGGCTGGATTTATAGCCACTTCGCTCGTTTGAGCGCAACAAAAAGTCCGCCGACGACGATCAGCATGACGACGATGACAGCGGGGTAAGCCCATGGTTGGGCGAGTTCGGGCATGTGGGTGAAGTTCATGCCGTACCAGCTGGTGAGCAGGGTGGGGGCGGCCAGCATGGCGGCCCAGCCGGCGAGTTTTTTCATGACTTCGTTCTGGCCGTAGGTGACCAGGGAAAGGTTGACGTTGATGGCGGCGGTGAGCATTTCGCGCATGGCGCTGATCGATTCGTTGACGCGGAATACGTGATCGTAGACGTCGCGGAAATACGCGCGCAGTTCCTTTGGTATCAGATTCGCATGCAGCCGTGTCAGCTGGCTGATGACGTCCTGCATGGGTGCTACGGCAAGGCGCAGCGTCATCAAGTCACGTTGCATGTCATAAAGCCGGCGCACGGTGTTGCGTTTGAACGTCTCGGCGAAGATGTCTTTTTCCAGCTGCTGCAATTCTTCGCGGAACTCGCGCACGATGGGCAGCAGGTTGTCGACGATGAAATCCAGAATGCTGTAGAGCGCGTAACTCGGGCCATGCGACATCAGCTCGGGCGTATGTTCGCAAGCGCGCCGTGCTGGCGCGTAGGAAAGCGATGCGCCGTGGCGCACGCTGACCAGATAACGGGGGCCGAGAAAAATGTGGGTTTCACCTAGCGCGAGTTGTCCTTCGACGAGTTGCGCCGTCTGCACCACGACGAACAACGAGTCGCCATAGGTTTCGATCTTGGTGCGCTGATGGGCCGTATGCGCATCCTCGATCGCCAGATCATGCAGGCCGAATTCCTGCTGCAGCTTCAGCAGTAATTCTTCGTCTGGCTCATGCAGTCCGACCCATACGAAAGTGTCCGGCTCGGTCAGCACATCGCTTATGGCCTCAAGAGCGATGTCGCCGATTCGGCTGCCATCCTTCCGATAGGCGATGCAGTTGACCACCATTTTCCTGTCGGTGACGAGTGGTGCGGGCGGGGCGGGTGTTGTCAGGTTCATGTCAAACATGATGCCCCGCGTCCGAAGACAGGGCAATTGCAGTGCGCGCTATGCAGAAAGACGTGCCTTCTGCCGCAGGCTCCATGCCAGCACCAGCCAGCAGGGTAGCGCGAACAATAGCCAGGGATGGTTCTGTTGCACGACGCCAGGTAGCAGGTGCAGTAGCAGGGCGATCAGCATCGCCAGTAGCTGCAATGAAAGCAGTACTTCGATGAAACGTGAAGGCGCGCTGCCGCGACGCGCACGCCATACGGTGGGCAGCAATAGAAATGCGAGCGGATTGAACAAAAACAGGTTGGCATTGGCCCATGCGGAGTGGTGAGTAGTCAGTGTCCACAGCACCAGCAGCAGGATGCCGACGATGCCGGCTGCGATCAGGTACAGCGAGCTCAGCAGGGCGTAGCCGATGGGCCACCAGCGTCGCGTCAGCAGGATCACTACGGCGAGGAACAGACCGGCTACCGCCAGCGGAGGTCGCAGATCGGGGGCATTGACTGGCGGCACGTCCAGTCGATTCGGCGAGATGAGTTGCTCGCTCTGCACCAGCGGTTGCGTACCTTCATGGCCGTTGTCGATCCGCACCGTGCGCAGTTGTTCCTGCAGCACCATGGGCAGAAAGCTTTCCTGCCAGGCGTTGAGCGGCTGGTCGGCATACGGTCCGAGGCCCAGATCGAGCACCAACATCAGCCATGGCTGCGCACTCATCAGGCGAGCGGTCTGCTGGCGAAACGTCATGCCGCCGGGCTGCGCCATCAGTTGTGTTTTCAACGCGCCACCAAGAATCTTGTCCAGCGCATCGCGCACGCGGGTGGTGCAGTTGTCGGCGTAGTAGTCGTAGTTGTAGCCGGCGTTTTCCGGGCGCAGGTTCCAGAGTAGAAAGTCGCGCAGCGCACCGGCCTGTTGCGGCGTGAATGCAAGACGCTGGCGCGTGACCGAACGGCCATCCTGCGTGTAGCTGGCCTGCTCGGGTGCGCTGTATTCGGCGTCCATCAGGTAATGCATATGGCCGCGTGCGAAATTGACGAAGAAGTTCGACTCGTTGAAGTCGAACACGCCATAGTTGAAGTCGACCGACTCGCCGGAAACGGTGTCACGCACTTCAATTGCATCGTGACCGAAGCGCTCCCAATAGGTTTCGCCAGGGCCATAGCTGATCAGTGAGACTTCCAGATTCGTGCCCGGTGCATTGGCGACGCTGGCATCGACCGCAGATGTACTGTCGACTAAAAGCAGGCCGACAAAAAGCAGTGTGAGCAGCAAAAGTCGATTCATGAGATGCATGGGTGCCGGTCGAAGCAGGCAAGGATTGGAGTGATGATTTTCGCCATTTCTGATATCGCGGTGGAATCGAAAGAGGCTCCCGTTCGATCAAGAAACGGAAGCTGCTGCCGTTTCAATCCTTGCCTTGTCGCAGCACGCGAAACGCCTGCACGCGGCGATCATCTGCTTCGGTGACGTGGAACAGATAAATCCCGATGACCACTTCCTCACCAACTTCAGGTAGGTGGCCAAATTCCGAAGTGACCATGCCGCCGACGGTGTCATATTCCTCGTCGGAAAAATCGGCGCCGGTGTTTTCGTTGAAGTCGGCAATAGGCGTCAGCGCGCTGACGATCCAGTCGCCGCCGGGCTGTTCATGCATCAATTCGGGTTCGTCGTCGTCGTGCTCGTCGTCGATCTCGCCGACGATTTGTTCGAGCACGTCCTCAATGGTGATCAGGCCGGCCACACCACCGTATTCGTCCATCACTACGGCCATGTGATTGCGGGTGAGTCGGAACTCGGCCAGCAACACGTTGAGCCGCATCGATTCGGGAATCAGTACGGCCGGGCGGAGAATCGTGAGGATGTCGAACTGACTGGCATCGCCAAAGAATTTCAGCAGATCCTTGGCCAGCAGGATGCCGAGGATGTCGTCCTTGTCCTCGCCGTGCACGGGAAACCGCGAGTGGCCGGATTCCACAACTACGGCCAGCATCTCCGACAGCGACGATTCGGCAGCGAGCATCACAATCTGCGCGCGAGGAACCATGACATCGTCGACGCTCAGCTCAGTGACCTTGATGGCACCCTCGACCATGGTCAGGGTGTCGACGGATAGCAGTCCGTTGGTCTGGGCGGCGCGCAACTCCTCGATCAATTCGACGCGGTTGCGTGGTTCGCCGGAAAACATATGGCCCAGTCGGTCCCACCAACTACGGTGCGCCGGGCCGCTGGTACTGCCAGGGTCGTCGTTCATTTATCGCGTGGGTGCTGCCCGCTAACGGGACGGTAAATCGAGTTTAACGGAAAATTCGTGACGATTCAGCGCAGTGGCGTTGATGTGCGGATGACGGTGTGGTGTAACGGGTTGCGCAAGTTTCTCCGAAGCGGGCGCAACTACCGATACGGATCGGCAATGCCGAGGCCGGCCAGGATCCGTGTTTCCAGTGCCTCCATTACCTCGGCTTCGCTGTTCTTGATGTGATCGTAGCCAAGCAGGTGCAGCACACCGTGGATGGTCATATGCGCCCAGTGATCGCGTGGCAGCTTGTTTTGTTCCGCGGCTTCACGCAGAACCACCGGGGCACATATGGCCAGATCACCGAGCAGCGGCAACTTGAATTCCGGTGGCAGCTCTGCGGGGAAGGACAGTACGTTGGTCGCATAGTCCTTGCCGCGGTAATCGCGATTGAGTGCGCGCCCCTCATTGCTATCGACAATGCGGATGGCCAGCTCTGCGGGCTTGCGGTATTTCGCTCCGCGCAGCGCTGCCGCCACCCATTGCCGAAAACTGACGGCAGCGGGCAGACCTGATCGCGGCAGCGCATAGCCGATGGCGACGACGGAATGTGTGGAAGCCTTGCTGCTGCCATGAGTCATGATGATGGCCTTTCAGGCACGGCGGCTCAGTCCGTATTGCCCGACATCTTGCCGTGGCCTAGGCCTGACTGGGTATCGCCAGTGTCCTCGAATGCTTCATAGGCTCGCACAATTTTCGCCACCAGCGGATGACGCACCACATCGCGCGAGGTGAAAAAAGTGAAGCTGATGCCGCTGACATCACGCAGTACTTCCGTCGCCTGGCGCAGGCCGGAACGGACGTGGCGGGGCAGGTCGACCTGAGTCACGTCGCCGGTGATCACGGCCACGGTGCCGAAACCGATGCGGGTCAGGAACATCTTCATCTGCTCGACGGTCGTGTTCTGTGCTTCGTCGAGAATCACGTAGGAATCGTTGAGCGTGCGACCGCGCATATAGGCCAGTGGTGCGATCTCGATGACGTTGCGTTCGATCAGTTTGGCGACCTTCTCGAAGCCGAGCATTTCGTACAACGCGTCGTACAACGGACGCAGATACGGATCGACCTTTTGCGAGAGATCGCCGGGCAGGAAGCCGAGTTTTTCACCAGCCTCCACCGCGGGGCGCACCAGCAGCAGGCGCTGCACGCGATTCGCTTCCAGAGCTTCCACGGCACTGGCGACGGCGAGATAGGTCTTGCCGGTACCGGCCGGGCCGATGCCGAAGTTGATGTCATGGGTGGCGATGGCGTGCAGGTAACGGGTCTGGTTGGTGCCGCGGCCCTTGATCACGCCACGCTTCACGCGAATGGCGACTTCTTGCGTGCTTTCGGTCGATGCGTCGGTGATGGCATCGATGCCCGATTCGGCCAGGTGCAGGTTGATCTTGGCGCCGGTCAACGATTCGTCTTCGGTGGCTATGTACAGCGCGCGCAGCACTTTTTCTGCCGCCCTGATGACGGCGGGTTCACCAAGTATCTGAAAAATATTGCCGCGATGGTTGATCTCCACACCCAGGCGTAGCTCGATCTGGCGTAGATGTTCGTCGAACGGACCACAGAGATTCGCGAGGCGTGCGTTGTCTTCGGGATCGAGGACAAAGTCGTTCTCGCCGATGCCGCTATTCGTGCTTGTGCTGGTCATAGTTCCCGGTGCATCACGTAAACATCGGTGGGTCCGTGCACGGCATGGCGGAACGCGCCCGGCACCTGGCCGACAATCTGGAAACCGTGGCGCTGCCACAGGCGCACGGCGGTGGCGTTGGTGGATACCACGAAGTTGAACTGCATGGCCGTGAAGCCGGCGCAGCGGGCCTGTTCCATCGAATGCTCGCACATCATGCCTGCGATGCCCTGGCCACGTGCCGCGGGTGAGACCATGTAGCCGGCATTGGCGACGTGATCGCCCAGGCCGGGTTGGTTGGGTTTCAGCAGATAAGCGCCAAGCACTTTGCCATCGCATTCGGCGACAAAACAGCGGTTGGGCGGCACGGTCCACATGTCGCGCGCCTGTTCGAAACGCATGTCGGCTGGATAGCTGTACGTGTCGCCGCCAGCAATCACCGACTGGAATATCGGCCACACGCGTACAAATTCGTCGGCACCGATTTCGCGCAGCGCAACGGCTTCGCTCATGAAGCCAGTGCGACCGGTGTGTCGGTGATTTCGTCAGCCAGCACGATGCGACCGCGCAGCGAATTGCTCATCGCGTCGGTGATCAGCACATCGACAAACTGGCCGATCAAGCGCGAATGGCCGGAGAAATTGACGAAACGCATATTCTCGGTGCGGCCGGTCAGTTCGCTCGGATCGCGTGTGCTCGGCTTTTCCACCAGTACGCGTTGCACACTGCCGATCATCGCTGCGCTGATTTTTTTCGCATTGGCGTTCAACGTCGCCTGCAGGCGCATCAACCGTTCGTGCTTCTCTGCCGCTGGCGTGTCATCGGCAAGGTTGGCGGCCGGCGTGCCCGGGCGCGAGGAGAAAATAAAGGAGAAGCTCTGGTCGAAGCCGACGTCGTCGATCAACTTCATGGTCTTGTCGAAATCCTCGGCTGTCTCGCCGGGGAAGCCGACGATGAAGTCGGATGACACGCAGATGTCCGGTCGTACCGCGCGCAGCTTGCGGATCTTCTGCTTGAACTCCAGCGCGGTGTAGCCACGTTTCATCGCGCTGAGGATGCGATCGGAACCGGCCTGCACCGGCAGGTGCAGGTAGTTGGCCAGCTGCGGCACGTTGGCATAGGCCTCGATCAGCGAATCGGAAAACTCCAGTGGGTGCGAGGTGGTGAAGCGGATGCGACCAATGCCGTCGATCTGCGCGATCGCATGGATCAGCACTGATAGGTCAGCCACGCTGCCATCATGAGTCGGGCCGCGATAGGCGTTGACGTTCTGGCCGAGCAGGTTCACTTCGCGTACGCCCTGGGCGGCAAGTTGCGCGACCTCGACCAATACGTCGTCGAACGGACGGCTGATTTCCTCACCGCGGGTATACGGCACAACGCAGTAGCTACAGTACTTCGAGCAGCCTTCCATGATCGACACGAAGGCGGTAGGGCCTTCCGCGCGCGGCTCGGGCAGGTTGTCGAACTTTTCGATCTCGGGAAAGCTGATGTCGACCTGTGGTCGGCCGGTAGCGCGCTGCTTTTCGATCAGCTCGGGCAGACGATGCAGGGTCTGCGGGCCGAATACCAGATCGACATACGGCGCGCGCTTGACGATCGCGTCACCCTCCTGCGAGGCCACGCAGCCGCCGACGCCGATCAGCACCGGCTTGCCGTCTTTCTTGTGCTGCTTCCAGCGGCCGAGCTGGCTGAAGACCTTTTCCTGTGCCTTCTCGCGAATCGAGCAGGTATTGATCAGGATCACGTCGGCTTCGGCTTCGTCCAGGGTCAGCTCCATGCCATGCGACGCCTTGAGCACATCGGCCATCTTGGCCGAGTCGTACTCGTTCATCTGACAACCGTGGGTCTTGATGAAAAGCTTGCCGCTCATGATTGGGGAGTTACCGTGGTTCGTAAACAGAAGGCTGAGGGCTGCATACCTTGCCAGCCAGCGCGATGCCGCCATTGTGCAGCATCGAACCGCGTAGTTTACGCCGCCGTGATCGGGCTCGCCAGTGAACAGGCAGCCCGGGATGGACCGGGCCGCTTGTTCAGAGCCAGCGTTTCGACTCAGAAGTCGACGCTGGCCGAGAGCTTGATCGTGCGCGAGGCGCCCTCCGTCAGATAACCACCGAGCGCCGAGGCCCAGTAATTGCTGTTGCCGATATTGAGTACCGCGGCGCGGAAGGTCACCTGACGACCGTCGATGGTTGTGGCATAGCTGGCGCCGGCATCGACCCGTGTCCAGGCTGGAATGCGCAAGGTGTTGGCCAGATCGACGTATTCGCCGCCGGTGCGGGTCACGCCCAGATTCAGCCCCAGCCCGCTGGTGCCTGGCACAGCCCAATCCACGCCGGCGTTGTATTGCCATTTCGGTACGCCGACCGCGGTGTTCCCATTGTCGAGGCCGCCAGCGGTCTCGGTCAGCTTGGCATCGATATAGCTGGCACCGCCGACCAGTTTCAGCCCGCTCACCGGTTCGCCGTAGACGCTCCACTCCGCACCGCGGTTGCGTTGTTCGCCAGCAATGCTGAAAACGCGCGTGACGCCATCGGTGATGCCACTGGGCTGCTTGATCTGGAACAGGCTGAAGGTGCTCCCAAAGTTGCCCTGGTCATACTTGATGCCGGTTTCGAGCTGCCTTGAGCGATACGGCGCGAACACCTGGCCGAAATTGGCGGCGCCGATCGGTGCTTCGGGTCCTTGCGACAAGCCCTGGATGGAGTTGGCGAACAGCGAGAAATTCGGATTGAGCTTCACCACCAGGCCGATCACCGGCGATGTGGCGGTTTTGCGATAGTCCGCGGTCTGCACGCCGGTGGTGTAGGCATAGCCCAGGGTCTGCAGCGTCTGCCGCCGGGCGCCAACGGTCAGCAGCACCTGATCGTCGGCGAAACCCAGCGTGTCGGACAGCGCCAGACTGTGCAGCTTGGTGCGGCCGGTCACCACCGGATCGCCGCCGCTGAAGACAGTCGGCGGATACGGCATCGCGACATAGTCGTAGAGGTTGGTCGGCGAGGACGCGGAGAACGTGTAGCTGACGGTCTTTTTCTGATTCAGCGCGGAGACGCCCAGATTGATCTTCTGGCTGACCGCGCCGGTGGTGAAATGCGCATTGAGGCCGGCCTCACCACTTTGCGCGTCGTTCTGATACGGCACGCCCAGTCGATAGATCGAACCGCTGCCGTTGCCGTCCACGGTGGGTGACGCGTACTCGCCGTTTTCGTTGGAATGGTCGGCACCGACCGCGACGTAGCCGGTCAGGTTGGGTAGAAAATCGTATTCGGCGCGAACCAGACCGTAGGTATCTTCCAGACTGGAGTAGCTCCACGGCTGTGCGTAGTTCGCGCTCGCCGATGGTGGCTTGGGAACGCCGTCGCCAGTCAGGTAAACCACGCTGCGACCATCGTCGATGCGTTGAAGCTGATGGCTGATGTCGGCCTTGATGCGGAATTTGTCGCCGCGGTAATCGAACGCGATGGACTGTTCATTCGACTTGCGGCTTTCGCGATCGATCGACGTATCGCCATCACGGCCGCCGAGATTGACGCGGATACCGTATTCGTCATTGGTGCCGAAGCGCCGGCTGAAATCGAACTGCGCGCCGGCCTGGCTGTCGCTGCCGTAGTCGACCGTGGCACGCGTCAGCGGTGTGTCCAGCGCCCACTTCGGTTCCACGTTGATCGAACCGCCGATGCCGCTGCCGCCGGGCGACACGCCGTAGAGAAACGCACTGGCGCCGCGCAGTACGTCGAGTCGGCCGATCGCGTCGGCGTCCACCATCTGTCGCGGAATGATGCCGTACAGACCGCCGAACGTAATGTCATCGCCATCAAGAGGAAAGCCACGCAGCACGAATGTTTCGGCGAAATTGCCGAAGCCATCGGCGACGCGCACGGCCGGATCATCGGCAACCACGTCGGCAATGGTGTACGCCTGATGGCTGGCGATGTAGTTCTCGGTGTAGCTGGTCATTGCAAACGGTGTGTCCATCAGGTCTTGTTCGCCCAGCACGCCAAGATTGCCGCGGCGGGCGATTTCTCCGCCACCGAAGGTCGGCAAGCCGACGCCCTGCACATTCACCGTGTCCATGGTTTTCGCCTTACGGATTTCCTTGGTACTGCTGGCGTCGTTGGTACTGGTTGCATCGGTCGGCTGGGTTTGCGCGTGCGCTGCAAAACTGCCTGCCAGTGTCGCTGCCAGCAGGCAGGGCAATGCGGCGCGGCGCAGGCCGACATACTGACGACTTGGAGCCGACGACTGGGTCGAAATGTTCATGGAGTTCCTCAAAAGAGCGTTGGTGATGGATAAAAGATCAAAGCGAAAAGGCTCGCGGCAGCGCCGACGAAGGCAAGCCAGCGCGCGAAGCGGGGGCGATACGGTTGCAGCAGGACCCAGGCGATGGCGGCCAGCATCCAGCTCGCACACCAGTCGACGCTGCCGATGTCCCAGCCGCGCCAGCGCACGCTGATGGCGTAGGCAAGCAGCGTCGTCAGCCAGCCGATGATTCGCAGCACGCGACTACGTACGGGCGATGGGTCGACGCCGAAGTGCTGCCGGTAGTGCCGCGCGACAGCGAGGCATAAGCATGCCCAGCTCAGGTAATTCAGTGCCAACAACGACAGCCACATCGTCATGGCGTTTCCACCGCGGGAAGCGCCGTTTCCGACCGAGCCACGGATGATCGAGGCGGTGCCATGCGCGGATCACGTCTGGCGAGCTGACGCGGACGCGTGCTGATCCAGGCCAGCCACGCGAAACCCAAGCCGAAGGGCAAAGCCGTTGCATCGATGCCGGCAAGCACCCAGTCGCGAGCGATAATGCTGGCCAGCAGGCTGCTGTGGGGCTGGGTCAAAGCGTTCATCAGCGGCAACGCGAACAACAGTGCGGCGGTGGTGCCGAACAGATCGCGCCATGGCTTGCCGTGGCGCAGGCGCAGCACGCCCCAGATCGTCGCGAGCAACCAGATCGCGCAGAAGCTTTGCGCCTCCATGCCTGCGCGCCCGGCTAGTTCATACGGCAGCAGACGGTTTGCCCAGAGCAGGGAAACGCTTGCCAGCGGCATGCCGGCAATCACGCCGACGTTCAGCGCGCGCACCAGCCCGTAGCCGGAGCGCAATCCGGCGGCCTCGACTTGTCGTGTGCGTTTTTCGATCCATACCTGCGCTGCAGTGGCAAGCATCACGCAGCCGGTGGCGCCGAGCAGAAAATACAACCAGCGAATTGCCGCGCCGCCAAATTGCACGCGGTGCAGTCCGCTCAAGAATTGATAGGTGCGATAGGCGGTCGGCGGACCCTCGCGCTCACCGCGGAAGCTGCCCTCGGTGCCGTCATAGATCAGGTTGCGGCGGCCTCCGGCGACTTCATCGTTGCCGGCCGACAGCGCGCTGATCGTGATCGAAGCATCGTGGATATGTTCAATCTCCAGATACTCCACCGGGCCGCCAATCCGTTGCACCGCATCGCCCAGAATCTTGTCCAGCGAGGCCACCCGGCGTGGTGGTCGGTGCTGCTCGACCGGATGCGACGTGCCGGATAGCGCTTCGTAGTAGCGCTCCGTGTCGCCGCGATAACCGATCTGCACACCGGCCGTCATGTAGCTGGACATCATGATGATCACGCCGGTGTAAGCGATCATCAGATGAAACGGCAGGCCCAGCACGCCGGTGAGATTGTGCCCGTCCAGCCACGCACGCTGGCCACCGGGGCGCGGCCGGAACACAAAAAAATCCTTGAACACGCGGCGATGAATGATCACGCCGCTGATCAGTGCCAGCAACATCAACATGCCGGCCAGCCCGACCAGATAGATGCCGAGCGTGCCCGCCTGCAGGTTGTAGTGCAGGACGAAAAAGAAGTTGCCGCCGACCGTGGGCGGAATCAGCGCTCCATCGCGTGGATTCAGCGCGACATCGATATACGGTTTGCCGGGTTCAAAGGCGAAGCCGCGAATCGATGGATCGCGGTCGCTGGGCGGTCTGAGATATAGCGTCTCGGCATTCGGAGCCATGCCGCGCAAGGTCTTCGCAGCGGCATCCATCGAGGGCGGCCCCGGTTTGAGCTGATGCAGGGCCGGACGCATCCAGTAATCCAGCTCCTTGTCGAAGCAGGCCAGCGTGCCGCCAAGAAAAATCGCAAACAGCACCCAGCTGACGATCAGGCCTGCCCAGGTATGCAGCCAGGCCATCGATTGCCGAAACGTGTTTCTCATGGGCGCATGCCGTAATTGCGGAATACGAAAGCAAGAACCAGCATCACGCCGCCACCGGCGAGCAGCGGCCACCAGCAGCGCCACGCATTGCGCGCAGCAAATACGCCTATTGCCACGACCGTCCACACCACGAAGCTGAGAAGACTGGCAGTCACGACGCGATTGATTCGGCTCATCGGCAGCACCACGGTGAGCAGCGCCGCGCTGGCATAGGCGACCAGGTAGCCGCCGACCAGCGTCGCGATAATCCTCGATGCCACCGCGAGTCGATAGATGGGGGTAACCGCCGTGCGTCTTTTCAAGTGGCCACTAGATGTTTCGGACATGTATTTGCTCGACGCGTAAGAGGTGTGTCTGGGGGGCCTATTCCTGGCGTCATCGCAACCGGCGCTGCAGACGAACTAGCGGGTCTGTGACTTGCCCGACGCCGGTGCTGCTGCGCGCTGTGGCGCACTCCGGTATGACGAAGCGATGCCATGGCTGCCATTGGGTTTTCCTGGAGGCGAAGGCCTGACCGCAACCGCAAAAGGCTGTGTGGCGAATGGCTCGTTGCGTTGGAAACCTGGGGCCTATTAAATATTTATTACGAATCATTCGCAATAAGTATTTTGCGGCGCCGCACTGACGACTTGGCTTGCCCGATGCCTTTCGTCAGACTCGTCGCCATGAATGCCGTCGTCCGTACAGGGGAGCGCGCCGGTTTCCGCTCCCGCCCAAGCCGCTTGTTTGTTGCCGCCCTGATCGGCTTCATGCTGTGGACGGGAGGCTGTTTTTGCCGGCAGGCATTCTCGATGGCACACGCGGGCACGCTCTATCGCTGTACTGGCGTCAATGGCGAAACCGTATTCAGCAGCAGCACGACCGGGTATCGCGGGTGCAAGAAGATCGCCAGCTTTGCCTCGGCATCACCGACAACGCGTCAGAAGGCAAGGAATCTTCCAACTTCGCTGAATCTGGTCGGCGGCTCCGTTACTACCTCGGCCCGAAGCATTGCGGCCAATGGCGCTGATTCCGCCTCGTTCGATCGGGTATTGGCGCGAGTCGAAAACAGCAGTCACCTCGATGGCGGCGTGTCGGCGCAACGTCCATCGCTCGTTGGAGTGCAGGGCTCAGTGGAAACCACCGCCAAACTTCTACTGGCAGCGGTGCCCAGCACAGCGCTTGCCGCTGTCGTTGCCATTCAGCCGGGTTATCACGAATCCAAGGAGGCCATGGCGCCGCAGTTGGAGATTGATAAAAACGGAAACCGCGTGCGACGGGGTTCGACTTATCGCGTTGTCCGCTCCGATGGCGTCGTGGAGTACACCAACGTTCCGCCAGTGCACCTGAAAGGCAACACGGTCACCATGCTTTTCAGTTACACCGAAATCGACACATGCATGGCCTGCAACCTGCATTCGCCGATTCACTGGGGTACGACGGCGCTCAATCTCACCGCCTATGCCGATGTGATCCGCGCGGCAAGTATCGAATATGGGGTGGACGAGGCGTTCTTGCGCGCGATCATTCATGCCGAAAGTGCGTTCAATCCGCGCGCACTGTCCATCAAGGGGGCGCAGGGGCTGATGCAGCTGATGCCGGCGACGGCTAGCGATATGGGTGTGCTGGACGCCTTTGACACCAGCCAGAACATCCGCGGCGGCGCGCGTTATCTCGGCCTGCTGTTGCGTGACTTCAATGGCAACGAGCAGCTGGCGGCGGCGGCCTATAACGCGGGGCCGAACGCGGTAGTGCGTTACAGCGGCGTGCCGCCGTATGCCGAAACGCAGGTCTACGTGGAGCGCGTTGGCACTCTGCGCAAACGCTACGGTGTGGCGATTCATCCGCCGCTGGCATCGAACGGTCAGGGTTAGTCATGCGCTGATAGCGCTGTCGGTGTGAGCCAGCGCGATCGAATCAGTTGGTAACCACGGGTGTGGCGCTCATTGGCGGACGCTGCGCCAGAGTGACGTCGAGATGGAAGGGACTGCCGTTGCGCAGGCCGGAAACTTCAGCCTTGCTGCCAGGCTTCAGTGCCGCTTCGTGGCGGCGCAGATCGGTGGGGTCGAGGATGTCGTCGTTGCCGATTTTCAGCAGGATATCCCGCGGCTGGATGCCGGCGAGCGCGGCAGGGCCACCGGGCGTGACATCGGTCACCTGCACACCGCGCGCAGCGGAAGGCAGCCCGCTATCGGCAGCCACCGGGACGGATACGTAATTGGCACCGATCCAGCCGCGCACCACGTGACCGCTGGCGATGATCTGATCCAGCACCTTGCGGGCAGTGGTGACGGGAATGGCGAAACCGATGCCCTCGGCGCCAGCGGCTTCGCCGATCAGCAGGGTGTTGATGCCGATCAGCTGGCCTTCGGTGTTGATCAGCGCGCCGCCCGAGTTGCCCAGGTTGATGGCCGCATCGGTCTGGATGAAATCCTCGGCGCTGGAGCTGTTGAGCTGGCGGCTGACCGCGCTGACGATGCCCATGGTCACGGTCTGGCCGAGACCGAGCGGGTTGCCGATCGCCAGCACCACATCGCCAGCGCGCAGATCTTGCTTGCTGGCCATCTGGATCACCGGGAGATTGCTGGCATCGATCTTCAGCACGGCCAGATCGGTTTCCTCGTCAGCGCCGACGAGGGTGGCCTTGGCGATGCGGCCGTCGTAGAGCAACACCTGGATATCCGCCGCCTGGGCAATCACGTGATTATTGGTCAGCACGTAACCCTGGCCTTGGGCATTGACGATGACTCCCGAACCCAGCGTCTGTTCGCGGTGCTGGTAAGTCGTGGGCATCCCGCCGAAAAGCTGTTGCAGCACCGGGTTGTTGTACATCTTCAACGCCTGCTCGGTGACGATCTTGTTGGCGTAGATGTTCACCACCGACGGCGCGGCGACCGCCACGGCATCGGCATACGAGACCGGACCCATGCCGGAACGCGCCGGACTGGCCTGCTGCACCGGCGCCGTCGTGGACAAACCAAAGCGTGTGCGCAGGCGCTCGCCGCTACCGGGCCAGAACAGCCCGATGACAAACGCTACCGCCAGCCCCAGGATGACGAAGCGAGCGATGAAGGCGAGTGTGCCGGCGGCATGTTTCATGTCGAAAAGAGATTCCCGGCGAGTCGTGGCGAATGTTCACGGCGGATCGACGTCGCCGGGTGTGCGGTTTTATTGTATGGGTGAAGGCCTGACGCTACACTAACGCGATTTTTGAGGGGTCCCAAACCCCATCCTTAGAACACTTCCGGAGAGCCTGATGGCGAATGAAGTTGTCGACCACGGCCGCCGCCGTTTCCTGACAGCAGCCACCGCGGTGGTCGGGGGTGTTGGGGTCGTCTCGGTGGCAGTACCCTTCATCAAGTCATGGGAACCCAGCGCTCGCGCCAAGGCTGCCGGTGCTCCGGTCACCCAGTCGCTAGCCAAGATCGAAAGTGGTCAGCAGCTGATCGTCGGCTGGCGCAGCTTGCCGGTATTCATCGTCAATCGCACCAAGGATCAGCTGGCGACCCTGCCGACGCAGGATTCGCGCCTGGTCGATCCCAAGTCGGACGGCAGTTCGGCGCAGCAGCAACCCAAGTACGCGCAGAATGAGTCCCGCTCGATCAAGCCCGAGTGGCTGGTGATGATCGGCATCTGCACTCACCTGGGCTGCGTGCCGGGGTATGTGGGCGAGATGAAACCCGAGCCATTCGATCCGAACTGGAAGGGCGGCTACTACTGCCCCTGCCATCATTCGCGCTATGACATGGCCGGCCGCGTCTATCAGGGCGTGCCAGCACCGAAGAACATGCAGATCCCCCCGTATCACTTCATTGACGATACGACCATCCAGATTGGCGTCGATCCCAAGGGGGCTGCGTAATGGCCAACGTGTTCACCAACATCGGCGACTGGGTCGGCGATCGGGCGCCCGGGCTTGCACCGTTCTATCGCAAGCACATGACCGAATACTACGCACCGAAGAATTTCAATCTTTGGTACTACTTCGGCGTGCTGGCGATCGTGGTGCTGGTCAACCAGATCCTCACCGGCATCTTTCTCACGATGAACTACAACCCGAGTGCGGCGGGTGCGTTCGACTCTGTGCAGTACATCATGCGCGACGTGGAGTGGGGCTGGCTGATCCGCTACATGCACTCCACCGGTGCGTCGCTGTTCTTCGTGGTGGTATTTCTGCACATGTTCCGCGGCCTCATGTACGGCTCGTACAAGAAACCGCGCGAGATGGTCTGGCTGCTGGGCATGCTGATCTTCCTGGTGCTGATGGCCGAGGCCTTCATGGGCTACGTGCTGCCGTGGGGCAACATGTCGTTCTGGGGCGCCAAGGTGATCATCTCGCTGTTCGGCACCATTCCGGTAATCGGCAGTACCTTGGTCGAGTGGATCATGGGCGACTTCCTGCCGGCTGATGCCACGCTCAACCGCTTCTTTGCATTGCATGTGATCGCGCTGCCGATCGTGCTGCTGCTTTTGGTTGTGTTGCACATCTTTGCGCTGCACGAAGTGGGTTCGAACAATCCCGACGGTGTTGACATCAAGCATGGCCCGAAGGGCAATCGCTGGGATGCGACCAAGCCGGCTGACGGTGTCCCGTTCCACCCGTATTACACGGTGCACGATCTGGTCGGCATCGGCTTCCTGCTGATGATCGCGGCCTTCATCATCTTCTTTGCGCCGACCTTCGGTGGCTGGTTCCTCGAGCACGACAACTCGATCATGGCCAACAATCTGGTCACGCCGGCCGAGATCAAGCCGGTTTGGTACTTCACGCCGTTCTACGCGATCGTGCGGATGATTCCGTCATTCTTCGGCACCGCCGTATGGGGTGTGCTGGCGATGTTCGGTGCGATTGCGGTGCTGTTCTTCCTGCCGTGGTTCGATCGTGGCCAGGTTCGCTCGATCCGCTATCGCGGTACCGGTTACAAGGTCGCACTGGGCTTGTTTGTGGTCGCTTTCCTGGGACTGGGTGCAGTCGGCACAGGTATAACGGCCGAAGTGATCCCGGAGTGGTTCGGCAACGTCGACCTCACCACCTGGGAAAATCTGTTTGGCCGCGTGATGACGTTTATCTACTTCGGCTTCTTCCCGTTCCTGTGGGCTTACACGCACTTCGGCTGGGAAAAGACCAAGCCGGTGCCGGAGCGGGTGACCGGGCATGACTAATCCAACGATCCTCATGAAGCGGCGGCCCCTGATGAAGCAGCGGTACCTGAGCAAGCGTTTTTTGTCTGCGGTGGCCATGGCGTTCGGACTGCTGCTCGGCAGCGTGTCGGCGCAGGCGGCGGAAGAATCCGCCCTGATGACGTCCGGTGCCAGTGTGCGCGATCAGGCGTCGCTGCAGCGCGGTGCAAAGCTGTTCTTCAACTACTGCGTCGGCTGTCACTCGCTGAAGTACGTGCGCTATTCACGTATCGCAGAGGATTTGAATCTGTCCGAGCAGGACGTGATGCAGAACCTCAATTTCACCGGTGGCAAGTTCGACGACCAGGTGATCTCGCACATGCCGGCCGACTCGGCCACCAAGTGGTTCGGCAAGGCGCCACCAGATCTGTCGCTGGAAGTCAGTGCCAAGGGTGAGGACTGGGTTTATACCTACCTCAATTCGTTCTACCTCGATCCGCATAGCCCGATCGGCTGGAACAATACGGTACTGCCCAACGCCGCCATGCCGTTTCCGCTGGCCGAATTGCAGGGTCTGCAGACCGCGGTGATGAAGCCGGGTACTACCGACGTGGTGGAAAAGCTGGAGATCTCGCACCCGGGCACGATGACGCCGGCGCAGTACCAGCAGTCGATGCGCGATCTGACCAGCTTCCTGGAGTACGCCTCGGAGCCAGCCGCTTTGCAGCGTGCCCACTACGGCATCTGGGTGGTGCTGTTCCTGGCGTTCTTCACCCTGCTGGCATACGTGCTCAACAAGGAATACTGGAAAGACGTCCATTAAACCGGATGGGCATCATCCGATTGCGGCGGCCACGAGCCGCCGTAGTCGTCTAACCGATAGGGAAACGCGCATGGTTCAGAGCGCCCGCTCGCGTAACGTATTGACGCTTTACACCACCGCCGATGACATCCAGTGTCATCGGGCAAGGCTCGTACTGGCCGCCAAAGGCGTGAGCTATGAACGTGTGCTGGTGGATCATGCCAAGCCGCCGGAAGATCTGATCGATCTGAATCCGTATGTCACCACGCCGACGCTGGTCGATCGCGATCTGACCCTGTTTGACACATCGATGGTGTGCGAATATCTGGACGAGCGTTATCCGCACCCGCCACTGATGCCGATCGACCCGCTGTCGCGCGCGCGCCTGCGCGTGGCCGCGGTGCGCATCGAGAAGGACTGGCTGAGCGAAGTGGACGTTATCCGTGCCGGCGGGCGTCCAGCGGATGCAGCGCGCAAACGGTTGCGCCAACATTTGCTGGCCAGCCTGCCGCTGTTCAAGGCATCGAAATTCTTTCTCAATCCGGAAATGAGCCTGGTCGATTGCCTGGTGGCGCCGGTGATCTGGCGACTGTCGTGGCTCGGCGTCGAGCTGGGTCGCGAAGGCAAGCCGATCATCGATTACGGCGAACGTTTGTTTCATAGTCAGGGTTTTGCGCGCAGCATGACCGATCAGGAAAAAGGCATGCGGCAACTCCATGAGCAAGAATGAACCCACATCGATGAGCTCGAATCGTCCGTACTTGCTGCGGGCGATCTACGACTGGATCAGCGATAACGACCTCACTCCCTACGTACTGGTCGATGCCGCCGTCGAAGGCGTACGCGTGCCGCCGCAGGTGATCAAGAACGGGCAGGTCGTGCTGAACCTGGCGATGCGTGCGGTGGCCAATCTGGATCTGGGCAACGAGTGGATCAGCTTCTCGGCTCGATTCTCCGGCGTCAGCCAGACGATCAATATTCCAGTGCAAGCCGTGTTGGCACTCTATGCCCAGGAAAATGGGCAGGGCATGATGTTTCCGGCTGAAGAGGGTGGCGATAATCCACCGCCGGATGTTCCCGATGACGCACCGCCGGCGCCAAGTGCAGAGCAGCAGGGTGGCGACAAGCCCAAGCGCGGTGCACCGCATTTGCGCGTGGTCAAATAATATTCGCGGGGAACACGCTGTCTGCGGAGTACTTCGGTCTGGAGTCTTGCGTAGTCGCCGCAGATAGCGCTAATGAAGCCGGTCGTCCGGTCGACGGCCAGGATGCAGTGGCACGACATTGCTCGATGCCTTGGCCAGCGCGGATGCCACGATCGATTCGGCAGAAGCCAGTTCGATCGTTGGGAGGCTGAGGCCGCTCAAGGCATCACCGATCATCCAGAGTCGGCCCGGCTCGCGGTCATCCCCATCGATGCTGACTTCAAAGGCATAGCCGCGTTCGACCCTGCGCAGCCCATTGACGCGACGCAGGCGCACAGCCCGCAGACCGACGCTTTCATCGAGCAACTGCAGTCCATGTTGCTGGCATTGCCGGCGTGCTTCGTTCACCGCTCGCTCGCGGGCGGCGGTCAACTTCAGCCACAGCACAACGATGGCGCAAAAAGCCAACAGCGCCAACATGTTTTCGACGTCGCTCATGCCTGCAGTGTGTGGGCGTGGTGAGCTGCGCGCAAGGCGACGGCTGGAGATCAGTCCAGGCGCAGCCGCAAGGACAGGTCGATCGCCCGGACATGTTTGGTCAGCGCGCCGACGGAAATGAAATCCACACCAGTATGAGCAAATGCTGCGATCGTTTCGAGTCCGACATTGCCGGACACTTCAAGCGGCACGCGCCCGGCCGTGAACTGCACGGCTTCCGCCATCAGCGGCAGCGGGAAATTGTCCAGCATGATCCGGTCCACGCGAGCGTCGATCGCTTGCGCCAGCTCGCTGAGATTTTCCACCTCGACTTCCAGCATCAATGTCGGATGAAGCTGGCGCGCGGCATCTACCGCGGCGGCAATGCTGCCAGCGGCAATGATGTGGTTTTCCTTGACCAGAATGGCGTCGTACAAACCCATCCGCTGGTTGTAGCCACCGCCGCAGCGCACCGCGTATTTCTGCGCAAGACGCATGCCGGGTACGGTTTTCCGGGTGTCCAGCAAGCGTGTTGTCGTGCTTGCCAGCGCGGCGACATAGGCGGCGGCTTGCGTGGCAGTGCCGGACAGCAACTGGAGGAAGTTCAGCGCCGTACGCTCGGCGCTGACCAGGGCCCGCGCTTTTCCGGACAAGCGGCAGATCACGGCGCCGGGCGCAACGCGCTGGCCGTCGGCCGTATGCCAGTCGATCTGCACGGAGGGGTCCATCCGGCGGAAGCAGGCCTCGAACCAAGGGATGCCCGCAATGACGGCGCTTTCGCGGCAGGTCAACTCGGCCTGGGCTTGCGCACCGGCCGGTAGTAATTCAGCGGTAGCGTCGCCGGGCCCTAGATCTTCGGCGAAGGCGCGTTCGATGTCGGCGGAAATTTGGGCAGCAGAGGGCGGGTCGAACGATGGTGCTGAACTCACTGGGCGGGGTTCTCTGGCTGACTCAGGCGGCCGACAATCGAACTCATGGCGCGGTCGAACAAGGCATTGGCCGCGAGCACTATGGCGTGGCCATCGGCCAGCAATACCGCCAGTTCCTCTGGCGCATAGTCTGCCACTTTCAGACCGCGGCGATTGACGAAAAGATAGCGGCCGGTCATCGGGCTGATCCACGAGAGCTTGGCGCGTTCCATGGCCTGGTCGGTGTTGCTGAATTCCAGCCAGGTACCCGGCTGAAGCGCCTGTACCTGATGCCACTCCGGGCTGTCTAGCGGCACCATCACCGAATCGACGTCGTGACTGGTACCTACCTTGGCGTCCTGATCGACGATGGGTTGGATCGTATCGGGCATCGTCCGCATGACGGTGTCCTCTTCCACGGGTACGCCTTCAGGCTCGTCGAGCGTTTCACCGAGCTGCTGGCGGTAATAGGCGTGCAGTTGGCCGAGCAATCGCTCGATGTCCTGTTCCTGAAAGGCCACGTTGGCCAGGCCAAGACGCAGCGAGCGCTCTATCCCTGGCAGCATCTCACGGAGCAGCTTTCGGCTTTCAGCATCGTTTGCAAGCCTCGTGCTGGCGATGAAGTCATCGACAAAATGCAGCGCACTCCTGAACTCGTTCGATGCTTCGCCCTGTCGCAGCAGGGTCAGCACCAGATGATTGGCCCAAGCCCGTGCGAGCACGCCATGCACCAGCGGTGGCAGCTGGTGCTGGCCGATGCGATCGATGATTTCACGCGCCGCACGTCGACGGGCCTGCTCGAGTTTTTCGCGGCCGCGGGTGGACTCGGCAACACGCTGCTCGGCGAGTTCGGAGCGGCGCTTGTTGACGTCGTGGAATTGCTGCAAATCGACCAGCAGCCGGTCGAAGATGCTCATGTCATCGTCGAACTCGTGCAGCAGCTTCTCGACGATCACTTTGACTTTTTCATGCAGGCGGCGATCGCGATCGGACTCTTCCGACCAGCCCTTGGCCTGTTCGGCCAATCCGTCAAGCAGTCGACGCGCCGGATGCTGACGATGGGCGAACATCTTGCGGTCGAGAATGGCGGCCTTGAGGTAGGGAATCTGCAGACGTGCCAGCATTACCTGCATCTCGGCAGGCAGGTTGCGGTCTTCCAGAATGAATTCGAACAGCATGCCGACCAGGTCGATGGTGTCCTCATCGATGGTGGCGACATGGCTGGGGCGCTCGCCGCGCAGCGCACCCACCTGGTTCAGGAGTTGTGCCTTCAGTTGCATCACTTCGCGGCTGAGATCGGCGGCGTCGTGATCAGACATTGTCTGCGGCAACGGACCGGCGCTGGCGATCTGGCTCTGCAGCACGCTCAGCGCGCCAAGCAATTCATGCGCTGAAGGCAACGGTCCGGTTGGCGTGGAGCCTGCGCCGCCAACGCCGCTGGTTCCGTTGCCGAATCCGGCACTGGCTGGTGCGCGGCGTGCACTGAATAAGGCGTGGAGGGTTTGCAGCAGGTCGTTCGGTATTTCACCGGACTCTTCCGTCGCGGCGACTGATCTGGTCGCGACCTCATCGCCCGAGGCTTTCGCCGTACTGGTGCGGCCATGGCTGCTGCCGCGCACAAGCTCATGCCGCAGCTGCGGCAGCACGCCGGCATCAACCAGCTCGTCGTTGATTTCCTGATAGAGCTCTTCCAGCGACGACAGTACATACCGATCGAACAGCTTGTAGATGATCAGCTTGACGCGCATATCCGCGGTGAGTTCGCGCAGTGCCTGACGAAATGCCTGCGAGAGAAACGCAGGCGCCACCGGATTGCTGGCATCGTCGATCTTGTGGCCGCCGCAGATGACCGACAACCGCTGGTTGACCGCAAACAGATCGCGCGACAAGCGCGAGTCGTTCTTGCTGATCATGCTGGTGATCGCCAGCGACTCTTCGAGTTCGTTGTCAGCCACCAGCGACAGCTCCACTCCGTTATTGGATGGCATCGGTGAGGCGAATGTTGATGGCGACTTCGGATGGGTCAGCTCGCCCAGCTCACGGTTGATGGCCGCCAGAAAATGGCGTTCCACCAATGGCCGGCGTTTGCGTACATCGCGCATGCCGTCGAAGTAGTGCATCTGGGCGGCATTGTTTTCCGCTTTCTCGGCCAGATCGAACAGTGCGTCGTCGACTTGTTCGAAGGTATTGTTGACCCACTGCTGCAACCGCCGATTGGCGATGGCGCGGACAGCATTCAATAGCTCTCCAACCCGTTCGCTGGATGGATCCAGGCGCGGGCCGAGATTGACGATCTTTGAAGAGTCACTGACTTCGTTCATCGCCACGCCTTGGGGTATTGCTGCACGCAATCATAAAGCACGCGGTGAGAGTCTGACGGCCCGCCCTGAGGCTGACGATAGGCCAAACCGGGCGGCGTGTCATGCACATATAGCAGAACCGAGAACTGTACCCCAAACGAATCAGGCGCCAGCAGGGAAGTCGGTCAGCTGGGTGGTGCCGATGCCTTCCTCGGGCAACATCACCGGGATGCCGTCCTCGATGCGATAGATCACCTTGCGATCGGTGGTGATCAGGGCCTCGGAAATCTTCTCGCGAACGGGTACGCCGGTGACCGAATCGACCTGGCCGGCGACGACGGCACCGTTGAGCGCATCAAGCTCATGCTTGCTCAGCAGTCGAACCGGTGTCTTGCTCACCGGGCAGCACAAAATATCGAGTAGACGCTTGTCCATGGCGGGTTCGCAGGGTGTGCCGGAGCAGGGGAAAGCTTGTACGATAACCGTTTTTGGACGGCCCGGCCATGACATCGACAACCAATCCGCTGCGCATAGGCGTAGTGATGGGCTCGCGCTCTGACTGGGACACCATGCAGCACGCGGCCAGCGTGCTGGAAGAGCTGGGTGTGTCGCACGAAGTGCGCGTGGTGTCGGCGCACCGCACGCCCGATTTGCTGTTTCGTTATGCCGAAGAAGCGGTTGGCCGGGGTATCCAGGTGATCATCGCCGGTGCCGGCGGGGCCGCACATCTGCCTGGCATGCTGGCGGCGAAAACGCGATTACCCGTGCTTGGCGTGCCGGTGCAGTCGAAAGCGCTCAATGGCATGGATTCGCTGCTTTCGATTGCGCAGATGCCGGCCGGTATTCCCGTGGGTACGCTGGCAATCGGTCGGGCGGGTGCGGTAAATGCTGGTTTGCTGGCCGTTTCCGTGCTGGCCTTGCATGACCCCGAACTTGCCACGGCGCTGGACGCGTGGCGTGCCAGGCAGACGCAGGCGGTACTCGATCAGCCGGATCCGCGGCAGTGACTGATCGCAAACAGCGGGTGCTCGGGGTTCTGGGTGGTGGTCAGCTGGCGCGCATGCTGGCGTTGGCGGCCGCGCCGCTGGGCGTAAAAACCTTGGTGGTGGATAGCTCGGCGGAAGCGTGTGCGGGACAAGTCGCTCCGCTGGTGGTTGCCGACTGGACGGATTACGCGGCGCTGGAAGCGTTTGCCGCGAAGGTCGATGTGGTCACCTTCGATTTCGAGAACGTGCCGGCTGAGACGGCCCGCTGGTTGGCCGAGCGCGTTGCCGTCTTTCCTTCGCCGCAGGCATTGGCCATCGCGCAGGACAGGCTGGCCGAGAAAACCCTGTTCCGCGAATGTGGCTTGCAGACGCCCGAATTCATGGCCGTCGATTCACGTGAGGCGCTGGATCAGGCGTTGGCCAAGGTCGGCGCGCCGGCGATCCTCAAGACGCGGCGGCTGGGTTATGACGGCAAGGGTCAGTTCCGGCTGAAAAGCATCGCTGATGCTGACACGGCGTGGACGGCGCTGGGCGCGCAGGCGTCGACGCATGGACTGATCCTGGAAGCCTTCGTGCCGTTCGAGCGAGAGCTGTCGGTGATCGCTGTGCGTGGTCGCGACGGCGCATTCGGCACGTGGCCATTAACGCAAAACTGGCATGTCGATGGCGTGCTCTCGATGAGTCTGGCGCCCGCGTTGGACATTGCACAGTTGCAGCAACGCGCCACCGCGCTGGCGCAAATGCTGGCCGAGCGGCTGGATTACGTCGGCGTGTTCGCTCTCGAACTCTTCGTGAAAGACGGCGAGTTGCTGGGCAACGAAATGGCGCCACGGGTGCATAACTCTGGCCATTGGACGATCGAGGGCGCACATACCAGCCAGTTTGAGAACCACGTACGTGCGGTGCTCGACCTGCCGCTGGGCGACACCGGCGCTCGTGGTGCATCGGCAATGTTCAACTGGATCGGTGATCTGCCCGACGCTGCGCCGGTGCTACGCGCCATCGACGCGCACTGGCACGACTATGGCAAGCAGGCACGACCGGGCCGCAAGGTCGGGCATGCCACGCTCTGCGCGCCGGATGCGAGCGAGCTTGCTGTGCGATTGACGGAGCTGGCTAAGGCGTTGGGTCGAGTGGAGCAGGCGGCGCACACCGTACAGGCACTTCGATAAAACGCAGCCTCGCCGGCTTTTGACATCCATGCAATGAAAAAACGGAGCCGCAGGGGCTCCGTCTTTGTCTCAAGCGATGGACTTGTGAATCAAGCCAGGTTGCTGGCCGCAAATTCCCAGTTCACCAGATTCCAGAACGCCTCGACGTACTTCGGACGGGCATTGCGGTAATCGATGTAGTAAGCGTGTTCCCACACGTCGGTGGTGAACAGCGGCTTGTCGCTGCCGGTGATCGGCGTTGCGGCGTTCGACGTATTGACGATGCCGAGTGAGCCATCCGGACGTTGCACCAGCCAGGTCCAGCCCGAGCCGAAATTGCCGGCGGCGGATTTGCTGAACTCTTCCTTGAACTTGTCGAACGAACCAAAGGCCTTGTCGATCGCGTCGGCGAGCTTGCCGGTGGGGGCACCACCGCCTTTGGGGCTCATCGAGTGCCAGTAGAACGTGTGGTTCCAGATCTGCGCGGCGTTGTTGAACACGCCGCCGGAGGATTTCTTGATGATGTCTTCCAGCTTGGCGTCGGCAAACTCGGTGCCTTCGATCAGCTTGTTGAGATTGGTCACGTAGGCCTGATGATGCTTGCCGTAGTGATATTCCAGTGTTTCGGCGGAAATATGGGGCTCAAGCGCATTCTTTTCATACGGAAGCGGGGGCAGTTCGATCGCCATGAGTGGCTCCTTAGCGGTGGCTGGGGGAGATTGACCGGTTCAGCAGACGGCGGCCAGTGGGTGACTGGTACAATACCGATCTGCCTGCATTGTAAAGATGAAACGCGAAGCTATGGACATTAACGAGCGAATCCAGACGATCTTGGCCGAGCATCCCATCGTGCTTTTCATGAAAGGCACGCCGCAGTTTCCCATGTGCGGCTTCTCCAGCCGTGCGGCGAAAGCACTCACCAAGGCGGGTGCCGATTTCCACACGGTCAACATATTGGCGGATCCACAGCTGCGCTCGGGCTTGCCGCACTTTGCCAACTGGCCTACGTTTCCGCAGCTGTTTATTCAAGGCGAGCTGATCGGCGGTTGCGATATCGTCGAAGACTTGAACGCTGCCGGTGAGCTGGCGCGCATGGCCAACGACGTCGCCGGGATAGCGAATTAATGACGTTACCGGTTTCCCGATTGCCGGCCGACTGGGCGCCGGCTGCCGATGTGTTGAGCGATCGCGTGGTGGTGGTCACCGGTGCCTACGGTGGTCTTGGCGCAGCGGTATCGCGCGCGGCAGCGCGTGCGGGCGCCACGGTGGTCATCACCGGCAAGCGCAAGCGCCAGTTGGAGCAGCTCTACGACGCCATGCTTGCCGAAGGTCTGAGCGAGCCGGTGATTCATCCGCTCGATATGGAATCGGCCACGCCGCGTGAATACGAAGCCCTGGCCGATGGGCTGCAGCGTGACTTTGGTCGGCTCGACGGCATTGTCCACGCGGCGGCCAGCTTTGCCGGTCTGAGCCCGATTGCGATGCACAAACCGGACGACTGGCTGCGCGCGATGCACGTCAACGTCTCCGCGCCGTTTGCGCTGACTCAGGCTTGTATGCCGTTGCTGACGCAGGCAAGCGATAGTTCGGTGGTGTTCGTGCTGGACGATCCCGAGCTGCTGCAGCGCGCACACTGGGGTGCGTACGGCGTGTCGAAGGCGGCGCTGGAACGGTTTGTGGCCATTCTTCATCAGGAGACGGATGCCAGCCCGATGCGCGTGAATGCCTTGCTCCCACCGCCGATGCGCACGGCGTTGCGGCGACAGGCGTATTTTGGCGAAGACATCATGCAGCGGCCGCTGCCCGATGCCGCGGCGGCGGCCGCCGTCTATCTACTAAGCGCACAGTCTGTTGAATCGCGTGGTTCGATGCTGGACATGCGCGCCGACTGAAACACCCATCGGTGTGATCGATGCGGTAACGGTTATCCTGTGATGACCTCAAGGGGGATGATTCACGATGGAAACGGAGATGACCACGTTGTCGGCGGGGATCATGCTGTTTCTGATCATGGACCCGCTGGGCAATATCCCGTTCTTTTTGAGCTTGCTGAAGGACGTGCCGCCCAAGCGTCGGCGCGCAGTGATGGTGCGCGAACTGCTGATTGCGCTGGGCGTGCTGCTGGTATTCCTGTTTGGCGGCCAGCACATCCTCAAGCTGCTGCAGCTGAAGCCTGATTCGATCAGCATCGCCGGTGGCATTGTGCTGTTCCTCATCGGTATTCGCATGGTGTTTCCTCCGGCCGATGGCGGCGGCATCTTTGGCAAGCCGGGTGAGGGTGAGCCGTTTATCGTGCCGATGGCGATTCCCGGCGTGGCTGGTCCGTCGGCGATGGCGGCGTTGCTGCTGCTGACCAATACGCAGCCAGGCCGTACCGCCGACTGGGTTACCGCTCTGGTGCTGGCGTGGCTGGCCACTTCGCTGATTTTGCTGAGTGCCACCTATCTTTTCCGATGGCTGGGCGAGAGCGTGCTCACGGCACTGGAGCGGGTGATGGGCATGCTGCTGATTGCGCTATCGGTGCAGATGTTCATGTCCGGTGTCGCGTCCTTCATGCACGTAAGTTTGTG
Source organism: Rhodanobacter sp. MP1X3 (assembly GCF_014207165.1). NCBI lineage: Bacteria > Pseudomonadati > Pseudomonadota > Gammaproteobacteria > Lysobacterales > Rhodanobacteraceae > Rhodanobacter > Rhodanobacter sp. MP1X3. The sequence continues at coordinate 445,230 of NZ_JACHCO010000002.1, read as the reverse complement.
ACCGAAACAGCGAATTAACTTCCGATTCGCATCAGCGTGACCGGCTCTTGTAACAATTGATCTTCAGGATGTGCGAAAACCTGAGGACACGGTCATGCTCTCTATCGAACAGACCCTTACCGAGCGGTTGCCCTGGCTCGCGTTGCACCCCAGAATTCGCCGCCCGATGGCAGACATGCTCGGGCGACTGGCCGACGAGGACGGTTTCAATCGGGTCCTCGACAAAGTCGGTGCCGCTGAAGGTTTTGATTTCGTCGAGCGCGTGCTGGATATGCTTGGCACCAGTTATCACGTGAGCCCGCGCGAGCGCGAAAATATTCCGGTGGACGGTGGCTTGCTGGTAGTGGCCAATCATCCGCTGGGTATGCAGGACGCACTGGCGGTGCTGCAACTGGTGGGCTCGGTGCGCAGCGATGTGCGCATCCTCGGCAATGACTGGCTAGCCGTTGTTCCGCAGCTGAAAAAATTGCTGTTGCCCGTCGATGTTTTCGGCAAGGGGGCGACATCTCGACTGCGCGGCATTTATCGCGCGCTCGATGAAGGTCAGGCGCTGATTGTATTTCCTGCCGGCGAAGTATCGCGAGTGCGTGCTGGCGGCGTACGTGATGGCCGCTGGTCGGACGGGTTCGCGAAGCTGGCGATGCGCCGCAAGGTGCCGGTATTGCCGATTCACGTCGCTGCACGCAATTCAGCCATGTTCTATGGCTTGTCGATGCTGGCCAAGCCACTGAGCACCGCCATGCTGCCGCGCGAGGCGGTGGCCGCGGGTAGTCGACGCATCGGATTCAGTATCGGCGCGCTGGTGAGCGCCGACGAGCTGGAGCTGCGCAGTGGCGGCTCATCCGAGCAAGCCGCGAAACTGATGCGTCGGCATGTGTATCGCGTCGGCCAGCATCGCGGGCTGATCTTTGGCGGTCAGGTACCGCTGGCGCATCCGGAACCGGTGGATCAAGTCGCTGCCGAATTGATGCAGTCGGAAAAGCTCGCCGATCTTGCCGATGGCAAACAGGCGTGGTTGTTCAAGGGCGCCCTCAATAGCGCGGTGATGCGTGAAATCGGCCGGTTGCGCGAATTGACGTTTCGCAAGGTTGGTGAGGGCACCGGCACGCGTCGTGATCTGGATGCCTACGATCCGCATTACGAGCATCTGGTGCTGTGGGATACCAAGGCGCTGCGCATCGTCGGCTCCTATCGCTTCGGTCACGGTGGCCGACTGTTAGCCGAGCGCGGCATGGCCGGGCTGTATACATCCAGCCTGTTCCATTATTCGCCGGCGCTGGAGTCACGCCTGACGCAGGGACTGGAGTTGGGCCGCAGCTTCGTGGCACCGGCTTACTGGCGATCGCGCGCGCTCGATCAGTTATGGCAAGGCATCGGGCTCTACCTTCAACGCCATCCGGATCTGCGTTACATGTTCGGCCCGGTCAGCATGTCAGTCAGCATGCCGCGCGAAGCGCGCGAGTGGATTGTGGCCGCGCATCGGCATTATTTTGGTGCGCCGGGCCTGGCCGAGGCACGTCAGCCGTTTGTCATCTCGACCGATGTCACTCAAGGCGTGCAGCAGGCGTTGCACGGCCTCGATGCATCGGCTGGTCTGGGCAAGCTCAAACATCATCTGGATGCGCTTGGCGTCAGCCTGCCGGTGCTGTATCGCCAATACGTCGATCTGGTCGACGCCGATGGCGTCCAGTTTCTCGATTTCGGCGAGGACCCCGGCTTTTCCGGATGCGTCGACGGTCTGGTCATGCTGGATCTGGCCAAGCTCAAGCCCGCCAAGCGGACACGCTACTTGGGCAAGACGGCCTAGCTATTCGCCTCGCTATTAAGTGCTCGCATTCGCTGATCGATAGCCGAGTCACACACTCGGCCTGAGTTGCTTCTAGCAAGTTCATGCGAAACCCGCCGACGCGGACCTGACGCATCTCTCCTGAATTTGACTTGGCCGAAGGCTTGATGGGGCGGTTGTGCGCCTGCGCCAGGAGAAAGGGCGGATGGCGGATTCGCAATATTTTACGATCATAAGCAGACTGAAAGTTTTGTAAAGACGTTGTAAAATTTGCATGTGATTATGGCGTGATTGCACTTCTAAAGATTCTGGGGAACGTCGTTACGAGCTTCAAGAAAATGCGCAAGCGCTGGTGATACCAGACGAATACGTTTTTTAACTGCGCAAATTCAGCATGGCGAGTGACGCGTGTTTTTGTGAGAAATGGGCAATCGCTGGCAACGGTCATCGCGCGATTCACGCCCCGCACCAACTAATTAATGACTCAATAAGGGATAAATTCAATGAAGCGAAACCACCTTTCCGCAGCGATTGCGCTTGCCTGTTTCATGACTGCTGGCGCTGTGATGGCGCAAACAGCCACTGATCAGGCTGCAAACACTGATACCACCACCCAGTCCGCGCAGCGCGTCGGTGTCTCCAGCACGTCGAACACCACAACGTCCAACGACACCAAGCGCGTGCAGCAATTGTCGGCGGTGCAGGTGGAGGGGAAATCTCTGTCGCTTGGTGGTGGCTTGATGTCGGTGCAGACAGCGCCGAAGGCTGTTTCGACGATTACCCGTGATGCCATCGTTCATGCGGCGCCAGGCGCCACGTTCGTGCAGTTGATCGACAGCATTCCGGGCGTCAATGCGTCCACTGACGACTTCAGTGGTCTGGCCAACGGCAACTACAGCATTCGCGGCTTCACCAGTGACGAAATCGGTACCACCGTCAACGGTGCACCGATCAACGACAGCGGTAACTACAAAATCTATTCGACCGAGTACGGCGACACCGAAAACATCGGCGACATCACCGTGCTGCAGGGTTATCCCGATGTGGATACGCCGATCAGCGGCGCCGCAGGCGGTTCCATCGCCTGGGCCACCATCGACCCGTCGCACAAGGCTGGTCTGGACGTGACGCAGACGTTTGGCAGCAACGATTACCGTCGCACTTTCGTTCGTCTGAATACCGGTGATACCGGCCCCGTGCGCTCGTGGTTGTCCTATTCCAACAACCAGGCCGATATGTGGCGTGGCCCCGGCTACCAGAACGTAACCAAGGTGGATGGCAAATCCATATGGACCATCGATGACAACAACTCCCTATCGGGGTCTTTCCAGTACAACCGTGAATCCAATATCGAGTACGCAAGCCTGACCAAGGCACAGGCTCAGCAGAACTATCACCAGAACTATGACGCGACGCTGCTGACGGCGACCGACACCAACTTCTACAAGTTGCATACCAATCCTTTCAGCAACTGGTTGGTGAGTCTGGACGGTGAGTTCAAGCTGAGTGACAGCCTGCACCTGTCCGTAGTGCCTTACTTCCAGTATGGCAACGGCGGCGCCGGCGGCGGTTCCGTTTTCACGGAATCGACGTCGCCGCTCAATTTGTACCAGTACAGCAATCAGGATCTGAACGGCAACGGCGTTGTGGGTGGCAAGAACAACAAGGCCTTGGCGTATTCGATCAGCAACACGTACACCTTGCGCCCCGGCGTCATCGCCAAGTTCAACCAGGACTTCGGCGAGAACAATAGCCTTGAGTACGGCTTCTGGTACGAGCGTCCGCGCCAGGAGCAGAGTGAAGCCTTCACCCCGGTGAATCCGACCACAGGTGTGCCCTCTGATATCCAGGGGTTGACCGACCTGATTCGCTACCCGAATGGCAGCATCCAGAAGCTCTACAACGAATACACGACAACGGAAACCCGCAAGGCTTTTGCCACGGACACATGGACGCCGAATGATTTCTGGACATTCACTGCCGGCACGTCTTTCCTGTCAGAAAAGCGCACTGGTTTTGACTATGAGTATCCGGGCTCGGTGCGAAGTGGCTACACGCAATACGGTGTGGACGATGCCAACGCGACGTATCACAAATGGAGCCCGACGGCGGGTGTGAAGTATCAGCTGAACGAGCAGAACCAATTTTATTTCGGTATCGGCAAAACGTTCCGTGCACCGATCAATGGTGCCATTCTGCAAAACGCCGCCGTGGCGAATGCGCCTGGTCAAACCACTCCGGCCAGCAACCTCGTCAACAAGCCTGAAACCGCAACCACGGCTGATCTTGGCTGGCGCTACTACGACGATAAGTTCTCGGCCAACGTGGATGCCTATGCGTCCAATCTCAATAACAAGCAGATTTCCGGCTTCGATGAGGTTACCTTCGCGACCGTTTACCTGTCCTTGCCCGTAGTCCACAACCGAGGGCTCAATACCGAAGCCAGCTACAAGGTCACGCCGAACTGGACGTTGTACGGTTCCTATACCTATACCAAGTCGACGCTGGAAGCCAACCTCAACACGTCCGGTGACGGTATCTATAACACCGAGGGTAAGACGCTGCTGAATACGCCGAAAAACATCGGCTACGTTCGCGTCAGCTATAACCAGGGACCGTTCTGGGCAAGCCTGGATGAGAAATATCGTGGCCCGATCTGGGGCGACTGGTCCAACACGCAGAAAGTCGGCGGTTATGCCACGCTCAATTTCAATGCAGGCTGGAACTTCGACGACTTTTCGTCCTTCATCCACAAGCCATACATCAAACTCAACTTGTTCAACATCACGGATCGCCAGGCACTCACCAATGCCAACAACATCAGTGCATTCCTCGCGTCCAATCCGGACAAGATCAAGGACGTGAACGGTACGACGTTGTATGCCTCGGAGCCTTACTACTCGCTGCTGGAAGGTCGTACGTTCTTTGTGACGTTCGGCGCATCGTTCTAAGAGTCAAGTCAACCGCTTGGCTGATGCAGTAATCGCACAATGCCCTCGCTAACGCGGGGGCATTGTCGTTTTGGTGGTTCGAATAGTTCTAAACGATTGCGGTACAGCGCAACTGTCCGTTGATCGCTTTTGATCGGCAGACCTTGTGGGCAGTCAGCCTTTGTTGATGGTGCAGCAGCTTCCGGCGTTGTTCTTGACCACAATCAATTGACGCGGGATGCTACGCGGTCGGCTCCGCAATCGGAGTCAGGCTGAGGTGTTCAGCCGTAAAGGAGCGATGTGATGAATACAGTTCAACCCAGTGCCGTGGGCGCCGGCAATACCGTCAGCGCGCGTATTTCGCCGATAGGCGGGCTGGATATTCTTTCCCGTAACGAAGTGGCACGGTTGCGCGGCGTCAGCGATTCGGGCCTGCATGCACTGCTGCGTCGTTGTGCTCTGGCGGTGCTGACATCCGGCAGCATCAGTGACGACCCGCGGGCGATTCTGGAGCAGTACCCGGATTTCGACATCCAGGTGTTGCAGCAGGATCGCGGCATCAAGATCGAGCTCAGCAACGCGCCCGCGCAATCGTTCGTGGATGGCCAGATCATCCGCGGCATCAACGAATTGCTGGTGGCGGTGGTGCGCGACATCGTCTATGTGTCGACCCAACTGGAACAGACCGGCGTCGATCTGGACGGTACTGCCGGATTGACCCAGGGCGTGTTCGAGATCCTGCGCAACGCGCGCATCCTGAAGCCGCATGTCGATCCCAATCTGGTGGTCTGCTGGGGCGGCCATTCGATTTCGCGCGAAGAGTACGACTACACCAAGCTGGTGGGTTACCAGCTTGGCCTGCGCGGGCTGGATATCTGCACCGGCTGCGGCCCCGGCGCCATGAAGGGGCCGATGAAGGGCGCGACCATTGCGCATGCCAAGCAGCGTCGCCGGCACAACCGCTATATCGGCATCACCGAGCCAGGCATCATCGCCGCCGAATCGCCCAACCCGATCGTCAACCATCTGGTGATCATGCCGGATATCGAGAAGCGCCTCGAAGCGTTCGTCCGCATGGGCCACGGCATCATTGTGTTTCCTGGTGGCGTTGGTACGGCGGAGGAAATTCTTTATCTGCTGGGCATCCTGTTGCATCCGGACAATGCCGGCGTGCCGTTTCCGCTGATCTTCACCGGACCGCGTCAGTCGGCCGCGTATTTCGAGCAGATCGACCGTTTCCTGCGGCTGGCGCTCGGTGACGAGGTGGCGCAGCACTACCAGATCATCGTGGATGATCCACCGGCCGTGGCGCGCGCGATGGTCAAGGGCATCGATAAGGTACGCAAGCATCGTCTGGATACGAAGGATGCGTTTTTCTTCAACTGGGCGCTGCAGATTCCGTTCGCATTCCAGATTCCGTTTCGTCCCACCCACGAAGCCATGCGCGCGCTGCAGATCCATCGCGATCGACCACGCCACGAGCTGGCGGCGGACCTACGACGCGCCTTTTCCGGCATTGTCGCGGGCAACGTCAAAGAAGAGGGCGTCAAGGCGATCGAGCAGTTCGGCCCATTCGATATCGACGGCGATGCCGACATCATGCGGGCGCTGGACAAGTTGCTGCAGGCGTTCGTCGAGCAACACCGCATGAAGCTGCCGGGCGGGGCGGCTTACGTGCCGTGTTATCACGTGCGCACGGCCTGAAAGTATGCGGCGATCCGGTCATCATGGCTTGACAGCTCGCCGCACGATCTACAAACTACGCAGCTCACGCCCGAATAGCTCAGCTGGTTAGAGCACTTGACTGTTAATCAGGGGGTCGCTGGTTCGAGTCCAGCTTCGGGCGCCAAGAAAATCAAGGCCTTGCAGAAATGCAGGGCCTTTTCTTTGCACGTTTGTGTAAATCACGGTGTAAATCCATTCGACTTTCATCGCAAGAGTCGCCTAAATCACCGGCCCGTTGCATCATCGCCGCTCACCTTATGGGGGGGGCCAGAGCAGTATTAACCAGGCTCTCTGCGCGCTATGCAGACGTCAGCTATCTGCCGACGCAGCTATTGATCGACCCAACAAAAAAGACCCGCCGAAGCGGGTCCTTATCCATCTGTGCATGCTTGGGGAAGCTTCGCGGGACAGCGATCGCCTCACGGCGACTAGGGGTTGGTCCAGACAGTTTATGCGCGTCGTGAATGGGCGCCAGTGAACTGATGGCACATGCTCACGCCAGCCGTTTGGCATCTGGCGCTACAAGGTCCGCACAGGACAGGCGCAAGCGACGCTGTAACGTCTGCTGGAGCCGACTATCGAGGCAATCTCTAGTTACACGCGCGGCGCTCGATCGATAGCCGACACAATGGCATCTACCAAGTCGTCGACGCCGTAAGGCTTCTGCAGGCATACGGAATAGGGCGGATAGTAGTGCGTGTAATATTTTGGGTCCGCCGAAACCAGAACAATGCCGGCGTGCGGGTGGAGCTCAGCAAAGCGCGCAATGAAATCTGCACCTGTGCCGGTCCTGCGCACTCGAATATCGATAATCAAGACATCCAAATTGCCCTGATCTAGATGGCTTTCCGCGAGATCGAAGCTGCCGGCCTGGAGCAATGCAATGCTCTTTAATCCGGCTAGCGAGTCCGCGACCGCTGCTGACAACGTCGGATCGCGGTCGATAAAAAGCGCCTTCAGCGGAGCGTCCACCGGCACACCTCATCGCATTATTGTTCCCCGCGCGTATTGTGTATGACACGCCATATGGCGCTCAAGCCTGCCTCTCGCCGGTTGTCATCTACACGTAGCGGCGCTGCGACTGGTGACCAGTCGGTCAGCAGATCAAAAGAAAAGGATTTGCTGCGTTAGAGCTGTCGGGGCAAGGCGGCAGGACGGATACCGCTAGTCTCACGAAATAACGCGCACTACATCAGGGGCCCGCACCGGGCGCCGAGTTATCAGACGGCCGCGCTTCTTGATGCGTGATGCCCAGATAAAAGCCCACAGCCAATATCGCAATCGTTGCGGCGATCAGGACGAGGAATGCCAGGTTACGTTTGCGCTTCATGAGACAAGTCTACGCGTCCCACATCAGGACGAGAGCCCATCAATACCGGCCCTTCCCGAGTGCGTAATTCGATCAACCTGTTCATCTGGCAACATGAGTTGGCAGCGGGTCGTTTCATGGTGAGTGACGGGGCAAGCTGACTTGGCGTTGCAGCACATGCCCGTCTCAATGCAATGGCCCAGCCGATGAGGCTCCAGCCAAAACACAAATTGAGTATAAAGATGGCTGATGCGTTTGGATTTCTTCGACTTGTTGCGACGAGTGCGGGCACGAAGTACCAAAACAGACCGATCGCGAAAGCGACCAGCAACAGAGCTATTCTCACGATTCCCCCGGAATCCATCGGAGGTATGCGTCCGATGGTTCGCTGGAATATAGCGCAATTTCTTGCGTCTCGTGTGAGGTTGGCGCGAGGTACTTGATCTAGCCACCCGATACGTTTGTTTTTCGATCGCAAGCGCGAAAGCTTTGTCGATATACCGGGTCACTTCGTGACGGCCGAACGGCTTACGCACGAAGTGCAACGATCAGACAGGCCCTCTGTTGGATTGTGAGTCGGAAGAAAACAGCACGGCTGCGCCGTCAGGATGACTGGCATTGCAAGTTCGGCAAGATCCATGTCGCTCATTTCGCTTACTCGAGTGCTCCTGATTCGACGCGTCAGCAAAACCCTACAAACTTTCGCGTTATCTGCTGATTCACGGAGACGCGGAGTGCGCGCAATCTAGTCACGTCTCGCAAGACCCGCTGACTGGGATGTCAGGCACATCGCCAATTGGCGATGTCAGGCGTAAGGACTAGCGGGGCGCTTATGCAGAGGGAAGCGCAATGGTGCCTAGGGAAGGGCACCATTTTCATGCCCGGAATCAGGTTTCCCCTACACGACATCAGGCTATCCGCTGCTAGTCCGGTTCGTTGCCACGGCGCAATGTGATGCGATCCTGAGACAAGGCCGCCAGCGAGGTTGCCGCAGATGAGCGTCATCTTCACCATCAAAGAAGAATCGAACGGATTGTGGGGCGTTTATCGCGACTGCGAACTGCTGATAAAGCAGCTCACCGCGGCCGCGGCCATCAAAGATGGTCGAGAGCTGGCGCGGTTGATTCACGGACAATCGGGCGAGGCGGTCACCGTCGCTCTGGAGACGCCTTATTCGAGTATCCTGCTGGCGCGATACGCCAAGCCTGCACCCATGCTCAAGCTTGTAGCGGCTTGATGGATGCGCCGATCAACCATGGTAATCCCCTGAGCCTCGCGCACTGGTGTGGCCACTTCAGTTGCAGTGAGCGCGATTTGTTCGATGCCATACGAGTCACCCACAGCACGGACGTCTGTACGGTCGGGTTGTATCTGGCCACACGGTTTGAATGGGAAGATCTTGAACCCACTCCTGCAACGGGTTCCGTATGCAGCGTCTATTGACCGGGCTCGTCGCTGTCGCATCTCCTGACACATTCGCCGTGCAAGCTCGAACCAGATCACGGGAGATGGCAATGGATGGAACAACGTTTGTGGTGTGCGGTTTTCATCAAGGGCGCAAGCTGAAGCCTCATCACTTCAACACCGAAGCGCAGGCACGCGAACATGCAGCCCATATGGGGCGTTCGTTGGATTGCGTCGTGCTGACGACCAGCAACACCATATCGCGCGCGTCTATTGATCAAGAGCTCACAGCCAACGCGCCACCCCACCATGATGCGAACACGTCCCGCGATGGTTCATGCTGAAGCTGTAGCTGCCATCGCGGCATTGAGCAGACGCACCGGCAGGAGCTGTAGCTGCCATCGCGGCATTGAGCAGACGCACCGGCAGGCACTGCGCCCGATACGGTGTGCGCCGGCTTATGGACTGAATACCCCTCGCGGTTAACGTAGCTGCCTTGCTCGATGAGCGTGGTCGAGCCATTTGTGACGTTCTGTGCGCTTTGTTGAGGCTGTTGCTGCGCGTCACTCGGTGTGACGAGAAGGCTGTTGAGCCCCATGGCGAGCAGGCATAGGGATAGAGAGAGGCTGATGTGCTTGAACATGTGGATCCCCCCTTTTGTTCGGACAAAGGGATCAATGCAAGAGTGTTGCCAGTGCCTACAAGAAGTCGGGCGTGGCACCTCTGGATAATTTGCCCCTTATGAGTGGGCACCACAGACTTTTGCGCAGCGCGATGTCACTATTGACAGGCAACCAAAGGGACGGGGCAGCGCAGAGGCATCATGACTCGACGAGGGTTCAGTGAGTCGACGCCCGCGTGATAAAACTCTGTCGAACACAATCCATTGACCAAAAACGATCGCGCAAGGAAGGGCTGTATGTCACGCAAGTGGACGCGTTGGGGACTGCCGTTTGGCCTGTTTCTGTGTGCCGCGATGCATGCCACCTCGGCGATGACTTACAGCGGGCTTATGGCTGGTCTTATATGAAGAGACGAAGGTCATGTAACAAGCAAGGAAGTTGCCTGGCAGTTGGCGTTATCGCAAACGACTTCACGCAGACCCGGCACAGGCATTCACTTTGGGACAAAGAATAAACATGGTTTTCTTTATGCAACTAGCCTCGCTCTATCGACGTACGCGCGATTCGTGGTCCCGGGTTCGACGATTCACACTCATCCTGATCTGTTGGTGTTGTTTTGGTTTTTTCCCTTCTGCGTCTCGCGCCCAAAACCTGATCGGCCCACAAGCTGCAGCGTTATCTGCGTGTCAATCAGAGATTTCAGAAGATCAGGCTACCTATGGTGTCAATGACGGTGGCATGCTTGTTGAACCGTGCACTGTATCTAGAGACCCCAGTTTTGGTTATTACGGGTACATATTTCTCTATACAGCTCCCTTTGGACTGTACGACCACTCTTACCTTGATTTCATTGGCTTACCGTCTCAGACCAGCGGCCAAAAGAGCTTGGGACCGCCATGCAATTGTGCTGGCGACCCCATTAACCTCGGGACAGGCAACGAGTATCGCGACGAAAACGATGCATCGCTCGGCGCACTCAGTTTTCACCGCTATTACAACAGCAACGTTAATGTAACTCCTTCCCATATCGGCATGAACTGGCGGCACAGCTTTGATCGGAGCCTCCAATATCTGCAGAACGGAAGCTTCGCCGGTGTAACAATCCTGCGCCCCGATGGGCGGGCGCTCTTTTTTACGCTTCAGGGGAGCCAATGGGTCGCCGATCTTGACGTCGCTGATCGTCTGACTGAGCAAACGGATGCGTCTGGCAACCCGAGCGCATGGACCTATTTCGTGGCCGCAACGCGTAATCTGGAAAGCTACGATGCCAACGGCAACCTGGTGTCCATCACCACTCCGGATGGACAGGTCACTACGCTGACTTACAGCACATCCTCCACACCAGCGAGCGTTGCGCCTCGAGCTGGCTTGTTGCTGATGGTGACCGATCCCCGTGGACGTTCGCTGAACTTCACGTATAACACCCAAGGCAACATGACCACCGTGACCATGCCCGACACTGGCGTGCTCACCTATGGCTATGACGGCATCGGTAATCTGAATAAAGTCACCTACCCAGATACGACGTACAAGCAATACGTCTACAACGAAAGTGCACTGACAAGCGATGTTAGCCAGCCCAACGCGCTCACCGGCGATATCGACGAATCCCAAACACGCCTGACCAGCATTGGTTATGACGCGCAAGGACGCGCGACGATGTCGCGCTTGGGAACCAGCGTCGAACTAACGCAAGTCAGCTACGGTAGCAACGCCGCGACGGTGACCTATCCGACCGGCGCCCAGGCCACGTTGAACTTCGCCACCATCAACAACTCGATACACACCAGCGCGGTCAGTGCGGCTTGCGGATACGACTGCGGTCAACCCAACGCCGCGGCGACTTTCGACACGAACGGCTATCCCGCCTCAACCACTGACTTCAACGGTAATCTCACCACCACCACTTACGACAACGACGGTTTGCTTGATGTCGAAGTCGATGCCTCCGGGTCACCCAATCAACGGACCATTACTACCGGCTGGGATGATGTGAATCGCGTCCCTCTGACGCGCACGGTTCAGAACGCCAGCGGGTCTGCCGTTGCTGCCACGAGTTGGGTCTACAACGCGCTCGGCCAGACGCTGGCGCGATGCGAGGTCGATCCAACCAATTCTGCCTCCTCCTCCTATACCTGTGCCGCCACGGGGACTGTTCCTGCCGGGGTGCGTCATTGGACCTACACCTACTGCACCGCGGTCAGCAGCCAGTGTCCGCTGATCGGCCTGCAACTCACCGCGACCGGCCCGCGCACCGACCTGAGCCAGACCACGATCTACAGCTATTACACGACCAGCAGTGCAACGAACTGCGGTACGCCGGGCAGTGCCTGTTATCAGGCGGGCGATCTGTATCAGATCACCGATGCGCTAGGCCACGTCACCACTTACGCCTCCTACGACGGTGCGGGTCGCGTGACGCGCGTCACCGACCCCAACGGGGTCAACACCGATATGACCTACACGCCGCGCGGCTGGCTGGCCTCGCGCAGCGTGGGCGGCTCGGCCGCCACGTTCACGTACATGCCTTACGGCGAGGTGCAGACCATTACCGATCCCGATGGGGTGGTCACCACCTTCGGCTATGACAGCGCGCACCGACTGACCGACATCACCGACGCGCAGGGCAACGATATCCACTACACGCTGGATGCGGCCGGTAACAAAATCGCGGAACAGATCAGTACCGCCTCTGGCACCGTCGTGCATAGCCTGTCGCGCAGCTACAACGCGCTGGGTCAGCTCACGGCGGTGATCGATGGGCTGAGCCAGACCGTCTTCAACGCGGGCTACAGCGATAGCTACGACGCCAACGGCAACCTGACGCACAGCGCGGATGGCCTAAGTATCCAGCGCCAGCAGAGCTACGACGCGCTCAATCGTCTGAAAAGTACCATCGATAACTACAACGGCACCGACACCGCGACGGCGAACACCACCACGACGGTGAGCCAGGATGCGTTGGACCGCGTCACCAGCGTCACCGATCCCTCGAGTCTGGTCACCAGCTATACCCATGACGGACTCAGCAACCTCACTGCGCTGCAAAGTCCGGACAGCGGCGCTAGTTCATCGACCTTCGACGCAGCCGGCAATGCACTGACCCATACGGATGCTAAGGGCGTGGTGGCGACATCCACCTACGATGCCCTCGACCGTAAAACTGGCACCAGCTACACGGACACCACGGCCAACGTCACCTACACCTACGACGAGGCCAACAGCGTCACAGGCTGTGCGACCTCTGCATACATCGGTCGGCCAACTCGCGTGGTGGAGAACGCCGTCAGTACCACCTACTGCTACGACGCGCGCGGCAATATCATCCAGAAGACGCAGGTGGTCTCGGGGAAGGCCGACAGCACGTCGTACCGTTACACCGCGGCGGACCGACTGAGCGGCGAGACCACGCCCGATGGCACGGCGATCAGCTACGCCTACAACACCAATGGCCGCATCAGCGGTGTCCAGGTCACGCCCAGCGGCAGCACGTCCGCATCGCCCACCGTGGTCAGCAGTGTCAGCTGGCTGCCGTTCGGTCCGATCAGCGGCTACACGCTGGGCAACGGCCAGGTTGTGACGCGTGCCTACGATGCCAACTACCGACTCACCGATCTGACGAGTCCCGCCTTGGCGCTGCATTTTGCTCGGGATGCGATGGGCGATATCACCGCCCTGGGCAACGCCCCCGGTGCCAATCCGGCGACCGAGAGCTATCAATACGACCCGCTGTATCACCTCACCAGCATCACCAGCATCACCAACAGCAGCGGTGTACTGGAGAGCTATACCTACAATCCAACCGGCGACCGGCTGAGCAAGACCGCTTCCGGTCTGGCGACGGGGACGTACAGCTACACCAGCGGCACGCATCAACTCGCCAGTATCGGCAGCGCCCCCCGCGCCAACGACGCCAACGGCAACACCACCGGCAGCGTGATAGGCGGCCAGACCTACGGTTTTGCTTACGACTCACGTCAACGCATCGCGCTCGCCCAGGCTAACGGCGCGACGGTCGGTACCTACCTCTACAACGCCCTCGGGCAGCGGGTGTACACATCGGCCGCCAGTCTGCGCTTCGACTACGACCAAGCCGGACACGTCCTCGCCAACTATGGTGCGAGCAGCCGCGACTACATTTGGCTGGGCGATCTGCCGGTGGCCACCGTGGACACCACTGGCAGCGGTAGCGTCACGTCTAGCACGGTCAACTATGTGGTGGCTGACCAACTCGCTACGCCCAGAGCCGTGACCAACAGCGCGGGTACGGTCATCTGGTCTTGGGCCTATGCGGGTAACCCCTTTGGTGAGCAGCAACCGATCAGCAGTACCGGCTATGTGTTGAATCTGCGCTTTGCTGGGCAGTACTACGACGCGGAGAGCGGGACGAATTACAACATGTTCCGCACGTATGAGTCGGCGACAGGGCGCTATTTGCAGAGCGATCCGATCGGCTTGGATGGCGGTATCAGCACGTATGCGTATGTGGAAAATGAACCGCTGGATGGCTTCGATCCAATGGGATTAGCCAACAACGGCGGTGAGCGCGGTTGGTCTGGTGGGCCAGGTGGCACCAGCAACCCGGGGAAACACTGGAAGGATGACCCCGCAAATCCGGGATGGGGATGGCAAAAAAATCCTCAAACAGGGAAAAAAACCTATAAGAAGCGCCCGCCTTACGTCTGTCCTCCAAACGACGGCTCTGAAGGCAATGGCCAAAAATTTGATCCGGTGCCGGCAGAAAAAGCGGGCCTAACGGCCCTAGTGGTGGCGGCAATTGTCGCGGCTGCGGCGGCGCTCGCAAATTAAGTCGATACTCAGTGACGAAGGAATATTTGCTATGAATATGAAAATAGAAGAGGCTCGCGAAAAATTAGAAAGCGCTTGTCTCTTATACGAGACCGGTGAGAGAACTAAGTCAGTGCATCTTTTTTTAGAAGCGGCTCGCCTAGGCAATATACAAGCGCAGGTCAATTTGGCAAATATTTACGATGAAGGCGACGGGCTGAGAAAGAATTTTGAAAAGGCTCGATTTTGGTATAAAAAAGCGACCTCATCGGGTAGCGCCGAAGCCGCTTACAATCTCGGAATAAGCTATAAAAATAGAAAAAACGTTCGTTGGAGCGCATATTGGCTTTCAATCGCTCAAGCTATGGGCGATGAAGATGCAAAAGAGCAGCTTCGTAATTTGAAAAAATTGGCCAAATAGATATTCAGAAAACGACAGCGCGAGATAACAATAAAGCAAAGCGTCACGTGGATAATTTGACACCTGTTGGCCGCTATTCATAGCCTATCAGCGTAATCTGTTTGGGGAGCAGTCGCCGACATCGACGGGATACGCACTCAACCTGCGCCACCCCGGCCAGTGGTATGACGCAGAGACGGGCACGAACTACAACATGTCCCGTATGTACGAGCAGGCGATAGGGCGATATCTACATAGCGATCCGATTGGACTTTTAGGCGGTATCAGCACTTACGCTTCAGAGAGGATTTTATGAATATTAGCGCATTTAGGTCAGCGCTTATTTTAATAATTTTTACTATATCGATGACTGCTAGCGCTGGAGAAAAATTTTACGTCCGCGCAGATAGCGTGCGAATAGAACACGATAACGTTCGCTTAAAAATGAGTGTTTGGAACTGTTCAGAATCGCCAGTAAATACACAGCTTGCATATCTTCCCTGGGGCGAACACGCCATAGGCTTGATCGCCTATGCGGCTGGGCAAATGAGTGGCCAGGCTTTCAGTCAAGTAACTTACATAGAGGATTTTCCAGGAAAAGACGTTCTAATACCCACCAATTCATCCGTGACTAATGAAATTAATTTAAGCCGTCTTTTCCCTAAATTATCCGGCTACAAATATATGAAAGATGTCGTAATATTTTGGGTCTACGACAAGGGTCTTCTTGATCACAGTTCTTCAAACTATGTCGGGGGCATGATTCAAGTTTTACCAACCAATCAAATTTTCACGTCTCCATCGAATCCATGTAAGTAAATATGGCTGAAGCGTAGGAGAAAAATGGTCGGTAGGCTCGTTGACAACATCTGCGCTAGCTGGTCGCGACCATTCCATTGACAGGCAAACCGGCAACTTTGTAGCCGTCGAACGTCACCGCCTGCTGTCCTATCCACTCGTTGAGCTGCAGGGAGCGCGTCTGCAGCGGTTGCAGTTCATTGACCGCGAACACTTGAGCTGCCGGAGTCACCGACCCGAAACCGGTCGTACCCGTCGACACCAGCCGGAGCAGTTGGAGCAACAAAGGGGTCAGAGACATCATGCATTCTGCGAATTCCTTGGGGGACGACCGTGTGGCCTGATGGTTGTTGCCCGCTGTAGCTCTGTTTCGATCGCCGACTGGAATCGAGTAGAGCTCCATGCCCGCTGCTGCTGTACGTAAGCGCGTATCTCATCGAGTCGGTCTTGCCCAATCGCATCGACAAACAGTTCGCTATACGTCGCACATCGTTGTTCAACGATCTGACCTAATGAGGGGTAGTGTTCGGATAAGAAGGAAACGGTGACGCCGAAGTATGTCGCGGACCGCAGAAAACTCTGATGCCCGAAGTGCTGCCGATACGCAGCCAGTATCGCCATATATTTTCAGAAAGCCGGCGCACAAGCCGTTTTTTTGTTGTCCAGGGACGTTGCCCGTCAATGCATCTGCGCGCAGCTGGCAGCCTGCGTCGGCGTGGCGGGAGCCCCTCGCACGCGCCCGGAGTTGGCGATCACCACGCTCAGCACGTTCTCGGTACTGGCCGGGCTGCAGAACAGCAGCGTGAGATTGCTCCCGCTGGCGCTGCCGTCCGCGTGAAAGCGCACAAAGCGTCGCCCCGTGCTACTCAGGATGGCCAGTTTGCCGGCATAGCCACGGCTGCTGTAAATCAGCGCGTCATCGGGCTGATTGTCCAGGTTGGCGTCGTGTGCGAGTAGCCAGCCGCTGTCCCATCGGATCGTGTCGCTGCAGTGCGCGCCGTCGATCGTTGGGCAGAACAGCGTTTGCTTGCCGCTGGTGACTGCTGTTTCGCGGGCGTACTGCAGCGCTGCGATGAAATCGATCTGGGCGGTCTGAAGCTGATTGCGGGTCAGCATTCTGCGCAAGGGAGGTGTGGCCATGCCGGCCAGTGACGCGATGATGACGAGCACCATGATTTGCTCGATCAACGTGGCGCCACGCTGCCCGTGGCGATTTTTTCCGTCGCGCCAACAAAAATGCCAGTGTGTAGACATGGCGTCGCTCCTGCGTTGCCCGAGTCAGCCATGCTATCGGTCAGGAAAATGGCACCAAGCAGCCAAACAATCCCGATGCTGTGGGCATCTACTGACAACATGTGTCAGCAGGGCCAATTTAAAATGTGCCCTCTGGCCCTTATGTGTAGTCCATGACTGATCGCTTCCAGCTCGTTTCTCCCTACCAGCCTGCCGGCGACCAGCCACAGGCCATCCAGCTATTGAGCGAGGGCTTCGAAGCCGGACTCGCGGCGCAGACGCTCCTGGGCGTGACCGGGTCGGGCAAGACCTACACCATTGCCAACGTGATCGAGCGGGTGCAGAAGCCGACCATCGTGATGGCGCCGAACAAGACGCTGGCGGCGCAGCTGTATGGCGAGTTCAAGGAGTTCTTCCCGAACAACGCGGTGGAATATTTCGTCAGCTATTACGACTACTACCAGCCGGAAGCTTACGTGGTGGCGTCGGATACCTTCATCGAGAAGGATGCCTCGATCAATGAGCATATCGAGCAGATGCGACTGTCGGCGACCAAGGCGCTGCTATCGCGCAAGGATTCCATCATCGTTGCCACGGTGTCGGCGATTTATGGTCTGGGTAATCCGGAAGATTATCTGTCGTTGCGGTTGATCCTGGCCAAGGGCGAGCGGATCGACCAGCGCAAGCTGATCCATCAGCTGACCGAGCTGCAATACACCCGCAACGAGATGGAGCTGCGTCGCGGCACTTATCGTGTGCGCGGCGAAATCATCGACGTGTTTCCGGCTGAATCGGAAATCGAGGCGCTGCGCATCGAGCTGTTCGATGGCGAAGTGGAAAACATGGCGCTGTTCGATCCGCTGACCGGCGAAACGATCCGTAAGGTGCAGCGTTATACGGTTTATCCACGTACACATTACGCCAGCACGCGCGAGAGCGTGCTCAATGCGATCGAGACGATCAAGCTCGAACTGAAGGATCGGCTGGAGCAGCTCTATCGGGACAACAAGTTGGTCGAGGCGCAGCGGCTCGACCAACGCACCCGCTTCGACATCGAGATGATGACCGAGGTGGGTTACTGCCAGGGCATCGAAAACTATTCGCGCCACCTCACCCGTCGCGCGCCGGGCGAGCCGCCGCCGACGCTGTTCGATTACTTGCCGGCCGATGGTCTGCTGGTGGTGGATGAGTCGCATGTCTCCGTGCCGCAGATCGGCGCGATGTTCAAAGGTGACCGTTCGCGCAAGGAGACCCTGGTCGAGTTCGGTTTCCGCATGCCGTCGGCGATGGACAATCGCCCGCTGCGCTTCGAGGAGTGGGAGCAGCGCGTGCCCCGTGCCATCTATGTGTCCGCCACGCCGCGCACCTACGAACTGGAAAAATCCGGCGATGCGGTGGTCGAGCTGCTGGTACGCCCGACCGGTCTGGTCGATCCGGAAGTGGAGGTGCGCCCGGTGCGCACGCAGGTCGATGATCTGCTGGGCGAAGTGCACAAGCGTGTGGCGCTGGGCGATCGTATCCTGGTGACCACGCTGACCAAGCGCATGGCCGAAAATCTCACCGAATACCTCAGCGAGCAGAACGTACGCGTGCGCTATCTGCATTCGGATATCGAGACGGTCGAGCGCAGCGAGATCATCCGTGATCTGCGCCTGGGCGAGTTCGACGTGCTGGTCGGCATCAACCTGTTGCGCGAAGGCCTGGATATGCCCGAGGTATCGCTGGTGGCGATTCTCGACGCGGACAAGGAAGGCTTCCTGCGTTCGACCGGTTCGCTGATCCAGACCATCGGCCGAGCAGCGCGCAACGTGCGTGGCAAGGCGATTCTCTACGGTGACACAATCACCCGCTCGATGCAGGCGGCGATCGATGAAACTGCCCGTCGCCGCGAGAAGCAGGTGGCATGGAACCTGTCACAAGGTATTACGCCGACCACGATCGTGCGGCGCATCGCGGACATCATGGAGGGTGCGCGCAGCGAGGCCGGCAATCGCCGCGGCAGCAAATCGGCTACCCGTGCACGTGCGGTGGCCGAGCCAGCGGCCGACTATGCCGCGCTGAGCGCACAGCAGGCCTCGGCCCTGCTCAAGAAGCTCGAGGCGCAGATGTACAAACATGCGCAGAATCTGGAGTTCGAGAGCGCGGCCCAGCTACGGGATCAGATCCACAAGCTGCGCGAAAAGACCCTGCGCTGAGCCGGCCGATGGCTATGGAGCGCCATCTATCAGGATGTTGTCGGGCGTCCGTCACTACCGTACAATACGCAACTCGCCCGGCCAGCCGCGGCGAAACGGGCAGTTAGCTCAGCGGTAGAGCACTTCCTTGACATGGAAGGGGTCACAAGTTCGATCCTTGTACCGCCCACCAATTCGAAAAACAGCAACGGCGCGGACTTCACAGTCCGCGCCGTTGCTGTTTGGGTGTGTGGGACTACCCTCCGAGTTGATGCGAATACCCGTGACCGCGCTAGCCAAGCCGGGTAAGCGGGGCGCTTTTGACGATGCACCGCAATATTTGGCCTGTACAGCTGAATCCCCTCGCCTTGGCTCTTGCGGAAGCCGCCGGTGGTGCGTGTACTCTTGAAAGCCTGTCGATTGGGAGTCGTTCACTGCTGAACGGTCGCCGCATCGTCACTCTATTTCGTCTGCCGGTGAATTCCGTATATGCAATCCATAGAAACGCTGATCAATGACGCCTTCGAGCGTCGCAATGAACTCGGTACAACCGAAATCGAAACCCATTTGCGCCCTGCCGTCGGTCAGGTGATCGACCTGCTCGAATCCGGCGAACGGCGTGTTGCGGAGCCGGATGGCAAGGGTGGCTGGACGGTCAATCAGTGGATCAAGAAAGCCGTGTTGTTGTACTTCCGCCTGAATGACAACGTGGTGGTCGATGGTGGTGCGGCCATGGCATTCGACAAGGTGCCGCTGCGCTTCATGCAGGGCAATGATGCTGAACTGCAGAGCCTGGGCGCGCGCGTGGTACCGGGCGCATTGGTACGCCGTGGCGCACACATCGCAAAAGATGCGGTGCTGATGCCCAGCTACGTGAATATCGGCGCCTACGTGGGTGCTGGCAGCATGATCGATACCTGGGCGACGGTGGGCTCCTGCGCACAGATCGGTGCGCACGTGCATTTGTCTGGCGGTGTTGGCATTGGCGGCGTGCTGGAACCGCTGCAGGCCAATCCCACCATTATCGAGGACAACTGCTTTGTGGGCGCGCGCTCCGAGGTGGTCGAGGGCGTGGTGGTGGAGAAGGGCAGCGTGATAGGCATGGGCGTATTCCTCGGCCAGTCCACCCGCATCTACAACCGCGCCACCGGCGAGGTGAGCTACGGCCGCGTACCGGCCGGTAGCGTCGTGGTGGCCGGCAGCCTGCCTGCGAAGGACGGTAGCCACAGCCTGTACGCGGCCATCATCGTCAAACAAGTGGACGAGAAAACCCGCAGCAAGACGGGTATCAATGAACTTCTGAGGAGTGTCGAATGAGCGTCGAACTCTATGGCCTGGAAAAGTGCAGCACCTGCGGCAAGGCCCGCGCCTGGCTTGATCAGCACAAGGTCAAATACAGTTTTACCGATTACCGCGAGCATCCCGTGGCGCCGGCTTCGCTGAAGGCCTGGGCCAAGCAGCTGGGCTGGGAGAAGCTGGTCAATCGCGCCAGTTATACCTGGCGCGATCTTACCGACACACAGAAATCGGCCAGCACCGACGCCGACTGGCTCAAGCTGATCAAGGACTACCCCGCGCTGGTCAAGCGTCCGGTGGTGGTGAAAGGCGACAGCGTCAGCGCGGGTTTCACCGAGAAAAAGTTCAAGGAGCTGTTCGGTGGCTGAAGTGATGCCCGATGCCATCGTTGTGCTCTATGGCATCGACGGCACCGACATCTGCGGCAAGGCACGGCACTGGCTCGATCGCTTCGGGCCGGATTACCGCTTCGTCGATCTTAAGCGTGAGCGTCCCGAGCCTCCTGTGCTCAAGGCATGGGCTGCGTCGCTGGGTAGCTGGGATGCGCTGGTCGATCGAGGTGGCAACGGCTGGAAAGGTTTGCTGCAGCAGCGGCGCAATCCGGGCAGTGATCCGGAGTGGACCTTGCTGATCCGCGAACACCCCGAGATCCTGCGGCAGCCGATTACGGTGGCTCCTGACGGTCGCGTGGCCGTCGGTTTCACCGGCGGTATTTACGAACGCCTGCTTGGCAAGGGCAAAGCGAAACACTGACCATTCATGATGAACGATCAAACAAACATGAGCGACGTGCTGGACCTCACCTGCGAACTCATCCGCCGCCGCTCGGTAACTCCCGACGATGCCGGTTGTCAGGCGCTGATTGCCGAGCGGCTCGCCCGCGTCGGCTTCACTATTGAAAATCTGCGTTACGGCGAAGTGGACAATCTGTGGGCCACGCATCGCGGATCGGATGCATCGGGTCCAACGCTGATGTTCCTTGGCCACACCGACGTGGTGCCCAGCGGCCCGGAGACATCCTGGCAGAGTCCGCCATTCGAGCCGACCATCGTCGATGGCCGTCTATATGGCCGTGGTGCCGCCGACATGAAAGGCTCGGTGGCAGCGATGGTGGTAGCGCTGGAGCAGTTCGTGGTGGCGCATCCCGATCACCTGGGTCGCGTTGGCCTGCTGATCACCAGCGATGAAGAGGGAGTAGCCATCGACGGCGTGCGCAAGGTGATCGAGCATTTTCGTGCCAATGACGAACGGATCGAATTCTGTGTTGTGGGCGAGCCGTCGGCGAAGGAAAAGCTGGGCGATCTGATCCGTGTGGGTCGCCGAGGCTCGCTATCGGCCACGCTGACCGTGCGCGGTATTCAGGGCCACGTCGCCTATCCGGAAAAGGCGCTTAACCCGATTCATGCCTTCGGCCCCGCGCTCGCGGAGCTGGCGGCCGAGCGTTGGGATGAAGGCAACGCCGACTTTCCGCCGACCTCGATGCAGGTGTCCAACCTCAACGCTGGCACTGGCGCCAACAACGTAATCCCCGGCACGCTTACCGCGCTATTCAACTTCCGCTACAGCACCGCCAGCCGCGCCGAAGATCTGCAGGCGCGCAGCGAGGCGATTTTGCACAGACACGGTCTGGACTTTCATATCGACTGGCAACTCTCCGGTCAGCCGTTTCTCACGCCGCCCGGCGGGAAGCTGCGCGAGACCGTCGTTGCCGTGTGTCGTGATCTCTGCCAGCTCGATCCCGACCAAAGCACTGGCGGCGGCACTTCCGATGGCCGCTTCATCGCGCTGCTCGGCACCGAAGTCGTTGAGGTCGGGCCGATCAATGCGACGATTCACAAGGTGGATGAGTGCGTGGCTGTGCAGGAGCTCGAGCAATTGCCGGCGATCTATCAGGCCGTGTGCGAACGATTGCTGGCTTGATTTTCGATCTTTCGCAGACGCTCAGTGCTGGTAAGGAGGGCACTGATCGCTTTGCGACACCCTGCCGGTTCCATGGAACAATCCGTCTCGCCCAAGTTTGACCTCGACCGTGTTTTGGCTGATAAAGCTGCCTTCGTTCAGCGCTTCATCCTGGATGCAAAGCACCTTGATGCCGCCGTTGTCCTCGACGATTCTTATCCCGAAAAGCCTCTGCTTTTCCTGATCGACGGATCTCACTCCTCCGTCAGCTTTTTCAAACTGGACGAAGCCGTAATCCTTCAGAGTGTTGGCCCCTGGGCGCCTGCGTGTATAGATCGAACTGGGAATGGACAGGACATCAAGATGCTCGGCTACAAATAAAGCGGCATTCTCAACGCGGGGTGCTGTCTGTGCGAGCGAAACGTTTGGCCAGGCGGCCCAAACGCAAGAGACAAGCATTGCCGCGACGCAGATCTTCATCACTCTATAGTCCTGGTCCAGAAGACGAGTCTGAGCAAGATTAGCGGAATAACCGTAGCAAGTTTCGATGCGATAGGTGGCCTTCAGACTGCCGTTTGATCCTGCTGTCGCTTGATGCAAGAGCTTGCGCTGCTTGTCCCACGCTGTCCCGAATCTGACCAGTCCATGGTCTGGAGCTTCAAAGCTTCATCATGCTCCTATAACGTGGGAGGCTGGTCGAAACCCAATGATAAAGAAGAGGGGAGCCGTGATGTCGCGCAGATATGGAAGTGGCAAGGCCGGAAAAATCCTGATGGCCTGGTTGAGTATTGGCGTGCTTGCCTTCGGTTTGATTGGCGCAGCTGGCGCACAGGATGCGGAAAAGCCACCGGTCACGGATGCGCAACTGGCGAGCGCGCGTTGCATCATCGGTCTGGAGAAATTTCTTCCCGCCGATTACTACTACTGCCTTGCCTCGCAGAGTTACGGCGAGCAGAACTACGGCGAAGCACAGAAGTTTTTCCAGACCGCAGCGTCCTGGGCCAGCAAGCCGGCGCAGTACGTGCTCGGCGTGATGGCATTGAATGGCGATCATCAGCCGGTGAATCGGCCGTTGGCGCTGGCCTGGATAGAGTTGTCGGCCGAGCGTCATACCGAACGCTTCAGTGAGGCTTACGCGACGCTGCGAAAGCACATGTCACCGCGGGAGATCGCCGCTTCAGAGAAGCTGCTGCAAAGTTTGCGGCCAACCTATGCCGACGCCACTGCGGCTAACCGCGCCGAAGAGCGCTATCGCGATGGCATGCGCATGCTGCGAGACAAAGGTGTCGGATCAAACTACTGCATGCAGGGCATGTTTGATGCCGCTGATCTGGCTGGTAGTTCGATAGGTCCGGATCAGGCGTCGCAATGTCCGCCGACGACCGTGGTCGCCGAGCAGGTCGATAAAAAGGCCGCCGATGTTTTCGAGGACTGGCACGGTCACGTCACGGTCGAGCCGTTGCAGCAGGTACAAACCCGAAACGGTCAGCCGCTGCCGGCGAAAGCCGGCAACGGTTCATAAGTCGCTGAGTGCATTCGTCAGCGGTCACGGAATTCCGATGAGCTGCTGATCGTTGCGATCACCAGTTCACGAAACCATTGGTGTGCCCGGTCGTCGGTTTTTGATTGATGCCAGTAAGCGAGTATCGGAATCGGTTTGAGCTTGATCGGCAGGGGATGAATCGTGATCGGTAGCAGTCGCGAGAAACTGTCGGCGTAGGAGCTCGGCATAGTCAGCAGGAGGTCGCTGGTCGAGGCGATCTGGCAGGCGGAAAAGTAGTGCTGGCACACCAGCCGTACATCACGCGACCGACCGTCCTGGGCCATCAGCACATCGAGCGGCACGGCTTCACCCAGTTGCGAGACGGAGACATGTCGCGCGCCAAGATAGTCACTCTTGCGCAGCACGCCGGTCGTTAAAGGATGGCCTTTGCGTGTCGCCACCACCATCGACTCGTCCAGCAGATGCTGGCTGCAAATACGCGAACCCGCTTGCAGGCGCCGGTCGACGACCAGGTCAATCGTGCCCGCGCTGAGTTCGCGATCGACATTCGTGGCGGGGATGCGGCGGCTGACAATCAAAACGTTGGGCGCGTGCGTGGCGATCTGCGCCAGCAGCGGCGGAAACACGATGGACTCCAGCACGTCGCGAAAGCCGACGGTGAAGGTCATGTCCAGCTCATCGGCGCGAAAGGTCGCGTGCATCTGTGTCGTGGCCTGCAATCCGCGTAGATGGAGCTGCACTTCGGCCATCACGCTGCGCGCCTTGTGCGTAGGCACTACCCGATTCCCCTGACGCACGAATAACGGATCACCGAACAGCTCACGCAGCCGGTTGAGCGAATGGGTGATCGCCGGCTGCGTGAGGTGCAACGCGCGCGCTGCCGCGCTGATGCCGCCATGGGTATGGATGGCATCCAGCACCCGAAACAAGTTCAGATCCATCCGCAGGTCGGGGCGATTCATGGGTGGCTCGCGAGATATCCAGGCATGCTGCATTGCACGAGCAAGCATATTAACTGAGCTGATGGATGGATATAAAAGATATTCATATCACTGATTGATGCCGACCGGCGTACGCTTGGCTGATAACTCACGCAGGTTGGCAGGAGAAGCTTGATGGATTTCGCACATTCCGAGCGTTCGCGCGCGCTGGCCGAGGCGCTCAATCGCTTCATGCGCGACGAGGTCGGCCCCGCCGAAAGCATCGTCGCCAATGCGTTGACCGGTAGCGGCGACTGGCGCCAGTGGCGACAGCCTGCGGTGATGGAGACGCTCAAGGCCAAGGCGAAAGAGGCTGGTCTGTGGAATCTGTTTCTCTCCGAGCCCGAGTACGGCGCCGGCCTCAGCAACGTCGACTACGCGCCGTTGGCCGAGATCATGGGCCACTCGTTTATTGCGCCGGAAATCTTCAACTGTGGTGCGCCGGACACCGGCAATATGGAGGTGCTGCTGCGCTACGGTTCGGACATGCACAAGTCGCGCTGGCTGAAACCCTTGCTCGATGGCGAGATCCGCTCGGCCTTCTGCATGACCGAGCCGGATGTGGCGTCGTCAGACGCCACCAATATGCAGGCGACGGCGACGATTGACGGCGACCATATCGTGCTCAATGGACGTAAATGGTGGTCGACCGGTATCGGTCATCCGCACTGCCGCGTAGTGATTTTCATGGGCCTCAGCCATCCCGATGCGCCGCCGCACCAGCGCCATACGATGGTGGTCTGCCCACTCGATGCGCCAGGTGTGAAAGTCGAGCGCATGTTGCCGGTATTTCACGCCTACGACGAGCCGTCCGGCCATGGCGAGGTCAGCTTCACGAATGTACGGCTGCCGTTGGATCACGTGATTCTCGGCACTGGTCGCGGCTTCGAGATCGCGCAGGGTCGCCTTGGACCGGGCCGCATCCACCACTGCATGCGTGCGATCGGTGCATCCGAGCGTGCACTTTCGCTGCTGTGCGAGCGTGCCAGTGCGCGCGTGGCGTTTGGCCAGCCGTTGATCGAGCTGGGCGGCAACAAGGAAATCGTGGCCGATCTGCGCATGGCGATCGAACAGGCACGTTTGCTGACACTGAAAGCGGCGTGGTTGATCGATACGCAAGGGGTCAAGGCGGCAATGAGCGAGATATCGCAGATCAAGGTGATCGTACCGAACCTGGCGCAAAAGGCCGCCGATGCCGCCATCCAGATCCACGGTGCAGCCGGTCTGTCGAACGATTTTCCGATCACCGCACTATTCGCCAATGCGCGAATCCTCCGTCTCGCCGATGGTCCCGATGAAGTGCACCGCGGCCTGATCGCCAAGCTGGAAATGCGTGCGCAGGGTGCAGCGATGGCCGGAAGGCATTCGTTATCGGGGAGCCGGGCATGACGGCGGCGGTCGACCAGGCACGCGGCGTGCGCGATGAAGACCAGCTGGATATCGGCAAGGTTGACGCGTTTCTCAAGCAGCACATCGACGGCTTGCACGGCGAGCCGTCGATCTCGCAGTTTTCCGGCGGCGCGTCCAACCTGACCTATCTCATCAAGTACGGCGAGCGCGAGCTGGTGCTGCGCCGCCCGCCAGCAGGAGTGAAGGCCAAATCTGCGCATGACATGTTACGCGAGGCGCGCGTCATGGCGGCGCTGAAGCCGCACTATCCGCAGGTGCCGACCATCCTGGCGATCAGTGATGATCCGGCAACGCTGGGCTACGATTTCTACGTGATGGAACGCCTGCGCGGCATCATCCTGCGCCGCGACCTGCCGGCCGAATTCGGGCTGGATGCCGATGGTGTACGCCAGCTATGCAAGGGCTTTATCGATCGGCTGGTGGAACTGCATCAGGTCGATGCATCGCAGCCCGAGCTGGCCAGCCTGGGCAAGGGCGAAGGCTATATCGCCCGGCAGATCAGCGGCTGGAGCGATCGCTGGCGCAAGGCCCTGAACGACGACACCGACTCCTGTGAAGACGTGCTCGCCTGGCTCGCCGAAAAGCAGCCAGCACGCGAAACCGCCATCTGCGTCATCCACAACGATTACCGTTTCGACAACGTCGTACTCGATCCCGAACACCCGCTGGATATCGTCGGCGTGCTGGACTGGGAGCTGAGCACGTTGGGCGACCCGCTAATGGATCTGGGCTGCTCACTGGGCTACTGGATAGAGGCCGATGACGACCCGGTATTTCAGTCGTTCCGGCGCCAGCCCACCAACGCGCCGGGCATGCTCACACGGCGCGAACTGGTGGCGTATTACGGCGAGCGCACCGGCTGGAACGTGGACAACTTCGAGTACTACGAAGTGTTCGGTCTGTTCCGCGTCACGGTAATCATCCAGCAGATCTATCGCCGCTTCGTGCTCGGCCAGACCACCAATCCGCAGTTCGCCGGCTTCGGCCAGGCCGTCGCCTATATGAGCCAGCGCTGTCGCAAGCTCATCGCCGCATCGAGTCTCTGAGTATGGCGAATGTGCTGCTTATTCGTCACGGCCAGGCCAGCTTTGGCACCGCTGATTACGATCGGCTGTCGACGCTGGGCGAAGAGCAGTCGCGCCGGCTGGGCCGCTGGTTGAAGCAAGCCGGCAAGGTGCCTGATCTCGTTGTCGTAGGGCCGCTGCGTCGGCACGCGCATACGGCCGATCTTTGCGTCGAGGCCGCCGGTGTTACGGCACCGCGTATCACGATCACCGGGCTCGACGAGTTCGATCATGAAGAGATGCTGGCGCGCCATCGTCCGGATCTCGCTTCGCACGACGCACTGCTGGCCGAGCTGGCGCGATTTGAAAACCCTCATCGCGCGTTTCAGCACATGTTTGCCGAGGCCGCCGCGCGCTGGACGAGTGGCGAATTTGATCACGAGTACGTACGCAGCTGGACCGTGTTTCGCGGCGCAGTGTTGGAAGGCCTGCAAGCACTGGCCGCACAGGAGGCACGCACGATTTGGGCATTTACTTCAGGCGGTCCGATTGCCGTCATCATCAATGCGCTGGTCGGCGCGCCCGTAGCGGATACTTTTGCGCTGAGCTGGCCGCTGGCCAACACGTCGACCAGTCGCATTTCCATCGGAGCGCAACGTCATAGTTTGATCAGCTATAACGGTTGGCCGCATCTCGAAGGTGCCGATTCCAGGGATCTGGTCACGTATCGATAGTCGCATCAGATATTCAGATAGACGTCCAGACAACAAACAATGTATTTCAACCGCAAGGACACCTGCTCATGAGCGCCACCGAACTGTTCGACCTCTCCGGCAAGATTGCCCTTGTTACCGGTGCCAGCCGCGGTATCGGCGAGGAAATCGTCAAGCTGCTGGCCGCACAGGGTGCGCATGCCATCGTCTCCAGCCGACGCCAGGCAGACTGCCAGACAGTGGTCGATCAGATCGTGGCCGCCGGTGGTTCGGCCGAGGCGATGGCCTGCCATATCGGCGAGATGGATCAGATCACGGCGCTGTTCGCCGCGATTGAAGAAAAGCACGGGCGTCTCGATGTACTGGTCAACAACGCGGCGACGAATCCGTACTTTGGCAGCATTCTGGATACCGAGCCGTCGATTTTCCAGAAGACCGTCGACGTGAACATTCGCGGCTATTTCTACATGTGCACGCACGGCGCCAGGCTGATGATGAAGAACGGCGGTGGCTCCATCGTCAACGTCGCCTCGATCAACGGCGTGGTGCCTGGCCACCTGCAGGGCATCTATTCGATCACCAAGGCCGCGGTGATCTCGATGACCAAGGCGTTCGCGGTGGAATGTGCCGAGGGCAGCGTGCGCTGCAACGCGCTGTTGCCAGGCCTGACCGATACCAAGTTTGCCTCGGTGTTGGTCAATACGCCGGCGATCCTCAAGCAGGCGATGGCGCACGTGCCGATGCGCCGCGTGGCACAGCCATCCGAAATGGCTGGTGCGGTGCTGTATCTCGCCTCAGCGGCGGCGTCCTACACCACCGGTGCCATCCTGAATGTGGATGGCGGTTACCTGTCGGTCTGATCCGATGGCCTCCTTTCAGAGTAGGGATGTCTCCACTTGTCTCGGACGGTTGCGGGTGACCGTGGGCGGTGTCGGGCCGGCGATTCTATTCTGGCCGAGTCTGTTGATGAGTGCGCCGATGTGGGCCGCACAGGCCGAGCATTTCAAGGACCGCTTCCAGGTGGTTTTGATCGATCCGCCAGGACATGGGGATAGCGAAGCCCTGCAGCGAACCTTCACTTTCGAAGAATGTGCCCGGTGCATTGAGCAGATACTGGACACGTTGAACATCACACGTGCCCACTTCGTCGGTAACTCATGGGGCGGCATGATTGGCGGCACATTTGCGGCGCTTTACCCGGATCGTGTGGGTGCAGCAGTGCTGATGAATTGCACGGGCTCAGCGGCAGGCTTTCGCCAGAAGATCGAGTACGCGGTGCTCGTGCGGCTTGTTCGTACACTGGGCGGCATACCGTCCTGGCTATCTTTTGTGCCGCTGCGTGCTTTTGCGGGCCCGACGACGGAGCGTGAACGTCCGGAAGTCATTCTTGCCATCCGCGAGGCGGTTGCGCGTGTCAATGGACGTTCGGTGCACTGGGCTATTCGCAGCGTTGTACCTGAGCGTCCCAGTCAGATCGATTTGTTCGGAACGATCCGCACGCCGGTGCTGGTGCTTGCAGGTGTTGAAGATCGCACCTTCCCGGTGGAAGAAACCCGCGCCATGGCGGCTGCGATACCCGGTGCGGAGTTTCGTGTGGTTACCGGCGTGGCCCATCTGGCTGGGCTGGAATGTCCCCGAATCGTCGATGAAATCATCGATGACTTTTTGAGCCGCGCGCAACTGCCGGCTGGTTGATCGAATTCTGATGCGCATCCAGATCAAGGAACCTAATGACATCTTTTATTGAACAACGCGTTGCCGGGAAAAAGGCTTTTATCACCGGTGCAGCCGGTGGTCTTGGTGCGGCGATGGCGCACCTGTTGGCACGACACGGCGCCAAGGTCTTTCTCACCGATATCAACGAGGAAGCGGTGTACGCCGTCGCGACTGCCATCAATGCCGAGCACGGCAAGACCGTGGCATGGTCCGCTGCGCAGAACGTACGCGACGAAGAGCGCTGGCAAAGCGCACTGGCGGAGGCTGACTCAGCGATGGACGGTATCTCGGTGCTCGTCAATAACGCCGGTATCGGCGCGATCGGCGGTGTGGAAGCGCTGCAGCCGAAAGAGTGGCATCGGGTGATGGGCGTCAATGTCGATGCCGTCTACCTCGGCTGCAAGTACGCGCTGCCGCTGCTACGCCAGCATCAGCCCGGCTCGATCATCAATATCTCATCGATGGCGGCGTACAAGATCGATCCCGACTACACCGTCTACAACGCATCCAAGGCGGCGGTGGCATCGCTGAGCAAGTCGGTGGCGCTCGACTGTGCGCGCCAGAAGATGGACGTGCGCTGCAACTCGATCCATCCATCGTTTATCCGTACCGGCATCGTCGAGCCGTTCTTCGAGCAGCTTGGCGAGGAAGAGGCGATCAAGAAACTCACCCGTGGCGTGCCTTTGCGCCGGCTCGGCGAAGTCGATGATGTTGCCTATGCCGTGCTGTATCTCGCCTCCAACGAAAGCCGCTATATCACTGCCGCCGAGTTCCGCATCGACGGTGGTGCCTCAGCGGTTTGAATAGCGCACCGCGTTTACTCCATTCACCACACAGGTAATCCCCATGTCCACGATCAACCGCCAGCTCCGCCTGAAAACCCGCCCCGAGGGACTCGTGCAGCGCGAAAATTTCGACCTGGTCGAGCAGTCGCTCGACGAGCTGAAAGACGGCGAGGTACAGGTCCGTGTGCTGTACATCTCGATGGACCCGACCAACCGCGTGTGGATGCGTGATATCCCGCAGTACATGCCGCCGGTGGCTATTGGCGAAGTAATGCGCGGGCTTGGCATCGGCCGCGTGGTGAAGTCGCGCTCCTCACGCTACAGCGAGGGCGATCTGGTGCAAGGCATCACCGGCTGGCAGGATTTTCTGGTCTTCCATGACAGCGCCAAGGGCTATGTGCGCCTGCCTGCCGACCCGGGTATTCCGCTGCCGACCTTGCTTGGTGCCTGCGGTATGAGCGGCGTGACCGCGTATTACGGCATGACCGATATCGCGCCGGTGCAGGCCGGCGAAACGATGGTCGTGTCGGCAGCGGCGGGTTCCGTCGGTTCCATCGCCGGGCAGATCGGCAAGATCATGGGCGCACGTGTGGTCGGCATCGCCGGTGGCGCGGACAAATGCCGTTATCTGGTCGATGAGCTTGGCTTCGATGCCGCCGTCGACTACAAGGCCGAGGGCTGGAAGCAGGTGCTGAAAGAAGCCACGCCTGACGGTATCCACGTCAACTTCGAAAACGTGGGTGGCGAGATCATGGCCAGCGTGTTGTCACGCATGGTTATCGGTGGTCGCGTGGCCCTGTGCGGCCTGATCTCCGGCTATAACAGTGACGGTCGCCCCGGCGACAATTTCGGCGTGATCGTGATGAAGCGCTTGATCGTCCGAGGTTTCCTGATTCTCGATTACACGAAAACCAAGGAAGCCGTCCATGCGCTTGCTGGCTGGATTCGCGAAGGCAAACTCAAAGCTGAGGAAACCGTTGCCGATGGTCTGGAGAACGCGCCGGTCGTACTCAACCGACTGTTTGACGGCAGCCACAAGGGCAAGCTGTTGTTGAAGGTGGCTTCGGACGTTTGATTACTCGCGGTTTAATGGCTTACTTGATTTGTCCCGCGATCGCTGCCTGATCGAATAGAGGCGTGGTTTTGACCGCAATGGTGTAAGCCTGTCGCTTCGGCACATGTGATGTCCGAAGCATCGCTGAAGGAGGAAGAATGGTGTCAGAGGTCTTGCAGGCACTCGCCGGCGAATGGACGGGCGAGGAACAGATTGCGCAGACGCGCTGGGGTCCAGGTGGGGTGGCGGCCAGCGCGGTGGAATCCCGCTTGGTGCTGGGTGGCAACGTGTTGATACAAGATTATCGCGAGGAACGCGAAGGGAAACCGTCGCTGGCAGCGCACGCGGTTTTCGTGGCGGGCCAGGCGCACGATCAATACAGTTTGTATTGGTTCGACAGTTATGGCTTCGTTCCGACCGAGCCGGCGCCTGGGCAATGGGATGGCCACCGGTTGTCCTTTCTGCGCAGTTCGCTGCGCGGGCAGACACGGCACATTTATGCGCTGCATGAAGATGGCAGCTATGAGCTGACACTGGAAAGCTCATTCGATGGTGGCGTCAACTGGGAGCCGGTGCTGACGGGGACGTATCGGCGGAAGTCATAGTGGCTGCTTCTCGATAGCTGCTCGTCGAACGCGGACTGGGCTACGCAGGACAACTGAGATGTCCAGGTTCGCGTTCGTGCATCCCAACTTGCCAATGCAAGATTCAGCAGTCAAGCACAGCTTGGTCCTGGCAATACGGTGTTGCCCAGTCGAGGTGACTGACTGGCGCCGTTGTAGGGCATTTGCCGGCTAACCCTCGAACGTGTAGAGCTCGCTGGCGATTTTCCAGCGATCGCCAATCTTCAGGAGTTGCAGCACTTTCCATCCAGGCAAAGACTTCGACGACTTGCCATCACGGGTAACCGGCTCAGTCAGGAAGTTGAGCGAGACCTGGGCCAGCGGGCCATGCTGGTCGATGCGGACGTTATAGAACGTTTGCCGATACCGCTGACTACCGCCAAAGACGGCCTGGCGAAAGTTTTCGTAATGACGAAGGTCTGCTGATTTCTCTGGAGCTGTCGACTCTTGCACTGAGGTAAATGGAATCTCCTCGTCGAGAAGTAGGGCCCGGAAACCGGCCTCGTCGCGCTCCGTCAAACAGCGGGTGTAGTTTCCCAGCAATGCCTCGATCGCCTGCCGGTCGGCATTGTCGCTTGAACTGACGGGCAGGGGAGAAGACGCCACGGTCAGGTTCGCCCCGATCAGACTGATTGCCAGCATGCTGAGATAGACACGGATTGGTTTCATGGGTTGCGGCACTCGTTGCGGGGGAAGGCGAGGTATTCCACGTCGTAGGTGTCCACGTCCGGTTTGGTGTCGGGAGATTGATGCCAAAAGCAGGTGCGGATCAGTTGCCATGTCGTCGTATCGAGTCCGATATGGATCGAGTGCAAAGCCGCCTCATGTCCTGCGGCATCTGCCCTGACACGCTCATCCAAAATGAGCGTCATGAGATCGGTGGACGGATCTACCGATATGAACTCCTGGGTGGCGTGTTGCGGTAGCTTGGATGGGTCGCCCATTTTGGAATGGATGGCGATCCATGTGGGTACCTCAGGGCGACCATACTTGGCACAGACGCGGGCGAATGCATCCGAGAGCAGGAAGGCACGCATGGCTTCGGCGTTCTGCCAGACATAGAACGGCGAGTATCGATTGGGGCGTCCTTGCGTGACACTTGATACGAGGAAAGCCTTTTGCACTAGGCCGTCGAGCGAATTGAAGCCGGAGCCGATCACCGCAATTCGCTCACGTAGAGCGGCCATATCGTGATCATTGTCCAAATCGAATCGGTACTGCATTAGCAACATAATGGCTTCCGTGACCGCTGAACTAGGGTCTAGTCTGTGCAGTTCCGCTGCGCCATAAAAGTGAGCGGTTTTAAAGTCATTGATGAGGTTTGCTAAACGATGATTCTTGATCTGGCCGCCCTGCGCACGCTCGTTGCAGCGGTTGACCTTGACGGTTTCGGCCGCGCCGCAGAGCTTCTCCATCGATCGCCATCCGCCGTCAGTATTCAGATGCGTGCGCTGGAGGAACGATTGGGGAAGCCGCTGTTTCGAAAAAACGGCCGACGCCAGGAGCTAACGGAGTCGGGCGAACAGCTGCTTGGCTTTGCGCGACGGATGCTGGAACTCAATGACGAGGCCGTTTTGACAGTCCGTGGTACCGGGCTGCACGGGAAAGTTCGCCTTGGCGTTCCGCAGGACTTTGCCGACAGCTGGCTGCCGCAAACGCTCGCGCTGTTCACGTCGGCACATCCCAAGGTGCAGCTCGATATTCTTGTCGGGCAGAGCGACCGCCTCCTGCAACTTCTGCGAAACGGCGCGTTGGACCTCGCTCTGACCTTCGGCGATGACGGCGGACTGAGTAGTCAATTGATCGCCACGCTTCCTGTGTACTGGTACGCGAACGCGACATGGGAGTTTCCCGAGCGCGAACCGCTTCCGCTACTCGTGCTTGAGCAGCCTTGTATGTTTCGCCAGAGCGCCATTGATGCGCTTGACCGTGCCGGATGTAGCTGGCGGATCGTTTTGTCCGGTACCAGTGTCTCTGCTCTCTGGGCCGCGGCGAAAGCGGGACTCGGC
This sequence comes from Rhodanobacter sp. MP1X3, assembly GCF_014207165.1. Lineage (NCBI taxonomy): Bacteria > Pseudomonadati > Pseudomonadota > Gammaproteobacteria > Lysobacterales > Rhodanobacteraceae > Rhodanobacter > Rhodanobacter sp. MP1X3. Next base: position 411,067 of record NZ_JACHCO010000002.1, on the reverse strand, counting down.
TTGGTGGCTCGCACGGCGATCCATATCCCTGACGGCGTTGCTTGTCTCGACGGCCGGTTTGGCCTTCCAAAACTAAATGCAGCGCCGCTGCATCTCGTTCGTTCGTCAACTCGCGGCGACATGGCCATCGAAGACCTGGCTGGCCTGATGGTCAACGCCGTCGACAGCCATGTTCTCTGAGGCTCGCACAACAGCGTGCGCTTAAACACACTTCCGTCGGCCATCTGAATCAGAGACTGTGTTTTCGCTCAGCGGTAACCATTCCGCTTTCGGGGGCCTGCGCGAGGATCGCTTTCAACAATCCTGGAAAACGGGTATTCAGGTCCGCAAGACGTAGTGTGTTCTGGTGGATAGCGCCGGCCGCGCGCGTGTGCACCAGCCCTGCGTCGCGCAGGATACGGAAGTGGTGAGACATGCTCGACTTGGGGCGGCCCCCGTCCAATTCCCCACAGGTGGCTGCTTCCACGCGCGCCAGATGCCGAACGATCTCCAGTCGGGCGGGATCGCTGAGCGCGTGAAAAATCCGCTCAAGCGTGAACTGGTCAGCAGTAGGGTGTTTGTACGGACGCATAAGGTAAATGGTACGGCTTTTGACCATTACTCGATAGTTCGACTATTATCGAACATTCGTAGATTACTTTCGGAGCCTCCAGATGCCTTCATTGTTCGAACCGTTCAAGCTCAAGGACGTCACCTTGCGCAATCGCATTGCCGTGCCGCCCATGTGCCAATACTCGGCCGAAGACGGGTTGATCAACGACTGGCATCGCGCGCACCTGACGGGGCTGGCGCGCGGCGGCGCCGGTCTGGTGATCGTGGAAGCAACAGCAGTTTCACCGGAGGGGCGTATTACCCCTGGATGCACAGGCATCTGGACCGACGAGCAGGCGCGAGCGTTTGTACCGGTCGTCGAGGCGATCAAGGCTGCCGGTGCCGTGCCTGGCATCCAGATCGCTCACGCCGGCCGCAAAGCCAGCGCGAATCGGCCTTGGGAGGGCGACGATCATATCGTTGCTGACGATCCGCGCGGCTGGGAGACTATCGCGCCTTCGGCGATTGCCTTCGGTGGCAATTTGCCGAAGGTTCCAAAGGCCATGACGCTGCAAGACATTGCACGCGTACGTGCAGATTTCGTCGCGGCAGCCAAGCGTGCCCGCGATGCCGGCTTCGAATGGCTGGAGCTGCATTTCGCGCATGGCTACCTGGGCCAAAGCTTCTTCTCCGTGCACTCCAACCAGCGCGATGACATTTATGGTGGCAGCCTGGAAAATCGCAGCCGCTTTCTGCTTGAAACGCTGGCTGCGGTGAGGGAAGTATGGCCTGGACATCTGCCGCTCACGGCCCGCTTTGGCGTGATCGAGTACGACGGACGGGACGACGAGACGCTGGCTGAATCCATCGAGCTGGCGAAAGGCTTCAAGCAGGGTGGGCTGGACATGCTCAGTGTCAGTGTCGGCTTCTCCACACCCTCGGCCAATATTCCCTGGGCACCTGCGTTCCTTGCGCCGATCGCAGAGCGGATTCGTCGTGAAGCGAATCTTCCTGTTTCTTCGGCATGGGGCATCGGCACACCCGAACTTGCCGAGCGTGTCCTTCAGGACGGTCAGCTCGATCTCGTCATGGTTGGCCGCGCGCATCTGGCCGATCCTCACTGGCCGTACCAGGCCGCGCGCGCATTGGGTATCGAACGTCCGTCATGGACGCTGCCGGCGCCTTACGCGCATTGGCTGGAACGCTACGCGGCAGCTTAAGCCTACGTCTTGCATCACTCCATGCAGGATGCGGCTGGCGGGTGTTTTTCCGGAACAAGCGTTTCCGCCCTCTGGGCCGCGGCCTTGGACCGGCGCAAAACATTCACGACACTTGCGTTGAGTCTCACCTCATTGATCGGATGAGCCGTCGTACCCCGCGGGCGGTGCGCAACAGGGTGGACCCAGGCCGATGCTTGCCCGACCGAGTATTTTGACAGTGGCAGACAGTTCGCCATGGAAGGCGGGTTTTACATGGCTTCCGACGAGCTCAAAACGATAGTCGTGCCCGGCGGCAGCAGCGAGAGTGAATCGGCCACCATCGATGATCTTGTCCGGTTTGCCGTTATCAAATATCTGCAGCTTACGTCCCTCCCACGGCGTCAGGAAATGCAGCGTTGAGTCCTCTCCGGCACGCAGGCTGAAAGCTGTTACCTGGCCATCAATTGCCTGCACATCAACGATGGCACCGCCTTGCAATGCCGTCGATCCGGCGATCGTCCACCCAGGCGGTATCGCCGGTCCCACGCGTATCAGTCCGTCGCTGTCCTGTATGGCCAGCACTTCTGACAGGGTGAGTGCGACCACCCCGGACTGCTCGATATAGAACTCGTCGGGCGCACCGGGTACCAGGGCCGACATGCCGTTCGGAAAAACCTGATATAGCTGCACCAATTGGAAAATCGCGTCGGCTACTTCGGTCCCCAGCCCAAGGCGCGCGGCTTGAATGGGATCCAGACTCCAGTCCGCGGCGTGGACAAACGGGCGTAGCGCATAAGTACGTTGTGCGAGCTTGAACAGCGGGCTGTCGATGCCGATCAGGTCGTACGGCCATACCGGTTCCAGACCGATATTTTCGCCATTGCTGTACGGCACAGTCGGTTCATAACTGGCGGCGATCACCTTGTCTGCGGGCAACGCGTCGGCGGAAGGTGAGGCGACGATAGATGCACCTACCAGAGGTAGCGGAGGTGTTTTCTGCAACGCAGTCTTCAGTTGCGCCGAGAGATCAGCATCTCGTTGTAGCAGCTGCGCTGCGGCAATCGTAGCCGGGTAAAGCGCATGGATGGCTGCCAGATCGGTGGTTGGATCGGTGACGTCCATCTGCGTTTCATGGGCGTTCGATGGTGAGGTGTGCAGTTGCCCGTCTTTACCGTCTTTCTGATAGCTGAGCAGAAACCGCGCAGACTCTGCCATCAGCGGATAGTTTGCATGCAGAAACGCCAGGTCACGTGTCTGCAAATAGGTTCGCCATACCCAAAGGCCGATCTCCGCACCACTCGATAGCGTGCGCGCATTCGAACTGGCGGACCAACTGAGATCGCAGCTATGTGTGGTGATGGGGAATGGCCGCAAGCCATCGCTCTCGTATTCCACGCCCTTTCCATTGAATCGCATCGTTTCCGGAACACATATGCCGGGACGGCCGCCCATGTGTTCCAGTGTCCAGCGATGGATAGCATCCAGGTTGTTGCGATACAACGCGAATACCGGTGCATTGAGTTGCGGGACGCCCGATGCCAGGTTGGCGCCGACTTGCATGCGCAGATTCCAGAACCAGAACGCAGCAGGGTCCCAAAAATGATCGTCTTTGGCAGAAGAAAACAGATCAGCTATACCTGCCTGTGATCCGGGAATGCTGTCGCCGTTATGTGCGGCTGATGCAAACAAATAAAGCATGCGCATGGTTTCTGCATAGCGCGCCGTGCCGTCTCTGGATTCGGCCCGGATCAGCAGCGCATGTGACCAGAAAGTGTGCCACCAAACGGTTGTACTGCTTGCATCAATGGGTACTCCGAGTGCGTCGTGCACGACATCGGCGGACGCTCGATGCTCATCAAAGGCGGGTGCGGCAATGATGACTCGCAAAGCGCCGTCTATCGTTGGGCGAGCTGTGACTTCAACCGTGCGTGAGTCGATGACGTTCGCCGTTGAATCGCGCCCGTTAGCGACCTCAATGGCAGCGACCGAACCAAAACGCCGATTCGAGGCGCCCGGTAGCTTGTCATCGAGCCATGTCTCTGCCAGCACAGCCATGTCGCCCTGCGTCGAAGCGATCGGATTTCTTGGCTCCCACAGATGCAGGCGGATGTGTTGCAAAGACGAGGGAGGCAGCCCGCGCACGTCGACGATGACCCGATCCGCCGAATGATCGACCCATGTGCGTAGCGATACGCCGCCACCATTTTCTTCCAACGCACCGTCGTATAGATTCACCCGGCCGCGAAAGCTTCTGTCGCTGGTGAGTCGTTGCAGATCGGGAAAGCTCACCTGACCAGATGATCGCCGGTACGGCAGTGTGTCCGCCCGATTGAGCTGTACGGTCAAGCCATCCTTCGCCCAGAACGCTGCGCCCAGCTTCCCGTTGCCGAGACCCATGGCCTGAGAGGGAAGAATATTTGGCTGATAAATGGCTATGTCTGATCGCGCAACGATGGCTTCAGTCGGAGAGTCGGCAGCCAGTGTGCTGAGTGGAACTATTGAACAAAGAAGCACCAGGCACGTCAGCCAAGCCCTGATCATCATTAGCCCCATAGGAAGAGAGTTCCGCCATAAAAGCTGATTCTGCGCTAAAGGATTGGTGCTGTGCTTCTGTCCGCGATTCTTTTACAAATTGCACTGTCTCGATACTTAGAAGAACGTGGATTAGAGTCCGCTTTTCTGCGGATTCAATCGCTCGATACAACACGCCAGCTATTGAGCAAGGTGCGTGTCTGTTCCAGTACGGTCGCTTTCAGCAATGCGCCCTTGGCCGTGTCGATCTCCTTCCATCCGAGCAGATCGAGGCAAGCCCCTGGAGGATGGTAGAACGGCATGATCTGGCCTTTGAGCGTGAGCATCCGGATGCGTGTGACGGAGTCGTTGACGCTGGCGCCCGTAATGCGCGAAAGCAAGGCCAGGGTCACCTTGTTCAGTGGCTGCTTCAATCGTCGATGGAGCAGTTTGGAAGCGACATTGGCTTCTTCGTCGGCGAGCTCTCGAGCAACGAAGAGTCGTCTTTTCGACACATGCGGTTGCAAAAGCACGCTGTCCAGGGTCACTGCCTGGATACCGATGAACGCATCGATCAGGGCATCCATGTTGCCATTACCCTTCAATATGTCATTGGCTTGCCGCATGGCTGGCGCGAAGCGGTCCCTGAGATCGTTCGTGATGTATTCGGCGCACGCCTGATACACGCCTTCCTTGTTTTCGAAGTAGTACTGCAGTGCCGGCGCGTTGACCCCGGCGGCGGCGGCGATGTCGCGTGTCGAAGCACCGGCGAAACCATGCTCGCCGAACAGCTTGATAGCCGCGGCGATGATTCGCTGGCGCGTTTCGTCGCCACGTGCGTAACCGCCCGCCGTGGGGCGACGGGGACGCTTGGTTGGACTCATGCGCTGGCTCTCATGCGAGTTTTCTCCTGCTGGCGCTCCAACAATAACATTTGACAAAAGTATTCCAATCGGAATAAATATTCCACTTGGAATACTTTTGGACGACTCCCCATGCCCACTACGACTGGATCTGCATCGGACGCCGATGCCTCGAAAGGTGCTGCTCCGCTCGCGCGCCCGTCGAAAATACGCCGCTTCCTCATGCCAGCCGGCGTCGTGTTGGCCCTCGCGGCGGTGTTGGCCCTCGCTTACTGGTGGCTGGTGGGCCGCTTTATCCAGAGCACGGACGATGCCTACCTGCAGGCCGACAGCGTCACTGTCGCCCCGAAGGTCAGTGGCTATGTCACCGACGTCTACGTCGGCGACAGCGTTCCGGTAAAGGTCGGCGATCCATTGGTGAGGCTCGATAGTCGCCAATATCAGGCCGCGCTGGATCAAGCCCAGGCCACGATCGATGCGCGCAAGGCGGATATCCTGCGCGCGCAGGCTGGCGTTCCGCAGCAGCGTGCTGCTATCGAACAGGCAAAGGCGCAACAACAAGTTGCAGTGGTCAACAGCCGCCATGCCGAAGACGAAGTGCGTCGCTACGGACCGCTGGCGACAACCGGTGCCGAAAGCGGCGATCAGCTATCGGTGTTGACCACCAACCGTGATCAGGCGCGCGCAACGCTGACCGCCGACGCTGCGGCGCTTGATCAGGCGCAAGCGCGAATGGCTGATCTCAACGCTCAGCTCATGCAAGCGCAGGCGCAACTGGAAGTGGCGCAGGCATCGGCGCGTCAGGCGCAGCTCGATATGCAAGACACCTTGATTCGCAGTTCGCTGGCCGGTCGCATCGGTGACCGCACGGTACGCGTGGGGCAGTACGCGCAACCCGGTACGCGGATGATGACCGTCGTGCCGGTGCAGAGCATTTATCTCACGGCCAACTTCAAGGAGACCCAGGTCGGCCGGATGCGCGCAGGTCAACGTGCGAGTCTGCATGTGGATGCGTTGGCGGGCGCCGATCTGCACGGTGTGGTCGACAGCTTCGCGCCGGGCACCGGTTCGCAGTTTGCGTTGCTGCCACCTGAAAACGCGACCGGCAATTTCACCAAGATCGTGCAGCGTGTACCGGTGCGCATCCGCATCGATGCTGATGCGAATACGCGGAAATTGCTGGTTCCCGGTTTGTCGGTGACGGTAGACGTGGATACACGCCCTGCGCACGACGATCAGTCGGTGACGACAGCAGGCAATAGTCATGGCTGAGACGGCAGCCATGCCGGCCAGTCACCCCGAACGTGCCAGTGCCGCGGATTGGATCGCCGTGGCCGCTGGTTCGCTCGGCGCGTTGATGGCCACGCTCGACATCTCCATCACCAATTCCGCGTTGCCGCAGATCCAGGGTGAAATCGGTGCCACGGGTACGGAAGGCACCTGGATTTCGACTGGTTACCTGATGTCGGAAATCGTGATTATCCCGCTGGCCGCCTGGTTGACGCGCGTATTCGGTTTGCGCAAATTTCTGCTGGGCGCCGCGGTGCTGTTTATCCTGTTCTCGATGATGTGCGGCTTGTCGCACACGTTGACGGCCATGATCATTGGCCGCATCGGCCAGGGCCTGACCGGTGGCGCGATGATTCCGACCGGCCAAACCATCATCCGCAGCCGTCTGCCGATGTCGCAGCTGCCGATCGGCATGACGCTCTTTGGTTTGATCGTGTTGCTCGGACCATTGCTGGGCCCGGTGCTAGGCGGTTGGCTTACGGAAAACATCAGCTGGAGCTGGTGCTTTTTCATCAACTTGCCTGTGTGCATCGGTCTGATCGCGTTGCTGTTGCTTGGTCTGCCGCCGGATCATCCGCAATGGGATGCGCTTAAACAGGCGGACTGGCTGGGTATCGCCGGACTCTCGGCCGGCCTTAGCTCATTGACGGTGGTGTTGGAGGAAGGCCAGCGCGAACGTTGGTTCGAGTCCAACATGATCGTCTGGCTAAGTCTGTTGTCGCTGGCCGGCATGGTGCTGATCGCGATCTCGCAGTTCACCGCCAAGAGACCGGTAATGCGCTTGAGCCTGCTACGCAATCCGCGTTATGCCAGCGTCATTCTTATCGTGCTGGTGGTCGGTGCGGTGTTCTATTCGGTCATCTATCTGATACCGCAATTCCTTGGTTTGATCGCCGGATACAACGCAGAGCAATCGGGCTGGGTGATGCTGGTCTCCGGCGTGCCGGCCTTTCTGATGATGCCGATGCTGCCGCGCCTGCTGGGCAAGGTCGATTTTCGAATCATGGTGATCACCGGCCTGATGTGTTTCGTGGTGAGCTGCATGTTGGACATCCATTTGACGGCGCAAAGCGTCGGTCATGATTTCTTCTGGTCGCAGTTGATTCGCGGCGCGGGCCAAATGCTGGTGTTCATGCCGTTGAACCAGGCCTCAATGGCAGCGGTAACCCGGGAGGAAGCCGGCGACGCAGCCGGTGTTTACAACATGGCGCGCAACCTCGGAGGCTCGATCGGCTTGGCCGTCATCGGCACCGTGATCGACCGGCGCAATACGTTTCATGTGGCGACCATCCGCGAATCGCTGACGGCGAATTCGGTGTTGGGCCAGGATCGTCTCGCCGCCAACGCAGCCGGCTGGTTTGCGCGAACCGGTGATATGGCTTACGCAAAGATGCGCGTGCTCGGCCAGCTTGCTGCGCAGATCCAGCAGCAAGCGATGGTGATCACCTTTTCCGAAGTCTTCTACGTGCTGGGCATCGCACTGCTGTGCTGTATTCCACTCGCGTTGCTGCTGAAGACGCCCAGCTATGGCGCGCCAGCCGCCGCTGGTCACTAAGGATTTTAGTCATGCATACAAGCGACTCATATGTTTCACGCGTCCTGTTCTTCGCGCTGCTCGCCTCGCTCGCGGCGTTGCCAGGCTGCACCGTTGGCCCCGATTATCGCGGCGCGCCGGACGTGGCGGGTGGCGCAGGGCACGCCAACACTTTTGTTCGTACACCGGCGACGGGCATCACATCGGCGCATGCGCCAGGCCAATGGTGGAACACGCTCGGTGATGCGCAACTGAGCGCATTGATCGACGCGGCGTTGGCGCACAACCAGGATTTGCAAGCGGCGCAGGCACGTTTGCGCGAGTCGCGTGCACAGCTGCAACAGCAGCGTGCCGAAGCGTTGCCGACTGTGTCGGCCGATGCGGCCGCGCTACGTGCACGGGAACCAGATGTGTCCGGCCTGCAGACATCGCAGACCAATACGAACCAAACGACGCCAGCAGGGCAATCCATCCGCACGTCGCAGGGGCAAGGTCCGTTGCAGCTGTACACCGCCGGCTTCGACGCGTCATGGGAGTTGGACCTGTTCGGCGGCACGCGCCGCGCGATCGAGGCTGCCTCGGCCCAGGCTGATGCCGTCGACGCCGATCTCGCCGATACGCAGGTGTCGCTGGCTGCCGAAGTGGCACAGGCATACATCGGTCTGCGCGACCAACAGCAACGCCTGACGTTGGCCAATCAATCGGCCGAACTTCAACAACAAACGCTCGTCTTGATTCAGCAGCGACGCGCGCGCGGTGTCGCCGGCGATGCCGATGTCGAACGTCAAACCACGCAAGTGGAAAACACCCGCGCGACACTCATTCCGCTGGACCAGCAGATCACCGAGTCGCTCGACCAACTCGCCGTGCTCACCGGCCAAGCTCCCGGCGCACTCGATCGCCAATTATCGGCACCGGCACCTTTGCCTGTTATGCCCGCGACTGTGCCGATCGACGATCCGGCAAGAATGTTGCAGCAGCGCCCGGATATTCGCGCCGCCGAACGTCGGCTTGCCGCGAGCAACGCGCAGATCGGCGAACGCACCGCCGATTTGTTTCCCAGGGTGACGATGTTGGGTTTCGTCGGCTCCAACGCCGCCGATCCCGGACACCTGACACGAAGGAGCTCACTCACCTGGCTCGGCGTGCCCTATCTGCAATGGAATGTGTTTGACTTTGGACGCACGCGCAGCAGTATTCGTCAAGCCGAAGCGAGCCGCGACGAAGCCAACGCCCGCTATGCGCAAACCGTGCTCGCTGCGTTGCAGGACGCCAACAACGCGCTATCCCGTTATGGTCATCAACGCGAAAGCGTCGCTCGCTTGCAGCAGATCGAAGCATCAGCCGATCGCTCCGCGACGTTGATGCGCCAACGTTACAACGCGGGTGCCTCCTCGCTGATCGATCTGCTGGATACGCAACGTACACAATTCTCCGCACAGCAAAACCTCGTCCAGGGACGCGCCGATCTGCTGAAAGATTTCGTGTCACTGCAAAAGAGCCTCGGGCTTGGCTGGGTTTCAGCACGCTAAGGCAACTGGTGGCGACGTCATCAATGACTGGCATTGCTCGATGGATTGTGTCCGGTGGATCGACATGTGCAGGCGCGTCGACCTTATTTAAAGCGCCATGATCGAAGCTCGGAATGCAAAAGCATTTAACGGACTTTGTGCGCGGCGCGATCGGACGCACCTCTGAAACGCCCACTTCGAAAAGGGGTGTTGAGTCAGGGCTGGCGAGCTCGAAGGTATGGGCATTGGACTACCCTGCATTTCCAGACAGATTTGCGCATCTACTAGAGTTCTAGTTGACAACGGCAAAGATCGCGTTAGTATCAACTATATACATAGTAGATAGACGGTGCGCGATGAAGATCTCCTTTACCGATCGTGAGGCGGATGTCATGCAGGTGCTGTGGGATCACGGCCCCTCGGTTGTCGCAGAAGTGCGCGAGCGATTGAACGACGAGCTTGCCTACACCACCGTGCTCACCGTATTGCGCACGCTCGAAGCCAAAGGCTATGTCGGGCACGACGAAGAAGGACGCGGGCACCGCTATTTCGCCAGCGTAAAGCAGCAGGTGGCGCGCAAGAATGCTGTGCAGCACCTGACCGACAAGCTGTTCAAGGGCTCGGCGGAACTGCTGTTTTCGCATCTGGTATCCGATCAGAAACTGAGCCCGGAACAGATCCGGCGCATGCGCCAATTACTGGCCGATCGGTCCAACAAGGAGAAGCCGTGATGCTGGCCATGGTGATCTATGTGTTGATCGTCAGCGTTCTGCTGAGTGCCGCCGCGCTGGTGGCCGAATACGCGGCGAAGCAGCGTGGGGCGTCAAGGCGGTGGATATGGATGACATCGATTGTCGCCTCGCTGCTGCTGCCGCTGATCATTGCCAACGTCACCATCCAGGTGCCCGATCTGATCAAGCAGGCAAATACGGCAAAATCCATCGTCTTGCGTGACACGACATCGGTGCATGTGCCTATGGCAGTGCTTGATCTTGGCATGCCGGATTTGAATGTGGAGTCTGATCGAGGCGATGCACAGTTTCACCGCATTTGGCTGGCAGCGTCGCTTTTGGTACTGGCGGCGCTGGTTCTCAGCGGTGGGCTGCTCTATTGGCGCAAACGTCATTGGGTGCAGGGAACTCTTTGTGGCACATCGGTGTTGATCGCGCCGGATGTGGGGCCAGCCGTGGTCGGTTTGCTGCGTCCGTGCATGGTCGTGCCGACGTGGCTGCTGCAGGAATCCGCGGCTCGGCAGCAATTCGTGATGGCCCACGAGCAATCCCATCTGGATGCGCGTGATCCGCAGATGCTGACTATCGCGCTATGCCTGCTGGTTGTGATGCCCTGGAATCTGCCGCTGTGGTGGCAATTCCATCGGCTGCGCCGTGCGATCGAAGTGGATTGCGATGCGCGTGTGCTGCGCGGCGGACGGGATGTGGGTGAGTACTGCGAAACCCTGATCCAGGTCGGTCAGAACCAATCCAGTTACATCGCTGCCGTGGCTGCCATGTCGGAGTCCGGATCGTTTCTTGAGCAGAGGATCAAAATCATGTTGCTGAAACCAGGGAAGTGGGCGCGCCTATCGGCGCTGGCGATGATCGGCGTATCGGTGGGCGTTGCTGCATTCGCCGCCCAGGTGACGCCGCCGGATAGCGCCGATGCACCAGCGGAGCATGAGGTGAACGTAAGCCCTGCAGTGCTTGCAAATTATGCGGGTATATACAGATTCGGTCCCTATTCGGTGATGACGGTGAAGCTGGATGGATCACAGCTTTACGGGCAGCTCACCGGGCAGAGGTTCGTTCCGTACCAAGCGAGCAGCAATAACTCGTTTTTCGTAACGCGGCTCAATGTGCATCTGAATTTCGTGGTGGATACGCAAGGCCAAACCACGGCCATGGAGTTCTACCAGAATGGCCACCATGTCACCGCTCCGCGCATCGATGCGGCTACGGCGCAGGGTATTCTGAAAGTGCTCGATGCACGGGTAAGCGCCCAGCAACCTTATCCCGACAGCGAACAGGTTTTGCAGATCGTTCTCACCCAGAATCCTGATGCACCACGGCTAAGTCCGGACCTGGCTAAGCTCATCCGCGAACAGAAACCGGCAGCCGAGGCCTTCCTTAGCAAGCTAGGTCCAATGACATCGCACGAGTTCATTGGAGTCACTCCTCAAGGATGGGACAAATATCTGGTTCGCCACGAAAATGGCACGGAGGTGGTGGGCTTTGTGCTCGACACAGACGGAACCATATACGGTTCGTACCGTCGCCAGTAAGCCGAAGAACGCGGGTTGGCTTCCTCATCTATGAGGATTCGTGCAGATCGATTCTTCATCTGCAGCAGGAGACCAGCGCGCACGTTGCCTCTGAGCACTTCAGATCAATTGAGCATCGCTATGCGCTTTATATTTCGATTTATGCTACTCGTAGCGTCTCTTGCACTCTCAATATTCCCTGCTTCCACGTGTTTGGCCCAAAGCGCGGTGTTGTCGCCGAACGCCCCTCCGTCCGATCAACAATTGACCTCAGCGCACTGCATTATCGGCGAGGAAAAACCCCTGCCGGGGGACTACTACTACTGTTTAGGTTCAATGGTGTATGGCGAGCACCAGTAGGCAAACGCCCGACGGTTCTTCACCACTGCTGCCAGTTGGGCGAGTAAGCCGGCGGAATTCGTTTTAGGGATCATGGCGCTCGATGGCGACCATCAACCGCGCGACGTCCCACTAGCTCTGGCATGGCTGTCACTGGCTTCGCAAAGGCCCAGTTCCCGCTTCGAGCAAGCGTATGACCAGCTGCTTGGGCAGTCCTCCTCACAAGATCGCAGTCAGGAGAAGCGCTTGTTAAGCATCATGCGACTGACGTATGCAGATGACGTAGCAGCCAATCGTGCCGAGCAGCGCTATCAGCAGGGCATGGATGCGATGCGACGTATCAACAATGGAGGCAGCGACTACTGCATGGAGGGCATGATTGATATCAGTACACTGAGCGGCGGCGCCATCCCCAACCCCGAGGAATGTCCAAAGGTTGAAGAGGTTATGAACGCTATCGATAAGGCATCCGTCAATGTGTTTGACGGTTGGGCCGGTCATGTAACTGGGAGCTCACGGCAAAACGCGAGCAGATCAAATCAAAAATGATGAGATCCCGGATGCCTCGCTTTCGCTAACGATCAGGCGTTCGACTTTGAGTAAGCCGGTTCGAACGATTTCAACAAGCTGTTGCATCGACCGGTTGAGACCGCTGTCGGAAGCGGACATCACCATTGGATTGTGGCCGGAATTTCTTAATTCAAAGCGGATAAACCCGCCGTGACCGAACAAATATGAGATGGCCTGCTGGATTATCTGGAATCTTGCCGGTGAACGCAGCCACTGTCGTTGAAAAACGGATGTCCGCAGTTTGAGTTATGGCGATATACGACCGGTGTTGTGCCGTCGATCCCGATGAGCGTTAACGTTGGCTGAGCGCGAAGATATCTCGCGGGCCGTCATTTCCGGACAGTCCATCCGCTTGGATGGCCATCCACTTGGGTCGTGTGCCGTCCACCGTTAGCCGTGAAATCCAGCGCAACGGCGGGCCGGACGTTTCGGTCCAACTTGGCTGAGCGCAACCAAGCGAGGTGACCACAGCGAACCGCCTAGCCAAGGCTTAGGATATCCGGTAGAGTCTGGCGCGCACGACGCTAGGGCATTCACGCCACGCGTTTACAGGGAAGTATTCTATGAAGCACGCACTCGTTGCGCTTGCAGCAGCCATTGGTGCTGTCGGCGTGTTGCCGGTGGTCCATGCCACGGACAATTACGCGTTTTATAGCGCCAACAATGTGGTTGGCCTGAGTCTCGGATCGCAACACCAGAACTATAGCGAGTTCATTAACGGTGCGACCGCCGATGGTAACTATGGCGATGTCAAACCCTCTTACCGTCTGTACGCCACTACGCAGCGTGACTGGCGGAATATCAGCGATTTGTATTTTGCCGTATCGGCAAGCTACGCCAGCGGCTCAACGACCTACGATGGCGCCCTGGTGAACCTGATCACGGGGGCGCAAACGCCTGTTACGCAACGTACGCCAACGCGCTTGTTCGACTGGAATATTCGTGGCGGCAAGGCCTTTACACTCAATGAGGATGAAACGGTCCAGCTGATTCCTTATCTGGATTATGCCCAGCATCATTGGGATCGCCTGGATGGAGGCGGTGAAGGCGATTATTCCGAGTACTACAAGCATAGTGTCATCAGCGCTGGTGTCATCGGCCAATATGCGGTCACAGACGTGCTGGTGTTGAGCGCTGAAGCGCAGTTGGGCTACCTGTACAACGCGAGCGTGCACGCGCCGGCGCTGGAAGGGCTGATCGATCTGGGGAATGGTGAGTACATTAACGGGACTAACGGCCCGATTATTCTCGGTAACCACGATACCGTGATGCTCAGCTTGGGTGTCGATTACGCACTGACTTACAATTTTCACGTCACCGCCGACTACCGCTGGCAGCGCTATGGCTATGGCATGGGTGTCAATAACGATTTCTCCGAGCCCAAGTCGACCTCGATCATGCAGCGGGTTGAAGTAGGTATAGCGCTGACATTCTGAGTGTTCTGGCTTGTTCCGAAAAAGCCGGGGCGTTGCGCCTAGGCGTTCATTTAATCTGTTGATGGCCGTGCAGCATCAAGTCGGGCCTCGTTGAGCGAAGCGTTCTGCTCGTTGTTAAGATCGCTTCGATCTCAAGCCCGCGCGTCTGATCGGCGACACCGCCTACGGCAGTGCCGAAATGCTTGGCTGGATGGTCGATGACAAGTCGATCGAACCTCATGTGCCGGTATGGGACAAGTCGGAGCGATCGGATGACACCTTCTCTCGAAGCGATTTCAGATGAAGCGAAGAAGATAACCAATATCGTTGCCCTGACGGCAAGCCGCTGCGCTGCGATTGGAGGAAGTTCGCAGTGCCGCGCTCGGGTATCTCCAAGGACGACACCATCATTTCCGATCCAGCGTGCATGACTGCAAGCGTTGTCTGATGAAGGCGCAGTACTGCCCGAAAACACCGATTCGCAAGATTGCTCGCCAGCTCAATGAAGCAGCACGCGATATTGCCCGGGAGATCGTAACAACAGCGCAATACCAGCAGTCCCGCAAGGATTGCAAGAAAGTCGAGATGTTATTCGCGCACCTCAAGCGCATCCTGCGACTGGATCGCTTGCGACTTCGAGGGCTGCTTGGCGCGCAAGATGAGTTCTTGTTGGTGGCAACAGCGCAAAACCTACGCCGAATGGCACAGTGGTTGGTACCGAAACGAGAGCGGCTCACGCACTGCCTGTTTAGCGGACTAAGGGCCGCTAAACCTGAAATGTCGACCGTTCTGCCTACCGAAATCTAGTCACCGCCCGAGCGCGATCTGTTTGCGCCAGTCGAGCCGCTTCAAGAAACCGAGTTTTTCAACGGAATACGCCAGAAGCGGTCGCTCCGAGCGTGGTCGAAATCAGCCCCTTTCCTATCCCGATCATCTGCCGCAATCGTTACATCACGGTCAAGGTGCTCTACCATTTCCACGGACAGTTGAGTTGAGACCTTGGGCTGCCCGTTGAACGTAAACGCTGCCCGCCTATGATTTGAGCATGGGATGAGGTGACGCACGCACCCACGGGACGAGCACGCGCAGCCATCCGGGACGCCAAGCCAAAGCGAAAGCAACGAGCAGTGACGCTCCAGTCAAGGTCATCACCCAAACCAGGGCCGCCATGGAGGCGTGGTCCACGGCAAGGCACAGACCCAATGCGACGACGAGGCTCGATGCGCCCGTGCACCGCAAGAGGCGCGACGTCACCGGTGGCAGAGCACCGGGCCAGACTTGCAACGCATGCGCCGGCATAGATAGCGCCAACCAGCCCATGCCCGCCACGCTGGCAAGCAATGTAGCCGACAGCATGCAGGCCGCGAGTGCGGTTTCAGACACGCGTGGCCTCCGCACTTGTCATCATGCGCGCTTGGGAAACCGAAGCGCGGCGGCTCAACGTACGGGAAGCGAGAAGAGCTATTGTGGCGCTCGACAACAGGAACAAGTCGATGCCGGCGACGGGCCAGTAGCCGGCGGTAATGGTATGTAACAAATCATCGCCCGTCGTGATCCAGTTCAACGACACGGCCGCCAGCGCAAGCATCGCGATCGCCCAGCACTGCTCGCGCCAAGCGGGGTTGACGAGCCCTTGCGCAACCGGTGCGCTGCGCCAGCCTGCATGCAATAGCGCCAGCGCCCAAGTGGCCCAAAAGGCGCAACGCTCCCAGTCGCCACGCGCCGCCAAGCCCTCCGGCAGTAGGCGATTGGCTACCAGTATTCCCAGCGACGCCAGCAGCATGCCTGTCACCGTGGTGACCGCCAGTACATCCACAATCCGCGCACTCTGGCTGCCCTGCTGGGCATGCTGACGCTTGCGCTTCTCAACGAAGAACACGAACCCGGTCGCAATGCACACCGCCCCCGTCAACCCGCCCAACATATAAAACCAGCGCAGCAGCCAATGGCGAAAGTGCTGCAGGTGCAGTCCGGTGAGGAATTCGCTGATGCGGCCCACCGGTGTGGCCGGCGGATCCTCGCGAATCAGCTCCCCGGTCGAGGCTTTGAAGTGGACGCCGTCGCCCACCAGTGCGATGCGATCTGTGCCCGCGCGGTAGACACTGACGTAGCCGTTGGCGTCGCCGACGTGCTGCAGTATCAGGAACCCGACGTCGCCGGTCTTGTCATTCGCCGCCCAGCGGCGCTGCGCCTCGGAGACCATCGCATCCACCGACGCCAACCCCGCGGGCGCGCCGGCACGGTCGTGCGGCAGACCCGTTTCCTGCGCTTCCACCTGCTCGTGCAGCTCGTGCAGACCATGCAGCTGTGTGTCGCCGACCGGAAAGTAATAGGTGCCGGCGAAGATCAACAGGCCAGTGAGAGCAAAGAAGAAGTGGAATGGCAGCGCCACCACGCCGGTGAGGTTGTGCAGGTCCAGCACACTGCGCAGGTGGGACTTGCCCAGGCGAAAGGTAAAGAACTCGCGGAACAGCTTGCGGTGCATCACCACACCGCTGACCAGCGCCGCCAGCATGACCAGCGCAGCAAAACCGACGATCCAGAAACCCAGGTTTTTCCAGTCCAGCGTCAGGCTGTAATGCATCGGGTAGAAAAAGCCGCTGCCGATCTTCAGGCGGTCATCGGGAAGGGCCTTGCCGTTGCGGGGATCGATGGTGCTATCGACCCAGATCACTTCATCCGGATCCTTGGCGTTTGGCACCTCATAGCTGGCATACAACGCCAGCACCGGATCGCGATGAGTGGTGTAGGCGCTCCAATTGACGACGGTATCGAATCGTCTGGGCATGTCCCCGCTGACGCGCGGGCGCATGGCGTCCATGGCCTGGCGCGTCGGCTGCATGCGTTCAAACGCCGGCAACAGCACCTTATCGAACGAGGGCATGGGCTGCGGCTCCATGCGCGTGGCGGGAATGGCCCAGCGATCAATCTCGCGATCGAACACTGACAGGGCACCGAAGAAGAACGCGGCCATCAGCACAAAGCCCAGCACCAGACCGAACCATGTGTGCAGCCAGGCCATCGATTGGCGAAAGCTATTGAACACAACGGATCTCCGCTTCAGACCAACAGCGATTGCACAGCCGAGCCGGCGGCGGTCATCAACGCGCCGCCACCTAACAGCACGACCCAGACCACCACCAGCCGGCGAGCTGCGATCGCCCACAGGAACACCACGAGATAGGCGAGCAATCCCGCGATGGCACCCAGGAACTCGGCATCGTGGAATTCCAGGCCAACTGCAAACAACAGGCTGGTGATCGCGGCCACCACGCCCCAGGCGAAGGCATAACCACCCAGCACCGCGGCGCCTACCCGCGAGGTGGTGCTCAGGCCTGTGGTGCGGGAGGGGCCACAGATGGAAGACGTAGGGGACATGGCTTCAGGTTGGTTTTTCTGTAGTGGTCGAAGTGGCCGTCAGAACAGCCAGTCCAGGCTGAGCATGTAATTGCGCGGCGCGCCGTAGTAGCCGCTGTAGCGCAGGGTGTTGATGTACTTCTCGTTGGCGATGTTCTTGACGTTGAAGCGCAGCGTGGCATTGGACCGGAAGTCCCAGGCGACGAATCCGTTGAGCACGGCGTAGCTGCTCTGGCGCACGGCGAAACCACTGGCTTCCACATTGGATATCTCGCTCTGCCAGCGCCCGCCGAGGCCGAAGGACAACGCGGTGTAGCTCGGTAGGCGGGCGCTGAGCATGAGGTTGGCGGTGCGGCGCGGCACCCATCGATAGGTGTCGTCGCCGTCCTGGCCGGTCAACTTCAGGGTGGTATAACCGAACACCAGATCGAGGTTGTCGCTGAGCTTGCCGGTGGCTTCGAATTCGACGCCCCTGGATTCGACGTCCACGCCGGCGTAGTAGTACTGCCCGTTGTCGTTGTAGCCGATGCCGGTAGCCAGCCCGTCCTGCCGGGCCTTGAACACGGCCAGCGTCGTCAGCAGGCGCTTGTCGAGCCAATCGGCCTTCACGCCCACTTCGTAGTTCGTGCCCTTGGTGGGGTCGAGATAACGCTGGTTTTTGTCGGTCTGGTCCTGCGGCTGGTAGATGTCCGAATAGCTGACATAGCCGAGCACGTGGTCGTTGAAGTCGTAGGTCAGGCCGCCGTAGGGGCTGGTATGGCCCTCGGCCTGGTTGAAGGCCACGCCATAGTTGGCGCCATCGCGGTGGTAGTTGGCGTAGTTGAAGCCGACCACGGCCTTGAGCCGGTCGGTCAACGCAAGCCGGGTCACGCCGAACGCGCGCTTGAGCCGCTGGTTCAAGGTGCTGTAAACGGAGAGATCGCCCCACTGTGGCTCGGGGACCACGTTGCCGGCCCACGGGAATCCGGGCATCTGGATATAGCCGCAATAATCATCGCCGCAGAGTGCCTCGGCATACTGCTGGTTGACCGCCTCGCCCCTGGCGACGCTCACGCCCAGCACCACCTCCTGGTCACGACCGAACAGTTCGAAATGGCCATTGAGCGTGGCCGCACCCAGATGCGCGGTCGTCTTGTCGACGCCGCCCCACGGATAGCCGTACAGGCCCAGGTTGGTGCCCGGCTCCAGTCCGGTTCCCATGATGTCGGTGGCGTAGAACAATTTGGTGTCGTTGCCGATACGGCGGTAGTTGTAGGACAGCTTCAGTTGCCAGTCCGGCGCAAGCTGATGGGTGTATTCGAGGAAGCCGGTCTGGTTGGTGGTGTTCCAATGGGTCCAGTCCTGCGTGGTCGATGCGTCGCGGTTCCAATCGGCCTGGCTGCCGTCGCTGTACATGAAGCTCAGCGCGCCCCACATGCTGCCGTTGGTCCTGGCCTTCTGCCAGGAATAGCCGAGCGCCAGCGTGCCGTTTTCGCCAACCTGTCCATCGACCACGCCGTAGAGGAAATCGCGCTTGTCGTCCTTGCCGCGCAGGTACGAACCGCCGTCCTCGTGTGCGGCGACCACGCGCCCGGCCCAGCTGCCATCAGTGGTGAACGGTGTCGAATAATCCGCTTCGACGCGCTTGGTACCCCATGAGCCGTAGCTGACGCCGAACGAGCCCTGCTCCTTGTTGGTCGGGCGCTTGCGCACGTAGTTGATCGTGCCGGCCGCGTTGCCCACGCCGGTCAGCAGACCGTTGGCACCGCGGATCACTTCCAGCTTCTCGTAGCCGAAATCATCCATCGCGCCGGTGGCGATGCCCCAGCTATTGGGCAGGCCGACGCCGTCGATCTGGGTGTTCTGGATATCGAAACCGCGCGAGGTGTAGTTGGTGCGGTTGGTTTCCCACTCGTCGACTTGGACGCCGGTGGCCAGGCGCAGCGCGTCGTTGACACTGGTGGCACCGAATTGCTCCATTTGCCCCTGATTCACCACGCTGATCGACTGTGGTGTGTCCTTGATTCCGAGATCAAGATTCGTGGCACCGTTGCTGACTCGACCGGCACGCTGGGCGACGACCAGAACCGCGTCCAGGTCCGTTGCTGTGCCATCGCTGCCGGCCTGTCCGCCTGTCGACGCATCCTGCGGCGCGGCAAGTGCCGTGCTCGCCAAGCATGCCAACGCCAGACAAATAGCGATCCGCAGGAGGTTGGAGGCAGATGGAGAATGAACTTTGCAAGCACGTACGGATTGTCGGCTAATCGAGCGCAAGGGGTGCATTGGCGTATCTCTTTGGGAATGGGCGGCAGAGGGCGCAGCGTCTGGCACGCGCCGCTTGCACCCGGCGGCGCGTGACGATGTGCGAGTCTTGGAGGTCTCTACCGGGCCGCAATTAAATACGAATGATTATCATCTTTCAAGTAATATCTTGCGAAACCGTCAGCCGCACGTGCGATATTTTGCGACGCCCTCAGCCGCACGGGATGGCATTGGCTGGAGACCGTGCCCCAGGCCCGGAGCATCACAACCGATCCAGCAGACATGCTGGATGACTACGGCATCTCTCACCCGCTGCCGCATGCATGGATGCGACGAAGAGTGGCCTTCCCGCGGATGTCCGCTCTAGGTCTATTCCGTTGAAAACTCGGTTTCTTGAAGCGGCTCGACTGGCGCAAACAGATCGCGCTCGGGCGGTGACTAGATTTCGGTAGGCAGAACGGCCGAAATTTCAGGTGTAACAGCCCTTAGTCCGCTAAACAGGCAGTGCATGAGCCGCTCTCGGAGCATCGCGCCTTCATCGGACAACGCTTGCAGTCATGCACGCTGGATCGGAAATGATGGTGTCGTCTTTGGTGATATCCGAGCGCGGCACTGCGAACTTCCTCCAATCGCAGCGCAGCGGCTTGCCGTCAGGGCGTTGTAGGGAAATCGGCCGTGATGGTTCTTCGAGAACGTCAAGTTGTCGGGTATCGAATCTTCCAAGCCAAGGCGGCAGAACCAGCGGTAGGCCAGGTTCAGATGCACTTCTTCGGGACGCCGGTTGACCAGGTTCAACTGGTCGATTCAACGGAGCTTTTCAACAGAATAGGTCGGTAGCCGACGTTCGCATTACGCGAAACCGTTATTCAGCCACGGCGCTGGGTTCGAGGGTCAGCGTGTGTTGTGTCGGTCCTGGCAGCAGCGGTGTGGGCTTGCCGTTGACCCAGTCCGCGTGGCCGGCGCCGTAGTAGGGTGATAGCGGGTTGTCGCTCTGGCCACCGGGCATTTCGAGGATGCCCTGGGCCTCGTGGCCTGGGGCAACGTCGAAGCGCTCGGAGGCGCCGAAGCCGGGAGCGGCGACGCGCGGCATGTTGTTGTCACCAGGCAATGGATCGTCGGGCATGTTGAGGGTGCGGCCTAGCCACTTGGGCAGGGCAACGGAAAGCGGATGCCTGATGTCGCTGCGATTCTTTTCACCCCAGGTTCGCGCAGCGAGGCCGCCAGGCTGCTTGTCGAGTTCGCTGGCGACGTGGCTGGCGGCAGCAAGCAAAAGTGCATGCCAGTCGCGATAGGTCGGATTGAGCAGGTTGGCTGGCTGCGTGGTGATCAGATTCCAGACCGCGCCTTCGGCGGCATTTTCGGCCGGCCACGCAAAGTCGCCATAGCGTTGTTTGACCCGCGCCACGAACGGCGACAGCACGACTTCGGTCACCTGTGTGCGGAAGGCACGCACTAGCCGGTAGTCGACACTGTCGACATCGGCGCGGCCACGCCAGGTGGCGGTGAGTTGGCGTAGCGTTTGCAGCTCGGGGTCATGCGTATCGGCGAGTGTCTGTTGCAGCAGCTGCTGCCAGCGCGTCAGCAGCACGGCGCGGTTGTCCAGCTGTACGTCGAGCAGGTTGTTCGGAGCAAATTTATTCTGCGCGCGCAAGTCGTCACGGATCTGCTGTGCGCGGGCACCAAGGTCGTGGCCGCCGTTGCCGAGCAGAGCCAGTGCATCGCCGCTCACCGTTCGGTTGTTGGCTGTCCACAGACGCGCATCTGAAGGATTTTCGATGCGTGGATACTGCGCCGGTGTGGCCCAGCCCTGCCAGCCGCTGCCGGGCTTTGACCAGTCTGAAGGCCGCAGCGGATCAATAGTGGCGCGCAGCGGAATGCTGTTGCCGGCCAGCGTCCAGCCGATATGACCGGTACTGTCGGCGACCACGAAATTCTGCGGCGGCATGCCGAACTGCGGGGCGAGATCGAGTGCCGCATGCGCGTCGGTCGTCTGCTCCAGCTGCATCAGTGCGACGTTGTAGCCGCGTGGCTGATCGGCGATCCAGGCCAGCGCCAGCGGCGTGTCATCGACATCGCTGGCCATGATCGGACCCCAGCGTGTGTCCTTGACTTTCAGAACGGTGTCGGGTTTGCCTTTGACGTGGATATGTTCATCGTGGGCGTCGATATTGGCCCAGCCTTCGGGCACCTTGTAGCGGCTGGCGTTGGTCGGGTCTCGTTGCACGCGCACCCAGTCCAGCCAGTCGCCGTAGCTGTTGGTGAAACCCCAGGCGATCTGGCCGTTAGAGCCCACGATCATCGCCGGTGTGCCGGGCAGGGTGACGCCGTTGACATCGCGCTGCCCGTTCGGCGCGCTGGCGTCGGGATAGCGAAGACGCGCGCGGAACCAGATATTTGGTACGCGCAGGCCCAGATGCATGTCGTTGGCAACCATCGCGGCACCGGTATCGGTGAGCGAGCCGGCGACAGCAAAGCTGTTGCTGCCCGGACGCGGCGCATCAAGCGCGGGAAGCAGCGCGGCGGTGAGGTCGGTCGGTTTGTCGACTGTGGCGAGACGATTCAGGTCGAAGACGCTGGCATCGGGAACGGCCTGTCGTGGCGACAGCTGATTATCCAGTGGCGCCTCCCAGTCGGGATCGGGCGCCATCAGGAAATCCACCAGTGGGCCGGGCAGTACCGAGCGCATCTGCGCCAGTCGCAGCTCGCGCTCGTTGCGGCCGTCACCGTTCAAATCCAGGTACATCGCGGCAATCACTAATGCACTGTCTTCCGATCGCCACGGCTGCGGCTGGCTGCCCAGTAGCAGGTATTCCCACGGCCGCACATGCAGATCGGCAAGTCCGGCATTGACGCCGTCACGGTAGCGGTCGAGCTGATGCTTCTGCGTTGGCGGTAGCTGCGCGTACGCGGCTTCGACCACGGCACGCAGGCGGTGGCGGCGATGATTGAGGTCGCTGGGTAGTGCAGCAGGCCCGACCAGCTCAGCCAGTTCGCCGGCCGGCATGCGGCGCATCAGGTCCATCTCGAAGAAGCGCTCCTGCGCGTGCACATAGCCCAATGCAAAGCTGATGTCGTCGCGGTTGGCACCATCGATGGTGACGGTGCCCAACGCGTCCCGGCCGATGCTGACCCTGGCGCTCAGGCCGGGAAACGGTCGCTGCCCATCAAGCCGCGCGCGGCTGCCGGCGAGCAACCAACATGCCGTGATAATGGCGATCAGCAACAGCACGACAATGGCGACCAGCAAGCTTCTGACGATGTGCCTGCGCAGCGAAGTCATTGCGCGACAAACACGGCGAAGATGCCGGCATACGGCTTCACCATGAAAGCCGGCGCGCCGGCGTAGCCGTTGCCGTCGACATAGATCTGCGAAATGCTGCCGTCCAGATACAGCGCGTCCTGGCAGCCCAGCTCATCCCTGAATAGCCGTCCAAACGTGTGGAAATTCACTGGCGTCTCGCTCACCGCAAAGACGACTTCGCTGGAGGTTTTTACACAGACGCCACTGCGCCACTTCATGCTGTCGGAAGCGTCGATGAACTGATCATTGAGCTTGCCGTCAATCACCAGCATGGGGCCGGACTGGCTAGCCCACTGCGCGTGCTGACCGTCAGCCTTGAAATCGCTACTGGTGCGCACGGCGGCGTGGCCATCGGGATAGACCACAAATACACCATTGGGCAGTAGTGAAAAATTGCCCGACGCGGGGTTGCCGTGATTGAGATTCAGCGGCACCACGGTCTTGCCGTTTTCCACATACAGGCCCAGCGGCACGGATTGTTTGTCGTAGATACCGGCGTTGGCCGCGAACAGCAGCTTCTGGCCATGGGCTTCGCCCCATTGGCGCAGAGCATTGATGCTGCCGAACGGCTGCGATGTCTGCGGGTCGCGCCAGTGCAGGCTCAGCTTTTCGCGCTTGAGATCCAGATGCACCACGCGGTAGTTTTGCCCGTCGAACGTCAGCTCGCTGCTGTCGACTGCCCGCGCAGGCGCAGCGCAGCCGAGCAGGTTGGTGAGCAACACAAACGCCAAGGCCCAACGCAACAAAGGGCGGCAGGCAAAGGGATGAGAGGATGAAGGCGAAGTGAGAGGGCGCATCTTCTGATGGTCGCCGGCCGGCCGGGTCTGCGCAAGTCTGCAGGCATGGGTCGTTCAGCACTTGCTGAGGCATAGCCCCATGTCTGCCGCTAAACTTGGCGTTTTACTGGCGGCGTCAACCCATGCCTTACACCCCGATCGTGGCCACACTGGGCTATGTGCTCTCGCCAGATCGCCGCGAAGTTTTGATGATTCATCGCAATGCGCGGCCGGATGATCAGCATCTGGGCAAGTACAACGGCCTGGGCGGCAAGATGGAGCCGGGCGAGGATATCGCCGTCTGCATGCGCCGCGAGATTCTCGAGGAGGCCGGCATCACCTGCGAATCCATGCAACTGCGTGGCACCCTCAACTGGCCCGGCTTCGGCAAGAACGGTGAGGACTGGCTGGGCTTTATATTTTTGATCGACAGCTACGCCGGTACGGCATTCGAAAGCAATGACGAAGGCAAGCTGGAATGGGTGGCGCGCGACCGGCTCATGTCGCTACCGATGTGGGAAGGCGACCGGCATTTCCTGCCGCTGGTATTCGATGAGGACCCGCGGCCGTTCCATGGCGTCATGCCGTATCGCGACGGCCGCATGCAGTCGTGGTCGTATACGCGTTTGTGATCCGCCGGCCGTGGTTTCTTGGCCCCATCAGTAGCCGCGGTAACGGCCGCCGCTGAACTGGTTCTGGTTCACGCTGATCGAGAAACTGACGCCGCCGGACGGATGATCGCAATCGCCGAAGGCTTTGGTCACGTTGACCGTCGCGCCTTGATAGGTGCTGGTCCCCATGTGGCTGCCGGTGGCCACTCCCGTGCTGACCGCACCGTGGACTTGCGCGTTGTTGAACTTGGAGTCGTCGCAGGTCTGGGCATCGGCCGTGCCGTCGTCGCCGAGCCGGCCGCTGGTATCACCGTAATAGACGCCCGGGGTGGTGCTGATGGGGGGCGTATTCGTCGCCGTGCTGGTATTTGCGGTGCGGCCGTTGCTGACCACCGTGCCGGGATGGACGCTGGTGGGTGCGGGCGTGTTCGCGGTTGTTGCGCTGGACGCGGGCGCCGCCGCCGTGCTGCTGCCAGCAGGAAGATTGCTGGGCAGTTTGAGGTTGAGCGGTTGGTTGGTTGATTGCGCCCACGCGGAGCTCGCCAACACGCTGATAGCCGAGGCGAGAAGTAATGGCTTGATGTTCATACGTGCTCCGAGGACCTGACAAGTGAAACGCGCCAGCCGGCTGGGCGTGTACATTCACATTGGAAAGCGCAGTGCGGCAGGAAGTTCCTGCCGCCGTTGCTCAGCCGGTGGTCTCGATCCGCTCGACCCGACGCAGGCCACGCGGCAGCAAACCGCCACGCGTAGCCCGATTGCCGCCGTATTCCACCAGATCCGACCACTTGAGCGTGAGTTTACGCTGACCAGCGTAAAGGGTGACTTCACCCTTGCCCTCGCTGACCACGGCCACCCCGGCCACGCGCTCGTCGCCGGAGGTGAGCTTGGCCTTGGGAATCTCGATCAGCTTGTTGCCTTTGCCCTTGTCCAGCTCAGGCAGTTCGGCGACCGAGAACATCAACAGGTGGCCTTCGGTGGTGACCACCACGACACGGTCGCGCGCGGGGTCGGTGCTGATCTGCGGCGCCAGCACCTTGGCCTTGTCGGTGAGGCTGATGGTCTGCTTGCCGGCCTTGTTGCGACCGGTCAGCGATTCGAAGCGGGTGACGAAGCCGTAGCCGAAATCGCTGGCCAGGATCAGGCGGGTGTCGTTGTCGCCGGCGATCACCGCGTCGAAGCTGGCGCCACCGGCCGGGCTGAAGCGGCCGGTCAGCGGCTCGCCGTTGCCGCGCGCCGAAGGCAGCGTGTGGGCTGGTGTGGAATAGCTGCGGCCGGTGGAGTCGATAAAGGCCACCTGCTGGGTGGTGCGCGCCTTCACCGACGCCAGCAGGCCGTCGCCGTCGCGGTAGTTCAGGCCTTCGGCGTCGATGTCATGGCCCTTGGCCGCGCGGGCCCAGCCCTTCTGGCTCAGCACCACGGTCACCGGCTCGCTGACCACCAGCGCACTTTCGTCCAGCGCCTGCGCGGCGTCGCGCTGCACCAGCGGCGAGCGGCGGTCGTCGCCGAACTTGGCGGCATCGGCGCGCAACTCTTCCTTGATCAGGCTCTTCAATTTGGCGGGGGACTTCAGCAGCACGTTGATCTTGGCGCGCTCCTCTTCGAGCTGGTCGCGCTCGGCGGTGATCTTCATTTCCTCGAGCCGGGCCAGCTGGCGCAGGCGGGTTTCGAGGATGTAGTCGGTCTGCTCTTCGCTGAGCTTGAAGCGCGCCATCAGCACGTCTTTCGGCTCATCTTCGGTGCGCACAATGCGGATCACCTCATCGAGATTGAGGTAGGCGATGCGCAGGCCTTCCAACAGGTGCAGGCGGCGTTCGACCTTGGCCAGTCGGTGCTCGAGTCGACGCGTGACCGTGCTGGTGCGGAAGCTCAGCCATTCGCTGAGGATGCGCTTGAGATCCTTCACCTGCGGCCGGCCGTCCAGGCCGATCATGTTGAGATTGACGCGGAAACTCTTTTCCAGATCGGTGGTAGCGAACAGGTGTTGCATCATCTCGTCGGCATCGACGCGGTTGGAGCGCGGCACGATGACCAGGCGGATGGGATTCTCGTGATCGGACTCGTCGCGCAGGTCCTCGATCATCGGCAGTTTTTTGGCACGCATCTGCGCGGCGATCTGCTCGAGGATTTTCGACGGGCTGACCTGATGCGGCAGCGCGGTGATCACTGTGTTGCCTTCCTCACGCTGGTAGACCGCGCGGGCGCGCACCGAGCCGATGCCGTTCTGGTACATCGTCAGCAGATCGCTGCGCGGGGTGATGATTTCGGCTTCGGTTGGGTAATCCGGCCCGCGCACGTGCTCGAACAGGTCGGCGACGGTGGCATCGGGATCGTCCAGGAGGCGGATGCAGGCGCTGGCCAGCTCGCGCAGGTTGTGCGGCGGGATGTCGGTGGCCATGCCCACGGCAATGCCCATCGAACCATTGAGCAGCACATGCGGCACGCGCGAGGGCAGCCAGCTCGGCTCGTCCATGGTGCCGTCGAAGTTCGGTACCCAGTCGACCGTACCCTGGCCTAGCTCGCCCAGCAGGGCCTCGGCGATCGGACTCAGGCGGGATTCCGTATACCGCATCGCGGCGAAGCTTTTCGGATCGTCCGGCGAGCCGAAATTGCCTTGGCCGTCGACCAGTGGGTAGCGATACGAGAACGGTTGCGCCATCAGCACCATCGCTTCGTAGCAGGAGCTGTCGCCGTGCGGATGGAACTTGCCGATCACGTCGCCGATGGTGCGGGCGGATTTCTTTGGCTTGGCGGTGGCGGCCAGGCCCAGCTCGCTCATCGCGTAGATGATGCGGCGCTGCACCGGCTTCAGGCCGTCACCGACGAAGGGCAGGGCGCGGTCCAGCACCACGTACATCGAGTAGTCGAGGTAGGCCCGCTCTGCGTATTCCTTGAGCGGGATCTGTTCGTAATTGGCTTGCAGGTTCATGGCTTGGTTTCGATCAGGGGTACGCGGCAGGGCACGTAGCCGGTCGATGGTGCCAGATGAAGAGTCGGTTAGGCTAGAATCAAAGCGGACAAACGTGGCCGCAATCCAAGGTGAGGCCGATGCACTATCTACGCAATATGGCGGTTTTGGCTTGCGCACTGCTGGCGGGTTGCGCCTCGATCATCGACAAACATCCGAAGATCGCCTATGCCGACAAGCGGCATCCGCTTTCGGATACGGCGATTTTCTCTTGCGCGGAGGTACCCGGCTTCACTTGCGGGATTATCCGGGTTGACGACAGGAGTACCTGGAACCCTTACAACGCCGGCAATACGGTGTGGGTGCGCGTTTTGCCCGGAGAGCACCATGTGGGCGTGGTCGCTTCCCACGCGAATGACATCAACTGGCTTTCGTTCGATATCAAGGACGTGCAGCCGGGCCACGCTTACAGCATTGAAATCGCCACCGCACCGCCACCGCCACCGCCGGTTGTCGTGCCAGGCTCGCATGGCAAGAAAGCGGGTAAGACGAACAGTAATAACAAACAGCAAAATGCCGTTGCCACAAGCATGAGCGTTTCCTACAAGGACCTGGGCAAGATGGACTCGTACACCATCCGCATTGGTCAAAACAGCATCCATACTACGAAGCTCACGGCAAGTTTTTGAGCCTCCGCGATCTGCGCGTGCGACAGGATCAGCGGGTCTGCGTGGTGATTCCCACCTTGGCTAATTGAGCCTGCACACTATCCGGGCCAGCCAGATGCGCGGCGCCGACGGCGATGAAGACGGTGCCGGGATGCTGCAGCAAGGCGGCAATTTTTGTCGCCCAAGCCTTGTTGCGATCGACGATCAGGGTTTCATACAGCTCCGGTGATTCCTTGCGTACATCCTCGTCTTCCAGGCGCGCGATGGCAGCGGTATCGCCGGCTTTCCAGGCGCTGATCAGGCTGGTCAGCTCGGTACTGTCCTTGTCGACGTCGTGCAGAGTCGAGCGGAGAAAATCCAGCTGTAGTTCGGGCGACAGGTCGGCCAGAAAGCGGATCTGTTGTTCGGAGGTTTCCAGCCCGTTGACCGGTTTGCCGGCCTTGACCATCTGCGCCTGCAATAGCTTGTCGACGCCATGCGCTGGATCGAGGCCTGCCTTGATCAGCGGTGCCATAGCCAGCGTGAGCGCCGCCAGCCATGGTCGCATGATCTCGATGGTCTGCGTGCCACCGGGGATGCCGGCGGTTTCCGCAGCCTTGGCCAGCGTGGCATTTTCAGCCGTGGTGAGCTGGTCGGACAGTAGGTGCGTAGGGTCGAGCCCGTACTGCATTACCAGCGCCTGCATATTTGCCGGGTTATCGTCGGTCAGCTCGATGGTCAGCGAATCACTCGCAGCCAGCGCCTTGTCCAGCACCGGGTAGTGCCAGTCGGTATCGGTGGGAAGCAGATGCACGGTACCGAACAGATAGACTGTCGTGGTCGCGCTTTTTACTGCCCACAGCGCCGGTTGCGCGAAAGCGGTTGTTGCGAGCGCCAGCGCCAGCAGCGCGGGGGCCCCGAGGCGAAGGAGATGGCGACGGCAAAACAGGGGCATGATCGTCCTTGCGGTAAACGATGGCGCGAATGCGCCACGACGCTATGAATGATGGTGGCACGAAGCGACAGTCGTGGCGATGCAAAAAACGCGCACAGCGTTTGGACAAATCAGCGTGGCACGCGATACCCGCCTGCCACGCCGTGCGGGCTCAGCGTGAGCTGCCACAGCTGATCGCGCCGGCTGCGAAACACCGCGGCGGAAACCGCCAGGTAGTAGCGCCACATCCGACGGAACCGTTCGTCGTAGCTGGCCGGCAACATGGGCCACGCCGCCTCCACGTTGTGGCGCCAGGCTGTGACCGTGCGGTCGTAGTCGGTGCCGAAGTTGTGCCAGTCCTCGACCACGAACAGATCTTCCAGTGCCGCGGTGACCTCGCTGGCGGCGGGGATCATCGAGTTCGGGAAAATGTATTTCTCGATCCAGGGGTCGGTTTGCGCCGGCTGACCATTGCTGCCGATGGTGTGCAGCAGCGAGAGGCCATCGTCCTTGAGGCAGCGTCGCACGGCGTCGAAATAAGCGCGGTAGTTTCTGCCGCCGACATGCTCGAACATGCCGATGGAATACACCGCGTCGAAGCGCTCGTTGATCTCGCGGTAATCCTGCAGGCGGATCTCGATCGGCAGCCCGGCGCACAGCTGCCGCGCGTACTCGGCCTGTTCCTGCGAGATGGTGATGCCGACGCCTTCAACGCCGTAGTGCTCGGCGGCATACTTCAGCGCCTCGCCCCAGCCACAGCCGATGTCCAATACGCGTTGCCCCGGCTTGAGCTGCAGCTTGCGGCAGATCAGATCGAGCTTGGCGGCCTGCGCGTCGTCGAGATTGTCCGCTTCGGCCCAGTAACCGCAGGAGTAGACCATCCGCTTGCCGAGCATGGCGTGGAACAGGTCGTTGCCGAGGTCGTAATGGACCTTGCCGACCTCGAATGCGCGCTCGCCGCGCTGCAAGTTGAGGAAGCGCGCCTTGAGATGGGCGAGCAGGGTGTCGAGAGTCTTCAGCTCCTGATCGAGCCCGGCGGTGAGCAGCTTGGTGCAAAGCGCTGGCAGATCATCCGCATCCCACCAGCCGTCCATATAGGACTCGCCAAGGCCTAGCGAGCCGTGGGCGAACACACGAGCGTAAAGGCGTTCGTCATGTACGCGCAGATCGGTTGATGCATTGCCGTTCAGATGAATGCCGGCGTGGTCGAGCAAGGCGCTGGCGCGCTCTTTCAGAGTGTCCTGACTCATGCGTTCCTCAATAGGAATCTGGGTTTGGTTTGAGCAAGCGACGATGAAGAGAGCCGCCGGACATCGTGATGCCTACTTTGTACCGAGCAAGGCAAAGCTTGCCGGTGAACGTGCATAGACGGCGTCGACGCCAGCGTCGCGTACCAGTTGCAGCAGCGCGTCGGCCTGCTCGTCGGCAAGCAGAAACTCGATCTTGACCGGCAAGTCATCGGCCAGTTCGAAGAACTGCTCTTCGTGCAGCACGCCGTGTCGGCCGAACCCGGCAATGGCGCGGAATACCGAGCCACCGCCAAGGCCGTGCTTCTTGGCCTGTTCCAGCAGCCACTCGGTCAGCAAGATGCCGTTGTGCTTGGTATGTGCGTGGCAGTAGAAGTAGAGATGCGCACCCTGTTGAAGCGTTTCCTGATTCATGGCAATCACCTCATATCGATTACGCCATTCATGGCGATCTCCGGGATCAATGACGCAGCACGCTGCGCGTAAGCATCAGACCGATCACGGTCATTGTCAGCGAACCAATCAGGTGCGCGGCCACATGACTGCCAAACCAGAAATACTGCTGGCGCAGCAGCAGCGTCGTTGCCTCGGCCGAGAAAGTGGAAAAGGTGGTCAAGCCGCCCAGAAAGCCGGTGAACACGAATAGCCGCAGCTCAGGCGGCAGCGTCTGGAAGTGATCGAACACCCCCATCACGCAACCCATCATCAAGCCGCCGGCGAGATTCGCGGCCAGCGTGCCCAGCGGTAGCGTGGGAAACATCGGGTTGAGCAATAAGCCAAGACCCCAGCGCAGCCAGCAGCCCAAGGCACCACCAACGCCGACGGCAACAATTCCGGTGAACCCCATAACGCGTCTCCTGACAAAATCCAAAAGTGTCCGGTTGCCGCGGTAGCAGGCACGCCTGCGCCGCCGGAAGCCGGTGGTGCAGGCATCATCAACCTCGTCGCTGGTCACGCGTGAGGTGGTTTGCTCTGCCGAGGCTGGTAGCGTCAACAGGACGGGAGGTATGCCATCTCCCTGGATTCGGTCACAGAGTGCGATCGTTGATCCAGCGCTTATCCTAGTCGATCTGGCGGGCGCATCGTCAAGCGTGTCTGGTTCGCGGGCTGTCTTATACTTGCGCAGCCTTTTTCCAAGTAGCCATTGTCGTCATGAATTCCTCTCATCGCGCTGTGCGGCGCAGCCTGCCGTGGCTGCTTGCCGGGTTGTCGATGATCGGTCCGTTCTCGATCGACGCGGTGTTTCCAGCATTCCCGCTGATCGGCGCGCGTTTCCATGTGGATGATGTCGCCCTACAGCAGTTGATCAGCGTATATCTGATCACTTATGCCTCGATGAGCCTGTTCCATGGCGCGATCTCCGACGCGATCGGCCGCAAGCCGGTCATTGCCACGGGCATGCTGGTGTATGCGTTCGCCTCCGCCGGTGCGGCGATGTCGACCTCGTTCCCTATGCTGCTGGTTTGTCGTGGCCTGCAGGGCATGTGTGCCGGCGCGGGTCTGGTCGTGGGGCGGGCAGTGATCCGCGACACCTTCCAAGGCGCCGACGCGCAGCGACTGATGTCGCGGGTGATGATGATCTTCGGCGTGGCCCCGGTGATCGCGCCGATGGTTGGCGCCCTCCTGCTGGGATTCGGTGGCTGGCACGGCATTTTCTGGGTACTGACGGTGTTCACCGCGCTGCTGTCGCTGGCCTTGCTGTTGTTGCTGGAGGAGAGCCATCCGCCGTCGCGACACACGTCGTTTTCGCCACGACCGCTGCTGGCGAGCTACCTGTCCTTCAGCCGTGATCGCGCGTTCTGGCCGCTGCTGATCTCCAGTTCGGTCAATTTTGCCGGACTGTTTCTCTATATTTCCTCGGCGCCGCGCATCGTGCGCGAACTGCTGCATCTTTCGGCGGCAGGTTTCCCATGGCTGTTCATGCCGGTGGTGATTGGCCTGGTGGGCGGCGCGTGGCTATCCGGGCGGATGGCGGAGCGACGCAGCGCACGTTTTACGGTGAACCTCGGTTATGCCGCGCTATTGTCAGCGTGCGCGTTGCATATTTTATTGGCGCTGATATTCCGCGAGCCGCAGCTGCCGTGGTCAATGTTGCCGCTGACCCTTGAAGGCATCGGTGTGCAACTGGCATTTCCGACGCTGACCTTGTTGTTGCTGGATCGCTTCCCCAACCAGCGTGGCAGCATTTCTTCCGTACAGGCGTTTGCCAGCCTGATCTTGTGCAGCGCCGTCGCCGGCGTGCTCTCGCCGCTGCTTTCAAGCGGCATGTTGCCACTGGCGCTGGGTGCATCGGCTCTGAGCGTATGCGGCATGCTGTCCTGGTGGTGGTATTGCAGCATCAGTCAGCGTTCGCTGGATCGGTCGCTGGCGACAGCGGATGCCAGCGTGACTCTGCAGGCGGAAATCGCCGAGCCGCTTTAGTTTTTCGCTGCTCCTGCGAGCCTGCGAGTGCCGGGTTCATGCATCCTGGTCGGACATTGCCAGATCGTTCGATGCCGGAGGGGGTTCGGTCACTACGACGGGTGGCATTAAAACGGCGTCGGCGAGTGCCCTGACCAAGGTTGGCGGCCGATAGTCGGAATCGATACGCCAGCGTTGCCACACCGATTCGTCCACGGTTTCGTTCACCCCGGTGCCGAAGGTACGGTTTAGCGGCGCTTTGAAATATTTGTAGATGCCATGCATGAATTCCACATACGAATTGCGTGGTACCCCGGTATCCGCGTCGGCGTCCGGAATCACGATTTCGCTGCAGGCCAGCCCCACTTCGATGGCCTTGCGTTGAAGCCACGCCAGCGGTAGATCCGGCAGCGGGTCGGGTGTGCGCCCGGCACCGTCGTGATCGTTGCCGCCGCCGACGTCGGCATGCGAGCCGATAAACCAGCGCTGCTCGATCTCGATCTGTTCGACCCTTTTCGAGGTGATGCTTTCACCCGGCTTTGTTGTGTACGGATTACGTGTCCATACCGTTGGTGCGTAGTCGGCGCAATGCTCATCCAGTGCCAGCGCGTGATACGCATACTTCACGATCTTGCTCAATTCGGTGTCGTGGAATCGATAGCGCGAGCGTGCGAATGGGAACCACGATGAAGTATCGGGAATGCCGAGCGAGCCGACCGTATCCCACACGCCGATAAAGTGGACGTCTATTTCGATCGAATGTGCCACACGATAGTCCATCGCGCCGAGATCGTCCGGCTTGATCGCTGTGTTGCGATAGAAATCATAGGCATCGGATACGGCGGACTTGTCCACTCGGCCGAGCGCATCGCGTTTGAGTAGCCCGCACTTGCGGATCATTCCGCAAAGGCTGCGCGCGGTATAGGCGCCGCGGCTGAAGCCGAAAAGATAAAGCTCATCCCCGCGTGTCCAGGTTTCGCAAAGCCAGTGGTAGCCGTCGAGCACGTTGTTCGACAGGCCGTAGCCGAATGCGCCGCCCAGCAAATGGGTGATGCCGGGCGACACGCCCACGCCTGGAATGTAATTCACCAGTTGCGGCAGGCCTACCGCATCGTTGGGCGCGATCAGGCGCCGCAGCCGTTCCACGTTCGTATTCGACTCGGGCTTGTTCCAGGTGCCGTCGAACAGCAGCGCAAGTCGGCGAGTCGTCACGGTGCCCTCCAGTGCAAAGCGATGTGGCTGGGAGAACTTTAAAACTCGAGAATCAGCACGGCCAGTCCCGCGGCGAGAATGATCCCGCCGCGGATACGCTCAAAGCGTTGGCGACTTGTCGTGCAGCATCGCCTCGCGCACGATCGCGATCGGTGCAAAACCCTGCTGCATGAAGCTGTCGTGGAACTGCTGCAGGTTGAAATTTTTGCCTTCCTTCGCGGCCAGGTCGGTGCGCAGCTTCATGATCTGCAATTTGCCCAGCGTGTAGTACAGATAGGTTGGATCGGAGGTGCCGCGCTTGGTTTCCACTTCGCCGACCGTGCGCGACTGGTAGCCCTGCTTGACGAAGAAATCGATCGCCTGGTCCATCGTCATCTGACCGGTGTGCAGCTTGATGCCGACGACGAAGCGCGCGTTGCGCAGCAGCGCATCCTGCAACTGGCCCAGTCGCAGCAGCAGTTGCTGATGCTTGTCGTTCGGATAGACATAAGCCGCCAGCCCTTCATCGAGCATCATCTGCTCGCAGTAATGCGCCCAGCCTTCCACGTTGGTGGTGGCGCCAAGCAGCTTGCGTGCGCGGTCGTCCAGTTTGTGCATCCACAGGAACTGGATGTAGTGGCCGGGATAGGCCTCATGCGTGGCGATCGCGGAAATGACCGGGTAGCTGAATTGCGCCATGAACTCTTTCGTGCGCTGCGCCGTCCAGTCTGGCTCGGGCAGGGTGACGTTGAAGTAGGCCTCCTTGGCCACAGTCTCGTACGGTCCCGGTGTGTCCATCGAGGCGAACGTGATCGCACGCATGAATGGCGGCGTTTCCTCCACGATCGGACGCACGTCGGAGGGAATGGTGATGATCTGCTTCTGCTGGATAAAGCCGACCAGGTTGTTGAATGTGGCGCGGAAGGTATCGAGAATCTTGTCCGACGCGGGATAGTCGGAACCCAGCTCGGCCAGCACCTGCTGCGGCGTCTTGCTGGGATCGAGCTGCTTGGCGACTTCGGCAAAGGCCTGCTGGTTCTGCTTCATGTTGGCCATGTCGATCGCGATCAACTGGTCCAGCGGGATATTGACCATCTCGTCGTACTTGAGCTTGTCGCGAAACGCGGCGGCACCGATGCGGAAATCGCCGTGCGAGCGCGGCAGCACTTCGGTTTTCAGCCAGGTCTGGTAATCCTGCAGCGACTTGATTACCGCGGCGTTGCTGTCGGCGAACTGCTTTTTCAGCGCAGCATCAGTGACATCAGTAAATGCCGATGGCACATCTTTCTGGAAGAACTGCACCAGGCCGGGCAGCTGCTGCAGCGCGATCTGGGTGTAGATAAGCGGCGGATTGTCGAGGTTCTTGTGGGCGTCGGCGAGCACCGCCGGCATCAACTGTTCGCGCGCGATCAAGTCACGCAGTCGCGTTTCCGGCGGCGCGAACTTGCGCTCCATCAGGGTGAAGGCGCTGTTGGTGATGCCGCTGGAATAGATGTCCGGATTTTTCTGCCAGGGGCGGATTGTCTGCAGGGTGAGCAAGGTGCTGCGAATATTGTTCAGCACCAGCTCGCGGTCACCGCGCACACGCTCGCCGAGCTTCGTCGGATCGACGGCGGCTACCTTCGTCTGCCACTGCTGCAACGCCTTGACGTTGGCATCGACGCCGGCGCGCGAGTAGTCCTCCAGCTTGGCGTCGAAGTCGTGCAGGCCGTCGGCGGTGGCCGTGGTGGGATTGGTGGGGAAGTAATAGCTGTCGAAATAGCTGTCGGACAGGCGGGTGAATGTCTGGTCTGCAGCGGATGTCACCGGCACGGCGGCAGCTGTGGTTTCCGCTGCAGCGACAGAATTGCCAAGCGCCATGATGGCGAGCGTGCCGATCAGCGCCTGTGTAAGCTTCATCATCAGTGTTCTCCCGAGCCTATGCCGCTGACCAGCGCAGCAGCCAAATAAGCGGCCAACATTAGCAGAGTCTGCCTATGGCGTTGGCGCTCAGACGGGACGGGTTGATGTGCTCCGGCCAACGCTCAGCAGGGTAGGCCGCGTTCCAGCAGAAACGCGCGTGCATCAGCCGCATCCTGCTCGAACCATGCACGTGTCGAGCCCATCCGGAACGAATAGCCCCAGGCGTCCATATCGGCCATCAGCCGTTCGCGGCCGACACCGGGCAGACGGTCGGCCAGCACGATCTGCAGGTAGCAGGTCGCGTCTTCTTCCTCGATCGAATCAGTGGCGTCGGTATGGACGTCCGGACGTCTTTCCTCAGGCAACACGATCAGGTGCCCGGCTTCGTGCAGCAGCGAGTGCACCGGCGTGTCGTCACGTGCGTAAACCGTGATGCCGATGATGCCGGCTTCCTCGTCACCCCAGAAACTGCCGGGAATCGGCTCGTTATCGGCGACGCGTTCAAGCTTCAGGCCGAAGGTGGCGAGCAAGGTCGCAGGTGCATCGAAGCCGAGCTGGCCGACGCGCAGCACGGTATTCGCCGGGTCGTTGTCGACCGGCTCGCCCGGGGAGGTGCTGGCTTGGGTTTGAGGATGCATGAGGTGTTGCCAGATCAGACGGCGTACCGGATTTCAGCGCTCCGGCGACGCCCGGGCTCAGCCGGCCGCAGTGTCACTCTTCGTTGCCGAATTGCCGTCCGGCAGGGCGACGGAAAGCTCGAGGATCTCGTGACCGCTGTCCTGCTCGAGCTTGATGCTGATCGCCTCGATGTCAACGTGGACGTATTTCTTGATCACCTCGAGCAACTCGCTGCGCATCATCGGCAGATAGTCGGGTGCGCCGCGATTGGAGCGCTCCTGCGCGACGATGATGCGCAGACGCTCGCGGGCGACATTGGCCGTGGGTTCGGGCTTGCGCTTCAGGAAATCCAGAATGCCCATCGTGATCAACCTCCGAATACGCGCTGAAGAAAGCCTTTCTTCGGCACGTCGATAAAGCGCAGCGGACGTTCTTCGCCGAGGATGCGCGCTACGGTGTCGCTGTAGGCCTGACCGGCAAGTGAATTGGCGT
Organism: Rhodanobacter sp. MP1X3; assembly: GCF_014207165.1. Classification (NCBI taxonomy): domain Bacteria; kingdom Pseudomonadati; phylum Pseudomonadota; class Gammaproteobacteria; order Lysobacterales; family Rhodanobacteraceae; genus Rhodanobacter; species Rhodanobacter sp. MP1X3. The sequence goes on along the minus strand of NZ_JACHCO010000002.1, from coordinate 374,422 downwards.
CGACGATCACCGGGATGCCGTTGTTCGACGCGGTCAGCACGTTTTCCGATTCGGGAATCACGCCGACCACACTGATGCCGAGAATTTCCTCGACGTCCTTGACGCTGAGCATTTCGCCAATGGCGACGCGTGCCGGGTTGTAGCGGGTCAGCAGCAGGTGCTGGGTGATCGGCTTTTCGCCGCGCTCGGCGCGCCGGGTCTTGCTGGCGAGCAGGCCGAGGATGCGATCAGAGTCGCGCACCGAGGATACTTCGGGGTTGACCACCACCACCGCGTGATCGGCGAAGTACATCGCCAGGTGCGCGCCTTTCTCGATGCCGGCTGGCGAGTCGCATACCACGTAGTCGAAGCCGTCCTCGGACAGGCCGTCGAGTACCTTTTCGACGCCTTCCTGGGTCAGCGCGTCTTTGTCACGGGTCTGGCTGGCAGCCAGCACGAACAGGTTCTCGTGGCGCTTGTCCTTGATCAGTGACTGCTTGAGCGTGGCTTCGCCGTGGACGACGTTGACGAAGTCGTACACCACGCGACGCTCGCAGCCCATGATCAGATCGAGGTTGCGCAGGCCGACGTCGAAGTCGATGACGGCAACTTTCTTTCCGGCCATGGCCAGGCCGGTGGCGAGGGAGGCGCTGGTGGTCGTCTTGCCGACGCCGCCTTTGCCGGAAGTGACGACGATAATCTCAGCAGTCAATGGCTCATCTCCGGAATATTTTTATAATTGATTGATTTAAAGATTTAGAGCTTGGCGATCAGCAACTTTTCGCCATCGAGCCAGCATTGCACGGACTGGCCCTCGAGGTCGTCAGGAATTTTTTCAAACACCCGATAATGCCCGGCAATCGCCACCAGCTCGGCGCGAAAGTCGGATACGAAGATGCGCGCCTTTTCGTCGCCCTGGGCACCGGCCATGGCGCGACCGCGCAGGCCGCCGTAGATGTGGATATTGCCATCGGCGATCACTTCGGCACCATTGGCGATCGCGCCGGTGACGATCAGGTCGCGGTCGCGCGCGTAAACCTGTTGTCCGGAGCGCACCGCGCCGGCGTGATGTTGGGCGCCAACAGATGTGCCGGGCGCTGGCGCGGACAGGATCGGTTCGCGCAGGTCAGGCTCAGGCTGGATCTCCTCACGTGTTTTCGCCTTGCTGCGCGGCAGTTCGGCGGCCGGTGCAGTTTCGCTGCCACCTGCCGGCTCATACGCCGCGCGGAACTTGGCGATCAGCGGCAGGCCCATGCGTTTTGCCAGCGCCTCAGTCTCGCTGGTGCCATAAGCCAGCCCGACCGGCAGCATGCCAGCGCTGCGCACGGCTTCGAGCAGGGCATCGACGGCACCGTCGTCGGGCAGGTCGAGCAGGTGACTCAGATCCAGCACCACAGCGGCACGCGAAAACATGGCTGGCGCGGCGCGCACGCGCCGCTCCAGTTCATCGCACAGTGCGGCTGCATCGACTCGGCGCACGCGCACGCAGGCAATACCGACCTGGCCAAAGCGCAGATCGCAGGCGTCGGAAGTCTCCGCTTTGACGTTCATGAGCGGGGTTCTCCGGACGATGGCTTGGTAATCGGTGAAAGGGTGATTGATGAGACAGTAATCGGTGAAATCAGGCGCGTGCTCTCGGCCAGCCACGGCAGGTCGGGCAGGCCGCCGTGATCGAGCCAGGTTTCGCGCACAAAGGTATAGCTGGGCAGATCCTTGGCCAGCAGGCTCACCTGTGGACCGTCATTGCCCATGCGCTGCTGGCCGACTTCCTGAAAGCCGTAGGTGCCGTGGAACAGCACCACGACGTCATCGCGTGGCTCCAGAAACACTTCGCAGGTCATCAGCGGCACGCGAACTTCGGCGTAGCTGTTCACGTCGGAATAGAAAATGCGGCCCAGGCCGTGTCGACGGTAGGCGTTGGCGATCACGATGCGGTCGATGTAGACGAACTGCGGGTAATGCGCGGCGAACCAGCGGTAATTGGTGCTTTCGTAATCGCCGCCTTCACGCAGGGCGATGACGAAGCCGGCCAGGTTGCCGTCGATCTCCGCCACGCGAAAATACTCGGCGTGATCGTGGAAATAGCGCAGGTGGTTGGCGTCAAGGGCGAGGATGGAGCGACCGGCAGTGTTGTTGAGTGCCAGTACGGCATCCAGGTCGTGCTCGTGCACGTCGCGGATGGCAAGAGCCATGCGTTGCTCCGCAATGATGAGATCGATAACGAGGCCGATGCTGCCTCGTGCAAGACGGCATTATGGCATGCGGATGCGGCCCTTACATCTCGCATCGCGGCAGGTAGTTGGCCCGGCAGGTAGTCGATCTGTAAGTAAGAGTTTCGTAAAGCTCATGGCGCAGGATCGCCAAAGGATCAGGCATGACTTCTCGCGCATTGCGCGATGGCCCGCGACGGCCAATGATGCACGGTATGCGCTGGCCCTTTTTCAATCACACCCGCTTGCTTCGTTACGCGGGCTTTTTTACCTACCTGTCGGTGGGTACGCCGCTGATCACCAATTGGGCGACTGAACGGCTGAACCAGTTGCAGCGTCCCAATTTCGCGCTGCTGCTGTGGACGCTGTGTTACCTCATCTTCGGCCTGATGTACTGGCTGCTGACCAGCAACCTCGGCTCGCGCCGCCACCCCGTGCTGAAACTGCTTGGGCTGACTCTGATGACGGCGATGGCCGTGGCGGTAGGCTGGTATAGCCATAGCGGCCTGTCGGCGATGCTGATGGTGGTGGCGTCGCTGGTGCTGCCCTGGCTGTTGCCGTTCTGGCTGGGCGTGCTCTGGCTGGTGTTGCAACAGTTGAGCCTAGTCGCGATTTTCGTCACTTTTCCCGAATACGACCAGAGCATCGCGCTGAGTTTCCTGCAGGCCAGTATTTATCTGGGCATTTCGGTGCTGGTGTTCGTCACCTCCACGGTGGCCAGCCAGCAGGCCGAACAGCGCGAGGTGCAACGACGGCTCAATTCCGAACTGCGCGCCACCCGCGCGCTGCTGGCCGAGTCCAGCCGTATCGCTGAGCGCATGCGTATCGCCCGCGACCTGCATGACCTGATCGGGCATCATCTGACCGCGCTCAGCCTGAATCTGGAAGTGGCCAGCCATCTCACCAACGAAGCGGCCGGCGCACACGTGCGAAAGGCGCAGAGTACGGCCAAGCATCTGTTGGCTGACGTGCGCGAGGCGGTCAGCGAGCTGCGCCAGGATGACGCGATTGATCTGACCCAGGCGCTGCGCAGCCTTACCGACGGCGTACCGGGACTCAGCATTCACGTGGCCATGCCGCCGCGTTTCAGCATGGAAGATCCGCGTCGCGCACAAGTGCTGCTGCGCTGCGCGCAGGAGATCATCACTAATACCGCCAAGCACGCCGGCGCGCGCAACCTGTGGCTCAATTTTGCCTACGCTGACGCCAGCCTGCTGGGCTTGCATGCCCGTGATGACGGTCGCGGCGCGGCGCAGATCGAGCCAGGCAATGGACTTTCGGGTATGCGCGAGCGGCTGGCCGAATTTGGTGGCAGCCTGACGCTGGAAACGGGCATGAGTCAGGGGTTTGCCCTGACCGTGCGGCTGCCGCTGGGCGAGCACAGCGCGTTGGCACATGCGCCGACCCGCTTCGAGCCGCCAGCCTTGAGCGTGTCGTAACATTGCGGTCAGAGCCCGGTGACCACGGCAGTCGTGCCAGAATAGTGACGGCCGTGCAGGGCAGGCACCGCCGAATTCATGCGTTACTTCGTGCATCATTCCACGAGTTATTTTGCGAGCTGCGTTTGGCGAGCTCACGTTTGTCCGAGGATTCGCGATGATTTCCGTTTGTCTTGTTGACGACCAGAATCTGGTGCGCCAAGGTGTCCGATCCCTGCTGGATCTTGCTGAAGATATTCGCGTGATCGCCGAGTGCGTCGACGGCGCCCAGGCGGTTGTAGACATTCCGCGTATCAAGCCGGACGTGGTGCTGCTCGATCTGCGCATGCCCAACATGAGCGGGCTGGAAGTGCTGCAGGCGCTTTCCGCGCGCAACGAACTGCCGCCGACGATCATTCTGACCACCTTCGACGACGACCAGCTGGTGTTGCAGGGCCTCAAGGCGGGCGCACGCGGTTATCTGCTGAAGGACGTTTCGCTGGAACAGCTGGTGGAGGCCGTTCGCACAGTGGCGGCAGGCGGTTCGCTGGTGGCGCCGATGGTGACCCAGCGGCTGATGGCCGGCGTCTCGCGCATGCATAACCAGTTCACCAGCCTGGAGCAGCCCGATCCGCTGACCGAGCGCGAGACGGAAATTCTGCGCCTGTTATCCGGCGGCTATAGCAATAAAGAGATCGCCAATTCGTTGAAAGTGGCCGAGGGCACGGTGAAAAACCATGTGTCAAATATCCTTTCCAAGCTGGGCGTACGCGACCGCACGCGGGCGGTACTGAAAGCGCTGGAACTGGGCATCGTCTGAATTTTTGCCCGTTCGTACCCTTTTCGCCGCCGAACACTTTGCTTGGCGCGACGAAAACCCGGCTCGGTATATAGGGTTGGCGCGGGCGCTGCAGCTGGGTTTGGGCGTTTTGGATGGCCAGGGAAAACGTCATGGCGTTCGGGCCCGCGAGCAAGTAACATCCGTAAGCTCGGCATCTGCCGGACCCCGCCGTTACTGCTGCACAAGCTCGTGCAGAAGCCGGCAATCCATTTTTAGACACTTAAGCTGTTTGTCATTGGCGTAGAGACGCTCGGAGAACTCTGGAATGATGCGTGCCCTTGAATTTCTTGTTGCGCTGGTCATCGTCGCCGCACTCGGCGTGCTGGCAGCGGTGGTCATGCCAGGCAGTGGTCATGTGGATCGCTCGCTGGACGTCGGCAAGGACTTGCGCCAGGTTTACGACGTGCTGGACAACTTCCACCGCTTCCCGGATTACTCGGTGCTGCGTACGCTTGATTCGAGCGTGGACTTCAAGTTCTCCGGCAAGGCTTACGGCCCGGGTGCGGAAATCAGCTGGACCGCGAACGACCCGAAAGTCGGCAACGGCGGCCTGACCATTGCCAGCGCCACCCCGAACTTCGACAAGATCGACAGCAACACCAAGAGCGCCTCCATCGTCTGGGATCTGGACAACAGCTGGCGCGGTCTGGACAAGCACTTCACGCTGGACCTGGAGCGCAAGGGCAGCCGCGGGCAGTTGACCACGGTGAAGTGGTCGTATGACGTGTCCTACGGCTGGAATCTGGTCAATCGCTTTGCCAATCTGTACATCCATGGCGACCCCGATTCATTCATCCAGTTCAGCCTGAACAACCTGCAGAACGTGCTGGCCGGCGTGCCCAACATCGACTACAGCGAGCTGATCCCCTACATCGCGCAGACGCAGCAGGCGCCGGTGCTCATGGTGTCCACCTCGATTGCCCGCAAGGATGGTCTGGATGGTCTGGATGACGCCACCAACAAGGCCATTGGCCAGATTCAGGCGGCAGCGAAGAAGCTGGGTGTCAACATCACCGGCCCGCGCGAGCTGATCACCACCAATTATGGCGATGACACGTTCACCTTCGACGTGGCGATGCCGATCGACTCGAGCACCCTGACCGTCGCCGGGCAGAGCCAGCAGCTGACTGTCGCAACGCCGCCGGCGCTGGACGCCTCCGGTGCGCCGGCTGAGGCCGGCACTGCGGCAACGCCCGCTGCAGCTGACAACGCTGCCCCGGGCAGCCGTGACCGCTTTGGCCGTCTGGTGATCGACGGCAATGTGCGCGCCTTGCTCGCCTTCGGCGGCTCCACACTGGAGGGTGTCTGGAACGGCACCTTCGCCGGTGTGCCGCAGGTGCGTGACATGCTCAAGGCCTATGCACAGACGCATGGCTACAAGTTTGACGACGTCATCAACCGCTCGTACGACATCCTGGTGACGCCGGAAGTGAAGGACGCCGGCGGCAACATCACGAGCTACGCCAAATACGACATCTATCTGCCGATCACCAATGCGCCACTGCAGACGCCAGAACAGGAAGCCGGCATGAAGCCGCCGTCACCGGATTCCGATTCGCCTGCCAGTGCCAGCTCGGCGCCGGCCGCCGCAGCACCTGCGCAGGCCGCCAGCGCAGGCAAGTAAGGTTGATCGCTGTTGCATGAGCAAAAGGCTCTTCCCATGGGAAGGGCCTTTTGTTTTTGTCCATCAGGCGAACCATCTGCCGATAACGATGCCTAACCGTGCAGGAGTCTTGCGCTACATTGCAGCAGGATGTCGTGCGCCGATGATGCAGATCACGGGCGTTCGATGACCCGTCCAGTCACAGTCTTTCCGCGGACATGATCGAAACCGACCAGCTCACCCGATGCTATGGCAACCTGACTGCAGTGGATGCATTGAGCATTCGCGTCGAGCCGGGCCAGGTGCTTGGTCTGCTTGGCCCCAACGGCGCCGGCAAATCCACGGCGATGCGCATGATCGCTGGATTCCTGATTCCCACCTCGGGTACGGCCCGCGTCTGCGGCTACGATGTCTCGCGTGAGCCGCTGAAAGCCAAGCGTGCACTCGGCTATTTGCCGGAAGGTGCGCCAAGCTATGGCGAGATGACGGTGCGCGAATTTTTGCAGTTCATCGTGCGCATGCGCGGGCTGAAAGCGGACGCGGCGTATCGGCGTTTCGACGAGGTGGTGCACCGCCTGCAGCTGGAGGAAGTGCTGGGACTGGGCATCGATACACTGTCCAAAGGCCTGCGTCGCCGTGTCGGTCTGGCCCAGGCGATCCTGCACGACCCACCGGTGCTGATGCTGGACGAGCCAACCGATGGCCTCGATCCGAATCAAAAGCATGCGGTGCGCCAGCTGATTGACACGATGGCGCGTGAGCGGACGATTCTGATCTCCACCCATTTGCTGGAAGAGGTGCATGCACTGTGCAACCGCGTGGTGATCATCGCTCACGGCAAGCTGCTGGCCGACGCCACGCCGGCGGAGCTTGAGCAGCGCTCGCGTTATCACGGCGCGGTATCGTTCAGCGCACCCGGGGCCGGCATGTCGCAGGAAATGCTCGGTCGCTTGCCACAGGTGGCATCGATCGAAGTCGATCCACTGGATGGTCGCATCACTGTGTTTCCGAAAACCGGTGAACGCATTCTCGAACCGGTGGAAACGCTGCTGCGCGAGCAGGGCCTCGAGGTTTCGGAAATCCAGCTGGAACGTGGCCGCCTGGACGAGGTGTTTCGCCAGATCACCACGCAAGACGTCGACGGTGGCCGCAACGTCAATTCGGAGACGGCGGAATGAGTCCGATCAACGCGGTGATGCGGCGCGAATTGCGCAGTTATTTCGTGACGCCGGTGGCGTACGTGTTCCTGGTGATCTTTCTGGTGCTGGCAGGCACGCTCACGTTCTACGCCGGCGACTTCTACGAGCGCGAACAGGCGGACCTGCAGCCATTTTTCGTGATGCATCCGTGGCTATACCTGATTCTTGTGCCGGCGATCACCATGCGCATGTGGGCGGAAGAATCCAAGGGCGGTACGCTGGAACTGTTGCTGACGTTGCCGCTGACATTGTGGCAAGCAATGCTGGGCAAGTTTCTGGCGGCATGGCTGTTTATCGGGCTGGCGCTGCTGCTGACCTTTCCGATCTGGATCACGGTCAATTATCTGGGTGCGCCCGACAACGGTGTGATCGCGGCTGGTTATCTGGGCAGCTGGCTGATGGCGGGAACGTTTATCGCGATTGGCGCGTGTCTTTCGGCATTGACACGCAGTCAGGTGGTGGCGTTCATCCTCACGGCGTTGGTATGCGTGCTGCTGATCCTGGCCGGCCAGCCGCAGGTGCTGGATTTCTTTCAGGGCACGCTGCCACGCAAGCTCGTCCGCGCCATTGCGCATCTGAGCATGCTGCAGCATTTCGAAGCGATCTCGCGCGGCGTGCTGGACGTTCGCGACCTGCTGTATTTTCTGATCAGCATGATCGGCTGGTTGATCGCCGGCGTGCTGCTGCTTGACCTGAAACGGACGCGCTGACCGATGGCCAGCCTTCCGCCAATCATTCAGCGTTTGCGCCGTGCGCTTTCCAGGGCGCTGCATCTGAGCCGTCGCACCGTGCTTTACGGGCTGTTGCTGCTGTTGCTGCTGGTCTTCGCCACGCTGATCGTTACCACCAGCCGCTGGTTGCGCGCGTCTCGGGTCGATCTCACGACCGATCAGCTGTACACGCTGACGCCGGGTACGTTGCAGATCATTGATACGTTGCAGCGGCCGCTGAAGATCACCCTGTATTTTTCCGACCACGCGGCGCGCGATCTACCGCAGCTGCGCAGTTATGAACAGCGCGTCAGCGAAATGTTGCAGGAGATGGTGGCGCGTTCGCATGGGCGCATCCAGTTGCAGATCATCGACCCGGTGCCGTACTCAGACGACGAGGCCAGTGCCGAGGGCAGCGGCCTCACCGCAGCCAGCGGTGGCACCAACGGCGAGCGGATGTTTTTTGGTTTGGCCGGCAATGCCGTCTCAGGCACAGTCGACAGCGATGTGATGGAGGATCGCCCGGTCGACCGCACGCTGGCGATTCCGTTTTTCGATCCAGCCCGCGAAGCGTTTCTCGAATACGACGTGGCCAAGCTGCTGTACGAGCTGAACCAGACCAGCAAGCCGGTAATCGGTGTGCTCAGTTCGCTGCCGATCGACGGCAACCCGGTGCTCGGCGAACAGCCGTGGGCTGTGATGCAGCAGCTTGGCCAGTTGTTCGACGTCAAGACGCTGGACATGGATACGCTCAAGCATGTCGATGACAATTTGAAGATGCTGTTGTTGATCCACCCACGCCAGCTGTCGGTCGATGCGCAATATGCCATTGATCAATACGTGCTGCGCGGCGGTCACCTCGCCGTATTCGTCGATCCGGATGCCGAGCTGGACACCTCGACGGAAGCGTCGGCCAGCGCGGTGATGGGCGGGCAACCTGATCAGAGTTCGGATTTGCCGCGGCTGTTTGCGGCATGGGGCGTGGTTTTCGATCCGCACAAGATCGTGCTGGACCGTGCGCGCATGCTGTCGATCGAGCTGGGCGGCAACAGTTTCAATCATCCGGCCATGCTCGGCCTGAGCTCACAGGAGCTCAATCGCAACGACGTCATCACTGCGAGCCTGCAGCGCATCGACGTATCCAATGCCGGCCATTTCGATCTGACGCCGACGGCACGCACCCGGTTGATTCCACTTTTGCAAAGCAGTCTCGATGCAGAGCTCGTGTCAACGCAACGAGTGATTGCGGCGAGCAACGATCCCACCTTGCTACTGCAGGGTTACCGGCCAGATAACGCGAACTACGTGCTGGCGGCGCGGTTGCGCGGGCCGTTCGAGTCGGCATTTCCTGAACGTGCACGTCAGTCCGGGCACCTGGCGATCTCAGTGCCGAATGCCGAGGTGATTCTGGTGGCCGACACGGATCTGCTCACCGACCGGCTGTGGGTGGAGCCGCAGAACATTCTGGGGCAGACCATGATGCGGGTGTTTGCCAACAACGGCGATTTTGTTACCAATCTGGTCGACAATCTCACTGGCTCGTCGGCCCTGCTGTCGATCCATGGACGCTCGACTTCGCAGCGGCCCTTCACCCGCGTGCAGGCGTTGCGCAACGTGGCCGATCAGAAGTTTCTTCAGAAAGAGCACGAGCTGGAGCAAGAGCTTGCCGATACTCGCCGCAGGCTGGACGAACTGCAGCCGGCCAAGGGCAGCCAACCCAGCACGGCCAGTGCCGAACAGCGTCGCGAGATCGAGCAGTTTCGTCAGCGCCAGTTGGCGATCAACAAGGAACTGCGTGACGTGCAACATCAGCTCAATGCTGAAATCGATGCGCTGGGTTTCCGGCTGAAGTTCATCAATATCGTCCTGGTCCCGCTTCTGGTGACCTTGTTCGGACTGCTATACGGCTGGCGGCGTTCACGGCGCAGCCGCGAGCGCCGCTAATGGTGGTTGTCCTGGATAACGCGCCGACATGATCGCCACGCTGCTGAAATGGCTGGTGCCGTGGGAATTCTCATGGGTGTTTCTGGCGATTTTCCTCGGAACCTGCGTGCTCTATGTACGCGGCAGCCGTCGGCTGTCGGTGAGCTTCAGTCGCCAGTTGGTGTTCTGGGTCGGCATGGCGATCATCTATCTGTCGCTGCAGACGTATCTCGATTACTACGCCGAGCATGAGTTCTTCATGCATCGCATCCAGCAGGTGTTGCTGCACCATCTGGCGCCACTATTGATCGTCACGGCATATCCGGCGAGCGTACTGCGGGCTGGCCTGCCGCTGGCGTGGCGGCTGCGCGTGCTGCGCCCGTTGCAGCGTTCGTGGCCATGGCGTGTAGTGATGGGCGTGCTGCTGAATCCGGCGGTAGCAACGGTGCTGTTTATTGGCTTCATCCTGATCTGGCTGATTCCGTCAATGCAGACCACGGCGATGCTGGACTGGCGCGTGTACCGCTTCATGAACTGGACGATGCTGATCAGCGGCTTCGCCTACTGGTCGCTGGTGCTGGATCACCGACCGCACCCGCCCGGACGGATGATTGCCGGGCTGCGCGTGCTGTCGCCGGCGGTCACCATGACGCCGCAGATTCTCGCCGGCGCGATCGTCACGTTTTCGAAAACCGATTTGTATCCGATCTTCGAAATCTGCGGTCGTGCGTTTACCTTCAACGTGTTGACAGGGCAACTGATTGGCGGCGTGATCACTTGGGTGCCGGCGGCATTGATCGAATCGATCGGCGGCCTGATGGCATTGCGTCAATGGCTACGCTTGTCGCGTAACGGGCGGCTGCCACGTCGTGTGCCGAGACAGCCGATCGTGCGGTCGGCTACAGGTGCTGTATCGAACAAGTAATTCTTGTGTTCGGCCTCTAAGGACCGGAGTCCACAGCGTTTGCCGGGCGCGCAAGGAAATTCGTGGCAAGCGTGCTGCCGTCCGCGAATTTCAGATTCAGCGTTATCGTATCGCCGGGTTTCACCGGATGAATCGCCTTCATCAGCATCAGGTGGTAACCCGCTGGTGCCAATACGGCTTTGCCATGTGCGGGTACGCTCAGCGAGTCGACCATGGCCATACGGCTCATGCCGCCGTCGCTGGAACTCTTGTGCAGCATCACGTCCGCATAAAGCGGACTACTGGCGCCGCTCAGCACGGCCGGCTGAGCGCCATCGTTTTCCAGCGTCACATACGCGCCGGCGGGCAGGTCACCCGGCAAGACGCGCAGCCACGCATGGCTGGCACGGACGTGCTCGGCTTCAGTGGCATGAACGCCGCTCGTCACCATCAGGCCGGCAAGCAGTAGTAACAGCGCGTGTGATTTCATGAAGGGGTTCCGTTATCCAGCAGCAGATGCAGGTCGTGCACCAGATCATCCTGCGAGTCGGCCGGTGTCGCCAGCACCCGCGCGCCGCCTTTGCTGTCGAAAACGTAGATCGCCGAACTGTGGCTTACTTCGTAACTGCCATCCTTGCCACTCGGCTCGCGCGTATACGCGGAGCGATAGCGCTTGCTCAGCGCCTCGATGTCGCGCGCGTCGCCGGTAAGGCCAATCGCGCGGGGGTCGAATGCATTGACGTAGGCGTGCATCACTGCGGGCGTGTCGCGCGCCGGATCAACACTGACAAACAGGATGCGCGCCTTGTCGGCCAATGGTCCCAGCCGTTGCATCACCACATGCAGCTGTGCCAGCGTCAGCGGGCAGACGTCGGGGCAGTGCGTGTAGCCGAAGTACAGCACCACCACCTTGCCGCGATAGTCGGCGCCAGTCACCGGTTTGCCGTGATCGTCGGTGAGCTTGAAATCGAGATCGGGCATATGGCCGCTGACGTCGGTCAGTCGGAACGGTAGCTTCTGGCTGCTATCGCAGCCGCTCAACGCGATGAAAGCGAGCAAAAGCAATAGCAGCGCGAGGCGGAGTGATGGCAGAGGCTTCATGCGAGAATTCGGCAAGTTCATCCCGTCAAGCATACGACACCGGCTGCAGCTCGGCGCTCGTCAATCAGGAAGTCCCGGACCCATGCGTCAAATTGTCAGTACACGCGCCAGCCTGCTGGTCGGCGCAGCCGGCGCCAGCGCCGTGCTGCTGGGCGCTTTCGGTGCGCATGCGCTGCAGAGCGTGCTCGACGAGTACCACAGCGAGTTGTGGCATACCGCAGTGAACTATCACGTATGGCACGCGTTGGCGCTCGCGCTGGCCGTGGCTGTTGGCGGTGGCCGCAGCAGACGGGTTGCGATCATCTGTTTCGCTCTGGGTATCGCACTATTCAGTGGCAGCCTTTACGCGCTGGCGCTCGGAGCGCCGCGCTGGACGGGCATCATCACGCCGTTTGGTGGCCTGGCTTTCATCATTGGCTGGCTGGCGCTTGGCCTGTCGCTTCGTGCCCGCGCTGATTGAAGCGTGTTGAAAGAAGGTATCGATTCGAGCCGATTGGCGACTTGAGGCAGGCTCGGCGTCATCCCCGTGTCATGCCATGGCGTCAGCATGCAGCCATGAACATCGCCAATCGCTTGCGAATGTCCCCCTGGTTGCCGGCCTCCGCCATGCTCGCCGCGCTCGTCGTGGTTGTCATGAGCGGCTTTGGTCTCAGCCACGCGGCACGTCTTGCTGGCCCGGCATCGCCCACATCCAACATGCTGGTCCACTGGCACGACGCCAGTCACGACTGGCTGTTGGTGGGCGATGGGCAGAGCGACCAGCTGAGCATCTACAACGCGGTTGATGGCAGCCTGGTGCGGCGTGTTGCCGTGCGGCATGGCCTCAATGATGCAAACGCCCTCGCGCAACGCGATGGTCGTCTGTTTGTCGTCGGTGACGATGGCAAGCTCGGCGAGCTGAAGCTGCCGCAGTTGCAAATGGTTGCCGCCAACGGCCCTTGATCCAGAGCGGGTTAGCAGCTGCTGACCCGCGGCAATGCAGCGTGCAAAACGAAGGTCAGCAGTTCAGTTGCTCTCGTCATCGGCGGTAGATGTCTTGCCGGCTTTCAGGCGGCCCGCCTTGCGTAGCGCCTCCCGCAGCACATACTCGATTTGCGCATTGACACTGCGCAGCTCGTCGTCCGACCACTGCTGCATGGCCTTCAGCACATCAGCGCTGATGCGCAGCGGGTAGGCTTTTTTGTCAGCGGCCATGCTTTGGTTTGGTCTCCCGCAGTCGCAGCAGCACGAAGATCATCACGATCACCAGCACGCTGATGCCGCCAACAAAGATCACCTGGGCAAGATTGTCGGTCGCCTGGTCGTATGCGCCCTGATAGCGGAATACGACATAGCCGACTATCCAGATGGCCATCGCAAACAGGAGGTTGCCGACATCCCGGCCGGCGCGCCGACGCATGGCATCGTCGACTTTGCTCCAGTCGACCATGCCGTGCACGAAACCCTGCGGGCCATTCGTGCGGATGACCCAACCCAGCACGGCGAGAATGGTGGCGGGAAACAGTTGGGTCAGCAATTCGGAAAGTTGTGTGGACATGCCGAGCGCCTCAACCGCTGTACAGCGAGCCAGTATTCACCACTGGCTGCGTGCCGCGCTCACCGCACAGCACCACTAGCAGGTTGCTGACCATCGACGCCTTGCGCTCCTCGTCGAGCTGCACCACGCCGCGCTTGGAGAGTTGGTCGAGCGCCATCTCGACCATGCTCACCGCGCCTTCGACGATCTGCGTGCGGGCCGCGATAATGGCGCCGGCCTGCTGTCGCTGCAGCATCGCCTGAGCAATCTCCTGTGCATAGGCGAGGTGGCTGATGCGCGCCTCGACCACCTGCACGCCGGCCTTGCCCAACCGTGTCTGGATCTCGTCGCGCAGGTGCGAATTGATCACCTCGCCGTGGCTGCGCAGCGAGGCCTTGCTGTCATCGTGCGCGTCGTAGGGGTAACTCTGTGCCATCTGCCGCAGGGCCGATTCACTCTGGATGTGCACATAGTTTTCGTAGTCGTCGACGCAGAACACGGCCTCAGCGGTATCCAGCACCTGCCACACCACCACGGCGCCGATCTCGATCGGGTTGCCGTCGCTGTCGTTGACCTTGAGCTTGCCGCTCTCGAAGTTGCGCACGCGCAGCGAGATTCGCTGTTTGCTGAAAAATGGATTGGTCCAGCGCAGACCCTCAACGCGCACCGTGCCGGCGTACTTGCCGAACAGCTGCAGTACCTGGCCCTCGTTCGGGGCGACCTGGAAAAAGCCTTTCGCTACAAACACCGCGATGGCAAAAATCGGCACGCCGATGGCGGGAAGCCAAAGTGGCAAGCCGCCGTTTGCCTGGATGCCGAACCCGAACCCCATCGCCAATAGCAGCAGACAGACAGCGATGAAAGGAATGCCGGCAATCGAGAAACCCTTGCGTTCGTTCATTGGTGCGATCCTCCCGTGGAGATAAAATTAGATATCAAAATGATATCTAATTCAAGTGCCTTGTGGCAGGACGCCTGACCGGGATGCTGGCCTGTCGTTTGGTGACCGGCCGTTCGCCATGGCCTCGCCCTACAATGCGGGTTTGCCTCAGGAGCACCCGATGAAACCGTTCGGCACCCCTCATTCGTCGCATGCGTTTCGCGTGCTGTTGCTGGGTTGCGGCGAGCTGGGCAAGGAAGTCGCTATCGAGCTGCAGCGATTTGCGGTCGAGGTGATCGCAGTGGATCGTTATGCCAATGCGCCGGCGATGCAGATTGCCCATCGTAGCCACGTCATCGACATGCTCGATGGCGACGCGTTGCGCGCCGTGATCGAGCAGGAGCAGCCCGATCTGGTGGTGCCGGAAATCGAGGCGATCCACACGCCGACCCTGATCGCCATGGAAAAGGAAGGCCTGCACGTGATTCCCACCGCGCGTGCTGCGTGGTTGACGATGGATCGTGAAGGCATTCGTCGACTCGCTGCCGAGGAGCTGAAGTTGCCGACTTCGCCGTACCGCTTCTGCGATGACGAAGCGCAATACCGCGAAGCCGTGGCGGCGATCGGCCTGCCGTTCGTGATCAAGCCAGTGATGAGTTCCTCGGGCAAGGGCCAGAGTGTGGTGAAGCGCGAGGACCAACTGCAGGCCGCGTGGGATTACGCGCAGTCCGGCGGCCGTGCAGGCAAAGGGCGCACCATCGTCGAGGGCTTTGTGGCCTTCGACTATGAGATCACCTTGCTCACCGTCCGTCACAAGGGCGGCGTGAGTTTCTGTGCACCGATCGGCCATCGTCAGGAAGACGGTGACTACCGTGAATCGTGGCAGCCGCAGCCGATGAGTGATATTGCGCTGGCCGAAGCACAGCGCCAAGCCGAAGCGATCACCGGCGCGCTGGGTGGCTGGGGCGTGTTCGGCGTCGAGTTTTTCGTCAAGGGTGACGCGGTCATTTTTTCCGAAGTCAGCCCGCGCCCGCACGATACCGGGCTGGTGACGTTGATTTCGCAGGAGCTTTCCGAATTTGCGCTGCACGCGCGGGCGATCCTCGGGCTGCCGATTCCGGTGATCCATCAGAACGGCCCCTCGGCGTCGTGTGCCGTGCTGGTCGAAGGTGAAGGGGAGGCACCTCGGTATCACGGCGTGGCCGAGGCGCTCGCCGAGCCGGATACGCAGCTGCGCATCTTTGGCAAACCGGCGGTGAAAGGACGTCGGCGCATGGGTGTGACGCTGGCACGCGCCGAGACGGTGGAGGCAGCGGTAGCCAAGGCAAAGCGGGCGGCAGGTTGCCTGCGCATTGAGCTGTAATCCGGTAAACCTTATGGGTTAGGCTCCGCCCGAAACGACAAAACTCCGCGTCCGCATCGCGACGCCAACGACACAAGGGAACGAATATGCAATCGACGGGCTTCGCACACTGGTTGATCGTGGTGGTGGAAATCGGTGCGGCGATTGCGCTGATGGTGCTGGCGCTTGGTGTCGTGGTGATCGCATCGATGTGGTTCATCGACCGCAATCAGAAGGCCAATTCGGTATTGCGCAATTTTCCGGTGGTGGGCCATTTTCGCTACTGGTTTCTGCATCTGGGCGAATTCTTTCGCCAGTACCTGTATTCCAGCGATCGCGAGGAGATGCCGTTCAATCGGGCCGAGCGCACTTGGGTATACCGTGCCGCCAAGAACGTCGACAACACGGCGGCGTTCGGTTCCAGCCGTGACCTGCGTGCGGAAGGCGTACCGTTTTTCGTCAATGCGCCGTTTCCCGATCTTGGCCAGGAGCACGTCGAGCCCGTGCCAGTCACGATCGGCCCGTATGCGCGCGAGCCATATAGCCACTCCGCGTTTTTCAATATCTCGGCGATGAGCTTCGGCGCTTTGTCAGCGCCTGCGGTGCGTGCGCTGTCGCGCGGCGCGGCCAAGGCGGGCATCTGGATGGATACCGGCGAGGGTGGTCTGGCGCCGTACCACCTCGAGGGCGGTTGCGACATCGTGTTCGAAATCGGTACGGCCAAATACGGCGTGCGCACGCCAGACGGTCAGCTGGACGACGACAAGCTGCTGGCGATCTGCGCACACAAGCAAGTGAAGATGGTCAGCATCAAGCTGGGGCAGGGCGCCAAGCCGGGCATGGGCGGCCTGTTGCCGGCGGCCAAGGTCACGCGGGAAATCGCGGAGATCCGCGGCATCCCGGTCGGCAAGGACTCGCAGAGCCCCAACCGTCATCTGGACATCGGCAATATTCACCAGCTGCTCGACAAGATCGCGCATATCCGCGAACTCACCGGCAAGCCGGTGGGTTTCAAGGCGGTGTTGGGCGGGGTGGACTGGATCGGCGATCTCTGTGACGAGGTGAAAAAGCGAGGTATTCAGAGCGCACCGGATTTCATCATCGTCGATGGCTCCGAAGGAGGCACCGGCGCGGCGCCGCAGACGCTGATGGAAGGTGTCGGCCTGCCGCTGCACGAGGCATTGCCGGCACTGCTCGACATGCTGATTACCAAGGGCCTGCGTGAGCGCGTCAAGGTGATTTGTTCGGGCAAGTGCATCACCGCCTATGACGTGGCATGGGCCCTCTCGATCGGCGCGGATTTCGTCAACTCGGCACGCGGCTTCATGCTGGCGTTGGGTTGCATCCAGTCACTGCAGTGCAATCGCAATACCTGTCCGACCGGCATTACGACGCAGAACACCAAGTTGCAGCGCGGCCTAGTGGTTGCCGACAAGAGCGAGCGGGTATTCCACTATGCCGACAACCTGATGCACGAGGTCGGCATCATCGCCCATAGCTGCGGCGTCAGCGAACCCCGTGAGCTCAACCGCAGCCATTGCCGCGTGGTTGGCAACGATGGTTTGTCGGTTCCGCTGGAGACGTTGTACCCGTATCCGAAAGTGGCGAAGTTGCCGGAAAATGCCTGATCTTGCGTAGATTGGGATGAGCGGTACGCGAATCCCAACATGTCGTGCCGCGGCGTTGGGATTCGCCAATGCTCATCCCAACCTACGAAGGCAGCATCGGCAACCAGCTGCCGGCTTTGCGAATTTCAAGCGGCTGGAAGCGGCGCTTGTAATCCATCTTCGGATGGCCGTCTATCCAGAAGCCCAGATACAGCCAGGGTATGCCGCGGCGGCGAGCGAGTTCGATCTGCTGCAGGATGGCGAAGGTGCCGAGGCTACGTGCGGATTCAGCAGGATCAAAAAAGGTATAGACCGCGGACACACCGGTGAGGCAGACATCGGTGACGGCGATAGCCAGCAAACGCTCGCCGTTACGGATTTCCAGAAATAGCGTGGGGCTCCACGGCGCGGTGAGGAAGCGGCGGAAGTCGCTGGCTTCCGCTTCGTCCATGCCACCGCCGACATGGCGGCGACGCAGATAACTTTCGTATAGCGCATGCCGCTCGCGGTTGTAGCTGGGTATCGATTCGCTGATGCTGAGATCAGCATTGCGTTTCAGGCAGCGGCGCTGTGAGCGATCCGGCTGGAAATTTTCCACATTCACGCGACACGGGGTGCAGGCGTGGCACTGCGGACACTGTGGAAAATACAGGTGACCACCGGCGCGCCGAAACCCCTGTTCAAGCGCAGGGCCGTAAAGCTTGTCGAGCTGCGGTGCGGCCGGGTCGATCACCAGATTCTGCGCCGTGCGTTCGGCGTAATAGCCGCAGGCGTGGGGCAGCGTCTGGAACAGGCGGATGGTGGGCTCGGCGCGCATGCTCCGATTCTATGCCGTTGCGGCAGCACGAAGCGATGCAGCATGAATCATCCGCTCGTCGCTAGACGATATGCATGTACCGCAGTACGACCATGGCGCAGGCCGCAAGCACGGCGATCATCACAATGCGACGTACGCGCACCACGGTGCCACGGCGCTGAATGGTGGGCGTGGGATTGCGCGCGGCCGCCAGCTCCTCGCCGTGACGGATGACTGGCTCGATGCCGATGCTGCGCAGCAGTTCGCGGGCACGAGTGTAGTCGTCCGCCCGGCTGATCCACACCTGCGGCCAGGTTTCGCGATCTTCAGTGCGTTCGGAATAGCTGAAGCGCTGGTAGCTGGGCCGATTCCAATTGGAGCGGTTCGTAACCAGGGTTTCGATGGCGTGTTCGCTCATGAGGGCAACCACGCGGTCGATGTTTTCCTGTCGCTGGGAGGTATAGATCTGGCGCATAGTTAGTTAGTGTATCAATCGCCGCGAAGCCGGATCAGGCCTTCTTGCGCGGTGGAGGCCACCAACCGGCCGTCGCGGCTGAAAATCTGCCCACGGGCAAACCCGCGGGCGCCCTGCGCGGTGGGGCTGTCGAACGAGTACAGCAGCCACTCGTCAACGCGGAAAGGGCGATGGAACCACAATGCATGGTCGAGGCTGGCCATCTGCACGTTGTGCGTGTAATAGGAAATGCCGTGCGGCAGCGTGGCCGTGCCGATCAGGTTGAAGTCCGAGGCGTAGGCCAGCAGCGCGCGGTGCAGCGCGGGTGAGTCGTCTACTGGCGCGGCGACGCGGAACCAGATGTGCTGGATCGGCGGTCGCTTGACTGGATGCAGTCTGTCCTGCGGCCACACGTGGCGAAATTCGATCGGCGAATCCACGCCCAGCCAGCGCTGCAGCTTTACCGGCAGCTTGATCAGCTGCTCGGCGCTCAGTGGCTGCATGGGTTCGATATCTTCCGGCGCGGGAACTTCGGGCATCGAGGATTGGTGTTCGAAGCTCTTTTCCGGCACCTGGAACGAGACCGAGCCGTTGAGTATCGGTTGTCCATGCTGGATCGCCACCACGCGGCGCGACGAAAAACTGCCGCCGTCGCGGGTGCGCTCCACGCTGTAGACGATCGGAGCATCGATATCGCCGGCACGCAGGAAATACGCGTGCAGCGAGTGTGCCTCGCGGATCGGATCGACCGTATTCTGTGCCGCTGCCAGCGCCTGTCCCAAAACTTGCCCGCCGAACACGAACTGGGTGCCGATGTCGCGGCTCTGACCGCGGAACAGGTTGTCTTCCAGCCGCTCGAGGTGCAGCAGGTCGACCAGTTCGGCGACGTGATTTTCCAGCATGGCGTTGGCTCAGTACAGGTGGAGTGCCACGATTATAGCGGTAGCCGATCCATCACCCGCTGCGGACCGTTTGACTTGGCCTAGGCTCGGCGAGTCAGTCCGCTGTCGTGTAGCACGCGATCCCAGGGAAACAGCGGACCTGGATCGAGCTTGCGCGGCACTTCCTTCGATGCGTCGTCGCTGGCTGGCATGCGTGCGGTGTCCAGATCCTCATGCCCGGCGATGGCGTGGAGGTTGGGGTGATCGAGCCGCAGCTGCTCAAGCAAGGCGAGCAATGCGGTGATCTGCGCGTCGGTGTAGGGCTCGGTCATGATCTGGTGGCGCGAATCCCACCAGTGCGGATAGCGGCCCAGGTTCACCAGCTCGATGCCTACGGAGTTCGGATTGTGGCCGCGCACGTGGTTGGCCACCCGAGTGGACGGGACGTAGCAATAAATCCCGCCGTCGCGATCGACGTAGTAGTGGCCGCAGTTGCCGGTACCGTTTTCATGCAGCGCTCTTTCACCATACTCGCGGGCGATGGCAAGGTCCGGCAGTTCGGTGCAGTGGATTACCACGACTTCCACTGCGCTGACGTCGCGCTCGGGCAATTGGTCGATATAGGGCAGCGGTTGATCGTGGATGGTCAGTGACATGGGCCAAGTCTCGCCGGAAACGCCGCCTGTTACCATGTGCAACTCACTTATTGCAGTTAGACGGAGTCCGCCATGCGCGGCCAGATCATTCTTTCGCACGGCCTGAACTCCGAACCGAATGCCACCAAGGTCAGCGCGCTGGCTGCGCAGGCCGAGGCCCAGGGCTGGCAGACACAACGGCCGGATTACCGCGACGACGACGCACGCGGCCATGATGGTTGCGTCGCGCCGCGCGTCGCCCGCCTGCGCGCCACCATTGAGGCGCTGCCCACGCCGCCACTGCTGGTGGGTTCCAGCATGGGTGCATTTGTCTCGGGTCTGGCCTCGCTGGATGTGCCGGTACTCGGCTTGCTGCTGCTGGCTACGCCCAGTGAGATCCCGGGCTATGCGCGGGCGTTCGATCTCAGGCACGGCGTGCCCACCATGCTGATCCACGGTTGGCGCGACGATGTCTGCCCGCCCGAGGGCATGCTGGCCTTTGCAGGCAAACATCGGCTGCCGCTGCTGATGCTGGATGACGATCACCGCCTGGGTGCGAACATGGATGTGATTTCTGCGCAGTTCCAGAGCCTGCTCGATCAATTGGCGACCGCCGCATGAGTCATTACTTTGCCACCTGCCCAAAGGGGCTCGAATACCTGCTGCGTGACGAACTGGTTGCGATGGGTGCGGTCGATGTCCGCGAAGCGCTGGCCGGTGCGCATTTTTCAGGCACGCTGGAAACCGCCTACCGTGCCTGTCTGTGGTCGCGGCTGGCCAGCCGGATTCTGCTGCCGCTGGCGGATTTTGATGCAGCCGATGACGATGCGCTGTATCGCGGCGTGCAATCGATCGACTGGAGCACGCATCTGGCCGCCCACGGCACGCTGTCGGTCGATGCGGGCACGGCGCTGAGCAAGCTCACGCATAGCCAATTCATTGCGCAGCGCGTGAAGGATGCGGTGGTCGACCAGTTCCGTCAGCGCGATGGCAACCGACCCTGTGTGGATACCGACGAGCCGGATATCCGCATCAACTTGAGGCTACGTCGCGACCGCGCGACGGTATCGCTGGATCTCGCCGGCACGCCGTTGCACCGACGCGGCTGGCGTGAAGTACAGGGTGAGGCGCCGCTGAAGGAAAACCTCGCCGCCGCCATGTTGCTGCGCGCGCGTTGGCCTGAGGTGTACGCCGCTGGCGGTGCGCTGCTCGATCCGATGTGCGGTTCGGGCACGCTGCTGATCGAAGGCGCGCTGATGGCTGCCGATGTGGCGCCCGGCCTGCGCCGCGAATACTTTGGTTTCCTTGGCTGGCATCAGCACGACATCACATTGTGGCGTAGCTTGTTGACCGAGGCGAACGAGCGTGCCGAAAAGGGCCTGCGCGAATTGCGCAGCGTGTTCTTCGGCAGCGATGCCGATCCGCGCATGGTTCAGACGTCCAAACGCAATGCGCAGGAAGCGGGTGTGGCCGGATTCTTTACGCTGGATCGGCAGGAGGTGTCGCACGCCGCGCCGCCGCCGGGCGTCGACTACGGCCTGGTCATCACCAATCCGCCGTACGGCGAACGCCTGGGCGAACGTGCCGAGATGCCGCTGCTGTATCGCGCCGTCGGCGATGCCTTGCGCGCTCGCTTCACCGGCTGGCGCGCTGCCGTGCTGGCCGGCGACGTGGAACTGGGCCGGGCCATGCAGCTGCATGCCGACAAGCGCTATACGCTGTACAACGGCGCACTGGAAACCGTGTTGCTGACGTTCGACCTGAGCAAGCGGGACGAAGCACCACGCGAGCCCAAGCCACTGTCGGCCGGTGCGCAGATGCTGAAGAACCGGCTGGAAAAGAACGTCAAGCACTTGCGCAAGCGGCTGACCCGCGAAGGCGTCCACTGCTGGCGTGCCTACGACCAGGATCTGCCCGAGTACGCCGCGGCGATCGACATCTACGGCGACACGCATGGCAACGATCATCTGCACATTCAGGAATACCGCGCGCCTGCCGATGTGCCGCCGGACGTGGCACGACTGCGCATGCGCGAGATTGCTCGCGTCGCGGGTGAAGTACTCAACGTGCCGCGCGAGCGCATCGCGCTGAAAACCCGCGAGCGCGGCAAGGGCGGTTCGAAGTACGGCCAGCTCGACCAGCGCAATGAGTTCATCGAGGTGGAAGAGGACAGCCTGAAGTTTCTGGTCAACCTCACCGACTATCTGGATACCGGTCTGTTCCTGGACCACCGGCTGGTGCGTGGAAAAGTGCGCGAGCTGGCCGATGGCAAATGCTTCCTCAACCTGTTTGCCTATACCGCGACGGCCAGCGTGCATGCGGCTGCCGGTGGCGCGCTGGAAACCACCAGTGTGGATCTGTCAGCCACGTATCTGGAATGGGCCTCGCGCAATCTCGCGCTCAACGGATTCAGTGGCGCAAGCCATCGGTTGATGCAATTCGACGCACTGGAATTCCTGCAGCGTGACCGCGGTCATTACGGGCTGATCTTCGTCGATCCGCCGACGTTCTCCAATTCCAAGCGTGCCGACGATTTCGATGTGCAGCGCGATCATGTGAAGCTGCTTGATGCCTGTAACGAGCGATTGACGCGCGATGGCGTGATTGTGTTTTCCAACAATTTCCGACGTTTCAAACTGGACAAGGCCGAGCTGGGACAGCGCTTCGTGATCGAGGAATGGACTGTGCCCAGCATCCCGTTCGATTTCGCTCGCCGGGCCGACATCCACGGCTGCTGGCTGCTGCGTCGTCGTCCGGCTGACCCGGGAATAAATCCATGGGATTCGGCCCGTATTAAAAAGTAAACGCTTCAGTTCACATTAAGCCCGAAAAGTCGAGCATAGGTCCCGTACCAACGGAGAACTGCCATGAGCAACAAACGTTTCAGTAGTGCAACCAAGATGTTGGCCCTCGGCCTTGCTGTAACAGCGGCAGTCGCCATGCCGCTTAGCGCATCAGCACGCGGCTGGGGCGGATATGGCTACCATGGCGGCTACGGTGGTTATCACGGCGGTTACGGCCGCGGTGGTTACTGGAGTGGTGGACGCTGGATCGGCGGCGCCATTGTTGCCGGTTTGGTTGGCGGCCTCGTCTACAGCGCGACCCGTCCGGCGCCGGTGTACTACGGCTACGGTCCTCCGGTCGTGTACTCACAGCCAACCACGGTCGTGTATGAGAATGCCCCGGTCGTTACCCGTACCGTGACGACTTACAGCCAGCCTACGCAGTACGTCCGCGACGATGGCTATTACGGCAACTGATATCAGATCTGTTTTCAAGATCTAGCAAGACAAAAGAGCCCGGCTTGATGCTGGGCTCTTTCATTGGGGCATATGCCTACCAAGGTGGGGCTCAAACACCAGTTATCGCATGGCGTCATCCCTGGCCGGGTGCCAGCCATCCGCGAATGTCGCGCCCCAATCACAAGATTTCAACGCTTGGCACGGCATCCTTGCCGCCATGTTTTTCAGCCATCCTCCGCGCCAGGTTCTGGGCACCGTAACTGCGCCAAGGTGTAGAGCGAAGGATGGTTGCCATGTCTAGCGAAATTTTTCTGGTTTCTTCCAAAGCTGCCGTGCGATTCAGCAGGATTCGTGCGAAGACGCTCCGGCTGGTCGAGGGACTGAGTGCGGAAGATCTGCTGGTGCAGTCGATGCCGGATACCAGTCCAGGCAAATGGCACCTGGCGCATACCACCTGGTTTTTCGAGCACTTCGTGCTTGGCCGCGATCCCAGCTATAAGACGCGCGATCCGGCTTGGCATTTCCTCTTCAATTCCTATTACCAATCTATCGGGCCAATGCACGCCCGCCCGCAGCGCGGACTGATATCCCGTCCGTCGCTGGGCGAGGTGTTCGACTATCGCGAACGTATCGATACGGCGGTCAATGAGCTGCTTTCGCGCGATGACGATCCCGAGCTGGCAGAGTTGATTGAACTCGGGTTGCAGCACGAGCAGCAGCATCAGGAGTTGTTGCTCACCGACATCAAACACGCACTCTCGTGCAATCCGCTGCTGCCTGCTTATCACGACAGGAAAGCGGCCTTGCCGGGGTCGGCGAGTTTGCTGCCTTTGCGTTTCATCAGCGGCAAGGAAGGCATCGTAGAAATTGGTCATCGTGGTGAAGGTTTTGCTTTCGACAGCGAGACACCGCGGCATCGCACGCTATTGCAGCCACACGCGCTGGCCAATCGGCTGGTGACCAATGCTGAATACCTCGCGTTTGTGCGCGAGGGTGGTTACCGCGAGCCTGGCCTCTGGCTTTCCGATGGCTGGGCTACCGTGCAGCGCGAAGGATGGGAGCACCCGGCTTACTGGCAGGATGATCTGGCGAGCGAATTTACGCTGGCCGGTGTGCAGGAAATCCGCCCAAACGATCCGGTATCGCATATCAGCTACTTCGAAGCCGAAGCGTTTGCCCGCTGGGCCGGTGCCCGCTTGCCGACCGAGGCCGAGTGGGAATCCGCGGCTCAAGGTCTGCCCATCAAGGGAAACTTCCAGGACGACCAGCGGTTTCATCCTGCTGCCGCCAGCGACGACGGCGGCCTGCTGCAGATGTATGGCGATGTCTGGGAGTGGACGGCATCGCCCTACATCAGCTATCCGGGTTTCCAACCTTTGCCCGGCTCGCTGGGCGAGTACAACGGCAAATTCATGAGCGGACAATGGATTCTGCGCGGTGGCTCCTGTGCCACGCCGCGCGATCATATCCGCGCCAGCTATCGCAACTTTTTTCCACCCCATGCCCGTTGGCAGTTTGCCGGGCTACGATTGGGACAAGATCAATGAACGCGCAAGTCTCGGGTCTCAGCGACGACGATCGTCGCCCACCTTCCAATGAATTGCTGGAAATTGCCCAGCGTGGATTGGCGCTGAAGCCGAAGCGTCTACCGTCGTGGCTGTTCTATGACGAACGCGGTTCCGCACTATTCGACGAGATCTGCGAACAGCCCGAGTACTACCTGACGCGCAGCGAGATCGCGCTGATGGATGAACATGCTGGCAACATCGCCGACACCCTGGGCAGCGACGTACGCCTGGTCGAGTACGGCAGCGGCAACGCACGCAAGACGAGCATGCTCCTGCAGCATCTGCATGAACCGGTGGCCTACGTGCCGGTGGAGATTTCAGCCGAGCCCCTGCGCGAAAGTGTCGAACGACTCGGCGCGGAATTTCCATCGCTGCCAGTGCAGCCGCTGTGTGCGGATTTCACCAAGCCGTTGCGCCTGCCGATTCCTCCGCGTGCGCCGCGTCGTACGGTGGTGTATTTTCCGGGCTCGACCATTGGCAATTTCGACAACCGTGATGCGGCCGTCTTGCTGCGCAAGATGCGCAACGAGATGGGCGATGCCGGCGGCATCCTGATCGGCGTGGATCTGAAGAAAGATCATGCAGTCATCGAGGCGGCTTACAACGATCGCGCCGGTGTCACGTCCAGATTTACGCTCAACATGCTGACACGCCTCAACCGGGATATCGGCAGCAATTTCGATCTGACTGCCTTCCGTCATCGCGCGCACTACAACCCGATGGCTGGTCGCATCGAGACGCATATCGTCAGCGCCAAGTCGCAGCAAGTAAAAATTGGTCGCGCCAACGTGGCGTTCCGCGAAGATGAGGCGATCCAAGTCGAATACAGCTGCAAGTATTCGCTGGCGGACTTCGAGGCGTTGGCTGCCAAGGCAGGGCTGGCCGTGCTTCGCGTGTGGACCGATGCGCAGCAGATGTTCAGCGTGCAATACCTCGTGCGTGCCAGCACGGTAGCGCGTTGAACCGGCAGGTCTCATAGGCCGGCTCTTGCCAGCGACCTGAAATCAGGCGCGTCAACACCTGCCTGTGCGGCAGGTGTTTTTATGTTTCAGTTGCCGTTGTTGGCAGGCTTTGTCGCAGGCCGACCCGGTGGACGCTGCTGACCCGGATTGGGGCGGTTGTTGCCGGGGCCTGAACCGGGCCGCTGATTGCTGCTACCGGGGTTTCCCTGGCCCGGTCGGGTTGGCCGATTACCGTTCTGATTCCCTTGACCGGGCCGGCCAGGGCCGCCGACACCAGGTTGCGGACGCGCTGGTGGACGATTGCCTGTGGGCGGGCGGGTAGGGCGCGGCGGGCGGTGCTGTACCGGTGGGCGTGGCGGTGGGCGCTGGATCGGACGTGGCGGCGGGCGATGGGGGATCGGACGACCATACCAGCGACTGCGATCGCGGTAGAACGGTCGATCCCGATAATAGTTACCCCAGTAGCTGCCGATCACGAAGCTGACGATCGGGATGCCGATTTGTGCGCCATATGCAGGCACCAGTACGCGCTGATTCTGGTAGTTGTATTGCAGATAATTGCCGGCGATCCAGCCGCGATTACCGAAGGCGATGACATCGCACCATTCCCATCCATCCGTGCACCCTTGGATGGCTATCTGAGTGCCGATCGGGATCGTGGTGATTCGCGGATAGCTGCTATCCGGTCCCGCACGCAAATTGACGTTGGTCGTAACGAAGCCATCCGCCGCATGTGCGAGCAGCGGTGCGAGAAGAAACAATGAAACCAGCAAAGCGAATACTGGACGTTTCATGAGATCAATCTCCGGCGGTCAGCTCGAGTTGGCAGGCCGGCTGACCATGCACCTGACATGGTCGAAGCCGCCTCGCACCCCATGACATTGTTCCAGTTTTGGCAGCAGCGCAAGCTTAGTGCGAATTTAGTTCAACCGCCTCAACGGCAGAGGGCGTGCTTCGCCCTCTGCCGTTCAATAACGATTACTTGACGCCGTAAAGTGCGCGTACGTCGTGCGACAGCGCGGACTGACTGTCTTCGCGCGCGTAGAACATGTGTCCGCCGGCATACTCTTTCACCTGCACGCGGGTCGGATCACCCATCTCGGGCATCTGATCGACGATCAGCACCGAGGCCATGAACGGGCAGGACAGGTCGTCCCAGCCGTGAGCAATCAGCACGCGCAGACCGGGATCGTTGGCGACCGCTTCGCGCAACTGCGATACCGAGCCCTGATTGGCATCGTCGTCCTCATGCCACAGCTTGTTCACGTCATAGCTCAGTGCGTTATAGCGGCCGTCGTATTTCCAGCCGACCGTCTGCGTGACGAAGTTGACCATCGCGCTGGTGGTGGGCGCGATGATGCCGTTGAGGATCGGATCGCCGGTCTGCTGATGCGGTGCGTACGGGAACGGGTCCCATGCAGTGACGTTGGAATCGTAGCGGCTGCCCAGCTTGCCCTCGGCGCGATAGACCTCGCGCAGATAAGCCTGCGTTTCCAGCCGACCGCCGGAGCGTTTTACGAACAGTGGATCGAGCCCAGTCAATTCGGTGACCTTGCTGACTACGCGATCAGTCGCCTGCGGATCGGAGCGGCCCTTCATCAGGTCGGTGGCGTATTCGCCGCGTGTGTATTCGATGATCGGTGCCATCGCTGCGTCCGTGAGCTTGTGCTCACGCTCCAGGTGCGCCGCGGCGATTGAGGGCAGGGTCAGCATCCATGGCAGCGGCGATACGTTTTCGTCATTGGATGCCGCCGAGTCGAGATACGGCGACAGCAGTACCAGGCCGTTCATCGCCACACCGAGCTGGGTTTGCAGATAGTCGGTGATGCGCGGGCCACGGAAGCCGCCGTAGCTCTCACCGACCAGATACTTGCGTGAGGTCATGCGCCCGTTCTTGACCAGCCAGTCGTAGACGATGCGCGACAGGTACTTGATGTCGTTATCGGTACTGTAGAACTGCTTGGTTGCTTCCTTGTCATCGACCAGCGCGCGACTGTAGCCCGTGCCGACCGGGTCGATGAAGACCAGATCGGTAAAGCCCAGCCAGGTGCCTGGATTGTCGTGCAAGGTGGCGGGTGCCGAAGGCGTGTCACCCTCGACGCCAAAACTCACTTTCTTCGGTCCGATGGCGCCGAAATTGAGATAGACCGACGATGCGCCCGGTCCGCCGTTGACGGCGAATGTCACCGGCCGATCCTTGCCGGGCATCGTGTATGCGGTGAATACCACTTCAGCGGTGATAGTGCCCTTGTCATCGCGCACCGGCAGCGAGCCGACGGTGACGGTGTACTTGAGCGATCGGCCATCCACGCTGGTGCTCTGCGAGACGTGTGCGTCGGCCGGCAGCGGTGGCAGGTGGAAGCCATTGCTGCTGCCGGCATCATCCGTCGATGCCGGTTTGTCCGACTTGTGACCATCGGCGGCAATGGCGGATAGATTGAAACCGGCTAGCACAAGCGTGGCCAGCAGGGCAGATTGCAGAGACTTGCGCACAGATCCGTTCCTCAGGACTAAAGGCACAAGCCTAACCGTCCGTTGTGCCGCCGGAGTGTGCATAAAGGCATGGGTGAGGCATTCGCTGCGCGTCGCATTGAAAACATAGCCATGCGATGGCGTGCGTAGCCACACAGCAGAACGGGATGATTTGCATCATCCCGTTCTGTGTCATCACGATCATCTGGACAGCATGATCGATCGATCAATGGCCGTTGTCGTCGTTATGATCATTGTCGTGGTGCTCTTCAGGGTGCCCTGTCGGATGAGCTTGCGGCTGCGGTCGGCCCTGGCTGGTTGCCGGCTGGCCTGTTCCTGGCCGAACAGCGGGGCCTTGCCCCCGCTGCGGAACCGATGACTGGCCGTTCTGTATGGCGCGCTCGGGATAACCCGGGCTCACGGGTCCGAGACGCCCTGGCCGCTGATACCCTGCTCCGGGTTGGCCGCCATAGTTACCGTTTGGCCCATGCCACTGGCCGGATCCACCCGGACGTCCCGGGTAGGGGCCGTGCGACGGTGGCGATGGCGGCCTGCTCACGTAAGGCCGGTTATACCAGTTGGCGCGTTGGCCATAGAACGGACGGCTGCGATAGTAGCGATCCCAATAGGCGCCGATGCTGAAGGCGACGATGGGAATGCCGATTTGTTCGCCGTACTCCGGCAGCAGAACCTGCTGATCCTGGTACTCGTACTGGATGTAACCGCCGGGGATCCAGCCGCGGCTGCCGTCGCCCTCGTTGATCACGTCGCACCATTCCCAGCCGTTGGTGCACCCCTGTACATCGACTTCTGTGCCGGTCGGCAGTTGGTCGACCAGCGGGTAACTCGGGTCGGGACCTGCGCGCAGGTTCACGTTATCGACCACATACCCTTCGGCCGCATAGGCACATACGGGCGCTGCCAGACACAGCACAGCGAGGGAAGACCAAAGCTTGCGTTTCATCACGTCGATCTCCGGCGAAAAAAGAGCGCGCTCCCTATCGAGCGAGCGCGTTCACTTTATATGCGCTTTTGACCGCGATCACGTGGTTTTTACGGCGAGGCTTTGGCTCGCCGTTCAGGCAGCTTTTCTTGGAACAAAACGTAGCGCCACGGCATTCATGCAGTAGCGCAAGCCGGTCGGCTTCGGGCCATCGTCGAAAACGTGGCCGAGGTGGCTATCGCAATTGGCGCAGCGGATTTCGACGCGATCCATGCCGAACGTATTGTCGTGTTTTTCAAACACGTTGGTCTTGGCGATCGGCTGCCAGAAGCTGGGCCAGCCGGTACCCGAGTCGAACTCGGTTGCCGCGTCGTACAGCGCGGTGGCGCAGCCGACGCAGCGGAACAGGCCCGGGCTGGCGGGCTTCTCGTGATCGCCACTGAAGGCCCGCTCGGTGCCGTCACGGCGCAGTACGTCGTAGCTGGCCGGTGACAGCCGCTGCTTCCATTGCGCGTCGCTCAATATCAACCGCGGCACTGGGCGCGCGCCGAGATCTTTGCCGTCATCGGAAAAGACTTCCAGCAGCACATTGCCCGGTTTGCCGATCGGCTTGTTGCTCGCCGCGGATTCCTCAGCAAACAGGCGCGGGATAAGCACGCCACCGCCGATAGCCAGCAGCGCGCCACCGGCGACGGCGGCACGAACGAAGCGGCGACGATCCGCCGCGAGAGTTTCATTGATGCGTGACATGGGAACCTCCGTTGAAACGGGTAAAGCTGGAACGACTCCAGTGGCGATGCTTCCGCGAGTGACTTGCCGCACGCGGCACTATCGGAACGGCCATCGCAGTGTCTCCGGATCAGCCGAACGTGAAGGCATACGCCTGCACACCCGGATCAAGAAATTCGATCTCGAACAAGCGCTCACCGCTGCCGTTGGCCTGACGTACCAGCTGATACAGGCGTTGGGCATTCACGACACCATTGCCGTCGGCATCGGTATCCATGCCGTGATCAGCGCCCGGCGCCTTGCCATCGATGCGCACGCGGAAACGAACAGGCTTGCCGTCAGCGGACGGGCCGAGTACCAAGTGCAGATCGCGCCCACGAAAGCGATAGACGATACGGCCACCCACTTTCTCCAGCTGCGCGTTTTCTGCATGCACGGTCCAACGCCCGTCGAGCGACCACTGGCTGCTGCCAAGCGTGGTCGGTGCGCTGTAATCCCAGACGTCGTCATGTGCGACTTTGCCACCAGCGAAGTTCAGCGCGCGGGCGTAGCCGACGTAAGTCTCCGGTGACACCGTCGCGCTGTGCGACGCGGCGGCCTCGACACCTTGTTGACTCCCGCTGACATATCCACCGGGCAGATTTTTCTGACCGGCTTCGGTCAGCAGCTGGCGAAGCAGATCCTCGCTTTCGGCATAGCCACCTTCACCGAAGTGGTGGTGGCGAATCTGTCCCTGCGCATCGACGAAGTAGTGCGCCGGCCAGTATTCGTTGTGAAAGCCTTGCCAGATCGCGTAGTTGTTATCCAGCGCGACTGGATAATCGACGCCGAGATCCTTCACCGCCTTGGCGACGTTGGCCGGATCCTTCTCGAACGCGAACTCAGGCGAATGCACGCCGATCACCACCAGACCGTGGTTCTTGTACTTGTCGGCCCAGCCGCGCACGTAGGGAAGCGAACGGATGCAGTTGATGCAGGAGTAGGTCCAGAAATCGACCAGTACTACCTTGCCACGCAGGGATTCAGTCGTCAGCGGCGGGCTGTTGATCCATTGGGTGGCGCCTTCGAGAGACGGTATCTGCCCTTCCACCGGCAACGGCGCGCCGGCTTGCAACACCGGCTCGGGTGCCGGCGCCGGGCGCACGGCGTTGATCAGCTTCTGTTCGATGCCGCCGGTACTGGCCAATGACACGCGCGTCAGCAGGCCTGTATCGAGTCCTAGCGCGATCGCAGCAACACCGGCGAGCACCAGCACGCCGAGTACTCGGCGCACCCACTCACCGGCGCCCAGCGAACGCTTCATCAGCGCAAACACCTTGCCGCCAATCAGCAGGGCCACGCCGAGCGACGTTGCTGCACCGCCGGCGTAAGTGAGCAGCAGCAAGGTGGTCTGCACGCTCGCACCATTCAGTGCGGCGCCGGTCAGCAGCAGGCCCAGGATCGGCCCGGCACACGGTGCCCACAGCAGCCCTGTGGCTACACCAAGGCCGGCGGCCGACCAGATCGAATCGCCGTTACTGGACGATCCCTGCGACAGCTTGTTGCCCAGCGCCACAAAGGGGCGACTGATCCATTCGGCCAGATGCGTTGAAAGCAGCGTCAGGCCCAGGAACGCCAACACCACCAGCGCAATAATGCGACCGTATTGATTGGCGTGTACCGCCCAGCCACCGCCCAGCGCGGCCAGCGTCGCCACGGCAGCAAACGTGATCGCCATGCCCAGCAGCATCGGCAGGCCGTTGCGCATGAATGGTCGATCCGAGCGGGCGAATACGAAGGGCAGCACGGGCAGGATGCATGGGCTGAGGATGGTCAGCACACCGCCGAGGAAGGCAAGAATCAAAACAATCATGGAGGCTTCGTAGGTGAGGGGGTTCGACAGGTTATTCGCTGCGGTACGGGCAGGGGTTACGCGTGAGGAATGCATCCGATCCGTGCGCCGCTGCGCAGGTGCATCTGCGTAATGGACATTTACGACGTAACCCTGATCGCGGATGCGGCGAAAGCCCAGATGAGAGTTGCGAACTAAGGAGCGGCGATGCCGCACAGCTTGACCGCCAATGGCTTCATGGGTGTAGATAGTGGCCTTTCCCTCTGGGCAAGTGCCACTCGAGCCGTGCAAGCTGAAGCTGTCTCCCCTAGCGCCAGTGAATCGCCCGACCAGCGTCGGGCGCGCTTGATGGCGGCTGCGCAATCGGGTGACCGGCGTGCGTATGAGCGGGTGCTGGCCGATTCGATACTGTTGATTCGCGTCGCGGCACGGCGGCAAGGCGTAGCGGTGGACCGGCTGGACGATGTGGTGCAGGAAACGTTGATCACCGTGAATCGTGTACGGCATACCTACGATCCTTCGCGTTCGTACGATGCGTGGCTTACCGCGATCGCCAATCGTCGTGCCATTGACGCGCTGCGTAGCCGCGGTCGTCGTGACAGCCGAGAGATCCACGATGACATCGCCTTCGATAATCATGCGGATATCGACGATGCCAGCGCTGCGACCGAACAGTTGCAGCGTGCTCAGCGCCTGCGTGAGGCGATTGCCGAACTGCCACCGGGTCAACGCGAGGCCGTGGAACAAATGGGTTTGCACGAACGGTCGCTAAGCGAGGCGGCTGAGCTGACAGGCCGCAATACCGGCGCATTGAAAGTGAATCTGCATCGCGCGTTGAAAGCATTGCGCGAACGCTTCAATGGAGAGCCGTGACTGCCATGTCCGATCCACGATCCTACGAAGCCTTGATCGATCGTCTCGGTGCTGAATTGGTGCCAGTACGACGTTTGCGGCCGCCGTCTTTGCGCACGCTGGGCTGGCTGCTGATGGTC
Organism: Rhodanobacter sp. MP1X3; assembly: GCF_014207165.1. Taxonomy (NCBI): domain Bacteria; kingdom Pseudomonadati; phylum Pseudomonadota; class Gammaproteobacteria; order Lysobacterales; family Rhodanobacteraceae; genus Rhodanobacter; species Rhodanobacter sp. MP1X3. The sequence goes on along the minus strand of NZ_JACHCO010000002.1, from coordinate 341,684 downwards.
GCAGCTATCGCGGTCGTGCTGTTGATGCACTACGGCACGGGCGGCATGCTGAAACGTTTCGCCGGCACGCCGGATATGGCCTGGGCTGGCGTGGGTGCAGTCATCACAGCGATCAGCGCGGCGTGGGCTGCCTTTGCGCTAAGCGTGCCCGGTCGCCGCGCGGCTTGGGCATGGCTGCCGCTGCCGGGCGCGTTGCTGTGGATCGGGGCCAGCGGTCTGGGTTGCTTGCGCCAAACCGTTAGTCACGTGCTTGCGCCGGGGACGCAAATATCCACCATGCATCAATCGGCAGACTGCCTGGTCTTTATCGTCGGGTTTTCAGTACCGCTGTCCGCACTGATGGTTTTTCTGCTGCGCCGTGCGTATCCACTTCGGCCCGTGCTTACGGCGGTGCTGGTGGGTTTGGCCAGCGCAGCGGCGTCGGCAAGCCTGTTGGAAATTTGTCACTCATACGATGCAGCAGCGACGGATTTGCTGACGCATGCAGCTGCCGTGGTGCTGGTCGTCGCGGTCAATGCGGCGATGGGCGGCCGGCTGCTGTCGAAGGCCTAGCCGTTCTTCGCTGCCAACGCATCGCAGGATGAAGCGATGCGTTAGATGTAGGCAAGTTGATGTCGAGCAATCAGTCGCGAAAGTTATCGAACTGCAGCGGTAGTTCGACCTCGGCCTTGCGCAGCACGGCCATCGCGCTCTGCAGATCGTCGCGCTTCTTGCCACTGACGCGCAGTTTGTCGCCGTTGATCTGCGCTTCGACCTTGAGCTTGGCTTCCTTCATCGAGGCGATCAGTTTTTTCGCGATCGGCTGCTCAATCCCTTGTTTGACGGTGATTTTCTGCCTTGAGCCGGCCAGGTTGGTTTCCGGATCGGCGACATCCAACGCGCGAACGTCGATTTTTCGTGCGACCAGACGGCCGCGCAGGATGTCCATCATCTGATTCAGCTGGAATTCGCTGGCTCCGCTCTGCGTGATCACGAAATCATCCAGCTCAAATTTTGCATCCGAGCCCTTGAAGTCGAAGCGGGTCGTCAGCTCACGGTTGGCTTGGTCGACCGCATTCGTCAGTTCGTGCTTGTCGACTTCGGAAATCACGTCGAAGGAAGGCATGGTGGTAGCTCTTGTTAATCGGTAAGGCAGTGTAAGCGATGCCGACATCCGTCGCTGATGGATAATGCTGAATTGCAATGCGGCGGAAGCTCGGCCAACTATGAAAGTCCCGGTGTTAGAGCCTGTTTACGATCTCCACGTAGCCCGCGTTGTGCCGTGGCGGTCGCCACGGCACAACCCTTCGGGCCGGGTCGGTTTGCACCCATGCCGACGTCATCACTCGGTCGTGTACCGACGTACACTTCCTCCTTCTTCCTTGGCCTGCGCGCAAACCGCTCCCGGCGTGGGCCACGTGAAGACCGTAAGCAGGCTCTTATGAAAACCGATGCCATGAAGACCGACGTGCTGATCATCGGTGCTGGTGCGGCTGGTCTGATGTGCGCTGTGGCAGCGGGCCAGCGTGGGCGCAAGGTGCTTTTGCTCGATCACGCCAACAGGGTGGGCAAGAAAATCCTGATGTCCGGCGGTGGTCGTTGCAATTTCACCAATCTGGGGGTCACGCCAGGCCAGTTCCTTTCGGCCAACCCGCATTTCGCCAAGTCGGCGCTGGCACGCTATACGCCGGCCGATTTCATCGCCCTGGTCGAGAAGCACCGTATCGCCTATCACGAGAAAGAACTCGGCCAGCTGTTTTGTGACGACTCCTCCAAGCAGATCGTCCGTATGCTGCTGGATGAATGCGAGGCGGTAGGCGTGACCATCGAAACCAGTTGCGCCGTAAACCGCGTGCGCAAGACGGATGGCGGTTTCACCGTGACGACCGCGCGCGGTGAGGTGTGTGCCGAATCATTGGTGATCGCCAGTGGTGGCCTGTCGATTCCCAGCATGGGCGCCAGCGGCTTCGGCTACGAACTGGCAAGACAGTTTGGTCATGAGGTCTTGCCCACGCGGGCGGGGCTGGTGCCGCTGACGCTGAGCGGCAAGCATCAGGAGCATTACCAGGATCTCGCCGGTGTTGCGTTGCCGGCGGTGGAAACGAAAGTCGGCAAGCAGACCTTTCGCGCGGGTCTGCTGTTCACCCATCGCGGCATCAGCGGGCCGTCGATCCTGCAGATTTCCTCGTACTGGCAACCTGGCGATGACCTGCGCACCGATCTGCTGCCGGATACCGAGGTTGGTCCGTGGCTGATCGAGCAGCGCACGGCACGGCCACTGGCCGAACTGAAAACCGTGTTGGGTGACGTACTGCCCAAGCGGCTGGCACAGCGCCTGTGCGAACAGTGGTTCGACAGTCGGCCGATGCGCCAGTACCGGGAAACCGAGTTGAGCCGGATCGGCGAACAGCTCAACGCCTGGCCGATCACGGCCAGCGGTACCGAGGGCTACCGTACGGCCGAAGTCACGCTGGGTGGTGTGGATACCAGGGGCCTGTCCTCCAGCACCATGCAGTCGAAGCATGTGACGGGGCTGTATTTCATCGGCGAAGTGGTGGATGTCACCGGCTGGCTGGGCGGCTACAACTTCCAGTGGGCCTGGGCCTCGGGGCAGGCGGCGGGCGAGGTGGCTTGAGCGTTGCGCAAGGAAACCGGTTCGCATGAGCCGGTTTCGCGCGATCTGAACACGGCGCATGGTTCACTTGGCGGCTGACAAACGATGAGGATGCGTGCATGAAGGTTGGATTTATCGGTCTCGGTGCGATGGGCAGTGCGATGGCCAGCAATCTGCTGGCGGCTGGTCACACGGTGACGGTGTGGAACCGTTCTGAAGCCGCCGCCGCGCCGTTGGTGTCGCTGGGTGCCAAACTCGCACGCACCGCGGATCGCGTCGCACAGGGTGATGTGCTGTGCAGCATGCTGGCCAACGACCAGGCCGTGCGCGAGGTGATCCTCGATAGCGGCCTGCTCGATGCGATGGACCCTGGCACTGTGCATGTAAACCACGCCACGATTTCAGTGGCCTTGGCCAAAGAGGTCGCCGAGGAGCACGCCAAGCGTGGGCTGGAGTACGTTTCCGCCCCGGTGTTTGGGCGTCCAGACGCCGCAGCGGCTGCGAAGCTCAACATGCTGGTTGCCGGCAAGCTGGCGGTAGTGGAACGCGTTCGGCCCCTGCTGGAAGCGATGGCGGTGAAGCTATGGCCGATGGGCGAGCAGGCCGAGCGCGCCAGCGTGGCGAAGATCGCCGGTAACTTCATGCTGGCCGCGGCGATCGAAAGCATGGCCGAGGCGACCGCGCTGACCCGTGCTTACGGCGTCAGCGCCGCTGACTTCCTCGACGTAATGACCAGCACGTTGTTTGCATCGCCGGCGTACCAGGGCTACGGCAAGCTGATCGCCGAAGAGCGTTTCAAACCCGCCGGCTTCACTTTGCCGCTGGGTCTGAAGGATGTCGAGCTGGCCCTGACGGCCGGTGGCACGGCACGCGTGCCGCTGCCGTTTGCCGGCGTATTGCGCGACAGCCTGCTCGAAGCGCTGGCTGGCGGCGATGCCGAGCTGGACTGGTCAGCCCTGGCGCAGGTGGCCGCTCGACGGGCGCATCTGGACGAACGCAAGTAAGAGTTGCGCGAGTCGACGCCGGCTCGAGCTTGATGCCGACGCCGATTCAACCGTCAATCTTGCAGCGTCCAGTCCAGACTGCCATTGATCACCGTGTGGGTGCGGCCACCGATCCACACCGAACCGCCGTCAATCAGCGCCACGAGCCGGGCATCGTGGCCGATTTCACGTCCCTGGCTGACCTGATAGCCGCGGGCCAGCTCGCCGTTCGGCTCGGTCTGCGCAATGTAGGCGGCGATGGAACCGTTCGCCGCGCCCGAGGCAGGATCCTCCACGATGCCGGCGCCGGCGGGCAGCGCACGGACCACCAGCTGATAGTCAGCGTTCGTGCTGCGGGCAAACGCACATAGGCCCATGCTGTCGCTGGCTCTGGCCAATGCACCGATCGCGGCATGATCGGGCTTCCATGCACGCAGGCTGGCCTCATCCGACACTTCGGCCAGCCACCAGCGCCGACCACCGTCGACCAGCGCGGGCGGCAATCGGCCCGAGCCCACGCCCAGCAGAGCGGCCGACAGCAGCGGGTGCGCATCATGTCCACTGTTCACTATGTGCTGAGCGGGCGACAGCAGCGACAGCTCGCGTTCTGCGCCGCTGCCATGTACACGGATCGGCAGTGTGCCGGCACCGCATTCCTGCCATAGCAGGCCATCGCGTGGCTCGACCAGGTCGCACTCGAGCACGGCGTGTGCACTGCCAATGCTGGGATGGCCGGCAAACGGGATTTCCTTGTGCGGCGTGAACATGCGCACGCGGTAGCTCGCCTTGGGGTCCTGCGGTGGAAGCAGGAAGGTCGTTTCGACAAGGTTCGTCCAGCGGGCGAAGCGCTGCATGTCCTCGGCGCTCCAGTCCTGTGCGTTGACCACCACGCCCAGATGATTGCCGCCGCCGAGGCTGGCGGTGAAGACGTCGAGATGCATGTAACGAAAAGAAGTCATGATGTCCCTCCTTGGGGCTAGCGCTGCAGTAGACACCGGATCGTGGTCGCGTCGCGATGTTTCTGGCGGCGGTGAGTTTGCCCGCAGTCAGCTTGGTCATGCCGCCTCGCGCACTTCAGATTTTTGCCAGCGAAGTCGACAAGACCATGCACTAGCGCGAAGATGTCACGCTTTGCTTATCTCTCGCGGAATCGTTTATGCCGGTTACCTTCATCATCATCGCCATCACCGGCATCGTGTCGTTCATGGCCTTCAAGAACAACCGGCTGATGAACGACCTCATCCTGTGGCCGCCAGCGATCACCCGTCAGCACGAGTACCACCGTCTGGTGACTTACGGCGTAGTGCATGCGGATTTCGGCCACCTGTTTTTCAACATGCTGACGCTGTATTTCTTCGGTCAGGTCATGGAAGGGTTTTTCACCGGACGTCTTGGCGGTTTCGGGTTTGCGCTGTTCTATATCGGTGGTCTGGTGGTCTCGATTCTGCCGACGTATCTGAAGAATCGCACCAATCCCAACTACCGCAGCCTTGGGGCATCCGGCGCTGTTTCAGCTGTGCTGTTCTCATTCGTTTTGTTGGCGCCATGGCAAAAGATCATTGTGCTGGTGATACCCATGCCGGCGATTCTCTATGCCGTGCTGTATACGGGCTACTCGATCTTCATGGATCGACGCGGGCAGGGCAACGTCAATCACAGCGCTCACCTTTGGGGTGCGGCCTACGGCGTCATCTTCACGCTGCTTATGGATCAACGTGTGCTTCCTTACTTCCTCAATCAGTTGTCGCATCCTTCGTTTTGATGACTGATGCGCCGGATTTGTCGCGAAGGTTTCAGGCGATTTCGTAAGGTCAGCCGTTAATATCCGAGCGATTCAAGGCGTGCATACTGGCTCATGTTTCATTGATCGCCGTTTAATTTTATTGGTCACCGCAGGAGAACGAACGCATGGCTACGAAAGGCAAGTCGGCAACGAAAAAGTCCGCGGCAAAAAAGGCGTCCGCAAAAAAAACAGCTGTAAAAAGGGCAGTCGTAAAACGCACCGCGAAGAAGGTTGCCACCCCGCGTAAAGCAGCGGCTGCCAAGAAGGCGCCCGTAAAAAAGGTAGCCACTAAAAAGGCAGCAGTGAAAAAGACAGCGACAAAAAAGCCGGCTGCAAAAAAAGTCACTGCTAAAAAGTCCGTAGTGAAAAAAGCTGTCGCGAAAAAGAAGCCGGTGGCCAAAAAGGTTGCCGTGAAGAAGCCGACAGTGAAGAAATCGGCCGCGAAGAAGCTTGTCGGAAAGAAGTCAGTCACGAAAAAGATCGCGGCCACCAAGCCGGCAGCCAAAAAGGTTATTGCCAAGAAAGCAGCGCCGAAGAAGTCCGTTGCCAAGCCGGTGACGAAATCTGCGGTGGCGAAACCTGCCGTGAAAAAGCCGGTAGCCAAGGTCGCTGCGACGAAAAAGCCGGCGGCGAAACCCGCGGCACCCAAGCCAGCCGTCAAGAAGGTTGCATCGTCTCCCAAGACCAAGGCGACCCCGCTCAAGTTGCCGACGCTGCCGGAGCCGGAAATCCATCACATCAGTCCGGCCGAAGCAGTGGAGCATATCCAGGCACTGCTGGAGGCCAAGCTGGAGCGCGTGCGTCAGGGGCCGAGCTGGCCTGGCGCGGTGGCTGTGCAGCCCGCGACGAATACGCCCGATCCCCATGCGCCCACGCCTGGTGCCGGCGGCCTGTCCAGCGAAGCGGCGTTTGGCCATGCGCTGGCACATGAGCGAGGCGACCAGTCCAAGCGCAAGGGCTGATGCGTGCGCATTGACGGTCCTGCGTATATGGCTGGTGGGTAAATGCCCATCAGCCATGTGTTTGTACCTCAGGAGGCGTTCAAGCGCATAGGACTAGCGTTCAGGTCATGACTCCCGTTGGAGTCGGAGACAAACCATGAAACGCCTACTCGCAAGTCTCGTTCTGCTCGCCGCCATCACTACTTTGTCCGGGTGTTATTACGACCCCGGCTATAGCTACGTTCGCGGTTCCAGTTACAGCGGCGACGTGTATTACGGTCAGGCCGCGCCGGTATATCAGGGTGGTTACTACGGGTACCCCGGCTACGGTTACTACGACAATGGCTATTACGGCTGCTGCAGCGTAGGCGTCGTCGGTGGTTGGTACGGCGGTTATGGTGGCCCGCGCTACTGGCGCGGTGGTTACGGATATGGCGGGGGCCATTGGCAAGGCCGTCCCGGTTACGGCGGCGGCCATCCGGGTTACGCTGGCGGACATGGTGGCGGTCATTACTCGCATGGCGGCGGCTCCTCGCACGGCGGAAGTAGCGGTCACTAAGACAGAACGCGGGGCCTGCGGCACAATCGCCGCATGCCTCGCCTAAATTATTTGCCACGTTCCATTCGGTTTCCAAGGCTCATCGCCATCACGGCGGTGGGCCTTTTGCTTGGCGCCTGCGGCAGCCTGCGTTATTACACACAGGCAGTGCGCGGGCAGAGTGAGCTGGTCTTTCATCGGCGCAACATTGGTACGATCGTCAGCAATCCGGCGACTGACCCCAAACTGGCCGCACGACTTTTACTGGCCCAGCAGGCGCGTCTTTTCGCTTCGCAGCACCTGGGGTTGCCGGATAATCGCAGCTATACGCGCTACGTCGATCTGCATCGAAACTATGTGGTGTGGAACGTGTTCGCGGCGCCGCGCTATTCGGTAGAGCCGGTGCTTTATTGTTTTCCCGTCGCAGGCTGCGTGGCTTATCGCGGTTACTTTGCCGAGGCCGATGCGAAGGCCGAAGCGGCACGGCTGCAGAAAAAAGGCGACGACGTCGAGATCGGTGGCGTCTCGGCGTATTCCACGCTGGGCTGGTTCGCTGATCCGATTCTCAGCAGCATGCTGCGTTGGGACGACGACGAGCTGGACAGCACCATCTTCCACGAGCTGGCGCATCAGCTGATCTACGTAAAAGACGACACGGCATTCAACGAGTCTTTCGCTACATTTGTGCAGGATCAGGGCTTGCGCGAGTGGCGACAGTCGCGCGGGCTACCGGCGCAAGACGATCGCACGCAGGCAATGGACAACGGCTTCACCAAACTGGTACTGGATCTGCGTGACCGACTGAAAAAGCTGTACGCCAGCGGCGTGGGCGACACGGCGATGGAAGGCGGCAAGCAGCAAGAGATCGCCGCATTTCGCGAACGTTACAAGCAGTGGCGCGATCGCGACTGGCCGAAGGAACATGGCTACGACGCCTGGGTGGCGGCGCCAATCAACAATGCGCGCTTGCTGCCGTTCGGCTTGTACGATCAGTGGACGCCTGCGTTCGCCGAGCTGTTCAAGCAATCGCAGGGGCAATGGCTGGCTTTCTATCAGCGCGTAAGGGACCTTGCCAGGCAGCCCAAGCTGCAGCGGGATGCCACGCTCGTGCAATTGGGGCGACGTGTTGCGACATCTTTGGCAGCGCCCTGAGCGAGCCGTCCTTGGCCTGGGGATCGTTGCCGATGAATGATCAGAGCGTGCGATAGTCCGTATAGCCCTCGGCGCCGCCGCCATACAGCGTGGCAGGATTGATGGCGTTGAGCGGCGCACCGATGCGTAGCCGCTTGACCAGATCGGGATTGGCGATGAATGGACGTCCAAACGCAACCAGGTCAGCCAGGCCGCTGCTGACAACTTCTTCGGCCATCTTTTCGGTGTAGCCGTTGTTGACCATCCAGCTGCCATGGAAGCGGCGGTGCAACGCTTCGTAGTCGAAGGGTGCAACATCTCGTGGGCCGCCGGTGGCGCCTTCGATCACGTGCAGATAGGCCAGGCCGAGCGGGGCGAGCCGTTCAACGGCCCGCTCGAACAGCGGCTGCGGATTGGAGTCGCGCGCGTCGTTGGCCGGTGTCACGGGCGACAGGCGCACGCCGGTACGGCCGCTGCCCGCCGTCTGGGCAACGGCGCTGACGACGTCGTACAACAGGCGTGTGCGATTTTCGATGCTGCCGCCCCAGGCGTCGTCGCGGTGGTTGCTGCCATCGCGCAGGAATTGGTCAATCAGATAACCGTTGGCCGCATGCACTTCGACGCCGTCAAACCCGGCATCCATCGCCCGCGCGGCGGCATAGCGGTATTGCGCGACGATGCGCGGCATTTCTCCAGCAGCCAGTGCGCGCGGCTCCGAAACCGGCTCGAAGCCGTTGGCGGTGAAGGTCTTGGCCTTGGCGCGAATCGCTGACGGAGCGACCGGTGCCTTGCCGCCCAGCTGCAGACTGGTGTGGGAGATGCGGCCGACGTGCCACATCTGCAGCACCATCTTGCCGCCGCGCGCGTGCACGGCATCAGTCACTGCCTTCCAGCCCTTGACCTGCGCGCTGCTGTAGATGCCGGGTGTGTCGAGGTAGCCCTGACCCTCGGGACTGATCTGGGTGGCTTCGGCGATGATCAGCCCCGCGTCGGCACGCTGCGCGTAATACTCGGCCATCAGCGGCGTCGGCGTGCGGCCAGGGCCGGCACGATCGCGGGTCAGAGGTGCCATCACGATGCGTTTGGCCAGCGCGATATCGCCCATCTGGACCGGGTCGAACAGCGATCGGGGAGAACGGTCTGACATAAGGTGAATCCTTGCTGGTCGCGGAAATATCCTGCATGGATGGATGCGGATGGCTTGCGCATCAAGTTTGGCAGGCTGAAGTCGCCATGATGCACAAGCGATCGTGATGTGTCGGTGCAACGTGGTTGGCACCAGCAAGGATGGCTACCCACTTGCCATTCCCATACTGAAACTCATCTCTTTGGCTTGCAGGAATCAGGGTTGTCGAGTTGACCATGTCCGATACCGCCGTGCCCGAGTTCTTCGGGCGATTCCCCATGCAACAGGTCAACAGCGTGTCCCTTGACGATGTATTGCGCGAGGAGGGAGCGCCGCTCAGCATCCTGTTTCTATGGGGTCGCGACTGCCCCAATTGCGATATTGCCAAGCGCGCCATGCTGCTGGCGCGGGATCGTTTCCAGTGGCCACAGGTGCGCTGGCTGCACGATAACGTTTACGACGATCCGACCATGGCCACGCGGTTTGGATTGCACGGCATACCTGCGTTCTTCGTGTTTCGCGGCGAGCGAAAGATGGGACGGATTAGCGAGTGGCCTGGCACGCAAGCCTTTGTTCAAGCTATTGAAAATCAGATTGCGCTGGCGGCGACAGTCTAGCCAGCCTGTCGCTTAGCTGAACGAGTCTGGGACGTTTACGTTGAAGTCACGTACCCGCGGACACACTACGCCTATGCATCGCCGTGACGGCGACCATAAGTGACGCAAAACATCGCTCACTGAGGGGCTGCTTTCCTCCCCTGGACGCAGCCTGACAAGCCCCACCGGTCCTCCCCTGGCCAGTGGGGTTTTTTTTGCCCTGAGTGTTGTTCGGTACGCAGGGGCGGTGCGCTCCGCTCTCTACATCTGCCCTGCAGGATGGGTAATGATTCAGCATCTGTCTGCGCAAGCATTCTCCGCAAGAGCCATTGATGATCATCGAATCGCTACTCGATACCGACCTGTACAAGTTTTCGATGATGCAGGTGGTGCTGCACCAGTATCCGGCGGCGCAGGTCGAGTATCGCTTCAAGTGCCGCAATCCCGGCATCAACCTGGTGCCTTATATCGATGAAATCCGTATCGAGCTCGCGGCGCTTTGCCAGCTGCGCTTCAAGGCGGATGAGCTGTTGTATTTGCGCACCTGGCGCTTCCTGAAAAGCGACTTTGTCGATTTTCTCGATCTTTTCCATCTGAACGAAAAATATGTCGAGATCACGCCGTCCAACGCGAACAACGGGGAAATAGATATCCGTATCTGCGGTCCCTGGTTGCATACGATTCTTTTCGAGGTGCCGCTGCTCGCGATCGTCAACGAGGTGTATTTTCGTCACGTCAGCGCGGGTTTGGATATGGCCGAAGGCCGCCAGCGACTGCACGACAAGATTGCGCTGCTGCGCGACACGCTCGATTACACCGGTTGCCGCATCGCCGACTACGGTACACGGCGCCGGTATTCACGGACATGGCAGGCCGAGGTGGTGACCACGCTGCGCGATGGACTGGGCAAGCAGCTGGCGGGTACCAGCAATGTATGGTTGGCACGTGAGCTTGGGTTGACGCCGCTGGGCACGCTGGCGCACGAGTACCTTCAGGCGCACCAGGCGCTAGGTCCGCGTCTGCGTGACTCGCAGGTGGCTGCGCTGGAGGCGTGGGCGAAGGAATACCGCGGCGATCTCGGCATTGCGCTATCGGACGTCTACGGACTCAACGCGTTCCTGCGCGATTTCGACATGTATTTCTGCAAGCTGTTCGACGGCACCCGGCATGACTCCGGCGATCCGTTCGACTGGGGCGAGAAGGTGTTGGCGCATTACCATGCCAACCGGGTCGATCCCCGCAGCAAGGTGCTGGTGTTCAGCGACGGGCTCGATATCCCGAAAGTGATGCAGCTCTACGCGCACTTCCGCGATCGCTGCCTGCTCGCATTCGGTGTCGGCACCAACCTCACCAACGATGTGGGCCCGACGCCGCTCAATATCGTCATCAAGATGACCCGCTGCAACGGCCAGCCGGTAGCCAAGCTCAGCGACTCGCCGGGCAAGAACATGTGCGACGACGAAGCCTATGTTACCTATCTGCGCCAGGTGTTCGAGATTCCGGCGACGCAGGGGTTGTAGTCATTCAGAAACTCAGCGCTCAGAATGCTGGCAACACCGCACCGTGATACTTCTGTTCGATGAAGGTCTTGATCTCGGGGCTGGTGAGTGCCTTGGCCAGCTTCTGTACGCGCGGATCGTTCTGGTTGTCTTCGCGGCCAACCAGATAATTCACGTACGGTGAGTTCTTGTCTTCGATCAGCAGCGCGTCTTTGGTCGGATTCAATCCGGCAGCCAGCGCATAGTTGGTATTGATCAGCGCCAGGTCTACTTCATCGAGTGTGCGCGGCAGCATGGCCGCTTCCAGCTCGCGAAACTTCAGGTGCTTCGGGTTGGCGGTGATGTCCTTCAAGGTGGCCATCTCGTCGTTCGGATTTTTCAGCGTGATCAGCCCGTGCTTGGCCAACAAAAGCAGCGCGCGGCTGTTGTTGCTGGGGTCATTGGGAATGGTCACGTTGGCACCATCCGGCAGCTGATCGATGTTTTTGTACTTGCGCGAATACGCACCGAACGGCTCGATGTGCACGCCGGTGATGATCACCAGTTTCGTGCCGCGTTCGCGGTTGAACGCATCAAGGTAGGGCTTGGTCTGAAAGAAGTTCAGGTCGATGTTTTTTTCGGCCACCTGCGAGTTGGGCTGCACGTAATCGGCAAACACCTTGATCTCAAGATCGACGCCTTCTTTGGCGAGCATCGGCTTGATCTGCTTGAGGATCTCCGCGTGCGGGATCGCGGTGGCGGCGACCGTCAGCGTATTCGAGTCACTGCTGGAGGATCCGCCATCATGGGCGGAGCAACCTGCCAAGGCGAGCAGTACAGCGAGGGAGGCAAGCAGTTTCTTCATGACGATGAGCTTTGTGCGGCGCACAAGAGTAGCCGTCCATACTGCCAAATGCAAAGTGCCATGTGTTGTGGCTCAACGCCGACCGTAGTGCGCCACGATGCGATCGCCGAGCATCTGCAGCAATTGCACCAGCACGATCAGCAGTGCCACGGTCACCAGCATGTAGTCGGATTTGTAGCTCAGGTAACCGTAGCGGTAGGCCAGATCGCCCAAGCCGCCGGAGCCGACCGCGCCGCCCATCGCGGTGTAGCCGACCAGGGCGATGGCCGTGACGGTCACGCCGGCCAGCAGGCCGCCGCGTGCCTCGGGAAGCAATACATGGCGCACGATCTGCCACAGGCTGGCACCCATCGCCTGGCTGGCCTCGATCACGCCGTGCTCCACCTCGCGCAGCGCGGTTTCCACCAGCCGAGCGAAGAACGGTGCCGCGCCGATCACCAGCGGCGGAATCGCGCCGCGTATACCGAGCTTGGTGCCGACCAGAAAATACGTAACTGGCATCAGCACGATCATCAGGATGATGAAAGGCACCGAGCGCAGGATGTTCACCAGCAACGAGGTGATGGCGTATAGCTTTGGCATCGGGCGTAGCTGACCGTTGCCAGTGAGGTACAGCAGTACACCTAGCGGCAGGCCAAGCAGTACGGTGAGCAGCAGCGAGCCGCCAAGCATCAACAGCGTATCGATGCACGCATGGCCGATTTCGCCCCAATCGTCGATGTTCGGGAACAACGTCTGCAGAATCGGTGCGTGGCTCATCGGCGCAACTCCTCGATCTCGATACCCGCTTCGCGCAGGGCCAGCATGGCTGCATCCACGCGCTCACCCTGCATCGCCAGCGTCAGTTGACCATAAGGCATGTCCTTGATGCGGTCGATGCGCCCGGCGAGCAGGTTGAAATCGATGCCGGTTTCACGCGCGACCCGACCTAGTGCCGGTGTCCATGTCGCGTCACCACGAAAGCTCAGTCGCAGGATGCGTCCGGGCACACGTGCAAAGGCAGCCTCCTCACCAATGGCTTCCTCTGGCAGCGCCTCGTTGACGAAGCGCTTGGTGGTGGCATGCTGCGGATGCAGGAAAACGTCGATCACGCTGCCGCGCTCCACGATTTCGCCGGCATCCAGTACGGCGACGCGGTCGCAGACACGGCGTACGACATCCATTTCGTGCGTGATCAGCACGATGGTGAGTTTCAGCTCTCGGTTGATCTCGGCCAGCAGCTCCAGTACCGAGGCCGTGGTCTGCGGGTCGAGCGCACTGGTGGCTTCGTCGCACAGCAGAATGGATGGTCGGTTGGCCAGCGCACGCGCAATACCCACGCGCTGCTTCTGGCCACCGGAAAGCTGTGAGGGGTATTTGTCGGCATGGTCGGTCAGGCCAACCCGCGCCAGCAACTCGTCGACGCGCTTGCGCAAGGTCACTGCATTGCGCTCACCCGCCAATCGCATCGGAAACGCCACGTTATCGGCCACTGTCTGCGAGGCGAGCAGGTTGAAATGCTGGAAAATCATGCCGATCCGCCGCCGTTGCGCGCGAAGCGCCGGTTCGGCCAGGGCGGTCATTTCGGTGTCATTGACGAAGATGCTGCCACCGCTGGGGCGTTCGAGCAGATTGATCAGCCGTATAAGCGTCGATTTGCCGGCGCCGGACAAACCGATGATGCCGAAGACTTCGCCATCGACGACCTCCAGGCTGAAAGGCTTCAGCGCAGGGATATCGTGACCGTCGACACGATAGGACTTGTGGACATCGACAAAGCGGATCACGGCATGGCCTGGCTTTTGCGCTAAACCGTCATTCTATGTCACGAGCGCCCCCATGGATGGCGTAGACTCGGCAGAGTTACCCCACCAGCAGGAGCTTGCCTTATGTCCAGCGTCTACGATTTCACAGTCCGCGATATCGACGGCAACGAGCGCTCGCTCGGCGAATGGCGCGGAAAAACCCTGCTGATCGTCAATGTTGCCTCCAAATGCGGTTTTACCCCCCAGTACAAGGGGCTGGAGAACCTTTGGCAGGATCAACGTGACAAGGGGCTGGTGGTGCTGGGCTTTCCCTGCGATCAGTTCGGCCATCAGGAGCCGGGCGATGCGGACGAGATCAAGACGTTTTGCAGCAACCGCTACGATGTGACGTTCCCGATGTTCTCCAAGGTCGAAGTCAACGGCGATCATGCCGATCCTCTTTACCAATGGCTGAAAAGCGAAGGCAAGGGCATTCTGGGCAGTGAATCCGTCAAGTGGAACTTCACCAAGTTTCTGGTCGATGAACATGGCCAGGTAGTGAAGCGCTACGCGCCGACGGATACACCTGAAAAGATCGGCAAGGACACCTTGGCCCGTCTGGGCGGCTAAACGCTTTCCAGGAATGCAGGGTTGGCCGAGGTGGCAATCAACTCCGTCCGTGGAAATTCGCAAGCAGCAGAGCGATCGCGTTGACGTCGCTGCCCACACTGGGTCCGTTCGCGGGCGGCTCGTAATTATTCAGCATGATGGCAAACGCCAGCCGCTCGCCTGCCGCACTGGTGACATAACCAACCAGGCAGTGGACGTAGGTCATGCTGCCAGTCTTGGCATGTACATTATTTTCGGCTGCGGTGTGACGCATCTGCCCGGTCAGGGTGCCATCGATGCCGGCGATCGGCAAAGCTTCGTGCAGCTGTGCGGCATAAGGCTGCGCGGCTAGATAGGCGAGCAGTCGCACCATCGCATCGGGCGTCACCAGATCGCGTCGCGACAGTCCGGTACCCTCGTCGATCAGGCCGGCCGATGGCGGAATCCCGATTTGCGTCAATAGCTGATGCAGCGCCTTGACTGACCATTGCTCGGTGCTGGCAAAAGGCACGATTCCCGGGGTAGCTTCCATCGATTGCTGATGCTTGCCCACGCTCAAAAAAAGATTCTGTAGATACAGATTCTGCGATCGCTTCAGCCCGCGCTGCAGAACATCCATCAGCGGCGGTGACTGGATTTCGGCCAGCGTATCGGCGCGCGCGACCAGTGCCGTATCGTCCTGCGGCCAGTGCAGTGCATGCACCTGGCCGGTCAAGTGAATTCCCCGATCTGCCAGCGCCTGTCGCAGTTGCGAGCCCGCTACCAGGGCAGGGTCGGGCAGCGCCAGCTTGAAATGTTGTGGCGGTGTTTTGGCTGCGACGGTGCCGAAAGCGTAGAGCGTGCTGTCGCCCGGCGCGCGGTAGAGATTGATGTCACTGGGTAGGCGTGACAGCGTCGTCGTCAGCTGGCCCAACTGGGGCATCTGCGCATCGACCGGATCAAAGGTCAGGCTAGCGGGTAGCCCGGTCGCTGATCCCGGGCTCACCGTGATGTCGACGATATTTTCGTCCACGCTCAAGGCGGAAGACGGCACGGCAAACCAGCTCTGCAGATCGCCGGCTTCCCAGCCGGATCCGAATGCGGGGCCAGTGAAGTAGCTGTCGTCGGCGATCAGGTCGCCGCGCACCTGTCGCACACCGCGCTGGAATAGTTGATTGGCCAGCTGATCGGCCCAGTCGGTGCTGGTTGCCGTGCCCAGTGTCGGGTCACCCATGCCATACAGAATCAACGGGCCATTCAGACGGCCATCGTGAATATCATCATTGGCCAACAATCGGGTCGGCATACGGTAATCCGCGCCCAACGTGGAGAGGCTCAGTGCGGCGGTGAACAGCTTGGCGGTGGAGGCTGGCTGCATCAACTGATCGGCGTGATGGGTGTACAGCGTGCGGCCACTGTCCAGTGAAACCACGGCGATGCCCCAGTTGGCAGCGGCGAAACGCGGCTGGCTGATCTGCCCATCGATGTCTGCCGCCAAGCCCGCAGCGCTGGCCGTGCTGGCCGACGAGGATGCTGTGGCTGAGCCCAAGGCAAACCAGCAGGCGCAGACAAGCAGGCCAGCGGCAAAATGGCGATATTTCAGGCTTGGTGCGGGAATCATGACTTTAGTATCGCCAATCCCGCGGCATCCTGCTTACTGCCATTTCGCGGTGATCTGGTAGCCTTTGTCATTCGTGTCGGCACCTGGCCGGCGGACCTACACCTATTCGTGAGACTTCCATGCAGATTGCCCACAACTCCGTTGCCGCCTTCCATTACACGCTGACCGATGACCAGGGGCAGGTTGTTGACAGCTCCGAAGGTCGCGAGCCACTGACCTATCTGCACGGCACCGGGCAAATTGTGCCGGGACTGGAAAAGCAGATGGAAGGTCGCAGTGTCGGTGACAAGTTCAACGCTGACGTATCACCTGAAGACGGCTATGGCGTGCATCACGACGAGCTGATTCAGGAAGTGCCCAAGGATGCCTTCCAGGGTGTCGAAGACATTCAGCCCGGTATGCAGTTCCAGGGTCGTGGCCCACAAGGTGAGATCAACGTCACCGTGACCAAGGTCGAAGGCAATACCGTGTTCATCGACGGCAACCATCCGCTCGCCGGCCAGACGCTGCATTTCGCCGTCGAAGTGACTGATGTGCGCGCGGCTACGGCGGAAGAGCTGGAGCACGGTCATGTGCACGGCGCGGGCGGTCATCACCACTAAGTTATTGCCTGTACGGGGCGACATGGAACGACGCCTGGACATCGCCATTGTGGGTTACGGTGCGGCTGGTCAGGCCGCATCGTTGTTTTTGTCAAAACGAGAACACGCGCTGAGCGTGTTCGAACAGGCCGACTCGCCAGGACCGGTGGGCGCTGGATTTTTGCTGCAACCGACTGGACTGGGTGTGCTTGCCCGACTCGGTCTGGCTGAGCAGGTCATGGCCCAAGGTCAGCGGATCGAGCGGTTGTATGGTTGCAACGCGAATGGCCATGGCGTCATGGACATGCGTTACAGCGATCATTCGCCTGGCTGCTTTGGGCTCGGCCTGACGCGCGGAAGTCTGTTCAACCTGATGCGTGATGCCTGGCCTGATGCGGCACAGCTGCGTACAGGCATTCGGATGGATCGGATCGACGCGGACGGCAAACACCTGATCGACAGCAGGGGTGAGCGGTACGGCCCATTCGATCTGATCGTGGTAGCCGATGGCGCAAACTCGCGGCTGCGCGACTCTGCTCCGAAGATCGTTCGGCGGCAGGCGTTGTATCCGTGGGGAGCTATGTGGTGCCTGCTACCGGCCGAGAGCTGGCCGCATCCGGATACGCTGCACCAGCGCTACGGAGGTAGCCGCGAAATGATCGGCCTGCTGCCGGTGGGGCAACGCGCCGATGGTGATGGCCGCTGGCTGACGTTTTTCTTCAGTCTGCCAGGCGAACAGGTGGATGGATTTGATGGCGACTCACTGGCTCGCATGCGCGACAGGACACGCAAGCTCTGGCCGCAGGCGCTGCCATTACTTGATCACATTCGTGAGCCGGCGCAATTGAATCGCGCTCGTTATCGCGATGTGGTGTTGCGTGCGCCGGTAAATGGAAGGCTGGTTTTCATTGGCGATGCGGCGCACGCCATGAGTCCGCAGCTGGGGCAGGGCGTGAACATGGCGCTGCTGGATGCCGAAGCGCTGTCCGATGCATTGGCGGATGCCAGCGACATCGATGATGCGCTGCGCGCTTATCCTCGCTTGCGCAGGCAGCATCTGGCTGTCTATCAGCAGTTGAGCCGATGGCTTACCCCGTTGTTCCAGTCAGATCGTGCTGGGCTTGCGCGCGTACGCGATGCCTGTTTTGGTCCGTTGGGCCGGCTTCCGCTGGCACGCGGCCAGATGCTGAAGATACTCACCGGTACAAAACAAGCGTGGTGGCGTTAAGTCAGCAGGCCTTGGCGAACGTGATGATCAATACCAGTCGAGCAGCGTGATGCCCGCGCCCACATAAGTGGCATTGTGGTTGTAATCGATCAGGCTCTCGCCGTAACCCTTGAACGCTTCCATATAGCCGCGCAAATTGCCGATCAGCGGAAAGCTCCAGGTGAACTGGGCGGCGCCATGCGCATCGCTGCCGCCGCGCAATGAGCTGCGCAGCATCAGGCCGAATTCCTGACCATTCCACTCGTGGATGATCTGCATGTCGCCACGGCCCATGTAATTGCTGATATCCGGGTTGTTATCACTGGTGCGCGACTCGGGAATACGCCACCACGGACGAAACATCACCGTCCAGCTGTCGCGTTCGAAACCGATGTCGGCCATCACGCGGTTCCAGCTGCGGGAAAGCGGGTCGGATTGGCCGTTGGACTGATGGTCTACGCCAATGCCAAGCAGTCGACCGTCCCAGCCGAATAGCTGGTAGTTGGTGTTGAACATCAGTATGGCTTCGGGCTCGTAGTCGGTCTCGCGGAACGGGCGCGAAGCCTCGGTGTTATAGACCTGCCAGTGTGAGTCCTGGGTATAACCGACCCACACGTCGCCGGCGTCACCGAACACGCCTTGCCATATCTTGGTCTTCAGGCTGAGCTGGAATTTCGCTTCCACATTGTCCAGTTGCTGCGGCGTGGTCACCGTGTTGACGGGATTGGGGCTATGCGGTTCATCGTTCTGATTGCTGGTGGCGAAAGCTGGCATGACGTACACCGGTTTGTAGCCACGTACATTGAACGTGCCGAGTTTGCTTTCCGGAGAAAGCTCCCAGCGGCTGTCGAGCAGCGACAGCGGCTTGCCGGCCGTCGCGTCGCTAGGTACGGCGGCGGTGGGCTTTTCGTGGCCAAAGATACTGGTCGGTGCGCTGGTGCTGGGCTGGTCGCCGCGTTTCTGTGCCGCGGGAAGGTTGACCCTGCCGGTGGAGCGGTCGTAGCAGGCCAGTCGTTGCGCGTCGCTTTCGATGCCGGTGCAGGCACGTATATCGGTTGGGCTAGGGTTCTGCGCATGCGCCGGTGTGGCGATAACGCCGGTCAGTAACGCCAGCGGCGCCGCAATGAAAAGAGGCTTCATGAAGAACTCCAGAAAATCTGATGGCGAGGATCAAGCCAGACTTCTGTGCCACGCATCCCCGGCGCGCGATGGAAAGTTTCTCATAACGACACCAAGCAAAGAGCCGGCCGTCGTCGTTTACTGCGACCGGCTTCTCGCCACGACGGCTTAAAGCTGTTTTAACCAGCGCTGATATTCGGCCTTGCTGACTTTGCCATCACGATTACTATCCGCATGGATGAAGTCATTGGCCAGCGGTGGATAGGCCTCTGCCTGATCCTCGCTGATGGATTTGCCGCCACCGGATAATTGCTCGAACGATGGCGGGGGTGGAATGGCAGGTGCACTCGCGGGAGCGCTGTTGACGACGACCTCACCCTGCGGGGTGCGCAGGGCCGCTGAATCCGTAGATGGCATGGCAGGCGAGGTGTTCGCAGGCGGAGGCGGTGGCGGTGTCGACATGTCTTGTGCGAGCAACGCGCCGCCGAACAGCAGCATGCCAACGGTGAAGGCAGAGATCAGTGGTTTGCGAGATTTCATCGTAGATACTCCGTGCCAGAATAAAGGTGCTTGAACAAAGCGTCGTCCAAACTTTACTGGCGTCCGAAACCTTTTCAGCAAGACACTGTTGGCCGGAAGGGCGGACAATGCTGGTGCCAGCAAAGGCCTGATTTAATGAAGCCATATCTAATGAAGCCCTCTCATCCTGTTCGTGAATCCGTGAAGCTTCTGTGTCGTTGAATGCTGCGCACACTCAAGGCCCTGCGATAACGCTCACGCAGGCGCGTTTGTTGCATCTGCATGCGCAGGGTCTGTTGCAGTCGTTGCGTCGGCGTGCGCGGCGTGCCGATGTCGTGGCCATGATCGAGCGGATGCGGCTTCTGCAGATCGACACCATCCACGTTGTCGCGCGTAGTCCTTATCTGGTGCTGCATTCGCGCCTTGGTCATTACCCGAGAGTGTGGCTGGACGAGGCGCTTGCTGGCGGCCAGCTGGTCGAATGCTGGGCGCACGAGGCGTGTTTTGTTCCTGCCGTGGATATTGCCCTGCATCGCGGTTGGCGCGAACAGCGTACTCATCATTGGGCTTATCGCAATGCCGGGCAGATGCACCGCGATCAACGTGCGGGCATGGACGAACTGCTGGCAGGTATTCGACATTCCGGTCCGGTGCGGGCCGCGGATTACGCGCGAGCAGAGGCTGACAAGGGGGCGGCCAAATCCGGTTGGTGGGCCTGGAAGCCGGAGAAGCGCTGGCTGGAAGCGTGGTTTGCGCTCGGTGAGTTGATGGTGGCGCGGCGCGACGGGTTTCAGCGTGTGTATGATCTCGCCGAAAACGTGTTGATGCGGCTCGATCCGCCTTTTGATCACACCGCCGAACCCCAGTCGGCAGCCGAGCTTCGACGGCGTTTCATCGCCGATAGCGTGCGTGCGCTAGGTGTGACGCAGGCTGCGTGGGTCGGTGATTATTATCGGTTGAAGCCGGCTGTTACCGACGAGGAACTGGCGCCGCTACTGGCCAATGGCGAACTGCTGGCCACAGCCGTGCAAGGCTGGAACAAGCCAGGTTATGTGCATCGGGATCACGTCGACGCTTTGCAGAAAGCCAGCCTTGGCCGACTGCGCGCAACGCATACGGCGCTGCTTTCGCCATTCGATCCGGTGGTGTGGGATCGTGCCCGCGCGCGGGCCATGTTCGACTTCGACTACTCCCTCGAGTGCTACACACCGGAGGCCAAGAGAAGCTATGGCTACTTCGTGCTGTCGATTCTGCATCGGGGGAGGTTGGTCGGACGGCTCGATGCCAAGGCGCATCGAGCCGATGGCGTGTTCGAGATCAAGACGCTTTTCCTGGAGCAGGGCGTCAAGGCGGTCCCGGCTTTGTTGGCTGCTGTGGCATCAGCGATTATCACGACTGCCCGGTGGCACGATACGCCTGAGGTTCGAGTCACCGGCACTGAATCGACTGCGCTGACAAAAATGCTTCGAGTTGCCTTGATCGCAGCGCTTTGATTCATCGATATGGATGGATCACGGCGTGGTGCTGGCGGGCGCTGGATTCGCATCGCAGGACTTGCCGTGGAGCGCATCGCGCAGCATGCTCGCTAGAGAATTACAGCGAGTGGCCAGTTGTGGGCGAATGTCAGGATCCTGCGAATCACGCAGCAGGCTGGTGCGCATGGCGTCATAGCGCGATTGCAGCTGAGCCGGTGCAAAAATATGGGCGGCGCGGTGACAGGCCATGTAGCTGGATAGGTAGTCGTCGCAGGCTGCAATGCCGGTGTGATCAGGCAGACTGGCAACTGACTGGGTCGCGGTGTCACTAGCCGAGGCCCGATGCGCAGTGCGCGTAGAGGTAGTCGTACTGCTGGCGGCGGGTGCCGATGTTGTCCGTGTCGCCGTGACGGTCGTCGTTTTGGCCGGTGGTTGATGGGCGCAACCTGCGATTAAAAGAACGGCTATCACGCTGGCCAGGGTTAAACGGGGCATGACGTACATAGGGTGCTCTCCTCAAAAGCGGGTTGGAACGGACATGCCGAAAAGCTGGCCTGCTGTGGTTTTCGTCTCATCCACACAATAGACAGGGTTGGAAGTAAAAAGAATCTGAATTTGAGATCAAGACGGCCCGTAATCGCAAGAAAATGCCAAGACAAGCGAAATTCAACCCCGATCAGCGTAATCCCGCCTCGATTGCACCGTTCAAGCCCCAGTTCCAGCCGCCAGGTGCCAAAGTCGACAGGCTGACAGCGATTCGTGCTCTCTTACCCTGATAATTTGCGCAAAAATGCCTTGACAAATTGCTCGCAAGCTTGAAACGGGTTAGGTATGCTCTAGTTACTGTGTTTGCTCGGCAGCGTGCGTGCCCGGTATGGATTTCATTAATCCACATCGCTACACCCGATCCAGGCACGCCAGTAAACCGTCGGCCCAGGGGCCGGTTTGTCTAAGCGCCAAGTAATGGATTGGAGTGAGTCATGTCGGATCGTGAAACAGGTACAGTCAAGTGGTTCAATGACGCCAAGGGGTTTGGCTTCATCAGTCGGGAAAGTGGTCCTGACGTGTTCGTGCATTTTCGCGCCATCAGCGGCTCCGGCTTCAAGAGCTTGCAGGAAGGTCAGAAGGTCACGTTCGCCGTCGTCAACGGCCAGAAGGGCCTTCAGGCTGAAGATGTAACGCCGGTCTGAACCGACGCGACCACATCAGAAGAAAGCCGGCGCAAGCCGGCTTTTTTTGTGGTTGATGCCTCAATTCGCTAGCCTGTCGGTATGTCCGATCAATTCTCTGAAAATGCGTTTGCCCCGCCGCTTTCCGATTTACCCGTGCTGACGAGTCAAGTCGTCCTCCCGATCACCGCCGTCGATGGCGCACGTTTTGAACTGCTTTGCGTGCATCCGGATGGCGGGTGGCAACAGCTGCTGTACTGGCTGCCCGCGATGGGCGTGCCGGCCAAGCACTATCTGCCCATGGCCGAAGCGCTGGCAGTGCACGGCATTGCGGTGGTCATCCACGAATGGCGTGGCATTGGCTCCAGCGATCAACGGGCCGGGCGGATCAGCAATTGGGGCTATCGCGAATTGTTGCTCGATGATTTGCCGCCCGCGATGGCAGCCGTGCAGGCGCAATGGCCGCAAAAAACCTGCTGGCTCGGGGGCCACAGCCTGGGCGGACAGATCGCTTCACTTTATGCCGCACTGCATCCAGGTGAGCACGCGGGTATTGCGCTGGTGGCCAGTGGCGCGCCGTATTGGCGCGCCTATCCGCATAGTCTGTTGATCAAGGTGGGTTGCATGCTGGCGCCGTTGGTAGCCAATCTAGTGGGCCATCTGCCGGGTCGCCGGATCGGCTTTGCCGGGAACGAGGCACGCCGTCTTACGTCCGACTGGGCACGTAGCGCGCGCAATGGACGCTACTCGGCCACCGGCATGTCACAGGATATGGACGGACTTCTCGGTGCGTTGCGGTTGCCGGTATTCGCGCTACGCCTGCGCGATGACTGGCTGGTGCCCAAAGCCTCGCTGGAGTGGTTGCTCGGCAAAATGCCACAGGCGCCAAATGTGGTCGACATGTTGAATCCCGATGATATGGGCGGCCAGCCGGCCGATCATTTCAGCTGGATGAAGTCGCCCGCGCCGATCGTCAAACGCATCGCCGCGTGGATTACCGCTCGCACCATCACGATGAGTTGATGCCGATCATTCGATGTTGGGTGCTTGATACGTCGTTGACATGCCTGCATGTCTTTACATCGATTCCTGTCGGAGCAACCCATGAATCTGTTTGATCCGCTGGCTCAGCGCAGTCTGGCCTTGCGCCATCGTCTGGTGATTTCGCCGATGTGCCAGTACTCGGCCACCGACGGCCTGCCGGACGACTGGCACCTGGTGCATCTGGGCAGCCGTGCCGTTGGCGGCGCGGCGCTGGTCATCACCGAGGCGACGGCAGTATCGGCGCAAGGTCGCATTTCGCATGGCGATACCGGTTTATGGAACGATGCCCAGGTGGAAGCGTGGAAGCCGATTGTGCGCTTCGTGCAGTCCAGCGGCGCCATTGCTGGCGTGCAACTGGCGCATGCCGGACGCAAATCCAGCGCTCAGTTGCCGTGGGAGGGCGGTGGTTCGCTGGCTGCCGATCAGGCGCCATGGACCACGGTGGCGCCTTCCGCCATTCCCTTCGATACGGGTTGGCATACGCCGCAAGCGCTGGACGAAGCGGGTATTCAACAAGTCGTTGCCGACTTTCGTGCAAGCGCGCAGCGTGCCTTGGCCGCTGGCTTCCAGCTGATCGAGCTGCACGCGGCGCACGGCTATCTGCTGCATCAGTTCCTGTCGCCGCTGAGCAACCAGCGCACCGACCCGTATGGCGGCAGCTTCAACAATCGCACCCGCATCGTGCGCGAAGTGATCAGCGCCGTGCGCGAGGTGTGGCCGGCGGAGTTGCCGTTGTGGCTGCGCATCTCGGCCACCGACTGGGCCGAGAACGACGCCGGCTGGAATATCGAACAGAGCGTGCAACTGGCGCAGCAGGTCAAGCCGCTGGGCGTGGATCTGATCGACGTCTCCAGTGGTGGCATGCTGGCGCACGCGAAAATTCCCGTCGGCCCCGGCTACCAGGTGCCATTTGCGGCACGTATCCGCCGCGAGGCGGACATCGCCACCGGCGCGGTCGGTATGATCACGGAAGTCGAACAGGCGCAGGCAATCATCGCCAATGGCGAGGCGGACGTGGTGCTGACTGCCCGCGAAAGTCTGCGCGATCCGTACTTCGCCCGCCGTGCCGCGAAGACCCTGGATGTGAAGATCACGCCGCCGGTTCAATATGGGCGTGCCTGGTAGCCGTTATTGATTATCCCAAGGAGATCGCGATGCAAATTGCCCCGACCCTGATCGAAGGCCGCGTGCACGATCTGGGTGATGGCTTCGCTGTGCGTCGCCTGCTGCCCGCGCAGCAGGCGCGACACGTGGGGCCGCTGGTGTTTTTCGATCATATCGGTCCGGCCAGCTTTGCGGCGGGCAAGGGCATGGACGTGCGGCCGCATCCACATATCGGGTTGGCGACAGTCACGTGGTTGTTCGAGGGGGCGATCCGCCATCGCGATAGCCTGGGCAGCCTCGCCGACATCCGCTCCGGCGAAGTGAACTGGATGACTGCCGGTAACGGCATCGTGCACTCCGAGCGTACGCCGCCAGACGAACGACGCGATGGCCAGACGCTGCACGGTATCCAGATCTGGGTAGCGCTCCCGCAGGCCGACGCCGAGGTCGATCCCGAGTTCCATCACCACGATCGCACCCAGTTGCCGCGCATCAGCCAGCCAGGTGTCGATGCGATCCTGATTGCCGGCGACGCTTACGGTGAGCGCTCACCGGTGAAAGTATTCGCCCCGATGTTTCTGCTTGAGGTGAAACTCGCTGCAGGTACTGAATTGGCACTGCCGCCAGAGCATGCCGAGCGGGGCGTCTATCTGGTCGAGGGCGCAGTACGTTGGGGCGAGCTTGATCTCAGCCCTACGCAAATGGCAGTCCAGGCCGGATCATCGGTACCATCGCTGCGCGCGAAGCAGGATAGCCGCCTGATGCTGTTCGGCGGCGCCGCGCTCGATGGCGAGCGCCATCTGTGGTGGAACTTCGTCGCCAGCAGCCGTGAGCGCATCGAGCAGGCCAAGGCGGAATGGGCCGCGCAGCGTTACGCCCCAGTGCCTGGTGACGAGGAAGAGTTCATTCCGTTGCCTGGCTGATCGGTTGTGTGATGCGTTCCATCTCGCTCATGCAAAGCGTATGTTGCGGCGCCCGTTGCTCCGGTCGCGTAGCGAGTTCATGCTTGGGCAGTAGATTGATCGCGGAGCAAACTCATGACCAGTTTTACCAACTTCAGCGAGTTCTATCCCTATTACCTTGCCGAGCACGGTAACCGCGTGTGCCGACGGCTGCATTTTATCGGCAGCAGCCTGGTGATCGCAGTAGTGGTATTGGCGCTATCGACGGGGCAATTGCGCTGGCTCTGGTTGGCGCCGGTTGCCGGTTATGGCTTTGCCTGGGTGGGGCATTACGTGTTTGAGAAGAATCGCCCGGCCACGTTCAAGCACCCGCTCTACAGCCTGCTCGGCGACTGGGTGATGTACGGCCAGATGCTGCGTGGAAAGGTTCTCTTCTAGAGGACTGGCAATTAGAGCCTGTTCACGCTCTCCACGTAGCCCGCGTTGTGCCGTGGCGGTCGTGCGGGCGCAGTGCCTGATTGCTGGTCAGTGCCGCCATGGCACAACCCTTCGGGCTGGGTCGGTTTGCCCCCATGCCCGCGTCATCACTCGGTCGTGTACCGACGTACACTCCCTCCTTCTTCCTTGGCCTGCGCGCAAACCGCTCCCGGCGCGGGCCACGTGGAGAGCGTGAACAGGCTCTCAGCGGTATTTGTCGTGACAGCTCTTGCAGGCTCCGCCGATCAGTTTCATCGCCGCAGCCAGTGCAGCGCAGTCGGTCGGCGCCGATTGCAGCGCTTGTTGCACGCGGGTTTGCAGCAAGGTCGCCGCGTCGGTAAACGGCTGTTCGGCAACGCCGAACGTCGGCACGATATCGGTTGCGGTGGACTGCACGCGTTCCAGATGGTGCTGGATGCTGGCGGCCATGCACTTCTTGGTCTTGAGCGCGCGGCTCAATTCATCCATGTGGTAATCCATGGTATCCATCACGGCCTTCGGCATCGGGTTGCGCGCGGCCAGCGTGCTCATCACATTGACCGTACCGATAATTCCGATTACCAGTCCCAGCAGAATCATCAGGGCAACGCGCATCGGTCCGGTTCCAGGCTAATTCGACAAGGCGGCCAGAATAACCCGCCCGTGCGCGACCTATCCATGCAACAGGGATAAAATAACGGTTTGGCATATTGGCAGGGCAGATCGGTGACCTCTTGGCAGGCAACAGCATTTCCGTCCCAAAGCAGGTCAGCATGAGCGTCGAAAATTTTCCGATCGAGCGCTTTGCCGGCGTGGAACGTCTCTATGGCGTTGGCAGCGTTGGCGCGTTGTCCAACGCGCACGTCTGCGTGATCGGCATCGGTGGCGTGGGCTCGTGGGCGGCCGAGGCGCTGGCGCGCAGTGGTGTCGGCAAGCTCACCTTGATCGATGCGGACGAGGTCTGCGTCTCCAACACCAACCGCCAACTGCATGCGCTCGATGGCGAATACGGCAAGAGCAAGGTGGGCGTCATCGCCAAGCGTGCCCATGCGATAAATCCGGCGATTGAGCTGGAGGGCATCGAACGCTTCCTGACACCATCGACCTTGGATGAGTTGCTCGATCGCGGTTACGACGTCGTACTCGACGCCTGCGATGCATTCCGGGTCAAGCTCGAAACCATCGCGTGGTGTCGCCGACGCAAGCTGCCGATCGTCAGCGTCGGCTCGGCTGGTGGTCGTACCGATTCCACCCAGATCCGTGTGCGCGACCTGTCGCGCACCGAGCACGATGCGATGTTCAGCCTGATCCGCAAAAAGCTCCGCGCCGATTTCAACTTTCCACGCAACCCCGATCGCTACTTTGGCGTTTCAGCCGTCTATTCGCTACAGAACGTGCAGTACCCGCAGCCCGATGGCACGGTATCCGGCAATCGGCCGCCGGGCGGCGATCCACTGAATCTGGCTTGTGGCGGAGGTCTCGGCGCGGCCACGCATGTCACAGGCGCGTTTGCCTTTGCTGCCGTCGGCAAGGTACTGGAAAAGCTGCTTGAGACGAAGTGAGTTTGCCGTTGAAGTCGCATCACGCGACTTCGCCTGGGCAAATCCTCACCCCATGTGATGGCCACCGTTGATGGCCAGGTTGGCGCCGGTGATCCAGCTGGATTGATCGCCGGTGAAAAACGCCACGGCGTGGGCAATTTCTTCGGGCCGGCCAAGGCGCCCCATCGGGATCTGCGCGATGATCTTTTCGCGCACGTCTTCGGGAACCGCCATCACCATGTCAGTGCCTACGTAGCCAGGCGACACCGTGTTCACGGTGATACCGAAGCGCGCGTTCTCCTGCGCCAGCGAAATGGTGAAGCCGTGCATGCCAGCCTTGGCGGCGGCGTAGTTGGCCTGGCCGTACTGGCCTTTCTTGCCGTTGATCGAGCTGATCTGCACGATGCGGCCCCACTTGCGCTGGCGCATACCCTCGATGACCGGGCGGGTAACGTTGAAGCAGGCGTTCAAGTTGGTGTTGATCACCGCCGTCCACTGCTCGTAGTCCATCTTGTGGAACGTGGTGTCGCGGGTAATGCCGGCGTTATTGATCAGAATGTCGACTGGGCCGCATTTTTCCTCGACGCCGCGGATCATCGCCGCGCATGCTGCTGCATCGCAGACGTCACCAGGCACCATGCAAACGTCGATGCCTTCCTTTTTCATCGCTGCATGCCATAGGTCGGCTTTTTCAGCGTTGCGAAAATTGGTCGATACACGATGGCCTTGCCCAGCCAGATACCGAACAATCGCGCTACCAATACCGCCAGTACCGCCGGTAATGAAGGCCGTACGTTGCGTCATGAAGTGATCCTAGGGTCCGTTGCCCGAATGAAATGGAAATCTACGAAATATTCGTAGTGAAGCTGATTGGATGGCTAAACGAATCGACGCTGCCGAGCCGACTAGCCAGCTTGGATTTATACACTAACCGCTGCTGATACGAACGCGATTGCGCCTTTCAAGGTTTATACCGATTCAGCCAGCACAGCGGGAGCTGCAATGCGGCAAAGTCGCGGGATCGAATACGGACAGCGCCCGGGACAGCAGTTCGGCCGACGTGTTTGCGGCAGGTGCTATCGGCACATCGAGAAAGGCCAGCGCGCGGCGCAGTGCGGGCATCGGGTCGGATGGCTCAACCGGACAAGCCTGCTCGGATTTCGACAATTTGCGGCCATCGGCATCCAGTGCCAGCGGCAAATGCCGATACGTTGGCGTGGGCAGACCCAGACAGTGCTGCAGCCAGATCTGCCGTGGGGTGGAGTCGAGCAGATCGTTGCCGCGAACCACGTCAGTGATGTTCTGAAACGCATCATCGACGACGCAGGCTAGTTGATAGGCGTACAAACCTTCCACCCGGCGTATCACAAAATCGCCAGCTTGTTCGCGAAGGTTTTGCCGCTGCGGCCCTTGCAGCGCGTCATCGAATATCACGTCGTTGTCCGGCACGCGCAGTCGCCAGGCCGGTGCACGTATCTCGTCCGGCGGGGCGATACAGATGCCGTCGCGATGCATGCCACCGGCTGCCGCCAGATCGCTGCGGCTGCACCAGCAGGGAAAAACCTGATCGGCAGCGCGCAGTTTTTCGAAGGCATGGTCATATGCCGCAATGCGCTGCGACTGAAACAGCACCGGTCCATCGGCGACAAGGCCGAAAGCCGGTAGTGCCGCGAGAATGGCACTTGCTGAGCCGGGTACCTCACGCGGCGGATCGATATCCTCCATCCGCACCAGCCACTGTCCGCCCGCATGCCGTGCGCACAGCCAACTGCCCACTGCAGCGACCAGCGAGCCGAAATGCAGCAATCCGGTGGGCGAGGGAGCGAAGCGGCCACGATAAGTCATCGGCTTAGTTTAGGTGGAGTGCGGGCGTCGTCGGCACATCTGCGCAAGGACATGGCCAAGAGACGTCGCAGGGCAGCCCTTCGACACTACGCCAGCCCCAGAACGAATCTATTGGCCGCATACTGCAAAATAGGTTGAGCAATAGCTGCATTGAGGAGTCACTGCATGAAAATTCTCTTGTTTGGTGCCACCGGCATGGTGGGTCAGGGCGTGCTGATCGAATGCCTGCGCGCCGCAGACGTATCGCTGGTGCAAAGCATCGGTCGCACCGCGCTGGATCAACAGGACGCCAAGCTGCGCGATGTCGTGCATCGCGATCTGCTCGATTACAGCGCCATCGAATCGCAACTCGAGGGTTTCGATGCCTGCTTCTTCTGCCTCGGCGTTACCTCCGCGGGCAAGACCGAAGCGGACTACGCACACCTCACCTATGACATCACGCTGGCGGCGGCGAACACCCTTGCGCGCCTCAATCCGCAGATGACCTTCGTCTATGTCTCCGGCGCGGGCACCGACAGCACGGAGCAGGGCCGCAGCATGTGGGCGCGCGTCAAGGGTCGTACGGAGAACGCGCTGCTGAAGCTGCCGTTCAAGGCGGCCTACATGTTCCGGCCCGGCGTGATCCAACCGCTGCACGGCGTGCGCTCGAAAACCTCGTCGTATCAAATTTTGTACATGCTGACGCGACCGTTGCTCCCGCTGCTGCGGGCGATGCTGCCGGCAACGATATTGACCACGGAAATCATGGGACAGGCGATGCTGGCAGTAGCCAGGCGAGGCGCCGCAAAGCCGGTGTTGGAAGCCGCTGATATCAACGCGATTGCCACCACCGCAGGCTGATTGCCTGCGCCAATGGATTCAAGCCATCGGTACGCTGACCTTTTCGGCCGGTGTTGCCTCGATCTCCACCGCGTGCGCGCTGGGGCGGATAGGTTTGCCGCGTGCGTCGGCGAGGCCGCGAGTGAGTTCGGCGCCCATCAGCACGATGATCGACGAGTAGTAGACCCACGTCAGCAGCACCACGAACGCACTGGCCGGCCCGTAGGCGCCGCCGACATTGCTGTGACTGATGTAAAGCCCGATGCCGAACTTGCCGATGATAAACAGAACGGCCGTCAGCAAGCCACCACCCAGCGCGTCGCCCCATTCGATCAGCGCATCCGGCAGTACCTTGTACATGGCACCAAACACCATCACGAAAATGACGGTGGAAATGACATCTTCGATGATCAGCCATGCCAGCGTATTGCCCGGTACCAGCGCTTCGATGATGCCGCTGAGCACAAACGAGATCACCAGCAAAAAGCCAATGCCCACCAGCAAGGCGAGCGCATGTGCGCGTGTCCTCATCCATTGGCCAACCGCCGCGCCAGGCTTGGGCTTGACCCGCCAAACGCGGTTCAAGGTGCCTTGCAGCTGCGCGAAAACCGCCGAGGCGCCAAACGCCGTAACCAGCAGGCCGATGATGCCGGCGATATTGCCCGTTTGAGGCCGTGCCTTCGCATTGCTCATGATGCCTTTCACCGCATCGGCGGCGCGCGGCCCCACCATGCCGTTGAGTGCGTTGATAAGGCGCACATCCCAGCCGCTGTGCAATAGCGACACCACCCAGATCAGCAGCACCAGCAAGGGCGCAAAGGACAGGGCGGAATAAAATGCCAGCGCCGCGGCGCGCGTCAGCAGCTCGTCGTCGCTGAAGCCGCTGGCGGCGGATTGGACAGTGAGCTTGGCCGTTTTAAAATGGCTCATGGGACAAAACTCCCAAATGGATGGAACGGGACACGACCGCGCCGGTGGTAGTGACCATGCCAAAGACTGCGTTCGCCATGGTGAAGAGCTGGCGAAAAAGGCGGTCGCGGTGCCTGATGCCGAGGCTCTACCGTCGCCAAGGGTACCGCGACGCCCTGAACCAGCGCCGCTGCCATGCGGTCTCATCCTTGAAACTACACCGTCGCGCCCCGAATCATAAGCTGCTAGATCAACGTGATCCGTTTATCAGCCTCCCACAACCCAGCGTTCGAGAGACCACCATGCGCCGCATTGCCCTGTTCCTGCTGACCAATATCGCCGTACTGATATTGCTGAGCATCGTCTGCCACTTGCTCGGTATCGACCAGATGGCCGCCAGCCGCGGCTATGGCGGCATGGGGGGGCTGCTGGCGTTCGCCGCCGTGTTCGGCATGGGCGGCGCCTTCATTTCGCTGGCCATCTCCAAGTGGATGGCCAAGTGGTCGACCGGCGCCAGGGTTATCGCCCAACCGCAGAACGAAACCGAACGCTGGCTGCTCGACACCGTTCGCCGGCATGCCCAGCAGGCCGGCATCGGCATGCCGGAAGTGGCGATCTACGATGCGCCCGAGATGAATGCGTTTGCCACTGGCATGAGCAAGAACCATGCGCTGGTTGCGGTGAGCAGCGGCCTGCTGCAGCAGATGGATCGTGAACAGGTCAAAGCCGTGCTCGGCCATGAGATTGGCCACGTCGCCAACGGCGACATGGTGACGCTGACCTTGATCCAGGGCGTGCTCAACACGCTGGTGATCCTGGCCGCACGCATCGTCGGCCGCGCAGTCGATAGCTGGCTGTCGGGCAGCAGCAACAATCGCGGGGGTGGAGGCATCGGCTACTTCGTCGTGGTGATGGTGCTGCAGATCGTGTTCGGCCTGTTCGCGTCGATGATCGTGGCCGCTTTCTCACGCTGGCGCGAGTTCCGCGCCGATCAGGCGGGTGCGCAGTTTGCCGGCCGAGGTGCGATGATCTCCGCCTTGCAGCGCCTCAAAGTCAACCACGGAGAAAGCACGCTGCCCAACACCATCGCCGCGTTCGGCATCTCCGGCCCGTTGGCCGAAGGCTTCAAGCGCCTCTTCATGAGCCATCCACCGCTGGACGAGCGCATCGCGGCATTGCAGAAAATCTGAATTCAGGGGCGAGGAGCGAGTAACGAAGGCGTCTTTTCGCTGCAGTGGGCTTGCGCCCTCGCTACCCGTCCCTAGCCCCTACCAACTAATCGATAAAACGTCACCCATAGGTAACCCATGAACGCACCCGTCGCCGAAACCCGTAAATTCGAAGCCGAAGTCGCCCAGGTGCTGCACCTGGTCACGCACTCGCTGTATTCGCACAAGGAAATTTTCCTGCGCGAGCTGATCTCCAACGCCTCCGATGCCTGCGACAAGCTGCGCTTCGAGTCGATCGCGCATCCCGAGTTGCTGGTGGGCGGTGGTGAGCTGCATATCGACGTCAGCTGGAACCCCGAGGCGCGTACCGTCACCATCAGCGACAACGGTATCGGCATGACCCGCGATGAAGTCATCGCCAATATCGGCACCATCGCCAGCTCCGGCACCAAGCGTTTTCTCGAAGCCATGTCCGGCGAGCAGAAGGCCGATGCGCGATTGATCGGCCAGTTCGGCGTGGGTTTTTATTCCGCCTTCGTGGTGGCCGACAAGGTCATCGTGCGCAGCCGCCATGCCGGCGCGCCGGCGAGCGATGGCGTGCAGTGGGAGAGCGATGGCAAGGGCGAGTATTCGCTGGAGCAGGTCGAGCTGCCGGAAAGCGGCACCTCCGTCGTGCTGCACCTGAAGGCCGACGAGGACGAGTTCCTCAAGCGCTGGCAACTGCGTTCGCTGATCACCAAGTATTCCGATCACGTCGCCTTTCCGATCCGCATGCCGACCGAGAAAGACGACAAGCCGACCGACGAATGGGAAAGCATCAACGCCGCTTCGGCGCTGTGGACCAAGCCCAAGTCGGAGATCAGCGACGAGGACTACCAGAGCTTCTACAAATCGCTCGGTCACGATTTCAACGACGCGCTGGCGTGGACGCACAACCGCGTCGAAGGCAGCCAGAGCTTCACCACCTTGTTGTACCTACCGTCGCAGCCGCCGTTCGATCTGATGATGGGTGGGCGCGACGAGCGCAAGGGGCTGAAGCTCTACATCAAACGCGTGTTCATCATGGACGCGGCCGAAGAGCTGCTGCCGAACTACCTGCGCTTCGTGCGCGGTGTGGTCGATGCCGACGATCTGCCGCTGAATGTCAGCCGCGAAATTCTGCAGCAGAACCGCCAGCTCGAGCGCATCAAGGCGGCCTGCGTCAAGCGCGTGCTCGACCTGATCGAAAAGCTGGCGCGCGATGAGCCCGAGAAATTCGCCACCTTCTACAAGGCCTTCGGCAACACGCTCAAGGAAGGCATCAGCGAGGACGCCAACAACCGCGAGCGCATCGCCAAGCTGCTGCGCTTTGCCTCAACCAAGGGCGAAGGCACCGCGCAGACCGTGTCGCTGGACGACTATATCGGCCGCATGGCGATCAGCCAGGAGGCCATCTGGTACATCACTGCCGACAGCTACGCCGCGGCCTTCGGTAGCCCGCAACTTGAAGCGTTCAAGGCCAAGGGCATCGAAGTGCTGCTGATGTTTGACCGCATCGACGAATGGATGATCGGCAGCTTGAGCGAGTACGAAGGCAAGAAACTCAAGAGTGCGGCTAAGGGCGACGTGCCGCTGGACGACGCCGACAAGGCCAAGCAGGAAGAAGCCACCAAGGAAGCCGAGCCGCTGCTGAAAAAGTTGAAGGAACTGCTCGGCGATCGCGTCGGCGACGTCAAGGTGTCCGCCCGCCTCACCGACTCACCGTCGTGTCTCGCCCTCAGCGACTACGAAATGGCTCCGCATCTCGCGCGTCTGCTGCGCGAAGCCGGTCAGGACATGCCCGAGTCCAAGCCCACGCTGGAAATCAATCCGCAGCATGCGCTGGTCAAGCGCGTTGAGTCGGAGACGGATGAGGCGAAGGCAAAGGATCTCGCTACGTTACTGCTTGAGCAGGCGGAGATTTCCGCTGGGGCGCAATTGCCGGATCCATCGGCATTTGTGCAGCGGATGAATCGGGTTTTGTTGGGGTAATTCGCACTGCGTTTTGTTAGTGAGAGAAGCCCGCCACTCGGCGGGCTTTTTCTTATCACCTCTCCCCTTTGGGGAGAGGGTTAGTGTGAGGGCGGGTGCTCGCCATAAACACACGGCTGATAAGCAAAGGCTTTCGAGCCGCTGCGTGGCCCGAGGTACTTCTCTTTTGCTTGTCCAAAAGAGAAGTACCCAAGAGAAAACGACACCCCGCTTGGCGCTTGCCGCTCATCCTTGGCGGCAAGTCCGTGAGCTGGTGCCGGGCTTTTCGACAGCACATCCTTGTGCTGGCGAAAAGGAATCGGCCTCCTGCCGATTCCCGCTAGGCGGCCTGTCGACCCCAGCTCACCACCGTACAGGGGCCACGGAAAGAGCGGCGACCCATCCTGGCCCGCACTCAGAGTGTCCGCTGCGCGGACGACGGCCAATTAACTGCCTCCGTCTCCTTTGCGCTAAATTCTTTGGTCTGCCGCTAGATTCTTTTCGTTGACATGGCACGCCGGGAACCTGAACATATTTTGTATATACCCGTATTCGGGGTCTACTTAGCGCCGGACATCACAAGGGGATAGAAATGGCTCGGACCGCTGACCGGGATGTGTTCCTAAATCGCCTTTGTAATCTCGGAGGGAAGGAAAACAACTTCGTTTCCAACGCAAAGCTTCTCGGCGAACTCAACTGGGATGAAGACAAATACAAGCGCATCAAGGCGCAACTGCGGCAGGAAAGTCTCATTGTCATCGGTACCGGGCAAGGAGGCTCGGTTGCACTGGTCTCACGTGGTAAGGCGGCGAAGTTGAAGGTGTTCATCTCGTATAGCCATCATGACGCTGACTTGAAGGATCAGTTCTTGAAGCACCTTCGCCCTCTTGAAAGGGAGCAGCTTGTAGAATCGTGGGTCGATCAACAAATCAAAGCAGGGGACGCTTGGGATAAAGAGACACAGAAGCAACTTGCCGCTGCGGACCTAGTTCTCGTTCTCGTGAGTGTAGATTTCATCAACTCCACGTATTGTTACGACAACGAACTTCAGAAAGCGCTCGATAGAGAGGCGAATGGGAGCGTCCGTGTCATCCCGGTTGTTATGCGCAGCTGTCTCTGGGCGCACTCACCGCTAGGTCAGCACAAGGCCGTACCGAAGGACGGGCTGGCGGCGACCTCATGGAGGACATTGGATGATGCCTTCACGGATGCCGCGACGGAAATCAGGAGAGTGGCTGTCGCAATGGTAGAGGAACGGTAGTAAGGGACGTCCAAGAGGGGTTCCAGCTGACGGCTTCGCGCTACGTGCACGGTACGCAGCTGAACTCGGGCGTTATGCACTGACCTAACCAAAGCAATTGAAAGGAGTCGCACAATGGCCGAGAAGAAAGTCATATTCGTTGCATTTGCAATCGAAGACGTACGCATCCGCGACATGATCAAGGGGCAGTCTTTACATACCGCCTCGTCCTTCGAGTACGTAGACATGTCGGTCAAGGAAGCCTACGACGAAGAGTGGAAAAAGAAGGTGCGGACACGCATTCTTCGGTCTGATGGCATCCTCGTAATCGTCAGCAAGAACTCCCTCAACTCCAGTGGGCAGAGGTGGGAGATTCAGTGCGCCAAGGACGAGAAGAAGAAAATTCGCGGTATTTGGGCCTACAAGGAGGATCGCACCGACCTCGCCAGTGTACATACGATGGTCTGGACTTGGGACAACATCGCTGCCTGGATTGATAGCCTCTGATGCGCAAAGCACTCGTCGTCGGCATTGACCACTACGTCAACGTTTCGCCGCTCTATGGCTGCGTGAACGATTCGTTCGCCGTTAAAGCCATGCTCGATCGACACGCCGATGGTTCGGTGAATTTCGGCGTGAAGCATCTAGCTGGCACTGGGCCAACCGATTCGATTGACAGAGACGAGCTCCGAAAGGCCATCGAGAGTCTCTTCGCTGGTGATGGAGAGGTTGCGCTCTTTTACTTTGCTGGCCACGGTCATATTGAAGCGACGGGTGGCTATCTCTGCTCTTCCGACGTGAAGACTGGAAACGACGGTGTGCCATTGGCTGAGATCATGACCATGGCCAATCAGTCGAAGATTCAAAATCGTGTAGTCATTCTCGACAGCTGCCATAGCGGCGTCGCAGGCGGAAGCGCGTTGCGGCAAGAGGTGGCAGAGATCAGCGATGGAGTGACTATCCTCACGGCCTCGACCGCAGAGCAGTATGCGACCGAGGAGGATGGTGCCGGTGTTTTCACCAGCTTGTTGGTCGATGCGCTCGGTGGTGCTGCCGCAAACCTCGTCGGAGAAGTGACACCAGGTGGCGTATATGCGCACGTAGATCAGTCGCTTGGACCGTGGGCACAACGCCCCGTTTTCAAGACCAACGTCAAGCGCTTTGTCTCTTTGAGAAAGGTGCAACCACCCTTGGAGCTCACCGAGCTTCGTCGGATATCAGAGTTTTTCCCGACTCCAGGCTTTCAATTCCAACTTGATCCCACTTATGAGCCTGAGCGACACGAATCTTGGGCTACGAACCCGCAAGGCATCCCGGCCCCTGATCCGGATCACAACGCGATTTTTAAAATTCTACAGAAGTACAACCATGTAGGACTTGTTGTGCCTGAGGGTTCGCCGCACATGTGGCATGCGGCCATGGAGAACAAGACTGTTCGTCTCACTGCTCTCGGCGAGCACTATAGGTTGCTAGCTGCAAAGAGCCTTATATAAAGCGGCGAGAGCAACGGCTTAGTAATTTGGGCGGCTTGCGACTGAAAGCCAACTCTATGGACGTGGCTTAGCAAAACAATTTCGTAAGAAACTTCCCATCAACACCTTGATGCTCTTGCCTTGTGCTTTAGGTGCTCGCTGGTCATTGTGCTGCCTTCGTTGCTGGCTTGTCAGTCCGATGCGAGGGTAATTCTCGACACGTTCTCGAACGTCTGTTCTGCGCCGTGCATTTGCAGCAGCCGACTGGCAGAAAGTGGCCGATTTGGGACAGATCGCGCCGATCTCCGTGGTGGCCTCTTACCAGATCTGGGCGATCGTAAGGCGTCACTTGAGCGTGCGGTTCAATAGTCCGCGGGTGGCAGGTTCGGAAGGATTTCAGCTGGCCGGTTTGATCGGGATAAGCAACTACGACCAGTGGCGTGACCTGGTTATCGCGATGAGGCGCTTTCCGCAGAACGAACTGGCGCGTCGCCTGCGTTACATCAGCGCGCGAAAGTCGTCGCTTGCTTATCGCATGGGCCTTTTTACCGGCAGCGTACAGCGACTAGGCGTTTTGCCGCTGTTGGCGATTCTCTACGTGCAGTTCAAGGACTGGCGCTTTGGTGAATGGCAGGCACTGGGGCAGATGCACATGCTTGGCAGTCTGCTGCTGTGGACACTGTTTCTCGCCTACCTTCTTTCGTGGTGGCTGGTCGGGATGGGCACGCGCTGGGATGCTTATGAGGCGCTGTTGATCGAGGCGACGTGCGATGAATAGGCCTACTTAGTTAGCACCAACGGCTTCGCTTTTGCTCGGCTGTGGCCTCGGCATATAGCCATCATCCAGCGTATGCACAAAGGCGATGATGTCCTGGATGTCGAGGTTCGACATGGCGGGCGCGTCGCCGACTTTGCGGTCGAAGGGGGCGTCCTTGATGTCGACGTTGCCTTGCAGCGCTGTAGGGATGTCGTTGTAGAGCGCGAGCTTGCCGGTGGCGTCGCGGGGGTAGATTTTTTCGGGCTGGACGCTGCGCAGGTTGTAGAAGTCCATCACCTGTTTCAGGGTGGTGTATGCGCCGTTGTGGAAGAACACGGAACGGCGGTCGACATTGCGCAGGGTCGGGGTCAGGAACATGCCGCAATATTGTTTCTGACTCGCCAGGTCCTTGCGGATGGGGCCGCACAGTCCGAGATCGAAGTGCTCGGCATTCTTGTTGAGTTGCAGGTGCGGGTTGCGCGGTACGCCGAGGGCTTCGTATTGGGTGTCGGTGAAAAGTGGTGGCAGGCCATCGCGGCTCACCTGACTCAGGTGGCAGGCCGCGCAGTTGCCTTTTTGCGGATCGTTGAAGGCTTGCAGGCCGCGCATTTCCGCAGCGCTGAGCCGGGCCTTGCCTTGCAGCCACGCGTCGTATTTGCTGGTGAAGGCGTGGAAGGACGGGTCTTCGATCTGGTAGCGCACGATGGCAAACATCGCCTCGGACACGAGCCGATCCGGATCGTTGAAGATGGTCGGACCGAACAGTTGGATGAATCGCTGGCGGTAATCGGCGGTGGTCAATTTTCCGGCGATCCCGGCCACGCTGACGTTGGCCATTTCGGCCGGATCCAGTGCGGGGAAAAAGGCCTGCCGCTGCAGCGAGTCGGCACGACCGTCCCAGAACAATCCGCCTTGCGGCACCATGGCTATCGGTTGCGTGATACCAGCGGATTTCTGTGCCCTGGGGTCACCGCTGGCCGAGGCTGCCACGGCGTTGAGATTGATGGTTACATCGTCCGGACTGGTATCCGGCCCGATGCCGAACGGTTGTTGTCGGTACAGATAGGCCAGCGAGGGCGGCGGCCGGTAGCCGAAGCTTTTCAGATCCGCGCCACCCGGCTGGACGGTAAGTTTGTTCGGCGGATTGTAGGCGTACTTGGGGCTGTGGCAGGAGGCACAGGATTGCTGCCCCGAGCCTGATAGCGATGCATCAAAAAACAGCAGCTTGCCCAGT
Organism: Rhodanobacter sp. MP1X3; assembly: GCF_014207165.1. NCBI lineage: Bacteria > Pseudomonadati > Pseudomonadota > Gammaproteobacteria > Lysobacterales > Rhodanobacteraceae > Rhodanobacter > Rhodanobacter sp. MP1X3. Next base: position 303,166 of record NZ_JACHCO010000002.1, on the reverse strand, counting down.
TGCGCGACCGCACTCAGCGGCTGTACTGGAGGCAGGTTGAGCTGGACAGGATGAGGGTTGACGCCATCCGACCCAGCGGTTCCTTTACCTGTTTGCGCATCGGCACGATTGACCAGTCCATAAGCGAGCACGCAACTGGAAACGAGAGCCAGACAGCAAGCGGCTTTCAGCCGATGGGCGTGGTTGCGCGATGCAGGGCGTTGGGATGATCGGGCGTCGGACGGCAAGAGCAGAATCCGGTAGCTTCAATGGGATTGGCGAGAATAAATCATCGTGGATCCCCTCATTACAGCGGGATCGCGACATGCAGGTGAGGCCATACGTAGAGAGATCACCCGTGCCCAGTGGAACGTCTGGGCACGGGTGAGTCCGTTAGGGCTTAAACGGCGTTGCCTGAAGGTGGTGCTTTACGGCCAGCGGGGATCGGTGTGCTTGGCGATTACAGTGCCCTGGTTAGGGTCCAGGAAGAGCGGTCGTGCCAGATCGAACGGGTTACGGCGGAAGTCGAACATGCCCATGATGCTACCGGCTGTCGCGTCGTTCGAACCCTGGCCGATACGCTGACCACCGAGCCAGTTGTCCTCGATAAAGCGCACCACCGAGGACTGCGTGACGCGGGTATCGTCGACGTAATTGACGCGTGCATAGGGCGAGATAACCAGGAACGGAACGCGCGTGCCGGGGCCGCAGCGGCCATTGACGACGCCACCATGCACGCCGATGCCCGGCTTGGCATCGGGACCGGTGCATTTGCCTGAGCCATTGAGCTGATCGGCGCCCGTGACTGAACCTTCCGGCGTGGTTGAATCGAACGAGGCCGTGGTGGGTGACGCATAGCGGTGGTCGTACCAGCCATCGGAATCGTCGTAAGTGATGATGACCGCCGTATCCTTCCAGTCGGGCTGGTGCTCCAGGAAGTTGATGACCTTGACGACGAATTCCTGTTCATCCAGCGGATCCGAATTGCCTGGATGCGCATCATCCACTGCGGGCGCTTTCAGATAGCTCACCGAGGGGAAGTTTCCGGCGGACACGGCGCTGAAGAAATCGTTCACGTCGTATTCGTGGTGAACTGGCGTTGCGCTGCTGTCTTTCGGGTCGGTATAGCCAATCTTGCTGATTGAGCTCGGGCGTGCGTGAGATGCATTCGCCGTGGATGCGTAGTACTGGAACCAGTTGTGATGGGGGGTGTAGTCGGTCTTGGTCGCAGCCAGCACGCTGGAATAGGTGCTGCGTGCACAGCCCGTCGTACCGTTGCTGTTGGTGGCGGTCAGGTCGAAGCCGCCCATGAAACCGCCCCAGGTCAAATTGTTGGCGTTCAACAGATCGCCAATGTTCTTCGAGGTCATCCGGGCCGTGCTGGACGTCGAGGAACAGCTGTCGTAGGCCGGGTCGGTGTCGCCGATCAGGGTCAAGCCGCCCTGGGTATCGGGAACGGTCGACGCCGAGCCGACGATGGCCTGGGCGCCGTTGGTAGTGCCAGATACCACTTCGAGCGCGCCGGGTGTCGAGGGTCCAAAGGTGTCGGTATAGGCATTGTCGTTAAGCGCAAAGTGCTGGGCGTAGTTCCACATCGCGGTCACGGTGTTGCCATCGAAGTAGGCCATGACTAGACCGTTGGTGCCAAAGGTACCGGTGCTGCTGACCGTGTTGTTGCCGGTGTAGGCGGGGAACCGATCGGCTGCACCGTTATCGTAGGCCAGCTGTTCCGGCGTATAGGAATGGTTCTGGCCTTCGGTGTTGGCCTGCGTGCGATCCAGCCGGAACGGATTGACCGCGTTGACGCCGTTGACCGGATTGAGTGCGTTCGGGTTATGAGTCAACAGGGCAGGTGTCAGGCCCTCGACGGCAGGCGTCGACCGCTTTGCGGTGAACACCGGCTCACCAGGCGGATTCTGGGCTACCGGGTAGGTGCCGAAATAATGATCGAAGGAACGGTTCTCGCCAAAGATGACCACCAAGTGCTTGATCGGTGTGGCGGTCCGTACGGCGTCCTGGGGAGTCGTACGCCCAGGCCATGGCCAGTTAATCCCGTGGTCTGGGGAAAGCGTTTGATCCGCAGGCGAAGTCACCTGCGCCGAGACTGCGAATGCCAACCCCACTGAGGCGATCGAAGCGCACAGCAGCGTCTTGCGGAATAGTTGAGGGCGGAACATAGGAGAACTCCTGTTGATAGGTGCAACGAGACAGGGCTAGCCGGACAGGGCGGCCGCAGCGAAATTCAGTGAATCTCCTCCGTGGTTACGGCAAGCCACGTCGGGAGCGCGCACGGCTCGGGGGCCATTCAATCATCCGGATATGAACATTCCGAGACAGATCAGCACTGCTTCGCTCGCAGCAAGAAGATGCGATGCGCCGTGGCGTGTTGCTGCTGAACCCTGCACGGGGAATGCCGCTGCCGCTCAACGCATGGTGCAACCCACGCAAGGGTGATCGACTGTGATGCCGCTATCACGCAGCATCGGGCCTCGTTGGCGTCTAGCTGGCCATGTCGATGCGGTGGTGCAACACTGCGGACGCATAGGCGTTCAAGCCGTATTCCTGCCATCGTCAAGTTCGAACATAGGTGCCTGCTCGGCATGTCCGCGACACGCAAGGCTGCATCCGATACGGTTTCCCCCGGTGTGCCGCTGTCGCCAGTGGGTGCTTCATCCGGCGATCAACGCCTGATCAGCACGCATTCGGCCTTCTGGGTGATGACTCGTCGCGTGACGATATTGGCAGCCTGTGTTGATGTGGCTTTCCTGGTGTTTTTTCTGGCTGTGGATTCGCCACTGTTGGCGTGGCTCAACGTGGTCAGTATTGGCATGTATGCCGTGGCCTACAGGCTACTGGTGCGACGCCGAAATTCCCCTGCGCTGTTGCTGATATGGACGGAGGTAGTCGCGCATGCCGCGATCGGCACCATGCTGGTGGGCTGGGACAGCGGCCTTCATTACTACCTACTGATGTTCATTCCCGCCATCGTGGTCAGCGGCGGCTGGCGCAGGGTGATGGCTCCGTTGATCGTTCTGTTCTTTTCCTATCTCGGCCTGCATGCCGCTGCCCATGCTGTCGGCGCGCTGGCTCCCCTGGGCGAGTCGGCGCTGCAGATTCTCAACGTGTTCAACGTTTCCATTTTCTTCGCGATGGCCAGTTACACGGCGCGCTTCTACTACGGGCTGGTGCGCAAGAGCGAGCGCAAGCTGCGCGAACTGGCGACCCGTGATGCGCTGACTGGATTGTCCAACCGGCGACATCTGATGGACCTGGCCTTGCCGGAAATCGCGCGGGCGCGACATGCCAGCGAGACGCTGTCACTGGTGCTCGCTGATATTGATGATTTCAAGCAGATCAACGATGGCCACGGTCACGAGGCGGGTGATCTGGTCCTGACGCAGGCTAGTCGACTGTTCCGCGAAGCATGCCGGACGCAGGACATCATCGCGCGCTGGGGCGGTGAGGAGTTTCTTTTCCTGCTGCCGAACACCGAGCCCGACGATGCGGTGGATTTCTCCGAGCGTGTACGTGCGGGTATCGCCGATATGCTGATCGATCACGCGGGCGAAACGATTGGCTTCACCCTCTCGATGGGCGTCGCCATACTGGCTACGGGGGAAGATCTGGACGACGCGATCGGTCGCGCCGACAGCGCGTTGTACCGAAGCAAGACCGATGGCCGTAACCGTGTGACGCTGGCGCCATTGACGGATACGGGAGCGTGTCCGGTCTGATTCGCTCGCTTTGGAAGCCGCGAATTTCACTTTGCGAGTTCTGATGAGCAATCGATTTTTCAGTGGTTCGTAATAGTGAGTCCGCCGTTCTTGTCGTCGCCATCGATACAGCAAGCCGCCGGTATCGAGCGTCATATTCCACAGGCACCAAGCCGACATGTGGGATCATTCGTTGCCCTGTTTTTATTGACCCCGTTTGAAGTTCGACGATGCTTTGTACCGACTGCCAATCCGGTTATCACGCACCCTACGATCGCTTTGATCGGCTGGCGACGAATCCCGCCGGCCCGACTTATCTCATGCGATGCAAGCAGTGCGGTGCCTTATGGAACGAGACGTCCGGCATGCCGGTGCTGCTCACCAGAACAGAGGCCAGGTGGCTGTATTCGCTGGCACGTATCTGAAAGCGAAGCTGTCTTTGCAGCGCCATTTTTGCCGCCTGTTGATTCTCTGTAGACACGATCCAGGCATAACCAAAGGTCCCCGGGTGAGTGATGTCGCGCCGATTTTCGGCGTCCTCGCCCACACTGCAGCTTCCCGAAGGCGGCCGCACGGCACGGTCCGCATAACGACCGATTCTGCAAGTTGACAACATAGCCGGCGCAGGCATCCTTGTTCGGCGCGGCGGCCTGGACCCGACGCTATTCTGCGAATGACACCCACGACGAATTCGATGGAGACCGGTATGTCCCAGCAAACAGCCACCTTCCGCCGGCTGCATGGCGGCCCCGAACCGCTGCGGCTCCCCAACGCCTGGGATGCCGGTAGCGCCAGACTGTTCGAAAGCCTCGGTGCATTGGCCATCGCCACCACCAGCGCGGGCGTGGCGTGGGCGCTGGGCTATCCAGACGGTGGCAAGATGCCTGCCGATGTGGCGATCGGCGCCGCCGCCAGCATGGTGCGAGTACTGCACGTGCCGTTGTCGGTCGATATGGAGAACGGCTACTCGGACGATGCAAACGTCGTGGGCGAAACCATCAGGCGGTTGCTCGATGCGGGCGTCGCCGGCATCAACATCGAGGACGGGCGGGACGCGCCAGGCAAACTCGCGGCGAAGATCGAAGCGATCAAGAATGCCGCGTCGAAGTCGGGTTTGGATATTTTCGTCAATGCCCGCACGGATGTTTTCCTGGCGAACCTGGTCGAGGCATCGAAGCGCGTCGACGAAGTGCTGTCGCGAGGCGCGACTTATCGTGCGGCGGGCGCCGATGGCTTGTTCGTTCCGGGGCTACGCGATGCGTCCGAGATCATCGCCGTCGTGGAAGGCGTCGGCCTGCCGATCAATCTCATGGCATACCCAGGTCTGGCGTCGGCGGATGAGTTGGGCAAGCTGGGCGTGCGACGCCTGAGCGCAGGCTCGGGCATTTCACAGATGCTCTGGGGGCAGGCGGAGAGATTGGCAAGGGATTTCCTCGACACAGGTCGCTCGGAATCGTTGGCCGAAGGCTCGATGCCCTATCCGCAGCTGCAGGCGTTGTTCGCTGGCAAGTGATGCGTCGTTGCTGGTGGGATTCGCGTTTCAGTAGTTCTGCGTTGCCGGGAGCAGCCCTTTTTGCGCATCCGGAACAACATGGGGAGAAAAGACATGACGATCAGCAGACGCTCAACCCAGGCCATTGTCGGCCTGGCCACGATCCTGGCCACGCTGTGCACGTCGCTGGCGATGGCGGCCCGACCCGACGATGCCGCTCTGATTGCCCGCGTCGATCGCGTGCTCGCCACGACGCCATTGATTGACGGTCACAACGATCTGGCGTGGGAAATTCGCGATCGTTTCGGCAATGCTGGCGGCGTGGACCTCAGCGTCAGTACGGCGAACCTTCCGCTGAAGCCGGAAGATGGTGAAATGCAGACGCCGTTGATGACGGACATCCCGCGCCTGCACAAAGGTCATCTCGGTGCGCAGTTCTGGTCGGTGTGGATTCCGCCGACGGTCACCGGTCCAGCAGCGGTGAAGATGACGCTCGAGCAGATCGATATCGTGCACACCTTGGTGGCGCGCTATCCGAAGGATCTGCAGATGGCCTATTCGGCGGACGACATCATGCAGGCGTTCAAGGCCGGCCGCGTGGCATCGCTGATCGGCATCGAGGGCGGGCACCAGGTCGACGATTCGTTGCCGATGCTGCGCCAGATGTATGCCGTCGGTGCGCGCTACATGACGCTGACCCACACGCTGGACAACGATTGGGCCGATTCCGCGACGGATGCGCCGAAGCATCATGGGCTGACGCCGTTCGGACGCGCGGTGGTGCATGAGATGAACCGCCTCGGCATGCTGGTCGATCTCAGCCATGTATCCCCGGATACGATGCGCGCTGCCCTGACTACCTCGGTCGCGCCAGTGATGTTTTCGCACTCCGGTGCACGTGCACTGGACGATCACCCACGAGACGTGCCGGACGATGTGTTGAAGATGGTGGCGCGCAACCATGGCATCGTCATGGTGACCTTTGCGCCTTCCTATGTGTCGACTGTTCGCAATCGCTGGGAAGCTGATCGCGCTGCCGAGCAGACCCGCTTCAACGCACCCCCTTACGCCGGCCTCTACATCGGTCAGCCCGAGCGGGCGAAGGCGGCGCTGGCCGAATGGGACCGCCAGCATCCCAAGCCCGTCGTCACGCTGGCGATGGTCGCCGATCACATCGAACACGTGCGCCAGATAGCAGGGATCGACTGCGTCGGGATCGGTTCCGATTTCGACGGCATTCCCGACACGCCACAAGGCCTGGAAGGTGTCGACAAGTACCCGGCCCTGCTCGTGGAGCTTGCACGACGTGGCTGGACCGACGAGGAACTCAGCAAGGTGGCCGGCGGGAACATGCTGCGGGTGTTGCGCGAAGCTGCCGTCGTAGCCAGGCAGCTGCAGTCAAGCGAGCCGCCATCATCGGCAACGATTGAGCAGCTGGATGCTGCCGTCGCGAAGAAACCTTCGTGAAGTAATCCTCATTACAGCAAAGGAGGAGACTCACTCCTCCTTATCCGGGCTAGAGCCGATGCCAAGCAGGGCTCAGTCAAGCCGTTCGCTCCACCTTGCCACCACCCCTGATCTCCACTAGCTTGCCCCGACTGGCATTTGCGGGATAACGCTCTTGAGAGTTTCCATCGGCAAACGTCTGTTCTTCGCGGTGCTGCTGTCGATCATGGCGGTGGCGGGGATTGGCGTGGAGCTCGTTCGCTGGAAGCTGTCTGGCAACTGTTCACAGTACGACGCCAATATCGAAATGGATCGTCTCGGCGGTCTGATCGGCGCGCTGTCCATGCAGTATCGGCAACACCACGACTGGTCATTTCTGCCTGCGTCATCGGAGGAACGGACGAGCTGGCTGCACAATGAGCTGGCACGCGTGCAGACCGATCAGGATGCGAAACCCGGTGACACGCCGCTGTCGCCGAGCCTGGGTTATCGCGTCGGCCTGCTGGACGACAGCGGGCGTTACCTGGCTGGTGCGATCGCGAATCGGATCATGGTCGTGGTGGCGTCGATCGACCGGGTCCAGCATCCCATCGTCGTTGATGGCAAGGTCGTCGGCTATCTCGTCGTCGCCAAATCGCAGAATCCTGACGACGAGTTGGCCGTCGCTTTCCTGATTGAGCAACAGAAAAGCCTGTTGATCATCGCCGCCATCGGCGTGCTGTTGAGTGTGCTGGCAGCCGGCTTGCTTGCAGCGCATTTCCGCAAGCCGGTGAAGCAGCTGGTCGACGGCTCGCGCCGGCTGGGGCAGGGGCAGTTCGATACACGACTGTCGATACGACGCAGCGACGAACTGGGTGAACTGGCCGACACCTTCAATCAGGTCGCGGCACGGCTGGAGGACACGGAGCGCTGGCGCCAGCAGTGGGTCGCCGATACCTCACATGAGTTGCGCACGCCGCTTTCGGTGCTGCGCGCGCAAATGGAAGCGCTTCAGGACGGTATCCGCATCGCCACGCCCGACACTATCGCGTTGATGCTGAGGCAGGTGCTGTCGCTGACGAAACTGGTCGATGAACTGCACGAGCTGGCGCGCGCAGATCTGGGGCAGCGGCACTACGACAAGACATCGACGGACGCGTGGCAACTGGTGCAGGACGTCTTCGCGGGCTACTCCGAGAAATTTCGCGTCGCGGGGCTGGCCGCTTCGATCGGCACGGCACCGGTGCGTTCGACCGTGCATGGCGATGAGGAGCGGCTGCGTCAGGTCATCACCAACCTGCTGGAAAACGGCGTGCGTTACACCGATACCGGCGGTCGCATTGTCGTCCATGGTGCGGTGGTCGGCCCTGAGCTGCACATCGCAATTGATGACTCGGCACCGGCCGTTCCCGAGCATCTGCTCGACCACCTAGGCGAGCGATTCTTCCGCGTCGAATCCTCGCGCAACCGACAACTCGGCGGTGCGGGGTTGGGTCTGGCACTCAGCCGGCACATTCTCGATGCGCACGATGGCCAGCTCGTATTCGCTGCATCGTCACTGGGCGGCCTGCGCGCCACCATCGTGCTGCCGCTGGAAGGCTGAGATGACCGCAAGCATCCTCATCGTTGAAGACGAAAACGACCTGTCTTCGGTCATGGCCGACTACGTGAGCGCCGCGGGTTACGAAGTGCGGGTGATCGCCGATGGTCGCGAAGCACTCGCCAGCGTGCAGCGCGCCATGCCCGACCTGATCGTGCTGGACATCATGCTGCCGAACCTCGATGGCTTGGCGCTATGCAGGGCGGTGCGGGAATTTTCCGAGGTGCCGATCATCATGGTTACTGCCAGGGTGCAGGAGATCGATCGACTGCTGGGCTTGGAAATCGGCGCCGACGACTATCTATGCAAGCCCTTCAGTCCGCGCGAACTGGTCGCCCGCATCAAGGCCATCCTGCGTCGCTCGCACAAACCGGACAACAACGCGCGGCTGATCGATATCAACGAGGCCGAGCGCAGCGTGCGCATCGGCTCGCAGCTGCTGGATCTCACGCCGACGGAATACAGCCTGCTCGCTGCGATGACGAAGCGCCAGGGCGCCATCTTCTCGCGGGCACAACTGCTCGACTTGGCTAGCCGCGACACCCTGGACGTTACCGACCGCGCGGTCGACAGCCACATCAAAAATCTGCGCCGGAAACTCGCCGTGGTGATGCCCGATGCCGAGGTCATCCATTCCGTCTACGGACTTGGCTACCGGTTCGAGCTGTAAGGCATCGCCGTATCCCCACAATGTCTCCACATTTCCTTGTGACGCTGGACTCGTCGGCTACCGATGAAGATCACAACGAGGAGTGCGCAGATGGATACCAAGCGAAAGACCAAGGCAGCACGCATCGCCATGCTGGCCGGTGCCGGTATGCTCGGTGCGGCAGGGTTCGTGCTGTTCGGCATGCCCAGCCATGCCCAGTCGGGGCCACCACAGAAAGACATGACCGTGGACAAGTCCATCCGCAGCGAAGTGATCGACGGCATCATCGCCAATCTTGATCGCGCCTACGTCTTTCCGGACAAGGCCGCGATGATGGGGAAAAACCTGCATGCACAACTGCAGCACGGTGATTTCGATTCAGTGACGAGTGCCGAGAAATTTGCCGACATGCTCACCGATGCGCTGCAGCGCGACAGCCACGATCGGCATCTGGTGGTGCGTTACTTCGAAGACGCGATACCGCTGAAGCAAGATTCGGACGACTCACCCGTCGACAAGGCCGCGGAACTGGCCGACGAGAGTCATTTCAATTTCGGTTTCAACGGCGTCGACCGTCTCAAGGGCGATATCGGCTATATCGACCTGCATCAGTTCGGTCGGCCGCAGGGAGTGGCTATGCGGATCGCCGCAGCCATGACTCTGCTCGGCGATACCAAGGCCCTGGTCATCGATCTGCGTCACTGCAGCGGCGGCGATCCAGAATCCGTGATGCTGTTTGCCAGCTATCTGTACGACAAGCCCACCCATCTCAACGACGTCTACTGGCGCGACGAGAACCGCACCGAACAGCGATGGACCCAGGCCAGTGTGCCGGGCACGAAGTATGGCGAAACGCGCAAGCTCTATCTGCTGACCAGCAGCGATACGTTTTCCGGCTGCGAGGACTTCGCCTATGCGCTGAAGAACAACAAGCGCGCCACCCTGGTCGGAGAGACCACCGGCGGTGGTGCACATGCGGGCAGTCCGCATCGACTGGACGCGCACTTCATGATGTTTGTCCCCTCCGGCAGGCCAATCAACCCGATCACGCATACGGATTGGGAAAGGGTAGGCGTCGAGCCGGATATCAAGGCTTCAGCGAAGAATGCACTCGACCTAGCGCAAATTACCGCCTTGAAAGCGCTGATTCCTGTCGAGTCAGATCCCGAGTGGAAAAAGAAACTGCAGGAGCGGCTCCAAGAGCTGGATTGACATGCAGGATAGCGGTCGAGACCACTTCTGCGATAAAACTCTGACCTGGCAGGAGCGTGGGTCAGAGCCCAGCGAATCATCCGCGGCCTGGTAGCATGCAAATGCCTTCAGGGCATGTCTGTGGTCTTTGCTTATTGCACGCAAGCGGCGCTTGCGACTGCCAGCTTCAGCGATAGGCTGCCGTGCTTCATTCTTCAATAAGTGGGTGAGACGCCGGTTCCTGTGGGCGCTTATTCCCCACGAAACTCTGCCCGCAAAATACAAAATACCCGTCAACGAAAAGTCTTGTACGCATAGATCTTTGCTTTGTGGACGGAGCCGTGCAGGTGGGTAGACGAGAGCAGGACATGACCTTCGGCATATCCGGTGCGGCGCCGCACGGTCTACCCTCGGTTATCCACCGGGGAGTTATATCCATGTTGAAACCATTGATTGCAGGTATCGCGTTGGCCATCAGCGGCGCTGTCGCCGCACAGGCTGCGCCCGCCAGTTCATCCACTTCCGCCGCGCCAGCCACGCCGGCCTGGGTGACCAGGAGCGACGCCGACGCCCAGCCGTTGCTGAAAGTGTTGGCCGACTTCAACCCTGAGTTTGCCTCGCAGTTCGGTTTTCCTGGCTACGACGACAAGGCGATCGATCTCAAGCCGAACGTGGGCGAACGCTCGCGTGCCGCGATGACGGCAGCGCGTGACGAACTGCAGAAAAATCTGGCGACGGAAACCGATGCAGATGTGCGTCAGGATCTTCAGATCATGATCAAGGCAGCCGATCGCAATATCGAGGACAGCAAGCTCAACGAGCAGTATTTGCTGCCTTACACCGACGTCGGCCAGACCGTTTTCCAGGGCGAGTTCACCCTGCTGCAGGATCAGGTCGCCGCCGCACGCCGACCATCCGCGCTCAAGCGCCTGCAGTGCTATGTCGGCATGACCGCCGGCTGCACACCGGTAACCAAGGAAGCCCAGGCGCTGTTCCAGGCGAAGCTGGACAATCCGAAGCTGATTGGCCCGTACAAGGTCGAGGTCGAACAGAACCTGGCCAACACCGCACGTTATGTCGACGGCATCCGCAAGCTGTACGCCAAGTACAAGATCGACGGTGCCGGCCCCGCACTGGACGCGATGCAGAAGCAATTGAACGACTACGACGCATGGGTCAAGTCCACTGTGCTGCCGCACGCGCGTACCGACTTCCGCCTGCCGGCAGCGGTATATGCCAACAATCTCAAGCAAGTCGGTCTCGACATCAGTCCGCAGGACCTGATCAAAAAGGCCGAGCTGGAGTTCATGGAAACCCAGGCGCAGATGCAGATGATGGCGCCGGACGTGGCGAAGGCCGAGAACATCAATGCCACCGACTACCGCGACGTGATCAAGGGCCTGAAGAAGCAGCAGCTCGATCGCGATTCGATCGAACCGTACTACCACCAAGTGATCGGCAAGATCCAGGACATCATCCGCCAGCAGGGCATCGTCTCATTGCCCAACCGCGAGATGATCATGCGTGTGGCTTCGGAAGCAGAGAGTGCGGCGGAGCCGGCGCCGCACATGGACCCGCCGCCGCTGATCAACAACCACGGCGAACGTGGCGCCTTCGTGTTGCCGCTCGGCAATCCGCCGAACGGCAAGGGCGACAACCAGGCTTACGACGACTTCACCTGCAAGGCTTGCGCATGGACGCTCACCGCGCACGAAGGGCGGCCGGGACACGAGCTGCAGTTCTCGGCGATGGTGGAGCATGGCGTCTCGCTGGCGCGATCGCTGTTCGCCTTCAACAGTGTCAATGTCGAGGGTTGGGCGCTCTATTCCGAATACATGATGATGCCGTACGAGCCGAAGGGCGGGCAGATGATCGCGCTGCAACTGCGCCTGCTGCGTGCGGCGCGTGCGTTCCTCGATCCAATGCTCAATCTCGGCCTGATCACGCATGATCGTGCGCACGACATTCTGGTCAACGACGTGGGTCTGTCCGAGGCGTTTGCTCGCGAAGAACTCGACCGCTTCACCTTTCGCTCGCCGGGTCAGGCCACCGCTTACTTCTACGGCTACTCGCGCTTGCTGGAACTGCGTGCGCACACGCAGATCGAACTCGGCAACAACTTCAACCTGAAACAGTTCAACGACTTTCTCATAGCACAGGGTCTGCTGCCGCCCGATCAGCTCGCCGAAGCTGTCGACACGCAGTTCATTCCCGCCCACGGCGGCAAGCGCCTCCAATAATCCGGTTGGCACGTCAGCCCGGTAGATTTCTGCTGGGCTGACGTCACTGGGTGATTGCTGAGCTTTTCGTTGTCGATGCGCCGGGCACGGCCCCTCGATGATGGGACCGGGGAGGTCAGCATGCGCCTTACCCTAAGAGGGATGCCGCCTCATTTCCTGTGCTGGTGGAACCTGTCATCAACGGGCTCTGTGCCAGCTACCCGATTATTTATCCGGCCTGCTTTGCCAGTGCCCATGCAACGGTTTCTTTCATCGGTGTGGTGGGACGTCCGATGAGCTTGCTCAACTGTTTGCTGTCGTCGAAGAGGCCGCCAGCGCTGGCGCCGATGCCCGAGTCGGCGAGCACGCCGGCCATGTGTTCCGGCATGCCAGCGGCGACCAGCGCAGCCTTGTAATCGAGCTCCGGCATGTTCACGTACGGCACGAGCTTTTTCGACTGCTTGCTGATCTCGGCGGCGAACTCCGCCAGCGTATAGCTGGAGTCTCCGGCCAGCTCATAAATGTGGTTGCCTTGAAGGTTGTTCGTGAGAACGGCGGCAGCAGCGGCGGCGTAGTCGTCCCGCGATGCGGACGAGATACGGCCTTCGCCGGCAGATCCGATCAGCGCGTTGTGAGCGAGCGCTGCCGGAATGGCGAGGGCGTAGTTCTCCGTATACCAACTGTTGCGCAGCAATGCGTAGGGGAGGCCGGAAGCGAGAATGCTGACTTCGGTCTGGCGATGTTCGTCAGCCAGCGCCAACGGCGATGAATCGGCGTGCAGGAGGCTGGTATAGGCAATGAGCTGTATCTTCGCGCGTTTGGCGGCATCCACCACAGCTTGATGCTGGGTTATCCGCTTGCCGAGCTCGTTGGAAGAGATCAGCAATACTTTGGTTGCTCCGTGGAAAGCGCTATCCAGAGTGGACGGCTCATCGTAATCGGCTTTGCGAACCTGCAGGCCCGACGCAGCAAGATCAGCCGCCTTGTCGGGGTTGCGTACGGCGGCAACGATTTGGGCCGCGGGCACGGATTTGAGCAGGTTGTCGATAACGAGTCGGCCAAGTTGGCCGGTGGCGCCGGTGATGACGATCATGGGGATGTCTCTCTGTTTGAATGTGAGAGCACGTTAACCTTTACACTTACGTTTAGTAAGTACTGACATAAAGGTAAGTATTCATGAGCGCACGAGAGAAACTTTCCGAGAACGTGAAGCCGCTGGCGTCACGACTGCGGCAAGGCGAACTGCTTTCAACGGATTGCCCGTCTCGCAAGGTGCTGATGCATGTCACCAGTCGATGGGGCGTGCTGGTGCTGCTGGTGTTGCTCGACGGCATGCATCGCTTCAGCGAACTACGACGAAAAGTCGGCGGAGTCAGCGAGAAGATGCTGTCGCAGACTCTGCAATTGCTCGAAGGGGACGGATTTCTTCAGCGCAAGTCATTGCCGGTGATGCCGCCCCACGTCGAGTACACGCTGACGCCGTTAGGTCGAGAGGTTGCCGAGCATGTCAGTGGGCTGGGCGAGTGGATCGAGGTCAATCTACCGCGCATCATGCTGGCTCGCCGCCAGGGCACCAGCAAATCGGCAAGCAGGATGCATGCTTCCAAATAAGCACTTTGCAGTCGTCGCTGGCTCAAGCCCGTCGCGAATCAGCCATCCAGAGGAGGCCCGTAGCTGATGACGATCAGCATGCGGGCCTCCCATGCACGGCGATATCCGCGGCAGGTCAGTTCGACAACTTGTAGGCGATAACATAGTCGCCAAGCTTGGTGCCAAAGGAGCCGTGACCACCCGCGGCGGTAATCACGTATTGCTGGCCATCGACGGCATAGCTCATCGGCGTCGACTGGCCACCGGCGGGGAGACGATCCTGCCACAGCTGTTCGCCGGTGCTGACGTCATACGCACGAATGTAATAGTCCAGCGTCGAGGTGAGGAAGGCGACGCCACCGGCCGTGGTCATCGGGCCGCCCAGGGTCGGTACGCCCAGCTTGAACGGCAGAGGCACCGGCGAGCTGTCGCGGATAGTGCCGTTCTTGTGCATCCAGACGATCTTCTTGGTCTTCAGGTCAATGCCGGCCATGTAGCCCCATGGTGGCCGCATGCAAGGAATGCCGATCGGTGAGAGCAAGGCATGCAGATCGACGCCATACGGTGTGCCATACATCGGCTGGACGCCGTTTTCGGTGCCGGACGGATGCGCGTTGTTCGGTGCTGCCGGATTGTTCGGGCCGCGCGGTATCAGGGTCGATACGAAGGGAACTGCCATCGGATTGGCGATGGCAATCTGCCTGACCGGATCCACCGCTATACCGCCCCATTCGAACATGCCGAGGTTGCCGGGGAAGACCAGCGTGCCCTGCAGCGAGGGTGGAGTGAAGGTGCCTTCATAGCGCAGCCGGTGGAAGGTGATACGGCACGCCAGCTGGTCGAAGATCGTGGCGCCCCACATATCGGCACCGGTCAGCTTTGCTTCGGGCCGGAAGGTCAATTCGGAGAACGGCTGGGTCGGCGACGTACGATCGCCGGGAGCAGCCCCTTGGGGTACTGGGCGCTCTGGGGCCGGCACGATGGGTTGGCCGGTGCGGCGATCCAGCACGAACAGATTGCCGGTCTTGGCCGGTTGCATCACGGCGGGAACTACACCGTTGGCTGTCGGCAGGTCGACCAGGGTCGGCTGGGAGGGTAGATCCATGTCCCACAGATCGTGGTGCACGGTCTGGTACGACCAGACGCGCTTGCCGGTGTTGATGTCCAGCGCAACCAGCGCGCTCGAATAACGTTCGGCCAACGGCGTGCGGTTGCCGGCCCAGATATCCGGCGTCTGCACACCCATCGGCATGTAGACCAGGCCGAGCTTCGGATCGTAGGACGCCGTCATCCAGGAATTGGGCGAGTTGTTGGTGTAGGTGTGCGTCGCCGAGGGCAGGGCATTCTCATCCTGCGCGCCCGAATCCCAGGCCCAGACCAGCTTGCCGGTATGGATGTCGAAACCACGAATGACACCGGACGGCTCGCGTGTGGAATAGTTGTCGATGACCGCGCCCGCGACGACCAGGATCTTGTCACTGACGATCGGCGGCGAGGTCGGCTCGTAGAAGCCCGGTGTGTGCTCGCCCATGCCTTCTTCCAGGCTCAGCGTGCCGTGGTCACCGAAGCTGTCGCACAGTTTGCCGCTATCGGCGTTGAGCGCAATCATCCGGCCATCGTTGACCGGCAGGAAGATCGTGCGCGGGCAGTCGGTCGGCGCCGGCGTGCCATCGGCGTTGAGCGCGCCGGCCACGGTCTCGTGATACGACACGCCGCGGCAGGTCAGGTGCTGAAAGGTCGGGTTGTCCTGCACTTTGGGGTCATACGTCCAGCGCAGTGTGCCGGTCTTCGCATCGAGCGCGAACAGGCGCTGATGTTGCGAGCAAAGGTAGAGCGTGTCGCGCACCTTGATCGGGGTGACCTCGAACGTGGTTTCCACCGGATCGTTCTTGCCAGACAGGTCGCCGGTGCGGAAGGTCCACGCCACTTTCAGATGCTTGACGTTGGCCGGGGTGATCTGGGTCAGCGGTGAATAGCGCTGGCCGAACTGGGTACGACCGTAATCGCGCCAGTCTTCATCCGGTTGAGCGTCATCATTCGCCGAAAGCGATCCTGCAGCGGCGCCCGCAACGGATGCCGCGATGTTGCCGTTGATATCGTGATAGTTCGAGCCCAGACCGATGGCCAATACGACGACGCTGAGGATGGCTGCAATCCACAACGGCCACGTCGGAGTCCTGGTGGTCGGACTCTCATCGCGACCCAGATTGCGGGTGATCCATGGGGTCAGCAGCCACAGGCCCAGCGGAAAGATGATGTCGACGCGAGCTGCCAGTGGCCACCAGTCGAAGCCGATGTCGCTGATCGACCAGGCCAGGGTGCCGATCACGACGATGGCATAGACCCACAATGCCGACCGTCGCCCCGCCAGCAGCAGGATGCCGGTGAGCAGGATGCCGAGACCGGCAATGGCATAGAAAGGCGAACCGCCCAGGGCAATGAGCCAGGCGCCACCGCCGCCGAGCGCCAAACCTATCAGGATAAAAACGATGCCAGTAATGCTTGGAATGGTTCGCGATCTGCGTGGAGATTGCATGGCGGCCTCGTGCTTGGCGTTCACTGGAAGTGATCAAAGATCGCTATGGCACTGACTTTCAGGCGTTGCCGCCAGGTTCCGGTCAGCATCGAACTGACGATACATTTATTCGATCAAATAATCAGCATGGCGTTATCGGTTGTCATGTTTTCAGTGGTAGCCGAATCGCCTGGGCTATAAATGCGCAAGCCAGTTTCGCGCCAGCTGCAATCGAACCAGTGGCAATCGAATTTCCGTAAAGGGTGATGGGAGTCAGCTACCAGCCCTCAACACTTCACTGTGCCGCCCGCAATTGGCACGCACGGGTGGAAGACGGGCGGTGGTGCTGGCGTGGGCGGGCCAACTGGGCCGGGGCCGTGACCACCACCGTAAGGCGGGCCGCCGCCCCAGTAGCCAGGGCCAGCGTTGTAGTACGGCCCCACATTGTTGTTGACCGGCTGGGACAGTTGATCAAGGTACTCGGCGTTTTGCTGGCGCAGCGCATCGTTCTCACCTTGCAGCCGGCTGCGGCTGGCTGCGGCATCGATCAGTGCCTGCTGTCGGTCGGCTTCTTCGCGCTGTCTTTCCAGGGCGGCTTCGTCAGCCTGCTGCTGGGCCTTGGCTTCCATCCGCTGCTTGCGAGCTTCGAGGCGCTGTTTATAGAGCGAATCGATATTGTGCGAAACCGCATAGCGTTTGGCGACATCGTCCTGACCCAGGTCGAGATATTGGTCAATGATTTCGCTGTCGTCGGCCTGGTGGAGCAACTCGCCTTTACCGCCAGGGCAGGGTCGGTCGGTGTAAGCGACCTGCCCATTCTTGGTGCACTTGTAGATGTCTTGCGCGCCAGCAGATCCCGCAGCGCCCAGCAGCAGAATGAGGACGCACAGAAGGCGATTTTCCCGGGTCAGAATTTCCATAGTCACGTGCATTCTGCGCCAACGCCACGTAATGAAAGCGTTGAGGTGGAAAATACCGCATTACGGTTGCTTTTGAATCACCCCATAGCTTTCCCTGGCGGCGCCACGATGACTGGCTCGTGTTCGTGCTGTTCTGGTTTCGAGCATGCCGAAGTCAGATTTCGGCGCCTCTACCTGCTCCGTTTCAGATGGCCATTTATTAGCGCAAAGTAGTCATGTTGGGCACGGTTTGCGCGTGGAGATTGGCGTCGCCAGGTTGTATTGTCATCCACGCCGTCATCGCCGACGGTCCATGCCGATGGACTCAGGAGATTTCCATGCAAGGTTCCACTGATCTGGGCAAGTTGGTGCTTCGCGTTGTGCTGGGTGTCTTGATCTTGTTTCATGGTGTTTCAAAATTGATCCACGGTCCGGGCTATGTGCTTGGCGTCGTGGCCGAGGCTGGCCTGCCATCGTTCATCGCCTACGGCGTCTATATCGGCGAGGTTGTTGCGCCGGTGCTGCTCATCCTGGGTCTGCTGGCGCGATTGGGTGCGGTGATCATCGCCATCAACATGGTTGTCGCGCTCGCACTGGTGCATGTGAGTCAGTTGATCTCGCTGGCTAATACAGGCGGCTGGGCGCTGGAATTGCAGGGCATGTACTTGGGCACCGCCGTTGCCATCGCGCTGCTTGGCGCTGGACGTTTCAGTGTGGGTGGCAGTAACGGCCGCTGGAACTGACAAGTGTCCGTTTTGCTGCTCCTGAACCGAACGAACGCCAGTTATTGAAGCATGGCGTTCGTTCGATCTCTAAACTTGATGATGGTTCGATCACCATCGAGAGCCATTGCAAAAATTGCTGTTAACTGAATCAGACGGCTATTTCGTTTTCCTTGGAAACGCAGTAGTGGCGCGATGTCCGGACGTCCAAAAGAAGCCAAGCTGAAGATCGATAATCATTTTGCACTGCACCACTTGTCAGCGTGATTCAATTTGCGTAGTTTTAGATGCATGCTTTCTGCCTTCATCCATAGCCGTCCTTTGCTCCGCGCGTTGATCGCGTTGGTGCTGTTTGCCGGACTGTTGGGTACGGCGGCAGCGACGCATGCGAGTCTCACCTCTGTGCACTCGGTAGCTGCGGTTGTCGATACCGTCAATGGCGATCTCGATACCTCCGCGCTTGATGACACCGTGTCGGCGGAGGATAACGGCCCCAATGACACGCTTGATGTCCCGGATGCTTTGACGGTGCCGCAGGCACTACCTCCAAAGTCCCGTCCGACGACGGCACATGCAGCCCCGCTGCAGTGGCACGCCACGTCCGAGCTGCGTCCACCGATCGTCTAGGCGCCATGCCTGCCGCCGTCTGTCCGGACGCGGCCTTTCTCTTCCTTTCAGCCCTTCGAAGCGCCATCGGCGCAGACGGGCATCTGTTTTCGCTTCGCCGCTTTCGCGGCGTGGCCACCTATTTCCGGAGATATCCCATGGAACGCATGATTGATGGTTTTGCCCGTTTTCGCCGTGAAGTTTTTCCCGAGCAGCGCGAGGTATTCGAGCGCCTGGCCAACGGCCAGAGTCCACACACGATGTTCATTACCTGCGCCGATTCGCGGGTGATGCCCGAGATGATGTTTTCGGCGCAGCCGGGTGAGCTGTTCGTCTATCGCAACATCGGCAACATCGTGCCGCCGTATGCGCAGCACGTCAGCGGCGTGGTCGCTGCGGTGGAGTACGCCGTGAAGGTGCTCAAGGTGCAGCACATCGTGATCTGTGGACACTCGGATTGCGGCGCGATGAAAGCCTTGCAACATCCTGAAAAACTCGAAGGCATGCCATCGGTGGAAACCTGGCTCAAGCATGCGGATGTGGCGCAGCATGTCACTGCCGAGAAATGTGCGCATTTGCACGGGGAGGATTACTTGCGTTGCCTCACCGAGGAGAACGTGGTCGCTCAGCTTGAGCATTTGCGCACGTTGCCAGCGGTGGCCGTCGGCATGGCCAAAGGCAGTTTGACTATCCACGGATGGATCTTCGAAATTCCTGACGCCAAGCTGCGCGTGTTCGATGGTACCAAGGGCAAGTTTGTCGATGTGCCGCTATCGGGCTCTGCCATGCCCGAGGCGTCGCCGAGGACTCGCTTTGCCTCGCTTGTTGCCACGGCCGCGTAAGGTGCCCCGATGAAAAACTACTTTTCGCAAGGTCTGTTTGGCCGCGACCTGTTGGGATCGGTCGTGGTGTTCCTGGTGGCGTTGCCGCTGTGCATGGGCATCGCCATTGCCTCGGGTATGCCGCCCGCCGCCGGTCTGATTACCGGCATTGTTGGAGGTCTGGTGGTTGGCTTTATCTCCGGTTCGCCATTGCAGGTCAGTGGCCCGGCAGCAGGTCTGGCGGTGCTGGTGTTCGAACTGGTGCGCACGCATGGTGTTGCGGCGTTGGGTCCGGTGATTTTGTTGGCGGGCTTGATCCAGGTGGCGGCAGGACTGTGCCGCGTCGGCATCTGGTTTCGCATGACTTCGCCTGCGGTGGTCGCTGGCATGTTGTCGGGTATCGGCATTCTTATCATCGCTTCCCAGGCGCACGTGATGCTCGATGCCAGCCCGGCGGCGAAGGGTCTGCAGAACTTTGCCGCGTTGCCGGGTGCACTGATGGATGCCTTCGCTGGTGGTACCGGTAAGGCAGCGCTGGCCGTTGGCGTGGCGACCATCGTGATCATGCTGGCGTGGGAAAAGCTGCGGCCGACCAAGCTGAAGTTTGTCCCGGGCGCCTTGCTGGCCGTGGTTGCCGTGACAGGTGTTGTACAGATGGCGGGCATTGCCGTGAAAAAGGTCGACGTGCCGTCGAATTTGTTCTCGGCGATTACGTTTCCGACGTGGACGGGCTTGGCGGATGTGTTCGATCCCACCCTGCTGATTGCCGCGGTCACGTTCGCGTTTATTGCGAGCGCGGAAACGCTGCTGTCGGCTGCAGCGGTTGATCGCATGCATAACGGCGAACGCACCCGCTACGACCGCGAGCTTACGGCGCAGGGCATCGGCAACATGCTGTGTGGTTTTTTCGGCGCGCTGCCAATGACCGGCGTGATCGTGCGCAGTGCGGCGAACGTACAGGCCGGTTCCGCCACGCGTGGCGCGACGATTATGCACGGTGCCTGGTTGCTGGTGCTGGCGATGCTGCTGCCGTGGCTGCTGCGCATGACGCCGGTGTCGTGTCTGGCCGGCATTCTGGTGTATACCGGTGTGAAAATGGTGAATCTGGGGCAAGTGAAGGACCTCGCTACTTACGGCAAGGGCACCGCGGCAATCTACCTGGCTACCACGATCGCGATTGTCGCCACCGACTTGCTGGCAGGCGTGATCATCGGCTTCGGTCTGTCGCTGTTCCGCCTGGCGCTGCTGTCGTCCAAGCTGAAAATCGGCCTGCAGGACCATGCCACGCCAGGTGAGGCATCGCTGCATCTGGAAGGCTCGGCGACGTTTCTCAAGGTGCCAAGCATGGCCCGTACCTTGGAGCGTGTGCCCAACAACACGCGGCTGACACTGGTGCTCGATCGCCTTTTGCATGTCGATCAGGCGTGTTTGGAAATGTTGCGCGAATGGTCGCGGAACGCGTCGACGCGCGGCTGTGAGCTGGTGGTCGACTGGAAGGCACTGGATGCGCGTGTCGAGGGACGGCGCGTGGCGGCGTAACCAGGGAAGGCAGGAGCGATTCTTGATTGCGAACAAATGACTCTTAAAGTCCGATGTTCATGGTCGAGGATCGTTCTTGCCGTGACCTTTGATACTTCGATGGTGGCGAGACCTTGACGAATATCAGGGTCATTGCCATCGATTCATGGCTTCAGATTTGATTAGATAGCTTTATGCCCGTGCCAATGTTTGGTGCGGGATATATTCTGATACGTGCTTTCAGCTTGCTCATATCAGAACGGGTTGTACGGCAGGAACTTGCCGTCGAGAGTAATGACTGCGCGTGAGCCACCATCGGGGTCTTCGACTTTCTTGATATCTATCTTGAAGTTGATGGCGCTGATGATGCCGTCGCCAAATTGCTCGTGCACCAAAGCGCGCAAGGTGGTGCCGTATACCTGCACCATTTCATAGAAACGATAAATGGTCGGGTCCGTAGGAATGCCGCCTGGAATGCTGCCGCGCATGGGTATTGTTTGTAGCAGCGTGATGTCGTCTTGATCGAGATCGAGCCGTTGCGCGACCAGTTTCGCTGCATCGCTCGGTAACGGATGCTGTCCGAGCAGGGCGGCAGTGACGTAGGCGAGACTCAGGCCGGTGCCTTCAGCTAGTTGTTGCCAGGTAAGATTTTTACGTGTCTTGGCGTCGATGATTGTGTCGGTGAGATCGAGGCGTGGATCCTGGCTGACTTGCGAATGCGGCATGATTTTTCTCCGATGCGGGAATGGCAGATTGGTTAGATCGTCGTTGCGATTTCAACGGGGTTTCTTTGCACGTCGCATGCGGCGGCCGCAATGCATTTGAAAAACTTATGACAGAAGATGTGACTATGGCCCGCACTTTTGACGATCTACCGCAGCAGAAGCGCCTGCTATCAGTTACCTTGTACTATCAAGATAAACCGAATTGTCGGCGTTGATATTGTGTCGTCAGCTTCAGGGTCTTAGGATCAAACCGTTCAACATGAAGAACGGACGTAGCTAGAAACGACTCGACCAATTGATCCATATTCGCGACTTTGCTGGCTTTTTTCCTATTCACGACAGGATGCCATGACACCATGACCCCCTCTTCCATAGATGCTGCTGGCATACAGGACTTGACGGCCAACGCATCTTCGCTGCGGTTCAACATGCATGCCTTCGGCGTCCACTGTTACAACACGGTTCGCTGCAGTGTGATCTACAACCAGTCTGACCTCAGCCCATCCGGCGCAGAGGATGAACCGTCGCCGCCACCCCGTTCGGCTGATTACCAGGACCAGTGGGCCCAGGCCTCCTTTGTGGGTATTGGTAATTTTCCGGCCCCTGCCGAAGTGACCTGGGTGTCACTCGATGGCGTCGAGCACGAAGCGCGGGTGGATATTGGCGCTATCTTCAGCGATCAACGCATCTTCTGCCGCGTACCGGACTCGGAAATATTGGAAGACTCCTTCAACGGAGCGCCGGATATTTTCCTGGAGATAAACGATCGCACCATCAAGGTTTACATGCGGGCTTTTATCCTCACAAAAGCCGAACAGATTCCGGGGAACAACTTCAGCACGTTCCGTAAAGATCTGATTCTGGCTTGGAGTCACGTCTACTAATTGGGAGAAAACGGATGCCTCTTTCAGATCCGGAACAACTTGCACAAAAGAAAGCCGATGAGCGCAAAGATGCGACTCCGGTTACGGCTGCCCAGTTTGATGCGTTTGAAGAAGACAGGAAAAAAATATCAGCTTTTCGTGTGCCTGATTTGACGAAAAATCCTGTCGATTCGGGAGGGTCGAATGATAAAACGCAAATAAAGGTATTTACTGCTTTCTTTGACGGAACCGGCAACGACGGGCATAAGGATCCGAGTGGGGCAACGAACGTTTACTACATGTATACGCAGGGTCTCAAGGCAGTCGAAAGCGGTCACGCACCTCACACCGCCGTGCAATACATTGCCGGGCCGGGTACCGGTGTAAACAACCAGTTTACTGATGCCGATCGGGAAAAAATTGCTGCGAAGAGAGATGCGGTTCGAAGCGAAGGCGTGCCTGAAGCGGACCGGCACGGAGGACTGCGTGGAAGACTGGATGCCATGACGGCTGCCACGGCGAATAAATGGCAGTCAGTCAGTGATGGCGTCAAAACTTCACCGATGGTGAATGACAATCTGGACCTGGCAACCGGCTGGAGCGCTAATAGTCGGGCCAATACCATGTACCAAAGGCTGTGCGAACAAACCCTGGTATGGGAAAGTGAGGCCAAGGCCAAGGGGGAGGGAATCAAGGTCGTCGTTTCGGCATACGGTTTCAGTCGAGGCGCGGAGACTGCTGCAGTCTTTTTGAACAAAGTGGAGGAAAACGGGATAAAGCATCCAGCCAGTTTTCTGCCGATTGCCGAATCTGTGGATAAGTACGGGCAGCGCGACTTGAAGTTTCGGGACAACCCTGTTGACCTTGTGGCTCCGGGTAAGACACCACAGACCATTGGCTTGTTTGATCCTGTGGGCACCGGTCATCTGAGTAAGATGAACCGTCAGATGCCGCCATCAGTTATCTCCGGTGTACAGCTTAGTGCCATGGATGAGAAACGTAGGGCCTTTCCAGTTTCTTCGATCATTCCTGACGAAAAGCTGGGTGACAAAAAAAATATTAATGGAATATCGCAAGATGGGCGCTTCTTCAGCTTGTGGGCACCCGGCTCGCACTCCGATGTAGGAGGTAGCTATGCTTGCAACGGTTTATCGAACCGTTCCTGCAATATGATGATTAATTACCAGAATGCGCTTAACCCCGCGCTCAAGATGCAGCTGCGTGACGAGCCCGACAAGGTGGACTGTTACATACATCATTCGTATAACGGCAATGCCATATTCAAGGCGCAATACATGTTTGGTGCAGGCGCCGTAACGAGAGACAGTCCCGGCGGGCAGGATAGAAAGATAAATCCAGGCGATTTATCGGAGAAAGATCCCAAGCCGATGAACAAGGAGCTGTTTGGAGGTTTTCGAGAAAGTTTAGCGAGCAACGTGGTCTATAGCAGAGGGAGTCAGCTCCAGCCTGAAAGTGAAACAAACCGATCACAGTCAGCGTCCATCCGGACTGCGCCGTTGGCGGCAGAGGGTGGTCGCTCGGCCGGCCAGTCGCAGGCGTCGAGTGATTCCATGAACGCCTTGTTTGGAGCAGCTACTGCTGGCGACAGGCAGCAATCAGCGAAAATGCTGCACGACGCTATAAACACTCCGTTAAATCCAGCCATTGCGGCGCGGACACAAGGCGCGCAGGAGCGGCAACAGGCACAACAGGCGCAGCAGGCACAAGAGAACGCCATCGCTCCGAAACCGCAGCATGAAGCAACTCCGACTTCGCTCCCACCGCCGGGTCGGCAACGTTGACGATGGTCTGTCTCGAGGCTGGCCGCCAATGTTGAACCGGGGTTTTTTTAGACTTTCCAAGAGTTGACTATGGAAGCCATAGATATTGACGAGCTAAAGCAGCAGCTGCTGCAAATGGCGACCATCACCAGCTGGCTGGACGACAGAAGCGAACAGGCCGTTCAGCGGGTCGAGGCCAGCACGGAGGCCCTGGACGAAGGGTTGCGTCGACTGGATGGCAATAGCGAACAATTTGTCGAAGAGGTCACACGGCTTATCGGAGAGCACGTCCATCAGGCCGTTCTGCAAGGTGCATCGAAAGCCGTTGGCGAATTCGACAAGCAGCTGCAGTCGAGCACGCGGGCTGCGCAGTGGGCGGCGCAGGCGATGGACGAGCAGCGCAAAGGCTTGTCTATCGTGCAGCATGCACTGGTGTGGAAGGGCTTGCTCGCGCTGTTTATCGGTGCGCTGTTCGCCGTCGGTGGCGCAGGTTTCGTCGTGTGGGACAGCATGCGCGAGATCAAGATTGCCCAGTTCGATCAGGATGTCTTGCACGCCACGCAGACCGGTGCGCTGACCCGCTGCGGTGAGGCGCTTTGCGCCAAGGTCGGTAAACAGATCAAGCGTTACGGCAATGACGGTGACTATGTGCTCCTGTCGGAATAAATAATTCTCGGCAGCACATCTCTCGATCACATGATGAAAGCCGATCGCCTCACCATTGATCCACCTGACAAGTCAGTTTCACAGACGACGCGCGGTTGCCACGATGTCAGGCCGCCGCTGCTTTTGAATTCAACGCATGCGCCCGACCGGCTTGCCGCCAGCTGCGCACACCGATCGCCGCCAGCACGATGAACCCGGCGTACAGCACCGAGGTAATCAGCAAGTGTTTGTAGACGTATTCGCCCACGTAGATCACATCCACCACGATCCACAGCCACCATGCGGCGATATGGCGTCGCGCCTGCCACCATTGTGCGACGAGGCTGAAGGCGGTCAAGGTGGCGTCAAGCCAGGGGAGGGCGGCATCGGTCCAGCGATGCATGGCGAAGCCAAGCATCAGTGATCCGATGACGCCGAGTGCGATATGCGCGGCGGCCTCTCTGGTTGGCAGCGGAGCGACCTGCACGCGGCCGTCGTCATCGAGATTGCGTAGCCAGCGCAACCAGCCGTAGACGATCAGCACGGCGAAAGCGACCTGCAGCAGCGCGTCGGAGTACAGCTTCGCCTCAGCAAAGATCCCGACGTAAACCGCCACCGAGAGCAGGCCGATCGGCCAGCACCACGGCCGCCGCTGCGCAGTAAGCCATACAGCCCACGCGCTGAGCAGTGCGCCAAAGAGTTCGATCCAGGACATTTCCATCAAGGCAGCCTCAAAACGCCAGGGTCGCGGAGAGCCGCGCCAGTCGCGGCGCACCCGGAAACAGGAAACTATCGCCTCCAGAGGTGCCGGTATCGCGCCAGTAGAAATGGTTGAACAGGTTGTCGATATTCAGTCGCCAGGTCAGCGCATGGCCGTCCAGTGCGGTGGTATAGCGCAGGCCGGCATCGAACACGTTATACGCAGGCACGCTGACCAGGCCGTTGGGTGTGGCGGGATTGGCGCTGGCGTAGCGCCAGCCACCGAGCACGCTGAGGTTGTTGGCGAACGGCAAGCGGTAGTCCAGATAGACGGCCGAACGCGCGCGTGGCACGTTGACCACCTGATGGCCTTCGTACGCAGGCGTGCCCGTGTCATGCGCCTCTGCCTGGATAAAGTTGAAGCTGGCCGTGAGGCGCAGATTGTCGGTGAGGCGACCGTCAGCGTTGAGCTCCAGCCCGGTGTGCTCTTCGATGCCCTCCTGCACGAAGGTGAAGCCGGCAGCGGTATCGCTGGGTTGCGCGAACTGGTACGGCTGGCGGATGCGGTAGAGCGCGGCGGTGAGATCCAAGGCATCACTCCAGGCGTACTTCACGCCCGCTTCGACCTGGCGCGACAGCAGCGGTGGCAGCACGGCGTTGCCGTTGGAGGTCCAGTATGGCGCCTGGGCGCCCAGCGAAAGATTTTCGCTGTAGCTCACGTAGAACGTCAGCGGTGCCGTCGGCTGCCACATCACGGCGGCCTGCGGCAGTACCTTGCTCAAGCGCGTATCGCGCTGAAGCACGCCGTACGGATCGTAGGCGCGCTCCTGCAGGTGCACGAAGCGGCCGCCCAGAAGAACCTGCCACTGTTCGCCAAAGTGCATACGATCGAGCCCGAACACCGAATGCTGCCAGCTGGTCAGCGTGCGCGCGGACGGACCGGGCTCGTCGGGCGACATCGCGTAGTAGGGCGGGTTGAACTCGCTGATATTGGCCGTGCCGACATAATCGTAAACATACGGGCGCTGATCGAGCGTGCGACGGAAGGCGCTGGTGCCCAGACTGACCTCGTTGCTTACGCTGCCGATGTCGAAACTGCCCTTGAGCACGGCACGCGCTTCGTCGTTCTCACGCGTGTCGTCGGGGCTGCGGTAGTCGTAGATGTCGTAGTCGCCGTTGGGCGCGAAGAAATAGCCTGGGGTGGCACCGCTCGCGCAGGCAGCGGCATAAAAACAGCCGTACGCGTAAGCCACGTTGTCATCGATTACGCTGTGACTGTGGCTGCCGGAAAGCTGTGCGCTCCAGTTGTCGCTGAAGAGGTAATTGAAGCGCAGCGTGGTGTTGCTGGCATGGATGCCGACCGGCTGCTGCCACGGTTCGTAACCCAGCAGTTGCGTGCTGCTCGGATGCGGCGGCAGTGTGGTGCCGCCTAGCAGCTGATAGCCGGATACCGAGCGCTGACCGCTGGTCTGATAATCGGTATCCAGTTGCAAGGTGGCGTTGGCGCTGATCTTCCAGTCCGCCGCCAGCGAGATGAAGCTGCGCCGCCCGTTGGTATGGTCGACGTAGGAATGCATGTCCTCGTGCGCTGCGTTGACCCGCACGCCGAAGTTCGGCGTAAGCCAGCCGCCCACGTCCAAGGCCGTATATTGCGAGCCGTGCGAGTCCGTGCCCACGGTGACGGTATGCACGTCGGCAGGCCGCTTGCTGACGTAGTTGACCAGGCCGCCGGGCGCCACCACACCAGCTTCAAGACCGGCCAGTCCCTTCAGGATTTCCACCTGCTGCTTGTCTTCCAGTGGTGTCAGCTGCTCGGCGGTAATCGTCATATCGTTGAGGCGGAAGCCGGTGGCCAGGTCCAGCGGAAAGCCGCGGATGGAAATATCCTGGTAGTAACCGACCGGCGCGTAGTTGTCGCCGAGTGCCGCATCGGAGTGCGCGATCTCGCTGAGCGTGCGCGGCTGGCGGTCGTCGAGCTGGTCGCGGGTAATCACCGTGACCGCGGCCGGCGTATCGTGCAGCGGCGCGTTACCGAAGCTACCAAAGGTGTCGACTTGCGAGCTCTCGGCACGGTATCCCTTGTCAGCTTTGGCCTTGACCTTGATCGTCGCCAGCGGCGTCGCTTGCGATTCGTTCGGCACGGTGTCATCGCCCAATGCGACGGACGCGTTGGCAAGCGTCAGGACTGACAGCAGAGCGAACATAAGAGGGGTACGGGTAAGCGTCATTGATCATCGTCTCGTGGTTGCACACACGAAGCGACGGCCAGCCGCGCGCCCGGATGGACGCCAACGACTCAGCAAGCTCCCTACGCCGGTATTAACCGGATCAGGTTCCAAGGGACTCTCTCAGCCCGGCAAACGCCGGGCACCCCCGCTTCAAGACCGCTATTGAATCACGAAATGTGAGTCATGCGTCAGGCCTGGTCGTGAATGGCCTGCAATAACGCCTGTCCCGGCGGCGTACCGAACCATGCGGCGTGGCCGAGCAGGAAAGTGTCGTAGGCGACGTCCGCATTGGCGCGCGAGCCGGTGATGGCGTGAAAATATTCCACTTCGGACAGGGCGAAATCGAAGTGTACCAGCGGTAGCAGATCGGCCAGCAGATGGATGTCATCGGCGGTCAGTCGGCGCACTTGACGATAACCATCGATGAACGCCAACGCCATGTCCGTGCGCACGGCGTCACCTCCGCCTTCAAGTGCCAGCCAAGCGATCGCATTGCGCTCGATCGCGGTGGCCAGGTCGAACAGGGCGAATGTGCGCGAGGCCAGTCCGAAGTCGAGCACCGCAGTGACGCGGGCGTTGTGGCCAGCCCCACTCCAGCATAGGTTGGACACGTGCCAGTCGTTGTGCGTCCATAGCGAGGGTTGCTGCACCAGTCGCGTCGACAGCGTCGGATGCCACGGCGCCAGCATGCGCTGCAGCTCGGCCGGCCAGTCACGTTGGCGAAGGTAGTCGGCGAGGCCCTGCCGATTGGGCAATTGCAGTCGCAGCGTGGCGATGGGATCGGTAGCGGCAATCAGTTCACTGCGGGCGACCAGAATGTGCGTGCGGCGCTGGTCCGCGTCGTATCCGGCGGCGGCATCGTGCAACGTGGCCAGCATGCGACCGGCGGCCAGCGCGTGCCCGCGTTCACTCAACGGTGACCACGATACGGCATCGCGATAAAGGTCGATGCCGTCGGCGGTGGCGTGTACTTCGTAGACCCAGTTGCCTATTGCTGCAGCCGTTTGGCCGTCCAAACCAACAAACACCTCAGGTAACGGCATGTTGGCGGTGCGCAGATGCGCGATGAAGCGATGCTCCTCGGTCAGCGTGACGACCGAGCGCACGCGTCGATGGTGGCGTTTGACGAAGATCGTGCCTGCCGTGGTGTCGACCAGTGCCGCTGCCGACAGTGGACGCGGGCTATGCCAGCGAATATGTAGGGGCGTACCCAGTGACGGATAGCGCTGCAGCAGCTCGATGATCTCGTCCGTGCACAGGGCTGGCCAGTCGGGTGTCACGCTGTCATCGGCCAGGCCGTGCACGCGGTGGGTCGTATCGGACATTGGCAGTGGGCGCGGGTCGCGCGAATCGTGGCTGGCTGGGGGATTATCGCCGAACGCTGCGGACGATGCTTCCGGCTGGCTGCGGCATCGCGTCTAATGGCCGCTATTGTCGCTGCCACGCGAGATCCGATGAGCGCCTTGTTACTGCTGTTCGTCTGCCTTGTGCTTGGCGTACTTGTCGCGCGCTTCGCAAAGCCGCCCGCCGGCATCGTGCCGGGCATCAACTGGTGGGTGATCAACGTAGCGCTGCCGGCGCTGGTGTTGGAGCTGATACCCAAGGTCACGTTCGACCCGCAGCTGTGGTTTCTGGTCGCGACCATGTGGATCACGTTTTTCGGCGTATGGCTGGTATTTGGCTTGCTGGGGCCTCGACTGGGCTGGTCGCGTGGACGCATCGGTGCGCTGGTCCTGGTCTGCGGGCTGGGCAATACCTCGTTCATGGGCTACCCGCTGATGCAGGCGCTGCATGGCAGGGAGGGTTTGACGCTGGCCGTGGTAGCTGATCAGCTGGGCTGCTTTCCGCTGCTGGCATCGGCAGGCGTGATGGTCGCGTCGATCTACGCCGGGCGCACGCCGCAGCCGGGGACGATCGTCAAGCGCATTCTGACCTTTCCCGCTTTCGTCTCGTTGGTGATCGGTATCGTGGTCGGTCGCCTGGGCGGCTGGCCGGCGGGCTTGGACAGCGTGCTCGTTCCGCTGGGTGCGACACTGACGCCGCTGGCGCTGTTTTCCGTCGGCCTGCAGTTCAAGTTTCGCCTGGGCAAGCACGAGCTCGGCGCGGTGAGCGCAGGTTTGGGCTGGAAGCTTTTGCTGGCGCCATTGCTGTGTCTGGCTGTTGGCCGGTTGGCTGGCGTGCACGGGCTGGTGCTGACGATCGGCGTGTTGCAGGCGGCAATGGCACCGATGATTTCCGCGGCGATTCTTGCCGACGAATATGATCTTGATCCGTCGCTGGCCAATACCATTCTCAGCGTCGGGACCGTGTTGTCGCTGGCCACCATACCGCTGGGCAACTGGATGCTGGGCAGCTAGACGCGTTGGCGACGCTTGCGTGTTGGCACGGCTGCGCCGAGACTGACCGCATACTCAGGGGAGTGTCGTTTCATGGCCACGTTCGAACGGATCAAGCGGATCTTTGCCAGCAGCCAGACCGAGCGACGCGCGGAGCCTCGAAGCGGTGTGCCGAAAGGCGTACACGTGCTGGTGGTCGACGACTCGCCCACGATTTGCGCGGTACTGGACAAGATGCTCAGCCAGGATGGACACGTGGTTATCCGGGCGACCTCTGGCGAGGAGGCTATCGTGTTGGCCAGCAGCGAACTGCCGGACCTGATTTTTCTCGACATCGTGATGCCGGGCATGAATGGCTTTGCCGTGCTGCGGGCGCTGCGCCGTGAGTCGCTGACACACGATATTCCGATCGTGATGATCAGCGGCAATCTGCAGGCGACCGAGCAGTTTTACGTGCAGCGTTTCGGCGCTGACGATTTCATGAAGAAGCCGTTTGGTCGTGGCGAGGTGTTTGCGCGGCTTCAGGAGCTGTCGAAGAGCGGACGACTGATCGTGCGTGAACGCGTCGGTGAAACGATGGTGACGGAGCCGGTAGATCAGGCGATGCATG
This sequence comes from Rhodanobacter sp. MP1X3, assembly GCF_014207165.1. Taxonomy (NCBI): domain Bacteria; kingdom Pseudomonadati; phylum Pseudomonadota; class Gammaproteobacteria; order Lysobacterales; family Rhodanobacteraceae; genus Rhodanobacter; species Rhodanobacter sp. MP1X3. Next base: position 272,340 of record NZ_JACHCO010000002.1, on the reverse strand, counting down.
ACGCAATTCCAGATATAGCCATGCCTGACGAGAACGATCTGCTGAAATAAGAGCGGAATTCCGACATGCTGCCTGCGGGCAGCAAGCATCAGAGTCGGATATTGATCTGCTGCGCCAGCGTTTCGATGGCCTGCTTGGCTTCTTTCAGGTCGGTGCCGGTACGCTGGCAGTAGAGCTTGATGGCTTCGACTTTCTTCCTGGCGCGAACGGCTGCTTCGATATCGGCATCGTCGATGGTGAGGTCCGGCGTCCATCGGAGATGCGACTCGCGCATCGTTTCGAAAGTCTTGCTCATACGACCGAGCAAGTAGCCGCCGATAAGGAGCAGGCCGCCGATGAAAATACCGGAGGTATTCCAATCCATGCTTTTCTTCCATCCATGACGTCGATGAGATAACACTATCCGCCATGAGTGACCGAGAGAGCAACTCCATGGGTGAAATGCGTGCCGATATCTGGCTGTGGGCCGCACGCTTTTTCAAGACGCGCAGCCTCGCCAAGCAGGCGATCGAGGGCGGCAAGATCGACGTGAATGATCTCGGCTGCAAACCGGCCAAGGCCCTGCACGTCGGGGATCTGGTGAAGATTGTCCGCGGTGACGAGCGGATGGAAGTGCAGGTGCTGGCGTTGTCCGACAAGCGTGGCCCGGCGAGCATGGCGCAGACGCTTTATCGGGAAACCGACGCCAGCCGCACCACGCGCGAGGCGCTCAAGGAACAGCGGCGATTGAGCGGTGCGGCCTTTGATCACCCGCCATCGCGCCCTGACAAGCATGCGCGCCGCGATCTGCGCAGGATGAAGGACTCGCGCTGAGCAGTGCATCGCATTCTGCCAGCGAAATTTGCGGAACTATCCCAATACATCCACTGCCACGGTGCTACGCCGTTTCATCATGAGTGGATTTGAATGTAAAGGGATGAACCCATGAGCGCGGCCGGCTTTGCCAAAGTGAGCTTTCTCCAGCGCCTGCTCAACAGCGTAGGCTCCGGTGCGCGTCCGCAGGCCGCGATCGGTGCACGTATTCTGGTGGTCGACGATTCGCCGACGATCTGCGCGGTACTCGGCAAGATGTTGGTGCAGGACGATTACGAGGTGCTGAAGGCGACCGATGGTCACAGCGCGATCATCATGGCCATCAGGGAGCAGCCCGCGCTGATTTTTCTCGACGTGGTGATGCCTGGACTCAACGGTTTCGACGTACTGCGCGCCCTCCGGCATGACCCGCGTACACAGCACATTCCCATCGTGATGATCAGCGGCAATGCGCAGGCGACCGAGCAATTTTATCTGCAACGCTTCGGTGCCGACGACTTCATGAAAAAACCGTTCGGTCGTGACGAGGTCTATCACCGCATCGGCCAGCTGGTGCTGTCGGGTCGGTTGGCACTTCGCTCGGCCACGATGGCGATCTGTGCGCCGGTGACTCCGCTTGCTACCGCCTTGCACGATGAGATTCCCGACGTCGCGATGCCGGATGCCAAGGTCGTGCACGGGTTTGAGCCGGCGGCTGGATTGGCCAAGCTTTTATAGGTTGGTGATGAGCGCAGCGAATCCCAACATTCATTCCGCGGGTTCGTTGGGATTCGCTGCGCTCATCACCAACCTACATGTTCGTTAACGCACCGAATACGGTTGAGCTGTGCACCGGCAAATACCAATCAAAGAAAAACGGCGGCTCTTGCGAGCCGCCGTTTGCATTTAGCCGTCTAAATAGGTAGTTGGATAACTACTTCTTCGATACCGTCTTGATCAGGCAAGCTCGAAGCGATCAAGGTTCATCACCTTGTTCCAGGCTGCGACGAAGTCTTTGACAAACTTCTCCTTTGCGTCGGAGCTCCCATAGACTTCAGACAAGGCACGCAGCTGAGCGTGTGAGCCGAAGACGAGATCGACGCGGGTGCCGGTCCATTTGACTTCGCCGGTTTTGCGATCGCGACCTTCGAACTCATCCGTGCCGCCCGACACTGCCTTCCACTCGGTACCCATGTCGAGCAGGTTCAGGAAGAAGTCGTTGGTCAGTGCTTCAGGCTGCTTGGTAAAGACGCCATGCTTGGTCTGTCCGACGTTGGTGTTCAGCACACGCAGGCCGCCAACGAGCACGGTCATTTCGGGTGCTGTCAGGTTCAGGAGCTGCGCCTTGTCGACCAGCAACGCCTCAGCCGAGACGCTGTAGTTGCCCTTGAGATAGTTGCGGAAACCATCGGCGATCGGCTCGAGGAAACCGAAGGAGTGCACATCAGTCTGCTCCTGCGAGGCATCCGTGCGTCCCGGCGTGAAAGGAACCGTTACCGAGTGACCGGCATTCTTCGCCGCCTGCTCCACGCCCGCGCAACCGGCCAGCACAACCAGGTCGGCGAACGAGACCTTCTTGCCGCCCGACTGCGCGCCATTGAACTCGCTCTGGATACCTTCGAGCGTTTTCAGCACTTTCGCGAGTTGCTCCGGCTGGTTGGACTTCCAGTCCTTCTGCGGTGCCAGGCGGATGCGGCCACCATTTGCGCCGCCGCGCTTGTCGGAGCCGCGGAAGGTGGATGCGGACTCCCATGCGGTCGATACCAGTTGCGATACAGACAGGCCTGAAGCAAGGACCTTGCTCTTGAGCGCAGCGATATCCTTTTCGTCGATCACTGGATGGTCGAGTGCGGGAATCGGGTCTTGCCAGAGCAGCTCTTCGGAAGGAACTTCCGGGCCGAGGTAGCGTGCGAGTGGTCCCATGTCGCGGTGCGTCAGCTTGAACCAGGCGCGGGCGAACGCGTCGGCCAACTGGTCCGGATTCTCGAGGAAGCGGCGCGAAATCTTTTCATAGATCGGGTCGAAGCGCAGGGCGAGATCCGAGGTCAGCATGGTTGGCGCGCGACGCTTCGACGAGTCGAAAGCATCCGGAATGGTGCCGGCACCGCCGCCGTTCTTCGGTGTCCACTGATTCGCACCGGCCGGGCTCTTCGTCAGCTCCCAGTCGTAACGGAACATGTTCTCGAAATACTCGTTGCTCCACTTCGTCGGCGTGCTGGTCCAGGTCACTTCCAGACCGCTGGTAATCGCATCAGCGCCTTTGCCCGTGCCATAGCTGTTCTTCCATCCGAAACCTTGCTGCTCAATGGGTGCAGCTTCGGGCTCGGGCCCCACGTTATCGGCAGGACCGGCACCGTGGGTCTTGCCGAAGGCGTGGCCGCCCGCGATGAGCGCGACGGTTTCTTCGTCATCCATTGCCATGCGACCGAAGGTCTCGCGGATGTCCTTTGCCGACGCGACCGGGTCCGGATTGCCATCCGGGCCTTCCGGATTCACGTAGATCAGGCCCATCTGTACTGCAGCGAGCGGATTCTCCAGGTTGCGCCCATTGTCGGTACGGCTCTTTTCGCTGCCATGCAGCTCCGCCTCGGCGACGATCACACCGTCACCCGGCTTTTCCGTGCCATAACGCGAGTCGCCGCCCAGCCATTTCTTTTCCGAGCCCCAATAAACGTCTTCTTCCGGCTCCCACACGTCCTCACGGCCACCCGCGAAGCCGAAGGTCTTGAAGTTCATCGATTCCAGCGCGACGTTGCCAGTGAGGATGATCAGGTCGGCCCAGGAAATCTTGCGGCCATACTTCTGCTTGACCGGCCAGATCAGGCGCCGCGCCTTGTCGAGGCTCACGTTGTCCGGCCAACTGTTCAGTGGCGCGAAGCGTTGTTGGCCTGCACCTGCACCTCCGCGACCGTCGCCGGTGCGGTACGTGCCGGCGCTATGCCACGCCATGCGAATGAAGAAAGGACCGTAGTGACCGAAGTCCGCCGGCCACCAATCCTGCGAATTGGTCATCACCGCCAGCAGATCCTTCTTCACCGCTGCGAGGTCGAGGCTCTTGAATTCTTTGGCGTAGTCGAAGCTCTCGCCCATGGGATCGGACAGGGACGATTGCTGGTGCAGGATCTTCAGGTTCAGCTGGTTCGGCCACCAGTCGCGGTTGGATGTGCCACTACCTGCGGCGTGATTGAACGGGCATTTCGCTTCGGTTGACATGTGTTCTCCACCTTTGGTCGTTTGAATCTGGTTACCCGGTCCGGTTTGGAGTCCGAGCACCGATAAATGAAATGGTTTTTGCTAATGGCATCGAGTGATGCGCCAGCTTCTTGAGGGGCTGTTAGTGCTCAACCAGCAAAGGACCGCGGGGGATGGCGGTGAGGGGCTGTTCTGGTTGTCGGATACCGAAACACAGGCATCGCTGCTCAGACGTTTTTCGATCGTTGCTCATGGTGCGGGCTCCTTGCGAGTTGCGGACAAGAGTGGCTGGCGGATGACGCGTGGTTCTTTGAATCTACGCGCTGCTTATCATCAATAGAATTTGATTATTCTTATGCAAACGATAGTGCTGGCCTATGACAGTTTTGTTGTTCTACGTCATGGGACGGCAGTGAGGCCGATCAGTTCCGCTCGGGGCGGTCTTGTTCCAGAGCGGCTGGTGGCCAATCGCCATCAATGGAAGTCTGGCGAGCATCAGCTGCTGCGTTGGCGTTGGTGCGTCAATCGACCGGATCGCGCGCTATCAGGGCAGTAGCAGGCCCTGCGTTTCGATAAAGCGGATGACCTGATCAAGACCGTCTTGTCGGCGCAGGTCGGTCATCGCGAACGGCTTGTCACCGCGCATGCGCAAAGTGTCTTCACGCATAACCTCCAGCGACGCGCCGACATAAGGGGCGAGATCGGTCTTGTTGATCACCAGGAGGTCGGAGCGGGTGATGCCGGGGCCGCCCTTGCGCGGAATTTTCTCGCCGCCCGCCACGTCGATCACATAGATGGTGAGGTCGGATAGCTCCGGCGAAAACGTGGCCGCCAGATTGTCGCCACCGGATTCGATGAACACGATATCGGCATCGGGATACACGTCGAGCATGCGTTCGATCGCCTCGAGATTGATCGAGGCATCCTCGCGGATCGCGGTATGCGGGCAGCCGCCGGTTTCCACGCCCATGATGCGTTCCGGTTCCAGTGCGCCGGCTACGGTGAGCAGGCGCTGGTCTTCCTTGGTGTAAATGTCGTTGGTGATCACCACCAGGTCGTAACGATCGCGCATCGCCTTGCACAGCATTTCCAGCAAGGTGGTCTTGCCTGAACCGACCGGGCCACCAATGCCCACGCGCAGTGGCGGCAGCGTGCGCGTGCGGGGCTGGCGAGAAGGTGCGTGCGTGTGTGCGGCAGATGCGATGCTCATGAGCGGAACAGCCTCGTGTATTGAGTTTCGTGATGCGCGGAAAGAATGCCCAGCATCGGCGTGAAGTTGCAGGCCTGTGCCGGTGTCCGGGCAAGCGTTTCTTCGACCCAGGCCGGCAGGTGGTTGGCGAGGCGGCGCAGGATCGCCTGTCCCGCAATCTGCCCCAGCGGCACCAGTTTCACCGCGGCCGTGGTGAGGTTTTCCGCGAGGCTCCATCCCATCGCATACAGGGCGTCGCGCTCATCGGCCAGACCCAGCACCACGGCCGCGCAAGCATGCACGCTGGCGTAGGCTGGCGGGTGTAGCGAACCCAGCACGGCGCGATGGGCGTCGGTCAAGGTATGCAACTGCGGTAGCGCCTGCAGCCATAGGGCCAGCGAACGCCCGGTCTGCTCGCTTTCCATGCGCAGCTCGGCGGTTTCACGCATGGCGATCAGCTGGGCGTTGAGTGTCGCGATCGCCTGCTCATCAAGTTCGGTCCAGGCGGCATATTGCGCGCGCCACAGCGGCGCCTCGCCTTCGGCCCAGGCCAGCGCAAGGTAATCGGCGATCCACTGCTCGGCGCTGGCCGCATCGAACACTACGCGAGCTTCCAGCGCGGCCTCCAGCCCCAGCGAATGGCTGAAGGCGCCGACCGGTAGTGCTGCTGATGCCAGCTGCAACAGCGCTGGCAGGTTTGACGGATCAGCGCGCATGCGGATCGCGCAGCGGCGAAAGGTCTGGTTCGTGCCGCCGGAATACCGCTTGCGCCAGCGCGTAGTCTTCGGCAAACGTCGCATCGTGGCCATGCTTGTGACCGCCGCCGTAGGCACCGGTCTCCGGCTGGAACGGTGCCTGGATCGCATCGATCTGCACGCCAAGTTGGTCGAGCATGTCGCGCAGCACGGGATCAGGCGTGATCGCCAGATAGCCGTCGCCGACTTCCACTGGGATATGCCGGTTGCCCAGGTGATAAGCCGCGCGCGTCAAAGCCAGCGGCGTAGCAGCGGTGACGCGCAGCACGGGCTCGGCCGCGGCTACCACGATAAACACCGAATCGTCGTCGGCCTCTAGCCGGTCACCCGGACGCAGCATGAGGCCGGGCATCAGCGCCCAGGCCAGCTCGCGGCCGTCAGGCAGGGTGAGCCGGTGCCGGCTGCGCTTGCGCTGGTCGAAGCTCAGCTCTAGGGTTTGAACCGGCACGGCGGTGTCAGCATCGGTTGCAGTCATATGACGCAGCATGATCAGCACGAGATCCTCCCATTCATTCGCGGCATGCGCTGAAAGCAGGTGTGGATTTATTCTGCGGCGCGACGATCGATCGGTAGTAGAAGCGACTGTCTACGCTCATGATTGGGAATGTAGCGGGCAAGTCATCACGATCGATGACTTGGAAACCCTGTTTTTCATAGAAGCGTTGCGCAGCCAGAAACTGGGTGGTGGTGCCTAGAAACACCGTATGTACGCCGTGCGTACGGCTCCACTCGTACAAGGTGTCGAGCAATTGTTGGGCAACGCCATGCTGGGCCCCGCGAAAGGGTTTGGCCACGAACATCTTGCGCAACGCCGCCTGACCATGACCCATATCAAGCAAGGCGATGCTGCCGATTACTGCGTCGTCGGCTACTGCCAACCAGAACTGGCCGCTGCCACGTTGATAAAAACCGGTGATATCGAGCAGATCTGGCTGCGCCTCCAGAGTGATTGGAATCCCGAATTCAGCCTGTTGAATCGGCAGGATCAATTCGGTCAGGGCGGCTTGGTACTTTTCATGAAAGGGAACGATCTCGATCATGCATACCTCCAATAAGGCAGAGCAGACGCCAGCGATGCAAAGCGGGAAATATCAAAGAAATATCAAAAAAGAAAATAGCGTTGCGCCATCGGCAACACCTCGGCCGGTTCGCACCACAGGCGTTCGCCATCGGCGGTCACCACGTAAGTTTGCGGATCGACCTGGATATCCGGTGTCGCGGCGTTGTGGATCATGTCGGCGTTGCCGATCGTGCGGCAGTGGCGCACGGCGACCAAATTTTTCTGCAGCCCCAGACGCTCGCCCAAACCATCGTCAATAGCGGCCTGCGAAACGAAGGTCAGCGAACTCTGCGTCAGGCTGCGCCCGAACGCACCGAACATCGGCCGGTAATGCACCGGCTGCGGCGTGGGGATCGAGGCATTCGGATCGCCCATCGGCGCCGCGGCAATGCTGCCGCCCTTGAGGATCAGCGCGGGTTTTACGCCGAAGAAAGCGGGCTTCCACAGCACCAGGTCGGCCCACTTGCCGACTTCGACCGATCCGACCTCGTGGCTGATGCCATGGGTGATCGCCGGATTGATGGTGACCTTGGCCAGGTAGCGTTTCACCCGGCCGTTGTCGTGTCGCGCCGGATCGCCAGCGAGCGAACCGCGTTGCACTTTCATTTTGTGCGCGGTCTGGAAGGTTCGCAGGATGACTTCGCCGACACGGCCCATCGCCTGGGAGTCGGAGCTGATCATCGAGAACGCACCCAGATCGTGCAGGATGTCTTCCGCCGCAATCGTTTCGCGGCGAATGCGGCTCTCGGCGAATGCCACGTCCTCGGCAATGCCTGGGTCGAGGTGATGGCAGACCATCAGCATGTCCAGGTGTTCGTCCAGCGTGTTGACGGTGAACGGCCGGGTGGGATTGGTCGAGCTGGGCAGCACGTTGGGCAGCGAGGCCGCCTTGATGATGTCCGGCGCATGCCCGCCGCCGGCGCCCTCGGTGTGATACGTGTGGATGGTGCGACCCTTGAACGCGGCCAGCGTCACTTCGACAAAGCCCGATTCATTGAGCGTGTCGGTATGGATGGCCACCTGTGTGTCGGTGGCATCGGCCACGCGCAGCGCGCAGTCGATCGCCGCAGGCGTGGTGCCCCAGTCCTCATGCAGCTTCAGGCCGATCGCGCCGGCGACGATTTGTTCGTGCAGTGCTTCGGGCAGGCTGGCGTTGCCCTTGCCGAGAAAGCCGAGATTCATCGGAAACGCCTCGGCCGCTTCGAGCATCCGCTGCATGTGCCACGGTCCGGGCGTGCAGGTGGTGGCATTCGTTCCCGTCGCGGGTCCGGTGCCGCCGCCGAGCATGGTGGTGACGCCGGACATCAGCGCCTCCTCGATCTGCTGTGGGGCGATGAAATGGATATGGCTGTCGATCGCACCGGCAGTAAGGATCAGGCCTTCGCCGGCGATGATCTCGGTGCCTGGTCCGATCACGATGGTCACGCCGGGCTGGATGTCGGGATTGCCGGCCTTGCCGATGCCGCTGATGCGCCCGTGTTTGAGGCCGACATCCGCTTTTACGATGCCCCAGTGATCGACGATCAGCGCATTGGTGATCACCGTGTCGGCGCAGTCGGTGGTCTGTCGCTGGCTCTGGCCCATGCCGTCGCGGATCACCTTGCCGCCGCCGAACTTCACTTCTTCGCCGTAGGTCGTGAAATCCTTTTCCACCTCGATGATCAGGTCGGTGTCGGCCAGCCGCACGCGGTCGCCGGTGGTGGGACCGAACATTTCGGCGTAGGCGCGGCGACTGAGCGTGGTCATTCCTGCATATCCATCAGAGCGGCCCCATGACATCACCGTTGAAACCGTAGACCACACGGTCACCGGCCAGCGCGACCAGGATGACCTCGCGTGACTGCCCGGGTTCGAAACGCACCGCGGTACCGGCGGCGATATCGAGCCGGAAACCACGCGCGGCGGTGCGGTCGAAATGCAGCGCGGTATTGGTTTCGGCGAAGTGGTAGTGCGAGCCGATCTGGATCGGCCGGTCGCCGGTGTTGGCCACTGTGAGGGTGAGCGTTTCGCGGCCGACGTTGAGCGCGATCTCGCCCTCGTCGATCAGGTATTCGCCGGGGATCTTTAGGCCTTGAGTCATGGCGCTGGGGTTCATGTGGTCTCCCGCGTCGGCGGCAGCGAATGGATGTTGACAGCAAAGGCAGGATGACGGGAGAACGTGCGGCGCATGACGATCCTCGAAGTTTGCGGTTAGCTCAGCCGATCGGGTCGTGCACGGTCACCAGCTTGGTGCCATCGGGAAAGGTGGCTTCGACCTGGATGTCCGGGATCAGCTCGGCAATGCCGTCCATCACGTCGTCGCGAGCGAGTAGGGTGGTGCCGTAGTGCATCAACTCGGCGACGCTGCGGCCGTCGCGCGCGCCTTCCATGATCGCTGCGCTGATAAACGCCACCGCCTCGGGATAGTTGAGCTTGAGCCCGCGCGCCTTGCGCCGTTCGGCCAGCAGGCCGGCGGTGAAGATCAGCAGCTTGTCCTTTTCGCGGGGTGTCAGTTCCATACGGCTCTCATGTCCAATCGCTTTCGTGATGTCAAATCAGGTGAACGATGTCAGGTAGACCAGATGCGCGGTCGCTGCGATGGCATGGCCGCTGTCCATGGTCTCAAGGTATGCCACAACGCTTCGAATAATTCACGCACCGTGTGACCGCTGGCGCCGAGTGCGCGAATCACGAGTAACTCCGCGGGAGCGGCAAGCCAGGTGATGCCACAGGGCAGGTCGAATCGGGTCGCCGTGGCGCGCGCGGCGGCCAGCGCCTCGACGTGGTTGGCCGATAGCCGTGGCGAACACGCCCAGGCCGTGGCAAAGACGTTGTGGCCCGCCAGCCGCAGTAATGAATCGCGCAGCGGATCATCGGCCGCCAGATGGGCCTGTTCCAACCAGACCGGATGATCGTCACGAAGCAGCGCGAGACGCTGTTGCCAGAAGCCGTGCTTCCATCGTTCACCCGCAGCCAACCTCCCGAGTTGCACGATGTCCCAGCCGAACATCGCCGCCCGCGGTGCCAGGTTGATCTCGCACTGCTGAACAACTTGCGCGCCGTCGAACAGGATCGACTCCTGTGGCAACCACTCAAGGCAGGCGTCGTCAGCGATGGTCAGGTGTAGCGACTGTTGCGCCGGTGCGGCGTGGCCTGCGCGATACCATTTGGCTGCGCCCGGCGTGGTGAGCAGGGCATGCGCACCACGTTCCATCTGGACGTCTATTTCAAGCTTGTCGCCACCGGCGATACCGCCGGGTGGATGCAGCAGCAGTGCGTGGCAGCAGCCAGGGCCTTCCGGGTACAGCATGCGTTGCACGCGCAGCGGTCCGCGATGGCTGCGATGTACGGCTTGAGTAGCGGTATCGCGACGGGCAAAGCGCAGTTCCAGTCGTGCCGACCACGCGCCCGCTGACGAAGCCTGCAGACTGGCTTCGATGTCGGGTACGTGATCTGGCATCGAGCGGTAGGACAACGAAGAAATCCCTGCACGAAAGTGGTGAAACGGTCAGCCCGACGTTAGCAGACCTTTCAGTCGGTATAGCGCCTCCAGCGCCTCGCGCGGCGTCAGCGCATCGGGATCGATATCGGCCATGGCACGGTCGAGCGCCGAGGGCTCTGGCACGGCTGGTGCAGATGTACCGAAAAGACCCAGCTGTGGTGAATGGGCGGAGCTACGCTTCTTGCGTGACGGATCGTGATCGGCGCCACCACGCTCCAGTTCCGCCAGCGTACGCCGCGCATCGGCAATCACGGATTTCGGCAGGCCGGCCAGGGCAGCCACCTGCAGGCCGAAGCTGCGGTTGGCAGGGCCATCCTTCACTGCGTGCATGAAGACCAGTTGTTCGCCCAGCTTCTTATCGTGAAATTCCACGGCGTCCAGATGCACGTTGGCGATGGACGTGTATTCGCCGGCCAGCTCGGTCAGCTCGAAATAATGGGTGGCGAACAGCGTGTAGGCGCGGCTGCTCGCGGCCAGGTGCACGGCTGCCGCGCGCGCCAACGACAGGCCGTCGTAGGTGCTGGTGCCGCGACCGACTTCGTCCATCAGCACCAGACTGTGCTCGGTGGCGTTGTGCAGGATGTTGGCCGTTTCGCTCATTTCCACCATGAAGGTGGATTGTCCGCGCGACAGGTCGTCGCCCGCACCGATGCGGGTGAAGATGCGGTCGATCGGGCCGATCACCGCCTGCTTGGCCGGCACATAGCTGCCGATGTGGGCGAGCAGCACGATCAGCGCGTTCTGGCGCATATAGGTCGATTTGCCGCCCATGTTCGGGCCGGTGATCACCAGCATGCGGCGACCGCCGCGACCTGCCACGTCATCAAGAATCAGGTCGTTCGGCTCGAACGGCTCGTCGCGAACCTTTTCCACCACCGGATGACGGCCACGCTCGATCGCTATGCCGGGTTCGTCGGTGAGTTCGGGCGCGCTCCAGTCCAGCGCTTCGGCGCGTTCGGCCAACGTGGCCAGTACGTCGAGTTCAGCCATCGCGGTGGCGGCGGATTTCAGCGGTTCGAGCTGTCCGGTGAGTGTGTCGAGCAGCGCTTCGTACAGGGCACGCTCACGCATGAGTGAGCGCTCTTTCGCGGAGAGCACCTTGTCCTCGAAATTTTTCAGCTCTTCGGTAATGTAGCGTTCGGCGTTTTTGGTGGTCTGCCGACGCGTGTAATGCGTCGGCGCCTTGTCGGCCTGCGCCTTGGTGATCTCGATGTAGTAACCATGCACGCGGTTGTAACCGACCTTCAGCGTGGTGATACCACTGGCGGCTTTTTCGCGCTCTTCGAGTTCAACCAGGTACTGATCGGCATGCGTCGACAGCCGGCGAAGTTCGTCCAGTTCCCCGTCGTAGCCGTCGGCAATGACGCCGCCGTCGCGCTGCAATACGGGTGGCTGCGCGACCACGGCGCGCGCCAGCAAGTCGGCGATGTCGGCATGGTCGCCGATGCGCTCCGCGAGGGAACCCAGCAAGGGCGACGCTTCTCGAGGAGTGCGGCCATGGATGGCCGCTTCTTGATCTTCGCGCTCATGGATGAGCGCACTAATACTAGGCGCAGCCGCCAGCCCGTCGCGCAACGTGGAAAGGTCGCGTGGCCGCGCCGAGCGCAGCGCCACGCGGGCGAGAATGCGTTCCAGATCGCCGATGCCACGCAGCTGCTCGCGCAGCGATTCGTAACGGCGAGCGTCGATCAAGGTGCCGATGGCCTGGTGGCGAAGGCGTAGTACGTCGCGCGAGCGCAGCGGTCGGTTGAGCCAGCGGCGCAGCAGACGCGCACCCATCGGCGTCACCGTTTCATCGAGCACACCCAGCAGCGTGTGCTCGGTGCGGCCACTGGGGTGTGTATCGATTTCCAGATTGCGCCGCGTGGCGGCATCCATCGCAATCGTCTCGCTGGCGCTTTCCACCGCCATGCCCGAGAGATGCGGCAGCGCACTTTTCTGGGTTTCCTCGACATAGCCGAGCAGGCAGCCTGCGGCGGCGATGGCCAACGGCAAATCCCGTGCGCCGAAGCCGCCGAGGTCGCGCGTGCCGAAAAAGCGGTTGAGTTCGCGCGTGGCCGTGTCGATATCGAAATGCCATGGCGGCCGCTTGCGCAAGCCGGGCAGGCCGCTGACGAATTTCGGCCAGGCGATGTTTTCGTCGACCAGCGTCTCGGCGGGTTGCAATCGCGCCAGTTCGGCCGCCAGCGCTTCGGCGTTGGGCACTTCGCTGAGCAGAAAGCGGCCGCTGGTCAGATCGACCCAGGCCAGCCCGTAGTTGTCGCGTGTACCGCCGGCGATCGCCAGCAGCAGATTGTCCCGACGTTCCTCCAGCAGTGCGGCGTCGGTTACCGTGCCGGGTGTGACGATGCGCACCACCTTGCGCTCGACGATGCCCTTGGCTAGCGCCGGATCGCCGATCTGCTCACAGATCGCCACCGATTCGCCCAACCGCACCAGTCGCGCCAGATAATTTTCCGCCGCGTGGTAGGGCACGCCAGCCATCGGAATCGGCGCGCCGCCCGACTGTCCCCGCTGAGTCAGGGTGATATCCAGCAGCCGCGCCGCCTTGCGCGCATCGTCGAAAAAAAGCTCGTAGAAATCGCCCATTCGGAAAAACAGCAGCACATCCGGATGCGCCGCCTTGGCACCCAGATACTGGCGCATGAACGGGGTGTGCTGTGAAAGATCGTCTTGGGTCATGCGGTGCAGGTCTTGGCGTGGTCGTGTCGAACGGAGCGGGCGGCGGTTTTGCGCGTGAAGCAAAACGGATTCAAGTCCATCAGTTTCGCATGGAGCTGTTCTTCGTTCCTACCCATGCTGGCGTTGGCGTCTATTGCCAATCACGGACTTTCAAGGGCTGAAAACCAGCACCAGGAAGACCGCGAAGAGCGACAGGTGAACCGCCCCTTCCAGCATCGTGGTGCGCGAGCCTGAAAAAGTCAGTCCGCTCAGAATCAGGGTGGCCGCCAGCAGCACGATGCTCGCGGGAGGTAGGCCCAGAACGACTTTCTGCCCGGTAATCAGCCCGATGATCAGCACCGCGGGAACCGTCAACCCTACCGTCGAAGTCGCCCCGCCCAGGCAAAGATTGATCGCTCGCGTCAGCTGGTTTCTGCGGATGGCGATCAGCGCGGAAATACCTTCCGGTGTGAACACCAGCATGGCAATCACCACGCCACCCAGGGCTGGGGGCGCACCCATCGCGGCGATGCCGTGATCCAGCACCTTGGCCAGGCTTTTGGAGAGAATGACGATAGGCAGAATATTGACCAGCAGCATGACCACGTGTCCGATCAGCTTGCGCCTGGAAAGCGGTGGCGATACAGCCTGAGCCTCGATGACGACGGGCTCGTCGCTATTGGCAGGCTCCACAAAAAACCCCTTGTGTCGGCCTGTCTGCAGCCATAAAAAGATGCCGTAGAGACCAATCGTCAACGCCGAAAAAGCTGTCGCTTGCAGCGAAGTGAGCGTGCTGTCGGACGTGGATGCAGTGAACTTCGGCAGCACCAGCGCAATCGTCGACAGCGGTATGACCACCGCCAGGTAAGCCGACGCGCCCTGCAGGTTGTAGGACTGTTCGTGATGGCGTGCACCGCCGATCAACAGCCCCAGCCCGACCACACCGTTCAGCACGATCATCAGCACGGCGAACATCGTGTCGCGCGCCAGCGTGGAGGCATCCTGCGCACTGATCATCACGGCGGAGATCAGCGCCACCTCGATCAGCACGATCGACAAGGTGAGGATCAAGGTGCCGAACGGCTCGCCCAGCATCTCAGCCAGTTCCTCAGCCTCGTGTACCACGCCGAAAGCCACCCAGATGATCACCAGGAACAGCCATGCGAACAGGCCTATGCTCACTGCTGGACTGGCCAGTGCGCTCATCCAGCCTGCGCCGAACACCAGAAACAGGGCGACGGAAAGCCAGGCGATGGTCGGGCGAATGAAAACTTTCATGGTGTTGCTCCGGACGACGATGGGAATCCATGCCCAAGGGGCGGCGGAATGATGCCGTCGAGTTTATGCGATAGATGCGCTGCGAGCTCTCGCCTTGCGTGATATTCCATTGCACGGGTCAAACACGATGTGCCGAAGGGCGCTGTGAGACGCCATGGCATAATTCGCGCCTCTGTGCAGATCGAGTTCAACGATGGCGAGTTCAGCGATGGATTTTTCCGATAGGCATCTGAATGAGCTGGCCCAGGAAGTGGCAGCCATCGTGATGGCGCACAAGCTGATGCTGGTAACCGCCGAGTCGTGCACCGGCGGCTGGATCGCCAAGACGCTGACTGATCTGCCGGGCAGCTCGACCTGGTTCGACACGGGCGTGGTGACCTATAGCTACCAGGCCAAGGAATCCCTGTTGGGGGTCAATCCGCGCACGCTGGAGCGCACCGGCGCGGTCAGCGAGGAAACTGTACTGGAAATGGTCTCCGGCGCGCTGGCCCGCTTCGGTGCGGGCGTGGCGGTGGCGGTGACCGGTATCGCCGGGCCATCCGGCGGCACGGTGGAAAAACCGGTCGGCACGGTCTGGATCAGCTGGAAGCGGCGTGGCGGCTACGGTCGCGCGCAGTTGTTCCACTTTCCAGGCGACCGCGAGGCCGTGCGACGGCAGACCGTGGCCGCCGCGCTCATCGGTTTGCGCAAAACCCTGACGGATTAAAGCGACGCAGCCCGCCTGATCAGCTTGACCGGTATGGGATACTTCGACGGTAGCGAATCGATATTCGCGTGATCGCAGCCCGTGAGACCCGCTCCGGGCATGATGCTACCCAGTTCTCAGACAAACCTTTCAGCCCAACCGGAATTCAAGACGATGGATGACAACAAGCGCAAGGCACTGACCTCCGCCCTAGGCCAGATCGAAAAGCAGTTCGGCAAGGGCGCGATCATGCGCATGGGCGATCGCGTCAACGAGGCCATTGAAACCGTGTCCACCGGCTCGCTGGGCCTGGATATTGCCCTCGGCGTCGGTGGCCTGCCGCGCGGCCGCGTGGTCGAAATCTACGGACCGGAGTCGTCGGGTAAAACCACCATGACCCTGCAGGCCATCGCCAGCTGCCAGCGCGCCGGTGGTACCGCTGCCTTTATCGACGCCGAGCACGCGCTCGACCCGACCTACGCCGAAAAGCTGGGCGTCAAGGTCGACGACCTGCTGGTATCGCAGCCGGATACCGGCGAGCAGGCGCTGGAAATCGCCGACATGCTGGTGCGCTCGGGCGCGGTCGACATGGTGGTGGTCGACTCGGTCGCCGCACTGACGCCCAAGGCGGAAATCGAGGGCGAGATGGGCGACTCCCACGTCGGCCTGCACGCTCGCCTGATGAGCCAGGCGCTGCGCAAGCTCACCGCCAACATCAAGAAGTCCGGCACGCTGGTGATCTTCATCAACCAGATCCGCATGAAGATCGGCGTGATGTTCGGTAGCCCGGAAACCACCACCGGCGGTAACGCGCTGAAGTTCTATGCTTCAGTGCGCCTGGATATCCGCCGCATCGGCGCGGTGAAGCGCGGTGACGAGATCATCGGTTCGGAAACCCGCGTCAAGGTCGTCAAGAACAAGGTGGCGCCGCCGTTCCGTCAGGCCGAGTTCGAAATCCTCTACGGCGAAGGCACCTCGCGCGAAGGCGAGATCATCGAGCTTGGCGTGGCACAGAACCTGATCGACAAGTCCGGTGCCTGGTACAGCTACAAGGGCGACCGCATCGGCCAGGGCAAGGAAAACGTGCGCCAGTTCTTGCGCGATAATCCCGCCATGACCAACGAAATCGATACCTTGCTGCGTGAGCGGTTGCTGGTGCCGGTCGGCAAGCCGGCGCCGGTCATTGCCGAAGACGCGCTGGAAGAGGTCTGATCCGTGGCGGAGCGTCGGCTGCGCATTCTGCTGGTCGGCGCTTCCGGCACGCTGGGTCGGGCGGTGGCCGCGGAGCTGGCACAGCGGCATGAGGTGATCGGCGCGGGTCGACATTCGGGAGAGTTGCGCATGGATCTCACGGACGTCGACAGTATCCGTCTTGGACTCAACCAGGCCGGTGTGCTGGATGCGGTGGTCTGTGCGGCCGGTCAAGTGACATTTGCGCCGCTGGCGGATTTTTTGCCAGCGGCGTACGGGAATTCACTGCACACGCTGGGCATTGCCGACAAGCTGCTCGGGCAGGTAAACCTTGCACTGGCGGCGCGCGAACATCTGCGTGATGGTGGCTCGATCACCTTGACTACCGGTATCACCAGCGAGCAGCCAATCGTGCAGGGCAGTTCGGCCAGCATGATCAACGGTGCAGTGGAAAGCTTCGTGCGGGCAGCGGCGATCGAGCTGCCACGCGGCCTGCGCATTAACGTAGTGAGCCCGAACGTGCTGACCGAGGCAATGGGTGCCTATGCGCCGTACTTTCGCGGTTTCGAACCGGTGCCGGCAGCACGCGCTGCGCTGGCCTTCAGTCGCAGCGTCGAGGGTGCGCAGACCGGCCAGATCTACAAGGTTTTTTGAACTGGCGGTCGACTTCCGCATCCGATATCCATGAAACGCCGTCCCGGCTCCGATGATCCCGCCAAGCCCAAGCGCAGTGCCTATGACAAGGCGCTGGGCCTGTTGGCGCGGCGCGAGCATTCGAAGCGCGAGCTGAAAACCAAATTGCGTCAGGGCGGCTACGAAGGCGAGGAAACCACCGAGGCGATTGATCGCCTCGGTGAGCAGCAATATCAAGACGACGACCGCTTCGGCGAAGTGCTGCTGCGCAGCCGTATTGCCCAGGGTTATGGTCCGATGCGGCTGCGCGTGGAGCTCAAGAGTCACGGGCTCAGCGATGCCCGGATCCGTGAATTGTTGAACGACGCCGAGGTCGACTGGGTCGCTTCGGCCTCATCCCAATTGCGCCGCCGCTACGGCAGTGTGGGCGTATCCGACCCTACTGAACGTGCCAAACGGGCGCAGTTCCTCTTGCGCCGGGGCTTTGACGGCTCCACAGTACGGAGTGTTACCCACGCCGACGTGGACGAAGCCGCCGACGACAGCCCCTGAGATCCATCATCCAGCGATGGTGCAGGGGTTCATCGCGTGGTTCGACCGGGGCGTGGCCTCCTGACCGATGGCTATTACGATCCGCATGAAAACCTCCGAAATCCGCTCGACCTTTCTCGACTACTTTCGCTCCAAGGGTCACACCATCGTGCCGTCCAGCTCGCTGGTGCCAGCCAGCGACCCGACGCTGCTGTTCACCAACTCGGGCATGGTGCAGTTCAAGAACGTGTTTCTCGGCAGCGAGAAGCCTGGTTATGTGCGTGCGGCCGACGTGCAGCGTTGCCTGCGTGCCGGCGGCAAGCACAACGATCTGGATGCCGTGGGTTATACCGCGCGCCACCACACATTCTTCGAGATGCTGGGCAACTGGTCGTTCGGCGACTATTTCAAGCGCGACGCGATCCATTACGCGTGGGAGCTGCTGACCGGTGTGTTCAAGCTGCCGGCCGACAAGCTGTGGGTCACTGTCTATCAAACCGACGACGAGGCCTTCGATATCTGGAACACGCAGATCGGCGTACCGGCCGAGCGCATTGTGCGCATTGATGACAATAAAGGCGCACCGTTCGCGTCGGACAACTTCTGGCAGATGGCCGACACCGGCCCGTGTGGTCCGTGCACGGAAATCTTTTTCGATCACGGCGCCGATATCGCTGGTGGCCCGCCCGGTTCTCCGGATGAAGACGGCGATCGCTACATCGAAATTTGGAACCTGGTGTTCATGCAGTTCGATCGCGCGCCTGACGGCACGCTGAGCCCGCTGCCAGCGCCTTGTGTGGATACCGGCATGGGCCTGGAGCGTCTGGCTGCCGTGCTGCAGCACGTGCACTCCAACTACGAGATCGACCTGTTCGCGCATCTGATCGCTGAAGCCGGCAAATTCACCGGCACCAGCGACCTGGGCAACAAGTCGTTGCGTGTGATCGCCGATCACATCCGTGCCTGTTCGTTCCTGATCGTTGATGGTGTGCTGCCGTCCAACGAAGGCCGTGGCTATGTGCTGCGCCGGATCATCCGTCGCGCGCTGCGCCATGGCTGGATGCTTGGCGTGCGTGGCGATTTCTTCTGGAAGATGGTGCAGCCGCTGGTCGAGGAAATGGGCGAGGCGTATCCCGAGCTTGCCGCGAAACAGGCATTTGTCGAGGACGCCTTGCGCACCGAGGAACAGCGCTTTGGCGAAACGCTGGAACATGGCATGCGCGTGTTCGACGATGTGGCGGGTAAATCCGGCAAAACCATCCCTGGCGCCGACGCGTTTCGTCTCTATGACACCTACGGTTTTCCGGTCGACCTCACCGCCGACATCGCGCGTGAGCGCGGCCTGGAAGTGGACATGGAGGGCTTCGACAAGGCCATGAACGAGCAGCGCGAGCGAGCCCGCGCTGCCGGTCGTTTCGAGGCCAAGGGCCTCATGCCGGCAGATATGGCGAGCCAGCTGAAGCCCACGGTCTTTCTCGGCTATGACGCCTTGTACAGCGAGGCCAGCAAGGTCGTCGGCATCGTCCGTGACGGCAAGCAGGTCAGCGAGCTTGGCGAGGGTGAGGAGGGCTTGCTGATTCTCGATCGCACACCGTTCTATGCCGAGTCAGGCGGGCAGGTGGGCGATACCGGGGAGCTGATCAATACCGCCGGCCGGCTCGATGTGCGCGATACGCTGAAGATGGGCGGCGTGTTCTTTGGTCACGCTGGCCGCTGGCACGGCGCACAGCCCCTGCGTACCGGTGATGTGGTCGAGGCCAGCGTCAATGCAGTACGTCGTCAATCGATCGTGCTCAATCATTCGGCCACCCATCTGCTGCACGCGGCCTTGCGCAAGGTGTTGGGCGATCACGTCACCCAGAAAGGTTCGCTCGTCGCGGCTGAGCGCCTGCGCTTTGACTTCTCGCACTTCAAGCCGATGAGCCGCGAGGAACTGGCTACGGTCGAGGCGATGGTGAATGCCGAAGTGCGCCGTAACGCCGCCGCCGAAATCCATAACATGGCTTATGACGAGGCAATCGAGTTTGGTGCCATGGCCCTGTTCGGCGAGAAATACGGTGCCGAAGTGCGCGTGCTGAAGATGGGCGATTTTTCCACCGAATTATGCGGCGGTACGCATGTCAGCCGCACCGGTGACATTGGCCTGTTCAAGATCGTCAGCGAGGCCGGCGTGGCTTCTGGCGTGCGTCGTATCGAAGCGGTGACTGGCGATGGCGCCTTGGCCTACGTGACGGATGAAGAGCGTCGCCTCGGTGAACTGTCGCACCTGCTTTCGAGCAGCGGTGACGATGCGATCGAAAAATTGCGGCAGATTTTCGATCGCCAGAAAAAGCTCGAGCGCGAGCTGGAGTCGTTGCGCAGCAAGTCGGCTGGCTCGGCCATCGCGGATCTTGCCGGTACGGCTCAGGACGTTGATGGCATCAAGGTGGTTGCGGCACGGCTGGAAGGTCTCGACGCCAAGTCGTTGCGCGACGGTGTCGATCAACTCAAGCAGCAGCTCGGCGACTGCGTGGTGTTGCTAGCGGGCGCGGCCGATGGACGCGTATCGCTGATTGCCGGTGTGCATGGCAATGCGCTGGGCAGGATCAAGGCTGGTAGTGTCGTTGCCCATATTGCTGGGCAGATTGACGGCAAGGGTGGCGGTCGGCCGGACATGGCGCAAGGCGGCGGTTCGGATACGCCCCAGTTGCCTGCACTCCTGGCCGCCTTGCCTGCGTGGATTTCGAGCCAGTAAGCCGGCGCTGAGTTGCGGCGTGCCGCGCTCCTTGTCATCGTTCAGACGCATTGCGCGGGGGGGCGGCGCTCGGCTAGTATCAACGCAATGTGTACGCTGCCGGGGCAACGGTAGAGTCACCAGTCATGACAGCTAACCAGTGTCAGGGCTGTGAGCCGGGAAGGCGGAAGGGCCTTCGATGGATCAATCGTCGAACTGTGGATGGATGGAGGCTCAGGGGTGAGGCGCCCTCAATCCACAGGCCCATGACCAAACATTTATGGAGTTACAACCATGTTGATTCTGACCCGCAGGGTCGGCGAAACCCTGATGATCGGCGACGAGGTGACCGTCACCGTTCTGGGCGTCAAGGGCAATCAGGTGCGCATAGGCATCAATGCCCCCAAGACCGTCGCAGTGCATCGCGAAGAAATCTATCAGCGCATCAAAGGCGAAAACGGAACAGATAGCGCATCTGACGAAGCCGCCGAGAGCTGATTGACGATCAAAGCTTTACCTTGATCGCACCGATCGGTATCCTTGCCGGCTCTGCAGCAATGCGGAGAAATTTGGAGAGATGCCCGAGTGGCCGAAGGGGCTCCCCTGCTAAGGGAGTATAGGGTCAAAAGCCTTATCGAGGGTTCGAATCCCTCTCTCTCCGCCAAACAGTCTAAGGGTCAGAGAATCATTCTCTGACCCTTAGTTTTTTTGGTGCCCCAACTTTGCGAACCAGCCTTGTTTTGGAGAAAAGCGGGCTGCCCCTGAATTCCAGTAATTGGTAAAGAATTGCAAAGTGCGGGGCCCGCCAATTGGCACTCCAGATTGGTTTCGAGCGCATTTGGCGCGAACTGCGTTGCCGGTGGAACTTACTGATCCGGTCTCTGTGTCCTGTCTGATCCCCATGGATCAGATGCCACCGGCTGCTGCTGTACGGCCGTCAGCTGAGCTGCCGCAGGCGGGCTTCAGCAAGCGTGCGAATCCAAGCCAGAGCGTCAAGGATCCGAGCGCAATGGCTCCGAGTAAAAGAAACGCCGCGCGATAGCCGAACATCTGTGCGATCAGGCCGCCCAGCGCCGGGCTCAACGCTGCGCCGAGTCCCTGCACGGTCATTACCGCGCCTTGGCCGACGTTGACGTGGCCGGTACCTTGCATGAGGCGCGCGACCAGCGCAGGAACGGCTACGCTCTGCAGGCCGGCCCCAATGCCATCAAGCGCCTGTACTGGCCACACGCCCCAGCTCTTGATCACCATGGCGGCGATCAGCCCACGCAGCGGCAACGCGAGAAATGTCAGCAGGATCACCCACCAGTGCCCGCGCGTTCGCATCATGCGGATGGCGAACATCGACGTGACCACCATAACCAGTTGAGCCACGACAATCGTTTTGGCGGTAAAAATGGCCGGATTTCCCTCGTGCGCTGCGACGACTGCCAGTCCATACAACGGCAGCATGGCCGCATTGCCCAGATGAAAAAAGGCCAGCGCGCCGGCCAGGATCAGCAGTGGCCGATTGGTGAAAAGCACGCTGAAACCGGAGGCTTTATCGCCATCCTCGTCGTCGCCTTCCAGTCCTCGTGCATGGCGATTGTTGATCGATTTACGTGGAATGAGCAGCACGCTGATGATGGCGAGTACGGCGAACAGGCCGGCCAGGAAAAAGACCGCGGCGAAGCCGAATTTCCAGCCGAGGAAGCCGGACAGGCTTGCGCCGATCACGTTACCCGCGTGATTGGCGACCTGATTGCGGCCAAACTGCCGGTCGAAACCGACCTGACGCACCATGCCTAACGTGATGCCCGCAAGGGCCGGACCCAGGGCGGCGCCGGCCACCGCGGTGGCAATTTGCGAAGCGGCTACCATCGCGTAGGAGGGTGAGAACCAGAGCAGCGCGGAAGCCAGCACGGTGAATATGCTGCTGATGACGACCAGTGCCCGCTTGCTGCGCGATGCATCCACCAGCGCTCCGGCCGGACCGGTGGCGAGCATGCCGGCGATGCCGCCGATGGTCATCACCGAACCGATGGCACCCGTGCCCCAACCTTTGCCCTGCAGGAAAACACCGAGAAACGGACCGATACCGGCCTGTACATCCGCCATGAAAAAATTCAGTGATTCCAGCGCACGCCGGCCAGGAATTTTCTGTGGCGGTTTGGCGCTCACCACTTTTGGTAAAAGGCGTCGAGCGTACCGGGTTCAAAATCGTGATCGCCCGGTATGGCGCGCACGGGTAGTGTGAGATCGCTCAGCATGTCGCCGAAACGACAGTACTGTTCCGCCACGCCATTGTTGGCATTGTCGCCAGGAAGGAAAATGAAACCCACGCTGTCGTTGAGATAGCGGTTCGCTTCACGCACCAATGTTTCCAGGCGGGGAATGCTGATGTACTCGTCCTCATGGCTGACGTGCAGATCACCGCAGTGAGCCCAGGTCAGCAAGGCTTAATCCTCGTCCGTTCGTTGAGCACACGGTGCAGGATCGGATGCGTGGCGCCAGCGAGTCATCGCTCCATGACGTGTGGGCGTATAGATCGTCAGTGGTTCGGTGTCGGTCAACTGCATGGTGTTTCCTCGAAGAGGTCGGCCGTCATCGGCTTGCCGAATCTGCCGGCAAGCTGGCAATCACCTCAAATTGATTTCGAAAACAGCGCTCCCGCGTGACCTCTATGCCACGAGGAGGATCAATTTTCCGTCAGTGGTGAGTCGCATGAACCTTGTTTGGACCTTTCCTGGGTTTCTTCTCGAGGTGCTCGGGCGGCCTGGGTGTGTCGATCAGCGTGGCCGTGTCCTTGCCCATGGCCTTGGCATCGACGACGGTGCCCTGCCTTGTCGTCAGGGCGTGGCCGCGAACGCTCAGAGGTGCGTCGATCACCAGAAGATCAGCGAAGTGCTCGGCACTGTGTGGCGGGAAACGGATCACGGTGCCGTCGTCCAACAGTGCTCCATGGGCATTGCCCTTGGGGCCATGCAGCAGGCGTTGGATCACGCCGCTATGCGTCATCGACTTGGTGGGCACGCCGGACTTGTGCGGCGGTTTGCCTAGCTTCTCGTGTTTCGGGCTGGGGCCATCATCGACGATGTGTTTGCCGTTCGCCGCGTCGATGGCAACGGCGACGATCAAATCGCTGTCGCGCGTTTTCACACCGTATACGGTGAGCTTTGCGCCGGGTTCCAGCTCCTTGAGCAACTGCGCGGAGAGATGGGGTGGCGTGTGGATCTCGGTGCCATCGTTCAGCAGCAGGCCATCGATATCGGCCTTTGGATTGAGGACAAAGCGGTCGAGGGTGCCAACGGTTTTTGGCAGGTAATCGGGATCAAGGTGGCGCATACGGTTCACTCCGTGGGTACGTGGGATAAGGCTCGGGAGGCGCGCTCACGAGAACATCGAAGAGGCGTGGACTCATCCGGCAAAGCCCACTATGGCCTTCGAATTCGCAGGAATTGTGCAGGGAATGCGTACTTAGCCATCACGTCCGCAAACAACGCGTATGGCTGCGCATCGACGCGATACGTTGGCCTCGGCCGACTATGTGCTCCGCTGCCTAATCCTGAGCAACAGTGGAGAATTCCACCGTGCAGGCCGCTGTGGATTCGCAGTGCAGGGTGATTTCGACAGGGGTCATCGCGCTGCCATCGCTATCCTTCGAATCGATGCCCCTGTTACGCGAAAATCGAGGAAACGCGCCACCTGTCACCAGCAGACGAAGGTGATGGCCGCGGGGTACTCGCCACGCCGTGGGAAACGCCTTAAGCACGCTCGTTCGTGGGCTCGCATCAGGTGGCGAAGATGGGCGAAGCCTGGCGTAGCCATCCGTGATGTTTATCGTGCGGCCGCGTGGATCGACATCGCACAGGCAGACAAAGAGATCGTGATGCGGGCGGCTGGCTGATGTCGTCAGGGTAACGATGACATCGCCAATGATCTCTATCGGCTGATCGAGAGTGGGGCCATCGAATGTCAGCACGTCTTTTCGCCTGCTGAGAGAACGCACGTTGCCGCGCCCCTTTGCATTGGCAAGCGTGGGTCCGGCAAGGCTTGGCGTGGGATCGGATGGATCGTAAGTGAACGATCGCACGCCAGGCGTGATGACGCCATCGCTAAGTTGGCCGTCCGCGCTGAGCGCAAGGCGCGTCGCCACGTTATTTCCAGGTGGCCACGTCTTTGCTTCGCGCCATTCGTTCGGCCCGTTGACCCAGAACTTCACGCGATTGAGATCCTGGGTGCGAGCTGGCGGTTTGCCCTTGAGATGGATGTCGAACCACTCCAGCGCATCGCGCAGGCTTTCGCCCATCATGCCGGGACTGCCGTGCGTCCATTGACCGACACTGATGCGCGCCGTGCTTCCCTGTGCGCGCAACAGCCTGAAATCGCGCATCTGGTAGGTGAAGAAAAAATCGGACCAACCGGTGACCATGCTCATCGGTGCCTTGATGCGGTCAATCGTCTTGGTAAAACGGATCGGTTCCCAGAAGACGTCGTCAGGATCGCGCGTTGTCCATTCGCGCCAGAAGTCGATGCGTTTTCCCAGCGCCTTGACGTCCAGCGTCTCGACCGGTAGTTCGTGATAGATGCGATTCAGGGGATCGCCAAACACGCGCTGCTTCAGCGCGTTGCGCAAGCCTTGGCCGCTCTCCTGTTGATCGAGCTTACGTGCCCAGACCAGCAGGTCCTGCAGGCGAAATCCACCGCCGTCGTGGATCGCTTCCTGGAAATCACTTGTCGTTACCACGGTCGAAATCGCGGAGAGGCGGTCGCCTAGTTCGGCGGCGATCGCCCATTGCACCTGGCCCATGTAACTGCCGCCGTGCAGGCCGAGCTTGCCCGAAAACCACGGCTGCTTCTCGATCCATTCCACCGTGTCGATACCGTCGTCGGCTTCCTGGAAAAACGGATTGAACTGACCGCCTGAGCCGAACGTTCCCCGACAGCTTTGAATCACGGCGATATAGCCGCGATTCGCGAAGGCTTGGGCGAGCAGTGCGATAACGCTGTGACGTCCATAGGGTGAGCGCAGCAGCACCGTCGGCTCGCCGGATGGCTTGGCGGGCAGGTAGATATCGCCTAGCAGAGTCACGCCGTCACGCATGGTGAAAGCCACGTCACGATGCCGAACGCTGCGCGAGGTTCGCGGCGGCAGTCTCAGAAGGCGATCAATCAGCATGCGGGTTCTGTGGATTAGCGTTTCGTTCGAGTAGCAGATGTCGATCTGGCAGATCGTGTTGACTGACGCGCCTGCTTGACGGCGTAGGCATAGGTGCCCAGCAATACCTGGCTGCAGTTGTGCACCATTTTCTCCTCCGAGTCACGATAGTCGGACAGCAACCACGCGGTACCCGCATTGATCATGGCGCCGACCAGCGCAAAACCCACGATGCGCTGATCATCGTGATCGCCCAGTGCATCCTGCGTCGCTTTATCGACGAAAGAAATAATCTGCCTGGCAAACTCGAAAATGTTGCGTTGATAAGTGGCGTCGGTTTCCGCGCTGACGCCCATGACTTCAAGCATCAGCACGCGCGCCGCACAGGGATCGCGCAGGAACAAAAAGAACACCCGTAGCCCGGCAGCCACCTTTGCCTCAAGCTTCTCGCCCTGCTTTTGTATCACTTGTTGCAGTGAAGCATGCAGCCGTTGGGCGTGGTGCTCGTAGGTGACGCGCAGCAGATGATCCGCGCTGTCGAACGCGGCGTAGAAATAGCGATCGTTCAACTTGGCTTGCTGGCAGATCGATCTTACGGTCGCCTTGCGAAAGCCCACGGTGCCGAACACCTGGGTGGCCGCCTGGATCAATGCATCGCGTCGTTCGGCGGCCCGATCTTCGTGTGCAATGCCGCCGTAAGCGCGGCCAGTGGCGACGGTCTCTGTCTTTTTCTTCATAAACGCATTTGACAGCAGAAAATACAAAATTTAAAGTGGTGATAAGTAACACCAGAATTTCTTGGCTATTGAGGTAACTGCAATGCGCAACTTCAAAGGCAAGGTCGCCGCGATTACCGGTGCCGCATCCGGCATGGGACGCAGTCTCGCGGTCGAGCTGGCCAAACGAGGTTGCGGGTTGGCACTCAGTGATCGCAACGAAGACGGCCTCAAGCAGACCGCCGCGATGTGCGCCGCTCACACGGTGAAGGTCACCACTCAGACGCTGGACGTGTCCGACCGCGCGGCCGTATTCAGCTGGGCCAAGCAGTCAAATGAAGCACACGGCAAGATCAACCTGATTTTCAACAACGCCGGCGTTGCGCATACGGCGTCGGCCGCTACGGCATCGATTGAAGATTTCGAATGGATCATGGGCATCAATTTCTGGGGGGTGGTGCATGGCACGCAGGCGTTTCTGCCCTACCTGCGCGCCTCCGGCGAAGGCCATGTGATCAACTTGTCCAGCCTGTTCGGCCTGATGGCGATGCCGACGCAAAGCACCTACAACGCCAGCAAGTTTGCCGTGCGTGGTTACACCGAAGCGCTGCGGATGGAGCTGGAACTGGAAGGTGCGCCGGTCAGCGCGACCAGCATCCACCCTGGTGGTGTCGCCACCAATATCGTGAACTCGTCGCGGATCGACCAGCAGATTGTCGATGCGACCGGGCAGGACGAAGAGACGCACCGCCGCCGCGCCAATCGCCTGATCAACGTCACTACGCCTGATGCCGCCGCACTGCAGATCCTCGCCGGCGTCGAACGCAACGCGCGCCGCGTGTTGGTGGGCAAGGATGCGTGGGTACTCGACAAAGTCATACGCCTGCTTGGTTCGGCCTATCAGCTGGTGGTGCTTCGGCGCGCCCGCGAGATGCTTGGCGGTGGCGGCAAAAACAGTACAGACACTCAAAAGGCTGGTTGAAATCTTCGCTTTGCGTATGGACGTCCAAAAGCCGGAAGTACGCCACCATCAGCAATGGACGATCGCATGACATCGATTACCGAATTCAACGCATCCGCCAGCAACGCCTTGCCAGCGACTGCTCAGCATGGTTTCGCGCACGCACAGCCAAACACTGACGTCGACTACGACGTGCTGATCGTCGGAGCAGGCTTGTCCGGTATCGCGGCGGCCTACCATTTGCGTGATCGGCTGCCATCGACGCGCTTTGCCATCTTGGAGAGCAGGTCGAGCCTCGGGGGCACGTGGGACCTGTTCCGCTACCCCGGCATCCGCTCGGACTCGGATATGTACACTTTGGGCTTCAGCTTTCGCCCATGGCAGGGCGACAAGGCCATCGCCGATGGCCAGAGCATTCTGGACTACGTCAAAGATACGACGCGCGAGTTCGGAATCGACAAGACGATACAGTTCGAACACAAGGTGATCGGCGCCGACTGGGATTCATCGCTTGCGCGCTGGAGCGTGCAGGTCGAGCGCAGCGCCGATGGTCACGTCGAACGTCGGCGCTACACTTGCAGCTTTCTCCATATGTGCAGTGGTTATTACGATTACGATCAGGGCCACGCTCCGCAGTGGCCAGGCATGGACCAGTTTGCGGGACAGATCGTGCATCCCCAGCAATGGCCTGCCGGTCTGGCTTATGCGGACAAACGCGTGGTGGTGGTCGGCAGCGGCGCGACAGCGGTGACCCTGGTGCCGACGATGGCCGTTACGGCAAAGCACGTCACCATGCTGCAGCGTTCGCCTACCTATATTTTTGCATTGCCATCACGTGACGTGATTGCCGACAAACTGCGTGGATGGTTTCCATCGACGATCGCACATCGGCTTGTTCGCACCAAGAACGTGTTGCTCAGCATGTATCTCTACAACTATGCGCGCCGCAAACCCGAAGCAGCCAAGAAGGCGATCCTCAAGATGGCGGCCAAGCAGCTCGGTCCCGACTTCGATATCGGCAAACATCTGACGCCGCGATACAAGCCGTGGGATCAGCGGCTGTGTATTGTGCCCAATGGCGATTTGTTCAAGGCGATACGCGCCGGCAAGGCATCGATCGTTACGGATGAAATCGAGTCGTTCACGAGCACCGGGCTGCGCCTGCGCAGCGGTGAGCTGCTGGATGCCGACATTATCGTTACTGCGACAGGCCTGAAGTTGAAGCTACTCGGCGGCGCAAATATCACGGTTGACGGCAGGCCGATAAATCTTGGCGACACCGTGTCGTACAAGGGCATGATGTCCAGCGGCGTGCCGAACCTCGCTTCGACATTTGGTTATACCAACGCTTCATGGACGCTGAAGGCCGAGCTGGTGGCCAAGTATGTTGCGCGTCTGTTGCAGCATATGCAGACGAATGGCTATGACACCTGCGTGCCCGTACTGGACAACCAGGACGTAGGTACGCAGCCGGCGGTTGATCTGACGTCAGGATACATCCAGCGTGCGGCAGCATCGTTGCCAAGGCAGGGCCTGCACAAGCCCTGGATCTATCATCAGAATTACGCGTTTGACCTGGCCGCTTTCCGCTTCGGCAAGCTGGAGGATGGGGCGATGCGTTTCGAGCGGCGTAAAGTGGCCCAGCCCGCGGGTAGTGATGCAGCCTACGTTGCAGAAGAGCAGACCCCGGCAAAAACGAGGGCAAGCTTGTGACCATCGTTCTTTCGATCATCGTTTTGTTGATCATTGTGATTGCCGGGCTCGCGGTCTTTTCTTCCTACGTTGCAAATAAGGTGGAAAAGGCACTGCCGCCGCAGGGCAAGTTTGTCGACATTGGTGGGGATCGCATTCATTACGTCGAGCAGGGCAGTGGACCGGCCATCGTCATCGTGCACGGCCTGGCAGGACAGCTGCTCAACTTTGCCTATTTGCCAATGCAGGAGTTGGCACGCTCGCATCGCGTCATTCTTATCGACCGACCGGGCGCAGGCTATTCGACGCGTGGCGCGCAGTCGTCCGCAGCCATCTTTTCGCAAGCAGCGACCGTGGCTGGCTTTATCGACGCGTTGAAGCTAGACAAGCCCATGCTCGTTGGGCATTCACTGGGCGGTGCGCTTGCGCTGGCCGTTGCATTGAACCATCCGCAGTCCGTGTCGCGACTGGCGTTGATCGCCCCGCTGACGCACGCGGAAACTGACCCACCCGCAGCCTTTCGCGGTCTGGCCATTCCATCGGCGCTGATGCGTCGCGTGATATCGCACACTCTGGCCATACCGCTGTCGATCAAGACAGGGGCCAAGGTGCTGGAAGTCGTGTTTGGGCCGGAACCGGTGCCGAAGGATTTCCGCGTTAAAGGCGGTGGTCTGCTGGGACTGAGGCCGCGCAGCTTCTATGCTGCATCAACCGATATGCTCGCGATCTCCGCTGACATGCCGACAATGGAGCGCCGGTACGCGACACTGCGCCTGCCGATCGATGTGCTGTACGGCCGGCAGGATCGGGTGCTCAACTACCAGCGACACGGCGAGGCGCTCCAGCAGAAAATTCCACACGCCACGCTGAAACTGGTGGACGGTGGTCATATGTTGCCGGTCACTGCACCGGCAATGACGGCCGACTGGCTGCTCGCGATCGCGAACGGGTGAATAAAGGCACCACCACAACATTTGACTCTACCGACGCTGACAATTCGGCATAGGTAGATTGCTCAGCCATTCAAATAGTCCCCCATTCTTCTGCCACACGAGTCACGTGGCTGAACGCTTCAGCCAGCTCTGCAGGAACTGCGCCGTCTTTTGGCAGGCAAGCACGGCCTCGGGCGTCTCCGTAGCCGTTGGCCAAGCCTGATGCACGTGGGGCATGCCCTCATAGATGTCCAGTTTTACAGCACAGCCAGCAACATCCATCGCCTGGTAGAGACGCACAGAATCGCTGAGCAGTATTTCGCGTGTCCCTGCCTGAATCAGGGTGGGAGGGAACCCACCACTAAAGTCACCATGGATCGGCGATGCGTAGGGATGTTCCAGATCATCGGGCCCGGCATACATATCGATGGCGAAGGCCAGGCGTTCCATATCAAAGAAATCGACGTCGAGCAGGGTGCGTATCGTGTCACCTTCAAAGCGTAGGTCCACACATGGCGACCACAGCGCAACGGCAGCTGGCATCGGCTTGCCTTGATCGCGCAGTTTGAGTGTCGAGGCCACGGCAAGACAGCCGCCGGCAGAGTCGCCATAGAGAACAGTTTTGTCTGCAGGTGTCCCAGCGCTGGCCAAGGCATCGAAAACCGCGACAACTTCGTCAGTTATCGTGTCGAACCGACCGCCAGGCGTCACCGTATAGTCGATCGATAGCACCGATTCACCGAGCAGATCCGCGATCACCGCGGGAGCTACGGCATTTGCCGTCGAAGAGCCTCCCGTGAAACCGCCGCCGTGGATATAGATCACTCGCGCATCGTGCGGCTGCCGTATTCGCGGAACGTATTCCAGGACTGGTACACAGCCCAGCACATGGCTGATGGTTCGGGTTCCCAGTCGCGCCAGAACCGGCGCAGCCAAGCTCTCGCTGAACGCGTTGCTCCGGTCGTTGTAGGAGGCCCACAGATCGGGATCGTTGCTTAGCGGCTGCGCTTGGGGGCCGCCGGCTTTCATTACCTCGGCGACCAAACGGCCGAAAGCTTCGGTCCATTGAGCCGACACGGTGGAAGGCAGATGGAACCGCAATGGTGTGGTGTCAGTGCCATGGCTGGTTTCGGACATATTGACTCCGTAGTTCGGCTAGACGGCTACTCGCGAGTGGAAGTGGCCGAGGCGGGCGTCTGAAAGCTGTTACGTCAGTGCAGCCTAGATATTTCCAGCACGCGCGATCGAGCCCAGATGAAAAGCGCTGGGCTTGGGCGTTCGTTTGAAGGTTTCAAGGTCGACCTCGACTAGCCCGAAATGCTGGCTGTAACCGGCTGTCCATTCGAAGTTGTCCAGTAGTGACCACTGGATGAAACTGCGCACATCGATGCCTTCGTCGATGCACTGTCGAACTTCGGCCAGCGCTGCGTCGATATAAGCGATACGGCGGGAATCATCGTTGGTGGCGATGCCGCTTTCCGTCACGTACACGGGTTTGCCGGTGCGCGCTGCCGCGAGCCGTATCGTGCCACCCAGCGCTTGCGGATAGAACTCATAGCCTGCCGCCGTCATCTCGGCATCGGCGGGCGGATCGATCCGACCACGCAAGCCGATCTTCACGCGGGTATAGGTCTGCACGCCGATGAAGTCGGCGTTTTTCGCCTCGTCGAGCCATGGGCCGTAAAGCTTGTTGGCGACAATCTTTGCCAAGTTTAGCCAGCCAACACCTTGCACATCCTGCATCGTCAGCGACACGCCGACGGGGAAATTCCCGGGACCTGACTTGATCGCTGCCATCGCCTTGCGATGCGCATCCAGTAGCACCGATTCGGTCTTTTCGAAATCGGTAAACACCAACGATGAAAAACGCGCCGAGCCACACCGCTCGACGCAAGCAGCCAGCATGGCGTCGATGTCGTGTTTTGCGTCGGCAGTGCGCAGCAGGGCTAGCAGGCGTTGAACGTTCGCCTCATTGAATGTCGTTGCAGCAGCGATGCGATCGCCCAGTCGTTCGGTAGCCTTTTCGGCAAATCGCGCGAACAGATCTGCGCCATCGGCGACTTCGAAGCCGCCGCGCATGGCAAACCACAGCGGTACCGAAAAATGGTTGTATGTCACCATCGGCGCCAGGCCGCGCTGAAGGCACTGATCCAGCATGCGCGAATAGTGGTCGAGTTCGACCATTGAAAATTTGCCCGGCTCCGGTTCGATGCGTGCCCACTCGATGCCGAATCGGTAGCAGTTGAAGCCGAGATCAGCGGCCATCGCGATGTCTTCGGCAAAACGGTGATAGCTGTCGCACGCGTTGCCCGAAGGTTCGACAAACAACGTCGGCTTGACGTTCTCGGCCAGCCAGATGTCGGAGTCGACATTGTTGCCTTCGCTTTGGTGCGCCGAAATCGCCACGCCCCACAAAAAGTCTTTGGGCGCGGCGCGCCCGGTCGGTGCACTGGTCAACGCTGCTTGCCTTTCTTCAATGGTTTGGCTTCAGCAATTGGATAAAGCAGGCCAATGAGTTCACCGAGCACGGCAAGCGATTTTTTGCTGTCGGCCCGATCGCGCCGAAACAGTGCTTCCATCGATAATCCGCGTATCGCCGCCACGAACAGACGATGAACAGCTTCGCCATTCGGACGATCGCTGAGGCCGGCGGCGACCAGGCGCTCGACGATCCATTCATGCGATCGGGCATCAATATTTTGTTGCATGACGCTCAGCTTGTCGGCCAGCTCGTTGTCTGAGCGCGAGGCAAGCATGATCTCCATCACCGCAGTTCCCGACGGGCGGCTAATCGCTTCCCACACCATTTCGGGAAGGTCAATCACCCACTGCTTCGGTGTACGGACATCCACCGTTTGGCGGTAATACTGCGCGTCGGCCTCGAACACCGCTTCCACCACGGCCAGCATCAGATCGGTCTTGGCCGGGTACTGATGAGACATCGCTCCGCGGCTGACTCTGGCTTCGTCTGCAACCATGGTGACCGTCGTCGCGCTGTAACCCACGCGATGCAGGCAAGTGATGGCAGCTGCGATGAGCTTGGCCTGCGTGTCTGCGCTGCGCTGGGCTTGCGGTCGTCGCACTGGCACTGCGGTAGGCACTGGCTTGGCTTTGGCTGCTGCCCGCGGTGATGCCTTCTGGGCGGTATGTTTGGTAGTCAAATTGGCATCTCTATCAAGCGAGTTGTAGCAGTCAGTCGGTCATTGCGTTTTACATGCATGATATGCGGCTTGTTGACAACGTCGTCCATCCGATCGTACCCGTCAGAAGCGGGCGTCGAACGAGACGCCCACCGTGCGGAAGGAATCGGCACCGAGTGTCTGGCTATAGGTGTTGGAGTCGCCGAGCAGTGTGCCCGATGGGGTCACAAATCGGTACGTCGGCACGCGCTCGTCGGTCAGGTTGTGGCCGTAGATATAAACACCCCAGCGCCCGTCGTGCGAACGAACGCCAATTTTGGCACCGAGCAGCATGTGGCTGCCGGTGGTATCCGTCGGGTCGTAGGCCTGATCAAAATAGATGCGTGAGGTGTAAACGCCATCGACCGATGCAAGGCCGTCGAGGCCGGCATTCAACGCATGTGTATAGGTGCCGTTGAGGGTGACTTTCCACTTCGGGGAGCCCACTAGCTGGTTGCCACTGGCATTGGCTTCTTTCGCGGTGCTGCCATTGGGATTGACTACCGTGGTGCAGCGATCCGCTACTGTCTGGAAGTTTGGTGCGCAGCCCACAAAGTACCCGTTGCCATATTTGGCGTCGTTGTAGATAGCGCCCAGATTAAGAGTGAAGTTGGTCGTGAGTCGGCCGAACGCGCTCAGTTCAGCTCCCTTGACGGTGACCGAGGGCGCATTGCCGTAGACGAACGTAGCCGATGCGGGGTCAAAGTAAAGCGCCTGAAAATTTTCCAGGTGGGTATGGTAGATGGAGCCGTTGATACCGACACGGTCATCGAGCCAGGTAGTCTTGATGCCAGCCTCCCAAGCGATGGGGATTTCCGGCTTGACCAGCACCGGCACGTTGTTCGTGGCGGCCTGATCATTCACTGCCGGACCTTTGTAGCCCTTGGTAAACGTGATGTAACCCATCGCGTTGGATGTCAGGTCGTCCTGCACGCCCAGTCGGAAGGAATTGTATTTGTTGTCGGTACGTCCGCTGATGGCAGCGAGTCCGTTGATCGGAAAGAGCGCCCCGGGCGCGAGCTGCCGAACGGTATTGGCAGAGACATCGTCATCGCCATAACGCAGTCCGATAATGCCGCGAAATGTCGGCGTGAATTTCAAGGTAGCTTCGCCATAACCCGCATAGCTTCTTTCTCTCGACTGGGTCAGCGATGCCTGGCCGGCCAGAATGGGAAGGCCATCCTCCAGCAGCGGCTCGCCTTCTTCCAGCGCGTTGTAGATATTCGTGCTGTGGTAGTAGTAAAGACCACCGACATAGTCGAGGAAATCATTGTTCGACGAGGTTGCGCGGAATTCCTGACTCTCCGTGCGCAGGTTGATGTTATTGGTGTTGGTGTTGACGATATCGACGGGTGTGCTGTCCGCATCGCCGCCGCCGCCAGCCCTGAGATGACGTACTGCGGTGATCGACGACAGCGTCGTTCCGCCAAAGTCATAGTCGACCTGGCCTGATAGTCCTTCGGACTTGGCGGTATAGCCGCTGGGGCCATCGGAGCAGGTGCGGTTGTTGTCCTGCGTTGGTACGAGCCCGCACAAACTGAGCAGATTGCTCAGCGCGCTGCCTGGCGTGGACTGATAGACCGGAAAGTCGGTAAAGCCGCCCTTTTCGAAGATGCGGGAGTAGTCGGCGATGAGATTGACGGTGAGCTTGTCGGTGGGCTGCCAGAGGTAGCGCAAGCGCGCGCTTTGATTCCGGTTCTCGCCCCAGCTGTACTGGTAATCGTTGTAGACCGTGTCAGGTTGGCGGGTATCGGCGACGGACAAACGCAGGGCTGAGTAGGCCGAAACCGGCAGGTTCAGCACCGCTTGATGGGTGTAGCTGTCGCGACTGCCCTGATCGGCGTGGACAATGACCTCGGCCTTGCTGGGATCCGGTGCGTTGGTTGTGATGTTGAGCACACCGGCCGAAGTGCTGCGTCCGAACAGCGTGTCTTGCGGGCCTTCGAGCACTTCCACGCGCGCGACATCGAACAGTTGCGGGGCACTGGCCATGGCGTTGCCCAGTGAAACGCCGTCGACGACTATCCCTACGCTCGGCTCCGCTGTCTGAGCGTTTTGCGGCACGCCGATGCCGCGGATCTGCAGTGCGATGGGTTGCCCTGCTTGCGCGCTGAGAGCGGGTACGGCGTCCGTAAGATCCGCGATATTGTTCAAACCCTGATTCTGCAACTGCGCTGCGCTGACTACGGTGACCGTCACCGGCACCGACTGGATCGACTCAGCACGCTTGGTCGCCGTCACCATGATTTGCGAGAGGTTCGCCGCCTTGTCGGGTGACGCGGCTCCTGCGTTCGTGGTTTGGCTCGTTTTGTTGTCCTTCGCGTTTGCCGGCACGGCTGGGGCAGCTGTAGATGCCTGTGCAGGGTCGATGCCGACTGGCGTTTCCTGCGCATACAGCGGGGTCGCCATGGTCATCAAGGCACTGCTGCAGGCGAGCATGATCAAATAAGAAGTGCGCACTATTTCCCCTCCAACGAAGTCTAACGGCGGCGCCCTGGATCGAAGCGAAAATCAGAGCGTGGCCGAAAGATAGGCTCGTATTTACAAACAGGCAAGTCTGTTTTTTGATGCAATGCAGCGAGAAGATGGCTATGCGATGACGTGCTGAAGGCGCACATGACCTATGCGCGCGCGCCTTCCAGTCCAGCACTCGGCGACATGCATGAACTCGGCTGCATGCACATGAATGAGCTGATTGGCCGGCTCTGCGCCGGTCAGGAAGATAAGCGGCGATCGGAGTAATCGGTAGCAAGCGCGATCCGTAATGGCGGGGGTGGCCATGCTTTTTTGCGTCAAAGATGGCGATTGCAGTGCACCATCACTCGAAATCGAGGCGCCGCAGTTCGGCAGATTTTGTCGCCCAGCGATCCGAAAAACCGCGTTTGATCCGTGCAGCCAGACGAGAACCGAAGGCTTAGGCGAGAGCAGGATGATCGTGTAAGACGACTCTTTGGTGAAGTCGCCTTACATCATATGGACGTCTATTTGAAATGTCGGCTAGGCAAGCGATCCAATTCGTCGTTCCGACAACGCTGCAATTATCTCCGCATGGCGGCGACGATTCACGCGATATCCAAAGATGACGAAGATCCCGGTCAGGCCAATGGCCGCCGCCCCCGGACCGGCGAACAGTCCAAGCAGTTCAACCGTGCGCGGCGAAAGGCTGGCATGCAGGCCGCCTGCCGCGGCGAGATCGTTCGGAAAGCCGATGAATTGGAGAATGAGGCCCGCAAGCAGGGTGCCGATGCCCGCTGACATTTTCGCTGCAAAGGTCCAGCCGGCAAAGTAGAGACCTTCGCGCCGGGTGTGAAAAAGGAATTCATGCTCGTCGACGGCATCCGCCATCATCGCGCCGAAAGCCACCGCGACTATGGACAACATCGCACCGTTGAACAGGCTGAAGCTGGCAAGCAGCAAGGCAAGCGGCATGTGCGATAGCGGCACTAGTCCTAGTAGTCGCAGTACTACCGGAATAGCCATCGCGAGCATCATGCCAATCCATCCGATAAACACCGTGGTGCGTTTCTCGAAGCGGCGAAGTAAGCCCGCCAGCGGAGCACCGATCAGCAGGCCGACAAACAGGCTCAGCGTGACAAGTTGCGTTTCGTTGGTTTCCAGATGCCAGAAGAAGGTATTTGCATGCAAACCCAGCGAGAGCGACACGCCAAGCGATACAAAGAAAAGTATCGCGGATGCAAACAGCGCCCTGAAGGAGGCATTTTTGAATAGTTCGATGATGCCGGCGATAAAGTTGGCACGATTGCCGCCAGCAGCGTTGACGCCTTCATGCATTCTTCCGCGCATCTTGTAACCGGCGACAATCGAAGATATTGCGCCAATCGCCATCAAGGCGGCGCAGGCCATGGCGAATGTAGCGTAGGCGTCACGGTGCATCAGGCCGCCAGGTCCTTTGAGAAACACGCCGAAGCCAAGCGCTACGGCGACCAAGCCGGCGGCCATGCCGAGTCCCCAGCGCCATGCGGCGATGGCCATACGCTCCTTGTGGTTGTCGGTGACCTCGGCACCCAGTGCGAGATAGGGCAAGTTGAACAGCGATATCGATAGCCGCAGCAGCAGCGATACGATCATCACCAGAATGAACAGGGCTGTGCCGCTTGCGTTCTTTGGCAGCGAGAAAATCAGTACCAGCGAGATCGATGCGGGTATAACAGCGGCGATCATGAAAGGCAGTCGGCGTCCCCACCGCGAGCGCCAGCTATCCGAAATAAATCCGATAACCGGGTCGACAATGGCATCGATCACCAGTCCCGCCGAAATAGCGATGCCGGCAGCCGATCCAGATAGTCCGCACACGGCTGTGAGATAAAACAACAGGAAAATGTTGATTGCATTCGACGAAGCGCCGTCGAGCAACTGGCCTAACCCGTAGCCGAACTGCAGGCCAACGGAGAGGCGTGAGCTGCGTCCAGTGGCTGTCGGCGAGATAACAGTTGCGCCCTGCTGCAAATCGGTTTCCAAATTCATGCGTGCTGTACTCGATACCCATGCATGCGCCATGGGATATAAGGTGATGATAGAAATCCCGCGACCCAGGCGGCGCACGTTGCGTAGGCATAGCCTCCGCCCGCCCGCGTCTACTCGATAGGTGATCCAGTCTGGCATGTCACGGTATCGGGACTTATGATGATGCGCAACTCGCACTGCGGCACGATTTGCGCGCACCCGGTTGCGTTAGAACGCTGCATGCCGCGATGAGGATCGCTGCAAAGCGTAAAGTCACCAAGAACAGACGGCAGGAATGAGCATGAGCAAACCCATGGCAGCCAAGCGTGAAAAAGCACCAGCAAAGCCGCGCCTGCCGGCTACCGAGCGGCGCGCAAAATTCCTCGAGGCGGCCGCCGAGATCGTCGTGCAACAGGGTCTGCCAGCTGTAACGATGGAAGAGGTCGCTGCACGAACCGGCGTCAACAAACGCCTGGGCTATCGCTACTTCACCAATCGCGAAGAGCTGCTGCATGCGCTGCTGAATCAGGAGATGGAGGAAGCGGGGAGCAGGGCGCGAGCGGTGCTTCCCGCCAACCCGGACTTGCGCCTGCGCGTCAACGTCAACATCCGTGTTTGGCTGGAGCTGGTGCGCGAGCGCGGGCCGCTGTTGTCGCGGTTGTTTTCCGATGAGGCGGTATTCCCGGATATCGCCAGGGAAGTTCACGAGCGTTCGATAAAAGACTGGGCTGGCGTATTGCGTGACTCGCACGGTTTACCGAAGGCGAGGGCGGAGGTGCTGGCACGGGTGTTTCTGGCGGCGCTGCGCGGAGCGGTCGAGGCGCTGAGCAGCAAGGTAGCTACGCTGGATGAGATTGTCTCGATTTACACCGCGGTGGCCGTTGCCGGTGCGGATGCGGCTGCCAAGCTGAAGCGAGCCAGATGATGCTTGCGTCGGGCCTTATGTCACGATACCGTGACAACGATTTGAGGCGCTGATTGTTTGAAGCGCCTCATCGACAAGGCGCATCCGATGATCAGTATGTTCAGCACGTGGCGGGTAAAGGATTTCGATGTTGGCACTGCTGCAGCGAGTCATATCGCAGCAGAAAGCCTCGATGCGGCAGACTGGATCGACGTGCCCATACCGGGTGATCTCTATCTTGCCCTGCACGCCGCCGGGCGATTGCCCGATCCATTCGGCGATCGCACCGAGTCCGAATGCGCCTGGGTCAAGGATCGTGAATGGTGGTGGTGCGCGGACTTCGATGCACCAGCTATCGCAGCGAATCAGCGGCTGATCCTCACGTTTGAAGGCCTCGATACCTTTGCCACGGTCTGGTTGAACGGCAAGGCGCTTGCTTCGACGGACAACATGTTCCGCGCGTGGTCGTTCGACATTGGCGGGCACACGCGCCCGGGATCGAACGCGCTGGTCGTCAGCTTTACGCCAACCTCTACGGCGATTGTCGACAAGGCGATGCCGGTATGGTCGATCATTTCCGATCCGATCGAGGAGACCAAGCGCAACTTTATCCGCAAGGCACAGTTTGGCTGGGGTTGGGATTGGGGCCCGCGACTGCCGACGGTGGGTATCTGGAAGCCGGTGACGTTGCAGCTTGAAACGGATGCTGCCATCGAAGCGATCAAGTTCACGACGCACGACATTTCTGAGGCACGTGACCATGCAAAGGTCA
This sequence comes from Rhodanobacter sp. MP1X3, assembly GCF_014207165.1. Lineage (NCBI taxonomy): Bacteria > Pseudomonadati > Pseudomonadota > Gammaproteobacteria > Lysobacterales > Rhodanobacteraceae > Rhodanobacter > Rhodanobacter sp. MP1X3. Next base: position 233,422 of record NZ_JACHCO010000002.1, on the reverse strand, counting down.
GCGTGGAATTGTCGATCGACGCATTTTCGAACGCGGCCACACTCTCTGCTGGAATCGTGCTGCGCGACCCGCAAGGTGTTGTCGTTTACCAGCGCACTCTTGGGCTGTCTGGTGCGAAGGCGTCGATCGAACTCAATATCGATGATCCCCAGCTTTGGTGGACGCCGGAGCTGGGGGCGGCGAGTCTTTACGCGCTCAACGTGGTGCTCAAGGCCGACGAACGAATCATCGACTTTCGCGACATGAAGGTCGGTATTCGCACCATTGCCATCGATACTTCGTCGGATGCCGACGAGCCAGGTGCCAGCTTCTTCCGGTTCGTGGTGAACGGCGTGCCGATCTTCGCGCGTGGCGTGTGCTGGGTGCCGGCCAGCTCGTTCGTCGGCGCGGTCGATGATCCGCATTATCGCCATCTGCTGCGGATGGCCGCCAATGCCAACATGAACATGATTCGTGTGTGGGGCGGCGGCGTTTACGAGCACGACACGTTCTATGACGTTTGCGATGAACTCGGTCTGCTGGTCTGGCAGGACTTCATGTTTGCCTGTGCGCCATATCCCGAGCATGAGCCAGTATTCGTCGAGAATGTGCGCGCCGAGGTGCGCCATCAGATCGAGCGCCTGCGCCACCATGCATCGCTCGCCGTCTGGTGCGGTAACAACGAAGGCCAGGCGGTGCAAGGTTTCATGAACCGCATGACCGGCGGTAACGAGCCGCTGGCCGGTGCGCTTTACTACGACAAAGTCATGCCCGAAGCGCTGGCCGAGCTGGACCCGACCACGCCTTACTGGCCGGGCAGCCCGACCGGTGGCCCAAGTGACAACAGCATGTTGGCCGGCGACGTGCATCATTGGACGGTATGGCATGGCTTGCCGTTGGTTCCGATCGATGAGCCGGTCGGCAGCTTCGATCACAGCCCTGAAGGTGTTGCCTATACGCGCTATGCCGAAGACAACGCACGCTTTATCAGTGAATACGGCATCCAGGCATCGCCGGGTATGCAGACGCTGCAGCGCGCGCTGCCCGAAGACCAGCGTGTTCTGGGTAGCGAAGGATTGCTCAATCGCATCAAGGACAAGCCGAAGGACAAAGTCGACGCGATGCTGATTCCGGTAACGGGATTGCCGACCACGCTGGAAGAGTATGTCGACTTCACCCAGATCACGCAGGCCGAGGGGTTGAAGTTCGGCATCGAACATTTCCGCCGTCGCAAGCCGCACTGCTCCGGTTCGCTGATCTGGCAGTACAACGACTGCTGGCCGGGCATTAGCTGGAGCCTGGTGGACTACTACGGTTTTGGCAAGGCTGCTTATTACTACACGTCGCGGGCCTACGAGCCGGTGCTGGCTTCGTTCAAGTCGCTGGCCAACGGCGATGTCGAGTTGTGGATCACGAACGACACGCTCGACACCTTGCGCGGCGAAGCCATCGTCGAACTCGGTACATTCGATGGAGACACTATCTGTAGCGTGCCGCTGGCATATGACGTCGAGCCCAATGGCAGCAAGCCGGTCTGGCAGGCATCCGCTGCGCAGCTCGGTAGCTGCGCAAGCCGCTTTCTGACAGTGAGTTCCAGCGACGATGTATTCGAAACCAATCGTTGGTTTTTTGCGGCTATCAAGGATCTCGATCGACCGAAGGGCAAGCTGCCAGAGGTCGAGATCGAAGTCGTGTCGGCTCATGAACTGCATGTGCACCTGGCGGCGGCGACGTATCTCTACTTTGTGCATATCACCACGCCGCATGGCTGGACGTACTTCAGCGACAACTACTTCGACATGCGCCTTGGTGAGACGCGCACGATCATCGTGCGCAACTCCGGCGTGACGATATCTCCGCAGGACGTGCAGATCGCGAGCTGCTGATCCACCCATAACAACAGCGCAACGAACCGGTTGCGATCAACCCAGACTGTGAGGATTCGACAATGACGCAGAACCCAACCCCCATCGGCATGGTCGACGAACTTGCTCCGACGCCCAGGGAACGCACGCCGTTCGAACAGGCGATACTCGAGTTTGTGTTGAGGTCAGGTCCGCCTGACATGGCATTGATGGCTCGCGTCATGGACCCGGCAGTGCGCACGGCTTACACCGAAGCCGAAGTTGAACAGCGCGCACGCGACTGGCCGTTCCTTGGTCTGTATCGCGGCGAAAACGAAGCTGTCCGAAAGGACGGCAAGCCCAAGGTAGTTTTCATCGGAGACTCGATTACCGAAATCTGGCGTCATGGCGATCCCGAGCTTTTTGCCAATGGCATCATCGGTCGCGGCATCAGCGGCCAGACCACTCCGCAGACCCTTATTCGTTTCTATCCCGACGTCGTCGCGTTGAAGCCAACGGCTGTGCATATCCTCTGTGGCAGCAATGACATCGCCGGCAATACCGGATCAACCACGCCGCAGGATTACAAGAACAACATCATGGCGATGCTGGATATTGCGCAGGTCAACGGTATAAAGGTCATGCTCGGCAACATCACGCCGTCTGCCGGTTTCCTCCATCGCCCCGAGGTCAAACCCATAGAACGCATTGCCGAGTTGAACGACTGGCTACGCCAGGTGGCGAAAGAGCGCGACGCAGTCTTCATCGACTATTTCAGCGTACTCACCGCCGAGGACCGTTCACTGCCGCCGGAATACTCCAATGACGGTCTGCATCCGAACAAAGCCGGCTATGACGTCATGCGGCCGCTGGCACTGGCTGCAATCGGAAAAGTGCTTTCGGACGTCTGAACGTAAGCGACGTCTTATGGATAATGAAAAAGGGACGCCATGTGGCGTCCCTTTTTGGTGCTGCCAAGCAATGGCAGTCTGGTCGCTAAACTGGGCGATCAATAATCGTAGGTTGCGCTCAGACGCACGTAGCGGGGCAGCTGGCGCACCACGGCCGAGCCGTACAGCGGATCTGGTGTGCCAGGGGAGATCTGGAAGTAGGGATAGGCATTGAGGATGGTCTGCCCGTTGAACAGGTTGAAGACATTCACCGAAAACGCGAGCTTGCCTTCCCCGAACGATGGCCGATAGGTTGCGCCCACGTCGACCTGCTTGTTCCACGGCAGGCGATGCGTGCCGGGTGGTGATGGCTGACCACCGCACCAATGGTAGTAGCTGCCGTAGCCGTCCGGGTCGGTCTGATTGGGACCGTAGTAACCCAGGCAGTTGCGCGGGTTACCGGAGACGATCTGCAGATTGCCCGAGACCTGCCATTGGGGTGTGAGCTGGTAGTAGCCGAACAGCTTGATCTGGTGCGTGTGGTCGTTGCTTTGCGCGCCGTTGCTATAGGACATCAGTTCCGGGAAGTCCCAGTCGATGCTGGTCGATGCGGCTGTCTGCTGGATGTCAGAACGGAGCTGCCCTTCGGTATCGCCGTAACTGCGCGAGAAGACGTAATCGATCTTGCCGTACCACTTGCCATCGAACGGATGTTCGAGAAAGGTTTCCAGGCCGTAGTACTGGCGCTTAAGCGGTGGAAAACCGGCCTCGGCGTTGGTCAGCGTCACGCTGTGATAGGTGCCGCTGGTATCGGCCACGGTAAACGTATTGGCCCGGCCTGGATTGATCAGATAGCAGCTGTTGGTGGCGTTGACGTCGTAACCTAATGAGGCGGCCTTGTTCTCGATCGCGCTGACATCGCAGTAGTCGTCGATGGCGTTGCGCAGAATGCGCTGCGTCAGCTTGGCGCCATACACCCACTGGTCGTCGAGCGCTTTGGTAAAGCCGAGGATGAATTCATCCTGGTATTCCGACTTCAGGTTCTGTGCGGTCACCGTTTTTGGATCGGGCAATACACCGTATGTATTGTTGGGCGATACCGGGTTGGAGAAAGGCGTGAGCCCGGTGGGTGTACCGTCAGCAGCGACGCCGCTATAGGTGAAATATTGCTGGGTGGCCACGTACGCGCCAGCGGCATTCAATGCGGGATTGAGCGGTAACCCGAGATAATAGCGTCCAGCGTTGCCGTAGACTTTGAAGCTGGCGTCGCCATTCACATCCCAGCTAAAGCCCAGTCGCGGAGCCCACTGCGGTGTGGTCTGGCGGATATAGGACTGCGCATCGGCGTTGTAGTCGGTGAACTGGTCGTTACGCAGACCCAGCGACAACAGCCAGCGATCGCTGACCTGCCATTTGTCTTCGATGTATTGCGCGCGTTGGGCGGAGCGCACGCTGGCAATCGAGCTGTTGACGTGTTTGATCACGTAATAGCCGGATGCGCCATTCGAATAATTGGCCGGCGCACCCACGCCGAGATTGGGAATCAACGCTACCGTCGGCGTGGTGGTGTATGCGTAATCCCAATAATAGCCTGGGCCAGAGATCTGGCTGCCCTGGTCGACGGCGCGCGCATTCTGGTTGTCGATGCCGAACGAGATGGCATGCTGGCCCAACTGGTAGGTCAGGTCGAGGCGCAGATTATTGGTGTCGTTATGGCGATTGCCGTTGTATAGCGATTGCGTGATCTGATTGTTGCTGATCGGTGTACCGCCATTCAATGCGGGGTTCTGGTACTGCACGTGGTACAGATAGGTCAGGCTGCTGTCGTAGCCGCCCGGCGCATCGTAGTTGACGGTCTTCATCTTGCCGTAGGTGGCAGTGAGGGTGAGACTGTCGGTGATGTAGCTGGTGAACTTGGCGGTGTAGAGGTCGCCGCCAGTCTTGATGCTGTCGGCATAGTTGATGAAGCTGCCCGGCTTCAGCGCGTTGTAGTCGTAGCTGTAGACGCTGCCGTTGGTCTGATTTTTGTTCGAGGCGCCGGTGAGCTCGAGAATGTTGCTGTCGGTGATATTCCAGTCCAGCTTGCCGTACCACTTGGGTTGCTGGTACTGGTAGCGCACGTAAGGCTGCGCCTTGGATACATTGTTGACCGTATCGCCATCCTGGGTAGAGGTTTCGGCGGCGAGAAACAGAAACAGTTTGTCCTTGATCAGCGGGCCGCCAAGATAGGCGTCGTATGTTTTCGTCCACTGGCGATTTTTGCTGTTCGGGTCATACAGGCTGCCGGCAACCGGCGACGAAGGCAGTCCGTTGGTGTAGTAGGTGTTGGTGGCATCGGCGTGCGCGAAGTCGGGCTCCCACAGCACTTGCCCGCCGAAATGCCACTGATCCGTGCCGCTTTTGCCGACCATGTTGATCACGCCACCATCGGAGCGGCCGTACCGCGCGCTGTAGCCGCCGGTATAAATTTCCTGTTGCTCGATGGCACCGTACGGCAGGGTGAGTCCGCCGAAGCCACGCAGTGGATCGGTAGTGTTGAAGCCATTGATGTAATACGCGTTCTCGCTGGCGGCCGAGCCACCGAAACTGACTAACGATTGCCCTGTGGGCCCGACGTAGCCACCGCTGTTGTTCACCACGCCAGGCGCCAGTTGTGCGATGGCTTCCGCAGAACGGCCCAATGGCAACTGCGCCAGCTGAGCCGAGGTAATCACCGTGCGCGAATCGACGCTGGTGACATCGATTGGCGGCAGTGCGTTGGCGCTGACCTTTACCGCGTTGAGATCCTTTACTGCCGCGGGCTGAAACGACACATCCGAACCGGTGCCGACGCGCAGGTTGATGTCGCTGCGCGTATCGACCACTTGGCCATCGCGCAGCAGCGATACGGTATAGGTGCCCAGTGGAAGTTCGCTCGCTACGTAATGGCCGTGACCGTCCACAGTCACCACACGCGAGATGCCAGTGCTGCTTCTGACCTGTACGGTTTCATTGCCGATCGTGGGTGCCTGCCCGAAGATGCTGCCCGTGGTCGACTGGGCGAATAGCGGTGTGGCGACAACTATCAGTGCGATGCCCAGTGCCATTGCAAGCGCGTCAGGCTTGAGCGTAGTTCGATTTTTCAAAATTGGACTCTCGAAAGCTTGGGTATGGATGCGGTATGCCAGGCGATTTGCTCATGTCATATCATCGGTCCATGGGTATGGATCGACGGTTTCATGCGGCATCAATGCCACTGGATCCGATGGGTTCAATGCACTCTTTCGCCCCTATGGCGATCGTCAAGACGATGCTGAGTACGAGATGAATAGTACACAACATATGGACATCTAGACGTCTAAATGGGATGAGTATTTGGAATACTCACATAACGAAACGTTCTTTACAGGCGGTTGGGCTGCGTTATGGAGCGGTCAGTGGCTGTTGCAGCCGTGCATACACGTCATGCGCTTCGCGATAACCAAAGCTGATCGTGTCACCGGGGCTTTCAACGGATGCCAGGAAATTGATCAACAACACGGCATGTCCAGCGGCGTGCCGAAAGCAGGCGGAGTCGAGCATGCTGAGAGGGTTTGTCCTTACGCAGTGCAGGAGCAGCACTGCACCTCGACCAGGTTCACCTGCCGCGAATCAGTCGTAGATGAGTGACCCGGATGCGCTATGAAAACTCACCGATCGTGCAGGCAGGTCAGCTGGTGGTGAGCCCACCGAGTGCTGCGCGGGATGGATCAACCAGTACACCAGAGGCCGACGGCGAACAGCAGCGCGATGGCAAGCAATACGCATGCGCACCAGCGCAGGATGGTGTGATTTTTCATGATGCTGCATCCGTCGGCTGGATTGCCGTTCGACAGACAGGCGGACGGCTAGAGCCCTAAAACATGCCGCTGTCGGACTCGCGGCAACGATCAGGCGACGGCGAGACCGTGCAGTTCGACGCCATCGGGTGTCACCTTGAGCACTGAGCCATGCTCGTACCAGTCGCCGAGCACGATGCGTTCGGCGGCTTCCCCATTTAGTTCGAGCGAATGCACGGCGGGGCGATGGGTGTGACCGTGGATCAGTCGGCTGACGCCGGCATCGCGCAGGGCTAGCTGCACGGCATCGGCGTTGACGTCCATGATGCTTTCCTGCGTGGCGCCGGTGTGGGCGCGGCTATCTTCTCGAGCCTTGGCGGCAAACGCCCTGCGGGCTTCGAGTGGCATGGACAGGATCTGTGCTTTCCACTGCGGCGTGCGCACCTGCCGACGTACGTTCTGGTAGGCGACGTCATCGGTGCAAAGTACGTCGCCGTGCATCAGCAGGGTGGGGCGACCCTGGATTTCGTGCACGGTGCCATCCTCGAGCAGGGTCAGGCCGGCGCGTTGTGCGAACGTTTCACCCAGCAGAAAGTCGCGGTTGCCGACCATGAAATACACCGGCACGCCAGCATCGCGCACAGCGCGGATCGCTGTTGCAATGCGTTGCGGCAGCTCGGCATCGTCATCGTCACCGATCCACGCCTCAACCAGATCGCCGAGGATGTAAAGCGCGTCGGCATGACGCACTTCGTCGCTGGCCAGATAGTTCTCGAACAGTGCGGTGATCTGTGGGCGGGATGGATCCAGGTGCAGATCGGCGATGAACAGGGTGGCCATCGTGATAATCAGCCCTGATGCTTGGCGGATTTCTTGGCCGGCTTGGCGGTGGCGGGTGCAGCGGTGCTGGAGGCATCTGCCGGCGCATCCTCACCCACAACGCGGGCGCTGGTAATCACCACCAGCGGATTGGGCACGTCGGCGGCGAATGGTCCGAGTCCCCGCGTTGGCAGCGCGGCGATCTTGTCGACCACGTCCATGCCCCTGGTGACTTTGCCGAACACGGTATAGCCCCAGGTCAGGCCGCTCTGGTTGCCGGTGAAGTCCAATCGGCGGTTGTCGACCAGGTTGAAGAAGAATTGCGATGTGCCGGAATTGGGGTCCGCGCCGCGCGCGACCACCAGGGTGCCGCGCAGATTGGAAAGGCCGTTGTCCGCCTCACTCGCGATTGCCGGACGTGTGCGTTTTGGCTGCAGGTCGCGCGTATACAGGCCGCCTTGCACCAGATAGCCAGGGATTGCCCGATGCATCACGGTGCCGTCGTAGAAGCCGTCACGCACGTATTGCAGGAAATTGGCCACGCTCTTGGGCGCTTTGTCGCCGTAGAGCGATACGGTGATGTCGCCCTGCGAGGTATGCAGCACGACCTCCGCCGACGCTACCGCGGCAGCCGTTGCGGGCGCTGGCTTGGCGGTTTGTGCTGTCAGCATCAGTGGTACCAGCGTTAGTGGTGCGAGCAGCAGGAGGGTGGTAAGCAGTGATTTGAGCATGGGCATCAGGCGGTTTTGGCGTGCGCACATGATACGCGCACACCACCGGCATGGTTCATGAAAGCCGCAGGGTTCAACTGCTTGACAGGTCCAGCTTCAGTCCCAGCTCAACCATCGGTGACTGCTCCTGCTGCAGGTCGGATTCGCTGAGCGGATGCTGATCGAACCAGGCCAGCGGCAGGGTCAGGCGCAGTTTCTGACTGGTAGCTGCCAACCGCATCTGTGGCAGCGATTCGGCGCGGCGTGCCCGGCGAAACAGCACAGCCAGGCGCAGTAGCGCCGTGGTGTAGCGCGCGAGCGCCCGATAGCGCAGCGGCAGGGTGGCGATCAGCGCCTTGTCCGGCTTGCGCCGATGCATTTCGACCACCGCGGCGAGCAGTTGCTGCTCCTGTCGCGAAAACCCGGCGAGGTCGGCGTGGCGCAGGATGTAGGCGCCATGATGGTGATGCTGGCTGTGCGCGATGGCTAGACCAATCTCGTGCACGCGCGCAGCCCACGATAGCCACTCACGCGCATCGGCATCGAGTTTCCACGGTTTGGCGACCTGATCGAACAGCATCAGCGCGGTGGATTCCACGCGCCTTGCCTGGGCGCGATCCACGCCATAGCGGGCAGCCAGCGCGTCGATGCTGGCGGTGCGCGGATCGCTGCCGCCGGCGCGGCCGATCAGATCCCACATCAGCCCTTCGCGCATCGAGCTTTCGCACACACGCAGCCGCTCGATGCCCAGTGCTGCAAAGGCAGCCTCGAAAATCACCACGCCACCGGCGATCACCGCAGCGCGCTCCTCGATCAAGCCAGGCAGCTTGAGCAGGCTGATCTGGCCCTGGTCGAGTATCGCGTCGCGTAGCGAGGCCAGTGACGAGGGCGTGATGCCGTCGTCGGAAAACTTCATCGCCTGTACCACCGCGCCAATCGATTTGGCCGTGCCGGAGGAGCCGTACGCATCCTGCCAGCCCGATTCGCGGTAGTCCTCGTCGAACTGCTGCAGCAGCACGCCGATTTCGCTGCGCGCACGCTGCCAGCGCTTGCGGGTGAGCTTGCCGCCAGGGAAAAAGCGCAGCGTCGAGGCGATACAGCCGGCCTGGATGCTTTCGGTATGCAGTGGTGCCAGTCCGCGACCGATGATGAACTCGGTGCTGCCGCCGCCGACATCGATGACCAATCGCGGCTCGCGCGAGGCAGGCAGGTCGTGTGCCGCGCCGAGAAAGATCAGCCGGCCTTCTTCGCGGCCGGAGACCACTTCGATCGGATGGCCCAACGCGCTCTCCGCAGCGGTCAGAAACGTCTGTGGCGAAGCGAGTCGGCGCACTGTGTTGGTGGCCACCGCGCGCACGCGCAATGACGGCAGGCCGGCAATGCGCTGGCCGAAACGGGCGAGGCAATTCATGGCACGGGCGCGACGCTCGGCGTCCAGCGTACCGTCAGCACGCAGACCGGCAGCCATCCGCACGCTATCGCGCAGCCGGTCGATCACGCGCGGCTCGCCGTGCTCCATCCGTGCCACCACCATGTGGAAGCTGTTGGAGCCCATGTCTACGGCGGCGATCAGTTCGCCATCCTGGATCGGTGTCGAATCGGCTGGACTCACGTCAAGCCTCCCTGATCGAATGAAGTCCGATTCTCGCACGCACGAGTGAGGCTGACGTCACGCACCGCGGAATGATGTTCTGTGCAAGAGAGAAACCTCACGGACAGTACCGCTCGAGCAGGCTCTGCTGCGCGCTGTATGGCGGGTTTTCGCCAGGCTCGGCACGTGTGTAGACGCCTTTGCTGTCGAGCAGCCACGCCTGCGTGTTGTCGGCCAGGCTGCTGGCCAGCGTTTCCTCGAACACGCGTGCGGACAATTCTGCATCGAGAATCGGAAACGCCACTTCGATGCGGCGCATCAGGTTGCGCGCCATCCAGTCGGCGCTGGCGCAATACAGTTCCGGTTCCCCGTCATTGGAAAACCAGTACACGCGGCTGTGTTCGAGAAAGCGCCCGATGATCGAACGCACGCGAATACGCTCTGAAATACCCGGTAACCCGGGCCGCAGCGTGCAGGCGCCGCGCACGATCAGATCGATCTCCACACCGGCCTGCGACGCGCGGTACAGCGCTTCGATCACATGCGATTCGTTCATCGCATTGAGCTTGGCGACGATGCGCGCCGGGCGTCCCGCCTTGGCATGCGCCGTCTCGCGTTCGATCTTCGCGACCAGACCGGTGTACAACGTGAATGGCGAATGCAGCAGACAGTTGAGCTTGATCATCGGTCCGAGTCCCGACAGCTGCTGGAAGATCTTGTGCAGGTCCTCGCCGATCTCGGGGTTGGCGGTCATCAGGCCGATGTCGGTGTAGGTACGACTGTTGATCTGGTGATAGTTGCCGGTGGACAGGTGCGCGTAGCGGCGCAGCCCGTTGCCCTCGCGCCGCACGATCAGCATCATCTTGGCGTGCGTCTTGTAGCCCACCACGCCATAGACCACCTGCACGCCGGCCTCCTGCAGCCGCACGGCGAGCTGGATGTTGGCGGCTTCGTCAAAACGCGCGCGCAGCTCGATCACCACGGTCACGTCCTTGCCGTTGCGCGCCGCTTCCACCAGCAGGCCGACCAGCGGCGTGTCCTCACCGGCTCGGTAGAGCGTCTGCTTGATCGCCAGCACCTGGGGATCGACGCTGGCCTGGCGCAACAGGTCGATCACGGCGGCGAAGTTCTGGTAAGGGTGGTGCAGTAGCACGTCACGCTGGCTGATCAGGTCGAACTTGTTCTTTGCGCCATCCAGTGCCGCCGGCAGCTGCGGATTGAAACGCGGAAATTTCAGCTCGGGACGATCGAGCAGGTCGTAGATCAGCTGAGCACGAATGATGTTGACCGGGCCGTCGCAGCGATACACGTCGGTGTCTTCCAGCTCGAAGTTGCGCGTCAGCATCGCGGTGATCGCCTTCGGGCAATCGTTGGCGATTTCCAGCCGCACCGGACGCGCGTAGCCGCGGCCGATCAGCTCTTCGCTCAACGCGTGAGCCAGATTCTCGACCTCGGCCTCTTCGACGATCAGCTCACTGTTGCGGGTGACCCGGAACTGATATGAGCCGACCACCTTGAAGCCGGGAAACATCAGGTCGGTAAACGCCTGCAGCAACTCGGCCAGAAATACGAAATGACTGCCTTCGCCACTGACTTCGTCGGGCACGCGGATAATGCGTGGCAGAGAGCGGGGTGCCCGCACCAGCGCCATGTGTCCTTCATGGCCAAACGCGTCGCGACCCTTCAATACCACGGCGATGTTGAGCGTCTTGTTCAGGATGCGCGGAAACGGATGCGACGGATCCAGCCCCAGCGGCGATAGCACCGGCAGCACCTCGTGCTCGAAATACCCTTGCAGCCAGCGCCGCTGTTTCGGCGTCCACTGTTTGCGGGTGAGCACATGCACGTTCTCTGCATCCAGCTGCGGAACGAGATGATCCTGCCAAGTGGCAAACTGCTCGGTGACCAGATCCAGCGCACGACGGCGGATGCGCGTGAGCAGCTCGCCCGACGTGATGCCGTCCGGCCCGGGCGCAGACGTGCCATAGGCATGGTGATGTTTGAGCATCGCCACGCGCACCTCGAAGAATTCATCGAGATTGTTCGCCACGATGCTGAGGTAGCGCAGCCGTTCGAGGATCGGCACACCGGCATCGCGCGCCATTGCCAGCACGCGGAAGTTGAATTCCAGCGTGGCCAGCTCGCTGCTGAGATACAGATGCGGTGCGCTGAGATCGATCGGAGGCGGCGAGTCGGGAGAAGGACGTGGCATGGCGTCATTCTCGCCCATGCCGGTGGTCAAATACAGACAACGAAATGGCGGGGTGTTCAGTTCTCGTCGCTGCCGCCAGCGGTCAGCAGGCGCGCATGGCCGAAATGACAGGCAAAGGTGGACCCGATGCCCGGCATGCTCTCGATCTGCAACTGCGCCTGATGCAGGTTCAGTACGTGTTTGACAATCGATAGTCCCAGGCCGGTGCCGCCGCTGTCGCGCGAACGGCTCGATGAAATGCGGTAGAAGCGCTCAGTGAGCCGCGCCAGGTGCGTAGTCGGAATGCCGAAACCGGTGTCGCTTACCGAATATGCCGCGCCCTCCGGCGTGCGCCGCCAGCGAATGGTGATGCTGCCACCGATCGGTGTGTAGCGCACGGCGTTGCTGACCAGGTTCGACAGCGCGCTGTGCAGATCTTTCGGCGAACCGAGTAGATCCGCTTCCGCAGTCGACTCCAGGGTGATCTGATGGCGACCCTGGCTCAGCGCCTCGGCCTCCTTGCGCACGGTGGCCAGCAGCGATGCCATCGGCACACGTTCGTCAGCGACCTGATGTTGGGTTTCCAGTCGCGACAGGGTGAGCAGATCTTCGACGATCTGCCCCATTCGCTTGGATTGCGCGCGCATTTCGCCCAGCACGGGCGCCAGTTCGGGCACGTCTTCCGGGTCGATCAGTTCGAGGTAACCGTGAATCACCGTCAGCGGCGTGCGCAGTTCGTGCGAGACGTTGGCGACGAAGTCGCGGCGAATCTGCTCGAGTCGGTTCAGGTGGCTGATGTCGCGTGCCAGCAACAAGTGTTGGCGGCGACCGAACGGCAACATGCTGACGTTGAGCTGGCTCTCGGGATGTCCAGGGGCCATCACATCATTGATCGGCTCCAGCGCGCCATCCTGCAGCCAGCCGGAGAGGTCCGATGTTGCCAGCCGCTGATGCAGCAATACACCGCGGTCGCGCGGCCGACGCAGGCCGAGTAGATTCTCGGCGGCGTGGTTGAACCAGCGAACCTGCTGTTGCTGATCGAGCAGCACCACCGCATCGGGTAGATGACTGGCGGCGTTGCGCAAATCACGCAGGCTGGAGGCGATACGACGGGAACGTGTCATGAAACGGTCATGCTGTAGAGGGCTGACGCCAGCGGGTGCGGGCATCATGGGCTGCGTTTGATGACGGATTCGAGTCAGCAGCAAGACGACTTCGAAAAGCGCGACAAGCGCCACGCCGGATGCCACGTGTCCGCCGGCAAACCAACCAAGCAAAGCACCCGCGAGCAAGGCAGCCGCGAGCGCTATCGATAATTTCCAGAAAGATATTGTCGCGGACTGTGCCATTCAGGCGGGATGCTGGCGAGCGTTGGAGGCTGGGTCGCCAGCATCGGCAAAAGCTTGCGCCGCTGCAAGCCCGGCGCGCAATTCAAATGCGACCGGATCAGGCATGGATGGTTTCAGGCGCTGATTGAAAACCGATAGCCGGTGCCGCGCACGGTTTGCACCATCTCGTCGAGCTTCCATGGTTCCAGCGTCTTGCGCAGGCGGCGGATATGCACGTCGACAGTGCGCTCTTCCACGTAGACGCTGCCGCCCCAGACATGATCGAGCAGCTGCGTACGCGAATAGACGCGCTCGGGATGCGTCATGAAAAAGTACAGCAGGCGGTATTCGGTCGGGCCGATCGGCACCGCGTCTTCGCCGGCAAACACACGATGGGCAGGGCCGTCGATGCGCAGGCCACCCAGTTCCACCATACCCGAGCCGTCGTCACCCTGGCTGCGCCGAAGCACGGCCTTGATGCGTGCGATCAGTTCGCGGGTGGAGAAGGGCTTGACGACATAATCGTCGACGCCGGCTTCCAGGCCGTTGACGCGATCCATCTCCTCACCGCGGGCGGTGAGCATGATGATCGGGATCTCGCGGCTGAGTTCTTCCTTGCGCATGCGCCGGGCAAGCTCCAGGCCGCTCGTGCCGGGTAGCATCCAGTCGAGCAGGATCAAGTCGGGCACCTGCTCGGCAATCGCCAACTGGGCGGCGCGGGCATCGGCGGCCTGCATCGCGTCCATGCCGGCTTTGCGCAGGGCGAACGCGATCATCTCGCGGATCGAGACTTCGTCTTCAACGATCAAAATGCGCTTGTGCACGCGGTGGTCTGCCGGTGGCTTATGACGGAAGTATTGCAACCCATCAATGTTACGTCTCGATGACATGGGTCAGGTCATTTCTAGTCCAATGGCCGCGGATTGTCACGAAGCACGTTCAAACGCTGCATTGCTAAGTGAATCGGCGCACGGGATCGCGCATGGCTAGCCGGCGCCGAAACACAGGCGTTCGCCGCACAGTTGATTCTGCTGGCCGGGCTGCTGCCGCCCGTCGGGATTGTCGTCGGTGCTGATCCGGCGCTTGTGCAGTTCCATCACCAGTGGCGTCAGTTCGGTGATGCGTGCCTGGATGCGCACTCGCGCGTAGTAGTCGAGGTCAGTACGCTTGAGCATCCGCTTCAGCTGTTCCATCGCGTCGAACGGGCGGCCGGAGTAATAGCTGGCATCGGCGAAGGCTTCCTGGGCGCGCACGCTGTCACCGGCTTTTTCACTGGCGCGGGCATAGGCACTGTAGATTTCCGGCTCGTCGGCGTTGTCCAGCAGCGGCCGCAGCAGATTCGCCGCCTGGGTGGCCTGTGCCTTGTCGCCTTTCGCCACGAGTGCGTCGGCGTAGGCCAGCGCCACAGCACGATTCCGCGGCGACTGTGTCGTGAGTTCGTCATACATGGCCAGCGCGGCGGCGCGCTGACCGGCCTGCAGGCGCGCATCGGCCATGGCCAGTTTGAGAATCAGATTGTCGCTGTGTGCCTGCAGCAGCGGTTGCAGTTGTTCGATCGCCTGTGTGCCGCGACCGCTACGAGTCAGCGCCAGCGCATAACCGTACCGTGTTGCGGGTGTGTCGAAGCCATACTGATCTTTCAGGTTGGAGGCGTAGTAAATCACCTGCTTGGGTGCGTCGTCGGCCAGCACGCGTGCCCGTTCGCGCATCAGCGAATAGGTATCCGGCTGACCGGGTGTTGTCGCCGCGGCGGTAAGCACGGACGGATCCTTGACGAATGACATCGGCGCGGTGATTTTCTCCCACTGGCTCTTGTTCATGCTGGTTGGTGCGGGGCGCAGCTTCTGTGCGGCCACCAGCGCACCGGCGCGCGACTTGGCATCGCTGATGCGCTCGGTGGTCACTGGATGGCTTTGCAGCAGCGATGGTGTCTGGATGCCGCCAGCATCGGCGCTGGTGACTTCCTCCAGACGCTCGAAGAAACTGGCCATGGCGTTTGGGTCGAAGCCAGCCCTTGCCAGCGTCTGGATGCCGACGCGATCGGCCTCGATCTCGTCGTGACGGGTGAAATTGATCGACTTCTGCGCGATCAGGCTCTGGCCGCCGGCTAGCACGGCAATCGGTGCGTCGCCGGCGTGACCGCCAGCGCCGGCAGCGATGGCGCCGAGCAGCACCAGAGCCATCAGCGGCGCATCCTTCTTGGAGTCCTCGAAGGCCCGTTCCAGATGGTTTTGCGTGATATGGCCGATCTCATGCGCGATCACGCCGGCCAGCTCACTTTCATTGCGGGTGATGATGATCAGACCGGAGTTCACCGCGATGTAGCCACCCGGTGCGGCGAAGGCGTTGATCTCCGGATCCTTCACCACGAAAAACGCGAAGTGGTTTTTCGGCTTGTCACTGTTGGCGGCCAGCCGGAAGCCGAGGTCGTTGATGTAGTCATCCAGCAGCGGATCGTCTACCACCAGATCCAGCGCACGCATCTGGTGCAGCATCGCAGCACCGTAATCCTGCGCCTCCTGTGGCGAGATCAGCGCGTTGGCCGAGCTGCCAAGGTCGGGCAGGCGGTCCTCTTGCTGCGCGCCTGCAGCGCATGCCAGCGTGGCGGTCATCAAGGCCGTCAGCAGGCGTGGTGCAAGTCGTCGTGGTGCCATGATCATAGGTAAGCGACAATACCACTGTGACCGCGCTGGATTGCAGCGGTTCTGCTGCCGTGCGTGCTTGAGCTCGGCACTGTCTGCCCCCAATTCACGGACCATCGTCAATTTAAGTTCAAATTAAGTTCGGAGTGCTGTCATGTCCAAGATCGAGGTCTATTCCACCGCCGTTTGCCCGTACTGCGTATCCGCCAAGAATCTGCTCAAGGCAAAGGGGCTGGAGTGGACCGAAGTGCGCATCGATACCGATCCGGTGCAGCGTGATGCGATGCTGACGCGCAGCGGTGGTCGACGCACGGTGCCGCAGATTTTCGTCAATGATCAACACGTAGGCGGATTCGATGATCTGGTCGCTGCCGATCGCAGCGGCAAGCTGGCCCAGCTGCTGGAGTTGTCGGCATGAGCGACAGCTTCGCTGAGTTCACCGAATTTCGTCAGCGCATGAATGACCGCATCCTCGCCGAAGATAACCAGGTGGTGCGGCGGTTTTTCGCGCTCGACACGCAGACCTACAAGGCGGGCGCACTGGATGTGAAGACCAAGGAAATGCTCGGTCTGGTGGCATCGATGGTGCTTCGTTGCGACGACTGCATCAGCTACCACATCGCCCAGTGCAAGGAAGCCGGTGTGCAGCGCAACGAGTTTTTCGAAGTGTTCAGCGTAGGCCTGGTGGTCGGCGGCTCGATCGTGATTCCGCACTTGCGTCGTGGCGTGGATCTGCTGGACAAGCTTGAGGCAGGTACGGCCAGTGGTGCGGCTGGTTGCGCGGATCACGCCACCAAGTAATCAATGTGGGAAGGTCGTTGACCGCGATGGTTTCAGGCACGCCCGATGAAGCGAATTCACCGGAGAATTCCCGCATTCTCGGGTATTCATGCTCGCCGCATGGTTGACCCGTGCAGCTTTCCGCAACGCTCCGTGCAAGTATTTTCAGCGCCCAGCAGCCCCCTTGCACTGGCCGCATCGCGCCACATCGGCGATAATTGATCGGTTTTCAGCGCGCGCCCCCGTTCTTCCTCCCCCTGCGTGCGCTGCTCGATTCCCCGTTCAAGGAGTTTCCCATGAGCAAGACGATTGCTGTGATCGCCGGTGATGGCATTGGCCCGGAGATCATGACAGCCACGCTGCGTGTGCTCGATGCGCTCGACTGCGATCTGACTTACGACTTTGTCGATGCGGGCATGGTTGCGCTGGAAAAGCACGGTGACCTGCTGCCCGCGTCCACGCTGGAGGTTATCGGCAAGCACAAAGTGGCGTTGAAGGGCCCGCTGACTACGCCGATCGGTGGTGGTTTTACCTCGGTCAACGTGACCCTGCGCCGGCATTTCGACCTGTACGCCAATGTGCGTCCGGCGATCAGCTTTCCCGGTACCAAGTCGCGCTACGAGAATATCGACATCATCACGGTGCGCGAAAATACCGAGGGCGCCTATCTCGCCGAAGGCCAGACGCTGTCCGAGGATGGCGAGATCGCCCAGTCGATCATCCGCAACACCCGCAAGGGCAGCACGCGGATCGTGCGTTATGCGTTCGAGATGGCCGTGCGCAAGGGTCGCAAGAAGATCACTGCCGTGCACAAGGCGAACATCCTCAAGACCAGCACCGGGTTGTTCCTCAACGTGGCACGAGAAATCGCCAAGGAATACCCGCAGATCGAGTTCAACGAGATGATCGTGGACAACACCTGCATGCAGCTTGTGATGAACCCGCACCAGTTCGACGTCATCGTGACCACCAACCTGTTCGGCGACATCCTATCGGACCTGTGTGCAGGTCTGGTCGGCGGTCTGGGTCTGGCGCCGGGCGACAACATCGGTACCAACGCGGCGATCTTCGAAGCCGTGCACGGCTCGGCGCCGGATATCGCCGGTCGCGGTATCGCCAATCCCTGTGCATTGCTGCTCGCCGCGGCCGACATGCTCGATTACTTCGACATGGTGGCCAAGGGCAATCAGCTGCGTGCGGCGATCCGCGCCGCGGTGGAACACGATCGCGAACAGATCACGCCCGATCTGGGCGGCAAGGGCAGTACGGATACGTTCGCCGACGCGATCGTCAAGCGCATCAAGGCCTGATTCACTCGTTCACGTTTGGCCGTCCAAAATAAAAGCCGCGGCTGGTTCCGCGGCTTTTTTATTGCCTATGCGAACAGTCGGCGGAAATTTTCAGCGAAAAATTGGCCATGGCGCCAGAAAAATCAGCCAGATCATCACCAGGATGCCAGCGTATTTGAGGCCCTTGTAAATCTTCTTGTGCCGGCTCTTGAAGCGACTCTTGAACGAGTTCGATGAATCACCTTTGCGCTTGCTGAAAGCAAACAGGCGATTGATGAAGCCGGTTTTCTCGGTATCGGTATCGGAGTTGGGTGAGGCGGTAATGCTGCCCATGAAAACGCCAACGCGATGGTTGATCGCATTCATCCAGCGCGTGCGCAGCGGTCGTTCCACATCGGCGAACAGGATCACCCGAGTCTCGTCGGTACCGTTTTCGGCCCAATGCACGTAGGTTTCATCGAACACCACATCCTTGCCGTCGCCCCAGGCATGCTCGTGACCATCGACGAAGATGCGGCAGGCAGGCGAATTGGGCGTGATCAGCCCCAGGTGGTAGCGCAGCGATCCGGCAAACGGGTCGCGATGCGGATTGAGTTTTGCACCGGGGGGCAGCAGTGCAAACATTGCGGCTTTTACGCTCGGAATCGACTTCAGCAGCGCGACGGTGTTGGGGCAGAGCGTCTCGGCCGAGGCCAGCGGCTCGCCGTACCACTTCAGATAAAAGCGCTTCCAGCCTTGTTTGAAAAAGCTGTTGAAGCTGGCGTCATCGTTCTTCGCCGCGGCGCGGATATAACCTTCGTCGAACAGATGCATGGCTTCGTCGCGGATCACTCGCCAGTTGGCCTGCAGGAGGTCGAGTTGCGGAAAGCCACGACGATCGAGAATCGGTCGCGCCGGTACCGCCGAGAACGCGTACATCAAGAGGTTATAGGGCGCGAATATCGCCGAGTGATCGACCAGCTGACGATCGAATCGCAGCCGCACGCGCCCACGCAAATGCACCAGCAGCACGCACAATGCGAATGCCAGCAACAGGTACAGCACAATCAAGCGGAGCGTGAAGAAATCCATGTTGTCCAGCAAGTTCGGGTTGCGTTGGGCCTGTATCTGCGGGATGCAGGCGAGCAGAAGGTGATCCAGCCACGCCTTCTATCGTGTCCATGATACTCCGCATGGTTATCTGCGCTTGTCCGCGCGGCAAGCCGGCAGGGTGGTAGACGAACGATGGATGCCGATCGAACTACCTGACGCAGGCAAGGTTGGAAGCCGTTGGCCCGATGCCGCACATGCGAATTTACGCTGAAAATGTCGGTATGGACGAGCGCCTGCTGCTGCCTAGCGCCGCAGTTTGTGCATTAACACGGTGGTGAAATCGCTGTTCCACTCGGTATCCGGGTACCGGTCGATTTCCTGGTAGCCGTGCTTGCGGTAGAAAGCCAGACTCTGCGTGTTGAAGGTATCCGTCTCCAGCCTGAACAGGCTGACGCCCGCCGCGGCCATCTGCTGCTCGGCCAGCTCAAGCAGCGTCGAACCGATGCCCATGCCCTGATGGGTTCGGCTCACATGCAGCGCTTCGATAAAATCGTCCCGCCAATGCACCACGCCACATACTTGCTGGTCTCTGGCGGCAATCCAGAACTGCTCCCAGGCTTCGTTCACATACTGACCAAGACGATCTTCGCGCTCGAAAGCCTCTGCGGCTTCGATGCTGAGTTGCGGCAACCATGTGCCGCGATAGGTGTCGATCAGCAGCGCGCGCAGCGCCACGCAGTCTTCAACGCGCGCGCGGCGGATTTCAAGTTCGAGCGATGAATGCCCTGGGAGAGAGTTGTGCTGCATCAGCAAGCAGGCCGGCAAGGTTAAGTACATCAGTGTGCAAGTACAGGTGCCGGGTCGCTACTGGGTCGATAGCCGTGCTTCAGGGCCCGTTATACATACAGCACTGCCATTCCGATGCAGTGCTTCGGCCTCGGACAGGTTGGGCGTAAGCACGTCGGCCAGCGGAATCAGTGAAGCATCACGCTTGTCGCGTCAGCAGCCAGCAGACAGGCACTGGTGGATGAGACGACATTGACAGGTCAGGAGGGTTTCTTGAACCGGCAAGAAATGCTGGCAACGAACAACAGTATCCCGTGGATATGGGCGAAGCCTTGCCCGACGGCATAACCGGTTGTGTAAGCAGCAGTTCTGCTGTTTACACAACCGGGATGCAACTGGACCAACCAGTCAATCGAGAACGAGCAAGCTGCTTACTACGATGCCGATGACGTCAAATATCTTGTTGCGCATGATTTCCCTTTTCTTGTGATGGACCTTCGCCACCGATCCGGAAACCAAGCCGGTTAGAGCGCCTCCGCCGCAAAGTCCGCCAGTCGCGAGCGTTCGCCGCGACGCAGGGTGATGTGCGCCGAATGCTCCCACTGCTTGAAGCGATCGACCGCATAAGTGAGGCCGGAGGTGGTTTCGGTGAGATAAGGCGTGTCGATTTGCTCGACGTTGCCAAGACAGACGATCTTGGTGCCGGGACCTGCGCGGGTGATCAGGGTTTTCATCTGCTTTGGCGTGAGGTTCTGCGCTTCGTCGATGATCAGATATCGAGACAAGAACGTTCGGCCGCGCATGAAGTTCAACGAGCGGATCTTGATGCGTGAGGCGAGCAGGTCGTTGGTCGCCTGGCGGCCCCAGCTGCCACCGTCTTCGGGATTGGCGAGCACTTCGAGGTTGTCGGTGAGCGCGCCCATCCATGGCGTCATCTTTTCTTCCTCGGTGCCGGGCAGGAAGCCGATGTCCTCGCCGACCGAGACCGTGGCGCGAGTCATGATGATCTCGCGATAGCGCTGCTGATCCATCACTTGTGCCAGTCCGGCGGCCAGCGCCAGCAGGGTTTTGCCGGTACCGGCGTTGCCGAGCAGGGTGACGAAATCGACGTCCGGATCCATCAGCGCGTTGAGCGCGAAATTCTGCTCGCGGTTACGTGCGCCGATACCCCACACGTGATGATTGGCGTGCGAGTGGTCATCGAGCAACACCAGCGTGGCGTTGACATCGTCCAGATGCAGCACGCGCAGTTCGACCTCGTTCTCACCGGGCAGGAACAGGCATTGGTTCGGGTACCAGTCTTCGTCATCATGGCGATGGACCTTGTAAAAGGTGCGCCCGCGCTCGGTCCACGATTTTACCTCGGGATGCCGATTCCAGAAGTCCTCTGACAATTCGGCCGCACCGGTGTAGAGCAGCGAGAAATCGTCCAGCGCGCGATCGTTCTCGTAGTCCTCGGCGACCACGCCTTCGATGCTGGCCTTGATCCGGAGATTGATGTCCTTGGTGACAAGAATGACATCGCGATCCGCATGCTGATCGCGCAAGTCCATCACCGAAGCGAGGATCTGGTTGTCCGCCTTGCCGCGATTGGCGCTGATGCGCTGCTCGAAGTACAGCCGGCCTACTGCATTGTCTCGTTTGAGGTTGATGCCCTGCGGGTTGGAAAGCTCCAGCCCTTCGCTCAGGTTGTGGTTTTTGCCACGTTCGATCAGCTCGTTGAGAAAACGGCTGACCTGACGGCCGTTGCGCGAAACTTCCGAGGCGCCTTTCTTTTTTTCGTCCAGCTCCTCCAGCACGGTCATTGGGATAAAGACGTCGTGCTCCGCAAAACGGAACAGCGAGGTCGGGTCATGCAGCAGGACGTTGGTGTCGAGAGCGTAGATGCGCTTGCTTCCGGTCATGCGGAAGAGTCCTCGCTGGTGGGTGGGTGACACAAAGATGGCGTGCAGTCTGCCGTCATCGGATGATCACGGCGATCAACGTGGCGGCGTTGGCACGTCGTTGCTGTGAAAGCGCGGGATGGCATGAAGTTCACTTGGCAGGAATGGCGTCGAACACGGCTTGCGCGTGACCGGGGACTTTCACGCCGCGCCATTCCTGGTGGAGCCTGCCATCGGGGTCAATCAGAAAGGTGCTGCGCACGATGCCCATGTGGCGTTTTCCGTACAGCACTTTTTCGTGAATCACGTCGAATGCCCGGCACCAGGCCTCGTCGCCATCGGAAACCAGCGGAAACGGCAGCTCCTGTTTTGCGACGAAGTTTGCATGGGATTTCAGTGAATCGCGTGACACACCGATGATCTCGGCATTTCGCTTGCGAAATTTTGCATACAGTTCGCGAAAGTCCTTCGCTTCAGTGGTACAGCCGGGCGTGCTGTCCTTGGGATAAAAATACACCACCACCCACTGACCTTTGAGGCTGGCGAGCTTCAGCTCGCTGCCGTCGCTGATCTGTCCTTTCAGTGGGGGAAGTTTCTTGCCGAGCTCGGGCATGATGACTCCGGCACGGTGAAGCGTCACCGTGGTCGATGCGTTTGAGATGGATGAGGTAAGAGACGCGGACAACGATGGGTTGGGGGCGTGCTACAGAGGTTTGATGCTGCGGTGTCGCCGATGCGGCGACTGGCGCGCCGATGGCAATCCTTGTGAATCGATGAGCTGGCTGCAATGCAACGTCCCTCTGAAGTCCCGGGTCTAGACTAGCGCGTGCATGGCGGCAGATAACAGCCCTTGTCAGCCGGCCGTTATCGCGCGATGCTCAAAGGCCCGGTGAGATTCAGAATTTCACCGGATCCATGATTGCATCCAGATTCAGCCCGTCGCACAGCTCAAGGAAATCGTCGCGCAGCGCGGCAATGTGTATTTCCGATGGAACGCCGATAGTGAACTGGGCCTGGAACATCTCCGCGCCGGTCTGCATGGCCTGATAGCGTGTCGAATTGAGTTGTTCCACGCTGATGCCGTGCTGGGTGAAAAACTCCACGATGCGCACCACGATACCGGGCCGGTCGGCCGCGACCACTTCCACCAGATACGGCAGCAAGTGCGAGCTGTTTTCGCGCGGGCCAGTACGGTAGTGCACCAGTCGCAGGCTTTCGTCGCGGGCCAGCTTGGTTACCGCGGTTTCCAGCTTGGCCAGCGCATCCCACGCGCCACTGGCGAGCAGCATCAGCGAAATTTCCGTGCCGATGCTGGAAACGCGCGATTCGGAAAGATTGCAGCCGGCATCGGCAATGCGCTTGGCCAGCGCCAGCAGCGGCGACTTGGTTGACGGCGTGAGAGCCTGAATCAGCAGCTGATTGTCGCTGCTTGAATGCGCGGAAGGGGAAGAGGCTTTCAAAAAATCCACCTGGTGACGTGATCCCGCGCAGCGCGGTGATGTGAGATTACTCCATCAGGCTTACTTGCTCGCCTTGTGAGGCGGCAAGTAACATGTACGGTCTGCCCTGGAGCGGAATCGATTCTTGAACATTCGCGGAAGCATTTGCGCGCTGGTGACCCCGTTCGCCGCCGATGGCGCGCTCGATCTGCCAGCATTCGGTCGAGTGATCGATTACCAGCTGGCCGGCGGCACTCAGGCGCTCGTCGTTGCCGGTTCGACCGGCGAAGCCCACATGCTGGAGCACGACGAGTTCGATCGCCTGCTGGCCTATGCCGTGGAGCGCGTCGCGGGGCGCGTGCCGGTGATCGCGGGTACGGGCGAAGCGGGTACCGCCAAGACCATCGCGCTGACTCGCCGGGCCAAGGCGCTGAGCGTCGATGCTGCGCTGGTGGTGGTACCGTATTACGTGCGCCCGACCCAGGAAGGCTTGCGCCGCCATTATCTCGATGTCGCCGATCATGGCGAGCTGCCGGTGCTGATGTACAACGTGCCAAGCCGCACCGGTAGCGATTTGCTGCCGGAGACCGTAGCCAGCCTGCGCGAGCATCCGGCGATCATCGGCATCAAGGAGGCGCGGGGCGATCGGGAACGCATTTCAGCGCTCGCGGAACTTGTGAGCCCGGATTTCGTCTATCTCTCCGGCGACGACGATTCGGCCGGTGAAGCGATGCTGGCGGGAGCCGCCGGCACCATCTCGGTCGTGGTCAATCTGGTGCCGCAGGCGTTTCGTGCGCTCTGTGACGCGGCGATTGCTGGTGACAAGGCAGGTACGGCACGCTGTCACGCCGCCATCGAGCCGTTGTTGCAAGCACTGAGCTGCGCGCCAAACCCGATTGCAGTGAAGGCCGGATTGCCGGTTTTGGGGCTGGGCTTGGCGGTGCCAAGGTTACCTCTGGTTGAATTGAACGACGGTCCGGATCGCGCCCGATTGCACCAAGCGCTGTCCAGTCTGGCATCCTTGGCGACTGCGGCCGCTTGACGGCTGTCTGAACTTTCTTACGGAATCCGATTACATGAAGAAAACTCCACTCCTCGTGGCCTTGCCAGTTCTGGCCCTCAGTGGCCTGCTGCTCTCTGGTTGCGGCATGTTTCGCTCGCACAAAGCCTGGGACACCGCCCAGCAGGAGTCGCCGCTGGAGATCCCGCCGCAGCTGGATCGCCCCACGACCAGTGCAGCGCTGGTGATTCCGCCGCCGGGGGGCAATCAGCCAACGTCCAATGGCGCCACGGCTAGCATCAATGGTGGCTCGGCCGGTGCGATCACCGACGGCTTCGTGATGGTCGGCAATGTCGACGATGCCTACAAGGCGGTGGGCGCCCAGTTGGCTGACGGTAGCCTGGGTCAGGTGACGGCTCACGACGATACCGCGCGCACCTATTCGGTCAGTGTGCCCAACGCGGTGATCCAGCAGAAGAAGAAAGGCTTCTTCGGCATGTTCAAGAAGAGCGCACCGACACCTGTCGATGCTGCCGGTGCGACCACGCATCCGGTGCAGATCACTGTCGACAGCAGCGGTACGGAGGCCAGTGAAGTTCGTGCCCAGGGTGATGCGCCTGCGGTGATCAAGGTTGTCGATGCGCTGAGGACGACGCTGGGCAAGAAGAAGAAAGACAAGTAACACTGGTCTTTGCCCTGCATGGCCAAGATGCATGCAGGGTTGCCCAAAAAGAACGCCGCCTTCAAGGCGGCGTTCTTGCATTCGGGGTTCGCAGAAATCAGCGCTGCAGCAGGTCGAGTTTACCGGGCTTGTTTTCCCAGTCTTTCGCGTCTGCGAGGGCATCCTTGCGCTCGGTGATCACTGGCCAGCCCTTGGCCAGCTCGGCATTGAGCGCAACAAACGATTCCTGCCCGGCGGGTACGTCATCTTCCGGATAGATCGCGTTGATCGGGCACTCGGGTTCGCACAGCGTGCAGTCGATGCACTCGTCCGGATCGATGACCAGAAAATTGGGGCCTTCATGGAAGGCATCGACCGGGCAGACTTCGACGCAATCGGTATATTTGCACTTGATGCAGTTGTCGATGACGACGAAAGTCATGGAGGCAATTCAGCTGTAGGTGTGGCGGTCGGAAGGCTCTAGTGAAGAGTGCGGCCATGGATGGCCGCTTCTGGACCAGCCAATTCAAGCGCCGCGCGTCGTCGAGACCCTCTCCAGACAACAGCAATCATGGAAGATTGCACAAATAATGGTGCTCCCTACGAGACTCGAACTCGTGTTCCCGCCTTGAGAGGGCAGTGTCCTGGGCCACTAGACGAAGGGAGCGTTATCCTGCGAGGCGCGCTAGTATAACGGAATTGTTTCGCCCGGCAATGCTCGATACGCCTGATTCCAGGTATGCACTGACGGCGCTGTATTGTAACGACTCAACTCATGGGCCCATCGTCCTGCAAGGATTCCTACCGCTTGAACTTCGAACCAGGGACCGACATCACGCCGACGCTGCGGATCATTCCGCGTGAACAGCACATCATCTCCCGCAAGAACATCAGCAAGGCGGCCCTGCGCGTCCTGTACCGTTTGAACGAGGCCGGCTATACGGCTTACCTAGTGGGTGGTGCGGTCCGCGATCTGCTGCTGGGCCTGCATCCCAAGGATTTCGACGTTGCTACCAGCGCAACGCCGGACGAGGTGAAAAAGTTGTTCCGCAACTGCCGCCTGATCGGTCGGCGCTTTCGCCTGGCACACGTGGTGTTCGGGCCGGAGATCATCGAGGTGGCGACGTTCCGTGGCCTGGGTGAAGAGGGCGGCGAAGGTGATCGCCACATCGTCGACGGTCGAATCGTGCGGGACAACATCTGGGGCACCATCGAAGAAGACGCCATCCGCCGCGACTTCCGCGTCAATGCGATGTATTACGACATCAGCGACTTCTCTGTGCGCGACTACGTCAATGGCAGCCGCGATCTCGACGATCGGGTGCTGCGGCTCATTGGCGATCCGGTCACACGTTACCGCGAGGATCCCGTGCGCATGCTGCGCGCAGCGCGTTTGGCGGCCAAGCTCGACATGCAAATCGATGCGGCTGCCATGGCGCCGTTCGAGACGCTCGGTCCGCTGCTGGGCGACGCGGCGCCAGCGCGGTTGTTTGACGAATCGCTGAAGATGTTTCTCGGCGGCCAGGGTCTGAAAAGCTTTCGCATGCTGGAAAAGTGCGGGCTGCTGAAATTTCTGTTCCCGGCCACGGCGCGAGCGCTCAAGCGTGGCGATCAGGCGTTGCGTTCACTGGTCGAGCAGGGTCTGGCCAATACCGACACCCGGATCGCCGAAGGCAAATCGGTGACGCCGGCTTTCCTGTTTGCGGTGCTGCTGTGGGGCGAGGTGCGCGATCTGGCGCATCAGTGGATTGGGCAGGGCATGGACGGCAACGAAGCGTGGGCGCGTGCCGCCGCGCAGGTCGTCGCCGAGCAGTGCCAGCGGGTGGCGATCCCTCGACGGTTCACCTTCACCATGGAAGAGATCTGGTCGTTGCAGCCACGCTTCGAGCAGATCCAGCGCAAGCGGGTGTTCCGCCTGATGACGCATCCGCGCTTTCGCGCTGCCTTCGACTTTCTGCTGCTGCGTGCCGATGAGTCGCCGGCGATGCGTGAGTTGGGTCAGTGGTGGGCGCACGCGCAGTTGCTGCCGCAGGAGGTGCTGGCGGCGGCGCTGCCGGCTGGCGGCGGCAGTCATGCCAGTGACAATATGCCGATGCCCAGCGCCGGTCGGCCGCCGCGTCCGCGTCGGCGTCGCCGCAAGCCGGGCGACAAATCGGGCTCGGCGTGACACTGGCTTACGTCGCACTTGGCAGCAATCTGGGTGATTCGCGGCAGCAGGTGCTTGATGCCATGGATGCGTTGGCCGCGTTGCCGGATACGCGCCTGCTGCAGCGTTCGCACCTCTATCTGACACCACCCTGGGGCGTGGTTGAGCAGCCACCGTTCGTCAATGCCGCAGTGGCGCTGGATACCGCGCTATCGCCGCATCAGCTGCTGGATGCGTTGCTGCGGATCGAAACAGCGGCGGGCCGGATTCGTGCCGAGCGCAACGGCCCACGTATGCTGGATCTGGATGTGCTTCATGTCGATGGTGTGCAGTTGGACGATGAACGTCTGGTGCTGCCGCACCCACGCATGGCCGAGCGGGCTTTCGTGCTGTTACCGCTGCGCGACATTGCGCCTGCGCTGGAGATAACTGGCCACGGATCGGTGTCGATGCTGTTGGCGAAGCTCGACTCCGCAGGTTGTGAAAGGTTGTTCTGAGAGCATCCGGCCTTGAGCCACCACCGCGAGCGGCCGATAATCGGCGCCCGTTGTCCGTTGTTACCGTGAGGAATTGCCGTGTACGTGCAGAACGCCAGCACCCCCGAACGCAAGCTGGTCACCGTGCCAGGCCTGCATGCGATGAAAGCGCAGGGACGGCGTATCGTCGTGTTGACCGCCTACGACGCCAGTTTCGCCTGGCAGCTGGAAACAGCCGGGATCGATATTGCGCTGGTAGGTGATTCGCTCGGCATGGTGGTGCAGGGCCATCGCAGCACGCTGCCGGTGACCCTCGACCAGATGGTTTACCACACTACCGCCGTTGCTCGTGGGCTGTCGGCAACGATGCTCGTGGCCGATCTGCCGTTCATGGCCGACCGCGATACGACGCACGTGCTTGAGGCCGGTGCGCGGCTGGTGGGAGAGGCGGGTGCCGCGATGGTAAAGATCGAAGGTGCTGCGCCACATATTCTCGAAGGTATTGCCGCGCTGGTCGCCCGGGCCATTCCCGTTTGCGCTCATCTGGGCCTGACGCCGCAGTCGGTGCACAAGTTCGGCGGTTTCCGTATCCAGGGGCGCGAGCAGGCCGCGGCCGACCATATCCTGGCCGAGGCGCTGGCGATTCAGGCCGTGGGTGCCGATCTGCTTGTGCTCGAAGGCGTGCCCACCACGCTGGGCGAACGCGTGACAGCAGCGCTGAATATCCCCGTGATTGGTATCGGTGCCGGCCCGCACTGCGACGGGCAGGTGCTGGTGATCCATGATGTACTCGGCATTACGCCGGGCAAGCGACCCAAGTTCAGCAAGGATTTCCTGGCCGGGCGCGATTCTGTCGGGGCAGCGATCGCTGCGTATGCCGAGGACGTGCGCAGCGGCGCTTTCCCGGCGCCCGAACACTGTTTCAACTGACGCAACCGAAGCTCTCAACCATGCAGACCGTACAAGACGCTCCCGCGCTGCGCGCGGCCATCCGCGGCTGGCGCAGCAAAGGCCAGACGGTAGGCTTCGTGCCGACCATGGGCAATCTGCACGCCGGTCATCAGTCGCTGATCAAGCTGGCACGGGCACGCACCGAACGGGTGATTGCCAGCGTGTTCGTCAATCCCACCCAGTTCGGTCCCAATGAGGATTTCGAGCGTTACCCGCGCACGCTGTTGCAGGATCAGGCGGCGCTGGCCGATCAGGATTGCGATCTGCTGTTTGCGCCGGACGTGGGGACGCTCTACCCCTTTGGGGCCGAACACAGCGTCAGTCTGCATGTTCCGCAGATCACCGACGTACTGGAAGGCGCCCATCGGCCGGGGCACTTCGATGGCATGGCGACGGTGGTATGCAAGCTGTTCAACCTGGTGCAGCCGGACGTCGCCGTATTCGGCCAGAAAGATTTCCAGCAGCTGAAGGTGGTCGAGCGGATGGTTCGTGACCTTTCGCTGCCGGTAAAGGTGATGGCCGCCCCAACATTGCGCGCGGATGACGGACTGGCGCTAAGTTCACGCAATCAGTATCTCTCCGCTGACGAGCGTGCCCGGGCGGTGTTGATCCATGACACGCTGGTCAAGATGCGCGAGCTATTCCTGCAGGGGCACGCGTGGCGGGCACTGGAGCAGGTGGCCACCTCGCGGCTGGTTCGCGCCGGTTTCGTGCCTGATTATGCCGTGATTCGCCGTGTTGACGACCTGGCCGAACCTGCTGAAGACCAACGTGAAGGCCTGATAGCGCTCATCGCAGCCCGGCTGGGGACGACCCGGCTGATCGACAACTTGATGTTCGACTAAAGCGCCCCTACGTAAGGGCCAGGTTGCCGCAGAGTTGCGGCGAAGCCTCCGGGCTTCGATAATTACCCGTTACGCAGGCCGTTCCTGCGGGAAGTACGTCATGCACCTGAACATGCTCAAGGCCAAGATCCACCGGGTCACCGTCACGCACGCCGAGCTTCACTACGAAGGCTCGATCGCGATTGACGGCGTGTTGCTCGATGCCTCCGGCATTCGCGAGTACGAGCAGATCCACGCCTGGAACATCAACAACGGCAAGCGATTTGTCACGTATGCACTGCGCGCCGAGGAAGGTTCGGGCATCATTTCGGTGAACGGCAGCGCCGCCCATCGCGCTCAGCCCGGTGACCTGATCATCATCGCCGCCTTCGCCCAGCTCAGCGAAGCCGAGCTGGAGAAATTCCAGCCCACACTGGTCTACGCCGACGCGCATAACCGCATCTCGCATACGAATCGGTCGATTCCCAAGCAGATGGCAGCCGCCTAAGGCCTTCGGCGCAGGGCTCCATTCAGCCCTGATGTCTGGTGAGCGCCCACTGCACGTGTTCGCGCACCACCTCGGAATCATGAGTCGCGCGCGCTTGCAGCGCGGCGGTGACCGTGTCTGATTTCGGCGCATTACCCAGCGCCACGGCGATATTGCGCAGCCATCCCTCGTAGCCGGTGCGGCGGATCGCCATGCCTTCGGTGCGTTTGAGGAATTCATCCTCGCTCCAGCCGAACAGATCGACCAGTTTTGCGCCATCGAGGCTGTGACGTGGTGCGAAATCCGGTTCGGTCGTTTCCTGGGCGAACTTGTTCCAGGGGCAGATCAGCTGGCAGTCGTCGCAACCAAAAATGCGGTTGCCCATCGGCGCGCGCAGTTCCTCGGGAATGCTGCCTTTGAGCTCGATGGTGAGGTAGGAGATGCAGCGCCGTGCATCGAGCCGGTACGGGCCGACGATCGCCTGGGTCGGGCAGATGTCGATGCAGCGATTGCAGCTGCCACAGTGCGCGCTGGCCGGTGGATCTACCGGCAACGGTAGATCGGTATACAGCTCGCCGAGAAAGAAATACGAACCGGCGCGTTTGTTGATCAGCACGGTGTGCTTGCCGATCCAGCCCAGCCCGGCGTTGCGTGCCAGCGCCTTTTCCAGCACCGGCGCCGAATCGACGTAGGCGCGATAGCCGAAATCGCCGACCACGTCGTGGATGCGTTCGGCCAGCTTCTGCAGCCGGTTGCGCATCAGTTTGTGATAGTCGCGACCCAGTGCATAACGCGCCACATAGCCCGCTTCAGCATCTTCGATCACGCCCCACGCGTTGGCCGTACCGGGCGGGATGTAATCCATCCGCACGGAGATTACGCGCTGTGTACCCGGTTCCAGTTCGGCTGGGCGGCTGCGTTTGGCACCGTGGCGCGCCATGTATTCCATTTCGCCGTGATGGCCATCGTCGAGCCAACGTTCAAGATGCTGCTCGTCGTCGCCAAGATCCGTGCCGCTGATGCCGGCGTCGGCAAAACCCAACTCGATCGCCCAGCGCTTGATGTCACCAGCAAGCGCGATGTAGTCGAAGCAGGTACGGGTATCGGCGGCGGACATCGATCTATTGTAGACGTTGGTCATGCCTATAATTCCGGATGCCCAATTCCCTTCACAGTCGAGATCTCTACACCGTCGAGCAGTTGCGCGTGCTGGAGCGCAAGGCGTTTGCCGCGCTGGCGGTTTCCGGTACGGACCTGATGCGTCGCGCGGCCAGCGCCGCCTTGAACAGCCTTCGACGGCACTGGCCCGAGGCTCGCCGCATCAGTATCTACTGTGGCCCAGGCAATAACGGTGGCGATGGCTTTTTGCTTGGCGTGCTGGCACGCGAGGCGGGACTGCAGGTACAGATCATCGCACTGAGCGACGCCTCGCATGGTGACGCGGCCTTGGCGCGAGCAGCCTGGGAAGCCGATGACGGCCAAGTGCACCGATGGAGTTCGGACGACACCGCACTGCCTGCCGCCGATGTGCAGGTGGATGCGCTGTACGGCATTGGTCTCAATCGTGCTCTGGAGTCATCCATTGCGACGCTGATCGAATGCATCAACGCGATGGATGCCCCCGTGCTGGCGCTCGATGTGCCCTCAGGCATCAATGCCGACAGCGGTCGGCACCTTGGCGCAGTGGTGCGGGCAGATGTCACGGTCACGTTCATTGCCAACAAGCGCGGGCTGCACACTGGCCAGTCCGCTGACTATGCAGGGGTATTGGAGGTCGCAACGCTGGGTGTGCCCGAGGATGTCTATGCCGCGGCAAGACCCGATGCGCAGTTGCTGGCAGTGGATTCGTTGCCGCCGCGTCCTCGCTATGCCAATAAAGGCAACAACGGTCACGTGCTGGTGATCGGCGGCGACCATGGCATGGCTGGCGCCGTGAGAATGGCGGGTGAGTCGGCCCTGCGGACGGGAGCCGGCCTGGTCAGCGTGGCAACACGCGCGGGGCACATAACGGCGTTGAATGCGGCACGTCCGGAGCTGATGGCGCATGAGGTCGATGGGCCGCAGACACTGGAGCCATTGCTCGAACGCGCCAGCGTGATTGCACTGGGACCGGGTCTCGGCAAGGGTGCATGGGGTCATGCGCTGTGGCTGACTGCGCTGGATGCCAACAAGCCACTTGTACTCGATGCCGATGGGCTGAACTTGCTCTCGCGCGAGCACCGCCAGTTCGCTGTGGCGACCGTGTTGACGCCGCATCCTGGCGAAGCGGGGCGTTTGCTGGGCATAGAGACGAAAGATATCGAACGCGATCGCTTTGCCGCCGCGCGCGAGCTGGCCCACCGTTACAACGCCGTGGTGGTGCTCAAGGGATCGGGAAGCCTGATTGCCGATCCGTCTGGACGTCTGGACGTCTGTCCTTGGGGCAACCCCGGCATGGCATCGGGCGGCATGGGCGATCTGCTGACTGGCATCATCGCGGCTTTGCTCGCACAGGGTTGCGATGCCTGGCAGGCGGCTTGTCTGGGCGTTGGATTGCATGCGCGGGCAGGTGATCATGCTGCCCGACAGGGTGAGCGTGGTTTGCTGGCTACGGATCTGCTGCCGGCACTACATGCTCTGGTCAACGACCCGCCTGCCCATGAGCATGCCCATGTCTGAAACATTGGCAGGCGAACCGCAATGGGCGCTACCTGACGAGGACGCCACCCGTGCGCTGGCTGTTCGGGTGGCCCGCGCGCTCGATGAAGGGATGGTGTTCTATCTATACGGTCCCTTGGGCGCGGGCAAAACCAGCTTCGCGCGGGCCTTGCTGACGGCGCTGGGTGTCGGCGAGCGCGTCAAGAGCCCCACTTACAGTCTGATCGAAGGCTATGTCGCAAGAGGGCGGCCTGCGTGGCATCTGGATCTGTATCGGATCGCAGATCCCGGCGAACTGGAGTGGCTAGGTTTGGATGCGCTGAGCGATCCGGCAGCGCTGGTGCTGGTGGAGTGGCCCGAGCGCGGCGTCGGCGCCTTGCCGGCGGCTGACCTGGAATGGCATCTGGTCTATGCCGGTGATGGTCGGCACGCAAGGGCGCATGCGCTCACGGCGCGTGGCGAGCGGCTGCTGGAGCAGCTGAACTGGACGAAGCTCGACGGCGTATGACCGCGGCAGAAAAGCTTAAGCGCTGATTTTCCTTGAGTTTCGCCGTAAACATTCTCGGGCAACGATCCTTTCGTAATGCGTAGCTTGCAATCGATAACTTGATATGGCCTGACGAATAGCCTGCAGGTTACGGATAAACAAAGAAAAATGCTGTTGCATTCGCGCAGGGACTGCGCTTCAATGCGGCTTATGAGGGCATACCTGAACAAGATGGGTGGATTCGCAGTCGCGATTATGGCGGCCGCGCCGCTTTGCCTGACTCACGCCGCTGATCTCAAGGGCGCTCGTGTCTGGGCTGGCCCCGAGTACACCCGCCTGGTTATCGATGCCGCTGGTCCGTTGAACTACAAGGTCACCCAATCGGGCGATCAACTCATGGTCGACCTCGCTGATAGCAAGGTCACAGATGGTTTCGCCGATCCCGCCGGGCATGGCCTGTTTCACGGCATGACTCACGGGCAGCGGGGTGGCCGGTTGCAGCTGACGGCCAAGATCGATCCGAACAGTCGTTTGAAAAGTTTTGTTTTGAAGCCGACCAGCGGTTCGGATTATCGCCTTGTGCTGGATCTGTATCCCGGTACGGCACCGACTGGACCGGTGATGCCGCACAGCGCGGTGGTCGCGGAGCAAGTGCCGAGCGATGATTCGACCGATGCAGCGAAGACTGTCTCGGCCGACGTGCTCAGCGAGCCGGAGCCGTCCGCGGTTCCCACTCCCGTTCGGACCTCTCGCAGCTCACGCAACAGCGGCACGTCCGCCCGTGACGCAGCTGCCATGCTCGGTGGCCAGCGCAAGGTAGTGGTGGCGATCGATGCCGGTCATGGTGGCAAGGATCAGGGCGCGCATGGCCCGGGCGGCACGCTGGAAAAGAACGTCACGCTGGCGGTCGCCCGCGATCTGGCCGCACTGATCAACCGCCAGCCGGGCATGAAGGCCGTGCTGACCCGAGACGGCGACTATTTCATCGAGCTGACACAGCGCTTCAAGATCGCCCGCGACAACAAGGCCGACCTGTTCATTTCGATCCACGCAGACTCTTACACCAGCGACGATGCCAAGGGTTCATCGGTGTGGGTGCTGTCGCCGCGTGGCAAGACCAACGAGGCGGCTCGCTTTCTAGCCGATCGCGAAAACGCCGAACTGATCGGTGGCACCACGCTGGATGACAAGAGTGACGATCTGGCTAAGGTATTGATGGATTTGCAGCAGAGCTGGGCTATTCAGGCAAGTGACACGATTGCCGGCAACGTGCTCAGGGCGCTGGGCATGCTTGGCCCGACCCATCGTGGCTACGTCGAGCAGGCCAACTTTGTGGTGCTGCGCTCACCGGACGTGCCATCGATCCTGGTCGAGACCGCCTTTATCAGCAATCCATCCGAGGAGCGCAAGCTGCGCGATCCCGACCATCAGGATCAACTCGCTGCCGCGGTGATGAGCGGCGTCAAGAATTATTTTGAATCCACGCCACCCCCGGGAACCTGGTTTGCGGCGCAGGCCGCACGTCGCAATGGTGGCGATCTCGCATCGACGGGAGGGCCTGACAAATCGGCCATGGCACTGGCGGATGCCGATGACGATAGCGGGACCTCCCAGGCCAGCAGCGACAAGCCACGTTCGTACGTCAAGGCGCGCGATATGCATCGTGTTGGCCCGGGCGAAAGCCTGCGCAGCATTGCCAACCAGTACGGCGTCAGCGTCAGCTCGCTGAAAAGCGCCAACCAGATCAGCAGCAACAGCGTGCGCGCTGGCACCATGCTGGCCATTCCGACAAGCTGAAGCCGCTTCAGCGGAAGCGGGCCTTTGACCCAATGAGGTAGTAACCGACGTCGCCGCTTTCATGCCGCTCGCCGCTCGCTTAAGCTTGACGGATGTCGATCATCCGCCTGCTGCCCCCCGAACTCATCAATCAAATTGCTGCCGGTGAGGTCATCGAACGGCCTTCCTCGGTGGTCAAAGAGCTGGTGGAAAACAGCCTCGATGCTGGCGCCAGCCGTATCGAAGTGGATATCGAAGCCGGCGGCTCGCGGTTGATCCGGGTGCGCGATGATGGCGACGGTATCCGTGTCGACGAACTGCCGTTGGCGGTGGCGTCGCACGCGACCAGCAAGATTGGCAGTTTCGATGATCTGGAACACGTCGCCAGCATGGGCTTTCGTGGTGAGGCGCTGGCGTCCGTATCGTCGGTGTCACGTTTTGCCATGACTTCACGAGTGCGCGGACAGGACGCGGCATTTCGCATCGAGGTGGATAACGGCAAGCTGCAGGCGGCACGCCCGGCACAACACCCGTCTGGCACCAGCGTCGAAGTACGTGATCTGTTCCACAACGTGCCGGCACGGCGAAAATTTCTGCGTGCCGAGCGCACCGAGTTCGCGCATATCGACGATTTGCTGAAGTCGCTGGCACTGGCGCGCAGTAGCGTCGAATTCCGGCTCAGCCATAACGGCAAGCCGGTGCGCATCTGGAAATCCGCCGATAGTGAACAAGCCGCACTGCAGCGGGTTGCCGAAGTGCTGGGTGACGAATTTCCAGGGCAGAGTCTGCGCATCGATCATGCAGCGGCTGGCCTGCATCTGTCTGGCTGGGTTGGTTTGCCGACCGCGTCGCGCGGTCAGGCGGACTCGCAGTATTTCTACGTCAACGGTCGGCTGGTGCGCGACCGCATCGTTGCCCACGCGGTGCGTCAGGCTTATGCCGACGTGCTGTTCCACGGGCGCCACGCGGCGTTCGTGCTGTATCTCGAGCTCGATCCGGCCGGTGTGGATGTCAATGTGCATCCGGCCAAGCACGAAGTGCGCTTCCGTGAGCAGCGGCTGGTCCATGATTTCCTTTATCGCACCCTGCACGAAGCGCTGGCGCAGACGCGGGCCGGGCAGGTGGCATCCAGTGCGCATTCGGATGACGGTGCGTTGACGATGAGCACGTCGGTTGCCCCGCCGACCGCCTACGCTGCGCCGTCGGCGTGGTCGGGCAGTTTCAATCAGAGCCGATTGAGTCTTGGTGTGCGCGATGCACCGTTGGCGGAATATGCCGCACTGACAGGTGAGCCAGCACGGTATTCGGAGGTGGCCTACGCGCCACTGCCTGCGAACGACGACAGCGAAGCACCACCGCTCGGCTTTGCGATTGCGCAACTGAAGAACATCTATGTGCTGGCCGAGAATGCGCAGGGTCTGGTGCTGGTCGACATGCACGCGGCGCACGAGCGCATCACCTACGAGAAGCTGAAGAGTGGTCGCGCCGGTAGCAACCTGCGTTCGCAGCTGCTGTTGGTGCCGCTGAATATCGCCGTGAGCGCCAAGGAAGCCGTGGCCGCAGAGGAGCATGCCGAGGCGCTCGCCGAGTGGGGCCTGGAGTTGTCACGCAGCGGTCCGTCGGGGGTGGTGGTGCGGCGGATCCCGGCATTGCTGGAAGGTGCCGATGTGGCACAGCTCACCCGCGACGTACTCGCCGAACTGGCCCAGCACGGCAGTTCACGCCGGTTGCAGGAATTGGAGAACGAACTGCTGTCGACCATGGCCTGCCACGGTTCCGTGCGCGCGGGCCGGCGTCTGACCATGCCCGAAATGAACGCCTTGCTGCGCGAGATGGAGGCGACCGAACGTTCGGGCCAATGTAACCATGGTCGACCCACCTGGACGCAGCTGAGCGTGACCGAGCTTGACCGGTTGTTCATGCGAGGCCGCTGATCGCGCGGCTTGCGCTGCGCTCAAATCGCCAGCGATACTCGGCGTTCCATCCGATGCGGATTGCCCCCATGTTGCGTCACGCCCTTGTTGCCCTCGCACTGTTTTCCGGAGTTGCTGCCGTGCACGCCGAATCCCCCAATGTTCCCGATTCAACTACCGCGTACACGCAACAGATCCAGCAATTGCGCGCGGCGCGCGTTGCGCGACTGAACGCGCCCAGCGGCTGGCTCAGCCTGATCGGACTGGAGTGGCTGAAGGTTGGGGACAATCGCGTCGGCGCAGCCGCCGACAACGACATTGTGCTGAAGGCCGGACCGGCGCATCTGGGCACAGTGACTGAGGGCAAGGACGGCAGCCTGCACATCGTGCTGGTCAAGGACAGTGGCGCCACCATCGACGGCAAGGTGGTGACCAGCGCGGCGCTGATCGACGACGCGCATGCCACCGGCGATACCCATCCAACGCTGGTGAGTTTTGGCAATGCCAACTTCTACGTGATCGACCGCGATGGCCGCAAGGCGCTGCGCGTGAAAGACAGCGATGCGGAGACGCGCAAGCATTTTCTCGGCCTCGACTATTTCCCGATCGATCCGTCGTGGCACATCGTGGCCGACTGGGTGCCGTTCAATCCGGCGCACAAGATGGAAATCGGTTCGGTGATCGGTACCATCGACAAGGTCGATGTGCCTGGCAAGGCGGTATTCAAGCACGACGGCCACACCTACGAGCTGATGCCATACCAGGAAGAGCCCGGTGGTGATCTGTTTTTCGTGATTGCCGATCGCACCTCCGGCAAGGAAACCTATGGCGCTGCACGCTTCATGGATGTGCCGTTACCGAAAGACGGCAAGGTGATCCTCGATTTCAACCTGGCCTACAACCCACCGTGCGCGTTTACCCCGTATGCCACATGTCCGTTGGCGCCGCCGGAAAATCGCCTCGATCTGCGCGTAACGGCCGGTGAGGAAAAATACCGTGGCGGCCATCCGCACTGATTGTCGTATCGGCGATACATGCTCGATGACAAGACTCATCGAGCAACAGAAGCTCGCGCAGAATTAGGCAGACGTCATGACGTCCTGGCAGGTGGCGCACGAACTCGCGTTGTCATTGCCTGATGCGGAAGAGCGCGATCACTTCGGTAGCCCATCGTTTCGTGTCGGCGGCAAAATCTTTGCCCAGCTATCGAAGCAGTCATCCAAGCATGATCGCGAAACGCCGCGTGCCCTCGTCAAGTTGTCCATGGCGGATCAGGCTGCGCTGACCCTGTCCGATCCCGAGACGTTTTCGTTGGTGCCGTCTTGGGGTCAACATGGTTGGACGTATATAGAACTTGCCACGGCCGATACGTCGATGCTGCACGATTTGCTATGGCAGTCCTGGCGACTGGTGGCTCCGAGAAAATGGATCGCTGCTCACGAAGCCCGCAATAGAGACTTCGTGCGATGACTCAGCGCCCTACGAACGTGGCTTTGCGCTTCTCCAGGAACGCCGATGTGCCTTCGCGCATATCTTCCGTGGAAAACGCCAGCGCGAAGCCCTGCGTTTCGAACTCCAGCCCCTGGTCGATCGCGGCTTCTCCACCGCTGAGTACGGCGTCGAGAATGCCGGCAGCGGCCAAAGGTGCAGCGTTGGCGAGTTGATCGGCCAGCACTGCAACGGCTTCATCCAGCGCGTCGGGCGCAACCACGCGGGTAACAATCCCGAGTTCATAGGCACGTTGGGCGTTGATCGTCGCGCCGGTGAGGCACAGTTCCAGCGCGGCACCGCGGCCTGCCAGCCGCAGCAGGCGCTGGGTGCCGCCGAAGCCAGGGATCAGGCCGAGATTGATTTCAGGCTGGCCGAACCTGGCTTTCTCGCTGGCTACGCGCAGATGGCAGGCCATCGCCAGCTCCATGCCGCCACCCAGGGCAAATCCCTGGACTCGCGCGATCACCGGCTTGCCGAGCCGCTCGATCGAGCTCATCAGACGTTGGCCGGTGCGCGAAAATGCCAGCGCCTGCGTAGGCGTGTAGCCGTTCATCTCGGCGATATCAGCACCAGCGACAAAGGCTTTTTCACCCGCGCCAGTCAGCACGACGACTCGAACGCCATCGTCCTGCGCCGCCTGCGCAAACGCGATGGTCAGCTCATTGAGCGTTTCGCGGTTCAGCGCATTCAGTTTGTCCGGGCGGTTGACGATGATCGTATGCACGGCGCCGCGGTGGGTGATTTCCAGGTTGCGAAAGGCCATGAGCAATCCCAATGGAGACAAAACCGTGATGTTAGCAGTGGGAACCTTTGTAACCGGGGAGGTTCTTATCCCCGAACGTTATCGCTGCACGATTGCCGCGAACCGCTTACGATGTCGCATCCAGGCTGGCTGTGATGATCAGGCTGGCCGTGACGACAGAGAAGGGCTCGATGGAAAAATGCACAACACATTGGCGCTGGATCATGCTGGGCTTGTTTCTGCTCAGCGGCTTGGTGTACGCGCAAGGACGCCCACCCGATGCTCTGCCCGCATCAGCAAAACTCGACAAGGCCAAGCTCTCCTATGCCATCGGCTACCAGATCGGCGACCAGTTCGCTGACGGCAAACCGGATGTGGATATTCCCACGCTGCAGCGCGCGATTCAGGATGCCTACGCCAAGCGGCATCCAGCGGTTCCGATGCAGCAGATGCATGAACAGTTGCAGTTGCTCGCCCAGCAGATGCATGCGAACGCACTGACCGAATACAAACATATCGCCGAGGACAACGCGCGCAAGAGCAGTGGCTTCATGACGGCAAACGCCCAGCAGCGCGGCGTGGTGCAGCTGCCATCGGGCATCCAGTATTCGGTCATCAAGAAAGGCGCAGGCACGGTCAGTCCCGGGGTAACCAGCACCGTGGTGGTGAATTACCTTGGCATGCTGATCGACGGCACCGAGTTCGACAGCACCTGGGCGCACGGTGCGCCGGCGACCATTACGGTCGACAAGATGATCCGTGGCTGGCAGGACGTGCTTCCGCGCATGCACGTCGGCGACCGCTGGAAGGTGGTTATTCCACCGCAGCTGGCCTACGGCGAAACCGGTGCGCTACCGCGCATCGGCCCGAACGAGGCACTGGTATTCGAGATCCAGCTACTCGACATCAAGCCGCAGTCGGATACGCCCTGATTCGGGTCACCATGGCTATGTTGTGAGCTGATGAACAGCGCCGCTGGTGGTAGCATGAAGGCGATGTCCAACGCCTACAAACTCGTCTCGGCAGCCCCGCTTACTCCTTGCATCGGCGTCTGCCGACTGGATGGTCGTGGTCTGTGCGTTGGCTGCCAGCGAACGGGTGAGGAAATCGGTCGCTGGGCTCACATGAGCGACAGCGAGCGACTGTTCTACATGCGCGATGTTCTTCCCACGCGGCAGACAACGGCGATGAAAGATGATGCCCTGACGCCTCTGCTGGCCGCGCTGCATCCGCTGTCCTTGCCGCCGACCGCGCCGGGTTGGAATCACGACGACATGACCGCGTTGCTCGGTACGACGATACGCCAGCCAGCTGCCGTTTTGGTCGGGTTTCGCGAAGGTGTGCAGCCCCGGCTCGTGCTGACGGTGCGTACCGATCATCTGCAATCGCACGCCGGCCAGGTAGCGTTTCCAGGTGGTCGCAGTGATCCGGAAGATGGCAGCGCCATCATCACTGCATTGCGTGAAAGCGAGGAAGAGATCGGTCTTGCCCGTGCCTTGGTCACCCCATTGGGTTATCTCGATTGTTTCGAGACGATCAGTGGCTATGTCATCACGCCAGTGGTGGCGCGCATTGCGGCCGACGCGCAACTGCATCCGGCACCGGATGAAGTGGCCGAAGTATTCGAGGTGCCGCTCGCCTTCCTGCTGGAGCCATCCAACCTGCGCCGTTATACGATGGAGTTTCGTGGCCATCGACGTCCGATGGTCGAGTTTGTGTACGGCGGCCATCGCATCTGGGGTGCCACCGCATCCATGTTGCTTAACCTGCTGCAGCGAATGGGTATGGCACACGCATGAGCCTGCGGACTACGCTGATCGATGCCGAGAGTCTTTCGAGGCTTGCGCCGCACGGTGTACTTATCGTCGATTGCCGCTTCGATCTTGCCGATCCCGCCAAGGGTGAGCGTGAATATCTGGACGGCCATATCCCTGGCGCCGTTTACGCCAGCCTCGATCGCGATCTGTCCGATCTTTCGCGTCAGGTCGAGGGTCTGGGGCGGCATCCACTGCCGCTGGAATCCGCGCTAAGCCAGGTACTTTCGCGCTGGGGTTGGCAGCCTGGCATGCAGGTTGTCAGTTACGACGTGGCCGGTGGTGCGCTGGCTGCTGCCCGGCTGTGGTGGTTGCTGCGTCTGGTCGGTGAAAAAAACGTCTCTGTGCTCGATGGTGGCTATGCCGCCTGGCAGGCCGCCGGTTTGCCGATCGAAAAAGGCGAAGCCGCGGCACGAACTGCCAGCGAGGTATCGCTGCGGTTCGACGCGAGCTTGTTGCTGGATCACACGCGGTTGCCCGATGCGGTCGCCAAGGGCGCATTGCTCGATGCCCGCGCCGCGCCGCGTTACCGTGGTGATGTCGAGCCGCTGGATCGCGTCGGTGGTCATGTGCCCGGTGCGTTGAACCGCCCGTTTGGCGACAACCTGGACAGCGACGGCCGATTCAAATCGGCGGCCCAGCTGCGCGATGAATTTGTCGCCGTACTGGGCTCGTCGACCGACCCGTTGAACGTCGTGCACATGTGCGGTTCGGGCGTGACTGCCTGTCACAACCTGCTGGCAATGGAGCATGCCGGTCTGCATGGCTCGCGGCTCTATGCGCCATCGTGGAGCGGCTGGATCAGTGATCCAGCCCGGCCAGTGGCGAAAGGTTGAGCGGGTAACTTCGCCTCAGCTTTTGCTCTTCAGTCGTGCCACCAACTGCTGCAGTACGGCCTGTGTTTGTGGACGGAAGAAGCCTTCGACAAAACCGTCCAGCGGCAGTGCATCAGGGTTGGCATAGGTCGTGAGAAGATCGGCACGGGCGATAGCGCGAGTGGCGAGCATCGCCTCGGATGGCAGGGCGAGCAGTTCGTTCAACCAGTGGAGCGCACGCACAGTGACCTGGTCGACGCCGGTCGTTTCGTCGACAAAGCCGCAGGCTAGCGCCTCGGCAGCATCGATCATCGCCCCGGAAACCAGCAGCCGCTCTGCCCGGTAGGCGCCGACGACACGGCGCAGCGCCATCTGGATGTTTTCGGGCACGGGCAAGCCCACGCGCACTTCGTTGAGGCCGATCTTGAACGGGCCTTCCGCCATCACCCGGTAATCGCAGAACAGGGAAAGTACTGCGCCGCCCGCCGGACTGTGTCCGGTGATGGATGCCGCGACCGGTACCGGTGAGCGCGCCAGCGCGGCGCAGACCGCAAAGAATTCCCGCCAGAATTCATGCACGCCGGCACGGTCAATACCAAGCAGTGAAGGCACGTCGGCGCCGGCGGAAAACATTCCCGGTGCACCCGACAGCACGATACCGCGTGCGCCTTTGGCAATGCTCTCATCAATGGCTGCATGCAGCGCGCGCAGCATGTCCAGATTCAGCGCATTGACCGGCGGCCGGGCCATCTGGATTTCGCTGATGATGCCGCCTGCCGTGGCGTCGTGAGAGATCAGGTTGAGCATGGCCAACTCCTAAGGTGATTGCCTATTGTGGCTGATCATTCGCCGTCCAGGAGTAATGCACGGCATAGTCCAGGGTGGCCTTGCCATTGGCCGGCACTTCCAGTTTGAACTCCAGCGTGTCGGTGGTCTGCTGGCTGGGTTTGATGCTCGACGAAGCAAGCGTCCACTGACGCCAGCGGTTGGGATGCTCGCGCACGGTCACGGTGCGGGGGCTG
The DNA here is from genome assembly GCF_014207165.1 of Rhodanobacter sp. MP1X3. Classification (NCBI taxonomy): domain Bacteria; kingdom Pseudomonadati; phylum Pseudomonadota; class Gammaproteobacteria; order Lysobacterales; family Rhodanobacteraceae; genus Rhodanobacter; species Rhodanobacter sp. MP1X3. Next base: position 191,180 of record NZ_JACHCO010000002.1, on the reverse strand, counting down.
TCGCCGGCGTTGCTCACGACAATGCGGAATGCCTCGTCCAGTGTTCGGCCTGCTTTGTCGACGCTGAAATGCGTTCGCGTGCGCTCGGCGCGCAAGTCGAACGCGGTGCCCAGCGTGATGCTGGCATCGCTGCCTTTGGGCGTGTCGTTGATGCGCCCTTCGCCGATGAATTGCGGTGTACCGTTCTTGTCCGCCGTCAGCACGCGCAGGTAGCCGGCGGGCAGGCTGTCGAAAGCGCGCAGCTTCAACGTGCTGATGATGGCATTGCCGCTGTCTTGATTCAGATCCTCGTTAAGTACTGGCTGCGGTGGTTGGTAGCTGTTGCCGCTTTCGAACAGCGCGGTACGCTCGCAATCCATCGTGCGCGTGGCGTACAGCGGTACCTGGCTCACGCTGCCATCGGGCAGGTCGACGGCGCCAGGCAGGGTATAGCTCCTGTAGTCGGCCAGGGTGGATTGCTCCGGCATCGCCTCAGCACTGGCCATGACGCGGGCGGCTTTCATCATCATCGGTCGCGGTGCGGATGCTTTGGCGAAATTCGGTTCGCCGGCGATCAGGGTGAGCTTGCTGTCTTTCCAGTCACGGCCGCTGCGGTTGGCGATGCTGGCATGTGATTCGAACTGCATGCGGCATGTGTTGCCCGGTTGCAATGTAGCCACATAGGCCGCACGCCAACCGAGGCCGGACGTGGGATAGCTGAGTACGGCGTTGGCAGACCCCGAGCGCGATGCGTCTATGCGCAGACTCAGGCTCGATCCGCTGGGAAAGTCCGTGCCGGTGGTGCGCACGCCGGCATAGCTGGTGATCAAGGTCGTGTTGCCGGCGCTATCGCGGATCAGCAGGCCGTCACCGGCGCGCAGCAGGGTGCCGCTGGCCAGCGGCTGGCCGCTGCTGCCAAGCACCTCAACCGTGTGACCTGTAAGCCCGGTCAATGCCGCGCTCTGTCCCTGCGCCAACAGCAGGCGTTGCGAGAGCACCTTGGCATCACCGCCTGGAAAGCCCAAGGCCAGGGCTTCGGCATCCAGCGAGGTCGGCAGATCGCCAATCACCACATCGTGGGTGCCGGCCGTGAGCATCAGCGCACGCTGCTCTTGCACAACGGCATAGCCCCCGTCGATATTGCCGTCGCCGCTGCTAGCATACAGCGATGCGTCGTCGCTGCGATAAAGGGTGAGCTCGCTGCCATCGGCGGCATGAGCGGGGCTGATGCCGGATACGCCGACGAAACCGGCGATGGCAAGGCCAAGGATGGTGCGCTGCGCTGAAAACATCGGGTGGACTCCCTCGAGAAAGCCGACGCTCATCATAACGACGACGCGTGAACGCTGTCCGTTCGGAACGCGGCAAGGAAACCACTTTGCGATTGGCCGGATTGATCGACAACATCGCTACCGCGCGCCGGCCTCCGCCGATCATCGGCCTTCTTGCAAAGGTCCGCGAAAATGGCCTGGAACCCTCCCGTGAGAGAGCGGGCGATCAGCCGCTACTTGGCATCGGACCCATACAGCAGGGCATGCGAGATATCCGTCGTGGCCTGCTGCAGGTACTTCAGCGTGAAGTCGATCGTCTTGGAGGCGGTACGGCGTTCGATGAATGGCACGGTCAACGCACACACTGCGCGGTCGTGTTCCATGATGGGCGCGGACAGATCGGTTACCCCGTCCACTTCGCGGCTCGCGTGACTGGCGTATCCCTGCGCGCGTATCAGCAGGATGGACTTCAGGAGCTTCTTGCGATCAAGGTTCGGCTCGCTCTCGGCGATGATGCCCAGCCAATGCTCGCGGATAGGGTCACTCTGCCAGCTCAGCAGCACATGGCCGGAGGCTGACTGGGCCATCGGTCTGCGGTGCCCGATGCGCACTACCAGGCCCACGTCGCCAGGTGGGTCGACGCGGGCGATTACCACGATCTGGTCGCCCGATGGCACCACCAGGTGGCACGACTGGTCGATCTGATCGGCCAGTCGATGCATGATCGGCAGCGCCGTCTCCACGGCACTTTTGACCGGTGGCTGTTCCATGCCTAATCGAAACAGCCGCGGCGTGATCGAGTAGCCCGAGTCGCCGTCGCCTCGGCTGATGTAATCGCGTTCTTCCAGCACCTGCAGCATGCGGAATATTTCGCCTCTGGATCGCCCCACGCCGTCGGAAATGTCCGCAATGCTCAGTGGTGCATGGGCACTGGCGAGCAGCTCGATGATGTCCAGGCCCTTGTCCAGGGCGGGAGCGCGATATTTGGGCGGAGCCTTGGGCATGGTCGTCGCTGGTGTGAGGTGAAGAAGGGACAATTCGAGCCGAGGATTGAGTGAAAAACCCGATCAGTTTACGCAGATGTGCGCTGAGCGGTGAACGTATGCTGCGCTGCATCTTGTCATGCCGGTGAATATTTGTTTCATATATGCACAGAAGAGCCCTGGCTGTCATTCTTAGCATGACAGCCTGTTTATTATCTGGAGCAAGGCATGCCGCAGGCGAGTGAAACGATGGGGTCGGCGTCGGCCGTCCGGAAGGCTGCGACCGGTGGCTTGGCGCTGGCCCTGGTCGTCAGCTTGTTCTTCCTGTGGGGGGTGGCGAACAACCTCAACGACGTCCTCGTTGCCCATTTCAAGGCGGCCTTCACCCTCTCCGATCTGCAGGCCGGGCTGGTGCAGAGCGCCTTCTATCTGGGTTATTTCCTGGTGGCTGTACCGGCCGGTTTGTTCATGCGTCGATTCGGCTACAAGGGCGCGATTGTGTTCGGTCTGCTGCTCTACGGCATCGGTGCGCTGCTGTTTTGGCCTGCTGCGGCCTCGGCCAATTACAACAACTTCCTGCTGGCGCTGTTCGTGATTGCCGCTGGACTGGCGTTTCTGGAGACGTCGGCCAACCCACTCGTAACCTTGTTGGGCCCTGCCGAGTCGGCGACTGCCCGGCTCAATCTCGCGCAGGCGTTCAATCCGCTGGGTTCCATCACTGGCGTGCTGATCGGTCAGTTCTTCATCTTCTCCGGCACAGAACACACGCCGGCGCAGCTCGCCACAATGTCTGCTGCCGAACACCATGCCTACGCGGTCTCCGAGGCCGCCGCGGTGCAGTGGCCTTATCTGATCATTGGTCTGGTGGTTATCGGTTGGGCGGCGCTGATCGCGGTCACCCGATTCCCCAACGCACGCCCGCCAGCAGTTGACGATGACGCGCACGCTGGCGTGCCGGTGCGCTTGCTGGGCGACGGCCGTTTCATGGCCGCTGTCGCCGCGCAGTTCTTTTACGTGGGTGCCCAGGTGAGTGTGTGGAGTTACCTCATTCGTTATGTCCAGGCGACCATGCCGGGGACCACGGCACGCCTTGCGGCCAACTTTCTCACCGCCTCCCTGGTGTGTTTCATGGTCGGTCGGTTTGCCGGCGCCGCGCTGATGAAATACGTCCGGCCCGCGCGGTTGCTGGCGGCATTTGCACTGATCAACATTGCACTGACCGGCATCGCGGTATGCCTGCCTGGCGCGGTCGGGGTGTATGCCCTGGTTGCCTGCAGCTTCTTCATGTCGGTGATGTATCCCACCATCTTCGCCATGGGTGTGGAGGGGCGCAACGACAACGAGCGCAAGTTCGGCGCCTCGGTGCTGGTGATGGCCATCATCGGTGGCGCCGTGCTGACGGCTGCGATGGGCGCGGCCTCCGATCTGGCCGGTATCGCTCACGCCATGCTGGTACCAGGCATTTGTTTCGTGCTGATCCTGCTGTTTGCCATCCGCCACGGCCGCCAGGTGGATCGCGCATGAGGCTGTATTTCGCGCTGGATTTGCGCGACGACGAAGCGGCCATCCGCGAGTACGAGCAGTGGCACCAGCCCGACCGCATATGGCCGGAGATCGTCGCCTCGATCCGCGCCGCGGGTATTGACGACATGGAAATCTTCCGCACCGGCAATCGGCTGGTCATGGCGATGGAGGTGGGTCCGGCATTCGACCCCGTTGCCAAGGCCGCCGCCGATGCCGCCGATCCCCGCGTGCATGCCTGGGAGCAGATGATGGAGCACTTCCAGCAGGCGCTGCCGTGGGCATCGGCGGGTCAGAAGTGGGTGCCTATGGCACGCATCTTCAGCCTGCGGCAGTGTGGCGACTGAACCGGCGCGGGCTAGGCACAGACCGTAAAGGGATCTCAGCGGCGCCAGATCACCGCTGGATCGATGTGGCGTGCGTCGCGCTGCCCGGTGAGAGCCATGCTGACGCTGAGTTCGCGGCGGATGATCTCGATCGCCTGAGTCACGCCGGCTTCGCCGCCAGCGCCCAAGCCATACAGGAATGCCTTGCCGATCAGTCCCGCCCGCGCGCCGAGTGCGAGCGCTTTCAGCAAGTCCTGTCCGCTGGTGATGCCGCTGTCGAAAAGCACCTCGGTGGAGCCCGCGACGGCATCGACGATGTCTGCGAGTACATCGATGGTGGCCGGCGCGCCGTCGAGCTGGCGACCGCCGTGGTTCGACACCACGATCGCATCCACGCCGTGCTCGGCAGCGAGGCGTGCGTCGCCGGCATCCATGATTCCCTTGATGATCAGCTTGCCCGGCCATAGCTCACGGATCCAGCCAAGATCGTGCCAGCTCAGAGTCGGATCGAACTGGCTGGCGATCCACTGTGCCAGCGTGGTGAGGCTGTCAGCGCCGCCGATGCGTCCCTCGAGATTGCCGAATGAGCGGCTCGGCGCGCGCAAGACGTCCCACGCCCATCGCGGCTTGCTGGCGATATCGAACAGATTGCGCAGGGTGATCTTTGGTGGCACCGAGAGCCCGTTCTTGATCTCGCGATGCCGCTGGCCCTGGACCGTCAGGTCGGCGGTGAGCATCAGCGCGGAACATTTGGCGGCGACAGCGCGCTGAATCAGTTCGCGAGTGAAACCGCGATCGCGCATCACGTAGATCTGAAACCAGAAGGGTGAATCGGTGGCCGCGTGCACCTGCTCGATCGAACAGATGGACATCGTGCTCAGGCAGAACGGGATGCCCGCTTTCACGGCAGCGCGTGCGCCGTGAATTTCGCCACTGCCGTGCTGCAGCCCGGTCAGGCCGGTCGGTGCGATCGCCAGCGGCATGCTTACGGACTGGCCAACGATCTCGGTGGCCAGGGAACGTTCATCGACGTTCTCCATCACCCGCTGGCGCAGTTGCAGGCGACCGAAAGCGGCGCGATTTTCGCGCAGCGTGGTTTCCTCGTATGAGCCGCGATCGGCGTACTCGAAAAACGCGCGCGGCACGCGCTGGCGAGCGAGTTCGCGCAGATCCATGATGTTGGTGATGGGCTCGCGCATACGGTCAGGCGTTGGCAACCAACGAGAGATCGCGCCATACCCGCCCCTCGGGGAAAGCATGCGCGGCCATCGAGGTGGCATGCATCTGTGCCGAGAAGCCGGGCGTGACCGGCGCCATATAGCGACCGTCCCGAATCGTCACCGGATCGATGAAGTGCTCGTGCAGGTGATCGACGAATTCGATGGCGCGATCCTCCTTTTTACCGGTGATGGCAATGAAATCGGCCATTGCCAGATGCTGTACCAGCTCGCACAGACCGACGCCACCGGCATGCGGGAAGACCCGTATGCCGTATTTGGCGGCAAGCAGAAGAATCGCCAGGTTTTCATTGACGCCGCCCACGCGCGCGGCGTCAATCTGTACCAGGTCCACTGCCTGCGCCTGGAACAGCTGCTTGAACATCACCCGATTGTGCGTGTGTTCGCCGGTGGAGACCGGCATCGGCACGATGTTCTGCCGAATCGCGGCGTGTCCCAGGATATCGTCCGGGCTGGTCGGTTCCTCGATCCAGGCGATGTCAAATTCCTTCAATCGGCGCAGCCACTCGATCGCCGCCGGAATGTCCCAGCGCTGATTGGCATCGATGGCGATGGCGACATCCGGGCCGACCGCGGCGCGCGCCAGACGGCAGCGACGGATGTCGTCGTCGAGGTTGGAGCCCACCTTCAATTTGATCGTGCGAAACCCTTCGGCGACGGCCTCGCGGGCCAGCCGCTGCAGCTTCTCGTCAGAGTAGCCGAGCCAGCCGGGTGAGGTGGTATAGGCCGGGTAGCCTTCAGTCAGCAGTTGCCTGATGCGTGCGGGCTTGTGCGGCTCGGCGGCCCTGAGCATGGCCAGTGCCTCGGCGGGCGAGAGCGCGTCGCTGATGTAGCGAAAGTCGATCTGCGATACCAACTGCTCCGGCGTCATGTCGGCGATGAAGCGCCACAGGGGCTTGCCGGCCTTGCGTGCCGCCAGGTCCCAGGCGGCGTTGATCACGGCGCCGATGGCCATGTGCATCACGCCTTTTTCCGGCCCCAGCCAGCGCAGCTGGGAGTCGCTGGTAAGCCGCCGCGCGAATGCGCCCAGGTCGCTGACCACCTCATCCACAGACAACCCCACGACCAGGTGGCGCAGCGCCGCCAATGCCGAGGTCTGCACGTCGTTGCCGCGCCCGATGGTGAAGACCAGACCGTGGCCGCTGAGTTCGCTGTCGTCGTCCGTGCGCAGCACGACGTAGGCCGCGGAGTAGTCGGGATCCGGGTTCATCGCATCCGATCCGTCCAATGCACGGGAAGTCGGGAAACGAATATCGTGCGTCTCCAGCACTGTAATTTTCGCCATGGCGATTCGGCCTCCATCGTGCCGCATAAACTGATCAGTAGGGGAAGAGCGTTCAGCGCGCATCGGCGGGATGGGCCACGACACGCTGGCGCTGCCGCCCCAGCCCCGCGATGCCCAGTTCCATCACGTCGCCAGGTTTGAGGTAAGTTGGCGGATGCAGACCCAGCCCGACGCCGGCAGGCGTACCCGAGCTGATGACGTCACCGGGCAGCAAGGTCATGTAGCGGCTGATATAGCTCACCAGATGGGCGGCGCCGAACACCATGGTGCGGGTGTTGCCGCGCTGGTAGCGATGGCCGTTGACCTCCAGCCAGAGGTCGAGATTCTGCGGGTCGGGCACCTCGTCCTTCGTTACCAGCCAAGGGCCGAGCGGGCCGAAAGTATCGCAGCCCTTGCCTTTGTCCCACTGGCCGCCGTGCTCGAGCTGAAACGCCCGCTCGGACACGTCGTTGACCACCAGGTAGCCGGCAACATGGTTCAAGGCCTCGGCTTTGGACACGTCGCGCGTCACCTCGCCGATGACGATGCCGAGTTCTACTTCCCAGTCGGTTTTCACCGAGCCGCGCGGAATCATCACGTCGTCATTGGCGCCCACGATGGAGGTGGTTGCTTTCATGAAGAGCACCGGCTGCTCGGGCACCGGTGCGTTGGTTTCGGCTGCGTGATCGGCGTAGTTCATGCCGACGCAGATGATCTTGCTGACCCGAGCCACGGGCGCGCCGAGACGCACTGAATCTGAATCGGCAACGATCGGTAGACTGCCAGGGTCGAGCGCGGCAAGTTGGCTCAAGCCGTGGCGGCTGAGGGCCTGCTCGTCGATGTCGGCGACGAATGCCGACAGGTCGCGCAGGCGGCCGTCGGCGTCGAGCATGCCAGGCCGTTCCTGGCCGGGGTTGCCGTAGCGCAGTAGTTTCATAAGCTTAAGGGTTCCGTCAGTTCGACCAGCCGCCGTCCACGACATGGACGGTGCCGGTGGTGAAAGAGGACTCGTCGGAGGCCAGATACAGCGCAAGCGCCGCGATTTCATGGGGATCGCCAAGCCGACCCATCGGCTGACGTTCGGTGAAGCTGCGCCAGACCGCCGCCTCGTCGCCGCCCATTGCGCGTACGCGCTGTTCCAGCGACGGGCTCCTGACCGTGCCGGGGCAGATCGCGTTGCAGCGCACGCCACGGGCGACGAAGTCGGCAGCGATGGAGCGGGTCAGACCGATGACCGCAGCCTTGCTCGCGCCATAGGCGAAGCGGTTGGGCACGCCCTTGATGCTTGATGCCACCGAGGACATGTTGACGATGCTGCCGCCGCCGCGTTCGAGCATTCCCGGCAGTACAGCCCGGCACAGTCGGAACATGCTGTCGACGTTGATTGCGAAGGAGCGCTGCCAACTGGCCTCGTCGGTGTCGAGGATGGTGCCGGCATGGACGTACCCCGCGCAGTTGAACAGCACGTCCAGCGCGCCCGCACCGTCGACCAGCGCCGTGATGGCGGCGGTGTCGGTTACGTCGAGCGGTGCGGTGGCGATAGCCGGGTGCTCGTTAGCAAGACTTGCCAGCGCCGACGGATCGATATCCGTCGCCAGCACGCGCGCGCCGGCGGCGGCGAATGCCAGCGCGGTGGCGCGGCCGATGCCGGCACCGGCTGCGGTGATCAGTGCGGTTTTGCCGTGTAGCCGGCCTTTCATGCGCGCGCTCGGCACGGCGATGAAAACGTAGGCATACGATGCACGGTGGTCATGGTTGGGTCTCCGGGGCACAAGAAAGGGCGGGCGCCACGTCCAGTCCGTAGAAGCGGATGGCGTTGGCGCTGAACACCTCGGCCTGCCGGCCTGGTGCGAATTGCGTGGTCAGGCTCAGGGCCAGCCGAAGCCAGTGGTCGTAATCGGCGTGAGTGGTCAATACCGGCCAGTCGCTACCCCACAGCAGCCGCCCCGCGCCGAAGCTTTCGAAGAGTCGTTCGACGTAGGGTTCGATCACGGTTTCACTGGTGCCGGCATCGAGCAGGGTGAGCAGGCCGGAGAGCTTGCAGTGCAATTCGGGCAGCTGCGCCAGCTCGTCGATCCAGCTGAACCATTGCGCATGGTCGCCATCGACGATCGGCGGCTTTGCCGCATGATCGAGTACGGCGCGCAGACTGCGCTGGCGTCGCAGGCGCTGGTGCAGCGCTGGCAACTGGGTAGTGGTGACCAGCGCATCGAAGGTGAGGCAGTGCGCCTGCAGGCAGTCAAAGGCACGATCGAGGACTGGCCTGGCCAACCATTGCGGGTCGGCAATGTCCTGCGCCATCGGGCGTATGCCGCGCAGCAGGCCGGCGCCGTCTCGCATCAGGTTCTCGATGCGCGAGCAGGCGTCATCCGCCGCCATGTCGACCCAGCCGACCACGCCCAGCACGCTGGGGTCGGTGCGGGCCAACTCAAACAGGTAGCGCGTTTCATGCTCACTCGGCGCTGCCTGTACCAGCACGCTGTAGTAGACGCCGGCGGCCAGGCGCTGCGCTCGCAGATCGTCAGGCAGAAAGTTGCGCCGCAGTGACGCCGGTGCTTGCGCCAACCAGCCATAATCGCCGCGGTCAGGCCGCCAGTAATGCTGATGTGCGTCGACCATCGTCATGGCGTAGGCACATCGGCGCAGAGCAGCCCGGCCTCGCGCAACGCCGGCCAGATCGCCGCCGGCAGGTGCGTACCCATGCGATCGACTGCGCTGTCTACCTCGGCGGGTGAACGCAGGCCGCAGACCACGCTCGCCACCGCCGTATGGGCTAGCGGGAACTGCAGGGCCACCGCACCGACATCCACTCCGACATCCGCGCAAATTTCATAGAAGCGCCGTGCCCGGAGGAGTGTTTCCTGCTCGGCGGGACGGTAGTTGTAGAACTGGCCTGGGCCATCCGTGCCGCCCAGCAGGCCGGAGTTGTAGGGGCCCGCAGCCAGGATCGTCACGCCTCGCGCGCGGGCCTCGGCCATCACGGCGCGACTGTCCTGCTGTTCAAACAAGGTGTAACGCCCGGCAAGCATGATCGCGTCGAGCGGAAAGTGCCGCATCACGTCAAGACAAACCGCTTCCTCGTTGACGCCGAGGCCAATCGCGTGACAAACGCCCTGGCTGCGTAGCTCCGCCATCGCGGGCAAGGCTTCGTCCAGCGCCTGTTGCAAGATCTCACGATGTCGCGCGCCGTGGGTCAGCGCGCCGACGTCGTGCAGCAGGAGCAGCTCGACGTGATCGGTTCCCAGGCGTGCCAGGCTGGCCTCGATCGATCGCAGTACGCCATCACGGCTGTAGTCGAAGCGGGCGCCGCGATGGTCGACCGCGAATCCGTCGGCACGGTCGACACGGCCAGCATGGTTCTCGATGAGGCGTCCTACCTTGGTGGACAACGTGTAGCTGTCACGATCGAGCGTCGCCAGCACCGTGCCCAGCCGCTGTTCGCTCAAGCCGTAGCCGTAGTAGGGAGCGGTATCGAAGTGCCGGATGCCTTGCTGGTGGGCCTGCGCAATCGCAGCGATCGCGGTGTCTTCGTCTACCGACGCGTAGAGATTGCCGACCGGTGCGCCGCCAAAGGAGAGCCGGGAGATCTCGATCTTTGCCGCGCCCATCGTGGTTGCGCCTGCATTGGATGCCGCATCGGATACTGCCATGAGTCGTTCCCCGAACTGTGCCGCCGTCATCCGAGCGGCCGGTCATCAAGCTTTTCGCGCATGATGGCGCAATTGCCTTGTATGTGTACAGATAAACTTTAAGTTCATATGTAATCGTAAGTTTTAAGAAACGGCCGTCAACTTTTTCTTGCGATACGGCTGGAGAAGGTCTAAGTTACACCGCGGTTACATATAAACATCAAGTTTGCTGATGAACAAAGGTCGCTTCAGCGCTCCTTGATCGGTCGGCAAAGTCAGTCAAGGCAAGACGGGCATTCGTGGGGGTGGCGAGTGGATACGCGGGGCTCGACAAGACATCAACGTGGGGCGGCTCTGGCTGAGTTGGCGGCAGAGCGAGTCATGGCGGGCAAGGTGTCGGTAATGCATGCGGCTGGCCCGTTTGAGCCGTCCCTGCGGCAGTCATGGCAGAACTTGGCTGCGCAGCCCGGTGAGGACGCGGGATTGCATACCTTCCTCGCGGCTGATGTCGGCGGTACGCATGCCCGGGTTGCGCTGGTAGCGCGCAAGGCGGGCGGAGAGGTGCCCGAGTTGCTGGATTACCGCACGTACCGCTGCGCCGATCACCCGCATCTCGAAGATATTGTCCGATGCTTTTGCGATGAGGCTGGCGTGCGGCCTCGCGACATGGTGCTGGCGTGCGCCGGCTATGAGCATGCCGGCATGGTGGTCAACAAAAATCTGGCCTGGCCGATCATGCCCGCCCAAATGGCGGCCGCCCTGCAGATGGATGAGGTCAGCCTGCTCAACGATTTCGAGGCGCTCGCCTACGCCACGGCGCATCTCAACGAAGGCAACACGACCACCCTGAAGCCGATGCAGTCTCATTCTTTGGCGCAGGGTCCGGTGGTGATCATCGGGCCTGGTACGGGGCTCGGCGCGGCTGTGCGACTTCCCGGTCAGCCATCGCGGGTGCTGGCTACCGAGGCTGGCCAGATCCAGCTGGCCGCGCGCACCGGGCTGGAGCAGCAGGTGCTGGCACATCTCGACTGGGGTGATAGTCATGTGCCGTACGAAGCGGTGCTTTGCGGACCGGGTCTCTACCGCCTCTACGTTGCCTTGTGTGCCGTGCGCGATCGCTATCCCGCGCTCAAGACGCCGGCAGAGATTTCCGCCGAGGCTCTGGCCGATACGCAATCGCTGTCGCATGAAGCGCTGTCGTTGTTCTGCGGCTGGCTGGGATCTTTCGCCGCCGATCTTGCTTTGTTGTATGGAGCGACCGGTGGCGTTTACCTGGCCGGCGGCTTTCTCTCGCAAATCACCGCTTTCATGCGCGCGAGCGATCTGGTCGATCGCTTTCTGGACAAGGGTGTGATGCGCCCGTTACTCCACAAAATTCCGATCCATGTGGTGGATCACGGCCAGCTAGGTGTCATTGGTGCCGCCAGCTGGTTTTTGAATATGCGCGCCGACGCTGCATGGGCCGCAGGCCCGGTTCTACCTGGTGGTAGGGAGCCACAGCCAGGCAAGTGAAGGTGACTGTGCCGGTCACGCAGGGCGTGGCCGTGCCCCAATAAATACTACGATTAGGGGGAACTCAATGATGATCAGCAAGACAATCTTGTGCGCCAGCATTCTTGCCGGTTTGGGGCTGGTGGCCGCAGTGCACGCACAGGATGCCGCCGCACCGACTCAGGCCTCACCGACCCAGGATGCCGCGGCTGACAAGACCAAGACCCCGGAGGAGCGGGCGAAGGAAAAGCAGGCGAAGGTGCTTCAGACAGTGACCGTCACCGGTTATCGCCAGAGCCTTGAAAAGGCGCTCAATATCAAGCGCAATGCCAATGCGGTAGTCGATGCGATCAGCGCCGAGGATATCGGCAAGTTCCCTGATACCAACGCCGCCGAATCGCTGTCGCATTTGCCGGGCATCACCGTAGACCGTCTGTACGGTGAAGGCGAAAAGGTCAGCATCAACGGCACCGACCCGGCGTTGAATCGTATCCTGCTCAATGGCCAGACTGTGGCATCCGGCGACTGGGGCGGTAACCCCAGCGATACGAGCGGACGCACTTTCAACTACACGCTGCTGTCACCCGAAATCATCGGCATGATGGAGGTCTACAAGTCGCCTGAAGCGCGCATCGACGAAGGCAGCATTGGCGGCACGGTGATCGTCAATACGCGAAAGCCGCTGGATCTGCCAGCCAACACCCTGCGTGGTTCGCTCGGCGAGAGCTACAACGATCGCTCCAAAGACGGGAATCCGCGCGGCTCGGTATTGTGGAGCTGGAAGAACCAGGACGATACCTTCGGCTTTCTGACCACGGTCACACACGACAAGCAGAATCTTTCGCAGGCCGGCATCGAGTTTTTCGGCTATACCACCGGCGCCGGCATCACCGGCAATCCGACCGTCACCGGCAGCGGTGACTACAAGACTGCCAAGATTCCAGTCGCCGTCGATAGCGACTTCTTTCAGCAAACACGTGAGCGCAACGGTATCCAGTCGGCCCTGGAATGGCGGCCCGACGACCACAACGAATTCAACTTCACCGGCATGTACGTCAAAGGCACGTACAACAACTACAGCGAGGCGCGCTATGTCTGCCCTGGCTGCGGCGACATGGACAAAATTACCAGTCTTACCGTCAACAACGGTCTGATCACCTCAGGTACCGTGACGGCCGGTGCGGGCAACGGCAATCAGCCCTATGCAGAGCTGGACGCCAACTACCGCAAGTCCGAGGTCTCCACCAAGAGCTTCAATCTTCGCCATGACTACAACGGCGACAGTTGGGTGTTCACCAGTCAAGTGGGCTATACCGATGCCACGGGCGGCAAGGACCCGGAATACCTGATGAAGTATTTGCTGCAATCGGGTGGCTACAACTTCGGTTACGCCGGTACGACCAACGGCGCCACCAGCGTCAACTACGACAATGGCAGTGCCAGTAACTGGGGACTGACGAGCGGTCAACAGGCCGGCGGCATTTACTATGCGGTGAGCGATGACAAGGAGAAGTACGCCCAGTTCGATGCCAGCCGCGATCTCGATTGGGGGCCGATCAATCAGGTGCAGATGGGGGTGAAGTACATCAACCACGATAATGGCGTCGCCGCTCTCGGCAACTCGATCTATGCCACGAGCGACATCCTGCTGAGCCAGTTCGATCCAGGTACGGCACCAAGCGGTCTTTACGATGGCATGAATACCAGCGGCGATCTCAACAATTGGCCCACCGCCAATCTGAATGACGTGATCGCTTACCTGAAGTCGCTGCCGCAGGGCGCTTACCACATCGATTACGGCTCGTCCTTCGGCGTCAAGGAAATCACCAAGGATCTGTACACGCAGTTCAACTTCGATGCCAATGGTTGGCGTGGCAACTTCGGTGTGCGCTACGTCGATACCATGGACAAATCTACCTATTGGCAGACACTCGACAGCGGTACGACTTACACGCAGATCGCTGCCAAAAAGGAGTATTACAAGCCGTTGCCGAGCTTCAACCTCGCCCGTGACATCGATGACGACAAGGTTCTGCGCTTTTCGGCCTCCAAGGTAATCGCACGGCCACGCTATAGCGATCTGGCGGGACAGGTCACTCGCGACGACCAGCAACTGACGGCCAGTGGTGGCAATCCGGACCTCAAACCGTATCAGTCGACCAACTACGATTTGGCGGGCGAGTGGTATTTCGCACCGTCCAGTGTGTTGTCCACCGAAGTGTTCTACCGCGATATCGGAACCTACATTGTCAATGTGGCGCACGATGAGCAGTTGCTCAACCCGCTCACCGGAACAGTGTCGACCTATTCGGTTTCCTCGCCGGTCAATGAAAGCAACGCCAAAGTCCGTGGCATCTCGTTGATGTACCAGCAGGATCTTGGACACGGTTTTGGTCTGCAGACCAATTACACCTACACCCATGCGAGCACAAGTCCTGGCTTGAATATGCCGTACTTGTCAAAAAACACGATCAACATCATCCCGTATTACGAGCACGGACCATGGACGGCACGCCTCAATTACAGCTGGCGTACGAGATACTTCACGCAGATCGGTCGTCTGGACGCACAGCAGTTCAGCGATGCATACAAGGAGCTCGATTTCACGGCGGCATATCAGATCAATTCCTGGCTCAGCGTGACTGCCAGCGCCACGAATCTGCTTGACCAGACGTACTACCAGTTCAGCACCGACGAGGCAGCACCGCTCGGTTATTACAAGAATGGGCGGACATACACGGTCGGCTTCAACTTCAAGCTTTGATGTAGCAAGTGCGTCACCACTGGCGGCGGATGTTTTTCTCCCAAGGCACCCGCCGCCGGTGGCTTTTTTGCATGGCCATCGCTGGTTGCCGGTGCGGCACGATGGGTAGGGATTGGCTAGACATGGTGGGTGATTGAACGATGTCGAGGCGAGCTTGCACCTTTCTGATATTTTTTCTGCTCGCCGGAATCATGCACGATGCCTGTGCTGGTCGCGGCGATCTGCCTGCTCAGCCTACCTGGCCACGCCCTGCGCCCTGCACAGCAACTGGAAACCCGCTGCCGCCATCGACAATGCGCAGTTGCCAATCGATAGTGATGCTTCCACCGGAGTGTGCGTGAATAGTCTGCGTCGCTCCTTCCACGCGGCGCGCTTCGTTAGCGCCCACTACCAGTCAAGCACGGAGACATCATCCCCATGAAGCCCTCAAGGACTTTTCTCGCCGCCCTGACTGGCCTGTTTTGCGCCAGCGCGGTGGCGGCCGCTGCGGCGGTGTCGCCCACGGCGCCGACCGCCGATACGCTCACGCCGCGTCAGGCCGACCTGGCCTGGCAGAAGGCCACGGCGACATACGCGCCCCAGCGCAGCGCCATTCTCAATCGGGTCGCCGAGCATATGGATGACGGCCCGTTCCACGCTGACTGGGCGTCGCTGGAAACGTACCGATCCCCAGGTTGGTACGACAACGCCAAGTTCGGCATCTTCATCCATTGGGGCGTGTATTCGGTGCCCGCGTTCGGCAGCGAGTGGTACTCGCGCCAGATGTACCAGAAGGGCAGCACGGATTACGCCCACCACATCGCGACGTATGGGCCGCAGTCGACGTTCGGCTACAAGGACTTCATCCCGATGTTCAAGGCCCAGCGCTTCGATCCGGCTGCCTGGGCGACGCTGTTCAAAGCGGCCGGCGCGCGCTACGTGGTGCCGGTCGCCGAGCACCATGACGGCTTCGCCATGTACGACTCCAAGTTGTCGGAATGGACCGCCGCCAAGATGGGTCCGCACAAAGACATCATCGGGCTGCTGGAAAAGGCCGTGCGCGCGCAGGGCCTGCGTTTTGGCGTGTCGTCTCATCGCGCCGAACATGACTGGTTTTTCGACGGCGGCCGGCATATCGATTCGGACGTCAACGATCCGCGTTATGCCAGCCTGTACGGCCCAGCCGAGAACCATCTGTCCGAGGATGACCAGAAGCTCGCCGAAGACTGGACCTATGTCTCGCAGGCATGGCTGGATGACTGGCTTGCGCGCACCGCCGAACTCATCGATGACTACCACCCGGACATGATCTATTTCGACTGGTGGATCGGTCATCCCACCTTTCGCAACACGCT
This sequence comes from Rhodanobacter sp. MP1X3, assembly GCF_014207165.1. NCBI lineage: Bacteria > Pseudomonadati > Pseudomonadota > Gammaproteobacteria > Lysobacterales > Rhodanobacteraceae > Rhodanobacter > Rhodanobacter sp. MP1X3. Next base: position 175,380 of record NZ_JACHCO010000002.1, on the reverse strand, counting down.
GCCAAAGATGCTCGCCTACTACTACAACCAGGGCGCGAAGCGCGATGGCGTGGTGGTGAATTACAAGCTCGGCGATTTTCCCGAGGGCGCCGGCGTGCTCGACATCGAACGTGGCCAACTATCCGGTATCCAGGCGCGCCACTGGCAGACCGACACGTCGGTCAGCGACAACTCCTGGGGTTACGTGGAGGGCGACACCTACAAGTCGCCCACCTTCCTGATCCATCTGCTGGCCGATGTGGTCAGCAAGAACGGCAACCTGATGCTCAATATCGGGCCGCGTGCCGACGGCACCATTCCCAAAGCCGAAAGCAACATCCTGCTGGCGATCGGTCGCTGGCTGAAGGTCAACGGTCAGGCGATCTACGATACCCGGCCGTGGCGGGTATACGGCGAAGGTCCCACCGAGGTGGCGAGCGGAAGCTTCCAGGACACCAGGACCAAGCCGTATACCGCCGAGGACTTCCGCTTCACCACCAAGCCGGGCGCGTTGTACGCCATCGAGCTGGGCTGGCCGAAAAACGCCGAGGCGGTGATCCATTCGATCAAACCGTCCGACCATGTCGGTGCGGTCACCTTGCTCGCCGACGGCAAGACGCTCAAGACGACCCAGCAGTCCGACGGACTGCACGTCAGCCTGCCCGGCAAGCCGGCGGGGGAATCCGCGTATGTGCTGCGCATCGCGATGCCCGGCCTCGATTCCAGCGCCAAGGATCAGCCATGAAACGACTCCTCGGATGGCTGCTCGCCAGCATGCTTTTGAGCAGTGCCGTGCACGCCGAACCGACCGCGTTGTTCTACCTGATGAGCACGCAGAAGTCGGTCGACTCCATGGTGGCCCACGTCGACAAGATCGGCCTGCTGGTGCCCACCTGGTATGGCGTCGATGCGGAGGGGTTGGTCAACGGCGCGCCCAACGACTTCGTCCTCAACCTCGCCAGGCAGCACCATTTGCCGGTGATGCCGATTCTCTCGATGACCGCCGGCCGCAAGGGTTTCCACGAGCTGCTGCATGACGAGACGGCCAAGCAGCAGATGATCGGGTCGTTGCTGCAGCAGGCCACGGAGCACGGCTACGTCGGGTTCCAGTTTGATTTCGAGAGCATCTCGTGGACCGACCGCGACGCCTATAGCTTGATGGCCAAGCAAACGGCGGAGGCGCTACACAAGCACGGCCTGAAACTGTCGATCGCGGTGGTACCCAATGCACCAGGCCACGCCGGCGAGGGGCCGTTCTCCAAGTGGATGTGGCAGTACTGGCGTGGCGCCTACGATCTGGCGGCACTGGGCAAGTATGCCGATCTGATCTGCCTGATGACGTACGACCAGAGCACACGCTGGACTACGCCGGGCCCGGTCGACGGGATGCCGTGGATGCTCAAGCACCTCGAATATGCATTGAAATTTGTACCCAAAGAGAAACTGTCGCTGGGTATCGCGCTGTACGGCTACCGCTGGTTCACCGGCGACCCGGTGAAAGCGGATGGCACCGAGGCCTCCAACATCAGCGCCGACTATATCGATGCCGACGCATCGTTTCCGCTGGCCAGGGAGCAGGGTGCGCAGATCCAGTGGGACCCGGTCGAGCACGAGTCCTGGTATTACTTTTATCGCGACGATATGCGCGAATGGGTATTCATGCCCGACGCACGCAGTTTCAATGACCGCCTGCAATTGGTGAACCAGTACGGTCTGGAGGGTTTCTGTTCGTGGGTGCTGGGGGCCGAGGATCCGAAGATTTGGGATGCCCTGCCCATCGTGAAGCGTTGAGACGCGGCGGATGGCTATGAGCCGTGCGCTGGTCAGCATCGGATGGGCGCTTGCGTGGCTGGCGATACCCGCACTGACGTTCGCGGATCAGGCGAGGTCGCTGCCGCTGATTCCGCTGCCGGCACAGATCGAGCGTCACGATGGTCGCTTCGAGGTGACGACCGACACGACGCTCTCCGTGCCCGCTGATCACGCCGATGCGCTGAATGCCGCGCATCAGCTGGCCGAACTGCTCGGGCGCACCCGTGGTCTGCTGCTGACGGTGCGGCAGGAGCCGGCCCCATCGCCACGTGCGATTCGTATCGCTCTGGACCCCAACGCACCGGTTACCCAGCCCGAAGGCTATGCGCTGGAAGTGGGCCACAACGGCATTCGCCTTTCCGCGCGCAGCGGCGCCGGCTTGTTCTACGGCGCCATGACCCTGTGGCAGCTGTTGACGCCGGACGATCACCGCGGTGCGGTCAGCGTGCCCGAATTGAGCATGCGTGACTGGCCGCGGTTCGGCTGGCGCGGTTTGATGCTCGACTCGGCCCGGCATTTTCAGAGTGTCGATACGGTCAAGCAGCTGCTGGACGCGATGGCCGAGCACAAGCTCAACGTTTTCCACTGGCATCTCACCGACGACCAAGGCTGGCGGCTGCAGATCAAGCGCTATCCCGAACTCACCGCGATCGGTGCGTGGCGCACGCCGCCGGGCGCCGGCACCCACGGCGAACCCAACCGCTACGGCGGCTTCTACACCCAAGCACAGGTGCGCGACATCGTCGCCTACGCGACAGCGCGGCACATCACGGTGGTGCCGGAGCTGGACATGCCCGGGCACGCGCAGGCGGCGGTAGCCTCGTATCCACAGCGCATCGGCGTCACCGGCGAGCGTCCTGCGGTATCGGTCGACTGGGGCGTCAATCCATACCTGTACGCCACCGATGCCAACAGCCTCGGGTTTATCAAGAACGTGCTCGACGAGGTGATGGCGCTGTTTCCCTCGACCTATATCCACGTCGGCGGCGATGAGGCGATCAAGGATCAGTGGAAAGCTTCGTCCGCCGTGCAGGCGCAGATGAAGCAGCTTGGCATCAACGACGAAAACGCGATGCAGAGCTGGTTCATCGATCAGATCGGCCGCTACCTGGACAAGCATGGTCGTCGGCTGATCGGTTGGGACGAGATTCTCGAGGGAGGCCTGCCGGCCAGCGCGTCGGTGATGTCCTGGCGCGGCACCCAGGGCGCCATCGACGCGGCCAGGATGGGCCACGACGTGGTGCTCGCGCCGGGCAGTGCGCTGTACTTCGATCACCTGCAGAGCGACCGCGCCGACGAGCCCAACGGCCGTTACGACGTGCTGCCGCTGAAGACGGTCTACGCGTTCGACCCGATCGACCGCTCGCTGACCGCCGACCAGGCCGGCCACGTACTTGGCACCGAGGCGGCGCTATGGTCGGAGTATCTGCCCTCGGCCTGGCATATCGAGCACGCGTTGTTTCCGCGCATCGATGCATTGGCGGAGGTGGCTTGGTCGGCACCCGCAGTGCGCGACTGGCACAGCTTCCTGGCGCGCATGCCGGCGCAGCTGCGGCGCTATAGGGCGCTGGATATCCCGTTCGCCGACAGCGCGTATGCGGTGAACATCACACTCGATGGCGGTGCCAATGTCGCGCTGTCCAGCGGCAAGGCGCGGGTGAGCTTGGCCAACCAGGTTGACGACGGTCAGGTCCACTACACCACCGATGGCAGCATTCCGACGCTGGCCTCGCCGCGCTACGTCGGCCCGATCGAGCTGAGCCTGCCAGCCACCGTGCGTGCGCAGCCGTTTGCCGCCGATGGTACGGTGCTGGCCGCCGTGCGCAGCCGCGTACTCGATGACGCTGCGCTGCGCACGTTGCCGAGCAGCGAGCTGGTGCCGTGTCCCGATGGCGACAGCGGTCTGCGCCTGCCGTTGCTGCCGGATCTTGGTGCGCCCGACACGCCGGTGTACAACGCCGATATCTTCCGCGCGTGCAAGATCTATCCAGCCGCACGGCTGGACGGTATCGCGGCGATCCATGTCGACGCGGCGCGCCTGCCACGCAACTTCGGTCTGGCGCACGATCAGGTCAAAGTGATCAGCTATCCGGCAACCACCGCCCATGGCGAACTCGAAGTGCGGCTGGACCGCTGCGACGGCCCGGTGCTTGTCCGCCTGCCGCTACCGGCAGGCAAGGCACCGGGCGCGCGCATGAGCTTGTCCGGCGCCATGCCTGCGCAAAGCGGCGGTCACGATCTGTGCATGCGCTTTACGGCGCCGTCGGATGGCCCGCTCTATGCCATCGGCACGGTGCAGTTGATTACTGCAGCAAAAAAACACGCGACCTCAGACCTGCCAGGGAAGCCTACGCCATGATGTTTGCTCAACTCCGGGTGCGCGCGCATGCCGGCCGCCTTCGCGGGTTCCTGTTCGGTGCCCTGCTGCTACCAGCGGCGTTTCCCAGTCTGGCCGGGCATGCGCCGCTTGGCTCGCAGTCGCTCGACCAGGGCTGGCAGTTCCGGCTTGCCCCCGGCGACAGTGAGGCCAGGGCGTACCCGGATACCGCCCATTGGCGGCCGGCGACAGTTCCTGGCACGGTGCAGACCGATCTGCTGGATGCCGGGTTGGTCAGCGATCCGTTCGTGCGCGACAACGAGGCGGCGATCCAGTGGGCGGGGCTGGCCGACTGGCAGTACCGAACGACTTTCCAGGTGGATCGCGCCACGCTGTTGCGCGATCACCTGGAGCTGGTGTTCGACGGCCTGGATACGTTTGCCGAGGTCTATCTCAACGGTAGCAAGCTGATCAGCGCGGACAATATGTTTCGCCGCTGGAGCATCCCGGCCAAGACCGAACTGCACGCTGGCAGCAACACGCTGGAAGTGCGCCTGTATTCACCGATCAAGCGGCTGCAGCCGTGGCTGCTCAAGCAGCCATACGCCTTGCCGGGCGAGTTCGACTCCGCCTTTGGCGACGAGCCCAAGGGCAAGCAGACCGCCAATTACATCCGCAAGGCGCAATACCAGTATGGCTGGGACTGGGGTCCGCGCATCGTTACCGAAGGCATCTGGCAGCACGTCCATCTGGACAGCTGGGACACGCTGCGCGTGGCGGATTTCCACGTCGCGCAGACCGACGTTTCCAGAGAGGCCGCGCAGGTCGATGTGCAACTGGAGGTGCAGGCGGATGTCGGCGTGCCGCTGCAGGCCACGGTCGAGGCGATCGGTCCCGACGGCAGTAGCGTGGCCCGCATCACGCGGGAGGTGACGATCGATCCGGGTACCCAGACACTGAGCCTGCCGCTGCGTATCGAGCGGCCGCGTCTATGGTACCCGGCCGGCTACGGCGCCCAGGACATGTACACCTTCCGCGCCACCTTGCGCGACAGCGGGGGCGAGCTCTATCGGGCGGAGCACAGCACCGGCCTGCGCACGGTGGAGCTGCGGCGACGCACCGACGCCTGGGGCAAGAGCTTCGAGTTTGTAGTCAACGGCATCCCCATCTTCGCCAAGGGTGCCAACCTGATCCCGTTCGACAGTTTCCCCACGCGGGCGACTGAAGCGCAGATGCGCCGTGTACTCGAGTCCGCGCGCGATGCCAACATGAACATGCTGCGTATCTGGGGTGGTGGCTACTACCAGTCCGATGCGTTCTACGCCATGGCCGACCGGCTCGGTCTGATGATCTGGCAGGACTTCATGTTCGGCGGTGCGATCCCGCCGTACGACGTGGCCTACCGCGAGAACACCCGCGTGGAGGCGATCGAGCAGGTTCGGCGATTGCGCGACCATCCGAGCATCGTGCTGTGGGCGGGCAACAACGAGGTGCAGACCGGCTGGGAGTCCTGGCCCGACCGGCAGGCGTTCAAGAAGGCGATCAGTCCCGACGAGCGCGAGCGCATCGTCACCGGCATGGTCAACCTGTTCGGCAACGTGCTGCGCAACGTGGTCACGCGCTACGCGCCGGACGTACCCTACTGGGCCAGTACGCCCAGCACCGATTACGACGGCGCGGCGAACGTGCCCGATGACGGCGATTACCACTACTGGGATGTGTGGTCGGGCCAGGCCAAGCCAGTGGAGGAATATCTCAACATCACGCCGCGTTTCCAGTCCGAGTACGGCCTGCAGTCGTTCCCGGTGATGCGTACCATCGATGCGTTCACCGGTCCGCACGACCGCCAGCCGGAATCGGCGGTGATGCGCGCGCACCAGAAATACGACAGCGGCAACGGCAACCAACGTCTGCTGCTGTACATCCGGCGTGCCTATGGTGAGCCGAAAAACTTCGCGTCTTTCGTCTATCTCAGCCAGGTGATGCAGGCAGACGGCATCCAGCTTGCCGCCGAGCACCTGCGCGCTTCGCGGCCGCAGGCCATGGGCTCGCTCTACTGGCAGCTCAACGATGTATGGCCGGGCGCGTCGTGGTCGAGCATCGACTATTTCGGACGCTGGAAGGCGCTGCAGTTCCACGCGCGTCGTTTCTACGCACCGCAGCTGCTGGCTGCATTGCGCAATAACGGCACCACCACGGTGTCGCTTGTGTCCGATCGCACCACGGCGGTACCGGCGCACTGGCGCATGCGGCTAATGTCGTTCGACGGCAAGGTATTGTCGCAGGCCGCTGGCGAGATCACCGTGGCCCCGCTGTCCAGCACCCAGGTGGCTAGCTATACCGACGCGCAGTTGTTGCACGGTGCCGATCCGCACGCGACCTTCGCGGTGTTCGAGTGGCTGGACGGCGAACGCACGGTGTCGCGCAACCTGGTGTTCTTCGATCAGCCGCACCAGCTGTCGCTGCCGCCAGCGGATATCCACGCCACCCTGGCGTCAGCGCAGAACGGCTACCAGCTCACGCTCACCGCCGGCTCGCTGGCGCGCGATGTGTGGGTGTCCTTCGGCGATCTCGATGCCGAGCTTTCCGATAATGCGTTCAACCTGCTGCCGGGCGAGACCGTCACACTCACGGTACAAAGCAAGGCGTCGCTCGATGCCTTGCAGCATGCGCTGAGCGTGACCAGCCTGGGCGATGTGATGGCCGCCGGGGCGCCGCAATGATGGCGCGCATCCGCCGTGCCTCGCTGAACGCGCGCGGTGGATGCGCATACGCGCTGGTCTGCGCGCTGGGACTGGTGTCTATCGGCGTGGCTCGCGCCGCCGAGGTGCCGTCGCCCGATCGCGAACAGGCGCGCGCTGCAGCGCTGGTGGCCCGGATGACGCTGGCCGAGAAAGTGGCGCAGACCCAGAGCGGCGCACCGGCCATCGCGCGCCTGGGCGTGCCGGCCTACGACTGGTGGGGCGAAGGGCTGCACGGGCTGGCTCGCGGCGGCTATGCCACGGTGTTTCCGCAGGCCATCGCGCTGGCGGCCAGCTGGAATCCACCGCTGCTGCACGACGTGGGCACGGTGGTGTCGACTGAGGCCCGTGCGCGCTTCAACGCCATCGGTGCCGGCCATGACCATGCCCGCTATCAGGGACTGACGATCTGGTCGCCGAACGTCAATATCTTTCGCGACCCTCGCTGGGGCCGCGGCCAGGAGACGTACGGCGAGGATCCGTTCCTCACCGGCCGGCTCGCGGTGGCTTTCATCGGCGGCATCCAGGGCGACGATCCGGCCCATCCGCGCGCCATCGCCACGCCCAAGCACTTGGCCGTACACAGCGGGCCGGAGGCGGGGCGGCACGGCTTCGACGTCGACGTTTCGCCGCACGATCTGGAAGCGACCTATCTGCCGGCGTTCCGTGCCGCCATCGTCGATGGCCACGCCGATTCGGTGATGTGTGCCTACAACGCCTTGCATGGCACGCCGGTCTGCGCCGACCCGTGGCTGCTCGACCAGCGGCTGCGGACGGATTGGGGCTTTCGCGGCTATGTCGTGTCCGACTGCGATGCCGTCGACGACATGACCAAGTTCCACTATTTCAAGCCGGACAACGCGCAGTCGTCGGCTGCCGCCATCCGCGCCGGCACTGACCTGGATTGCGGCTATGCCTACGCCGACCTTGACCGCGCGGTGCAGCAGGGCCATCTCGACACGACGGTGATCGACCGTGCCTTGATCCGATTGTTCAGCGCGCGCTACCGGCTGGGCGAACTGGCACCCGAGCCCAATAGCCCGTACCAGAGCATCGGTGCCGAGCAGGTCGACACGCCGGCCGATCAGCAGCTCGCGCTGCGCGCCGCGCTGGAGTCGCTGGTGCTGCTGAAGAACGCGCACCGCACGTTGCCGCTGCACGCCGGCATGCGACTGGCGGTGATCGGTCCCAATGCCGATACGCTGGAGACACTGGAAGCGAACTATCACGGCACCGCCAGCGCGCCGGTGACGCCGCTGCAAGGGTTGCGCGCGCGCTTCGGTGCGGATCGCGTGAGCTACGCGCAGGGCGCGCCGATCGCCGCCGGGGTGCCGATACCGATTCCCGAGACGGCATTGCACGACACGCATGGCGACATCGGCCTTGCCGGCAGCTATTTCGACAACACCGATTTCAGTGGCCCGCCGCAGGCGCTGCGCACCGATCGCCGGATCGATTTCGACTGGGATCATGTCGCCCCGATCCAGGGCCTGCATGCCGATCGCTACGCGGTGCGCTGGACCGGCCAGTTGCTGCCGCCAGGCCCCGGCGACTACATCCTGGCGGTACATGTGGACCGCTGTTTCGACTGCGCCGGACATGACCCGGTACGACTTTTTGTCGATGGCAAGCCCGTGCTGGACGATCACGGCAATGACAGCCAACTGCAGCTACCGATCCACTTTGCCGATACCCGGCCGCATGCGATTCGCCTGGAGCTGGTGCACCGCGGGCAGGATCAGGGCATCCGGCTGCAGTGGCTGGCGCCGGCGGCGACACAGCTGACCGAGGCGCAGGCCGCGGTGGCCAAGGCCGATGCGGTGGTCGCCTTCGTTGGATTGTCGCCGGATGTGGAAGGCGAGGAGTTGCAGATCGACGTCCCGGGTTTCGATGGCGGTGATCGTACCCAGATCGGTCTGCCACCCGAGCAGGATGCGCTGCTCGAACGCGTCGCCGCCAGCGGCAAGCCGCTGATCGTGGTGCTGATGTCCGGCAGCGCGGTGGCGCTGAACTGGGCGCAGCAGCACGCCGACGCGATCGTCGCGGCGTGGTATCCGGGCGCGCAGGGCGGTACCGCCATCGCGCAGACCCTGGCCGGCGATTACAACCCCGGCGGACGCTTGCCGGTGACGTTTTATCGTTCCAGCCGTGATCTGCCCCCGTACACCAGCTATGCCACGAAGGGTCGCACTTACCGCTATTTCCAGGGCACGCCGCTGTATCCGTTCGGCTACGGGCTGAGCTATACGCACTTCGCCTACACCGCGCCGGTGCTTTCCGCATCGTCGCTTGCGGCCGGCCGGCCGCTCACGGTCGGTGTCGACGTGCGCAACGACGGCCAGCGCGATGGCGACGAGGTCGTTCAGGTGTATCTGGTGCCACCGCAGACGCCGCTGGCGCCGCGTCACGCCCTGGTCGGCTTTGAGCGCGTGCATCTGGCCGTGGGCGAGCATCGTCACGTGATGTTCGAGCTGTCGCCGCGCGCCTTGAGCACGGTGGACGCCAGCGGCGAGCGCGCCGTCGAGGCGGGGACGTATCGTGTTTTCATCGGCGGTGGCCAGCCCGGGTTCGGCGCGGGAGTTGGCACCGATTTCAGCATCACCGGCCGGCAAACGCTGCCGCATTGAAGTGATAGGGAGAATAGGTCGATGCTGACACGTCGCGATATGCTCAAATGGATGAGTCTGGCCGGTGCGTCCTCGGCGCTGGGTGCGCTCGGCGTCGCGCAGGCGGTGACCGGCAAAGCCCCGATGGGCACGCCTGCGTTGTTCGCTGGCAAGCGTCCACCGCCGCACCAGCGCAAGTTCATCAGTGCGGCGGTGGAGCGCCAGCTCGCCGCGGTGCAGGCCGGCATTGACGACCCCAAGCTCGCACGGATGTTCGAGAACTGTTATCCAAATACGCTCGACACAACGGTCGAGGTGGGCACGCTCGACGGCAAGCCGGATACCTTTGTCATCACCGGCGATATCGACGCGATGTGGCTGCGCGATTCCTCCGCCCAGGTGCATCCCTACCTGCCGCTGGCGCGCGGCGACGCGTCGCTGCGCCGCCTGTTCCGCGGGCTGATCGCACGACAGGCGCGCTGCATCCGGATCGATCCGTACGCCAACGCCTTCATGCCGCATCCGCATGATTCCCCGCTGAGCTGGTCGGTGCATGATCTGACCGACATGAAGCCCGGTGTGGGCGAGCGCAAGTGGGAGGTCGACTCGCTGTGCTATCCGATCAGGCTGGCGCACGGCTACTGGCAGGCCAGCGGCGACACCTCACCGTTCGACGACGACTGGCGCCAGGCCATGCAGCGGGTACTGGCCACCTTTGTCGAGCAACAGCGCAAGCACGACCATGGTCCGTATCGCTTCCAGCGCGTATCCGAAGTGCCGACCGAGACGCAGTTCCTCGGTGGCTACGGCAACCCGACCCGACCCAACGGCATGATCCACTCGATGTTCCGGCCGTCGGACGATGCCTGCCTGTATCCGCTGCTGGTGCCGTCCAATCTGTTCGCGGTGGTGTCGCTGCGCCAGCTGGCACGGATGAGTCGCGCGATCCATCACGACGCCGATTTTGCCGCGCAGTGCGAGGCGCTCGCGGCGGAAGTGGAGCAGGCGACGCAGCGCGACGGGCAGATGCGCGACGCGAACGGCGACACTCATTGGGCCTACGAGATAGACGGCTACGGCAACCAGCTGTTCATGGATGACGCCAATGTGCCCAGCCTGTTAAGCCTGCCTTACCTGGGCTGCTGCGAGCGTGGCGATCCGCTGTACCAGCGCACGCGCGCGGCGGTGTGGAGCACGCGTAATCCGTATTTTTTCCGGGGCCAGGCCGCCGAGGGTATCGGTGGTCCGCACGAGGGACTGCGGATGATCTGGCCAATGTCGATCATGCTGCGCGCGCTGACCAGCGATGAACCTGCCGAGATCACCCAGTGCCTGGCCTGGCTGCGTGACACCGATGCCGGCACCGGCTTCATGCACGAGGCCTTCGACCAGGACGATCCGGCGCATTTCACGCGAGCATGGTTCGCCTGGGCCAACACCTTGTTCGGCGAGTTCATCGTCGATCTTCATCAACGCCATCCCGCGCTGCTGCGCCGCTGAAACGCGTCGCGGCAGGCGCCTACGAGGTTTACCCATGGTTACGCGTCGGGGTTTTCTGCAAAGTGCCATCGCTTTCGCGCTGTTTGCCGCCAGCGATGGCTTCGCGTCGGCGCTGCCACTGCCGCCCGCCGGGACGGGTGTCGGTCCCGCCGACGGTGACCGCTCCGATAGCGTCGCTGCCGATCTGACGCGCCACGTCGATGTGTTCATCGGCACCGGCGGGCATGGGCATACGTTTCCCGGTGCCAGCCTTCCATTCGGCATGGTGCAGCTGAGCCCGGATACCTACAACGCGGTGTGGGATGCCTGCTCGGGCTATCACCAGTCGAACGGTTCGATCATGGGCTTCTCGCATACGCATCTGTCCGGCACCGGTATCGGCGACATGCTGGACTTTCTGGTCATGCCGGCCACCGGCGAGGTGAAAATCGTGCCCGGCGGCCTGGATGATTCCGGCGCCGGCTATCGCTCGCGCTACGACCATGCCGACGAAGTCGCCAGCCCGGGCTACTACAGCGTGCTGCTCAAGGATTACGGCATTCGCGCCGAACTGACCGCGACGCTGCGCGCGGGCCTGCACCGTTACACCTTCCCGGCAGGTAGCAGCGGCCATCTGGTGCTCGACCTGTTCCACGGCATGCAGGACAACCCGCAAACGCCGACGCGGGTCACCGATGCCGAACTGACGGTGGTTGACGACCACACCCTCACTGGTGGCCGCCGCGTGCACCAGTGGGCCGATGGCCGATACATCTACTTCGCGATGAAGCTGTCGCGGCCGTTTGCCGGGGCTCAGCTTTACTCGGACGACGTTGCGCTGGCGGCATCGGCGCACAGCGCCAGCGGCACCAGGCTCAAGACGGTGCTGCACTATCCCGACGCGCACGACGCGCCGCTGCTGGTCAAGGTAGGCATCTCCGCGGTCAGCGCCGAAAATGCGCTGCACAATCTCGACGCCGACATCCCCGGCTGGGATTTCGCCGGCGTGCGCGCGTCGGCGCTGGCTGCATGGGAGCGCGAGCTGGGGCGTGTGCGCATCGATACTTCGTCGCCGCGGGATCGGCGGATCTTCTACACGGCGATGTATCACAGTCTGCTGTCGTCCTCGCTGTTCAGCGACGTCGACGGCCGCTACCGCGGCATGGATCTCAAGATCCATCAACTGCCCGAAGGCACGTGCAATTACAGCAGCTACTCGCTGTGGGACACCTACCGCGCCGTGTATCCGATGCTCACTCTGATTGCCCCCGACCGCGTGCCGGATCTGGTCAACGGTCTGGTGCGCATGGCCGAGGAAAGCCCGACGGGGCCGGCGGTATGGCCGCTTCAAGGCGTGGAAACCGGTTGCATGATCGGCTACCACTCGGCGGTGGTGCTGGCCGAGGCGCAGGCCAAAGGCTTCAGCGGGATCGACTATGCTGCGGCGTGGCCGATCTACCGCAAGCGTGCCATGCAAGATGATTACCGTGGCCTCGGTGAGTATCGCAGGCTCGGCTATATCCCCAGCGACAAAGTCGACGAAGCGATCAGCAAGACGCTCGAATACGCCTACGACGACTGGGCCGTGGCGCATCTGGCCAAGGCTGCCGGTGCCGAGGCCGACTACCGCGCGCTGCTCAAGCAGTCGCGCAATTACGGGAATGTGTTCAACCCGAAGAACCACTTCATGCAGCCGCGCCTGGCCGACGGCACGTGGGCTACGCCATTCGATCCGCGCGGTATGGGGCACTCCACGCAGTGGCACGATTTCACCGAATCCAACGCCTGGCAGGCCACCTTTCTCAACCAGCACGACGTGCATCACTACATGCAGATGTTCGGCGGACGCGAGGCGTTTGCAAAAAAGCTCGACCATCTGTTCAACATGAGCTCGGCATTGCCGCCGGATGCGCCGCCGGACATCGCCGGAATGGTTGGACAGTACGCGCATGGCAACGAGCCCAGCCATCACGTGGCCTATCTCTACGCTTACGCGGGGCAACACTACAAGACCCAGGCGCGCGTGCGCATGCTGCTCGATACCATGTACAGCGATCAGCCGGACGGCCTTGCCGGCAACGAGGACTGCGGCCAGATGAGTGCCTGGTACGTGCTCAGCGCACTGGGTCTTTATGCGGTCGATCCGGTCAGCACCAACTACGTCATCGGCAGCCCGTTGTTCGATCGGGCCGAGATCGCCGTGGGCGAGGGTAGTCGTCTGGTAATCGAGGCGCACAACAACGGTCCTGACCGGCCCTATATCCAGTCCGTGCGATGGAACGGGAAGCCGTACCGCAAGACCTGGCTGCGGCACGCCGACCTGGCTGCTGGCGGGCATCTGGAGTTCGAGATGGGCGCCGAGCCCAACAAGACTTACGGCGCGGCCGAGGCCGACGCGCCGCCATCGTTTGGAGAGTTCGCATGATGGGAGCACACATCAGCGCGTTGTTGCGCCGCCTGACGATCTGCGCGCTGATGCTGGCGATAGCCGGCAGCGTTTGCGCAGCAACGGCGGTGCCCAGCGCAGGGCCAATCACCATCCAGGGCGATCACTTCGTTCGCGCGGGCAAGCCCTATCAGATCATTTCCGGCGCGATCCACTTCCAGCGCGTTCCACCGCAGTACTGGCGCGACCGCCTGCGCAAGGCGCGTGCGATGGGTTTGAACACCATCGAAACTTACGTGTTCTGGAACGCGGTGGAACCGCAGCGCGGCCACTTCGATTTCAGCGGACCCAACGATGTGGCGGCCTTTGTCCGGATGGCGCAGGCCGAGGGCCTGAATGTGATCCTGCGGCCGGGCCCCTATGTCTGCGCCGAGTGGGAGGCGGGCGGTTTCCCCGCGTGGCTGTTTGCCGATCCGCACTTGCGTGTGCGTACGCAGGACCCGGCTTACCTCGCTGCAGCCGACGCCTATTTGCAGCGCCTGGGACAGCAACTGGCACCGTTGATGGCGGCGCGTGGCGGGCCGATCATCGCGGTGCAGGTGGAGAATGAATACGGCTCCTACGGCAACGACCGCGACTACATGGAGGATATCCACCGCACGCTGATTCGCGCCGGCCTGGGCCAGGACCTGATGTTCACCTCCGACGGCGCCGACATGCTTGCCAACGACGCGCTGCCGGGCATGCTGGCGGTGATCAATTTCGCACCTGGCGAGGCCAAGAGCGCGTTCGCCAAACTCGCCGCCTTTCGCCCCGGTCAGCCGCGCATGGCCGGCGAATACTGGGCCGGCTGGTTCGATGGCTGGAGCGGCGAACATGCGCATACCGATGCCGCCCAACAGGCCGGCGAGCTGGCCTGGATGCTGGCGCAGGGTTACTCGGTAAGCCTGTATATGTTCGAGGGTGGCACCAGCTTCGGCTTCATGAATGGCGCCAACTATCAGGGCAGCCCCGCCGACCACTACGCGGCCCAGATCACCAGCTACGACTACGACGCCGTGCTGGATGAGGCTGGCCGGCCCACGCCCAAGTTCAACCTGTTCCGCGACGTGATCGCCAAGGCAACCGGCCGCACTTCGCCACCACTGCCCGCGCCTACGCCGTTCATGACGTTGCCGGCGATTACGCTGGGCGAGTCGGCCTCGCTGTGGGACAACCTGCCTGCGCCGATCCGTGTCGACCAGCCAGCACCGATGGAACAGTTCGGCCAGGACTACGGTTACATCCTCTACCGCACCCAGCTGAGCGGGCCGGCCAGGGGTCTGCTGTATCTGGGCGAGGTGCGTGATTACGCGGCGGTGTATCTGGATCGCCAGCCTGTGGGCACGGTCGATCGCCGTCTAAAGCAGGAGACGCTGCCGATTACAGTTGGCGACGGCACGCATACGCTGGATATCCTGGTCGAGAATACCGGGCGCATCAATTACGGTCCGCATCTGGCCGACGGCCGCGCCGGGCTGGTCGATCCGGTCTGGCTCGACGGCAAACGGCTGAACGGCTGGCAGGTCTATCCGCTGCCGATGCGTTCGCCCGATACGCTGCGCGGCTGGACCACCGCCCCGGTCGAAGGGCCTGCCTTCCATCGAGCGCACTTCCGCGTCGAGCAGCCGGCCGACACGTATCTCGACGTCAGCGTGTTCGGCAAGGGCGCGGCCTGGGTCGATGGCCGCAACCTCGGTCGGATCTGGGATATCGGCCCGCAGCGTTCGCTGTATTTGCCGGCGCCGTGGCTCGAGCGCGGCGACAACACCCTGGTGATCTTCGATCTGCAGACCCGACACGACGCGCGGGTAAGTGGTTCGGTGCAGCCGGTGTGGTCATCGCCGGCGCACTGACGCGTGATGCCTGCCCGCTGTCATTGGATACCGTCATGCCGCGCCAGCCCCCGGCGACGCGGCATGCGTCCTATGTTTTCCGGACTCCCTCGCTCAGGGCGTGGCCGGGTCGGTCACGTCGAACAGCTTGAAGTCGCGGATATGCGCGGTGCCGGTGCTGGAAAGAATGTTCAGGCGCACCTTGCTCGTGGTCACCGGCGCGAAGCGATCGATCTTCATGTGGCCGATCGCCTCGGCCTGTGCCACGGTTTTCCAGGCGCCGTCGACCCACGCCTGCACGGCGTACTTCTGCACCTGCTGACCGGCATTGAGCCACTCCGTGGTCATGCTGTGGTTGAAGGTCACCGGCTGGGCAAAGTCCACCTCCAACAGGGCGTGATGCGAACCTTCCGGTGCCGACCAGAACGTGTCGCCATCGTCGTCCAGGGCGGCGGCGGTGTTGGCATCGGTGGGCAGGTGCTGGCGGGCCAGATCCCTGTCGTTGCCGTAGCGTGCCCGCAGCGCCTCGCCGAACGCTTTCAGCCGGGTCACGTCCGCCTCGGGCAGCAGGCCGTGCCGGTTGGGCGCGAGGCCCAGCATCAGCTGGCCGCCCAGGCCAACGCTGTTCTCCCAGATGTCCATCAGTTCGGCGACGCTCTTGAGTGTCTGGTCGCTGTCCGGATGCCAGAACCATTGCAGCTTGTGCAGCGGGGTATCCACCTCCACCGGGCGCCAGCGCAGTTCGCCATGGCGGTCGATCACGTTCCAGTTCTCTCCGTGGATGCGGCCGTCTTCCTGGCCCACCCAGCGGATGTCGCCGTAAGCGAACAGGCCTACGTCGGCAAACACCATGGCGTTGGGTTGGTAGGTGCGCAACGTTTCGATGTACTTCTTGAAGTCGTAGATGTGTCCTGCACTGCCGGCGCCGTCCAGCCACCATTCGACCAGGGGGCCGTAGGGCTGCACCAGCTCTTCCACCTGTCCGGCATAGTAGGCGTCGTAGGCGCCAGAGTTCTTGTAGCTTGGCTCGTGCCGGTCCCACGGCGAGAGATAGATGCCGAATTCCATGCCCTGTCGGCGCACTGCTTCTTCGGTCATGCGCACCAGGTCGCCCTTGCCGTGCATCCACGGGCTGTTCTTCACCGAGTAGTCGCTCTTGCCGGTTGGCCACAGCGCGAATCCATCGTGGTGCTTGGCCACCAGCACCAGATAACGCGCACCCGCCGCTTTGGCTGCCTTCGCCCACTGGTCGGGATCGACGTGGTCGGGATTGAACACGCTCGGACTGGCGCTGCCGTCCCCCCACTCGCGGTCGAGAAAGGTGTTGGTGCCGAAGTGCACGATCACGCCGAATTCGAGGTCTTGCCAATGCGTTTGCTGCGGCGATGGCGTGATGTCGGTGAAGTTCTCCGCCGTCGCGGCGCCGGTCCAGGCGAAAGCGCAGGCGAGTGCGCTCGTCAGAAGGCGGTGGCGCAAGCGGCGGTGGCGATGGGTTCGATCGCTGGCAGTTTTCATGCGGTGCTCTTGGTGGTTTTTATATTTGGACGTAAAAACGTCTATTCGATGCCATCCATTAGAGGTTCCATATAGCGACCATGTCAATGAAAAAGTCCGACTTTTATCGACCGGATCGCAGAGTGGTCCGGTGGGGATTCTTGCTGCTCGTTTTTTCGGTTTTCCGGTTGCATGCCGCCTCAAATGCGGTGCAACTGCGCGAGTTCATCGCTGTTTCGCCGGCCACGCCGCAGAGTCATGCGGCGACCATCGTGCAGACACCGAACGCGCTGGCCGCCGCATGGTTCGGCGGCAGGCACGAGCGCGACCCGGGCGTGGGTATCTGGCTGTCGCGCAAGCTGGCGGGGCAATGGACGCCGCCGGTCGAGGTGGCCAATGGTGTACAGGCCAGCGGCGAGCGCCTGCCATGCTGGAATCCGGTACTGTTTCTGCCGAGGCACGGGCCGCTGATGCTGTTCTACAAGGTCGGCCCCGATCCGCAGCACTGGTGGGGCATGCTGAAAACCTCGGCCGATCAGGGCGTCCACTGGAGCGATGCGCGCCGGCTTCCCGATGGCGTGCTGGGGCCGATCAAGAACAAGCCGGTGCAGCTCGCCGATGGCAGTATCGTCAGTCCGTCCAGTCACGAAGACGGGTCTTGGCGCATCCAGTTCGAGCGCTCCACCGACGGCGGCGAGCACTGGACGCTGGCCAGCGCGGTGCCGAATCCGGAACATATCGAGGCGATCCAGCCCAGCCTGCTGCGCTGGCCTGGCGAGCGGCTGCAGGCGATTGGTCGCACACGTCAGAACCGTGTGTTCAGCACCCGGTCCAGCGATGGCGGCAGGCACTGGTCAGCGTTGCATCTGCTGGAGCTGGCCAATCCGAATTCGGGTATCGACGTGGTGTCGCTGGCGGACGGCCGCGCCCTGCTTGTCTACAACCCCACGGAGCACGGCGAGGACTGGTGGGATGGTCGCGGTCAGCTGGCGCTGGCCCTGTCGCGCGACGGTGAGCACTGGACCCGCGCGCTTACTCTGGAGAACGAGCCGGGCGCGGAGTTCTCCTATCCGGCGGTGATCCAGACGCGCGATGGCCTGGTGCATATCCTTTACACCTGGAAGCGTCAGCGCATTCGCCATGTCGTGATCGATCCGACAAGGCTGTGAGTCACATCGTCAGCATGCGCATGCTGCGCCAGTGGTCAAACGCAGACGCAAGAGGATCTGAGGCAGGCGTGCTTGCCCCCGCAGTTACCTGCCGGCAAGCGGCGCGCCCGATCCTTCCGTCGATGTACTCACGAGCGCTTCTTTCGCGGTAGCGGATGATGCTTGTCGGCGGACGCAATGTGCTTGGTCGCCGCCTTGACCCGCTTCTCGGCTCCCGGTGCCCGCGCTGCTTTGTTGGCCTTGTGCGATTTAAGATGCGGCGCGAGGAAATGCCCGGTGTGCGAACTGGTGGTCGCGGCGACAGTTTCCGGCGTGCCGGCAACGAGGATCTGACCACCTCCTGCGCCTCCCTCGGGGCCGAGATCGACGATCCAGTCGGCCGTCTTGATCACGTCGAGGTTGTGCTCGATCACCACCACGGTGTTGCCCTGGTCGACCAGCTGGTGCAGCACGTCGAGTAGTTGCTCGATATCGTGGAAGTGCAGGCCGGTGGTCGGTTCATCGAGGATGTAGAGCGTGCGGCCAGTGTCGCGCTTGGATAGTTCCTTCGACAACTTGACGCGCTGCGCTTCGCCGCCGGATAGCGTGGTCGCGCTTTGACCGAGCTTGATGTAATCGAGGCCGACGGCACGCAGCGTATCGAGCTTGCGCGCGATGGTCGGCACGTTCTCGAACAGCTTCAGCGCATCCTCCACCGTCATGTTCAGCACGTCGGCAATGGTGTGGCCCTTGTACAGAATCGCCAGCGTCTCGCGGTTGTAGCGTTTGCCGGCGCAGACGTCGCACGGCACGTAGACATCGGGCAGGAAGTGCATCTCCACCTTGATCATGCCGTCGCCTTCGCAGGCCTCGCAGCGGCCGCCGCGCACGTTGAAGCTGAAGCGGCCCGCGGTGTAACCGCGCGAACGCGCTTCCGGTACCTGTGCAAACATCTCGCGCAACGGCGTGAACAGGCCGGTGTAGGTGGCTGGGTTTGAGCGCGGCGTGCGCCCGATCGGCGACTGGTCGATATCGACCACTTTGTCGAACAGGTCCATGCCTTCGATCGATTTGTATGGTGCGGCCTGTGTGCCGGCGCCGTTGAGTTCGGCGGCGGCCAGCGAAAACAGAGTGTCGTTGATCAGGGTCGACTTGCCCGAGCCCGATACGCCCGTGACGCAGGTGAATAGCCCGGCCGGAATCGCCAGGTCGACGTTCCTCAGATTGTTGCCACTGGCACCTTTCAGATGCAGCCAGGAGTCCTTGTCGATCGGCTGGCGGCGTTCCTTCGGCACTTCGATCGCGCGCTTGCCGGACAGGAACTGGCCGGTGACCGAGCGAGGCGACGCGAGCAGGTCTTTCATGGTGCCCTGTGCGACCACTTCGCCGCCGTGCACGCCCGCACCCGGTCCGATATCGAGTACGTGGTCGGCCATGCGGATGGCGTCTTCGTCATGCTCGACCACGATCACCGTATTGCCCAGGTCGCGCAGTCGCGTCAGCGTGCCGAGCAAGCGCTCGTTGTCGCGCTGGTGCAGGCCGATCGATGGCTCGTCGAGTACGTACATCACACCGACCAGGCCGGCGCCAATCTGCGACGCTAGCCGGATCCGTTGTGCCTCGCCGCCGGACAGCGTATCGGCCTGGCGATCGAGGGTGAGGTAGTTGAGGCCGACATCGTTGAGAAAGGTCAGCCGCTCGCGGATTTCCTTGACGATCTTCGCGGCAATCTCACCGCGCCAGCCGGCCAGCGTCAGCGTCTCGAAAAAAGTCAGTGTGTCGTCGATCGAGCGATGGGTCAGCGACGGCAACGCGTGGTCGGCGACGAATACATTGCGTGCCGAGCGATTCAGGCGCTGTCCTTCGCAAGTAGGGCAGGGCTGATCGCTGATGTACTTGGCCAGTTCCTCGCGCACCGCAGATGATTCGGTTTCCTTGTAGCGTCGATCGAGGTTCGGCAGGATGCCCTCGAAGGCATGTTCGCGGGTGACCTTGCCGCCGCGCTCGGTGATGTAACGGAACGCGATTTTTTCCTTGTCGCTACCGAACAGAATGGCCTTCTGCACGTCTGCCGACAGCAACTTCCACGGCGCGTCGACATCGAATTTATAGTGTGCTGCCAGCGACAGAATCAGCTGGAAGTAATGGGCATTGCGCCGATCCCAGCCGCGCACCGCGCCGCCGGCCAGACTCAGCTCGGGATGCCCGACCACGCGCGCGGGATCGAACACCTGGGTCACGCCCAGACCATCGCAATCCGGGCAGGCGCCGACCGGTGAGTTGAAGGAAAACAGTCGCGGCTCCAGCTCCGGCAGCGAGTAATCGCAGACCGGGCAGGAGTAACGCGAGGAGAGCATTTGTTCCTTGGCCTTCTGATCTGCCGCTCCTGCGCTTCCTGCGCCCGCGGCATTCGCACTTCCCTGTGCAGCATCCATATCCACGACGATCACCAGCCCATCGCCCAGCCGCAGCGCCGTCTCGAACGACTCGGCCAGCCGCTGCTTGATGTCGTCGCGCGGGCGGAAGCGGTCGATCACCGCTTCGATGGTGTGCTTCTGGCGCAGCGTCAGCGGCGGCACGGCGTCGAGGTCGTAGACCACGCCGTCGACGCGGGCGCGCACGAACCCCTGCGCGCGCAGTTGGTCGAACACCTGCACATGCTCGCCCTTGCGCTCGCGGATCACCGGCGCCAGCAGCATGTATCGCTTCTCGCCATCCATTGCCAGCGTCGCATCGACCATCTGGCTCACCGTCTGGGCCTCCAGTGGAATGCCGTGGTCGGGGCAGCGCGGCGTGCCCACGCGAGCAAAAAGCAGGCGTAGGTAGTCGTACACCTCGGTGATCGTGCCGACGGTGGAGCGAGGGTTGTGCGAGGTGGATTTCTGTTCGATCGAGATCGCCGGCGACAGGCCCTCGATATGGTCGACGTCGGGCTTCTCCATGATCGACAGAAACTGCCGTGCATAGGCTGATAGTGACTCGACATAGCGCCGCTGGCCTTCAGCGTAGATGGTGTCGAATGCCAGCGAGGATTTACCGGAGCCGGATAACCCGGTGATCACGATCAACTTGTCGCGCGGCAGATCGATGTCGATGTTCTTGAGATTGTGCGTGCGTGCGCCGCGGATTTTGATGGTGTCCATGACGCTCGGATTTTGGGGTGAACAGGAACTATAACAACCTGTGTGATGGCTTCCGTGTATGCCATGTACAGCACTTGTTGTCGCCGGCTCGGGACAGCTTGCCGGATGCGTCCGGCAGCGTCGTGCGGACGCCCGTCAATCGGGCCTGATGTCCGCCAGTCAGCTGCGGTTTGTGGCCCGGCCGGTGTATCTGGTTACTATGTGAAGCTAATTTCAGTCAGTTGCTTCGAACGGAAGGTAGATAGATGGCAATGCGCAAGCGGCTCGGCTTGATCGTCGGCATTTTGCTGGCAGCGACCATCGCGCCGGCATTTGCTGCGCAACCCACCGAACAGCAGGTCCGCCAGCTGATGGACGTGATCGGACTGGGCAAGTCGCTGAGTCAGATGAATGCGCAGGTTGCCACCAGCATGCAGCAGGCGTTGCCCTGCGTGTCATCCAACTACTGGCAGAGCTATATCGACGAGAACAGCAGCAAGGACTTTATCGGTCGTCTTGTCCCGGTCTATCAAAAGCACTTCACCGCAGACGAGGTGGATGGCATGGTGAAGTTCTACAGCTCCCCCTTAGGTCAAAAAGTGCTCACCGAAATGCCGCTGGCGTTGGCCGAGGCGAATCAGGCCGGCCAACAGTGGGGTCATGAGCACACCCAGCAAATGATCTCCAAGCTGGTGCAGGCCGGCACGCTGGGTACCGATGGCCGTTGCCCGGCGACTGCCTTCGTGGGAAACCCGGCGTCCAGCGCCTCCGCAGCCTCGGCCGATGCAAGTTCAAGCGATGAGGCCGGGCCGGTGGCAGAGACTGCCGTGGCTGTTCCGGAGCATGCCGCGTCCTCCAGGCGGCACGGGCACGTGCCGGTCAAAAAGCACACCACCACGAAAAAGAAGGCTGTGCCTGCCAAAAAGACCGTTCCGGCCAAGAAAGGCGTGCCTGCCAAGGCCACGATGCCCACCAAGACCGCGACCAAACCCCACGCCACAACGCAAAAACCTGCATCCGACAGCCAGAAAACGGCGCCAGCCAGCCAGGGCACCTGAGCGCGGCGTAGGGCGGTCCATGCGGGGTGGTGGTCAGTATTTGACCAGCGCGCGCTCAGGTCGTTATAATCCGCGGTTCGCCAAGCCGCAATTAGGCTATGGCGGTACCCAAGAGAATAACTAAAGAAGGGCAATACGATGAGTTACGCAGTCATCAAGACCGGTGGCAAGCAGTACCGCGTACAGCAGGGCGATGTCCTGCGCGTGGAGTTGCTGAACGCCGAAGAAGGCGCGACCTTCAACTTCGACCAGGTGCTGATGCATGGCATCGGTGAGTCGGTTGTTGTGGGCGCACCGCTGGTTGATGGAGTCACCGTCAGCGCCACCATTCGCAAGCATGGCCGGGCCGACAAGATTCGCATCATCAAGTTTCGCCGACGCAAGCATTACAAGCGTCAGCAGGGACATCGCCAGCATTTCACCGAAATCGAAATCACGGGCATCAACGCCTGAGCATCTGGAGCAACTAAGTCATGGCACATAAAAAAGGCGTAGGTTCCAGCCGCAACGGTCGCGATTCGAACCCGAAATACCTGGGCGTGAAGATTTACGGCGGCCAGGCTATCGAAGCAGGCAATATCATCATCCGTCAGCGTGGCACCCAGTTCCATCCGGGTACCGGCGTTGGCCTCGGTCGCGACCACACGCTGTTCGCGCTGGTTGATGGCACAGTGCAGTTCAAGGTTCGCGGCAACAAGAATCGCCGCTTCGTCGACGTCGTTCAGGCTTAAACCTCAACGACGCGGCAACGAAGGCCCCGCTTCGGCGGGGTTTTTTGTTGCTGCAGTTGAAAATGGACGACAGGGAGCGGTAAAGGTCGCCGCCCGGTTTGCCCTATGATTTTTCCGTTCCCCCGTCTCCCGAGCAAAACCCATGAAATTTGTCGACGAAGCCAATATCAAAGTTCTTGCCGGTGACGGTGGCAATGGCTGCATCAGCTTTCGCCGCGAAAAATTCATCCCGTTCGGCGGTCCGGATGGCGGCGATGGCGGCTTCGGCGGCTCCGTCTGGCTGGTGGCCGACGAGGGTCTGAACACGCTGGTCGACTTCCGCCATCAGCGCAGCTTCAAGGCCAAGCGCGGCGAGAACGGCATGGGCAGCCAGATGTACGGCAAAGGTGGCGATGACACGACGATCCGCGTGCCAGTCGGCACCATGATCACCAACGTCGACACCGACGAGGTGATCGGCGATCTCACCAACCACGGCCAGCGCATGCTGGTCGCGCAGGGCGGCAAGGGCGGCCTGGGCAATATCCATTTCAAGACCTCGGTGAATCGGGCGCCGCGCAAGTCCACGCCGGGCACGCCGGGCGAAGCACGCGAGTTGAAGCTTGAGCTACGTCTGCTGGCCGACGTTGGCCTGCTCGGCTTTCCGAATGCCGGCAAGTCCACCTTCATTCGCGCCGTATCCGCGGCGACGCCGCGGGTAGCGGATTATCCGTTCACCACGCTGGTGCCGAATCTTGGCGTGGTCAGCCTCGGCGTCGATCAGAGCTTCGTGATCGCCGACATCCCCGGCCTGATCGAAGGTGCTGCCGATGGCGCCGGCCTGGGTATCCAGTTTCTGCGCCACGTGGCGCGTACCAGCCTGTTGCTGCATCTGGTCGACATCGCACCGGTCGACGGCATCGACGTGGCCGGGCAAGTCCGGGCGATCGAGCAGGAACTGGCCAAGTTCAACCCCGAACTGCTGGAGCGTCCGCGCTGGCTGGTGTTGAACAAGGCCGACATGCTGGACGAGGACGAGCGCAAGGAAGTCGCCGAACAGATCATCGCCGAACTAGGCTGGACCGAGCCGTGGTTCCTAGTCTCGGCCATCGCCCGCGAAAATACGATGAACGTTTGCCAGCACGTGCAGCGCTTCTTCGAATCCCAGCGTGATGCGAGTATCGAACGCGTCGACATGCTGCCAAATGACGTGCGCTTGCGTGGCGAAGAGCCGAAAGGCTGATTCGCAGGCGGGCCTGCTTGCTTCCTTACATGCGAAACACGCCGAAACGCTGCGGCTCGATCGGCGCGTTGAGCGAGGCGGAGATCGCCAGGCCGAGTATGCGGCGGGTGTCGGCGGGGTCGATGATGCCGTCGTCCCACAGCCGCGCACTGGCGTAATAAGGGTGACCCTGTCGCTCGTACTGCTCGCGGATCGGCGCTTTGAAGGCTTCTTCCTCCTCGGCCGTCCAGGTCTTGCCGGCGGCTTCGATGCCGTCACGCTTGACGGTGGCCAGCACGCTTGACGCCTGTTCGCCGCCCATCACCGAGATACGTGCGTTCGGCCACATCCACAGGAAGCGCGCGCCGTAAGCACGGCCGCACATTGCGTAGTTGCCGGCGCCGAAGCTGCCGCCGATCACCACGGTGAATTTCGGCACATGCGAGCAGGCCACGGCGGTGACCATTTTCGCGCCGTCCTTGGCGATACCGGCCTGCTCGTATTTCTTGCCGACCATGAAGCCGGTGATGTTCTGCAGAAACACCAGCGGCACATTGCGCTGATTGCATAGTTCGATGAAGTGCGCGCCCTTGAGCGCAGACTCGGCAAACAGGATGCCGTTGTTGGCAATGATGCCGACCGGGTAACCATGGATATGCGCAAAGCCGCAGACCAGGGTCTTGCCATAGCGCGCCTTGAACTCGTGCAGCTCGGAGCCATCGACGATGCGCGCGATCACTTCGCGGATGTCGAATGGTTTGCGCGTGTCCTGTGGAATCACGCCATAGAGTTCGTCGGCAGCGTACTTCGGTTCGCTTGGCGCGCGCAGCGCGAGCGGAATGGTCTTTTTCCGGTTGAGACTGGCGACGATGTCACGTGCGATCGACAGCGCATGCGCATCATTCTCGGCGTAATGATCGGCGACACCGGAGATGGACGTATGGACGTCCGCACCGCCCAGCGCTTCCGCATCGACGACTTCACCCGTGGCGGCTTTCACCAGCGGCGGTCCGCCGAGGAAAATCGTGCCCTGCTCGCGCACGATGATGGTTTCGTCGCTCATCGCGGGCACGTAGGCACCGCCGGCGGTGCATGAGCCCATCACCACGGCGATCTGCGGAATGTTCAGCGCTGACATGCGCGCCTGGTTGTAGAAGATGCGGCCGAAGTGCTCGCGGTCCGGAAATACCTCGTCCTGCAGTGGCAGGAACGCGCCACCGGAATCGACCAGATAGACGCACGGCAGATGATTTTCCAGAGCCACTTCCTGTGCGCGCAGATGCTTTTTCACCGTCATGGGAAAGTAGGTGCCGCCCTTGACGGTGGCATCGTTGGCGACCACCACGACTTCGATGCCGTTGACCCGACCGATGCCAGTGATAACGCCCGCAGCGGGCGCGGCATCGTCATACATGCCATGCGCGGCCAGCGCCGAGAGTTCGAGGAACGGCGAGCCGGGATCGAGCAGGGCGCGGATGCGTTCGCGCGGCAGCAGCTTGCCGCGTGCTTCGTGTTTCTCACGGGCTTTCGTACCACCACCTTCGGCGCTGCGCGACAGTTCGCGGTGCAGATCGTCGGTCACGGCGCGCAACTGCGAAGCGCTGGCCTGGAACTCGGCCGAGCGTGGATCGATCTGCGAAACGATCATGGTCATAGAAACAGGCTCATCATTCAGTGCCATCACTGATCAGTCGCCGATGATAACCGGCGCCGGCCATGGATCGGAATTGTCTTGATCGTTCGGCGGATCGCGCATAAAAAACGGCCGCACTACACGGCCGTTTTTTATCACTACTGTAAGGATCAATGGCGAGAATCAATTGCCTTTGGAAGCGTCCTTTGCGGCGTCTTTCGCATTGCTCGCGGCGTCCTTGGCAGCTTGTGCAGCCTTGTCAGCCTGCGAGGCGGCGTTGGAAGCGGCATCCTTCGACATGGACATCGACATCGCTGAGTTGCTGTTGGCTGGTGTATTTGACGAAGCCGCAGCAGCGGCCTGTTGAGCCTGGTCGGCGGCCTGACCGGCGGCGTCAGCCGAGGTCTTGGCCTGGTCGGCAGCCTGCTGGGTCGTCGGGGTCGGTGCCGAGGCGGCAGCCTGCTGTGCCTGATCCGAAGCCTGTTGGGCAGCGTCGGCTGACTTCTGCGCTTCTTGAGCGGAATCCTGCGCGCTGTTGCTGCATGCTGCCATCAACGCAACGAGCGCAGCGGCGAGAAGGGGGCGCGTCAATTTCATGGGTGAATCTCCTGATTGCAATGGAAGGCCTTTGGTAGGGCGCGCGTAGTTTTAGCCGGTAAGCCGTGACGATGCCACTTTTTTATGGTGAAGCCGGGGTGCACATTGAAAGTCTGTTTATTTGATAGCTGTGTAGATGCTCAGCGCTTTTCAGATAGCCAGGTTAGTTCAGTCGATGCGTTCCACAGCGAGAGCTGTCGCTTCACCACCACCGATACACAATGTAGCGATGCCGCGTTTCAGGCCACGGCTCTTCAACGCGTGCAGCAGGGTCACGACCAGACGTGCACCGCTGGCACCGATCGGATGACCGAGCGCACAGGCACCGCCGTTGACGTTGATCTTGTCGTGCGAAATACCCAGTTCGCGCATCGGTGTCATCGCGACCACGGCAAACGCTTCGTTGATTTCGAACAGGTCGACATCGCCCACGTTCCAGCCGGCTTTCTCCAGCACTTTCTGGATGGCGCCGACTGGCGCTGTGGTGAACCACTCCGGCGTCTGCGAGTGCGTGGCATGCGCCACGATGCGCGCCAGCGGCTTCAGTCCACGCGTTTTTGCCTCGTCGCCCGACAGCAGCACCACGGCGGCAGCGCCGTCGGAAATGCTCGACGAGCTGGCCGCGGTGATGGTGCCGTTTTCCTTGCGGAAGGCCGGGCGCAGGGTCGGGATCTTGGCGATATCCGAGCGGCCGGGCTGCTCGTCGGTATCCACCACGACGTCGCCCTTGCGGCCAGCCACCGTGACCGGCACGATTTCGTCGGCAAACGCGCCGCTCTGCTGCGCAGCCTGCGCGCGCTTCACCGATTCGATCGCGTAGGCGTCCTGCTCCTCGCGGGTAAAGTGATACTTGTCGGCGCACAGTTCGCCGAACACGCCCATCGCCTTGCCGTCGTAGGGATTGGTCAGGCCATCCCACGCCATGTGATCGACTAGCTGGCCGTCGCCGTAGCGAATGCCGGTGCGCGCGTTGACCATGTGCGGGGCGTTGGTCATCGACTCCATGCCGCCGGCTACCACGATGCTGGCCGAGCCGGCCTTGATCAGGTCATTACCCAGCATGATCGCCTTCATGCCCGAACCGCACACTTTGTTGATCGTGGTGGCGCCGGTGCCAAAGGGCAGGCCGGCTTCCAGTGAGGCCTGACGCGCGGGTGCCTGGCCGAGATTGGCTGGCAGCACGCAGCCCATGATCACTTCGCTGACATCGGCAGGCGCGACACCGGATTGTTCCAGCGCAGCACGGATGGCCGTGGCGCCGAGCTTCGGCGTGGGCACACCGGTGAACTGGCCGAGGAAGGAGCCGATGGCCGTGCGCTTGGCACCGACGATGACGACGCTGACATCCGACATGGGTAACTCCACTTGAAGACAGTAGGGGCGCGAACGCCTGACATATAGCCCCAGGATTATCGCAGTCCGCCGTAAACCACGGCAAACGGTGGTGATTCGGCGCAGGATGTGACTTGCGCGGTGTTTCATTGGATTTTCGTTGTGTCAAGATGCGCGCAGGGAGGCATCGCGGTGTGCCCGGCGCGCACGCGATACCAGGATTGGGGTGCGGTGACGGGGTACATCATGAAAACGTTCGATTCCGGGTTGCGGCGTCGTGAACTGGCGTTGCTGGTGGCCATCGCGCTTGGCCTGAACGCCTGCGGCGGCGGAGGTGGCAGCAACGTCAAGTCCACGTCGACCGCACCGACTACGCCACCATCGTCATCATCATCGTCATCGACGTTGCCGCAGCCACCGATCGATGCCCAGCTATCGATCACCAATACCTACGCGGCGCACAATCAGGGCTATACCGGCGCCGGCGTGACCATTGGCGTGGTCGATACCGGCATCATGGCCACCAATCCGGCGGTGTCTGGACGGGTGCTGGAGGAATTGACCTATGTCGACCCGACCACCAACAACCTCAGCATCGATGATGTCGTGGGTCACGGTACCTGGGTGTCGGAGATCGCGGCGGGTGCCCCGTTCGGACAATTCCCCGGCGGTATTGCGCCGGGTGCTGATCTGATCTCGGCGCGCATCATCGATGACACCTCGAGTGACGACAACGGTTCCACCCCGCCAACAGCGGTCACCTCGGCTGATCCGCTACCGCAGGTCAGTGCGGACCTGATCGCGGGCGGTGCCAAGATCATGAACAATTCGTGGGGTGGCATAACGTGGAGTGCCACCGATACGGCCACCACGCAGCTTTTCGACGCGGCCTACAGCACATACGTCAATTCCTGGGGCGGCCTGGTGGTGTTCGCCGCAGGCAATGATTCGGAAGCCAACCCCAGCACGATCGCTGCACTGCCCAGTCTTGCGCCTGATCTGGCGAAGGGCTGGCTGACCGTCGTCGCC
This sequence comes from Rhodanobacter sp. MP1X3, assembly GCF_014207165.1. Taxonomy (NCBI): domain Bacteria; kingdom Pseudomonadati; phylum Pseudomonadota; class Gammaproteobacteria; order Lysobacterales; family Rhodanobacteraceae; genus Rhodanobacter; species Rhodanobacter sp. MP1X3. Next base: position 146,841 of record NZ_JACHCO010000002.1, on the reverse strand, counting down.
GTCAACAGCAATAACCCGACCCAGCTGGAAGGCTACTCAAACAAGTGCGGCATCGCGATGGACTACTGCCTGGCAGCGCCGGGCGATGTGATCGTTCTGGACAAGGACACCACCGCCAGTACCACCAACCCGAGCTATTACATCGTGGAGGGCACGTCACTGGCTGCTCCGCAGGTGTCCGGTGCGGCGGCACTGGTGTGGCAGGCCTATCCGTACTTCACCAATGATCTGGTGCGCCAGACCCTGCTTGGCACGGCTGATCCGCTCGGCGGCTCGCAGCCGAATACGACCTTCGGTTATGGCGAGCTGGATGTCGGCAAAGCGGTGAATGGTCCCGAGCAATTCAACTGGGGTGATGTCACGGTCAGCTTCAGCGGCAGTTCCAGCTGGAACAACCCGATTTCCGGTGCTGGCGGCCTGATCAAGCAGGGCAGTGGCACGCTGAATCTGACCCAACCATCGAGCTATACCGGCATGACCCAGGTGCAGGGCGGCACACTCACCGCCCAGTCGCTGGCATCCAGCGTAAGCATCAGCGCCGGCGCCACGGTGAGCGGCACCCAGACCATCGGTGGCAGCGTGACCAATGCCGGTGTGTTGGGCGTCAGCGGCAGCAACGTCACCGTGGGCGGCAACTATATCCAGCAGGGTGCTGGTCGGCTGGCGGTGTCGCTGGGCTCGGCGCTGAATGTCACCGGCACAGCCAGCCTGAGCGGTGGCGATCTGTTCGTGGCCGGCACGAATGCCGGCTATGTCGTCAACTCGCATACCGATGTGCTGACCGCGGCTGGCGGTCTCACCGGTACGTTCTCGGCACTGAACACGGCATCCAATGTGATGCTGACCGCCACGCTCAATTACGACGCCAACGATGCGTGGCTCAATGTGCAGCAGGTAAATGTCACGGCGATACAAGGCGCGAGTTACACGGCGGCCTCGTACGCCGCTGCGCAGCGCGTGCAGAGCGCGTTCGGTCAACTCAACAGCCAGATCACGCAGGGCACGCTGACGCCGACTTCCACGGCAGTCGCCAGCGGTTTTTTCGCTGGTGCTGCGAGCCTGCAGCAATCGGCCACGCTGGCTACCGCGCAGAATTCGCTCAGCACTCTATCCGGCCAGTTGCATGCGGCCAGTGCGGCGATGACGTTCCAGGCGATCGACGCCGGCACCGAGGCCTTGTCCAGTCGCTTCGATCAGTTGCTCGACGCACCCAGGCTGGGTGGCGGCTGGACGCAGAACCTCGGCTCCCAGGGCAGCATGTCGCGTAGCGGTTACAGCGATGTCGGTTATGACCTGAGCGGCATCATGGTCGGCGAGGACATTCGCTTCGGCCTGAATGGTGTGCTGGGTTATGCCGTGAGTCAGAGCCAGGGGTTGGGCCGGCTCGTCGAAAGTGGCGACCAGGGCAACAGTCACGCGTTGGAAGGCATGCTCTATGGTGGCGTGGTCAACGGAAACTGGTACACGATGGGGCGTTTCGGCATCGGCACTTATCGCGAGAACATGCAGCGCGAACTCGAGCTCGGCGATGAATTTTCCAGAGTGTCCAGCCTGAGCAATGGCCGCTACGGTCTGGCCTATGGCGAGAGTGGTTACCGTTTCACGCTCGGCGGCATGCAGCTGACCCCCTATGTGAACCTGCAATATGCACAGATCCAGAGTGACGGCTTCAACGAGGGCGGTGCGGATGGTTTCGGCCTGATGTCCGATGCGCAGAACATCGAACGTTGGCAGGCCGGCGTGGGTATGCGTGCCATGCATCGCTGGTTGCTGGATGACGGCACCGCGTTGACCTTGCAGACCCGGCTGCTGTGGCAGAGTGCCCTCGCCATGCATGGCGAGATACCGGATGCCAGCTTCACCGGGCTGACGCAATGGGCGCCGGTGGGGGGTATTGGTCTGTCACGCTACGGTGGCGTAGCTGCCACTTCGCTCAACTGGAGCTTTTCGCAGAAATCCAGCCTGCAGCTGGATCTCGAAAAGGACTACGACCAGTACCAGGACGGAAATATGGCCATGGTCAGTTACAAACTGGCGTTCTGATCGGGGGCTGTCGACGCTGCGCCGGGGATGCGCGGTCGGCAGTCAGCTGCGCGAGTGTCACACCAGCACAACCTGCACATCGGCAGCACGCAATGTCTCGACGGTTTCGGCAGCGGCGCTGTTGTCGGTGATCACCACGTGCAGGTTCCGCACCGGGGTGATCACCGACAGGCTGCGCTGGCCGAGCTTGCTGGCATCGAGCACGGCGATGGTCTGGCGCGAGACGCGGATCATCAGTGCATTCAATGCGGCTTCAAGCGGGTCCGGTGTGGTCACGCCTACTTCGGGGTCGAGTCCGTCGACGCCGAGAAACAAACGGTCGGCGGAAAGTTTCGCCAATGCCTGCTCGGCATCCGGACCGACCAGCGAATACGAGGTCTGCCGCAGCAGGCCGCCCAGCATCATCACGCGGATCTGCGGCAGCCCGGACAGCTCCATCGCGATATTCAGTGCATTGGTGATCACGGTCAGCGACTCGAACTTCATCTGACGGATCTGCCGTGCAATCTCCACCGTGGTGGAGCCGGAATCGAGGATGATCGTTTCGCCGTCCTGGATCATTCCTGCCGCGGCCTGACCGATGCGCAGCTTCTGCGCGTGCCAGCGGGTTTCCTTGATGTTGAGCGGCGTGTCATTCGTCGCCGCCGAGACCGGCAGCGCACCGCCATGCGAACGGGCGATTGCCGAACTGCGCGCCAGCGTGTCGAGGTCGGTGCGGATAGTGACGGCCGAGGTGCCGAAGCGGGTCGCCAATTCATCCACTGTGGCCCGTCCCTGTTGTTCCACCAGTTCGACGATCAGGCGGCGGCGTTCTTCAACCAGCAGTCGGGGCGAGGCAGTGGGGGTTTCACTCATGGTTAGAGCCTGTTCAAGATCTCCCCGTGCCTCGCGCCGGGAGCTGTTTGCGCGCAGACCAAGGAAGAACGAAGGAGTGGACGTCGGTCCACGACTGAGTGATGACGCAGGGATGGGGGCAAACAGCCCCGGCCCGGAGGGTTGTCACCGAGCGGCCGCCAGGCGGCAGCGCGCGGCTTGGCTTGCCAGCCAGGCAAGCCGGCACCACGCCCTATCACCTGACGACCGCTCGATGACAACGCGAGGTACGGGGAGATCATGGACAGGCTCTTAGATATGCAGAAGTCGGGCGGCGTTGTCATGATATACCTTGCGCAGCACGTCCTCCGGGAGATTCAGTCCGTAGATCGACCAGCGCCCCTGCGGTGGCGTGGATGATGGCGCATAGTCGAAGTACTCGTCCTCGGTTTCCAGGAAACGGTAGTAGATCTCGTAGAGTTCGTCGCCGAACAACTGCTGCGGCACGTCATCACCGTACGGCGAGGGCACCGCATCGGTGCCGAACAGAATGCGGTCCTGATAGCGATCGAAGAAACGCTTTGCCGTGCGCGGCTGGCGGCCAAGCTCGCCGATCCGCGCGCTGATATCGATGACCGTGTTCGGAAAGCGATCCAGGCACGCAGCGACGGCGGCGAGGTTCTCCGCATTGTTGCCGACATGCAGCAAGGCGAACGTGGTTTTGGGATGGCGCGCGATCAGCCGGTCACGCGCGGCGAGCAACTCCGCGTTGCTGGGAAAGCTCGGGCCATAGAACGACCAGTCCGGATGGTTGCTCAGTTCTTCGTAGCGTTCGTTGGTCGCGTCGGTGGGCAGAAAAAATGCCTCCGGGTCGGAGACGTGCAGAAAGACGGGCATATCAAGTGCGGCACATGCCTCCCACATCGGATCGAAGCGGCGGTCGTCCACCGCCACCAGCGGACCTTCATCGATCCGTTCGCGCAGATAGAGACCCAGCGTCTTCAGCAGTTTCAGGCCACGCGCACCGACATGTTTGGCATGCGCGATCGCGTCAGCCTGCAGTTGCGCGTAGTTCGGCTCGGGGAAGCAGGCGAAGGACGGTTCGGTCAACGTGAGAAAGCGTCCCGGCGCGACATGATCGAAGCTGCGGATGCTTTCTTCCAGACCTGCGCCGACACCGCCGGTGAGATTCACCAGCGTGCGTATGCCCTTGCGGTCCATCACCGGCAGCAGGTCCTGGGGTTGGGCGAACAGGGTGATTTCCTCACCCACCGAGATGCCATTGCGCACGTTGCTCGACCAGGTCAGGTGCGTATGCATGTCGATCACCGGAAAGCGCGGACGCTCGATCCGCGTCTTCGGCACATGCAGCATGCTGCGTGGCTGGAAGTCCGCAAGGCGAAGCTCGTTCTTGCCGGTGTCAGGCTGGGTCTGTAGCGGATTCTTGCTCGCAGTAGCCTTGACTGTACCGGCACCACTGGGTGGTGCGCAGCACAGGCAGCCGGCTTGCGTGATGCTGCAATGCTGCCTTGCCTCGGGCGTGCGTCGATGTGCTTTGCGATGGGTACAGATCATCGGATTGCCTGTGTCGTGTAAAGCAATCAACGCGGATAACGGGTCATGATGGCATGCACTGCACGCGTAAGCGCCAGCGCCTGATCGAACGGACGTAGCCACATGTTGCGGCCAAACATCACGCCGCTGGCACCGGACTGCATGTAGAACTCGACCTGGCGCAGCACGGCCTCATCGTTATCGTCTTTTACGCCGCCGGAGAACAGCACCATGGTACGACCTGCCGAACGCACGACGCGTGCGCAGCGCGCGGTGGCATCTTCCTGCAACTGGTTATACGGTGCCGGCACGTTGGCGGTGCTGTCGTTGGGCTCGTGCAGCTTGACGATATCGGCGCCCAGTTCCAAGGCGACGCGTGCGGCGTAGTCCTGTGCATACAGGGTATTGGTGCCACCCTTGGCATTGACGGCGCTGCCGCGCGGATACGACCACAGCACCAGTGGCATCCCGTAACGCTCACAGTCCTGGCGCACCTTTTCGAATTGGCGGAATTCGTCATGCTGGCGCGGTGAGCCGACATACATGGTGTAGCCAACGGCATCGGCGCCGATGCGCACCGCATCCTCGACCGAGGCGAACAGCGGCGATGTGGCTTCGCCGTCGTCGGGGATGTTGGTCTTGCCATTGAGCTTGAGGATCAACGGTATCCGCCCGCAGTATTCGCCCATGTACTTTTCGGCGAGGCCGATACCCAGCGCGATGGCGGAAAAATTGCCTTCGACGGCGAGACGGAACTGGTACTCCGGATCGACTGCCGGCGGGTTCGGAAAGAAATCCGTCGGTCCGTGTTCCAGGCCCTGATCGAGCGGTAATACAAGCAGGCTGCCATTCCGTGGACCATGGCCGTACAGCAACCGCCACAGGCGGGTGCGCTTGCCGTGGGACAGGGCAAGCCGGGAAAGTTGGCTGCCGGCGTTCGAAACCTCTTGTAAGTTTTGTTTCATTTCGAATACTCTCGATTCAGTGGTTACATGCTTTCACATTCAATTGTATCTGGCGAAATGTCAATATTAAACAATAAAACGAAAGATTCGGTCGGGCTGAGAACGCTGCTTGCGCTCTCGCTTGCGGAACAGCGGGAACGAGGTTACGCCGACACCGTGCGTGAAATTCTGCAGCAACCGGCCACCTGGACTGATACCGCCGACTTGTTGCACCAGCCTCAAGTGCTGGCGCAACTACAGGCTGCGCTGACGCCAGCGCCGAGCCATATCGTGCTGACCGGCTCGGGCAGCTCGATGTATATCGGCGAGTGTCTTGCGCCCAGCTTGCAGCTCGGCCTTGGCATACCGGTGCAGCCCATCGCGGCGGGCACCTTGCTCACGCATTGGCGCAGTGTGCTACCGCCCGGTGCAGGTTTGCTGATTTCACTGGCGCGCTCGGGCGATAGTCCGGAAAGCTGCGCCGTGGTGAGTCGCCTGCTGGCCGATGCTCCCGACTATCGCCATCTGGTCATTACCTGCAATGCCAACGGCAAGCTGGCGACGGACTATAAGAGTGATCCACGGGTAACCGTGCTGCTACTCGATGAACGCACCAATGACCGCAGTCTGGTCATGACCAGCAGCTTCACCAATCTGCTGCTGGCCGGGGCCGGTCTGGTTTCCACGACTCGCACTTACTGGAAGGCATCAGCAAATCGGCTGGCACGTCGCGTCCAGCACGTGCTTGACGATCAAGCCGATGCGCTGGCCGCGATAGCCCGTCAGGGCTTCGGCAAGGTGGTCTACCTGGGCAGTGGCGGCGCGCTGGGCGCGGCCCACGAGTCCGCTTTGAAGATGCTGGAAATGACTGGCGGCGCAGTGACCACCAGTGCGGAAACCTACCTCGGTTTGCGGCACGGGCCGATGTCGAGCCTGACGGAAGACACGCTGGTGGTCGGCTTTCTCTCGCCGAATCCGACGGTGCGTGCGTATGAGGTCGACCTGCTGCGCGAGCTGTCGCGCAAGCAATTAGGCATGACCCGCGTGTTGGTGGGTGAAGGCATTGCGAGCGAATGGCTGGGGCCGAACGATGTGGCGGTGGAACTCGCGGGCATGGATGCCGTCGACGACGTGTTGCCATTGCTGGCAGATGTCGTCGTCGGTCAGTTGCTCGCGTTCTTCGCCTGCCTGTCGCTCGGCGGCAAGCCGGATACGCCCTCGCAAGGTGTACTCACCCGTGTGGTGGAGAACTTCTCGATCCACCAGGAGGGCGTGTGAAGCGCATCCTCGTCGCGGGCGAAATCAACGTCGATCTTGTTTTTCGGGATTGCCACGCGTTTCCGCTGCCGGGCAAGGAAGTGCTCGCCGACGACTTTGTGATGACACCGGGCAGTTCGTCGATGATCTGCGCGATGGGTCTGGCGCGTCTCGGCAATCCGGTGGCTTTTGTCGGCTGGGGCGGCATGGACAGCTGGGGCGATTATTGCGTAGCGGCGCTGCGGGACGCGGGCATCGATACCACGGGCATTCTGCGGGACGAGACACTGAGAACCGGCGTCACGACGTCGCTATCGACGGCGCAGGATAGGGCGCTGGTAACGTTCGCCGGAGCCACCGCCACGCTGAGCGCCGACGACATCAGTGATGAGTGGCTGCAGGCTTTCGATCATCTGCATATTTCATCGTATTACCTGCAGCGCGCCCTGCGTCCGGGTTGCCGCGACCTGTTCGCGCGCGCACGTCTGCAGGGGCTGACCACCTCGCTCGACCCCGGCTTCGACCCGGACGAGCGATGGGGTGATGAACTGTTCGAGACGCTGGATGAGGTGGATCTGTTTCTACCCAACGATGTGGAGTTGCTTGGCGTCACCGGCAAGACGTCGTTGATGGACGGCCTGCACCGGTTGGCCGACCGACGGGCACGCACGGTAGTGAAGCGCGGCTCGCAGGGAAGCGCCACGTTCGATGGCGAAAACCTGCTCGCCGGGCCGGCGTATCCGATGACATCGGTGGAAAGCACGGGTGCCGGTGATTCGTTCAATGCCGGTTTCATCCATGCATGGTTGCGTCAACAGTCGTTGATCGATTGCCTGCGCTGGGGTGGTGCCTGCGGCAGTCTGTCGACACGCGGCGTGGGTGGAACCACATGCCAGGCGGATGCCGCTGAAGTACTTGCCTTGATTGAGGCAGTTCCTTGATCACGGTGGCCGGTTTCAACACCACGATCGATCGTCTCATCGGCGTCGATGCGCTGCATCCGGGTGAAGTCAACCGCGCCATCAGCGAACAAGAATATCCCGGCGGCAAGGGGCTGCACGTCGCACAGACGATTGCTGCACTGGGTGAGCGGGTGCAATTGATCGGCGTGGTCGATGCAGCGCATCGCAACATGATTGGTCGGCGCATGAGCGAGCGTGGGGTGCTGTTTCATGGCATCGAAATTCCCGACAACATGCGCACTTGTTTCGCGGTCCAGGATGCACAGGGCCGGATCACCGAAGTCCTAGGCCAGGGACCCGAGATTGCCGAAAAATACCGGACGGCCCTGGTGCAAGCGTTTCGTCGCGGCGTCGAGGAAAGCGAACTGGTTATTCTGTCCGGTAGCTTGCCACGTGGATTCGCTGCGAACACCTACGCCGAGCTGGCCAGTCATGCACGTGATGCCGGCCGGCGTTGCCTGATCGATGCCAGTGGCGACGTGCTCAAGCATGCGCTGCAGGCGCAGCCTTTTCTGATCAAACCCAATCGCGATGAGATCTCGTCGTTGCTCGGTCGTCCTGTCGACGATCTCGATGCGGCGATCGATGCAGCGAAGGAGTTGTTCTCCCGAGGCATTGCCATGCCGGTGGTGACGATGGGCGCACTGGGTGCGGTCGCCATCGATGCGAGCGGCATCTGGCACGCCCGCATCGAGCTTGCACAGATTCGCAACACGGTCGGATCGGGCGATTGCCTGCTGGCCGGCATAACGGTGGGCATCGCCCGCGGCATGAATTTGGAAGAGACCTTGCGCTTGGGCGTGGCTTGCGGGGCAGCCAATGCGCAAGGTCAGGAAACCGGTTTCGTCGAACGGCGGGCGGTAGAGGCGTTGCTCTCTCAGGTTCGAGTGCACCGCCTGGCTTAACTGAAAGCACGGAGTCAAACCGGACCCTTGATTGGTCCGGCACGGATTCCTGCGTCTGAAATTTGGTGAAGGTGCGAACAAGTCCATGGGAATCGGAGTTTCCAAGGGCATCCATAACGGCTTGGGGCAGAGGGGAGTGGTCATGTCTGCGCAGGCAATAGCGAATACGGGTGAGGTATTTCATGAAAGTCGAGAAAAGTGACTGTTTTACCGTTGATGACAGGGGCAGGACGTTGCCGGTTGCTGTCGTGCATGAAAAAGCCGGAAGCAAGGTAAGCGTAGGAGGCAACGCTGGTGGTTTCAGGCGAACCATGCTCGCCATGGGGTTGCTGGTTGCGTTTGGTGCGAACACCGCACACGCACAGTCGACGACCAGCAGCATCTTTGGCCATGTACCGGTGCAGCCGGGCGAAACCGTCAGTGTTCGCAACAACACCGGCCTGACACGTACCGTCAGCGTCGATAGTCAGGGGCGATACAACGCGACACAGCTTCCGATCGGCACGTACTCGGTCTCGTTGATGCGCGATGGAAAGGTCGTGCAAGCGCGCGATAATGTGCTGTTGCAAGTGGGCGTGGGTGCGGAAATTTCGTTCAGCGGCGCGGTAGCTGAAACGAGCGTGGCGAATGCGAAGCAGTTGTCGGACGTGAACGTGACGGTCAACAAGCTGCCGCCGATCGACGTCAGCTCGGTGGACTCGCGTACGGTCATCACTGCCGACCAACTGGCCAAGCTGCCGCTGGGGCATAGCGCGGAAGCGGTGGCGCTGCTGGCGCCGGCGACCAACCTTGGCGCGGGCGGCGCGACCAGCACGACGGGCCAACCGCTGATCAGCTTCGGCGGTTCGTCGTCCACGGAGAACGCGTACTACCTCAACGGATTCAACACCACCGATCCGAACCTCTCCGAAGGCGGCATCACTTTGCCGTATGGCTCGATTGACCAGGAAGAGGTCTACACCGGTGGCTACAGCGCGCAGTACGGGCGCAGCGATGGCGGCGTGCTCAACATGATCGGCAAGAGCGGCACCAACGAGTGGCATTTCGGCGGGCAGTATCTCTACGAACCGTCTTCGACGGTTGCGAGCCAGAACAACACGTACTACGCGAACGGCCTGCCGCCGTCGCCTGTGGCTGGCAACCTGTACGACCCGAGGAACCAGAACAACAGCTGGACGTCTGTTTACGACTTTTACGTGGGCGGCCCGCTGATCAAGGATCGCCTGTTTCTCTTCGCCTCGGCGGAAATGGCCCATACGGAAGGGAACGGGGTCAACAGCGTTACTTCCGGAACCGATTCGCACTACAAGGACACGCTGCCCAAGTGGTATGCCAAGGTCAACTGGAACATCACCGATAACAATCTCCTCGAGCTGACCGGCGCATCAGAGAAGAGCGAGACGAGCGGTAGCGTCTACAACTACGACTACAACAACCTGAGCGATTCGAGCTTCAAGTCCTACGCCAACAACACCAAGCATGGCGGCGACATGTGGCAGGCGAAGTTCACCAGTTACATCACGGACAAGCTGACCTTCACCGCCGCGTACGGCAGCATGACAACGCGCAGTTATAGCGAGAACCCCGCCTATGACCCGAGCCTGACGTATATCTCCAACTATACGAACCAGAACCCGGCACTGAACGGCGGAACGCCGATCACCAACAACCAGAACGTCAGCGAGATCACCAACCCGGGCATGAATTTCGTGTCCACCAACTTGCGCGTCGCGCTGACGTATGCCCTGGGCGACCACACGATCACTGCAGGCATCGACAACCTGCGTACGGCGGCCAGGGATCAGGATGAGTTGACCTCCGGACCGGGCTACCAATGGGCTTATGGTTATACGACTACCCCGAATCAGCCGCTGTATCCGGGCCTTGGTGTGGGCGCCCCGGCCAATTACCCGAACGGGGCGAGCGGTTATTACGCCTATAAATACATCTTCAATCAGGGCGGCAACCTGTTCTCCAGCGAGCGCGCCGAGTACATCGAGGATCAGTGGCAGGTCAACGACCGCCTGCTGTTTTCCATTGGCCTGCGCGACGACGGCTTCACCAACAGCAATGCCAGCGCGCAGCCCTATATGCAGCAGACCAAGCCGCAGTGGGCACCACGCCTGGGCTTCAGTTGGGACGTGTTCGGCGACAGTTCGTTCAAAGTGTTCGGCAATGCGGGGCGTTACTACCTCGGCTCGCCGATCGCCCCGGGCGATCCTGCCAACGGCTATGTGGCGACCTCGCAGTACTACACGTATAGCGGTATCGCGGCGGACGGCACGCCCACCGGTCTGACGCAGATGTCGCCACCGGTGTCGGCGAACGGTGCCTACGGCCAGACGCCCGATCCGCGCACCATGACAGCGACCAGCCTCAAGGCCATGGACCAGGACGAGTTCATGCTCGGCTTCAGCAAGACCGCCGGCCCGAACTGGATCTATGGTGCCAAGCTCACCCGGCGCATCCTGCGGCACGTGATCGACGATTGGTGCGACGTCCAGGCGGTGGTGAACAAGGCGGCTTCGGAAGGCATCACCGACGTCAACACCGACACCTGCTATTACATCAACCCGGGCCAGGCCAACACCTTCGCGGTGCAGGATCCGAACGGCGCTTTCCACAGCGTCACGCTGTCCAACGCCGACATGCAATTCCCGAAGGCGGTGCGCCGCTATTACGCGCTGGAGACTTTCCTCGAGCATCCGTTCGATGGCAAGTGGTACGGCAAGGTCAGCTACAGCTTCTCGCGCAGCTATGGCAACAGCGAAGGCCAGGGCCAGTCCGACATTCAGGCCACTGGCGGCACGCAAAACGAGGACTGGGATTTCCCGGAACTGATGGCTTACGCCGATGGCCCGCAAGGCAACGACCACACGAATGTGATCAAGGCCTACGGCTACTACGCGGTAACGCCCGAGTGGCTGGTTTCGGCCAACCTCAACCTGACGTCGGGTGGACCGAAGTACTGTCTGGGCTACTACGGGACAGGCCAAACCGATCCAGACAGTTACGGCTCCAACTACCACTGGTGCAACGGCCAGCCGTCGCCGCCGGGGGCAACCGGACGCCTGCCATGGATGAAACAGCTTGATCTGGGCATCCACTACAGCCCGGCGTTTGCCAACCACAAGCTCGCCTTCAGCGTGGACGTATTCAACGTGTTCAACGGCCACGCGCCGCTCAACCTGTCGCCCGACTTCAACGGTAACAGCGCGGGCACGCCGAACCCGCTCTACGACACGCCGCTGGTGCTGCAGCCGCCGCGCTACGTGCGGCTCGGTGTTACCTACGACTACTGATCCAGGACGGCGGCGATCCTTACAACTACAACGCGTCGTACGACATCGGTCGTTACGTCTACTTCCGCTATCAGCAGAAGTTCTGACGTCCGAGCGGAATGAAACGCTGCCCGAATGCTTTCAGGGCAGCGAGTTGAAGTTCTGTGATGAGGCAAGTCATTGGATGTGGACTGATGGATTGCACCGCACGAGCTTCAACAAGCCATTGGACACGCTGCATGTGTGCTCCAGCGAGCAGAACGTGGCCGGGTTTGGCCACTCGTTGGAGGCTTGACGAAGCTGCAGGCGAGTTCACGTACAGGAGAAATATCCATAACCGCTTGGTGCAGAGGGGAGAGGTCATGTCTGCGCAGGCGATCGCGAACTACGGGAGAGCATTTATGCGTATTGGAAATAGGGGATTTTCTACGGTCGATGGCATCAGCAGAAAGTTGTTGACGGCATCCATCGACAAGTCATTGATGGCGATGCAGGTGGCGTGTGCGGTTGGCGGACTGGCCTTTTCGAGTATCGCCATGGCACAGATCGAGACTTCACCGCCAGCTGTTACCACGGCCGTCAAGGTACCGACTAAAAAGGTGACTGCCCAAAAGAAATCCGCGAAGGATGCCGCAACGTCGGAAGCGCAGGACAAAGCCGTCAAGCTGCAAGAGGTGACCGTGACTGGCTCGAACATCCGCGGTGTCGATATGGAAACGGCGTTGCCTACCATCACCATCACCCGTGAAGAGATACAGCGCCAGGGCTTCGCCACGGTGGCCCAGCTGTTGCAGAACATTTCATCGGCGGCCACACCCGACCTGAGTCGTGCCGACGCAGGGTCGCTGGGTCCCAACCAGGGCGGCAGTTTTATCGATCTGCGTGGACTCGGTGCGCCGCGCACACTGGTGCTGGTGAATGGCGAACGTATCGGTGCAACCCATGGCGGCTATACCGATGTCAGCGTTATTCCCACCTCGATCGTCGATCATATCGATGTGTTGGCCAATGGCGCTTCGGCGGTCTACGGTTCCGACGCGGTTGCGGGCGTGATCAACATCGTCACGTTGAAGAATTTCAACGGTGCGGAGATCGACACCTATGACGGCCAGTACATGCCGCATGAGGATGGTCGCCAACAGCAATACAGTGTTACTGCCGGCAAAACTGGCGACAAGGGCTCGGTGGTCTTCAGCACCTCCTATCAAAACAGCGGTTTGGTATGGGCCGGTAATCGGCCATGGTCGGCGTATCCCTACACCAACAATCATCCCTATTTCGGTCTTTCGTATGTCCCGCCGGATGGTGGAGTCATCAGCGGTGCCCCCGCTTCGCTGTTTCCGGATGGCAAGAGTCATACGCTGGTGCTCGAACCCGGCGGGGACTCACGCAATATTGCCGACTACTACCGGGTCACACCGCAAACCTTCGATCCGGTGACCGGCTTTATCGACAGTCCCGCCAACGAAGGTGGCTACATGTACAACCACAACAGTGGTGAGCAGACCACACTGTTGAGTCCGAACAAGACCAAGAATCTCTATCTGGATGGTACTTACCATCTGACCGACAACATCAATGCGCATATCAACCTGGGCTACAACCAGAGCATCAACGGTGGCGTGGGCAGTCCGAGTGCGATTTACAGCGGCTTCTCTCCGAATCCCGATTATCCGATCACGCTGGACGCACACAGCTACTACAACCCGCTCAATGTGCCAGGGCAGACGCCGGCAACGCTGCGCATCAACCGCTTCCTGCCCGAATATCTCTACAGCAATGACAACAGCTCGAAAAACTACCGCTACAGCTTCGGACTGGATGGCCATTTCGGCGTGGGCGACCACGAGTTCAACTGGGATGTCTATACCTACGACAGCAAGATAAGAGACGTCGATATCCGCAACGGATACTTCAACCTGATCAAGCTGACGCAGGCACTTGGGCCATCCTTCATGGGGGCCAATGGTGTCGTCCAGTGCGGTACGCCGGGCAATGTGATCGCCGGCTGTGTGCCGTTCGATCCGCTGGGCAAGGTCACGCAGCAGATGATCGACTATTCGCGCATCAACTATGAAGAACGTACCGGCTATGACGAAAAGGTCGCCGCGGCGGATTTCGGCGGCAACATCGTCGAGCTGCCTGGTGGTGATCTCACCTTTGCGGTGGGTGTGCAGCATCGTTCCGAGGCGGGTTTCGACGATACCGATCCGGCCGCCTATTCGGGCTATTCCAGTGCCTATGCCGTCGCCCCCAATCAGGGCAGTTTCGATCTCAACGAAGGTTACGTCGAGTTCTATGCGCCACTGTTGAAGGACTTGCCGGGCGCACAGAGTCTTGCGCTCGATGTGGCGCGTCGCTGGTCGCACTACAGCAACTTCGGCGGTACGCAGAACAACGCGTTCAAGCTGACCTGGAAACCCTTCGACGATCTGCTGTTTCGCGCCAGCTACAGCACCAGCTTCCGCGCGCCAACCATCAACGATCTCTATCAGGGACTCTATCTGGCTGGCGGCTTTACCGACCCTTGTGATTCGGTCTATGGGCCATCCCAGTATGGCTACAGTGCTGCCGTGGCGAAACGCTGCAGCAGCGGGACCGCTGGCTTGCCCGGGGTACCCGCCGGCTTCCGGCAGACCGATGCCAACGGCGTGCCGGTCACCGGAACCGAGGCCTACGGTGTTACCAACAGCTATAACGGTGGTAACACCAATCTGAAGCCCGAGACGTCCTATAACGGCGATGTCGGTCTGGTCTACAGCCCGTCATGGGTGCCGGGCTTCACTGCCACCGCGGACTGGTGGACCTACAACATCCGCAATCTGATCACCGGCATCAGCAACGATCAGGTACTGGCCGATTGCTATCAGTTCGGCATCACTTCCGCCTGTGGACAATTCCAGCGTCAGGCGGGCACCGGCCAGATCATCAATCTGATGAATCTGGAAACGAATGCGGGCTGGGAAAAGGAGCGTGGCTGGGACTTCGGGTTCAAGTACGTGTTGCCGAAATACAGCTTCGGCCAGTTCACGCTGGGCATGCAGAGTACCTACCTTTCCAGCTTCAATCTGTTGCCGGCCCAAGGCGCAGCCATCAATTACGACGCCGGCCTCTATAGCAGTTGGCGGGTGCGCGGCAGCCTCACGCTGGGCTGGACTCTGGGTAATTTCGGCGCGAACTGGACCATGCGTTATTACTCGCCGTTCGAAGGCGGCTGCGCCTACCCGCCGCCCGATTCAGCACACCCGGGCTTCGCCTGCACCTTGCCCGACCACTACGCGCCCGGTTCCGGCGTGCAACCACTGACACAGTATCCGTCAGCCACCTTCAACGACCTGCAGGTGCATTGGAACGCACCCTGGAAGGCGACCTTCTCGCTAGGTGTCAACAACATCTTCAACCACGTCGGGCCGTATATCTATGGCGGCGGTTTCAATGGCGGTACCGACAGTTATTTCGATTACAGCGCCTCGTATGACATCGGTCGCTATGTCTACATGCAGTACCAGCAGAAGTTCTGACGCTCGAGAGTGGTGGAGCCCAATCGGATTCGATGCCGATCGGAGGTTCAGTGCGCAGACATTTGATGATTAATCGCAACGAAGGAACAGACATGTCTTATGAGTGTTTCAACAAGCCGGGATTGACTGGCTTCCCCAACGATCGTATTCGGCGCGGGTCGCTGCTTGCTGCTGGTGTACTGAGTGCGCTGTTTGCTTGCAGTGCATTGGCCGGTATCGACGGTGCGGGCATCGCCCGGCCTGGCGCGCCATCGTTCGTGGATCAGGCGGGGCAGGAAAGTTTTGGCAATGCCGCGATCGGTGCCCGCTGGAAGGTCGCCGACAGCCACATGACGGATATGACCATCGTCAGTCACGACGGCAGTCAGCTGCTGACGATCAAAACTCCCTTCGCGTTGAGTTTTGCGGATGGGCAAACCATCAGCGCCAGCGACATGCGCCTGCAGACATCACCGAGTGAACAGGCGTTGCCAGTGAATGCCAAGGCATCACGCTTGGCCGAGCGTCTGCAGGGGCAGGGCGTCAGCAGCACTTTTATCGATGCGCAGGGTCGCTTCCGCGTCGACCTGCAGCTGGTGCAGCGCGAGGGTTCGGCCTATCTGCGCGAAGTGGTGACGATTACCGCGCTCAAGCAGGACGAACCCATCACCAGCGTATCGCTGCTGCCAGCCGAGGCGGCGAGTGCCGAGGTCGATGGCACGGTGAAAGGTTCGCCGGTGATTGCCGGTCAAGTCTATCTGGGCTTTGAAAATCCGCTGTCCGATAGCGAAGTGCGCGGAAAACGTGTGACGCTGACCATGGCCCGTAGCCTGCCACTGCGCCAAGGTCAGTCGATTACCTATTCGGCGGTGGTCGGGGTGGTGCGTGAAGGTCAGCTGCGACGCGATTTCGCCAGCTACGTCGAGCGTGAGCGGGCGCACCCGTATCGTCCCTTTCTGCATTACAACTCGTGGTACGACATCGGCTATTTCACGCCGTACACCGAGGCGCAGGCGCTGGATCGCATCAACACCTTCGGCGAGGAGCTGAGCGTAAAACGTGGCGTGAAACTCGATTCGTTCCTGTTCGACGATGGCTGGGACGACCGTAGCGGTAGCTGGAATTTCAGCAAGGATTTTCCGCGCGGTTTCGCACCGCTACGTGATGCCGCGGCGAAGTACGATGCCGCGCCAGGCATGTGGCTGTCGCCGTGGGGTGGTTACGGTCCGCCCGAGAAGGAGCGGGTGAAGAACGGCACGGCGACCGGTTACGAAATCATCAATGGTGGTCTGGCGCTGTCCGGACCGAAGTACTACCAGCGCTTCCACGACGTGGTGATGAAACTGCTGGATACCGACGGCATCAACCAGTTCAAGTTCGACGGCACCGGCAATGCCGAAAGTGTGTTTCCGGGCAGTCGCTTCGACAGCGATTTCGCGGCGGCCATCGCCTTGATCGATGACATTCGCGCCGACAAGCCGAATACTTTCATCAATCTCACCACCGGTACCTGGGCGTCGCCGTTCTGGCTGCATTACGCCGATTCGATCTGGCGCGGCGGCGAGGATGACTGGCACGCCGGCGTGGGTACCGAGCGTGAGCAGTGGATCACTTATCGCGATCAGCAGACCTACGAGAACATCGTCGTCCAGGGACCGCTGTTTCCGATCAATTCGCTGATGCTCCACGGCATCATCTACGCGCAAAAGAATTCGCGGCTGAATACCGACCCGGGCCACGACTTCGCCAACGAGGTGCACTCGTACTTCGCTACCGGCACGCAACTGCAGGAGATGTACATCACGCCGTCGCTGCTGACTGCAGCGGATTGGGACGTGCTGGCCGAGAGTGCACGCTGGTCGCGCGCGAATGCCGAAGTCTTGCGCGACACGCACTGGATCGGCGGCGACCCCGGACGTCTGGACGTCTATGGATGGGCCGCGTGGTCGCCGGTCAAGTCGATCATCACCCTGCGCAATCCGAGCGACCACACACAGCTGGCGGTGATCGACCTGCAACGCCAGCTGGAGCTTCCCGCCGGTGCAGTTCGTCGTTTCCGTGCACGCAGCCCGTGGAAGAGCGATGCCGGAAAACCCGCATTGAAGCTGGACGCGGATCATCCGGATTCGATCACGCTGGCGCCGTTCGAGGTGTTGACGCTGGAGTTGACGGCTGGGTCTTGAGAGCGTCGGTTTGGCGATGAAGTTCAATCACGTCGTTCGGCCCTGCGTTCAGGGTGAGCGACGTGGAAGTATTGCCATTGGTACACCAACGATCGGGTATGGCCATCCAAAGGAGCCATGATGCAACGACGGGACTTTCTTCGATTGACCGCACTCACGCCGCTCGCTGCCTTGAGCTGGCGTGTCGATGCCTGGTCGCACCTGGCAGCAAGGCCAGTCGAGTGCGCGCCGGACGGTCGTCTACATCGCTTCGAACTCGGCGAGCAGGTGTTTCTGCTCGACGGCAAGCCGTTTCAAATTCGCAGCGGGGAGATGCACCCGATCCGCATCCCGGCCGAGTACTGGCGGCATCGCATTCGGATGGCGCGGGCGATGGGGCTCAATACCATCTCGCTGTATGTGATGTGGAATGCGCTGGAATCCGAGCCTGGCGTATTCGATCTCACCAGTGACAATCGCGACTTTGTGCGCTTCATCAAACTGTGTGCGGAAGAGGGCATGTGGGTGTATCTGCGTCCCGGCCCTTACTGCTGTGCCGAGTGGGATTACGGTGGGCTGCCGCCTTACCTGCTGCGCAATCCGTCCATCCGCATACGCGACAAAGATGATGCTGACTACATGCGGGCAGTCACCCGTTACTTCGATGCCATTGCACCGCTGATCGTGCCGTTGATGGCCGCGAACGGTGGGCCGATCCTGATGCTGCAGGTGGAGAACGAATACGCTTCGTTCGGCAAGGATCTGGGCTATCTCGAGCTATTGCGATCGATGTGGCAGGCACGCGGAATCGACGGCCCCTTTTCGATTTCGGACGGACTGGGACAGGTTCGCGAGGCCGGTACTTATCTTGAGGGTGCGGCACTGGGGCTCGATGGCGATACCGATTTCAAGGCCGGGCAGGCGATTGCCGGCGATGCGCCAGTGTGGGTGGGCGAGGGCTATCCCGGTTGGCTGACGCACTGGGGCGAGCCGGACTTCCAGACGGCCGATTACACCGCGACGCTGCAACAACTGCTCGATGCGGGGCGTTCGTTCAATCTGTACGTGGTCCACGGCGGTACCAATTTTGGCTTCGGTGCAGGCGCCAATGCCAGCGGTGATGGCAGCAAGTTCGAGCCGGTGATCACCAGTTATGACTACGGCGCACCGATCGATGAGCGCGGTACTCCTACCAGTGCGTACCACCGTTTTCGCGATGCGATAGGGAAGTCCGTTGCCTACCCGCTGCCCGCGATACCCGTGTCGCCGAGCATGGCGAAATGGCCAGCCATAACGCCGCGTCCCTGGGCCTCGCTATGGGACAACCTGCCAGCGGCCAAAGCCGTGGATCACCCATTGCCCAACGAGCTGTTGTTCGCGCAGGAACACGGCATGGTGCTGTATCGAAAATCGTTACCGGCAGGTCACCTGCTGGAGGTCAACGGCGTGCACGACTACGCCACCGTGTTTGCCGACGGGCGCTATCTCGACGCGATATCCCGCGTGGACAAGCCTGGGTTGCCGACGAAGACACATATCGCGCTGCCGCCTTCGGCATCCGCGACCGGATGCGCGCTGGATATTCTGGTCGACAGTTTCGGGCACGTCGGCTATGGCCACGACACCACCGATCGCAAGGGGCTGACGGGATCGGTGACGCTGGATCAGCAGGTGCTGAACACGTGGAACGCTTACAGCATTCCGCTGGATGCCACCTACATGCGCGAGCTCAAGCCGTCGCGTTCGTTCGATCGGCCGGGCATCTTTTTCCGCGCCGCCCTGCATCTCGACGAGGCGCAGGACAGTTACATCGACATGAGCGCGTGGAACAAGGGTTATCTGTGGGTCAACGGCCATCTGCTCGGCCGCTATTGGCATATCGGTCCGCAGCAGCGGCTGTATTGCCCCGCTTCGTGGTTTCGCCGTGGCGACAACGAGGTGCTGGTGCTCGACCTGCATCGCACCGAGGCTGCGCCGATTCGCGGTGTCGATGCGCTGCAGGGATAAGACAACGGTGATTTTTCGCTGCAGACGGGGAAAGGCAGGAGAGCTGACGCGTTGTCGGTGAGCTTTCGAAAAGCCCCGTAAGCATGGTTCAACCGTACCGCATGCTGTCGAATGTGGTCGAATCAGTCTGGAGTCAATGATGAGTAAGACGCTGTGTCTGTGCAGCCTGCTGTTGCTGTTGATGCTGTCGGTCACCGCGCATGCGGGGGATACGCCGGGGACCTATACCAACTATCAATTCGATCCTGCGGTGACTGCGCTCAACTCGGTCGACTTCGGCATCACCGTGAAGGCCGATCCCGGCTATCGCGCGAATGTGTTCTGGAGCAACCAGTTCAGCCTAGTCGGCACCCGCTCTGGCGGTTACACCGGCATGCAGAGCAATGGCGGCAGCGATCGCATGTTTCTGTTTTCGATCTGGGACGCGACCGAAGCCAGGTCAGGGAGCAAGGGAAGTGCCTGTGTGAACTTCGGTGGTGAAGGCGTGGGCAAGAGCTGTCGGATGGTGCATGAGTGGCAACAAGGACATACCTATCGTTTCCACGTCGCTTACGAGGGCGACCAATGGCTCGGCGTGACAGTCACCGATCTGACCACCCACGGCTCGTTCAAACTAGGCAGCATCCGCACCGCGTCAAACAGCATCTCGCCGGCCGGCATGGTCAACTGGACTGAATATTTCGAATGGAGCTCGGCGGATTCCGATTGCTTCAATCAACCCTATGCCAGCGCCGAGTTTGATTTGCCGGTTGGCAATACGGGCAGCGCGTTGGCAAGCATTTCAAAAACCAGCCTCAGCAAGACATGCACGGCCTATAGCGAGATCAACAAGAATCCCGCTGGAAGCCTGCAACGCAACGCCATCGGCAATTCATCGCGCGGCGCCATCGTCGGTGAGGGCGACCGTTGTGTCGATGCGCAAGGTGGCGAGAAGAACGGGGTGCCGGCGATCAGCTACAACTGCAGCGGCGGGGCCAATCAGGCATGGGTATTCGCGGTCGATCATACGCTGCGCCTGCAGGACAATAATTTGTGCCTGGATGTCGCAAGCGGCAGTGGCACCACAGCCGGCACGCCGGTGATCGTCGACAGCTGCAGTGGCAATCGTCAGCAGCAGTGGAGCAGGGTGGGCACACAGCTCAGCAATGACATGTCGGGTCTCTGCCTGACATCCTCGGCCGCGGGCGAGCCGCTGACCACGGAAAAATGCAAAGTCGCCGCAAACCAGAGCTGGCGATTGCCGCCGTCCCAATACTGAGCGACGAGCGGAGGTTGAGGTTGATGGCGTAGGAACTGAGGTATGACGCTGTGCTCGACGCGACAGCTCGATTACAACCATTACACCGGCCAGTTCGAGCATTCCGGCATGTGCATGCCGATCTCTGCAGTCGATGGCGAGATCAGTGCATGAGGCGATCACAGCAGGCGCTGGGTGATCGCCTTCAGCACGGCATGCGTGCGATCACGGCAGTCGAGTTTCACCAGCAGATCGGACATGTAGTTCTTTACCGTGCCTTCGGAAAGATGCAGGCTGC
Organism: Rhodanobacter sp. MP1X3; assembly: GCF_014207165.1. Taxonomy (NCBI): domain Bacteria; kingdom Pseudomonadati; phylum Pseudomonadota; class Gammaproteobacteria; order Lysobacterales; family Rhodanobacteraceae; genus Rhodanobacter; species Rhodanobacter sp. MP1X3. The sequence goes on along the minus strand of NZ_JACHCO010000002.1, from coordinate 125,878 downwards.
GCCCGATTTCCTTGTTGGAATAACCGCCGGCGACCAGCCGCAGAATGCTGGCCTCGCGCTCGGTCAGGCGTAGTCGTTCGTTATTGCTATCGCTGCTTGACCAGCGCGCACGTATTGCACCCAGGCTCACTGGCTGAAGCAAGGTCTCGCCCGCCGCCACGCGGCGGATCGCCAGGCACAGTTCTTCCGGTGAGGCATCCTTGAGCAGAAAGCCCTGCGCACCGGCATCGACTGCGCGCAACATCAGCTCGCTGTCGTCGAAGGTGGTGAGCAGGATCACCGGGGTGGCGTCGCCGCGTTCGCGCAGAGCCTGCACCAGGGCAAAGCCATCCATGCCGGGCATGCGGATGTCGCTCAACACCACGTCGACCGGCCGTTGCGCCAGCCCGCTCAGCAGCGCCTCGCCGTCGCTCGCTTCCAACGCGATCTGCAAGCCCTGGTCGGCAAGCAGCGCCGACAGCCCTTTCAACACCAGCGCCTGGTCGTCGGCCAGGGCGATGCGGATGGCATCGGTCGATGTCATGGCTGCTCTGCCGGCAGTCGCGCGATCAATTCGACACCGCGCTCGGCATTGGCTGCCACTCGCAAATCGCCGCCCAATGCTTCGAGCCGTTCTCGCATGCCGGTCAATCCGTTGCCGGCCACCAGGGTCGGCTGGCTCGAACCATCATCGCGAATACGCAGCTGAATGCGCCCATCGGTACGCTGGCAGTACAGGCTGATCAACCGCGGCTGGCCGTGCTTGAGCGCGTTGGTGATCGATTCCTGCGCGCAGCGCAATAGGGTTTCCGCCGCCTGCATTGAGGGTGGGCGTGCATCCTCGTCGACCTGCAAGGTAAAACGCGGACCAGGAATCGGCCGGATCAACGCTTCCAGCGCGGCGCGTAATTCGATGCCGTCGTGTCGCCGCAACTGGCTGACCACGGCGCGGATATCGTCGAGCAGCTCATGCGCCAGCAGGGTCGCGGTGCTTATTTCGGCCCGTTCGCGCAAGGCCGGATCGCGCGCCAGCAAGGCCAGGTTGAGCTTGAGCGCAGTCAGCTTGTGACCGGCTACATCATGCAGTTCGCGCGACAGTTTCAGGCGTTCCTCGTTGCGCGTGCCTTCGTCGAGCAGGGCCTGTGTGGCCAGCAGTTGGGCATTGAGCTGGGCCAGTTCGTCGCGGCTGTGCTCGGCATCGGACTGGTAATGCGCGGTCAGCGCGGCGAAAGCCTGAAACGCCAGCAGCGGCAGCAGTTCGAGTGCCACGCTGCCGAGGTGCGCGTCCAGCAGCCACCACTGATATAGCAGAACCAGATTGAGTGCCAGCATGACTGCCATGGTGCGCATCGCCGGCATCAGCAGTGCCAGCTGCGCCGCGACCACGATCAACAACACGCCGGTCCAGCCATCGCGCAGCATGAAACCGGCCAGCAGCGCCGCGGCAGCCTGCAGCAGTATCAGCATCAGCGAGCGGCGCAGCGAAGGCGCTCGCTGGCTCAAGGTATGCGCGACGAACAGGACAAGCATGGCGAGCAGGCTGAGAGAGCCGATCCAGAAGCGCACATCGCCGGCGACGAGTCGTTCCGGCGATATCGAACGCAATGCGATCGCCAGCCAGGTGACATATGCAGCCAGACTCAGCGGCCCCAGCACCGACGTGCGCCGATGACGATTGCGGGATAGTGATGCGGATAGCGGCATGCTTCGAGTATAGGCATGCCGGGGCGCTGTACGGCACGGCCTGGTGCAAGTGGTGACTTTTCTCACCCCTGCACGGTGACCATCTGCACCTGCCGGGTTTTCGGTGGATCGCGAAGAATGCATGCATCGATTCGACGGGGAGAGTCACGATGGATGCATATCGCATATTGGTCATGGCACATGCCTGTCTGGGCACGGTGGCCCTGGTGAGTTTCTGGACAGCCGCGCTCAGCCGCAAGGGTTCGCCCAGGCACAAGTCGGCAGGGCGCATCTACGTGAAAAGCATGCTTGGCATTATCGCCACCGCGCTGCCGATCGCTGCGGTGGCTTTCATGCGTGGCCATACCGGCACCGGCATTTTCCTGGCCTATCTGGTGGTGATTACCGCGACCGCGTTATGGCTGGGCTGGCGGGCGGTCCGTCGCAAGAGCGATCAGGCAGGCTTTCGCGATCGCACCTATCTGGCCGTGGCGCTGGCCAACCTGATCAGTGCGGCGATCGTATTCACCATCGGTCTGCGCACGGGCACTGCCGTGCTGATGGGATTCGCCGCAATCAGCGCGTACGGCGGCGTAACCATGCTGCGGCGACGCAGGCATCCGCTGAACAGTCCTCGCTGGTGGCTGCGCGAGCATTTCGCGGCGATGCTGGCCTGCGGTGTGGCGACGCATATCGCCTTCCTGTCGATCGGTCTCACTCGGCTTTTGCAGAGCGCCGGCATCGAGCCGGGCGGAATACTGGATCTGCTCAGCTGGTTCGGGCCGGTGCTGGCGGCCCTGGTGGCTGGCGTGCGACTCAACCGCAGGTATTTTCCGCGCAAGGCTGCCGACGCGCTGGCGCTGGACTAGCCGGCAACGCTATGGTGTCGCGGTGGGCTCGGGCAGCCGGATGACGCAAGTTCTCCGGCTGTTCGGCATGCAGCATCAGTTGCGCGTGGCTGATACGGTATTCGACCAGACTTTGCGATCAGGCCTTGCCGTGAAACAGCTCGCGACCGATCAGCATGCGGCGGATTTCGTTGGTGCCGGCGCCGATCTCGTACAGCTTGGCGTCGCGCAGCAATCGGCCGGCCGGGTAGTCGTTGATGTAACCGTTGCCGCCGAGTGCCTGGATGGCTTCCAGCGCGACCTGCACGGCATTCTTCGACGCGTTGAGCAGGCACGCGGCCGGATCGATGCGCGACTTCACGCCGCCATCGAACTGCTGCGCCACCATGTACGCGAAGCCGCGCGAGCTTTGCAGCGCGGTGTACATGTCGGCGATCTTGGCCTGCATCACGCCGAACGTGCCGATGGGTGCGTTGAACTGCTTGCGCTCGCGCACGTAGGGAATGGTGAGATCGAGCGCCGCCTGCATGATGCCGAGCGGTCCGCCGGAAAGCACTACGCGCTCGGTATCCAGGCCGCTCATCAACACGCGCACGCCTTCGTTGACCTCACCGACGATGTTCTCGGCGGGAATCTCGCAATCCTCGAACACCAGCTCACACGTGTTCGAGCCGCGCATGCCGAGCTTGTCGAGCTTCTGCGCGGTGGTGAAACCCTTCATGCCTTTCTCGATGATGAAGGCGGTCATGCAGCGGCTGCCGGCCGGACGTGGCGCGGTGCGCATATAGACCAGCAGCACGTCGGCATCCGGGCCGTTGGTGATCCACATCTTGCTGCCGTTGGCGACCCACACATCGCCTTTCAGCTCGGCCTTGCAGCTCATCGAACCCACCACGTCCGAACCGGCACCCGGTTCGCTCATGGCCAGAGCGCCGACGTATTCGCCGCTACACATTTTCGGAATGTACTTGCGCCGCTGCGCCTCGTTGCCGTTGTGGAAAATATTCTGTGTCGCGAGATTCGAGTGCGCGCCATACGAAAGGCCGACCGAACCCGAAGCGCGCGAGATCTCCTCCATCGCCACCATATGCGCCAGAAAGCCCATGCCGGTACCGCCGTATTCGGTCGGGATGGTCATGCCGAGCAGGCCCATCTCGCCGAGCTTCTGCCACAGGTCGGCGGGAAACAGGTTGTCGCGATCGATGCGATCGGCGCGCGGGGCGATTTCCTTTTCGGCGAACGCATGCACGGCTTCGCGCAACAGATCGATGTCTTCTCCAAGCGGAAAGGGACGCATGCGATAAAGCTCCTGAGGATTGCCAGCCACAGATGGTAGCGCGACAGCGAACAAACTGCCCTGGTCCGTGACAGCAAGTCGCTTGTACCCAGGCTCAGTCCGGATTTTGCATGGCCACGCCCAGTTCGCCGAGCTGGTCATGCAGCATCAGTACAAGGGCCAGTTGCCCGATCACCAGGGTCGCGATCTCATCGTCGACATCGTGCGACTCCAGTGTCTTGAAAAACGCCGTGCTATCGCCGAAGGGCGTAACCGGGGTATGCGTGGCCAGCGCGCCAGCCAGCCGATCGAGTGCGGCGATCGTCACATCACCAGCCTGCACGACGGCTTCCAGCGCAACCGGTGAAGCAATCATCTGGCGGTGTGCACCCAGTGCGGAAAGGTGACCCAGCAGCCGATGCGCCGCGGTGAGAAAGCGCAGCAGCGGCTCACTCCCTTGCCGATGTCGCCCGGGTTCGCGCAGCATGCTGGCCAGTGTCCCGCTAAGCGTTGCATCGGCGTTGTGCGCATCGCGCCGCGCGATCCGGTAGGGCAGGTCATCGCGTTTGCCGGAGGCGTATTGCGCGATTATCTGCACCAGGTAGCGTGCATCGGTCTGCACCGTATCGGCCATCACCTGATGCAACTGGCGGCCTTGCCAATCCGGCAGGATGAAATACGTCACCATCGCGGCGATACCGGCGCCGATCAGCGTATCCAGCAGCCGCGGCCACATGACGTCATAACCGCTGCCAAGCTGGTTGAAGCACAGCACCACGAACAGGGTGATGGCGGCGGTGGCAAGCGCGTACGAGCGTTGGCGCGCGGCAAAAAATCCCACACCGGTGATCACCACCAGCAATAGCTGTGCTGGCCCGAATGGCAGCAGCTGCAGCACCGCCCATCCGATCACCACACCGAGCATCGTGCCGGCGACGCGCTGCAACAGCCGACGGCGCGTAGCGTCGTAGCTCGGCTGACAGATAAACAACGTGCTGAGCAGAATCCAGTAGCCGTTCTGCGGGTGCACCAGGTGCAGCACGCCATAACCGACCAACAGCGCGATGGCCAGCCGCAGCGCATGGCGAAAACGCCGCGAACTCGCCGTGAGCTGCAGGCGTATGCGTGACCAAGCGTCGATCAGTGAGCGCGGGCTGGGGTCCTGCAGCGCGCTGTCGTCGTCCTCGACCGGCATGGCAACACGGCTGTCACCGGCGAGCTGTTTGCGAATCGCCGCCATATTGCGCAGCAGCCCATCCAGCGCCCGCAGAAGATGGGCGGCTGGCGGTTGGCGTTGGTCGCGCAATGCGTCAACGGAGGCACGGACATCGGCCAGTGCCGCTGCGGCCTGCGCATCGTCATCCAGAGGCAGTCGCAGGCGTAGCGTCTCGGCGCGACGTCGACAGTGGCCTGCTTCGAGACGCAGCAGATGCTCGCAGCGAAACAGCACGTCGCTGTGAAAAAACGCTTCGGCCAGGGCGTCGTAGGGATAGTGCGACGAGCTGATCCGTTCGTGGATGTCCTGCGCCATGAAGTACAGCTGCAGCCGCGCCGCCGTCGCACCACGTGGTCGCCGTGTGCCGATGCGATCGATCAGTACCAGCCGGGTGTCGTTGAGCGCGGTCACCACCTGCTCGTTCTGCATGGCCAGCGCGAGTTGCAGCGCTTCGCGATCGACGCCGGGCAGGGGCGCGAACAGCGCTGCTTTTCCGTCCAGGCCATCGGCCAGGGTTTCGAACAGACGCGCCAGTGAATGGCGTATCGCCTGCTGCGGCGACAGCACGCTCCAGGCCAGCGACAGCACGCCGTACCACGCTGCACCGGCGAGCAGCAGCAGTGGTTCGCGCCACAGGCTCAACGTGTGCGCGCCGTGCTGATCCGCACCGATCATCGTGTAAATCGACAGAATCAACGTGGCGCCAGCTATGGTCGCATAGCGCCCGCTTACCGCGCCCAGCATCACCAGCAGAAAGGTCGCGATGGGCAAGCTGGCTGCAAAGATCGCTGGGTAAGGCAGTAGCCACTCGATCGCGAACGCAGCGATGGCGAAGCAGGCCATCGTCACCAGCAAGGTAGCGAGGCGGTTGCGCCAGTGATCCTCGGTTTCCGCCAGCGCACAGGCAATGACGCCCAGCATTGCCGGAATCGCCACGGCAAACTGATGGCTGATGACGCACCAGAGCACGATGCCACCCAGCGCGAGAAATACCCGCACGCACTCGGCGAAGCGATCCGAGCCGCGCAGCCGGCGCCAACGATAAACAGGTGTCGATACAGTCATCACGGTTACCAGCATACGTGACCTGTCGACAGGACTCAGCATGAAAAACGCCGGCCTCGAAAGACCGGCGTTGGATGGTTACGACAGGCGCTGCTTACTGACCGCGCATGCGACCCTGGAAGCGTGTGCTGCCGTTGCCCATGTGCGGCAGCTTGATCTTGCCGATCGCGTTGATGCGCTCTTCGGCCAGACGGTCCGCGGCCAGGTAGGTCGGCACGTTTTCGGTCTTGCTGATCTCGAAGATGCGTCCGAGGTTGTAATAGATCGTGCGCATCATGCGCATCGCACGCTCGCGATTGTAGCCATCGATTTCCAGCGAGATGTTCATCACGCCACCCGCGTTGACCGCGTAATCGGGCGCGTAAACCACGCCACGGCGGAACAGCTCGTCGCCAATCGCATCGGTCGCCAGCTGGTTGTTGGCTGCGCCGCAGATCACCTTCGCCTTGATCCGATCGATCGTCTGCTCGTTGATCGTGCCGCCCAGCGCGCACGGCGAATACACGTCGGCGTCGACATCGTAGATCTCGTCCAGGCCAACGGCTTCGCAGCCCAGTTCGTCGACGCAGCGCTGCACCAGCTCCTTGTTGATGTCGGTGACGAACACCTTGGCGCCCTGTTCGCGCAACAGCTTGATGAACTCCATGCCGACGTGGCCGCAGCCCTGCACGGCGTAGCTGTGCTTGCCCACATCCTCGTTGCCGTACTTGAACTGCAGCGCGGCCATCAGGCCCTGCAGCGTGCCGAACGCGGTGAATGGCGACGGATCGCCCGAACCGCCGTGCACCTGATGCACGCCGGTCACGTATTCGGTTTCGCGGAACACGTATTCCATGTCGTTGACGTCGATGCCGACGTCCTCGGCCGTGATATAGCGGCCGTTGAGCGAATTGACGAAGCGGCCGAACGCGCGGAACAGCGCCTCGGATTTGTCCTTGCTCGGGTCGCCGATGATCACTGCCTTGCCGCCGCCCAGATTCAGGCCGGCCACCGCGTTCTTGAACGTCATGCCGCGCGACAGACGCAGCACATCGTTGATGGCCTCCTGCTCGGTCTTGTATGGCCACATGCGCAGGCCGCCGAGCGCAGGGCCCAGCACCGTGTTGTGAATCGCGATGATGGCCTTGAGGCCGGCGTCCTTGTTCTGGCAGAACACGACTTCTTCGTGACCGGTGTTGGCGATGGTTTCAAAGATCATTGGAACGGTTGACTCCATGAAGGACGGTGCCGGGTCGATGGTGTCGAGCGGCATCTGAAGACAGCGAGAGCGGAAGGTGGCCCGCGTGGTCGGGGATAAACGAGCCGAAAACTCAACGCCCCGACCGAGGTCGGGGCGAGGAATCAGGTGCCGAAGTTTAATACGTCACTCAATCGAGGTGGTACCGCGCTGCATCATCTGGCGTGTGTCACCCGGCTGGGAATGCAAGGATCACAGTGGGAGCCAGTATCCCGGCTTGAAGTGCCAGCCGTCCCGGTGCCGTTCCCAGGTGGCGTCGACATAGCGGTAGTCGGGTTTTGCCGGTATCCATTGGCCGGGTACGGCCACGTAATCATGGCCATCCCAGCGGGAATAGCTGTGTGCCCACACATAGCCGCGGCGCTCCTGCACGGTCTCGATCACAAACGGCGGCGGCTCGCGTGGCGACACCAGATCGTGGGAGTACGTGCTTTCAAACAGCGGCCGGTGCACCACCGGTTGGCCGTTCGATGGCTGCTCGGCACAACCGGCGGCAAGTGCAGCCGCCAGGACGAGTGTGACAAGAGCGGGTGCGCGATAGGCCATAGCGTGCGATTCCAAAGGGTGGATTATTGAAGAGTATGACGGCGCTGGAGTTTATCGCGGCACTCTGCACACAGACAGATCGTGCCCATCCCACCAATGAAAACGCCCCGATCGGCGGGGCGTTTTCATCAAGCAACATCAATCAGCTACGGGCGATCTCAGCCGACAATCCACACGCCGGCGCGCCAGTGCCAGCCATCACCGTGCTGTTCCCAATGCGGGTGCACATAGTGGTAACCCTGGCGTACGACTTCCCAGTGACCGCGCACGGTCACGTACTGACGGCCGTCCCAGCGGTAGTAACTATGTGACCAGATATAGCCTGGGCGCGGGCCAACCTGCTCGACGATAACCGGCGGTGGTGGGCGCGGCGCGACCACTTCCACGTACGCCGGCTGTTGCTGCTGCACGTAGACCGGGCGGTCATGCACCACCCGCTCCTCCACGCAACCGCTGGCTAACGCAGCTGCGACGATTAACGACGTGACTGCAATAAGACGAATGGACATGGTCGAATGCTTTCCTTGGGTTTGGGTTGAGAAATGTAAAGTTGCGTGGTGCGCCTAGTGTCAGCGGACGGCGGCTTTCTCGACACCCGTCCGCTGATCGCAGGTTGTTGCGCGTTCAGCGCGCCCAATAACCGTTGCGGAAACGCCAGCCGTCACGGCCATGGTCCCAATAGGCCGGACGCCAGTTGTATCCCGGGCGACCACGCACCCAATAACCACCAGCCCAGACGTGGCGACGCAGGCGACCGTCCCAGCGCCAGTAACCGGGCGCCCAGACGTAGCCATAGCGCGGCGGCGGCACGCGCTCGAAACGGGGCGGCGGCGGCGCAACGCCAATTCGCGTGGTCACGTAAACCTGTGCCGAAGCGGGTGGTGCGTAGGCCGTTGCACCGGCGAACGCCAAGCCGAGTCCGGCGAGCAGGGCCAGCTTGAGAGGCATGCTTTTCATCGTTGATCTCCCGGCCGCACCATGCGGCTTGCAATGACAGTAACGCCGCGCCACGGCCTCTGTTGACTTCTTGCGATCGGCTCGTTCAGGTTCGAGCCGGGGGAACAGCAGACCTGCCGCGCCACGAAATTTTCCCGGAGTCGATACCCGATTGGCGTTTCCCCAAGCCGTGTCGGATGCGTTATGGTTATGCTGCAACGCAACAAGCAACGTCATACGCCAGCACGCGTACGTTGATTTCAGTGTCTGGCCCGGCCTCTTTCCAATCCAACGGAGCAACGCCATGCCTTATCCATCCGCTGTCACTCCCGTTTCCTCCTCGCACACCGCCAGCCATAGCTTCAAGATGAGTTCGGTACGCGCCGGCTTTGCGCTCGGCAGTCGGCTCATGCCGCATCGAACGCTCGATCGCGCGGCCAAACTTTTCTCCACGCCCTATGCCAGCAGCCATCGCCGCGCGCTCGCGGCCAAGCCTGATCCGGACATGCGACGCGGCGAAATCTTTCTGCATGGCCAGCGCGTCGTGACCTACATCTGGGGCGACCCCAGTACCCAGCCTTATGCGCTGCTGGTGCACGGCTGGTCCAGCTTCGGCTTGCGCTATCTGTCATGGATACCGCATCTGCGCGCCCTGGGTTATGCAGTCATCACCTTCGATCAGCCCGGTCATGGACTCAGCGACGGGCAATACTGCACGCTGCCGAATTTCGTTGAAACCACCAACGAGATCGGCCGCTGCTTCGGTCCGGCCGCGCTGGCTGTGGGTCATTCACTGGGCGCCGCTGCGCTGGTGATGGCACAGGATCACCAATGGCGCGCGCATCGGATGATTCTGTTGGCACCCGTCGCCGACATGGTTGCCGCTACCGATCGCTTTATGGAGATGGTGCATCTGGGTCCACACCTGCGCGAGCCATTTTTTGCCTGGCATCAGCAGAAAACCGGTGTGCATCCGCAGGATCTGCAAACCCATCGGCATCTGGCCGCCTTGGGCCAGCCCGGACTGATCGTGCACGACCTCGGCGACGAAGACGTGCCATGGGAGGAGGGCGAACGCTGCGCCAGCCACTGGTCCAGTGCGCGCCTGCTCAGCACCCAGGGCCTGGGGCACCATCGCGTGGTGGATGCGCCGGAAGTGATCGATGCATCACTGGCTTTCGTGCGTGGCGAAAACGTCGGCGATCGCATCGTCGGCAGCCCCAATCTCGCTTACGGCATCTAGACGACCGGCATCCAGACAACGCGGTCGTACCCGTCCGCTGCAGTGCACCAGAGTGGGCGCACGAACCCCACTAGAATGGCCGGTCTAGTCGTTTGAGTCGGAGTTGCGCCATGAGTACGCCTGCCAAGCACGTTCCCGCCAGCGACACGCAGGCCGAGTCCACGCCGCTGCGCTTTGTTACCGCCGCCAGCCTGTTCGACGGCCACGATGCGGCGATCAACATCATGCGCCGCATCATCCAGGCGCAGGGCGCTGAAGTGATCCACCTCGGCCACAACCGCTCGGTGGAAGACGTGGTGCGCGCGGCGCTGCAGGAGGATGCCGACGCCATCGCGCTGTCGTCCTACCAGGGCGGCCACGTCGAATACTTCAAATACATGGTCGACATGCTGCGCGAGCGCGGCGCTGGCCATGTGCGCGTGTTCGGCGGTGGCGGCGGCACCATCACGCCGGAAGAAATCAAGGAGCTGCAGGCCTACGGCGTCGAGCGTATCTATCACCCGAATGACGGTATGAAGCTCGGCCTCACCGAGATGATCGAAGACGTCATGGCGCGCGCCGGCACCGGTGCTGCCGAGCGCGCGCAGAGTGAAGTCGCTGCCGTACCCAAGGTCGATATCGACGACGAAATTTCCATCGGCCACATGCTCTCGGCCATCGAGGAGGGCAAGCTGGCCGACACCGACCTCGCGCTGCTGCGCAAGCAGTGGGCGCTGGCCGGCAAGCAGACGCCCGTGCTCGGCCTCACCGGCACCGGCGGTGCCGGCAAGTCCAGCGTGGTGGACGAACTGCTGCTGCGTTTTCTGCACGCGTTTCCGCAGATGCGCATCGCCGTGCTGGCGGTCGATCCCACTCGTCGTCGTTCGGGTGGTGCCTTGCTCGGCGATCGCATCCGCATGAATTCGCTGCGCAGCCCGCGCGTCTACATGCGCTCCATGGCCACGCGCCGCCAGCACGCGGCGACCAGCATCGTGCTGCACGACTGCATCGATTTTCTGAAGAGCCAGCCGTACGACCTCGTCATTGTCGAGACCGCCGGCATCGGCCAGAGCGATTCGGAAATCGTCGACCTGGTCGACTTTCCCGTCTACGTGATGACCAGCGAATACGGCGCCGCCAGCCAGCTCGAAAAAATCGACATGATCGATTACGCCGAGCTCATCGTGCTCAACAAGTTCGACAAGCGCGGCGCGGAAGACGCGCTGCGCGACGTGCGCAAGCAGTGGAAGCGTAACCGCACCGCCTTCGCCTTGAAGGACGACGAGGTGCCGGTGTATCCCACCATCGCCAGCCAGTTCAACGATCCCGGCGTCACCTGGATGTTCGCCAACCTGTGCCGGCTGATGCGCGACAAGCTCAAGCTGCCGGCCGACAAGTGGTCGCCGCAGCTCGACACCACGCTGAAAGAACCGCGCGCCACCGTGCTCATTCCCGGCCAACGCGTGCGTTATCTGGCGGAAATCGCGGAGCAGGGCCGCAGCATCAACGCCGGCATCCAGAAGCAGGCCGAGTTTGCCAGCAAGGCGCAGCACTACTACGAGTCACTGAAAGAACTCGGCGACAGCAAACTACCGCACGCGCTCGACCTCTACCACTCCACGGATTTGTTGTCGCATATCGGCAACGACAGCCAAGCGGTCGACCGCAGCCTGCTCACCTTGCGCCAGCGCTACAACGCCGCGCTGGGCGAACTCAGCAAGGAGGCGATCGAACAACTGCGCGCATGGCCGGCGCTGTTCGAATCCGTGACCGTCGAGTTCAACGAGTACACCGTGCGCGACAAAGTGATCCGCGTCGATAACTATCGCGAGTCGCTCAGTCACCAGAAAATTCCGAAAGTCTCGCCGCCCAAATCGAAAGACTGGGGCGAACTCGTCAGCTTTCTCGGCCGCGAAAATCTGCCCGGCCATTACCCCTATACCGGTGGCGTGTATCCATACCGCCGCAGCGGCGAAGATCCCACCCGCATGTTTGCCGGCGAAGGCACGCCCGAGCGCACCAACCGCCGCTTCCATTACCTGAGCCAGGGCGGTGCGGCCACGCGCCTGTCCACCGCGTTCGACTCGGTCACCCTGTACGGGGAAGACCCGGCGCCGCGCCCGGACATCTACGGCAAGATCGGCAACTCCGGCGTCAACATCGCCACGCTCGACGACATGAAGAAGCTCTACTCCGGCTTCGACCTCAGCGCGCCCAGCACCTCCGTCTCCATGACCATCAACGGCCCCGCGCCGATGATCCTGGCGATGTTCATGAACACCGCCATCGACCAGAACGTCGAAAAATACCTGCGCGAAGATCCCACCCGCTGGGCCGATGCCGAAAAGAAAATCGCCGCCATCTATCAACACGTGCAGCGCCCGCAGTACCTCGGCGAACTGCCCAAAGGCAACGATGGATTGGGGTTGGGCCTGCTCGGCGTCTCCGGCGACGAGCTGGTCGATGCCGACACCTACGCACGCATCAAGCAGCACACCTTGCAGAACGTGCGCGGCACCGTGCAGGCCGACATTCTGAAAGAGGACCAGGCGCAGAACACCTGCATCTTCTCCACCGAATTCGCGCTGCGCATGATGGGCGACATCCAGCAGTATTTCGTCGACCACAAGGTGCGCAACTTCTACTCGGTGTCGATCAGCGGGTATCACATCGCCGAAGCCGGGGCCAACCCGATCAGCCAGCTCGCCTTCACCCTGAGCAACGGCTTCACCATCGTCGAGTACTACCTCGCGCGCGGCATGAAGGTGGACGACTTCGCGCCCAACCTCAGCTTCTTTTTCTCCAACGGCATGGACCCGGAGTACACCGTTATCGGCCGCGTGGCCCGGCGTATCTGGGCGCGCGCCATGCGCGAGCGCTACGGTGCCAGCGCACGCAGCCAGATGATGAAGTACCACATCCAGACCTCAGGCCGCTCCCTGCACGCGCAGGAGATCCAGTTCAACGATATCCGCACTACGCTGCAGGCCATGTACGCGCTGTTCGACAACTGCAACAGCTTGCACACCAACGCCTACGACGAAGCCATCACCACGCCCACCGAAGAAAGCGTGCGCCGTGCCGTGGCCATCCAGATGATCATCAACAAGGAGCTCGGCCTCAACTTCAACGAGAACCCGTGGCAGGGCAGCTACGTGGTCGACGCGCTCACCGACCTGGTGGAAGAGGCCGTGTACAAGGAGTTCGAGGCGATCAGCGAGCGCGGCGGCGTGCTCGGCGCCATGGATACCATGTACCAGCGCGGCAAGATCCAGGAAGAGTCGATGTACTACGAGCACAAAAAGCACGACGGCTCGCTGCCACTCATCGGCGTCAACACCTTCCTGCCGAAGGATCACGGCGGCGAAATCGCCACCGAGATCGAACTCATCCGTTCGACCGAAGAAGAGAAGGGCGCCCAGATCGCCAACGTCAAACGCTACGGCGAAGCGCGCAACGCGCTGGCATCCGATAGCCTCAAGGTGTTGCAGGGGACGGCGCGCGATCGCCGCAACGTGTTCGAGCAGCTGATCGAGGCGGTGAAGTACAACTCGCTGGGCCAGATCTCGCACGCGCTGTACGACGTGGGCGGCGAATACCGCCGCAACATGTAAAGCCAGCTTGAACCCTCTCCCCTTCGGGCGGCAGTCCCCTTTTTGGGAGAGAGGGCAGGGTGAGTGGCGGGTGCTCGCGGGGAAGACCCAAGGAAACCCGAGATACATCGAATTGTTGAGCCGAATTCCGGGAGCCGACAATGATTAAATTGAAAGCAGTCGAGTCAAAGGGCGGCTATCGGCTGTGGCTACGTTTCTCCGGCGGCTCGTCCGGCGCGTTTGATGTTCTAAAGAAACTGAGCGCATCACTACTAGAACGAAAGGGGCGAGCCGTTAATGTGATCCCGGCGCGCGACTTTTGAGTCGATTATGCAGACCAAATAATCGATTTTGTGGGTCGCATCACAGATAGGATCAAATCATGGTTCCATCTTAAAGATGGGGTAGAGGGTTTAATCACGCAAACTTAGCCGGAGTGCTGATCAATGCCAAACCTCTATCTTGCTTGGAAGGGTTCCGATGACGATGACACGACGCTTTGGACCATACGCTGTTCAACACAGGTGCCCGACTTCGATCAGCCGCAACAAGTTTTCCGTACGGAACAAACTTCCCTTGGCCCGCAACAAGCGCTACCTGTGTTGTGCTCTAGCAAACCTGCTTTGCTTGCTTTGTCAGATCGCATCCTTGTGGCTGCTGCAGATGATGTCATTCTCCCCGGTCCGGGTTCAGGACATAGTGACAATTTGAGTTCGGGCTATTGCCAAAGCTGGCCCAACTTAATCGGAACGCAGTTGGTCCCTGGGACCGCAACGTCCTGGGCACCTGCACTCGCGCCCTGGGGCAATGGCGCACTTATGGTCTGGAATGGGGACGGCAGCGACACGCGTATTTGGTGCAGTAACTACAGCCAGAGCTTCAACGTCTGGTCGTCACAATTCCTGACGGAGCTCGAGAATAGCGGCCAACCGATCCAATCGGGCTCGACGCCAGCGATCGTTAATTTTTCTGGCACGCTGTTGATGGTCTGGCGTGGCGAAGGCAGCAACGATAATCTCTACTACGCAACGTCTCAAGATGGCCTTCACTGGCAGGGGAACAAAGGGATACCTGGAGCAGCTTCAACGATTGCGCCGGCGATGACCATTTTTAACGGCGTTCCGGTCATATGCTTCAAAGGTGGCACGAATGACGACGGCATCCATGCGTCGGTTTACAATGCCGCGACGGATTCTTGGGCACCCGTGGCGCAGACCGGCGGATTCGGTACATCTCACGGCCCGAGTCTTGCCGTCTATCAAGGCGAGCTTTTTATGGCGTGGAAAGGCGTGTCGGGCGATACGTCGCTTTGGTGCGCAACGACTTCGGATCCCTTAAATCCCAAGGCCTGGTCCGGCCAAAAAAATATCCCCGGCACCGGAAGTAGCGTGGGACCCGCAGCGGTCGTTTTTTGAGTTGACCGCTACGGCGCTTCGCGAAAAAACAGGGTCAGGTTGAGGTGGCCCGGCTTTTTCGGACATGTTAATTAAATTAAGCACTCATGACTTCGTCATCCACAACCGTCGGCGTTCGATAATCAAGCGTTTGATGCAGATCAAGTGTCGATGCATGCGCGTCGAAACACTCATCTGATCTTGTGCAAGCGCTAAGCGCGTCGCTTTTTTGCCGGTCGTGCCATCGGTAGTTTTTGTAACTCCTCGAGCAAGAGTGCGACGGGCGCTACCAGCCTTGGGGGCAGGGGGCGGTGCACCAGCCACGCAACGATTTCGGGTCGGAAATCGGCCACGGTGAGGACCTTGAGCCGATGCCGATAGGCGCTGCGTTCGAGCAGTTCGGCGGTGACCATGCCCAGGCCGGCGCCGCGCGCCACCAGCGACAACTGCAATTCCGAGCCCGTCGCTTCGACCGTGACGTCGAACGGTATGCCGGCGATACCCAGCGCGCTGCGCAGTGCCGAGCGCATGCCGCAACCGCTCTGGCTGAGCACCCAGGAGAAGCCCGCCAGGCCGCGCACGTCAAGCTTCGCTGGCAACCCCAGGGAAGGCGCGGCGACGATGCGAATCGGCTGCGATGCGAGTGAGGTCGCGATAAACGAGGCGGGTGGCGTAGCACCGTTGGCGTAACCGACCACGGCGGCATCGAGTTGGTCGCCCTCCAGCGATGCGGTCAGCGTTGGCGACCAACTGGTCTGGATGCGCAGTGCCAGCCGCGGGAAGGCCTCGCGCAGCCTGTCGACCGGCGTGGCCAGCATCATGTCCGCGAGATACGGCGCCATGCCGAGCCGCAATTCGCCCTCCGGCTCCACGGCCGGGTTGACCGCTGCCATCAATTCGCTTTCGGCGCGTAACAGCTGACGTCCCTTGGCGTAGACCTCTCTACCTGCCGACGACGGCCGCAGCGGTTTGGATTGCCGGTCTAGCAGCTCGACGCCGAGCAAGGCCTCCAGTGACTGCACGCGACGCGTAACGGCCGGCTGGGTCAGATGCAAGCGGTTGGCTGCCTGCACGATGGAGCCCGCATCTACCACGGCGATGAAGGCGGTCAAATCATGGGTATTCATCGGCGACTCTCAGATATGTGATTTGCACATAGTCTT
Source organism: Rhodanobacter sp. MP1X3 (assembly GCF_014207165.1). Taxonomy (NCBI): domain Bacteria; kingdom Pseudomonadati; phylum Pseudomonadota; class Gammaproteobacteria; order Lysobacterales; family Rhodanobacteraceae; genus Rhodanobacter; species Rhodanobacter sp. MP1X3. The sequence continues at coordinate 109,720 of NZ_JACHCO010000002.1, read as the reverse complement.
TATGATTATTATTCAATTGCTGCATGGGCCCGGGGTATTTAACCTCAGCGCCCTCGTCGCCGCAAATGCCGCTCATGTCTACCGATGCCAACGCCGTACTCACCGCTCCCGCCCCCGTCGAACAGGTTGTCCCTCTCACACCTGGCATGACGCTGCTATTCGCGTTCGCCGTCAGCGTGATGATCGTGAACCTCTCCGCCGCCCAGCCGCTGACTGCGCCCATCGCGCACAGCCTGGGTATTCCGCCCGCGCTATCGGGTCTGGTGGCCACGCTGCCCCAGCTGGGCTATGCGGTAGGCATGGTGTTTCTAGTGCCGCTGGCGGATCTCACGGAGAACCGTCGCCTGACGGTAAGCACACTCTTCGTCTGTGCGGTGATGCTGGCGCTGGCAGGCCTCGCGCCGAATGCGTCCGTGTTTCTGCTCGCCGCGTGCGTGGCCGGTACTACGTCGTGCGCCATCCAGGTGCTGGTGCCGCTGGCCGCCTCCATGGCTCATCCCGATCATCGCGGCAGCGCCGTCGGTAGCGTGATGAGCGGGGTGATGCTGGGCATTTTGTTTTCGCGCCCGCTCGCCAGCACGGTGGCGGGCCATTTTGGCTGGCGATCGTTCTATGTGTTGATGGGCGTACTCGATGCCTTGGTGGCGGTGATGCTTCTGCTCAAGCTGCCGCAGCGTCGGCCCGATTTTGGGCATAGCTACGGCGTGCTGATCCGGTCGCTTTTGGCCTTGTGGCAGCGCGAGCGCGTGCTTCGGCGATATGCCGTGTCGGCGGCTTTTGTGATGGCAGCGTTTTCGGCGTTCTGGACCGGTGTGGCGGTGCTGCTGGTGCAACCGCCGTTCGCCTTGAGTGCGAATGCTGCCGCGGCCTTCGCGCTGGCCGGTGTCGCCGGCACGGTGGTCGCACCACTGGCAGGTCGTGCCGGCGACATGGGCCACGGCGTGGTGGGCATGCGCATCGCGCATGTCGTGCTGCTCGCCGGCATCGTGCTCGCCGGCATCGCCGGTGCCGGGTGGTTCGGGTTCGACATTCGCGCCCATCCATACCTTGCGTTAGGTTTGCTCGTCCTCGCCGCGATCATGATCGATGCCGGCGCCGTGGGTGACCAGACGATCGGCCGCCGCGCGGTCAACATGCTGATGCCCGAGGCGCGCAGTCGGCTCAACGGTTTGTTTGTGGGCGTGTTCTTCGTCGGTGGCAGCGTCGGTGCCGCTGGTGCCGGCGTGGCATGGGCCATGGCGGGTTGGACGGGTATTTGCGCGCTATGCCTGTGGTTCGTGGCGTTGGCCTTTGCCGGCGACGTCATGGCGCGCACGCTGCGCCATTAGGCGCGTTGCGGAAGGCCGGGCTAGTCGAGTCGTGGTTGCGTGGTCACAGCCCGAGGTCCGGCGCGGGCGTGTCTTCTCGATCGCGCCGACAGTCGTTGGGTTTTTCGTTGTCGGCGCTTCTACGCCGGTTATTCCCAGCGGCGAGCCTCACTAACTTCGCTCCGTCGATTTCAAAAACTCGCGTATAAGACGACGGCGTTGTTTGCTGAAGTCATCTTGTTTGTTGCGTAGTGAGGCTTGCACTTCGCGCAGGAAACGTTGCCCTCCCCATTCGTCAACAACCTCTTTCAACACGAGCTGAAATAGATCTTCTGACTCGGCGACCCAAGCGAATGCTCCTGCCCAGAGATGGCGTGCCACGTAGGCGTTAGCTAAGGCCTTTCTAATACGAAGGCAACGATCCCAGCGTAGATCTGCGGAGGCCCATGGAAGGAGATTCTCTATCAGCTCCCAATCGGGTTCGCCCAGTTCAGAATTGCGCGCGGCACCATGCAGCTGCTCAAAAGTCAGCTGAAACAGCTCTTCCTTACTTCGTGAGCTCCGGCCCAATGCACGACGAAAACCGTACGCGCATAACTGAACGGGCAGAGCATTCTCGCTTTGTCGGAGTCTCGACAGGGCCTGGACCCAAGGGTCCTGGCCGGAGGCGTTCGGTACGGCATCGGTCGGCAATTCGTACGCAATAGATTGGAGCACGAATCCGGACGTCATCACGGATTCGCTAAGAAACATAGCAACGGCAGAGAGGTTCTTGCAGGCAGCCCTCACCCAAGTTCGGGCAGACTTCACTGGTGTGCTGGCCGCAACAAGAATTTCGAGCGCCTTTAAGGAAGCGAGCTCACCTATCGCCTTCATTCCAGCAGCTATAAGCTGCTCATTCTCTAAACCCTGCACCATTGCGGTAGCGGCCGCGCTTTTGAGCTCCGCTCCGAGCCCGTTAAGTGCTTTTGGCCAAACTTCTATCGCCGACCAAAACGCGGGCTCGGTAACCACGTCTTGGCGTAATCGGAGAACCCTTTCTTGAGTCTCTTCATCAGAAGGCCATCGGCACACGAGCTCGTCCACTGGAAGCTCGCCGACGATCTGATAAGCGAAAGGTTGTAACTCGCTATCACCATCCAACAATTCAAACAGCAGCGCCGGGTGGCGCTCCCAGAGCGCATGACCAAGAGCATCCTTTTTCCGGAAAAGGGTCTTATCATCAACAAGCGAAAGATGATCCAGAAGAAATCGCATGGCTCGCTCGCTGATCGAGCGAGGATGCCCAAGCGCAGTGTCCGCAATATGACGCTTGGCGAGTTTAGACGTGCCTAGAGACGAGTCTTTGGTGATAAACGAGATAGCGTCATCAAGAGCACCTTCCCACGGGCTTCGATCCAAAATGTTGCGGAACTGACAGAGAGGGCGCATGACCTCGCGCCCTCCAAGAATGTCCGTTCCCAAGAGTCTTAGCAGATCCCTCAGACCCGTGACATTTGGATCATCAACGTCAGCGACAAGGCCGCTCAACCATTCGTCAGTGGGAAACACAGCAATATCGGATACATCTAAAGTTCCGGGCAACCTTGTACGACCAATGGGACCATTGGTCGACACGAGCTGAAGGTCGAAGATTGCGCTGTCCAAGGAGCGATCCTTTGACGTCAAAGTACAAAAGCGAAATGTGCGACGCAAGCGTGGCCACTGTTGATCCCAAGACCTAAGTACTAGCCGATCCGCATCCAAAGATGGAGGGCGGCGCGCCAAGATGCGATCCCGAGGGGCTCCGTATAGTGCGTACAAGACTTGCCTAAGCCACACGAGCTCAGCTTCACCCAGCTTCTCCTCATCCCTATCTTCGCCGAAGTTGATAGATATCGATTGGCTGTATGGATGAAGATTATATTTTTCCGGTCGCTTGAAATACGATGCGATTTGCGATGGTTGGGTGATTCTGGCCAAGTCACCAAAGCTGATAAACAGCGTATGTGTCCAGACGGATCCTGGCCTCGGCATTTCCGACGCGGGCCAGGTCATAGCGAGGGCGTACACGCCGGCTTCCTGTAACGGGTAGCCAGTTATATAGTTGATGCCCTCAGACGTTACACCAGGACCTGACACGTCGCTCATTACGAGGAGAAGCTTCGCATCTCTTGCACCAAGCTGGAGGGACGACACAAGTTGGCGGTGCCCGTCCGAGTAGCCGTGTAGAGCTTGATGAACTTTGGTTATCACAGAATTTACGACCCCAGAACCCAGCAAAGCGGGTCAGTGAGGTCATGCGACTCCTCGCCCCCATAAACAACCGCTATGCGCTTGGAAGGACAATCGATATTCCTCAGAGGCTCCGCGTCCGGACTGGTCTTCTTGTCACCATCGTAATCCCCCCCCTGAGCACTTACACCATAGATGCGCCAAGACCATTCTGTATCTAATCCGTAATTGAGGAACTGAAATAAAAGGGGCAGCTCCTGCTTCAAATAGTCTTCGGGCGAGCGACGTTCCGCTCGAACCTTGTCCCATGCGGACAATATGATAGCCAGGCGCCTGGGCCCTATGTCTAAAGGTTCCGACTGAAGCATTTGAAGCAAATCAACTAGCTGCACTTGAGTAGGGGCCAGTCTTGGATTCCATGGCACTACACCATCGGGATCATAATTGAGTCCAAGTACCTCGCACTGTTGCTTCAAATCAGCGACCCAGCCAGGCGCGTTGATCTTGTCAGCATGTACAAATAGAAGTATCCCTTCACTGCCGAAGTGCGTTGCCAATTCCATAGTGCATTGTCGCTCCTCCCACATATCGCGGAAGGACTCACCTGCTAGATCAGGGAATACGACGACGTCGGGGTCTCGGTTCTCCGCTTTAAGGCTCATCGAAACCAGTTGATCACCGTCTGTGGCCGTCCTTTCTTGGCTTTTCGCCTGCCGCCAACGTTCAGCGATCTTGACGAGGTGAGCAGAATTTCCAGCACGCAACGTCACGAATTTTAGTTTTACGTCTATTTCTCGCTCAGTGACAACGTGCCACAGAGCGGCGAGAAACGTAGTCTTGCCCGATCCGGGCAGACCGAGCACCGCCAACGATTTCCCGCTCATGCTAATTCGTCCCCGCACTTGCAAATTGCAGGCGGCCAAATGCTCGGCTCGGCAGGATGTCAATCCGCCGGACCTCTTTGGGCTCGTAGCGCAGTCCAGGTGCTAACCAAAATTTTAAAAGCTCAAGCAAGCCCTCTCCTCGCTTGGCGCCTCCAGACGCCGGTGAGGCAGCAACCTGAAAGGAGCTGATATTTGCGAAATAACCGCCAAAATTTTCTGTGACCGCCTGGACGATACTCGCGAAGTATTCCAAAGCTTGGGCGCGGCCATTCCCACTGCTGTGTATGGCATCAATCTTTGTAAGGACCACTGCGAGCCTCTGCCAAGGGCGGATGACTCCCGCATCTAAAAATGCCTGCAGCGTCAGCCTGACCTCAGAGCGAACGTTGTGGCGATGACCGCTGTCGAGCAGCTTTGCCCCGTCGACCAACATAGTTATGGTGTCGGCTCGCGACAGCTCGGGGAGCCCTACGGCAGAATCAGGGTCTTCTCTTGTGTCCGAGTATTCCTCGCCAGCTCTGTCGGCCAGTAGCATAACTGCCCTCGCACCAGCGAGTTGATCGACTAACTCCAAATGATAGAACCGCACCTCCCCACGGTTAGTCCGTTCAATGTGAGGCGTTTTCCTCCGCGATGCGGCTCGGGAGTCGTGACATATCTGTTCAAAGGAGTGCAAAGTATTCGATGTTGCGAATGCTATATCGCCAACGGGGCCGCCTTGGAACAAATCGTACAAACCCGCTATCAAGCTGGTCTTGCCGGCTTCATGTGGGCCGATAATTGCGATCAGATTGGTAAGTCGGTCAGCAAAAAGCTCGTTTGCCTCTCTGACATCGAGCGTGGTCGAAAGCGGCAGGCTCAACCCATCCTTGGACACCTCTACGCTCGACTCAACCGAAAGCTTGTCGATGGGGTCCTTGCCATACTGTGGACAGGTTGCCAACTCCGGAAAACCTTCCACGCACTTACCGTCGGTCGCGACGCGGCAATCAGGATTGGCGCAGCGTATCGGTGACAGGTCCTTTTCGTTGGTTGCCATGGCCGTCAGCCACCATGAATCAGCAAGCGCTCATAATAGGCAAGCTCTGCGAAGCTTAGGGCACATAGCCTCTCGTCGGACTTCACATCGCACACGCTTGCCCAGACGCCCATCCAGGAATCGTCTCCATGCACCTCCGCGCGGCGTTTCATTGCCTCGTGGATCGGAGTAGTTACCGGAGACACATTCGGGCTATTTGCTTCTGGCAGTGCTGTCCTGAGCCATTCAATGGCTAAGTTCTGCACGCTTTCCTGCACATTTACGGGCACGTCTGCGGCAACTCCAGCACGCGACAACAACGCTTGGATTCCCAAGGGGCCTGGTAGGGTGGCTGTCATGTCGGCCAACTCCTTTGCCAAAACCAGTGGGCGAGATAGGGCTGGTATCTCGGAGAACGGAATACTCATCGAGAAACTGCTGCTGCCGTGAAGCCACCACAACATATCGAGCTCTTCGTCCTGGATACGGACGTAAGAGCTAACAGCTTGCTCGTACTGAAGTTGCTGCTTCGCTAAGGTCTGAAGGACCAGTTTCGTCGATTGCACGAGCCCTACAAAAGCCTTTTCTATGTGCTCCTGATCGAACGTCTTCACCGCTTCCAGCGCCTCAACGGGGGCGAAATTGATTGTTGCAGATGACGCAGTCTTCAGAACTTGGCGCCTTCGAGAGGTATCTGAAATGGAGCGCATTGTGTTAGTTGCCATCCCAATCAGATCCATGGGCTGGGTCACGACACGAAGACCACCAAGGTGCGTAGTCCGGATGAGGGTTGCAGCCAATGCCGCGGAGCTATCCGCTTTGCTTAGAATGACCGCGAGTGTGGCCGCCGCAAGCAGGTTAAGCTCCTCTTCACCCACAGGCCCGGCTTCGCCCGCAAGCGTGCTCTTTAATGTTGCGAGCTCTGAGGTCGATGCGGACTGCCGGGACCGGAACGCCAATCGGACCAAAGCTTCCAACGCAGGGCGCGTTGGCTTTTGAGCGGCGAGTTCAACCGCTGCCCATCGCGCTCCCAAAAGCTTCTCATCATGTTGCAGGGTGACTGCTTCATACCAACGGCTGAAATCTGAGAGCACATTTCCTCCTATCACTTCGGGTGTCTATTCTTCCGATTCGATCCTGTTTATCTCTTGCGCCACGTCGTCGAGCTGTCCGCGTTGAGCAGCTAGCGCTAGCGCACGTGTGTAGCGTTCCGGCGCAGGTATATCGAGATCCGCATCGGTGATTAAATTCAGTTTGGTGGCGATGTCTCGCTTCTGGCTTTTGGAAAGCTCCCAAAATCTGAAAACGAGATCCTTTGTACTCAGGTTGCTCATAGCCACCTCTGCGTCCTGAACGGCCTGCGTCGTATCAGCTACGAGGCCGACGAGGGGGGGCGAGATATTTGGAGAACTGGGCTCTGCGGCCGTGGTGGGAACCCGCCGAAAGACTAACGGACCCACATCCTTAAACGATAGTTGGTGCGTCCAAGTACTCTCTTTCTCATTCGTTAGAAGCGGTACAAACGTCTCAGGGGTCGTCTGCAAGTGGCGCACTTGGGCACGTAGCTGCAACTTTCGATCTGCACCGCTTCCCGTAATCTCGACATCAATAAGGTTGTAACCCGGCTTCCAATCAAGCTCGTTTCGATCTGGATACACGGCGCCGGCCGAGAATCGGATGTACTCAGGCAGACGAGCACATCGCTGCCTATGCTTGTGGCCAAACACCTGGATCATTGCCCTGTTATTAACGTCATCTTCAACGTTGTCCGCATCCAAGAACCACGCCGGTGGATGATGACACAGCACCATACTGACCGTATTGGGCTCAGGTATCAGTGCAGTTTGAAGGCGACTGAGGTAGAGCCGGCCTGGCGCATTGTCCCGCTGGCCAAGCCCAGAGATTAGCGTGGACGTCAAGCCGTACAAGCGAAGCTTTACGTCTCCGCCCAGTTCCAGATCGTATTTCCAGTAAGGATTTTTTGGATACACATTGCAGCCAAACTTGGCAGCGAACTCGTTGTAGGCACCAAGGGACTCAAAGAGCGCGTTGCTGGCACCAAGGTCTCGCAGTTGGGTGCGGAACGTTTGCTCCCTGACGCCCGAATCTGCTCTTGCAATTGCAGACTGCGCGTTAACTAAATTCTGCGACTCCTCGCAGACACGGCGATCGACGTCATGGTTACCGGGTACGACGTAAATGCGCTCGGGCGGGCAGTTGCATTCTATGGCTAGTGCGCGTAACCAATTTTCGGCGGCAACATATTCTTCGGGGTGTCCCTGATAGGCGATGTCTCCGCCCACCAGGATGGCATCGACGCCGGTGGAGTCTGCGAGACACAAGCCAATAACATCCTGTGTCAGGCGTGCGCGAAAGGGAGCGCTTTCATCCGTCGCCGACGACAGACAGTCCGGCTCGCGGAAATGGATATCCGATAGATGCAGTAGACGCATATGAGATTCCGATTCTCTATTTTCACGACAAATGTTCCACTGGCCAGAAACCCGCAGACGATTTGCTCTTTATTACTGACCTCAACTGGCGATGAGCAAAATTTTCCCGCCAGTACGATGACGCCGATCAATCCCTTATGGAGAAGGTCATGTCCATGACAGGCCATGATGCAACTACCTGCACCTTGGCCAGGCCGCAGTAGGCTTGATCTTTTCTCACCTGTTATTTGGCCCCCCGCTCCCCAGACTAGAGTCAGGGTACACTTTATGTTCGATCATGTGGAGTTGAGAGTTGACGCGTGCCAGCTAGGTGGGAAAAACAGCGTCAGGTTCACTTACAGTCGTTTGAATTGTTGTGAGTAAAGCGGAAACGGGGCTAGGTTCACTTATCGCAGATTCGTAAGTGAACATGGCCCCGCTTTTTGGTTTGTTTGGTCTGATCGATCAGCCGTGGCGCTCTATTCGTCGCGGCGCCCGCTCCAGGTATCGTTATATTGTGAGGAGTGCATCTCCATAACTACTTCTGGTGTATCCGGTGGCAGCGTACCGGCAGCCACCATGGCGTCTCTCACTTTCTTTAAGTCTTCCTTGGCGATGTTAATTGGGACATTGTAATTGTCCAGATGAGATGTTCCTTCTTTCGCAGTTGCGTCGCTTCGTATTTGCTTCTGCTTCGCCACATTGGCTAGCGCATGATCGTAGTCGGCTTGCGTGTAGTCCGGCGTGCGGGAGGGCTTTTCGTCGTTCATTCCGTTGTTCCTATCGTGACGCAAAAAGGTATCGGGAAAAAAGGTGTCCGAAAAATCCGGGCCACCTCAGAGTTATTTATTTGGATCAAACCGTTCTGGTGCCGCGGCAAGCTGGATATTTCGCACAACCCAAAAAATGATCTTTAGTTTGACGGTTCGACCGCTGAACCATATCTGCGCCGCATTTTGGGCATGCTGGATTGGATATGGACTTCGGTTCTGGTGTGCTCGTAACGATGGGCGTTGTCGCCGTTGCTTTGGCCGGCGTCGACGTCTGAACTCCGCGTACCATCGCAAGCAAAGCCTCACCATGAATCAGCTCAATCGGTTTGCCTTGTGCAAAGCGCTGCGCGTCCGCGGTGTAGTCACCCACCGCGACGATCTTTACTGCAGCGGCGCCATGATGCGCCAGCAGACCAAACATCTCCCGCACGACCTTGACGTCGACACGCTGTGTCTTCCATTGCTTGCACTGCACGAGCGTGGTTTTGCCATCCTTGCGCAGAATCAGATCGATGCCGCCATCGGCGCCGCCCAAGCCGGTTTCTTGTATCGCATAGCCTTGGCGACGAAAAGCTTCGCCTGCCAGCATTTCGAACTCACGCCAGCTCATCGCGCGCAGGCTTTCGAGTCCGGTCTGCCTTTCCAGAAGATGCTTTCGCCGGCGGCCACCCGTGAAAGAAGCGAGCGCACCTATCCAACACAGAATTAATGTGATCCATGCAAACAGTGCATAGGCCCCAGCAGAAAGTTGTCTGCCCATGGCCTGCCAGACGGGATTGTTCACCGTCGACATGTACCAGCCTATACCGTAGCGAATCGCCACATAGGCAACGATGCCCAGCACGAAACCGACGGGCCATGGCATCGAAGCCAGTAGCTCGATGCCGCCTTCCTTGCGCTTTGCCATCACTCCCCCTGAGTCATGTGCGTCGTGCAGACCTTACCGCGAATTTTCAGTGTCTAGAGACTTCGATTGTTGCCGCGAACTCGCTTTGGTTTGGACACGGCCTCGTTTCCTTCTGCCAGTTCGCGGGCGAGTGCGAATACTTCGTCCAGCGCCGCACCAAGCTCCGCAGCGATTCGCTGCATGGATTTCAGCGAAGGATTGCGGCGGCCGCGTTCGATGCCGCTGACATAGGTGCGATCGAGCCCCGCGCGTAGCGCGAGTTCTTCCTGGCTGAGCTCGCAACGCTCACGCAGCAATCGGAAAGCGGGGCCAACGTATGAGGTGATGTCCACCGCTAAACAATCGCTTTTGGTGGACTATTGATCTACGGACTATAAGTCACGTTATACTGAATCCGTGCACGCTTGCGGGTGGTCGCCTAGGCGCGATCCGTTGGTGAATGGCCCTGTGTCGACCATTGAGCAGGCGGGAAACCTTAGGGCGGAGGCGGCTAGATTTGGACAGTTATCTCCGTTCCCTATGGCGCGTGGATCAATTTATCGAGCGGACGGCCGTGTCCGCGATATCACCGGAGGAGGGATGTCATGACGGAAGAACGCCTTGTTTTCGGAGTCACCGTCGACCAGCTCGACGAGCTCAACACGCTGCTTCGGACGATCACGGCCCATGGCGACGTGATCACGGTCGGTTGCGAAGAGCCCCTGCATCCGCAGACCGTGTCGACCCTGGGTGAGGTCGTCTTCAACGCGGCGCTTGCCGTACGGGAGGTCTTCGATCGGATCGAAGCACAGAAACTCTGAGCGGAAACGAGTAGAGACAACCGGGTCAGGTTTCGACCATGCTCAGTGCGAACTCACGCTCGCGGAAGTCGCTGGCGTCGACGACTCGGCCGCTGCGCGTTGGAACGCTGGTATGGACCGCTGACGCTTTTCCATTGAACACCTCCATGCAAGGAATGTCCTTAAGCTTTGTGGTCTCCGAGAAATCAGGGGTAGTCCAATCTGACCTCGTTCTTAGTTCGGCCAAACCGGCGGTTGATTGGCGGTCGGGTTGGGGATGTAGCGGCCGTAGCTCACCGTGGCCAAGGTGCGGATGTTCTGCAGCAGGTTGGGATTGGCGATGACCGAGGGATCGAGCGGATTGCTCGACAGGATCACCATGTCGGCGACGTTGCTGGTCGCGAGGCTGCCACGATCGGTCATGCCGTATTGCCAGGCGGCATTGGTGGTGAACGCCTTGATGCCATCCAGGATGCTGATGCGCTCGTCGCCCGGGTAAGCCGAGTTGTTGGCGAAGATCAGAGGACACGTCTGCGTGTTGCGGTTCGGGTACCACGAGGGCTGCTGGGTCTGCCGCGTTACACCCACCCAGATCTCGAACAGCGGGTAAGGTGGCGTCACCGGCGTATCGCTATGCAAGGTGAGATGCAGGCCGCGGTCGCGCACCGCGCGGGCAGGGTAGATGTTCATCGTGCGCTGCGGGCCGAGCACCTGCTGGCATTCCGGCAGGCCGTAGTAATACACATTGGTCGACATGATGCTGACCACCACGCCCGGGTTCAGCGTCTTCAACTGATCGAGCTGTGCCGTGGTGATCATCGGCGCATGCAGCATCACGTCGTGCGTGCCCGGCGGCGGCACCGAATGGTCCTTGGTGGCCGAGGCCATCACCGCGCGCACCGCATTGCCGATCGCGGCATCACCGATCTGGTGGATCAGCATCGGGAAGCCGGCGGCATGCGCGGCGTACAGGCGCTGCTGAATCTGCTGCTCGCTCAGGTCGGGCAGGCCGACATACGGCTGCTGGAAGATGCCGCCGTTGGTGAACGGCGTGAACACCTGCATGTAAGGCGAGTTGAGAAAGGCGGTATAGCCTTGCGGCGATCCGTCGGTGAAGCTTTTCAGCATCGCCACGGTGAGCAGTGGGTTGCTGCCCACCAGGGTTCTGCCCGCCACACCGGTGGCGACGATGGACGAAAAATCGGGACTGCTGTCGTCATAGGCCACCATGGCCGCTGACAGCGGGAAGGGACACTTCGTCGGCAGGCAGTTCTGCAGGACTTTGTTGTAGAGCCCGATATCGTCGATCGTCGCGGCACCTTCCTGGGCCAGCGTATAGCCATGTTGCGCATAGATCGTGGCGGCCTTCTGCAACAAGGTTTCGGCCAGGGTGGGATAGCGGTTGAGCACCAATCCCTGCATCTTGCCGGTGGCGTACAGCGACAGATCCTCATCGAGCTGCCCCTTCTCGGCAAGCTGGGACTCGACAGTGGGATTGGTGGTGGGCGCATGGCACCCACCGGATGCCACAGAGGTGTTGCAGATATTGAGCATCTGCAACGCCCTGGTGTTGACGTAGGAAATATGCCCCGACTCGCTGGTGACGTAGATCGGGATGTCCTGTGCGATGGCATCGAGCTGCGGCCGTGCCAGACCGTTTTCGAAGGTCTCGCAATCGAGGCCGAGGCCATCCGGCTTGCTGCAGCCGGCGCCATGGCCCAGGCGTGATGCGTCATAGTTGAATGCTAGCACCGGCAGCGGATCGATCTGCGAACCCGATTGCCGAATCTTCGCCACGGCCGCCTTGATCCGCGCCGTCACATCCTGCTGCGTCTGCACCGGCACGAAGCAGTGCTGGTAATCCTTCGCGTCGAGGCATCCGGGCGTGCCCGGCAAAGGCTTGAAGAGCACGTTGATGTTGGAGACATCGGTCCAGTGCTCTGGATCGTTGTACATCGCATAACCAGCCATATGCGAATGCGGGTCGATAAAGCCCGGCAACACCGTCGCGCCGCGGAGGTCCACCTGCTGCGTATTCTTGTCGGCCAGCCCTAGCACCTGCGCGTTGGTGCCCACCTTCATGATCCGGCCGGCGGGCCCGACCGCGACACCCTGAGCGGAAGCGTTGTTGTCGTCCATGGTCACGACGTTGGCGTTGTAGATGACCAGGGCCGCCACGCCGGGGCTGGCCATCGCCGAAGGACTATCCGTCGTTGGCGACACACCTGTCTTGACGGCTCGCTTCGAGGCGGAGCCATCGGTACTGCAACTGGTGATGGCCATGCTTGCAAGGATGACAAGCGCGAGTAGGGCGGCCGCAATCGACCGGTAGAATCCCTCTACTTTCATGGTTATCCCCTGACGACGAAATGGCGTGTTAGGGGATGTAACTCCGACCCGCCCATGCGGAATGCACCAATCCGGCAACAAGTGCGCTTGCGATGCCGTCGACATAGTCGACAGAAGCGGATGGCATCTCGATGCTTGACTATGATGCTTCTTCGATCCCGCTCAACGTTGGCATCTCGACGATCTCCCTTAGGGATGCTCTGATCTATTGAATTTTAAAACGGCCATCCAGACGGCCGCTCGGTGGGTGATGGGTTTTGTCCATCGACACGATGGATTGCCCGGGAAAACCAGGGTGAGAGTGGGTTATTTGAAAAAGGGATAATTTCCGACACTCTTGCTCACGCCACCGGGACAATCAAAATGTCCCTGAAGACTCCATTCTTCTAGTAGCCAGCAGTAGCCAGATCCCCCGCATTGACCGGGTGCCCTACCTGTAGATCTTTACAGGTGAGTTTGCTTGGGCTGCGTGGTTGAATGGCCAAGGGGCAAGGCAGGGGAAAAAATTACGTAATTCGCTCACTTCGCCGGTCGAGTGCCGACAAGGACTCTGATCGGACCCTAGGGGGCACCGCAGGCGGCAATCGGGGACAAACAAGTCGGCAGACCGATCGTGACATGCCGGATCGAATTCAACCCGGGCGCCAGAAGAGCACCAGGCATCGACATCCGAGGCAGTTCGCAAACCAATACCTGATTGGTGTAGGGGAAAGCCATGAAAAAAATGCTCGTGAGCTTTACGTTGCCCGTTTGTCTGCTGCTGGCTTGTTGCTCTAGTGGCAAGGCCGAAAAAAAGCAGGATATCGCGGCGACGGAAAAACAGGCTTCGGCCCGAGATGCGGATCCAGGCGTTGTGGTCATGTCGACCAGGCCTAGCGACATTCCGGTCGGCGCGGCCAATGCGACCCTGACGCAGGCCGCGCAGTTCGCTTGGAACCAGTTCATCGCGCTGAATTGGCCGGCCGTGCCACAGGACGGCACTAATCGGGAGAAGCCGTCCGTCTTGCCATTCGGGACGACCGGACAGCCCCTGATCTGGCAAACCTACCGCTCCAGGGTCGAGTTGTTCCCCTGGCAGGATTCCCTTCCGCCCGGCGCGACGCAGGATCCAGGCACCGGCAAAGTCACCTTCCACTACAACGCAACGCCGCAGTACTACTATAAAAAGAAAATCCAGTCCTGCAATCAGAGCCCGGACCCCGGCGTCCCGCCCTGGATCAATCTCGACGAGATTTCGCAGATCGGTCTGAACTTCATGTTCGACGGCGATGCCTCCGACGACTACCCGCCGACCGGCAATTCGGTGCCGAAGCTGATCCGCTTCCTGGCCAAGGGCAACAGCATGTATTCGGAGTACATCAACGAGCACAGCTACTTCAACCACGGCGGCACGTATTTCCAGGATGTCACCAATTTCAAGAACGCTGTCGCAAACGACAAACCGCCGGCGGACGGGAGCGGCTTCATCGAGTTCCCGAGCGATACCGTCATGGTGAAATCCGCCTGGCGGTTGTTGACGAAGGCCGAACTCGCCAGCGGCAGGTTTTACAGTGCGCCGGTGCGCTTTTATGAGAAGAAAGCCGGCAAGATTTGCTACAACGACGAAGCCGGCTGGGGGATGGTGGCGCTGCATATCGTGCAGAGGTCGCCGAGCACGCCCCACTACTTCACGTTCGCAACGTTCGAGCAGGCCGACAACATCACGAATGTTTTTGGCAATCCGATCGAGAGCACTGTCGGTGGAGCGACGCCGAACGGCAGTCCGACGACGCCGGAAATTTCCCATACGGATTACCCGAACCCGGTCACGACTACCGCAAAAGGAGCCTTTTGCAATCCGAGTGGCAACGGCCACCTCTTCTACAAGAACAGTGCGCCCGGCTTGCCGCAAGCAACGGACGGTCATGGCGGCATCTGCGTGAACAACCGCAGGTACCCGATCCCCCAGCAGATCGTCGATGTCAACAAGGAGGCTCAGCAGAAGATTCAGGTATACGACCAGGCCAACAATGTGACGAACTCACCCTGGCCTTATTACAAGCTCATCAACGTGCAGTTCCAGCCGTTCAGCGCCGCCGATATCAACGACAGCAACCCCAATCGGCTGGCCTCGACCTATCGGCAGGCCAACATCGTCGTCGAGACCAACTACACCCTCCAGAATTTCTCCGGCCGGCTGACCAATGACGACCTGTCTTCTGACGGGCAGACGACCGACTTCACCGCCACCGGCACCCCGTTCACGAACGTGTTGATCGCAAACAGCGCCAAGATGCAATTCGCCCACTACAACATGGGCGGTTGCATGGGTTGCCACGGCAATGCCCAGGTCGGCGGCACCGACTTCAGCTTCATGTTGTTCGAAGGCCCGGAAATCGAGCCCGAAACGCCGGACTTCTCTCAAGCGGCGCTGGCCGCTCGGAGGAAGGAATACAAGTTCTGATGAGAACCAGGGAGAAACATCATGACGGCGTACTACAAGATCCATCCGGCGATCGGCATCGCCCGTGTCGGGGACAGCCCGGAATATTATCTTGCGCCGGAAACCGCCGGCGGTCTGCCCACGATCTACTCCAGCGCATCGACCAACATAGATGCGTTCCGCGACAAAGATAGCAAGCTGCTGAAGCAAGCCGTCCGCTTCAAGGTATTTCGCTACGACGAGCTGCATCCGCATGGTGTGGAAGTCACCCGAGGTCAGAATGGCGTCGTTGCGATCAGCTGGTCCATTTCTGTGGCGAACAAGAAAGCGAGCTGGTTCCAGTTCGATCAGCAAACGGGGTCCGCGCAAGGCCCGTACCCTTCGGACTCTACCCCTGTGTCGACGGCGCCCTATGCGTTCGTCAACGACAAGGGCTATGACGCCAACAACAAAGCCAATCCTTACATACCGGGCAAGCCGACGGGTAAGCCGACAAACCCTGAGGCGCCGTCGAATCCACTGCGCTACAACCTTTCTTTAAACACGAGCGACGATCCTGCAACGATCAACGACGCCAATCGTCGCCAGCTAATCCTCGCCGCCTACGGAGAAGTTTCTTCGGTAGAGGAGCGCAGCGATTTGACTCTTTCGCCTTCTGACTACCCCTTTCTATCAACCTTGAAGCCGAATCCGATCTCTCATCTGGGCGCTATCGTTTTGGATGACGATCTAGGTCTCATTTTCTTGCCGGGCGACGGCAACTCAGGGACGACCTCCGCTGACGGCGTTCGCATCACGCACTACGCCAACAACGAGGGCTGGTTCGACGACACCTGCGATGGCATCGTGTCCGCAGAAGTTCATTTCGCGACCGGCGGGCAGAGCCCGGCCGGCACTGCTTGGGTCATTGCGGCGCCACCGGCGTACGCGCCACAGGTGCTGAACCAGGTCACGATGTACGACAACATGTACGACGTCTTCGTACGCAAGATGTTCGTGAATCCGGCACTACACGCCGGCAACGGGTTCGATCCCACCTACAAGCCCAGTTATCCCGACGAGATTCTGCCCATCCTGAGTCGCCCGGACATCTATCAGTACGTCTGCAACATTCCAGGGAGAGGCACGCAGCAGCATCGTGTGACTCAGTCCGCCGATCCGGACACCTTCCAGGATCAGATCTTCGACTACATCCGCCAGCGCGGTCTCAGTGATCCGGGCGATAAGCCCAACAACGTCGGCGAGAACCAGTCCGGATTGATGCCGTACTTGGCCGGCGACAATCCGATCTCCAATATCACCATCTCGAAGTACCTCGGGCTTACCGAAACCCAATACTTCTTTCTATCCCAGTACAGCAACGGCATCTATACCAAAGAGCCGTTACCCAAGCTCGGCCCGGGGCCCGCGCTCGACAAGGCGGCTTTGTCCAATTGCGTCGGCGGCGCTTTTTCGCCAGGCATCGAAATCACCTGGATCACCCGCAGCCCGACGATCTACCAGCCGTTGCCGAGTCCCTTCGGGCCTTCGGACTTCTTCCGAATTAATGGCGAGAGTGCTTTGGTCCCGTCGCTCACCAAAGGAAGTTCTGGAGATTACAGCAACGAAACGCTCGAGCCGGGCGACCTGACCAAATACATGGCTCAACCCTGGCAGGCGGATTTCAACGAGTGTTCGCTGCAGGACATCAGCAACGTTGGCGTGAACAAGTATGGCGAACCGCCCAACCAGACGGCCGGCGAAAACGTCGCCAACTATTGGTGGTGGCCCGCGCAAAGACCTTACGCCGTGTTTCCAAAGGACACACCCACACAGCAGGTGATGTGGACGCGCGACTTCGTCGACGACGGCAACGACGGCATCCTGCGATCGGACATCCAGATGGTGACCTGCTGGAAGTACCTGGGCTTCATCGTCGAGAGCAATCAGCCGGCGCCAGCGCCGCGCTACTGGGAAGTCTCGCGCCTGGACAAACCGATCAAGGACTACAAGCCCTGAAGCGCCCGGCGTCATGTTGACCGAGTGCGATGTCGGAATCGTGGGGGGCGGCGTTGCCGGGTGCGGGACGGCCATCGCCCTGCGCAATCGCCGCCCTCTGAGCATCGCGCTGATCCACAAGGCCGAAGCCCGGTTGTTTCCAGTCGGCGAAACATTGCAGCCTCAGGCCCGGGAGCTGGCGGAGAAACTCGGCATCCTGGAGGAGTTGCGGCGCACGCCGCACCTGCCATCCAATGGCGTCTGTTCGGCCTGGGGAGACTCGACGCTCGCCTATAACGACTACCTGTTCAAGGCCTCGGGTAAGGGATGGCTGCTGGATCGCGCGGCTTTCGATCTGTCCCTGCTCGACAAGGCCCGCAGGGGCGGTGTCCATATCGTCGAATCGTCGTATTCCCGCCTCGACAGCGGCGCCGACGGACGCTGGTTGCTGTCGACGCGGAACGGCGCGGTGATTCGCTGCCGCTTCGTCGTCGATGCGACCGGCAGGCGCTCAGCCGTTGCGGCCGGCCTCGGCGTGCCGCGTATACGATTCGACGAATTGCATGCCGTCTACGCCCTGTGGGAGGGCCGGCCCGAGGTCTTCCCCCACCACACGCTGGTGGAGAGCGTGGAGAGTGGCTGGTGCTATGCGGCCGCGCTTCCTGCGGAACGTTTCGTCACGGCGTATTTCACCGACAAGGCGCAGATCAAGGCAAACCGGTTGACGCAGCCGGACCGGCTGCTGCCGCTGCTGTCACGCGCGCCCCACATCGGGCGCTTGTTGAGCGCATCCTCGAAGCTGGTCGGCACCCGGGTCGTCGTCGCCGATTCGAGCATGCTGGACTTCGCCGGCTCCGAAAAGGGATGGCTTGCCGTGGGAGACGCCGCTTCGGCGTACGACCCGCTGTCCTCGTTGGGCATCGCGAAGGCGCTTGGCGGCAGCCTGGCCGCGGCGGGGGCGATCGATTCTTGGTTGGGAGGTGAATCGGGCGAAATAGACGCTTACTGCCGGAATATCGAGTCGGGCTTCGATCAGTATCTGGCCCAGCGCCATCACTATTACGGGCTCGAATCGCGCTGGAAAAAGGACCCATTCTGGAAACAGCGCCAGGACTGGATCGGTATCCACCCCGATTGGGTTCTTCAAAGATCGGGGCTTCGAAAAAAAATTCCGAACCGGATCGTCAGCTCCGAAGTGCTCGAGCAGATTCTCGCAGCCTTCGGCGACGAGGCAAGGCGCGCCCACGAAGCCGTTCGCCTGGTCCGCGGTGCTCTTCAGAGGCGCTTCTCCGATTACCGCTTGATCCAGGCCATGCGATATCTGGTCGAATCGGGACACCTTGCGGTTCAGGCCTCGGACGGCGGCGTCTTCGGTTTGTAGCAGTGTGCGCGAAACTTCGGCAAGGTTTGAAACACTGCCAACTGCAACAGGTCTATCCGGCGTGAGCCACGTTCGACGTCGCTGACATTAGGACTGTGGACTCTATATCTGCTTTTCAGATATCTGAAATAAAAAGATAAATGCAACAGGCGCGGACGGCCGTGTTCGCGATATCGCCGGAGCAACTAAGGGGGCAGGTTCACTTCCCAGAACTCTGTATAGCGCAGCGCTGACGCGACTATGCGCTTGCCATCGCTTTCAACCAATCCGGTCACTGGCGAAATGGCACGCCAACCATGACTTGATCTTCCAGGCATTCCGCAACACGTTGTTCAACGCGGCAACAATCGTCTGCCGTGTTTTCTCGACGACGAGGATAGAAGCCGATATCTGACGTTGCACGGCTGATGCAGAAACTTGGCGACAGTATGTCGGACAGTTCAATACACGCCATCGACGCACAGGCACTTTGTGGGAAGGTCGTTATAGAGTCGGTCTGGCCAGTGTTGTCAGGAGCGTAGGGAGGCGCCTCGCTAAACCATCGGCCCCGTGCCCGCATTTCTCGCTCGAATCGCTTCGGCGGTGCGCGGAATAAAGAAATCGAGCCCGACCTCGATCACCTCGGCCTGGATCTGCTCGACGAACGGTCGAAACGATCGGTTGTATTGCTCGAACGCTTGCTCGAAATCGCCAGAGCACGCTACGAACGCGTCGGCCAGCGCCGCCGCGCCGTCGATGGCCAGTGACCCGCCGCGACCGGCGGCCGGGGAGGGACAATAAGCGGCATCACCGACCAGGGCGATCCTGCCCTTCGTCCACGAGGGCATGGTCGTGTGGCACAGCTTGTCGAAATAAAAGCTGTCGGAGCGACGCACCTGGGCGAGCAATTCAGGCGTACGCCAGCCCACGTCGGCAAATCGCTCCGTAATGATTCGACGCTGCTCATCCTCATTGCGATAGTCATAAGGAATTTCATCCTCTGACTGAAAACACAGACAGATGTCAGTTTTCTGGTTGTAGGCATTGAGCATGACCGCTATGCCAGGCTCGTTATACATTTGCGTCGTGTTGTCGGGGATCAGCGACTGATCCACGATAGTGATCGAAAAATAGGCGCCCAAGTAACGCAGGAACTGCGCTTCGTCGCCGAAGCAAAGCCGTCGAACCGTGGAGTGGACGCCGTCGCAACCGACGACCAGGTCGAACGAACGCTGCTCGCCGCCCTTAAAGCTCACGGCAATCTGGTGCGTTTCGTCGTTCAATGACTGGATGGAGTCGCCGAACATAAACTCGACTTTGTCCTTGACCGCGTCGAAGAGCATCTCGAGCAGCACGTCGCGCTCGATCTCATATTCGTCGTGTGCGTCGTTCCCTGTAAGTTGCGGGCGAACGCTTGATCGCTCCGTGATATCGGCGGCGTTCTTGAACTCCATGACCTCCATCTTCAAGGCCTGCTCGCGGATCTGATCAAGAAGACCCATGCGCTTGACGATGTCGATGGTTCGGTCCTGGATATTGACGGGTGTGCCACCCTTCTTGGGCCCCGAAGCTATCTCGACCACGGTGACCCGGTAGCCGAATGTCGCCATCCAATAAGCCGTCGAAAGGCCAGCAAAGCTGGCGCCGCAAATCAGGACACTCCGATTCATTGATGAGGTTCCATAGGTTGGGTTAGGCGGGGCATCATCTGCGACGGCCAACCAACGCCGTAGAAGGCAATCGCGTATTATGTAAAATAAGTCTAAAATTATACTAAGTATAATTCTTAAGGGTATGAGTCCTGATGTCAACGCCTCCGGCCCGTCGAACGCGCAAGCGCCTTGCAACCCGAACCTCGATCTCGGACGTCGCCACGCGCCTGTTTTTCGAGCGAGGCTTCGACCGGGTCACGGTGGACGAAATTGCGGAAGCGGCCGATGTCAGCCGGATGACGGTGTTCAATCATTTCCCGCGAAAGGAAGACATGTTTTTTGACCTCGATGCGGAAGGTCGGGAAGAACTCATCCAGGCATTGCACACCAGGGATTCAAAGCTTTCGCCCATCGATGCGCTGCGTGCGTTTGCCCATCACGCGGTGGCGAAACGCAGGCCGTATGTCGAGTTTTGCGATCAGAGCCAGCTGTTTATCGAGACCATAGAGGCCAGTGAAACGCTGAAAGCCCGGGCTCGCACGATCCGCGACGAGCTCGTCCGAGAAGTGTCGGTGGCTATGGCGGAATCGGTTGGCCGCGCACCTGGCGACCCGGAAGCTCATCTCGTCGCCGGCATCCAGGTCGCCACGTGGGGTGTTGCCATGTTGGAGGCCCATAAGACTTATCAAAAAACCCGGCAAACCGCTGCAGCACACAAGGTTTTACTGGCGATCGTGGATAAAGGCGCCATCGGGCTGGCGACGATGATGGCGGGCACCCCTTACGCCAGTGATTGATCGTCCTCTGAAAAAAAGGTGTCAGGGACAATTTCTGACAGCGTTTGACCCGGCGGTAACGCGAAGCCTCCCGCCACCAAAGAGTTTCGTCGTAATCGTGTTTGAAGCGACTATGCCAAGTCGCTCCGATGACTCGCCCGCGCAGGCCTTCGGGCATCAGACGGCTCAACGCACAGGGAGGTAGCACAACGCTTCAGCAGCTCACAAAGAAGGCTCGCGAAAAAAAAGCGCGGAAACCCGGAAACCGGGACGGAGGAAGTTAAATCGAAACTGGGCCAGAGTGAGCTTTCTCATGAAAGGCGACTCTGACCTTTGTCGTGCCGATATATCAACCCGTCATACTTGCTTCAACCTAGGAGCAAATATGGAAACGATCCACGTAGTGCAGCCCTTCGACCGGGTGAAGAATGGCTTGAAACCGAGCCAAGTCCTGCAGTTCAAAACGGCTGATGAGGCGGCGCGCAGGGCAGGGCTGCTGGCCGACAAGCATGCCGGTGTCGTCGCCTACAGCATGGACGTAGACGAAGACAGCGGAGACTACGGCAGACCGCGAGTGTTGTTTGAGTCGGGGGACGTACCAGAGCTTTGATTGGCGCGCACCGGTAGCAGTAGCAGAGCAATAGGTGCAACCACTTTAAGGAGCATCGGAATGGGCTCTGATCTGCTTTGATGCATCACAGTCGGCTCAATCGCATAGTTGAAGGCATTGACGTCCTATCTAGCAGACGCGCGGCGCGGAGCATGGTGACCAGCCTGAAGAACCCGAAGATTCCCGCAGCTAGCATCGGCAGGAAGATCTCGCGACCCATTGGATCTTTCAGTGCACCCTCATAGGCAAAATAGGCACCCATTGCCCCGATCCCGAGACAGAGCGATGGCCAGACGGTCCCGATGATCTGGCTGGAGCCCTTGGTTCCCCAGTTCCTATATGCCAGCGCGACATACTGCGCACCCGGCACGAAGGTCCGCCTGGCAGCAATCGCAACATAGTCGCCTGGGCTGAAAAGAGCACCTCCTGAGCCTCCCGGCGAGTAGAACGCCACTGGTGGTTCCCCCAAGGTGAACGAGAGTCCGCCCTTATACCGGCCGGACTCCCCGATTTCACCAATTATCCCACTGAAAATCACCGTGCGCATTTCAAGCTCATAGGAATCCGACAGCACGCCAATCTGCGATGCAACCACGCGTGGTGAGCATCTCGTCCGTACCTTTCTTGCCAACGACATGGTGCCATGTTCTCCAAATAACAAAAGAGCAAAAAAGTGTCAGTGACAATTTCTTACAGGCAGCGGGTTGCTGGGGCGAGGGCGAGATGCGGCTTACGCTGATCGTCGGGTTGCGGGCGGCGAGTGATGCTGTTGGGCATGGTCCGACTACCGCGTTTCGAATTTGCTGGTATTCCGTAGCACGTGGTGCAGCGACGTCCCCCCGAGCTCTATACCCGAACTTTTGCAAAATGCGATCGATCTCGTTAAACGCCCACGCGTCCTCTACCAACGCGATCGCATCGATCGTTGAATATGCCCGAGCAAAAAATTCGGCAGTTAAAAAGAGGCGGCGGGATTTCATTAGAATAATTGCCTCCGACTTCTTTTAGCGCCCCTTTGAGCATATACACGGTCAGTCAGAAGCTCCCGCCGGCTCGGCATCCGGCATCACCGTCAGACTGATCTTGGAGGGATACTGTGCATCGTGGTGCACGGCGTTGTGCGCGATCACGCCGTGATCTTCGTCGTAATTGTTGCCACCCGTATTGAGGTTGCGGTCGAAGCGCGGAAAGTTGCTGCTCGATACATCCACACGCATGCGGTGTCCGGGCTTGAAGTAATACGCGGTCTCGATCGGCTGGAACGTCACCTTGGTTACCTTGCCAGGCTGCATCCAAACCAAGGGTTTGTCGTAGCCATTGCGGTAGCGCATGCGCTGGATGTTTTCGGTGATGTTGAGCGCGCGCCCATCCGGGGACACGTCGATCAGCTTGAAGGTGAAGTCGGTGTCCTTGGCGCTGGAATCCACATATAACGTGACCGTGAGCGGGCCGCTCAATTCCACGCCCTTCGTCAGCGCGTCGGTTTGATAGACCAGGATGTCGTTACGCGCTTCCTGTTCGCGCTGATCGTACGAGCCGAATTTCACCTTGCCCTGGCAGCAGCCGCCGCCGCCCAGCGTCGGCACCGGGTTGGCCGGGTCGTACACAAAGCGGTCCGGCTGATTGCTGTCCGGAGCTGCCGCTTGGAGCTTGCCATCCCCGTACAACGTATTGGCGCTGCCGGCGCTGCCGAAGTACAACTCCTGCGTGGTGGTGCCGGCCGGCGGCCAGCTTTGTGCGTTCTTCCAGCGATTGGCGCCCATCACGTAGTACATCACCTTGGGCTGCTTATCGAGCATGGGGCTATCTTTGCCCTTGAGGTAGTGGTCGAACCAACCATAGACGAGGTCGTCGTAATTGAAACGCGCGTCGCCCATGTCCATGTCGCCGACCATGGTGTGCTCGGTGGCGCGGTTATAGGCGCAATGCAACACCGGTGCGATCACTGCGTATTGCTGGTCGGCCACGGCTTTGTCGGCGGTCTTGCGTACCTCGTTGTACGCGGCAAGGTTGGGCGACACCGACACGTCGAACCAGCTCATGAACCACAGGCCGGGCTTGTTGATCTTTTCGCCCTCGTGCCATAACCCGCCCTTGTTCCAGGCTGGATCATTCGGTGCGCGCACCACCATGTTGCCGCCGGTGGCCACCGGCATCCTGGTGTCGTAAATGCCCGGCGGCCCGCCCACGGCCTTGATGATGTCCTGCTCGGGCAGATGCCAGAACGCCTTATCCCAATCCACCGCAGGCATCTGCGGGGCCAGGTCGAAGAAGTGTGAGGCGTTGATCAACTCGGCCTGGCTGGTATTGGCGGGAAACAGCGGCCGCACCTGGTTCTGGATGCCGTAGTCGTAGATCCAGGAGATAAACAGCATCTGCATCGCGCCACCGCGATACCAGTTACCTTGCTCGTCATACGGACCCACCTTGCCCACTCCAGCGCCAAAGCCCTGCACGTTGAAGGTGACCAGTGAGGGATCATTCTGCGCCACCGCCGCCAGCTGCCACTCGGCGGTGGACGAACAACCGGTCGTGCCTACGTTGCCGTTGGACCAAGGTTGCGAGGACATCCACTTCAACTCGTCACGGGCATCGCTGAGCGGCATGCCGAGGATGTCGTAATTACCCTGCGAGAAGAAATGCCCGCGTTCCTGCATTTCCACCAGCGCGTAGCCGTGCTTGACTGCCGTGAGGGCCTGGGTCATGTCGCGCGGCGCCCCGAGCTTCACGTCCCAGAAATTGAAGTTGTACGGCGTACGGGAAAAGATGATCGGCACCTTGCCGCCGCTCCTGGGTCGGTAGATATCGGCGGCCATCAGCTTGCCGTCGCGCATCTTCACCATCACCTTGCGATCGATGATGGCGACCTTTTCGAGTTCGCTTTCCACGGCGTTGCGCTTGGCGATCAGCTCAGCCTGCGGATCGGGCTTCTGCTGCGCCATCGCCGGCATTGCACTCAAAACGGTAAACCCCAATGAAGCCATGGCCGCAGCCAGGGCGGAACCCTGTTTCGTCTTACGCATCGTGTTTTTCCCAAAGTCGTAGCACGAGTGTCGGGCAGCTTCGCGCTGCTGTGAAGTGGCGCCAGCGGCGAGTCAGCACGTGGGCCGAAATGCGCAGTCGTATTGCTCGTTATCGCACATCTCCGTGGCACTGCGGAAAATGGGGTCGCTTTGACAGTTTGTGGCTAGGTCTTGCTTGCTCCAAAAACGATGTCAGTAAAAAAACAGGAAGAAAGTGTCAGGGACAATTTCTGACAGCGCATTGGCTCCTGGGGTGAGGTGGGACGCGACTTGCACTGATCGTCGCGGAGCGGGCAGCGAGTGATCCTGTCGGACATGGCCCGACTTTCGCGTTTCGAACTTGGCGGCATTCCACAGCGCGTAGTCCAGGGTGGGGACCATCGTCTGCCGTGTTTTCTGGACGACGAGGATCGCCAGCGCGACCTGCACGGGTACTCTATGGGAAGGGCGCTACAGGGCTTGCTTGGTGGACTCGGGGCTACCCACGAAACCGGGACGGAGAAGGTGCATCGTTCATTTCAGGGATTCCACGTAGCCTGCAACATCCTTTACGTCCTCGGCGCTCAGCGGCTTCGGATACAGGCGCGGCATGATGCCCTTCGGTTCCCGAATGCGCGCTTCGATATCGGCTGTTTTATAGCGGTTTGACAGGTCGATCAGCGCGGGACCGACGCCCCCTTCGCCGTTCTGGCCATGGCATGCAGCGCAATTCGCGGCATAGATCGATGCACCATGCGCTGGCAAATGTGCCGTTCGGGACGTGGATGAACTGTTGTCAGGTGTCCTGGTCGACGATGTGCTGGTGTTCAACAGGGCAATGCTGTCGGCCGGCCGACTCGGCGGCAGGGAAGCGAGATAGGCATGGATCTTCGAGATGTCGTCATCCGACAGGATCTTCTTGCTGAAGACCGGCATCTGGTCTTTGGGGGCCCGCACGTAGGCTTGCATTGCCGGGAGCGGTATGGGGTGCGGCGCCAGTGCAGGTCCGGTTGTGATACTGCCCTGGCCGAATGTGTCGTGGCATTCGTAGCAGCCTTTCTGCATGAAGAGCGCGCGTCCGGCTTTGATCTCGCTGGCCGAATCGGCATGCGACAACGTGGGCCATGTGCAGGCGAGCGCGATTACGGCGGCCATTGCAATGCGGAGGGTTGAAACAGAATGAGCTTGCATCGACGGTTCCGTTACCTGGGTTGGGTCAGCACATCCACCAGTGCAGGCTTGCCGCTCTTCACCTGCGCCATCGCGCGTGCGAGGGCAGGGCCGAGATCGGCGGGGTTCGATATAGGACCTTCGGCCCACATGCCCATGCTTTTCGCCATCGCCGCATAGTCGATCGGCGGATCGTGAAGTACCGTACCGATCGTTCCTCTTTCAGGATGCCGGTCGCGGCGACTGCTCATTCGCTGGATGTGCATCGTCTCCTGATGCCAGGCCCGGTTGTTGTGCATCACCGTGAGTAACGGCACGCTGTGATGGGCCGCGGTCCACAGTACGCCCGGAAGAACCATCAGATCGCCATCGGTCTGGATGTTGACGGCAATGCGGCCAGCGTCGCGATGCGCCAGGGCGGCGCCCACCGCGGCGGGCGCGCCGTAGCCGACGCCGTAACCGCCTCCGGAACCGATGAACTGATAGGCCTTGGTGAAATCCCACAGCCGCTGCGGCCACATGCTGATGGGGTTTGGTGGAGACACCAGCGCCCAGTCCTCGTGCCGGATGGCGTTCCAGACTTCCTGACACAAGCGCGCGGTACTCACGGGACTGCCGTCCCATGCCAACGTCGCGGCTTCGCGTGCGTTGTTCCGCATTTTTTCAAACGCCTGCCGCATCGGCTCCGTCCGTGCACCAGCGGCGTTGCGTTGCGCCGGCGTCATCGTCGTGAGCACGGCATGCAGCAGTTCGGGTAGCGACGCCTCCGCATCGCCGGCAATGGGCAAGGTGGGCGCGTAATAGCGTTCCGCGTCCTGCATGTTCGACTTGCCATACAGGTAAGCGGTGGAAATGCTGATGACCTTGACGTCGCTTTTAGCGCGCGGCGTTGATGGACGGCTGATGGTGTCGGGCACGGTCTCCGTCAGCCCCCATACATCGCCGACCTCCAGCGCCAGGATGACATCCGCTTCTTTGAGCAGTTTCGCCTGCAGCGAAGAATGGTTGAGGTAGTGGTTCGTCGGAAAGTTCATGCGCCCAAGCAGATCGATGACGGGCGCATTGAGCGACTCCGCAAGCTTCACCAGCATGTCCATGGCGGCCTGCGTCCTGACGGCTCGATCGGCCACGATGACCGGCGCCTTTGCGTTGCATATCAGCGAGGCTGCAGCGGCAAGCGCATCGGGACTCCCCACGGGCGGTGAAGGCTCGCGTAGCGGCGGTACACGGATATCGCGCGGATCGGCAATGGGCTGCTCCTGCAGCTCGGTATCCAGCACCATCAGCACCGGCTCCATGGGCGACGTGACCGACATCGTATAAGCGCGCATGAACGACTCGGCGTAAGCCTGAAGTGACATGGGATAGTCGTCCCACTTCGTGTAGTCGCGCACGAGTGCACCGAGATCCTGGGCCGTGTGATACCACTCCACGCCTGGGCGGCGTTTTGCGGCGTCTGCCATGTTGCCTGCCAGCACCATCATCGGCACGCGGTCGCACCACGCGTTGTATATCGCCATCGAGGCATGTTGCAGGCCAACCGTACTGTGGACGAGACATGCCATCGGCTTGCCCGCGACCTTGGCGTATCCATGCGCAATGGCGGCCGATGCTTCCTCGTGCGTGCAAACAATCAGCTGTGGATGCGTGTCGCCGGCGTAATTGACGATCGATTCATGAATGCCCCGGAAGGTCGACCCTGGCATGGCTGCGACATAGTCGATGTTGGCGATCCGGAGTAGATCGACCATGAAATCCGAACCCGGGTTACCGATGTGCGCCGCGTCGGTGGCGGGCGCTTCGTTTAGTGAAGGCGCCTCAGTTTCGGCTGCCACCAGTGCAGGGGACGGCCTGCCCACTGCCGGCCCCTTGTTCACAGCAGCGGGTTGCGCGGCGCCGACGTTCGGTTTCACAAGCAAAGTAGCCGTGCCAGTGATGAGAGCATCTTTCAGAAACTTTCGTCGGCCAGTCACACTGTCATTCCTTTCCTATTGATGAAACCGGACCATGCATGCTGTGTGTCGCGCGCCCCGATAGCTGGCGGACGCAGCCATTAGCTCGGGCGCGGAAGTCGCGATTGACCTCCGACTAGACCGATGCATTCAGTTCCGTATAGATAACGGGATCTACCTGCCTGGGAATCGAGGCAGCTGAGCGAGGATTTTCTGTGCAAGAATCGGCTGCGTCCGAAAACCCCTACCCGAGCCTGTGCAGTGTAGGTACCTGATACTGCGCGGTCACATGAGAAATCCTTGTGCGGTTCGCTAGATTTCCTTGAGCGACGCGTTGGAGAAAAGCTATGCGGTCTCAATCACTCCAAGCGAGACAATGACCACAACGCTGCCTCCCCTCAATGCGCTGAAGGCATTCGAGTCGGCGGCCCGTCACCTGAGTTTCACCAGGGCCGCCGCGGACATGCATGTCACGCCGGCAGCAGTCGGCTTCCAAGTCAATGCACTCGAAGCGCACCTCGGCATATCCCTTTTCGAGCGCACGAAAGGAGGGTTGGTGCTCACGCCGGCAGGTCGCGCTTGCCTGCCGAAGCTCCGGGAGAGCTTCCGGATCATGCGCGAATCCATCGAGCTGCTTGGCCGTTTCAAGGACAAGGAACCGCTAACCATTGATTGCCCACCTTCCTTCGCCAACCGCTGGCTGATGCCGCGGCTGCACCGTTTCCTCGTTCAATATGCCGATATCGACGTGCGAATCGTGTCGCGTATGCATGGCTTCGGACTTGCGTGGACCCAGCAGGCGATGGAAGCGAACAATATTCGCCAATGGTTGGCCGAAGTGGACGTGGTGCTGTTGCTAGGAGATGGGCAATACACGAATCTTGATGTGACACAGATTCTGCCGCTCACGCTCACGCCATTGTTATCCCCCTCTTTGGCATCGCGCATCGACTTGAATCGGCCCGAGCAACTTGTCTCGCTGCCTTTGTTATATGACGACAGAGGTGTGGTGCGTGGCGGCGAGTCGTACTGGAAGATGTGGGCGCAATTCGCGCATATTACCGTCCCCGACGAGTCCCACGGTCACCATTTTGCACATGCGATGACCGCGCTGGAAGCGGCGGCCGACAATATGGGGGTGGTCGTCAGCGCACCCGATCTTGCGCTATCCGAACTGGAGAGTGGTCGCCTCGTTGCGCCGTTCGCCGTGTTGTCCGATTGTGGCGTTGCCTACCATGCGGTATCGGCCTCGCCTCGCAGGAGCATCGACCTTTTCGTCCAGTGGATCGTCGACGAGGCGAGGTCGACAACCGATGCGTCGAGCCTGCTGACACGGACGTCGACCTGATATTTGACCCGTTCCGAGTCGGGACGCATATTTCTCGGCAACCGGGGGACAGAAACCGGAGTCAGAAGGAATTGAACGACGTCAGCTGGCGTAAAAAAGGGGGCACGTATCACTCGAATTTTCAATAAAAAAAGTCCAGTTTCTATTTCGGCTCTACATTGATACGAAAACCCGTATCACACAATTCTTCTGTGGATTGACTAGCGATCAAAACATTTAATGAATAATTGCCCATAGGAATATTATCAAAAGAAATCGCCGACGAATAGCCGCTTTTCAAAGCCTTCGGTGCGTTTAAGTTAGCCACTACGTCAGGCCGAAAGATCCCCAGTGATGTGGAAAACGCATAATGTGATGACTGCCCAATAAGTACCAATAGCGCTCGAGTCGTTTTAGTTTTCTTACCCGGCACTCCCCATCCGGTAAAGCTAAGAACGTCCAAAGGATTGGCGCTGAGATACTTATTACTTACAACTTTCCCATTCACGATATCGAGCGAACATAATCCCTTAGTGGATCTTGCCAGATCCAATTCATGTTCATCTATAGCAATTTCAGCACTGGCCAAAGGATCGCGATTTTGAGCCAACCTCATTTTTACGGAGGGGGGGTGCACAGGCAGTTCCACTATGGTGCCCCGCTGTGAGGCATCAAGCTGATGTGCGCGTGCCACGAAGTCCGTCTCTGGAAGCTTGAACAGGTCGCCCCAGTCCGATGGTATGGCAAAAATAACCGTGGTAGCGAGAAGAGTAAGAGCCATTCCTCTAACAAAGAGATTTTTGAGTGATGCAATTACAAACAGGGCGCCCCACCACGCAAGCATCGGATAAAGAAAGTAACGGTTGCCAGCAGGCGGTGTCAATATCATCGGCCATTGCGGCATTGACATTGAAATCAATGGCTTAAATAAAGCCAGTGCAAACATCGCCGCCGCAAAGAAAATAAATTCTCTAAGTATGGTCGGACCACGAAGAAAGCTAATAGCAAATATCAAAAATCCGGTGATAGCAATCAAAAAAGGAATCGAATTTCCAACAAATATCGATTGTTGCAGAAGCGCCACGATGCCTGTATAGCCAACCGTCGCTCCGAGCGGGACCATAGCGAGAATCTTTACGAGTAATTCTGCGCTTGCGCCTAGTGGCCCCGTTTCTCGTTCGGCGTGCGACAGACCAAGAATCAACAAAATCTGAACGCATGACGTGATGCCGAGAATAATAACTCGCCATATTCTTGCTTGGCGATTCACAGCGTCGCCCCTGAAAACCCTTAGAAATCCTATTGGGAAAAACAGGACACAAAAAGGTCCACTCAGGCCTGAAATAAACAGTACCGCCGAGTCGAATAGATGTGCAATTTTGCTTTTAGGAGCATCGCTAACCAATACCAAAAAAGCCAGGATAGCCAGATACCACTGAGAGTCAGTGACATTTAGCGCGGTTTCCGGGGCGTTTGGCATGAGGACAAAGAGCAATGCAAACATTGAGCGCGAAAGCTTATCCGGCCACGCGTTGGCCATGCGTTGACTCAACAAAAATATCGCTGGCGCTGACTGCATGCAAAGCGCAAACAGCACGAACAGCGTGGGCCCCCAAGCCAGCGGAAATGGCTGTGCAGCTATCGCTGCAAGACGCTGAACTGAGTTGAGATAGCCTCCATCAGCGTGCAAGAGCGAAGCCACTCCAAGATCACGCGCCTCGGCATACCACACCGGGCCATCTTCACCCCAGAATTCAGCATGCAAGAAAGCATGGGAGTTGTGCGCAAACAATAACATTGGGAAGAGAAACAGAAACGGATAGAGAGGCACCCGATCAAGTAACGCTTTCAACGAGTCGATAAATCTCACTCAGTCATGCTCCATCAAGATAAAGCGCTCCGTAGTTAGGTCACAAACGCCCAGTCGCCCAGAGAAATTAATCAAGATGTGGGCGCAATTCGCGCATATTACCGTTCCCGACGAGTCCTACGGTCATCATTTTGCACATGCGATGACCGCGCTGGAAGCGACGGCCGACAATATGGGGGCGTCAGCGCACCCGATCTTGCGCTATCCGAACTGGAGAGTGGTCGCCTCGTTGCGCCGTTCGCCGTGTTGTCCGATTGTGGCGTTGCCTGCCATGCGGTATCGGTCACGCCTCGCAGGAGCATCGACCTTTTCGTCCAGTGGATCGTTGACGAGGCGAGGTCGACAACCGACGCGTCGAGCCTGCTGACATGGACGTCGACCTGATATTTGACCCAAAAAAGGGGCCAGGTTCATTTTCACGGAGTGTCGGATGGTTTTTTTGGCGACCGCGCGGCCTGACGCTTGCGGCTCGCTGGGTTAGCGCTTCGATCTGCTGGCGGAAGCGGTCGCTGCCCCAGGCGCGTTGTTGCTGAGTGTGTTGGCGCAAGGCGGTGAGCTGTGGTTCATCCAAATGTTCGCCGATTAGTTCGCGATAGGCGGTTTGGCGCGCGGCGGGATTGGATCCCAGGTTGAGGTATTCCTGTAGCGCGCATTGAAGCTACCGACGTACCGTCGCCCGACCGCTTGCATCATGCAGGAGATGGAGCTAACACCGGAGGGCGCTATCAGCAGATGGACATGATTGGTCATCAGCACGAAGGCATGAACCGCGCAGTGGTGCTTGAGCGCGGCTTCGCGTAGCTCCTGCATGTATTGTCCGTAATCGACGTCGGCAGCGAAGCAGGCCTGCCGGTCGTTTCCGCGTTGTACGATGTGCCGTGGGATGCCGGGCAGATCGATTCGAGGCAGTCTGGCCATGGTGGGCGTCGGCTGAGGTGAGTTGGCTCAGCATGCTAATGGCATCAGGTCAGGGCTACCGTTCAATGCCCGCAAGCGTGCAGTCAAATGGCCCGTCCGGCTGGCCACTCGACAAGATGTGTTCTTGGCCGAGATGGACAAGGTCGTACCTTGGTCAGAGCTGTGCGTGGTGATTGAACCGTTCTATCCGAAGGCGCGGTCCGAAGGTGGGCGCCCCTGCCATTTCGACCTTCGCGAAGAGGCCATTCTCTCGCCGCATCCGCATACACCACGCTCGCCGCTAAACCGAAAGCGCGCGCCGCAGCCTACCGCCAGCTGCTACACGAAGCCCTGTCCGACGACGACCTGAAAGCCATCCGAATCTACCTGCAACAACAACGGGCCTTGGTCGCGATGACTTTCGCGCGATGGCGAAGCCAAGACCCAACGCTTCGCTGGCGTCAGGCCCGCGCATCGCCCGCCTCACGCCGATTCAAACGATCGTAAGTGAACCTGGCCCTGTTTTTGCTCATGCCCTGATAGATGTCTACTTAAACCGCACATTACTATCGTGCCCGTAATACTTATTGAAAAACGACTTGTAATCATCCAGAAACCAATCGGGTGAATTTTCCGTTGGCAGCGGACGATGCTCCATCGGAATAGTTTCGACGTCCAACCCGCTAACGAAAACACCGCCGCTGGATTTTTCAGCCGCATCATAAGCGCGATAAATCATCTGTGAATCCCGATATTTTTGCGGGGCATTTCCAATCGAAGAAATTAATCCGCTCGAAACAAGCACCATCAGAAAAACATTTCGCAGCAACCGCTGAGAAATTCCGTCTGGCCAGGCAATCAGTATTTCCGCAAAAAACCAAATGGCAGAAAAAGCAGATATCAACAAAAACCCGGCCCATGGATAAACTAGAAAACTAAAGTAATTCTGCCCGGTTCTCAACGATACGAAAGCAACTATTCCGATAGACGAATTAACGGTTCCAAATAGAAAAATTAAAAAATTCTTCCGGAATTCCAATCTCTTTATTTGCGTCGATATATAGGATTCGACATCCGCAATGTTATATGCGGCCTTTCCTTTTTTATAAACTATCAACACCAATAAAGCCGAAGATATGAAGGAATAAGCAATTGCTAGAAGGTAAAGCCTATTTTCTATAGATAAAGAATGAGGCGATTCAATCAAAAGAATAAACTGACCAGCCACACTTTCCTTTGCAGTCAAACTCGCTCTTCGTGAGAATAATTGCATGATCATCAAAGCGACGAGAGATAATGCCGCAAGCACTTGCAAAACCAAAAAATACTCTTTCAGGTGAGTAGATCGTTTTTTGAAATTCCAATTATTTATAAAAGTAAAAAATACGAATGCTAAAATTATTGCGTTATAAGCTTCCAGGGAAAATGATACCAAAAATACCAAAGCAAAAAATAATGGATGGAATTCTCTGCCGCATTCAACACTGCTTGTGGCAGGCGAGCGCATCCAAATTTCGGCCATAATAACAAAGCCTAAAAATGAAGGCATCTGATAGCATATCCAAAATACCTGATTAAACCATTGCAGAACTATCATGATAAAAATGGCGATGGAGCCATGAACAAGCACAGTGTTTCCGGAAGTAATAGACATTCCTTCTTTTTTGTAAATGGCGTTTCGGCCAAGTAGTCTTATAATGTATCGATATACGCAAAAAACAAAAATGGCAAATAATGTGGCACAGAAGAATTTATAGAAATGAAAAAAATCTATTCCAAAGATATCTTTTAGCGGGAAAAACATGGCGTCAAAAACACGACCCAGCAGATTCCTCCCATACGAATCCATTGCCCTGTTCGGAATCCAACCGTTCGCAAAGTGCGGAAGGAAAGCAGGTATTCCATACTTTTGACCAAGGTGCACAACGTCGTCGCCGTTGACATATGCTTGATTAAACGTCCGTAACCAGACGCTAACGAAGACAAATAGCCCAATCCAATCAATAAGAAACGAGCGCCTCCTGCCGTCACTCCGAAAATCGTCGCCCAATGAATCGCCCCTGCTAGTGCCTGACATGCAAAAATCCCAAAAATAAGAGATCCGCCAAAGCCGCTTTCGGAGTCCACGTCTTTCTGACGACGATCTGCCAATGGAGAATTGACACCTTCACCTTTTGTGCTGGCGGTATCTACGCAAATTCAATCTAACGTTAAATCCACGTGACAGAATGTCAAAAAATATGGCATAACTTGATTATTAATTGGACGTTTAGGGCCGATCCGGTGCTTTGATCGGCGCTCGCCTGTTCTCGGCGTCAGATAATGCGCGAGCTAGATAAATCAGAGCCAGTCCGTGCCCTTGCATCGTCGCCTCGCGAAGCGGGCTCTGACCCGCTTTAATTCGGGAGCCGAAGCCGGCCAGGCGTTGAGTTTTGGCTCCGACCATGGCGTGGAAATCAGCCTGGCCCAGGCGCGTCGTTATTGAAGATGGTTTCGGATGGCCGTCTCGGCTTTTTGAGACCCGCTGCTACGTGTGGTCGACAGCGCTCAATGCGAACCTATGCTCGAGGAAGCCGCTGGCGACGCCAACTCGGCCGCTGCGCGCTTGGGCGTATCGGCGGGGCAATATGGCTTGAGGTATCTGCCTGCACGGTACAGATCGATGCATTCGCGCACGTCGGCTTTGAAGGCCAGATCAGGCGTGTTGATGGGGCAGCCATACGACAGCGGCCTGGTCTCCCTGTACTCGGCGAAACAGGTCGACAGCGGCGGCGGCTTGGGTGGATTCGGATCGTCGGCCAGCGACCGCGACGGCAGGTTGAGGCGCTCGTCGCCGTCCTTGGGTGAGGGCGGTATGGGCGGCGTGCCGCATAGCGGGTTGAAACCAGGTTTCTTCGGATCGCAGATGCTTGCGGCGATCGCCTGGATCGCATCGCCTATATGACGACTCACCTTACCGCCGGCCGTCTCGTTCGGCGGTGGGAAATATTTCTCGAAGCGGGTGGTCTTGGTGTGCATCTGGTTGTAGTCGTGCTGCATGATCTGGCGATCGTCCGCCGGCTTGGGCGGTGCGGCCTTGGCGTTGGTTGTTGCATAGGTGGTCGGCGCCGCGGGCGCCATCCGCACCGAGCCGTCTTTCGCGAACAAACTGGAAGCGGACGGCGTGGCTACCGAGGCCGCTGGCGCAGGTGCCGCTTCATGATCCTGCACGACCATCGCATCACTTCGCGGCTTCTCGTGCGTCACGGGGCGAACGCGCGGAATCGCCACCTGCCGAGGCGGCACCAACGTGGGCGGCGAGGGTGGCTCAGGTGGCGGCGCGACGCGCGGCTCGCTGGAATGATCGATCAGACGTATTACCAGTGCCTGCTCGCTCTCGCTATCGACAGGCGCCACCGCCAGCTGCGGCAACCTGGGTTGCATCTCGTACCACAGCACCAACGCGAACAGTGCGTGCAGTACCAATACCAACGCCAGCACGAGCGTCAGCACCGGGCGCGTCAGCACTGGCTGTCGCCAGCGCTTGCGACCCAGGGTCTCGCGCGTTTCGCTGTCGAGTAACGCCAGACCGCGCGCGCGATCCTTCTCTTGCGGATGTAGGACCTGCCCGGAACGTTCGATGACACTGCCTTATTCAAGCCAATTACTTACACGAAACCTGCGCATACCGTCAGCGCGTGTCGCGGCTAACCACGGTAGACAGGTTCTTTCATTCAGGGTTCCCTTGATTCGGAAACTGGTACACAAACATGGGTGCACTTTCGCTGCAAAAAAGGGGGCGGGTTGGAGTTACCAGGATTTAATCGACGCCTGATCGGCATCTTTGGTGTGCCGTCTACGTTTCGCATCGTCTGTCTGCGCCTGTCAGCCGCGCATGCGGGAAAGTCCGCTCCGACCGTCCGATTTTGGATTTTGGTCCAAGCGGATAGCGACGATGCACGAGCACCAGCCAAATCTGGCCTTTGAGGTGACCGCGAGAGGCTCGCGAAGGACTCAAAAGTCAGAGCAGTTGCGCGTGCTCAAGATCAAGGAACTTGCGCAGAAGGCGGTGGAGACCGAGGTGGCTGGAAAACAGGAGCAAATAACCGGGTTAGGGCTCGTGACGCCTTCATCAGATGGCGGGGTGTAGCGGATGATGTCGTGGCTGGGTCGTCAGTACCTGAGCGACGATTGTCTCGGGTTGTCCATGCGCTGGCAACATGGCAGTCTGCATGGTCCTACCTCTGGACGTCCAGACGTCCACATCTTTCTGGAGATTCCATGCCTCGCACCTTCTTCGCCTTCGCGCTTGCCGCGTGTCTATCCGCTACGGCGTTTGCCGCGGTACCTGCGGGCGAACAGCCTGGACTCGCACAGATCCGCGAGATCGACCTGCGGGCCGACATCGGCTTTCTCGCCTCCGACGCTCTGCATGGCCGGCTTTCGTTGCAGCCCGGCGACGATGTCGCTGTGCAGTGGATCGCTTCGGAATTTGCCAAAGCCGGGCTCACGCCGGCGGCTACCGATGGCCAGGGTCGCCCCAGTTATCTGCAGGCGGTGCCGTTGATCGAATACCGGCCCGACGCCCAGGCCACGCGCCTCACGCTCAAGCGCCAAGGCCAAAGCACGCAGTGGAAGACCCCTGACGTTTCGGGCGCGTTCCCCGAGGATCGCGATGTCGTCGATGCACCGGTGGTGTTCGCTGGCTACGGCATCACAGCGCCGGAGCTTGGCTATGACGATTACGCTGGCCTCGACGTGAAGGGCAAAGTGGTGGTGGTGTTCGATCACGAGCCGCAGGAAACCGACCCCAGCTCGATCTTCAATGGCACCGGCAACACCCGCTATGCCACCGGTTACGTCAAGGTACTCAATGCGCAGGAACACGGTGCCGTTGCTGTGCTGATAGCCCCCGAGCCATCGCATAACCATCCTTCTGCCCAGGAGATCCGCGTTCGCATCGGCCACCAGGCCGAACATGCAGCCAACCCGATCCCCGCCCAGGCGCTGGTTGACAACGCGTTGCACATTCCCAGCATGGTGATTTCCGCCGAGGTGTCCAGCCAGCTTCTGGCGACCAGCGGCAGTACGCCGGCCGTCTTGCAGAACGCCATCGACAAGGATCTCAAATCGCACTCGCTGGCGTTGACGGATACCGCGATCAGCTTGCACTTGCACAACAGTTCGCGGCGCGAAGGTATTACCTGGAACGTGGTCGGCCTGGTCGAGGGTGGCGATCCCAAGCTGGCGCCGGAAACCGTCATCATCAGTGCCCATCACGATCACGACGGTGAAAGCGACGGCAAGATCTGGCACGGTGCCGACGACAATGCCTCGGGCACGGTGGGCGTGGTGACTCTGGCCCATGCCTTCGCCAGCAACCCGATCAAGCCCAAGCGTTCGATCCTGTTCGCGGTATTCGCCGGCGAAGAGCGCGGACTGCTCGGCGCCTACTATCTGGCGGCCCATCCGCTGCGCCCACTGGACACCACGCGTGCGATGATCAATTTCGACATGATCGGCCGTGATGAGAAGCCCAGTCTGCAGACCGATGGCCTGATCCAGGTGCCAGCCGATACCAGTAACCGCCTCAATCTGATCGGCGCCGCCTACAGCCCCGACTACCAGCGCACCGTGGCCAAACAGAATCAGCAGGTGGGCTTGGTGCTGGACGACCGCTTCGATCACGAATACGCCCTCAATGTGTTCTTCCGCTCCGACCAGTTCCCATTCGTGCTGCACAACGTGCCGGCGTTCTGGTGGTTCACCGGCTTCCACCCGGACTACCACCACCCCACCGACACTGCCGAAAAGATCGACTATCCGAAGATGGCGAAAATCCTCAAGCTCGCCTATCTAAGCGCCTGGAAATTCGCCGACGAGGCCACGCCGCCGCGCTTCGAATCCCATCCCGGCGGCCAGAAAATAAACTGAGCAGAAAAGGTGTCAGGGACAATCTCTGACATCAGTATGGCTCTTGGGATGAGGCGGATACACGGCTTGCATTGATCGTGGTGCGCATGGCTCGCGAGCGATGCTGTCGCGCATGGCCCGACCTCCACGTCACGATATCGCAAGCATTCCTCCGCACGTGGTGCAGCCGGGCAGCAATCGGCTGCTGCGACCACACGCTGAGACAAAGGGGAGGAAGGCAGTTAAGCCGAACGCTGGGTTTAGCTTTTTCCATTTGTCAGCGTCGCGGTCGCCTTGCGTTGGTCTTTGCTGCAAGGTGGATGATTTAGCTACTTCCGTCCCCGTTTCCTGCGGATGACTAATTAAACTGCCCATGGAATTGAGGCTGTCAGGTTCACCTATTGCGATCGGCCCCATTTGTTGTGCCGCTTCCAAGGACGAAGGTGGTTACCGAATAAGGAGGCAGGCTATACGTAAACGTCCCGTCGGTAATTGCAACGTTGGTTGCGATTTGGGCCGGCAGCCCATCTCCCGTGGTCTGCCACGCATTCATAGTCCCTGAGCCATAGCCGGTCAGGTTAACGGTACCCGTCTCTGTATTGTTTGGGTCTTTGTTAATTACCACGATGTTTTTCGGGTTATTTGACGCGAATACTTCCAGGGTGTTGTTCTGCACAACATTGGAACCCTGCACATTAACAGTGGTATCCCCGGTAACACTCGTCAGTACCATGTTCGTCCCGAAATGCTGGAAAAGGGCGCCTCCGGTAAACATGTAGTAAGAGTAATACAGCGGCATCGGTGTATCGTTCTGGCTGACAACCCCCATGAGTCCGCCCGAACTATCACCGTATTCCATGGAAATGCCGCCCGCCTTGACGATATTGCCAATAACACTGGCGCCCCATATCGCATTAAACGGCTGGCCTTGCGCCGGATCAGACCCCCAAGTGAGATTCCATTCGCCGCATTCTATGGGCAACCCTGTATCTCCTTGCAGTTTGGCTATTTCCGCCTGATACGACACGGTGCCATATTGCAGCACATCGCCATCGCTATCGCTGCCTCCGCCGTTCAATTCCTGCTGCAGCTGGCTCGCGGACATATCGGTGTCGCCGCCGTTGCCGTATTGATGGTAGTCAAGGAAATCGGGGCCTCCGGCAGTGCCCTTGGTATTGGCGAAGTATCCCGTCATGGTGTCTTCGTCATACCAACCCCACGCAGGGCCGCCTATATACAGCGTAAAGCCACCCGACGCGCTGCGCATTCCAGCAGCAAAGGCTATGAAATTAGAGCCGCTGGAATCGTTCGCGTTGGTCTCATTGCCGATGATGTAATACTGCACGGGTTTTGAAAGGCCGTGAGCGGCATAGTTCGCCGTATAACGGCTTACCATAGCCTGTGCGTCAGCCGCACTGCCTCCGCTGTCGGCGCCGTTGTCGTCCTCACCAATGGTATGCAGCCTTATGACCGGCTTCGCTCCAGTACTGTCGATGGCCTGTACCCACGGATCACCGGGGCCACTTGTACTACCGGCGCCTAACTCGGGATTGCCGCCATTCTGTAAATCAATGCGCATTGCATCCAAATGCAACGCAGCTATCAAGTTGTATACAGTTTGATCATGCACGATGTCATGCGGTGAACCATATTCGGTGGAGTCCATGCTGAACGCCCGAGAATTGACCGTCCCTATATTCTTAGTGAAATCCACATTAATAGTTCCCGCATAAGCGTTGCCTGCAAGTAATGAAATAAGGCTGATACACGATAAGGAACGCGATTTCATGCAAGCCTCCAATGTAAATTTTATTTATATAAAAGTATAAAATCCTTGGCTATTTTCCACGGTGCCAGCTAACCTTTTGTGACATGGCTATTGTTTTTAACAAATAGCGAGAAAAGGTGTCAGGGGCAATTTCCGACGTCAGGATGGTTCTTGGGATGAGGCGGACACGCGGCTTGCACTGATCGTGGTGCGCATGGCTCGCGAGCGATGCTGTCGCGCATGGCCCGACCTCCACGTCACGATATTGCAGGCATTCCTCCGCATGTGGTGCATTGGGCAACAACCGGCTGCCGCGCTTTCTGGACGACGAAGAGCGCCAGCGTTACTTGCAGCCTGCGCCAGGCGCTATTGCGTTACGGATGTCAGCTGCATGGCTATGCGTTCAAATTGTCCCTGACACCTTTTTGCTCGCCACCCCTATTTACTATTGTAGTATTAATAAAATTCAAGCTTGGCGATGGCCTCGCCGGCGCTATGGGAGAGATCCACGATGCAGCAGAAGTTTGCGCGCGGCTGGCGCCGTGTCCGCGTGGCGATGGCGATGTTGATGTTGATGATGACGGGGCTGGCGCAAGCGGGTGTCGTATCGGTGCATGGCACACTGCATGTCGATGAACCAGGCGCACTGGTCTCGCGCAACATTTTCGGTCAGTTTTCCGAGCATCTGGGCAACGGTATCTATGATGGTTTGTGGGTTGGCCCGGATTCGGGCATCCCTAACGCCGATGGGTATCGCAACGATGTGATCGCGGCGCTGAATGCCCTGCATGTACCCAATGTGCGCTGGCCCGGCGGTTGTTTTGCGGATGAATACCATTGGCGCGATGGCATTGGGCCGCGCGACAAGCGACCGACGCGGGTGAATACTCATTGGGGTGGTGTGGTGGAGTCGAATGCTTTCGGCACGCAGGAATTCATGAACTTCATCGAGCGCATCGGCAGTCAGGCTTATGTAGCCGGCAACGTGGGTGATGCTGCGCCTGAAGAAATGGCGCAGTGGGTCGAGTACATGACGGCTACGGGCAAATCGTCGCTGGCTCGCGAACGCGCCGCCAATGGTCACGAGAAGCCCTGGGAGGTTCCCTATTTCGGTGTGGGCAACGAGTTGTGGGGCTGTGGCGGGAACATGCGTGCGGAATATGCCGCGGATCTGTTTCGACGCTATCAGACCTTCGTGAAGGTGCCCGCGGGGCAAACCATCATGAGGATTGCGCCCGGTGCCAATAACGACGACGTTCACTGGACCGAAGTGATGATGCGCGAAGCAGCCAAGTTCATGGATGGACTGAGCCTGCATTACTACACCGTGCCGGGTGGCTGGCCGCCGCTGGCTTCATCGACCGATTTCGGTGACGAGGGCTGGATTGAAACCCTGTCGCTGGCACTGCACATGGATGACCTGATCACGCATCACAGTGCGGTGATGGACAAGTACGATCCGGACAAGAAAGTGGCCCTGGTGGTCGACGAGTGGGGAACCTGGTATGCGCCGCTGCCAGGTACCAATCCCGGGTTTTTGCGGCAGCAGAACACCTTGCGTGATGCCCTGGTGGCGTCGTTGACGCTCGACATCTTCACTCATCATGCCGATCGCGTGCGGATGGCCAATATCGCGCAGATGATCAACGTGCTACAGGCGATGATCCTCACCGACGGCGCTCGCATGCTGCTCACGCCGACGTATCACGTGTTTGCGATGTATCGGCCTTATCAGGATGCTACCGAGTTGCCGTTGCAGCTCGACACACCCAGCTACACGCTCGATGGATACGCTGTACCGGAGGTACATGGTTCGGCGGTGCGGGCAAAGGACGGCCATGTCTATGTCGCGCTGACCAATCTGGACCCCGAGCGCGACGCGAACGTTGAGATAACGGTGGATGGCCTGAAGGCGGTGGGCGTTGGTGGGCAGATTCTGACCGCGCCAAAGATCACTTCACACAATACGTTTGATCAACCCAATGCAGTGAAGCCGGTGTCGTTCAACGATGCGCATGTTCAGGGCGACAAGCTGAGCGTGGTATTGCCGGCCAAGTCGATCGTGATGCTGCAGCTGCGTTGACCATGTCTTGCTGCGCCCACTGCATCTCGATTTCACAGGGCCCGGTCCGCGCGCTCGCGAACCGGGCTTTTCCGTTTGTCCAGCGGCTTTCATTTCCGGGCCAAGGCCCAGTCAGTCGCTGCTGGTCGATCCTTCCACCACGGGCAGCAGTACGGCACTGCGTCCATCGGGTCCGTGCTCGATCGTCACCGTCGCCTTGCGGTAGTCCGACGGTTTGGCGAACAGGATGTTGGGCACGTAGGTCTGCGGGTTGCGGTCGTAGAGCGGGAACAGGCTCGACTGGATCTGCACCATGATCCGGTGGCCTGGTTTGAACACATAGTTCACCGTGGGCAGCCGGAACTTGTATTCCTGCACTTGGTTTGCCGGGATCGGTGACGGATCGGCGAAGCTCTTGCGATAGCGCCCGCGAAAGATGTCGAGCGACACCGGTAGCTCGTAGCCGCCCATGGTGGGGTCGGTCGGATCGGTGCCAGGATAGACGTCTATAAGTTTGACCACGAAGTCACCGTCGGTGCCGGTGGTGCGGGCGAAGAGGTCGGCGATCGGTGCGCCTTCCAGTCGCACGGTCTTGCTCAGTACCGGCGTGGTGTAGGACAGCACGTCGGGCCGGTTCGTCACGAAGCGCTGGTCGTGGACCAGCCAAGTGCGCCACTGGTCGTTTTTCTGCGGAATCGGGCGTGGCAGGTAGGGCACAGGTTTGGCCGGGTCGGCGACGTAGCTGTCGCCGTCGCCGTTCGGCTGTTCGAAGCCCAGGCCCATGTCGGCCTGCAGGTAGAGTGGGGTGAGCGACTGATTGCTGGCCACCTTCCAGTCGGCGAAGCCGTCCCAGTGCTGCTCGGTCGGGTTATAGATCATCGCATCGGGCAGTGGCTTGGGCAGCGGCGTGCCGCGCAGGTAGTGGTTGAACCACGGGATCATCACGTTCTGGCGAAACTGCGCGGTGGTGTTGCCCGGCCACTTGAGCGGGCCCATGTTCCAGCCGTCACGGTTGATCTGGCTGTGCCACCAGGGGCCCATCACGAGGTGGTTGTTGGCGCCGTGCCCGGCCTGCTTGAGCGCTTCCCAGGCATGCACGGCACCGTAGATATCCTCCTGATCCCACAGGCCTTGCAGCCACATGGTGGGCACATCGGAGGGATGCGCGACGAGCAGCTTGTCCAGCGCCTGGTTCTGCCAGAAGGCGTCGTAGGCCGGGTGTGCCGAGAAGCGGTTCCACCAAGGCAGTTGCCGAAAGCCGTTGGCCTCCGCATAGGCGCCGGCCGAACCCGCATCGAGGAAATTGGTGTAGTCGTCGTAGTTGTCGCGCGGGATGCTCTCGCCTTCACCTTGCTTGCTCGTCTGGCCGCTGAAGTAGTCGAGGTTCACCTGACGCAGGGCGCCGTAGTGGTACCAGTCGTCACCCATCCAGCCGTCGATCATCGGGCTTTCCGGCGCGGCGGCCTTCAGCGCAGGGTGCGGGTGGAGCAGGGCCATGGCCACCGTCCAGCCGTCGTAGGACGAGCCGATCATGCCGACGTTGCCATTCGATTCCTTGGTGTTCTTCACCAGCCAGTCGATGGTGTCCCAGGCGTCGGTGGTGTCGTCGGTGGTGGTCGGGTTGAGCGGCCCCATCGGCGGGCGCGTCATGATGTATTTGCCTTCCGAGCCGTATTTGCCGCGGATGTCCTGCCACACCAGGATGGTGCTGCCGTCAGCCCAGTCCTTGTCGCCCGACCACACCGCATCGGCCATGTGCGGGCTGTTGTCGGGTGTGAAGGTGTCGGTGTTGTATGGCGTGCGCTCGAGTAGCATCGGCAGGTTGTGCGCGCCCTTCGGGATTAGCAGCACGGTGTGCAGCTTCACACCGTCGCGCATCGGGATCATCACCTCGCGCTTGACGTAGTCGAAGTTGCTCTGCGGTTGCTTCCAGTCGGCCGGAATGTCCGACGCGGTCTGGATCATGTCGGGCGTGACCTTCGAACCATCGGAACCCAATGCGGGCGCAGCGGGCAAGGCAACTGAGATGAGGCAGGCGAGCGAAACCAGCGCCGAGGCCAGGGCGGCTTTTTTCATGTGCAGAGGATCCTGTTGGGGGCGTCAGAAAATTTGGGTCAGAGTGCACTTTCTACGGAAGTCGTTCCGGTGTCACGCGCAAATTCCGGTTGAGTTGAACATCGATTCCGATAAGGCGTGCACAGGGCGCTGATCCCGACCGGCACCCGAAGGGGCTGATTGCTGACAAACGGGTGTACTGGCATTTTTGTTAGGCGCACTTTCGACGCAAAGCGGACATGATCTTGGCAGCCAAATGTCCCCAATCGAATGCGATCCTCGATGTAAATTATGGGCTCAGAAACATGGATCGTCGGTTCACATAGCTTATGGCCCATAACGTACGACGCGTGAAATGGCTTCCTCTTTTGGTGCTGATTGCACTTATGGCGCTTGTTGGTGTGTGGATAGCCGGTTCACTTCTCGTTGGTCCCAGCCAAAGCCCCATTGGACAGCCACCCCCTGACCTCGCCGCTCAGGCAGTGATGTTTCCTGATGCAGAGGGTGAGCCCATCCACGGTTGGTTTGTCGCGGGTACCAAGAATCAAGGTGCGGTTCTCTTGCTTCATGGTGTTCGCGCGGACCGGCGGGCCATGGTCAATCGCGCTAGGTTCCTGCATGCAGCTGGCTATGCGGTGCTATTGATC
Organism: Rhodanobacter sp. MP1X3; assembly: GCF_014207165.1. Taxonomy (NCBI): domain Bacteria; kingdom Pseudomonadati; phylum Pseudomonadota; class Gammaproteobacteria; order Lysobacterales; family Rhodanobacteraceae; genus Rhodanobacter; species Rhodanobacter sp. MP1X3. The sequence continues at coordinate 65,618 of NZ_JACHCO010000002.1, read as the reverse complement.
GACTTCCAAGCATCGGGTGAAAGTCCCGGTAAAGCGATTACTTTCGGCTACCGCGAGGCGGGGGACGTGAAGGCATCGCTGCGATATCTCCACCAACATCTGCCGGGCGAACGCGTAGGCATCATTGGTACATCGATGGGCGGTGCTGCGACGATTCTCGCCGAACCTGATGTGGATGCAGACGCTGTTGTACTGGAACAGGTCTATCCAACGATCAGGCAGGCAACGGAGGATCGGCTGGCTATACACCTTGGACCTATGGGTCCATGGCTAGCGCCTCTCCTGTTATCTACTTTGCACCTTCATCTGGACATTTATCCCGACCAGCTACGCCCTATTGACCATATCGGCCATTTGGCAATGCCCAAGCTGCTGATCGTGGGTGACCGCGATCGGGACACAACCATTGCCGAATCCTACGCGATGTTCCATGCAGCGAAAGGACCAAAGGAGTTGTGGGTAGTGCATGGAGCCAGGCACGTTGACCTGTACGGATACGTCGGGGCCGATTACAAGGTGCGTGTGCTCGACTTCTTTGACAATTGGCTGCGTAAGAAATCATAGGTTGTGAAGCGATTGCGATCCGACTGACTAGCCATGGTGCAGGTGTCTTTGGATAAGCTGGCGCTAAGTGGCCGTTTTCGACCGGAACGGACCTCGTTGTAACGGTAACCGGCCGAAGCTAGAGTCACGTGGAGGAAAGGGGTCTTACCACCCGTTGGTGAGATGTGTGGTGCACGCGGTCAATGTGCGGGCAGGCAGAAAGATTGGAAACATGCGATGACTCAATTATTTCGGTACGCGCTAGGTTTTGCTGCCTTGGCGGGTTTTTTGATCTCGCTCGCGGTGCACGTTGAGGCGTTGATGGGTGTGGATATTGCGTCATCTATTCCCTCTGTCTGGCTTCTCCATGCTGGAGTTTTCGTTGTATTCGGCCCTTTCGTTTTTTTCAGCCGGAAGGATTTCGTTGGCAATCAATCCTTGCTCAGCATGGCGAAAGGCTTGCCTCCGTGGGCTGCTGTGCTCGGGGGCGCGATCTTTGTATACGCGATTGTCAACTTTGCTTTGTTCTTGCTCCATTCCGAAGGCGGCAATCCCACCGTGGAGAATGGGAAATACCTCCTCATGGAGCATGGCGCGCTAATTCGTGAACTTACCCCGACGGAGTTCACTGCGCTCAAAGCAAATGAATTACGCGGCTTCTCCGGCCATTGGCTCCTCTTTTACTTCGTTCCGGCGGCGTACTTCTTGTTTTGGAAGCCATCGACTCTTCCGCTGTCTTCGGGACTGACTAGCAAGATAGCCTAAGGTCTGCTTTCAACTCGGAGCGGACATCCCATGGAGTCCTGTCGGAAGCGCGTTTGGACGCCGTCGCTAGGGTATGGAATGCGGCTAGTGCTGCCTCTCAGTATGAGCTGCGTATAGGATTGAAAAAGTGGTGAGGCTAATCACTGTAAACGCGTAGCTGACGCGGATTCTCAATCCATCGGACGCATGAGGAAAAAATGATCCGTAATCATTGCAAGATATGGGTGGCGCTCAGTCTGTGCACACTTTTGTGCATTTCGGCGTGCTGCCAGGCGCAGTCAACTTCTCAACCTGAAGTCATCGAATGGACTTGGGCGGTTAGGCCTACCCAAGTGGATCATCAGCTGCCGAACGTTCTCTTGGTCGGAGATTCCATTACTCGCAACTACTTCCCCGAGGTGCAGCGAGAGCTCAGCGGTAGAGCCAATGTCTACTTATTTGCTGCTTCAACCAGCCTGGGAGATCCGCGCCTGGATATACAGTTGAACGAGTGCGCTGCGTTGGAGGGCGTGAAATTCAGCGTAATTCATTTCAATAACGGGATGCACGGCTGGTCCTATACCGAAAAGGAGTACGCAGCATTCTTCCCGAGCTATGTTGCGACGCTTCGAAAGATCGCTTCCGGCGCCCACCTCATTTGGGCATCCACGACTCCGGTAAAAAAGGACGATCCGCTTGGTCCTTCAAATAAGCGTATCAAGGTGAGGAATGCTGAGGCACTGCAAATCGTGAATCGCGATCTTATCGCCGTTGACGATCAATACGCACTGATGCTGCGTTATCCGAATCTCTACTTGGATGACATTCATTTCGACCCCGAAGGCTCCAGCTTGCAGGGTCGGCAAGTTGTCGGCACGATTGAAAAGTATTTGAAGTAATTCCGCTCTCGACCCATAGCGAATCTTTCGGATGGTCAAAATTGGGCAACGGCTGCAGGGTACCCAACACCGGCACGTTGTTCAGCCCGCACCGGAATGCTGTTCAACTATCACCGGAACCAGCAGCCACGCTACCTGTAGAACCTTGAGAGGTTCATTGTTTGTCACTGAACGCTCAGAACGGGTGCTGCCGGTAAAACTGCTCGAGCTGTTGATAGACGTCTGGCAAATGCTCTTGCAGTGTTGCCGGTGTCTCGAAAAATTGTTCACTGGCCACCGCAAAAAACTCGGCCGGGCTTTCAAGCGCATACGGGTCAATCGGCAGCTCGGCTCCGTTGCGCTGTTCCTCCTTCAGGCGATCCCAGGTGCTCGAGAAGACCTGCGACCACACGCGGCGATCCATGCGCCGATGCAATGGCGGAAAGCCGTTGGCGTCCCCGTTGAGCATGTCGAGCTTGTGCGCCATTTCGTGGATGATCACGTTGCGCCCCGGTTTCTTGCCGGCATCCAGCACATTTGCCCACGACAGGATCACCGGGCCACGCCCCCATGCCTCACCGGCCAATAGGGTGTCGCTCTGATGAACCACCCCAGCGGCGTCGATTTTTGGACGACGTGGAATGAACGCGTCCGGGTACACGATGATGCTGCGCCAACCGTCGTACCAATTCATGCCAAGTTTCAGGATGGGTACGCAAGCATGCGTCGCGAGCAAGACAAGGTCGGCGTCGTCAAGCTGCAACCCCTTGGTCGGTTCCAGCGACTTGCTCTCCAGGAACAACGTTGCCAGCACGCGCAGCGCAGCCTGATCGGAAGCGCCCAGCCGACGCGCTGGGGCACAGCGCTGCAACGCGTCTCGCCAGAGCGATTCGGCGATCGGGTGCCGAGCGACGATGCGCCGTACGCGCCAGTTTCTGATTTTGTTGAACATGGCCACATGCTGGACGAAGTCGTAGAGTCCAGAGCATCAGGGTCAAGGTGCACTTTCTCAAGCAAGAAAACACGAGGAAAAGGTGTCAGGCGTCCAAATTGTCCCTGATAACTTTTCCAACACCTTTTCCACAAGCGGTGGCTCAGGGGTGGCTGTCTGATGCGGTGTTATTGACAGCCACGCGCATGGATTTTGTCATCTCGGCGGCAATGTCTTTCTGGATCGCCAGGATGTCGCTCCGAGGTTGCTTGCTCGAGGGTTGATCGTTCAACGGCCGATCGTAGGTTTCAGTCCAGACAACATAGCCGTTGTCCGCGCGGATCAACCGTGCGGCAACCCGAAAGGTGCTGCCGGATTGACGCACACTGCCATCCAGTACATAAGCAACACCCAACTTTTTCGCGATATCAGCCACCGGCAATGACTTGTCCTTGAAGTAGAACGAGGATGTCGGGCCAGGCACTCGCAGCCCCGGAATCTTGCTCAAGTCATCGATGAGTTCTTCGGTCATGCCGTCGGCGAAATACTCCTCGTTCATTGCCTGCGTGGTGAGGTCGAGAAAAGGCAGCACGGCGATGGACTGCGGCGGCGGCACGTTGCCATGCCTGCTCGCGAGCTTGACGCCGACCAGCGAAACGGCGAGCACGAGAATGAGCACGGCACCAGCGCGAAACCCAGCGCCCCATCGTCGATGCGCGCCGGGCGGTGGCACCAATGGTAAGTCGACGTGCAGCAAATCAGCCGGCGTCGGCTCGGCCGGCAACGGCTCGATGCACGGGCCGACCGCGGCCACCATCCGATAGCCGAGCCGCGGCACCGTCGCAATGTAGGTCGGCCGCTTGGGGTCGTCGCCGAGCAGGCGGCGCAGTGACGTGACGGCCTGATAGACAGAATCCGGCGTCACGATCACGCCCGACCAGACCTGATCCAGCAGCTCGTCGATGCTGACGACTTCGCCTGGATGCGCGGCAAGGCACTGCAGCAAACGCATGGTGCGCGCTTCCACTCGCACGGCCTGCTCCATCCGCGTGATCTGGCCGGCTGCCGGGTCAACCCGCCAGTCGCCGATGCGCAGCGGTACCACGGCTGATCCATTCAAAGGTGATCCATTCAAATTTGGCCCGTTCAAATGTGATTCGTTCAAACGTGCAGCCTCGACCGGTGATGCATTTTTTCAGAAGTTTTCAAAGTATTTCAGCGCCGTTTCAGGACTTAGGAGCAGTTGCATGGACATAGTAACCCGTCGCTTGCTGGTTGAATTCATCCGGCGCGAGCGTGTCGCTATCCCTTCAGCCAAGGAGCCCTTCATGATCCGTCGTTTCGTGTTTGCCGCCGCGCTTGCTCTCGCATCCGCTCAGCTCTATGCCACCACTTACATGCTTGAACCGAACTATACGCAAGGGGTATTTCGCTGGAACCATCTGGGCTTCTCAAGTCCGGCCGCACAATTCAGTCAGGGCGAAGGCACGCTGGAATTCGATCAGGCGGACCCGGCCAAGTCGTCCGTGAAGGTCACCATTCCGCTGACCAGCTTGAACACAGGCGTGCCGGATCTCGACGACGATTTTCGATCGGAAGATTTTTTCGATATAGCCAAGTTCCCGACCGCGACGTTCAAGAGCACCAAGGTCGAGAAGGGCACCGCACCCGGTCAACTCAAGGTTACTGGCGAGCTCAGTCTGCATGGTGTGACCAAGTCAGTCACGCTCGACGTCACCGTCAACAAGATCGGTATAAATCCGAGGAGCAACATACCTACGATCGGCTTCAACGCGACGGCGACGCTCAAGCGCTCCGACTTCGGCCTGGGTGAATACGTGCCCCAAGTCGGTGACGAGATCCGGATACACATCATCAGTCAGGCGGTCGAAGCGAAGGCGAATACAGAGCACCTGAAAGTAGTGGCGGCAGAGGCTGCCAAGGCAGCGGCGGAAAAAGCCGCGGTTGCCCAGGATGCAGCGAAGAAGCCATAGCCGCACCGGCACTCAAGGCAGGAGCAGCACGATGGCGGTCACGCTCGAAAAGTTCTTGAATCAATATTTCTACTTCGTCATGTCGCTGCTGGTTGCTGCGGTCGTGGTTGCCGGCTTCGGCCCGACGATCGATACACGCCTGTTGCACCCGCGCTCCGCGCGCCCCGTGATTCTTTATGTTCACGCGGCCATCTTCACCGGCTGGGTGATTTTTTTCATCCTCCAGACTGCGCTGGTCAGTCAGCGCAATGCAAGACTTCATCGTGCGCTGGGATGGTGGGGTGCGGTGCTCGGTGCTGCCATTCCAGTGGCCGGTGTTGCAACCGCCATCGCGATGGGGTGCTTGGCGGGCCATCATGGCGACGATGATGCGGCGTTTCTTGCGCTTTCTTTCTACGACATGCTCGCGTTCGCCACGGCCTTCGGACTGGCGATTCATTGGCGCAGGAAACCGGAGTTCCACCGTCGTCTGATGCTTGTCGCCACCTGCGGGCTTACCGGTGCGGCGTTCGCTCGCATCATGCCAGCCACCGCGCCGATCGAGTGGGTCTATGTTGGTGCGGACAGCTTTATCCTGCTTGGGATGGTGCGCGATCTGCTCACGATGGGGCGCATCCACCCCGTCTATCGCTTCGCGCTCCCCGCGAGCGTCCTCGGTCAAACGATGGCTCTGTATCTGTTTCTGAGCCAGCCGCGGGTATGGCTGACGATTACGCACCGGCTTATCGGGTAGCGCGGTTACAACTCGTTGATGGCTGCTCGGAACGGCCTCTGACAAGCTTTAGCGGCTAAGAGTGCGATGCAGACATCAATGCCATGTGCTGCGCTTGCCGCCAGCGACGGCGGCATTCATTTCGACGCTTAACGTGAAGGTGCGTTGTTCGTCTGGCCGCATGGCACCGACGCCGACCAGCTTGCGTGCGATTTCCTCGCCGCGTTCGTTGCGGATGGTCAGCACCATCGAGTATTCCCACGCACCGCTGTCGGCGGGGTTGCGGAAGCTGCCTTCTACGCGCAGTGGTGTGGACGCTGGTGCCGCAGTCGCATTGGTGGGTTCGCTGAAGCGCAGTTTGTGGCGGCACGCGGGACACACGCCCGCACTTTCCAGGATGGTCTCCCGGCAATGCGGGCAGATGCGTGTTGCCCCGGCCGTGCCCGATGACGCATTGCTCACGAAGTTTTGCCGTCGTGTCCGAGGGTCTTGTGTGCGCTGTTGCCATCGGCGGCGTCGTCCCAGCCGAACTCCGCCTGGCCACGCATGCGCGAACCTGCCGCCACACTGAGCGATCCGGCCTTCAGGTCGCCGGTGAGCGCGCCGGTTTGCAGCAATTCCACATGCACTGCGGATTCGATGTTGCCGATCAGTTCGCCCGCGATGGTGACCTTCTCGGCACGCACGCTGCCAGTCACCTTGGCGCTGGGCTCGATGGTGAGATCGCCGCGGACGTTGACGTCGCCCTTGAAGTTGCCGGCGATGCGCACATGGCCGGCACCTTCGATTTTGCCCTCGATGGTGATATCGGGCGCGATCAGCGATTCGGTTTTGGGCTTGTTCGGTGTGGGCGCGGCTGTGGGCGTTGAACGGAATGCGGGCTGCACCGGCGTTTCCGCTTCGGGTCTTGCCTCCGGGATGGCGCGGTGCGTCAGGTCCGTAGCTTCGGGCGTTTCGGTGGTGGTGGTCTTGACGGGTTCTTTCCACAGGGCCATGGGGGACTCCGGTTTCGGTCAGACGGAGGGTGACCGTACCCCCAAACGACCGCGATGGGAACCGCCGCAAATCAGAGAGGTTCAGGTTGTACTGGCCGATTCGTATCCTTATGAGGGAAAAAGAAGCTAACCGGGCCATCTCAATCGGCCCGCTTTTTCTTGCATGTCACCTTGCATTGGGCGCAAATAGCGAAGGCGGCCGTGGCCGCCTTCGTATGGGAACGGATAATGCGGATCAAGCGGCGATCGGTAGAGCCATGCCGGCCACGATGTCGTCGCCGCACACATCGCGCCATAGGTGATACATCACTCCGAACATCACCGTAAACATCATGAGCAAGAAGGCGATGTAAAGCGGAACGATCAGCACGAATACCAGCCATGTCGCGACAAGCTTGCCAATCAGCGCGAGCAGGGCAGCAACGATCACGATGGCGATAGCTGCGACGATCCAGACAAGGACGAGGCTCACTGCAAACACCAGCAGCGGCAGCAGGTTCTTCAGCGCGCCGATCAGGCCATCGCCGATGGCACCGAACACGCTGCGCTGGCGCAGCGCGACCTGGCCAAGGCTGATCGCGTAGAAACCCATCATGAAGATGCCAAGCACCACGAACAGTGCGATTGCGATTCCGAAGCCGTGGGGCAACGCTGGCGGCGGCTGATGGCTGGCCTGTGCCGTCAGCACTTGCATGTACCAGCTGACGATGCCGCCTCCCGTCGCTGCGATGACGATTGCCAAAATGGCGATGTAGACAACAATGAGCGCCAGTCCATAGCCGATCACGCGCAATGCTTCGCCTTGTCGATAGGGCTTGAAGATGTCGCGTGCGCGTGCGCGTGCCGGTCGCCCATGCTCTGCCGCATCGATCACTTGCAGATAGCCTGCGTAGAGCGGCACGAGCAGTAGACCGAGCAGCATGGAGACGGCCATGATCCCACCGAAGGTGGCTGGGCTCGGTTGTGTGCCCGTCTGCAGCAAATAGAATTCCATCAGTAGCGTGACCAGTGACGGCATCAGACATGCCAGCAGCAGGAAGGCCGCACCCCCGAACAGCGGTTTTGGATGGCGGTAGCTCACGCTGATGCCGCGCTTCAGCCAGCCAAAACCGGCCAACGGTCCCTTGGATCGTGTCGTCATGGTTTCACTTCCCTGATGATCGGCGCCCCCGCGCCGTGCTGGCCGATCATAGCAAGCTAAGCGGGTCAAAGCCCTTGCAGGTTATGCCGGAAGTGGCTCTGACCCGCTTTGATCGGAGGGACGCCGCCTTAAAGTCAAATTGCGTCTGTAACTTTGCGCACCCAAACGTCGATCAGTTTTCCATCCCTGTCAAAGCCCCAATAAACTGATGTCATCGCTTGAAAAAAAACCAGATACCTGTGCTGATCCGTTACAGACGATATTGATTTAACACCGACGCTCTTGTTAGTTTTTTGGTTCCAATATCCTGCAGTTTCAGAACTACTACATTGCGCATATTTGCTTTTACAAAAGCTGAGCACTTTCGCAAAACTCACGCCGATCGGCGTCGCTTCGACAATGCGCTCTCTCTCAGTAGATTCATCTGCACAAGAAGTCACTGAAAGAACAGCGGCGCTTAAAAACGTTGCATATATAAGTCGGCGAAACATCTCCTGCACTCCGAAATTGCTAGAAGCAATTGGATTTTGATGGCCAAACGGTTGCCGGCGTCTTAAACGCGAAGCGGAAAAGATGTCAGAGTGAGCTGGCCCGAATGAAAGAGTTGCCGCAGATGAAACAAGCTGGAGAACACTTTTATCACCGGACGCTGCGTGCGCTAAAGCGACTTGCGTTGGTACTACTCGTGACCGGCTTGTCGGTAGGCGTCGCTAGTGCCGATGCCGCCCGCCCGGGGACAGATTGGGTAAGCACCTGGATCGCTATCCCGCAACCGCCACTGCCGAGTCCACTCGATCATTACCGTGCCCAAAGCTTGCGCCTGATCGTGCATGTCAGCGCAGGCGGGTCGCAAGTTCGTATCCACTTGTCCAACCTCTACGGCGACGCACCGCTGACGATCGGTGTTGCGCACATCGCCCGTCGCACGAGCGGTGCGGATATCGATCCTGCCCTCGACCGCGCGCTGACGTTTGGCGGACGCACATCCATCGTGGTGCCGGCGCATGCGACGGTGCTGAGTGATCCCGCACGCATGGAGGTACCCGCGCTGGCAGACCTGTCCGTGAGCCTGTATTTGCCGAAGGGCGCCGTAGCCACGACCGTCCACATTCTCGCTCAGCAGACCGGCTACGTATCGCGGCCAGGTGACGCCACAGCGGCCGCGCACTTTCCGGTCGCTCGACGCATCGATATGTGGCCGTTTCTCACCGGCGTGGACGTGGTCGCTACGCAGCCCACCTTTGCCGTGGTCGCCTTTGGTGACTCCACCGTGGACGGCGATGGTTCCACCGCCGATACCAACCGACGCTGGCCGGATGTCCTGGCCGTGCGCCTGCAGCAAGCCGGTCAGAACATGGCCGTGCTCAACGCAGGTCTTATCGGCAACCGCCTGTTGCATGGCAGTCCGGGCGGCAGCACGTTCGGTGCGGCGCTTGGTGAGGCAGGACTCGCGCGCTTCTCCCGCGACGCGCTCGATCAGGCCGGCGCGAAGGTCGTCATTGTGCGTATCGGTAGCAACGACCTTGGCTTCTTGCACGGGTTGGCGCCGCCAGGCCAATCGGTGGATGCCAATGATCTGATCGCCGGCTATCGGCGCCTTATCACGTTAGCCCATCAACACGGCCTGGGCATTATCGGAACCACGATTCCCCCGTTCGAAAACGCCACCATTCCCGGCTATTCAACGCCCGCGAAGGATGTCATTCGCCAGCAGGTCAACGCGTGGATACGCCATGGCGGCGACTTCGACGCCGTACTCGACTTCGATCAGATTCTGCATGACCCGTCCCATCTCGCACGATTGCTCCCAGCCTACGACAGTGGCGACCACCTGCATCCCAATGATGCAGGCTATCGTGCAGTGGCTTCGGCGCTCCCCTTGGTTACGCTCGACAAATTAGCCTTCCGCTCGGCCAGAGCCAAGCCGGCATCGGCCGCGAATGCAATGGACACTCAGCGCAAATAAGGTGGTCAGGCAAAAGGTGTCAGGAATAATGTCTGACAAACCTGGACCCGTTTGCTCAACGGACTTGAGCACTCCGGTATCGCGTGGGACGATCGCGCCGATGAACAGCCGATCCGCCACAGCACAGCAGCTGCATGACCTCGCACGATCACGGCACAGCGGCAGTGACCACGATCTCGATTTTCCAGTCCGACTTGGCCAGCTTGGCCTGCACCGTGGCACGGGCTGGCGTAGCGCCTTGCGGTACCCAGTTATCCCAGGCTTCGTTCATGCCGGTGAAATCGGCCATATCGGCCAGGAAGATTTCCGCGCGCAGGATGTTCGTCTTGTCGGTTGCCGCGAGCGCCAACAGGCCATCAATGGCATGGAGTACCTGCCTGGTCTGGCCGACGATGTCGGCGCTGGTGTCCTCAGGCACCTGACCGGCGAGATACGCTACGCCGTTGTGGATGGTCATTTCGGACATGCGGTGGCCGGTATCGAAACGCTGGATCATTGGGCAGTTTCCTGTGGATGGGGTCACCGTCATTGTTACCGAAGAAGTTGTGGATCGCAGGAGAGTTGGATAGGGGCTGAAAGTTTGGCGATCGCGGTTCAATTCGCGAGGCCATCGAGACGGTTGGCGAGGATACTTATTGACGGGCGAGCGACGGCAACCATGAAGAAAGGGATAGCCACCATGAAGAACGAGAAGAGCGGCTCGAAAGAAGCAAGCGGAGGCGACACTCCCTCCCAGTTGATCGATGCGAGGATCAAGGAACTCGGCGATTGGCGGGGCGAGACGCTCGCCCGGGTCCGGGCGATGATCAAGCAGGCCGTCCCCGACGTGGTCGAGGAATGGAAGTGGCGAGGGGTGCCGGTGTGGTACCACGACGGAATCATCTGCACCGGCGAGACGTACAAGAACGCCGTAAAGATGACTTTCGCCAAGGGTGCCTCGCTGGCGGACCCTTCAGGCCTCTTCAACGCCAGTCTCGAAGGCAACACCCGGCGTGCGATCGATTTCCATGAAGACGATACGATCGATGAAAAGGCGTTGAAAGCGCTCATTCGCGCTGCGGTAGCACTGAATACGTCCAAGGCAAACATAAAGAACAAAGCTTGACGTGGCTGGCGAATACCGCCGCAACGTGTAGCTGAGGCGTGGAGGGGGCCTTGTCCAGGCCTCCCATTTATAGCTTTAAGGATTCTGTGTAACCCCTCGCCCCCGTGGCCAACCCAGGCGCCACTTCAAATTGACGCCGAGCGTACCGAGCACAATTAATACCAAACCCGCGAGTTGCATCGGGACCAGGCGGTGTCCGTAGATCAGGTAGTCGAGCAATAACGTCACCAGCGGATAGACGAACGCGACCACGGCAATCGTCACCACTGGCAAGCGTGGGTAAGCCGAATAAAACAGCACGTACACGATACCGCTGTGAATCACGCCCAGCCCCAGCAGCCACCCCCAATGCGGGCCGGTGTGAAACACGCCTGTACTGCTGAAGCCAGCCAACATCGCCACGCCTACCCAGCACTGGATCATCACCAGCGCGAATGGACGTTGTTTGCCGATCTGTCGGGACATCAGCAGCGACGCGCCGCATAGCACGGCGGCGAGCAAGGTCAGACCGATGCCGATCAGGTAAGCGGGGTCGGCATCACGCCACAAGCGTGCCGGGTTGGTCGAACACACCACGCCCGCGAAGCCCAGCAGCGTCCAGGCGAGGTCGGTCGGCCGCGTGCGTTCTCCCTGCACGAGCGCCGCCAGGATCAGCATCACGAACGGGAAGAAGTGATAGACCAGCGTTGCCACGCCGATCGATGAGCGAGCCATGCCGGCAAACAGCGCTACCCAGTTGAGTACCAGCAGCACGCCGCTGAGCACGGCGCCGCGCAGCAGCACGCGCTCCTGCAGCAAGCCGTGAAGGTGACCACGCATCAGCCCCCAGCCGAGCAGAAACAGGCCACCGAACAGGCAGCGATAGAACACGGCCGTGACCGGATCCTGACCACTTTCGTGGACAAAGACGCCTACCGACCCGATCAGCAGTTCGCCAAGCAGGAGCTGGAGCAGCGCAGCGCGTGCGCCGTCGTGAGCGGTTGTCGGTGTCATGTAGCCTTCCTCGCGATGGGAAGGTCAGCGTAAGCAGCTCGTCACCATAGATACAGATTCAGATAAGATGAAATTTGACCAGTACAGATAGGTGATGGGCCCGTGCTTCTCTACGAACGCCTCGCCGGTGAGCTGCGCACGCAGATAGCGCAAGGTGCCTTGCATGCCGGGGAGCGCTTGCCGTCGATCCGGCAGCTGGCGCAGGGACATGGCGTCAGTGTCGCCACCGCGGTGCAGGCTTGCCTGCAACTGGAGCGCGAAGGGCTGGCCGTGGCGCGGCCACGCTCGGGCTACTTCGTGCGTGCGATGGCACTGCAGCCACCGACGGCGCGATCACCCAGGCGACGCGTACCTGGCATCGTCAGTAATCCTGCACTGCAGAATGTTCTGGACATGCTGGCCCGCAGCGATCTGTTGCCACTGCATAGCGCCACGCCGACTCCCGCGTTATTGCCGCAATCGGCATTGACCGCATCGCTGGCGCGCTGTCTGCGGCATGGCGCGTCGGCAGCGCTCGATTACGCGCCGCCGCAAGGTCATCTGGTTCTGCGGCGACAGATCGCGCAGCGCTATGCGCAAGTGGGTGCTGCGGTAGCACCGGACGAAATCGTGATCACCGCCGGCGCGATGGAGGCGATCAATCTGGCCCTGCGCGTCGTCACTGCGCCGGGCGACGTGGTGCTGGTGGAAACGCCGACTTACCACGGCATTTTGCAAACCGTTGCCGCGTTACAACTGAAAGTATTGGAAGTGCCGAATCTTCCAGGTCAGGGCATCGACGTCGCTCGTCTGGAACAACTGCTGCAGCAGAACACGGTGCGCGCCGCGATCGTGGTGCCCAACTTCAACAATCCGCTTGGCAGTCTGACCAGCGACGTCGACAAGCAAGCGTTGCTGGAAAGCTGTGCGCAGCATGGCACCGTGGTCATCGAGGACGACATCTACGGCGAGCTGGCCTGGTCGGGTCAGCGGCCGTCGCCTCTGCGTCGCTGGGACCGACACGGCATCGTGATCAGCTGCGGTTCGTTCTCGAAAACGTTGTCTCCTGGATTGCGCGTCGGCTGGCTGGCGGGTGGCAACTGGACCGATGCGTTGATCCGCGCCAAATATTTCTCTACCGTGGGCAGCGCGAGCCTGCCGCAATTGGCCATCGCCGACTATCTGCAACGCCACGACCTCGAACGGCACCTGCGCCGCTTGCGTCGTACGTTGGCCGACAACGGACAACGTCTGCACGAAGCTGTTACGCGTCACTGGCCAGCCGGAACTCGGGCCAGCGAACCGCAAGGCGGGTTGTCGCTCTGGCTGCAGCTGCCAGCGGGCGGTGATGGCAGCGCGTTGTTCGAGGCGGCACTCGCGAAAGGCATAGGCACCTCGCCGGGTGTGCTGTTCTCGAGTCGCGGAGACTACGCCGACTGCTTGCGGTTGAGCTGTGGCTTGCCGTGGAATGAGCGCCTCGACCATGCGCTGAAGCGGCTCGGGCAACTCGCTGCGCATCAGCTTGGCTGACAGTCGCCGATATCGCGCTCCAACGGGTTTGCGTACCTAATTCTGCTTTGAAGAGACTTCCCCGGCACTACGGCGTGACGCACGCACGGGTGCTCATGTCTTAGTGAGAAAACTTGCGATCAAAAATACGATTGTGAGTCTCGATGGTTTTGAGTGAACGCTCCGCCCACTCTTTCAGCTCGACCACAAGCGGCAACAAGGTGCGGGCAAGAGGGCTCAAGCCATATTCCACACGCAGTGGCCGCTCGTCGTACACGTCCCGCTCGATAAGGCCGTCACGCTCCATGGCCCTCAGTGTCTGAGTAAGCATCTTTTGCGAAACACCTTCTAGACGACGCCGGATGTCGCCAAAGCGCAGGGATGAATCCTGCAACGCAACCATCGTCAGCACGGTCCATTTCTGGCCGATCCGCGTCAGAACCGCGCGCGATGGGCAAACCTTCAGAAAGGCGTCCGGTGGCAGCATGATCTTCTTCGACATGGTTACTTTCAGGTACCTAATTGAAGTTGGAAACCATGATGGGATCATGAAGACTCACAATCAATCGAAGGGTATGAGTCATGAAGATCGCATTTCTTGGTGGCGGCAACTTCGGCGGTCGTCTGGCCAAGCTGCTAACGAAAGCGGGGCACGATGTGGTGGTGGGATTGCGCGATGCGACGCAGTCACACTCCGCCAATGCTTATCGCGTCATGTCGCTGGAAGATGCGGCGTGCCATGGAGAGATAGTGATCGTTGCCATTCCCTATCAAGCCTGTGCCAATACGCTTCCGAGCCTTGCACAGTTTCTGGTTGGCAAGGTCTTGGTGGACGCGACCAATCCTCTGCGCGATGACTGGTCGCCACTGCCACTAGGAGAGTCCGATTCGGCTGCCGAAGTACTGGCTCGTTTGCTGCCATCGTCGCGCCTCGTGAAGGCGTTCAATACGATCTTCGCCGACATCATGGTCGAAGATCGGATCGAGCGAGCGGGGCATCCTGTCACGGCATTCATTGCGGGCGACGACGTTGCCGCCAATGCGGTCGTGGCACATATCGCCGCAAGTGCTGGATTTGCGCCCTTGATCACAGGCCACTTGGGCAATGCGCGTTACCTCGAAGCCATGGCACATCTCAATATTCAGATCGCGGTGGTTCACGGTGGCGGAACCAACGCCGCCTTCGTTTATCACCAAGCTCGCGACTGAGGGTTGAGGGATGCTCATAGAGTCGTCAGCAAGCCTCTCTTATATAGACTCGATCGGATGTCAGTGCAAAACGGAGTCGTCGGCAATTCTTGGTGCAGCCGCAGTGATGGCGATGCACGATTAACGCAGTGGCTCTGTCGCCGTGTCACCTTTGCATGGGATTGGCTGGCCATCCTTGCCGACAGCTTGTGTAAAGCTCGAACCGTTGTGGTTGATGACGATGCCACCATCGCAATGCTGGTTTCGGTCCAGCCGGTAAGTTGCCTGTACGCGAAGTTCTTCCTGCCTCTGCTGGTTGAGGCGTATGGCCTGCTGTGCCTGATACTGCTGGGCCTGCTCAATCACTTCCTGATGCATGTTGGACATGTCCTCACGCTGCTGCTTCAGATCCGCTGCCAGCTGTGCCTGGTATTGCTGGGCACGATCTTTGGCTTGTTGTGCGTCCAGCGCGGCGATGCGAGCGGAGTCGCGCATGATCTCATCGGCATGGCGCGCTGCGAGATACTGGGAAAGTCCATCCCAGGCAAGCACGGCAACGATCAAGCTGGCCACGACGGCACCGATTTTCCATGACAACGGCATAGCCATTAAGCCCAACCCTCAACAAGATTGTGGAAAATCCCGCACCATCCGTACCCCCGACACAACCGGATCTAAAGTCGTTCGACGGAGTCTAGCAGGGTGTTGAAAGGCACTGTGCCAAACCGTTGCGCCAGCGTCCGCGTGGTACACCGGTCGCGATCACCGCAACATGTTCGAGCAATTGGTCGAAGCGGTGAAGCACAACTCGCTTGGCCAGATCAGCCGCGCGTTGTACGAGGTGGCGGCGAGCATCGGTGGGGATATGTGAGGTCGATTCGGGATTGCAATCGTCGGGTTGGCAGTTCGGTGTCACCTGCAGTCACCAAGTTTAGCCGTCTGAACTGCCGAACGATATTGTCGGATATAAACAGGCGCCGAGAAGGGATGATCCTTTCGGCGCCTGTTCTACATCAGCTTACGTCGAGCGTGGTGCTTAGTTCGACTCGGTGAACTCGATCGACGGCGTCGTTCCACCGGTGGCGGTACAGTTGCCCAGAGTCAGGTTGTTGCTCTCGCCGGTGGAGCCGGCGTTCGCAGCACACGTCGGGGTGGCAGTGCTGCCGTCGCTCACCGCGAGCTTCACCGTGATCGATGAGCCGGAGTTGAACTCCGCTTCCGATCCGCCGGCGTTGCCGACAACGTTGAACTCCGTCTGGTCCCAGACACTCGCGATATCCAGCACGCTGTCCTTCGCGCTAAGCGTGTAGGCCGTGGTGCCATTGGTGAACACCACCGTGTCATTGCCGCCGGTGGTGGCACTGCCGGAGATCTTGAGGTTAGCCAATTGGGTGGCCGGTACATCCGGTGCTGTGACGGCGGCGCTGTTCTTGTAGCAATCACCGGAGCCGTCGCTGCCGAATCCGCTCGGACAGGTGGTACCGCCGTAGCCGATCAGCCAGTACTGGATGAAAACGGCCGCCTTACCCTTGGTGCTGTAATCCGGGGAATAGATGAATTGCTGCCAGACCGTGCAGCCCGAATGACTTTTGCAAACGCTGGTGGTTTTGTTGTAATTCGAATTCACCTGGAGCGTGTATTCGTTCGCTCCCAGGATGCCGCCACCGCCGAACGCAGCGACGCCGACGCTCTTTTCAGAAGTTACGCCGGTGACCGACGGAAAGGTTCCGGTAGCACTGCTGATCAGACCAGAAACCTCAATGGCATAGTCATCACCATTACCAGTGGTCTGCGTACCACCAGACGCTGCGGTTTCCGAAAGCCTCGTCAGGGCATCCGTATGCCGCGGCAGTGGGTGGGAAAATGACTGTACCTGACTGCAGGACACCTGTTTCCAGAGAATGCTGGGGAACGAGGCCTGAAAACAGCCTTCCGCAGGTGCCGAAGAGCGCACGATGTCTTCGTGCCAGCTCTGAATGGCCTGTGCCTGCACCATCGAAGGGACTTGTGCTTGATTAACGCCGTCAGCGACGGCTGGCGCGGCAAACGCCGCGGGAATCCAGGCTGCACTAACGAGACTTGCAACAATCGCGATCTTGAGCAGTTGACGTGCGCCAGAAATCTTCTTGGATTGCATAGATGTTCCCCAGTGGTAGCGAAAGTGTTGTGGTCGTTGAACCTGGACGATCCAGATTCCCCGTTACTCCCGAAACAAAACACAGCTTTGGATTCCGCATCCCTGTGCACCGTCATTACGACGGTTCCTGACTATCTAGCCGATTTTTAGCAGTAGTAAATTATTGCGGTTCAAGCAGCGAAAAATAATGCGAATGAAATTTTATTCACCAACCAGGATTAAATACGCACAACTTAATCATCAGAGCACACGCTTGAAATCGTCATGGTGCGCGAAGTCGCATTCCTTATTGAACGTGATGCTCGTTGACCATCAGTCTTTGAGAGTACCCATTAAATTCGCTGTCGATAACTGGAAAAATTCGTATAGGCGAGCGGAAATTCACGGATCATGGGATATCTAGATGCCTCGGCTACGATCCGTATCCAGACAACGAGCATTGCGATCGTTGCATTAAAGATTCCGAATGACGTGGATCACAAGAAGCGAATCAAACACCCGTATGCGTCGGTTATCAATGGGTTTGATAGAGTCGCAATCGATGTATTTCATCGGGCCGCATGGAGTGGTAGCCAGACATTTTGTACACGCTATAGGCTCGCTCGTTTGGCGTGGCGGCTTTGAGCCGAGTGCCGGGTCGCCACACCAGCGGCTGAAGAAAACCGAGACTTACCGCATGACGACGAAACGGTCCACCGCAGAAAAATGACGCCATGGTGCTGTCCATGCCGTCCTTGTTGCAATGCGCTGTTTCTTACCAGGTCATCCAGACTCCGCATGATGGCCACGCCGTATCCATTGGCACGGATCAGCAATCCATGAGCTGCCTCGTATTCGCCATTCTCTTCAGTCAGCGCTCCGGCCATCGAGGTGCTTCCAGTCTTGATGAGGAAATCATTCGCGATTGCAAACGAGTAAGCTGCATGCGGGTATTTCTGCGGCGAGATTATCTTCGGAGAGACCGTGTTGAAAAAGACATCACGGCGAACATGGCAAAAAGTGCCACGGGGTTTGATGTGGGTATTTCTGTTCAGCGCGGTCGGCTGTGTTATGACCACTTTGGCCGACACAACGACGCCGGAGATACGCGAGATCACGAGCGTCGGCGGGTCATTCCGCTGCGCGCAACTCCAACGTGCTGGCGATGCTGTCGTCACCGTCGACACGATGCTGGCAGGTGTGCCGGCGATCCTGCGAGTGCCGCGGCATATCTCGCGGCCGCCGATCGTGTTGTGGCACGGCTTCGGTGCACCGGCCAGTGAGCGTGCGTTGATGGAGGCGCTGCCGCTGGATGATGTGCCGGCGGTGAAGGTGTATCCAGGCCTGCCGTTGTTCGGCGCCCGCGCGCCCGCAGGCGGCAACAAGGAGCTTGCCCGCCGACAATCGCGGGACTTCGCCATCTTGTTGTTCGAGCCGGCAGTGGTCGGTGCGGCTGACGAGTTGTCATCGGTCGTCGCTGCGCTTGAGCAGCATGGTTGCATGACATCTGGTCAGCGCATCGGTCTATTTGGATTTTCTGGCGGCGGTGCAGCGGCGCTTATCACTCTGATACAAGGCAAGGTCGCTGTGAGTGCGGCGGTGTTGGTCAACGCATCCACAGGGCTGAACGCTTCTGTCGATGCATTGCAGCGGGCAATGCATCGACCCTATGCCTGGACACCGGCATCGCGTGCACTCGCCGACGAAACGGATGCCGTTCGCCATGCCGCCGATATCGCGCGCGGCAATCCACCACCAGCCTTGTTGATCGTGCAGGGCGATGCCGACACTGTGCTGACATCGAAGCCAGCGATAGCGCTACATGATGCGTTGCTGCCTTATTACCGTCGCGCTTATGGTGATGCGCGACTCCGGCTTGTTCTTGTACCTCGCATGCCGCATGGCTGGACTGATGACAAAACAGCTGCGACCGAGCTGCGGCATCAAGCGGCTGCGTGGTTCGTACGCTATCCATAGGTGTTCTTTCGCATGGCAAGCGATGGTTTCACACGCTCATCCCATAACCGCGGCCGCATGCTCCCGCGTCACACGCCGTATCACTTGCGGAGGTTGGCCGAAGGCACGTAGAAAAGCGCGGCGCATGCGTTCGCTGTCGCCAAAGCCGGTGTCACGGGCGACGGTATCCATCGAGTGACGGCCCGATTCCATCATCAGGCGGGCGGCTTCCACGCGCAGATGTTCCACGGCCTTGGCAGGTGATTGCCCGGTTTCAGCGCGAAACGCGCGGCTGAACTGGCGCGGGCTCAGGCTGGCGGCTTCGGCGAGTTGTTCCACCGAGAGTTCGCTGCGCAGATGCTGGCGCGCAAAATCCAGCGCGGTCTGGATGCGGTCGGATTTCGGTTCCAGCTTCAGCAGGGCTGAGTGTTGCGATTGCCCACCCGCGCGGCGGTGATAGATCACCAGCTTCTGCGCTACCAGTCGTGCGATGTCCGCACCGAGGTCTTTCTCCACCATCGCCAACGCCAGGTCGATGCCTGCGCTCATGCCGGCCGAGGTCCAGATCGGGCCGTCGGCGATAAAGATGCGATCCTCTTCCATGATCACATTGGGGTACTCGCGCTGCAGGGTGCGTGCGTAGGCCCAGTGTGTGGTGGCGCGACGTCCGTCCAGCAATCCGGCAGCGGCCAACACAAAGGCGCCGGTGCAGGTTGCACCCACGCGGCGCGATACCTTGGCCGCCTTGCGCAGAAAGTTGAGCAGGCCAGGCGTGGCGGGTGTCGGTTCGTTGTCACCGCCGACCAGCAAGGTGTCGAACCGTGGGTTGGCGAACGCCTCGGTAGTCACCGCAAAACCCAGCGAGCCGGGCACCGGGCCGCCGTGCTCCGACAGTACGTGGATGTCATAGCGGTTTTCGCCAGCCGTGAGGTTGGCGAACTCGAACACTGAGCTCATAGCCAGTCCCATCACCTGAAAACCAGGGAAAAGCACGATGCCGATGCGTTGCATAAGGGTATTTCCTGTAATGTCCTAAAAGGTTGGATATATGACATTGATGACATAAGCATGCGCGCCTAATCTCTCTTCCGTCAACGCCGGCATTCCGCCGACCACTTCGGAGTTAGCGCCATGAGCCACACATCGCACAATCAGAATTCAGCCCTGGGTACCGCCGTCATCACCGGCGCTTCCACCGGCATCGGCGCCGTCTACGCCGATCGTCTGGCCCGCCGCGGCTACGACCTGATCCTGATTGCCCGCAATCGCCAACGCCTCAACGTGCTGGCTGAGCGCATCACCACCGATACCGGTCGCAATGTCGAAGTGATCGCTGCCGATCTGGGCAACACCGCTGAGCTGCGTGCGGTCGAGCAGGTGCTGCGCAACGACGTCAGCATCAGCTTGTTGGTCAATAACGCTGGCGTGGGTGCCACCGCACCGCTGATCGATTCGGACGCCGACAAAATGGACGCGATGATCGCGCTCAACATCACCAGCCTTACTCGGCTCACCAAGGCGGTGGCGCCGGGCCTTATTGCGCGTCGTCGCGGTGGCATCATCAACATCTCCTCCATCGTCGCCGTGGCGCCGGAGCTGTTGAACGGCGTCTATGGTGGCAGCAAGGCCTATGTGTTGGCCTTCACCCAATCGCTGTACCACGAGCTGGCCGATAAAGGCATCAAGGTGCAGGCCGTACTACCTGGTGCCATTGCCACCGAGTTCTGGGATATTGCGGGTTTGCCGGTAAGCAACCTGCCATCGAAAATGGTGATGAGCGCCGAGCATCTCGTCGACGCCGCGCTCGCCGGTTACGACCAGGGCGAACTGGTCACCTTGCCGTCGCTGCCCGATGCCGCCGACTGGGCCGCTGCCGATAACGCGCGCAAGGCGTTGGCGCCGAATCTGTCGCATGCGTTGCCGGCGAAGCGGTTTGGTCTGGCTGCGTGAGCGAGTTAGTTCGATACAGGGAAGGGTGAAGGTCGTTGGCCTTCACCCTTTTTCGTGTCTGCTGTTTGCCACAGCGCGCCTCGCCATCTGCCTGGTATTTGGCGAAAGATTGAGTCTTAGCACCTTTGAGGCCTAGGCAGATGTTAGAGCCACGACTTGCAGTTTCGTTTCAGGAATAGCCGATGGACGTGTCATCCCGATTTTGCCTCGTTCGAAATGTACGATTGAGACCGCCGTCGAAAGCGGACGTTAGCTACAGCGTGCACAGACTTTGGTGCTTCGCGCATTAAGCTTGGAAATAT
The DNA here is from genome assembly GCF_014207165.1 of Rhodanobacter sp. MP1X3. Taxonomy (NCBI): domain Bacteria; kingdom Pseudomonadati; phylum Pseudomonadota; class Gammaproteobacteria; order Lysobacterales; family Rhodanobacteraceae; genus Rhodanobacter; species Rhodanobacter sp. MP1X3. The sequence continues at coordinate 44,616 of NZ_JACHCO010000002.1, read as the reverse complement.
CGCAAGAGCCGCCTGAAAACAGATCTTTGCGCATTTCTTATATTCGAAGGCCTACCGTACTTACCGTACTACCAACGCCGCTCACGGCTGCGCTCGCGGCGATGGTCAGAAGCCGTACACGAAACCATGCACCACCACCATCTGCCTCGACGATGTCGATCCGGCCACCGTGCAACGCGACGATTTCCTGCACCAGATGCAGTCCTAGCCCGGCGCCCGTGCTGCTTGGGCGCAATCGATAGAACGGCTCGAAGATGCGATGCCGCTCGCCCACGGGAATGCCCGGCCCCTGATCGCTGACACCGAACGTGCCGTCCGGGTGAACATCGACTGTGATCAGACCGCGACCGCCGCCATGTGCGACGGCATTCTGGATCAAGTTGGTCAACACACGCGAAAGTGATAGCGGGTCTCCCATCACCATGACTGGCGTCTCGGGCGCATCCAGCGCTAGCTCATAGCCGGCACCTATCGCCAAGGGAGCGACGTCCGCGGTGACTTCACTCGATAATGACACCAAGTCGAGCGGCTCGAGCTTGCTCTCATGTTTACCGAGGCGCTGTAGATCCAGCAGCTGCTCGGCCAGATTGGACAAACGCGCAACGTCCGTGAGCAGACGAGTGCGCATGGCGCCAGCCTCGAGTGTTTCGATCCGCGCTTCGAGAATCGCGATGGGCGCACGCAGTTCGTGCGCGGCGCCAGCCAGAAAACGATCACGGGTTTTGTAGCCTTCGTTGAGGCGTTCGAGCGTAGCGTTGAACGCTTGTACTAGCGGTTGCAGTTCGCGCGGCACGGCATGATCAGCAAGGCGTGCACCTCGTTCGTCAATATCGATCGCCTGGGCCTGCTCAGCCACCTCGGCTACACCGCGCATGGCACGACGGATCAACCACGGCACCACAATCAACGTCAGCAATGCCATCGGCAATGTTATGCGCCAGCCGAAGTAAGCCACGATCAAAGCGAACAAGATGCCCGCACTCGTCGTGGGCACACCTCCGCAGATGATATAAACGCGACCCAGCGGAGTGTTGTCGGTATAGATGCGCATGGCGAGCGCATAAGGCGGGCTGCTGGCGTGAACTTCTCCGCTCTGCAGCTGCGGCAGTGAATCTGCCAGCGGGCGATAAACTTTTGGAACCTCGCCGTGGGTCATACGACGGCCTTTTTCATCCTCAATGACGAACCACAAGCCAGGCGAGGTTTGGAGAAGCGATCGCAGCTTGGCATCGTTCCGAAATGCCAGGTTGCCGGCATCGTCGACACGCAAGTTGTTCGCCATCATGCGAGGAACGTTTTCGTCGATATAAGACACTTCTCCGCTGTATATCGTGTAGGTCAACATACTGATCAGCCCGAGCATGACCACGACTTGCAAACCGATCAACCGCCATGCCAACTGCAGGGTGAGCGATTTATTCTTCACGTTCATTGGTACGCTCCTTGAGCAGATAGCCAATGCCTCGAATCACATGAATATCCGCACGTGCGCCCGCCTCACTCAAGGCACGACGAAGCTTCGATACATGGGCATCCAGCGCGTTGGATTGGATCTCATCGTTGAAGTCGTAGACCGACTCCTGCAGGACTTCGCGACGCACAGTGCGACCATGTCGTAGGAATAAAGCTTCGAGAACCAGCAATTGCCGTCGCGGAAGTTGCAGCAACACATTGTCAACGAAGACCTCGTGTGCGGAGAAATCGAAACTCAGGTTGCCCACTGTTGCCGTGGGCAGCGCCAGTTGCGCCGGGCGCCGCGATACGGCGCGAATGCGCGCCAGCAGCTCCTCGATGGCAAACGGCTTGACCAGATAATCATCCGCACCGAGATCGAGGCCATCAATGCGATCGGCCAATGAGCCGCGCGCCGTCAGCATGATGACGGGCAGGTCGGGTTGATGCTTCCGCGCAAGCCGGATCAGGGTGGCGCCATCGCCGTCGGGTAACTGACGATCCAGTAGAAGCAGGTCATGTACGTTCTGGCGCAAAGCCTCGTTGGCCTGCATCAGGTTTGGCGCGATATCCGCCAAGATGCCATGACGCTGCAATGCCGTGCGCAGGGCCTGGGCCATTTCCGGTTCGTCTTCAACCAGCAGGATTCGCATGGCTGGTATCTCCTTGCATCACGCATGGCTGCGTGGGGGGCGACTCTAACATCCACCTCCATGAGGCAGGCGCAATGTTGAGGCAATGTACCGTGCCCAACATCAGCGGTCGTCTGGATTCTCTGGTCTTTGTCAGCCTATGTCGTCTGCATCATTACGTTTTGCCAGCCTGTCGGCTGTTTTGCTTTGTACCGCTTTCTGCAACTCTGCAAGGGCCCAGTCCGCGCCTCAGCAAAGCCCCACCTGGACCCTGGGTCTCGGCGCCGTCTGGAGCCCCAGTCCTTACCGCAGCTACAGCAACAAAGCGTGGCCGCTCCCGATGGTCAGCTATGAAGGCAAGTCGTTCTACCTTCGAGGAGCAACCATTGGCTATCGCTTGTTCAAGACGGGCTCGGATGAGTTCTCCATTATTGCTTCGCCGCTGGGGAATCGCTTTCTGCATGACGATACCGACGATCCGCGCCTGCGCCGCCTTTCCGATCGCGACATCTCCGGCATGGCCGGCGTAGCGTGGCGGCATCATGCCGATTGGGGCGTAGTGCAGGCCAGTGCACAGAAGGAATTCACCGGCCACGGTGGCGGTAGCGCCGTCGATCTCAATTATACCTACCCGATTATCGAAGGCAGGCTGACCTTGCTGCCGACTGGCGGCGTGACTTACAACACCAGCGCATTGAACGATTACTACTATGGCATCGGCGCCAGTGAAGCATTGCGTAGCGGCCTGCCTGTTTACCACGCCGGCGGCGGCTCTTCGCCTTATCTGGGCCTTGTCGCCACCTACAAGCTATCGCATTCGTGGGTGACTACTGGCGGTCTTCGCTACACGCTTGTGCCGAATGCGGTCAAGACAGCCCGATGGTCGATGCCGACCACACGATCAGCTACTTCGCAGCACTTAGTTACACCTTCTGAGTCATGAGCCGAGGAATAGTCCGCCGCATCTTTACTCTGGCCGAACGCCTGGAACCGGACCGCAAGGCGATCTGGGAATGGCTGTTTCACGCGCAGATCGAAACACTTGGCCGCCGGACGGCGATGGAGCTGATCTTTACCGATCAGGGCGAACAGGTGGCGGCCTTGCTAGAGCGGGCGCTGCGGGATGAAGAAGGAACCACTATTGTTACTGGCGCCCAGCGTTTGCCCCTTGCGCCTTGAGCACGTCAACTCCGTCTTCACCATTTGTCTGCCTTCCGTGACTCGGGGGGCATTATTGTCCTTTGGAAGGCGATGCCAATTTCCGCACTTCTTGGAATGTCCGCTATGGGGTGGCGGTCGAGAGCGGACGTTACTACGTGGGGCTTGGTTGTCCTCGATGCAACGCTGTGCATCGGCCAGAAGCTGACATTAAGTGTCTGAGTCATCTGTCGACTTCAAGGAGAACGGCAGGGTGAAGACAATGCGAGCGTGCTCACCAGCACAGTTCAGTAACTTCCGGATTTCGCGTGCAACTTGCTAGGCATACCTGCAGGTGGGGCTGCGTGGTCACGAGCGTTTCACGCCATCGTTCCGGACATAGGGGTGCCATGACGATTGTATGAGTCGGCGCTGAGAGTCAGCTGCCGATTCATATAAGGACTTCCCATGATCAAGTGCATGCTGCCCCTAGTGATTGGACTATCGGTTTGCAGTGTTACCTTGGCGCAGGATATGGCCGCAACCGCACAGTCAACGGCTAGTGCCACTCAAACACCACCACGGTTGCCACGTGGACGGCCTGCCCGCCAACTGGAGCGTTGAGCGAGGATGCCATCGAGGGTGCGTCGCCAGCGCCGGCTACAAGGAAGTCAAAGGCGTGAAGTTCAAGGACGGCGTGTGGCGTGGCAAGGCCCAAGGCGGCAACAAGACGTGGTCCAAGCTCGCGGTCGGCCCGGTCAACGGCAGGGTATATCCGGCCGATGCGCCGTCCAAACTCAACAAGGACGAGGTCAAAGCCAAGCTGGCTGCGGCCGACTACCAGAACGTCAAGGACGTAAAGTTCGACGACGGTCTTTGGAGTGCCGAAGCTAAAACGGCGCAAGGCAGCGACATCAATCTGTTGGTCGATCCGAACGATGGCAGTGTGGTGGCCAAGTCTCACGATTGACGCGTTGTACTCAAGTTGTTGACGTCAGTCGACCAGCATGAGTCCAAAAAGACGAACACAAACTGGAGAAGGCCTGGAAGAACTGCATGCCGGCTCCGTGGGTCATTGCACCGAGCGCACTGATGACGCGTTCATCCGTTAAGCCGTAGAGCAGCACGTCAGGTGATGGCTTGATGGCGAATGAGGTCATGCGTGAGGCAACGCAGAGACTGATTGACAGGCGATAGTTGTTAATCAACAATGGTTGTATGAATACAACTATTGGCGATACCCGACGGGCTGCGACCCATCCGAACCTTATTCTCGGCATTTGCTGCCTCAGCCTGCTGATGGTCGCGATGGACGCCACCATCGTCAACGTCGCGCTACCCTCGATCCGGCACGATCTCACTGCGACGATATCGGGACTGCAGTGGGTGATCGATGCCTACACTATGGTGGTGGCAAGCCTGCTGATGCTGGCCGGGTCGATGGCCGACCGCTTTGGGCGCCGTCGCGTGTTTCAGTTGGGCATGGCCCTATTCATGCTGGGCTCGCTGTTGTGCAGCGTTGCCCCAGACATTCATAGCCTGATCACGTTTCGCATTTTGCAGGCGCTGGGGGCGACGATGCTCAATCCGGTCGCCATGTCGATCATCGCCAACACTTTCCACGAACCAAAAGCACGCGCACGTGCCATCGGTGTCTGGGGTGCAGTCGCCGGCGTAGCAATGGCGCTGGGTCCGGTGATCGGTGGCGCGCTCACCGAGAGCATCGGCTGGCGCTCCATCTTCTGGGTGAACTTGCCCATCGGTGCCGCGGCGATGCTGCTCGCCGCGCGCTACATTCCCGAGTCCAAGGCACCGCATCCACGGCGCGTGGATCCGATCGGACAACTGTTGGTGTTCGTCATTCTGGCCACGGTGACTTATGCGGTGATCGAAGGTCCCCACGATGGCTGGGACTCGACGACAATCATTGGCTTGTTCTCCGCCGCGGTGCTTGCGCTGATCGCGTTGCTTATCTACGAACCTCGGCGTCACGAACCGTTGATCGACGTGCGGTTCTTTCGCAGTGCGCCCTTCAGCAGCGCGACCTTGATCGCCGTTTGCAGTTTCTCGGCGTTCTCCGGCTTTCTGTTCCTCAATGCGCTGTACTTGCAGGAAGTGCGCGGTCTCTCGGCCTTCCATACCGGTTTGTGTACCTTGCCGCTCGCACTGGCGACGATTCTTTGTTCACCGTTCTCCGGCCGACTGGTCGGCACCTATGGCACACGCCCCTCGTTGCTGGCCTCGGGCAGCGCCACGGTCATCAGCGCACTGATGATGACGCAGCTGACGGCGACAACGCCGCTGCCGTTTTTGTTGCTGACGTACATGATCTTCGGGATCGGGTTCGGCATGGTGAATGCGCCCATTACCAACACGGCCGTATCTGGCATGCCCAAGGCGCAGGCGGGTCTCGCCGCGGCGGTCGCCTCCACCAGCAGACAGATTGGCGCGTCGCTTGGCGTAGCTTTGGCGGGTACTATCTTGGGTGCGCATGTACATGACGGTTTCGCCGAGGCCTCGCATCCGTTCTGGTGGTTGATCACGGGCGGCGGCGTTACCGTGTTGTTGCTGGCGTGGTTGTCCAACACGCAATGGGCGCGTGACACTACCCGCCACGCGGCGCACTTGCTGGAGGAAGCACCTACCGGAGCGACGGCATAATGGGTCACGCCAACAGCGGCAGCGAAGCCGATCAGATCTGGCAGATGATGGTCGATTTGGTATGGGAAACCCGCGGCGAATGGCGCCGAAAAGTCAGCGATGCCACCGGTTTGCCCTTCAGCCGTGTACGCATACTGTGGCGACTGTTCGATGCGCCGAAGACCTTGAAGCAGTTAGCCGATATGACCAGCAGTGATGCACCCGCCACCACGGTCGCCGTGAATGATCTTGAAGATCGCGGCCTTGTCGAACGCAATCCTCACCCTGAAAACCGACGCGCGAAACTGGTGTCGCTCACGCCCGCGGGTCAACAGCTCGTCGAATTGGTACAACGCAACGTGCACGACGATGCACCGCCAGCCGTCCAACATCTCTCCAAGACCGACCTTGCTCACCTTCGCCGCATTCTCAAACGGATAGAAGGCGACGAGCGCTAGGAACTTGGCAGTTAAGGCGTTTCACTCGTTGGCTTCCTTGCCGCGAGCAGACCCAAATTTTAGCTTGAGAAGTGTCGTCAATCATGCGGCGATATGTCCGGGCCGAGTCGACAGCGGATATCTCTAGCATGCCGAACAACCACCCTAACCAGGCCTTGTGCTACTTATGATATCGAGCCACTTTACGTGGCAGAGCTTCGGGTGGCCATGAATCTTTTCACGAACGACAGCGCATATCCAAGGGCCAAAAATATCGCCACGGCTAGCGGAATGGTGGGAATCCCCAACGCGACCAGACGCGCTATCTCTTCCCAGGACATACCTTCGGAAAGGCGCAGCGTTGCCATCACGGCCGCCGAATATGGGAGCACCAGGCACACTGCGGACAACAATCCCGGTGTGAGTGAACGTCGACGGATGGACCTTCCGATGTGGCTGAAGGCGTTGAGCATCAGAGCGAAGTCAGCGACGATGGAAATATCCAACAGCCATGACGCGCGATAGCCCCAGGCGAGCACACTCACCATGGCGGCAGTAAGGGTGAGCAACACCATGGCTGTGCGAATGACCTGTTTGCTCAAAAATCGTGCGACGCGCGAGGGGTAGGTGTGGATGAAGTCGCCATGGTGGAAATACTCTTCCGCGTTATGGATTCCAAGGATGACCGGAAACAGAAGACCCAGCTCATAGATGTTCATCACGGCAATTCACCAACTTAGTTGCGGAAGCGCCATTCTTTCCCGGACGCATTGCGCTCTTTTGACCTGAGGTATCAATGTCTTCTACGGGTGGAAAGCTGACCTTAATTTTCGGCCGAGCCTTTTGATCAAACATTCTGAGTACGATAGCCATCCACGGTGGTGGTGCATGCTAAGTATTCAACAATGTCTCGCTTAACTGCCACAGTCGCGCCGCCGCTACTTCATCTCTCGCCGCGGCAGAGGTCGCCACAATTTGCTGTTTTACAAAATATGCGCCTGAAATCTGCTCCAGTTCCGGCGCTGTTGCTAGATAGATTGACGTCGCCGAGCCCTCATCGACATTGACGCCGCGCAATCGCATGTAGCGTCGCATGAGCCAGCCGTACACACCATTTCCATCTGAAAATTGGCTTGCAACCAAGCCCGGGTGCAGAGCATTGGCCGTCACGCCGGAACCGGCCAGTCTCCTAGACAATTCATGCGTGAGCATGAGGGTGGCGAGCTTGGTCTGCGCATATTGGCGGAATGCGGGATGCGCCCAGGGCATCGCTAGCGCGTAGAAAATATTGCCAAATTCGCTGCTCGGATAGGCGCCAAGTCCACGCCTGGCAAACTGTGGATCTACGAAATTAAATTCCGGCACGTCTTCGTACGCTTCTGAGGCAACGTTGACTATGCGAGCTGGGGCACTTGCTTTGAGTGCATCGAGCAATAATTGAGTAAGCAAAAACACGCCAAGATAATTGAGGGCTAAAGTCATCTCGATGCCGTCGATGCTTTCCTGGCGCAGGGTAAACAAAGCACCCACATTGTTGACGAGGACGTTCAGATCTCTATATCGCACAAGAAACTGCTGCGCCAGACGGCGAATCTGCGTTTGCGAAGACAGATCCGCGCATAGAAATTCCACTGATGCGTTATGAGTATCCCGCTGGATGGCCTCCACCGTTTGCCGGCACCGCTGAATGTCGCGGCCAACTATGATGACCGTGGCACCTTGCCTGGCTAACTCATGCGCTGTGACTTTCCCAATACCAGCAGTCGCGCCGGTAACCATGCAGACCTTCCCAGCCATGGGTCGATGTGTTTCGATCATGATCGGCATTCCTTGAAGATTTAACCGCCAGCGTACCCGCTCAGCATTCTTACGGGATAGTCTTTCCCAGCCATCAGAACTGTCCGTTTAGGGAGCGGACCTCTGTGGAACATGTATCTTTCAAGCTAGCCGTGAGGCGGATCGTAGTGGACTATTACGTAGTAAAACACTTGACCCTGCACTTCACCTCGCAGAAAGCTTGCGAATACGAACACATCCGAAGGCTGCTTGTAGGGCGCCATCTGTGACTTTCCTGAAACGTCTACGTTACCTCCTGCGGCAGCTGCGACAACGGAAGCTGCCAGCTCAGTGCCTGGAGAATCGACGCGAATATCTGGAAGCTCAATCGAACCATATTTGCTTTTTAGTGTTTCGTACGTTTGGCCCCAGACTCCGGCTGCCGCCTTGATATCTTGGCCCTCGTAAAGATAGACACCGATTCTTATCAGCTTTCCGTCTTTAAAGAAGAACTGCACGTTCTCTTTGCGACCTACGAATAATCCAGAGTAAGTTTCTAGATCACCGTTGCTAAAAGTCTTGTACGGGCCGTAGTCAGTAAACGACTCAACCTCCTTGTGAGTCATTTGAAAATGCCAAGGTGGCAGACCACCTGTACCGGTTGGCGCCGCCGCGATCGCGGCGGCGCCAAGAACCATCGACAGCGCAACGCCTGCCAAAACGAGAATCCTAAGCATCGCCCCTCCTTGTCGTTTGTCAGCTTTGGGTGGCGGCTTCAACCGGTTGAGGCCGCCGGTGGGAGTGGACCTCACAAAATCGCCTTTTGGTCATCTTCGAAGTAACGTGGTTTGACTGCATTCGAATATATACCGCGCTGGAGTAACAATCCGCATGGCTTTCCCGATCCGCATTTTTCGCCAAGCTTTCCTATGGCTGCTAACAGCCTGCCTGGTTTCGTTACTCGCTTCCTGCGCCAACACGCAGACGAAGCCCACTGTGGTTTCGACCGAGGCACGATTCGAATTCCTCACGCCGTCGCTGGTGCGCATGGAATATTCGCCGAATGGCCGTTTCGTCGATGCGCCTACGGCCGTGGTGCAGAAGCGCCACTGGCCCGCCGTCAACGTGACGACTACACAGTCCGATGGCTGGCTGGTGGAGAAAACATCGGCGATGACCTTGCGCTATCGACTGCGCTCGGGACCATTCACGGCAAGCAACCTCCTTGTCAGCTGGAACGCGCCCGGCAGCGGTGTTGCGCACGATTGGCGCCCGGGCGACGTGGATGCACGTAACCTCGGTGGGCTGACCTATTCTCTGGACAACATCAGCGCGCCCAACCTGCCCAAGGATGGCAAGGATCTGCAAAGCCCGGTCAACGACATGATCCCGGGTATCGAGGTGTTGCTGCCGCAGGCCAAGCCGGGTTTGCTGAGTCGCAGCGGCTACGCGTTCATCGACGACAGCACCACACCGCTGTGGGATGCGCAGAAGGCGTGGATCGAACCGCGTCCACAACCCGGTGGGCAGGACTGGTACCTGTTCACCTATGGCAACGATTATCAGAGTGTGCTGCGGACCTACGCGGAGTTGTGCGGTCCGGTGCCGATGATTCCGCGCTATGCGCTCGGCGCGTGGATCACCGACTTCAATTTCGAGTATTTCCCAGATTCTGCCGAAGCGAGGCAGCCGGCGTTCCAGCGTTACAACGCGCAGCACCTGAAGGAGGAAATGACAAGGCTGCGCGAGGAAGGCATTCCTTTCGATGGCCTGGTGCTGGACTTTGCCTGGCACAACTATGGCTGGGATGGTGGATTCGACTGGAGTCCGCTGGTGCCGCATCCGAAACAACTGCTCGACTGGCTGCACGTGCAGGGCATCAAGGTGAGCCTCAACGATCACCCGGGTTACGCCAACACCGAAGAAAGCGTGGTCTCCTACGACGACAGCCATGCACCGGCCGCGCTCGCTGCGCTCGGTCAGTCGTTGCCGCCAAAGCCGTCGTTCGAAAAGGCGCTATCGGACCACTGGCAGTTCACCGCCGATCCGAAGGACCAGGGCATGTCGCAGGCATGGTTTGCTGCGGATATCGGCGCGCACTGGTCGCCGATCAAAGCTGGCCTGTCGTGGGAACAACAGGGACATGGCAACGGTGTCGACATCGCCTGGTATCGCACCTCGATCAGGTTGCCCGCGCAGCTGCCCGCATCGTTGTATCTGGTGTTCGGCGAAGTGGCGTCGTCGTATCGGTTGTTCGTCAACGGACAGGAGATTCCACACAGCCAGATCCAGTGGCCGCAGCGAGTCACCTATGCCGATGTCGCCGCGCATGTACGGGCTGGCGAGGTCAATAGCATCGTGCTGCGCGTGGTCGCGGGCAAGTGGGGCAGCGGGCTGCTTGGAAGCCGCATTGCGTTGCGCGATGTCAAGCCGCCGCCGCGCATCTTTTTCGACCTGTCCAACCAGCGGCAGGCCGATATTTCCATGCAGACGCTGCACAAGCCGCTGCTGGATCAGGGTGTGGCGTTCTGGTGGATCGACGGCGGCAGCGGTGCGGTGGACATGCCAGGCCTCGACAAGCAACTGTGGACCAACAAGGTGTTCTACGACGCGACTGAGCAGGCCACCGGCAAGCGCGGTTTCATCCTCGGTCGCTACGGTGGCTGGGGCAGTGAACGCTATCCGGCGTACTTCACTGGTGATACCTATTCGGAATGGCCGGTGCTGGCCTACGAGGTCGCGTACAGCACGCGAGCCGGCAATGTGCTGGTGCCGTATGTAAGTCACGACATCGGCGGTTTTCATGGCGCGAAGATCGACTTCAACCTCTACGCCCGTTGGATCGAGTTCGGCGCGCTCAGCCCGATCCTGCGCATGCACAGTGCGCATGCCAATCCGCTCGAAGGCAACATGCGCATGCCATGGCTGTACGGTCCGCAGGGCATCGCGCTGATGAAGAAATACTTCAATCTGCACACCCAGCTGATTCCCTACGTCTACAGCTACGCCTGGCAGGCGCACTCGGCGTCGATGCCGATCATGCGGCCGCTTTATCTTGTCTATCCGGATCTCGACGAGGCGTACGAGCATCCGCACGAATACTTTTTCGGCGACCAGATGCTGGTGGCGCCTGTACTCGATCCAAGCGGCAAGGTCAGCGTCTACCTGCCGCCGGGCGAGTGGTTCGATTTCTTTACCGGCAAGCACTACGAAGGTGGCAAAACCTTCAGCGCGAACTATGCAACGGATGCGATGCCGGTGTTCGTGCGCGATGGCGCGATTGTTCCGCAACAGCCGGCTAGCGCGTATTCCGATGCCCGGCCGCTGGACAGGCTGATCCTCGATCTCTACGGACGCGGCAAGGGCCATTTTGATCTTTACGAGGACGATGGCACTTCACTGGCCTATACCAACCACGCCTACGCGTTGACCTCGATCGACTACAGCACCGTGGCCAACGGGGCGCAGCAGTTGGTCATCGCACCGACCACGGGGACTTTCGAGAGGCAGGTGCAGCGGCGATCGTACGAATTGCATATCCATGCGACAGGCAAGCCGCAGGGTGTGACCGTGGACGGCCAGCCTTTCGACCACTGGTCGTGGGATGCCGGTCGCGCGATCGCAACGCTCAGGCTGTCCGAGCGCAACGTGCACGTGGCAGTGAAAGTCGCGTGGGGATCATAAACAGGCTCTAAGCGTTTCAGGCTCATCGTCGGCCGCATTTCGCGTGGCTCTTCGGGATCCATGACGATGCAGCAAACAGCATCAACCTGACATCGTTTTGTCTGGGCACTGATCACTGGGCAATCTCGAATCAACTGGCTCTGATCTTGAGGTTTGCGAGTAGGCGTATCGTATCATCGCGCTCGGTGTTCGGCCCCGCTTTGATTTCGGCGAGCGATGCCTCGGCCTCTGCGCGAAGCTGATCCGCAGCGGCGCGATCGCCGAGCGCCGCATCGACGCGCGCAAGGTCGGCCTCGGCGTGCGCAACGAGCGCGGCTGTATTCGGCGTGGTTGTTCTGACCGCTGCGAGGGCGCTTTCGAGTTGCTGCTTTGCTTCGCCGTTGCGGCCGAGGGTTTGCAGAATTTCGCCGAACAGAAGACGCGCCCTGATCGCCTTTTCCGAGCCTTGGTCCGCTAGCGCGACGTACATAGCGACGGCCTTTCCGGCAAATGCAGCGGCGTGCTCGTGAGCGCCGCTTGCAACCATGAGCTCGGCTTCGACGGTGAGCGCGAAAGCAATATCCGGATGCGCATCAAGATGCTGCTTTCGCGCCTCCGCCAGTGCGCTATCGGCAATCATTCGAGCTTCGTCTAAACGACCACGCGCGATGAGGATTTCCGCCAGAATCGCACAGTCATAGTTGCGGCCGTTGTCGCCATAGTCCGCGCCGAGCAGGCGCTGTTTGCGGTCGATCACATCGCGAAAGCTCGCCTCGGATTCGGCATAAGCACCCTGTCTGAAACGGATCCGCGCCAGATTACCCAGGCTCACCGCTTCGTTGAGTGCCGCCGCCGGCGCAAGCGCCTGATCGATCGCAATCGACTTCGCGTAGAACGCACTGGCTTCGTCGAACTTGCCTTCGAGTGCGAGCACGACGGCAAGATCATTGAGATGCCAGGCCACGTGAGCATTGGGTCGCGCGTACGCGCTGGCGTCGATGTCGAGTGCGTCGCGCATGAGCTGCTCGCCTTCGCCATAGCGACCGAGTTGGGACAAAGTCGAGGTCAGGTATGCCATCACGTCGGCGACTTCGGCGTGTCGGCTGCCAAGTTGGTTGCGTTTGCGCGCCAGCGCTTCGCGCAACAGCGGTTCTGCTTCGTCAGGATGGCCGGCATCCATCAGGATCCAGCCAAGGTTCGTCACCGCTTCGGTTAGCGCATCGCTGTCGTCCGGAAGCACGCGACGCGCGAGCGCGAGCGCATTCTTGCCGATGTCGATCGCCTTCGCCGATTCGCCGATACGCTCGTCGAGGCCAGCGATCCACGCGAGTGCCTGCACTTCTTCCGGCGAATCGCGGTTCGGACCTGCCTCGAACGCGTCGGTCGCGTTCTGAAGCCGCAACCCTGCCTCACGAAAGCGGCCCAGTTCATCGGCTTCCTTTGCCAACAGGTATTCGACGTGGAGCGTCCGCCTGTCAGTCACGCCGAACTGCACTTTCGCCAGTGTCGCGGCTTCTTCGAGCGGCTGCCGCGCGCGATCCGGATGGCCGCTGCGACGCTCGAGATCGCCGATCAGCGCGAGAGTCTCGACGCGCAGCGCAGGCTGCATCGCGAAATCGCGATCGGCTCGCTCGCGTCCGTGCGCGAGCAGATCCTCGGCAGTTTCATTGGTCTCCGTTCCATGCGACGGGCTATCGAACAGGCCTTCGAGGAACGATTTGAGCGCATCCGCGCGCCTTGCTTCGCCTTCGGCCGACAGCGCCTGCGCATGCGCCTCCTGGGCCGCACGACGTGCAAGACGCGCCTCGTACAGGCCGACTGCCGTCGCACCGGCGAGGATCATCGCGATTACGGCACTGACCGAGACAGCCAACATATGCCGCTTTGCGAGCGTGAAAACGCGATAAGCGAACGTATCCGCTCGGGCGCGCAATGGCCTGCTGTCAAGGTAGCGTTCGATGTCGTCGCGCAGCGCCGCAACACTCGCGTAGCGACGGATCGGGTCGAGTCGTGTTGCTTTCTGCATGATCGCATGGAGATCGACGCCGAGTTTTCGTCGCAACGCCTCGTCGTCGAACACTGACACGTTCGCATCCGCGTATTTGTGGATACGACGTGGTTGCAGACCGCCGAGCAGCTCGGCCAGCAACACGCCGAGTGCGTACACATCAATCGCGGTCGTCGCGACGTCGCCGGCGAACTGTTCGGGAGCCGCGTACGAGCGAGTCAGGCGCCGCACCTCGGTGCGCGTTTGCTCGCCTTCACCAGTTAGAAGTTTGGCGATGCCAAAATCGACCAGCTTGACGCAACCATCCGCGCCGACGAGCACATTGCTCGGCTTCAAATCGCGGTGCACGATCAGGCTGCGGTGCGCATGCTCGACTGCCGCGGACACGTCGATGAACAACGCGAGGCGCTCACGCGTGGCCAGCCCGCGCCGTTCGCAATGCGTGAGGAGGTCATCGCCGGAAACGTATTCGAGCGCGAGAAACGGCGTGCCCGTTGGCGAGAACCCCGCATCGAGCAGTTGCGCGATGTGCGGATGCTGCAGCCGCGCGAGGATGCGTTGTTCGCGCAGGAAGCGTCGGCGCTCATCGGCGTCGTGAACGTCGATGCGCAACAACTTGAGGGCGACAGTTTGCGGGCCACCAGGCAGTTCGCGTTCGGCCTCGAACACGCTGGCCATGCCGCCCGCGCCGACGAAACGAAGGACGCGATAGCCCGAGATGGCCGGCAGCGTATCGGGTAGGTTGTCGGCGAGCGTCGGCAACCATTGCGTCATGCCGCGCTCGATCGCCTCAATACCAGGCGCATCGTCGAGCGCCTGTGCAACGAGTACACGCAGCGTCGCGTCTTCGCAGTGCGTACGCAGCCAATCGGCCCGTTCGGCGGCAGGCACCTCGAACAGCTGATCGATCAGCTGTTCGATCTCGTGCCATCGTTGGTCAAAGTCGAAAATCATCGGCCGCGCATATTCCTGTTCTGGCATGTCTCTATAAGCGCAATCAGGCCGCAGCTACCGACAGCGCCTCACGCACCCGGCATCAGGCAGACTGACAGAAACGTGCGCGCTTTCAGCCAGTCGCGCTCGACCGTGCGTGCATTGACACCTAGAACTGCGGCGATATCCGGGCTCGAAAGGTCGGCGAACAAGCGGAGCTCGGCGACGTGCGCAAGGCGCTGATCGAGCGCCGCAAGCCGACTCAACGCCTCGTCGATCGCCAGCACATCGATGATTTCCGATCGCACCTCTCCCGCCATCATCTCCGGTGCTTGACGTTTCTGAGCCTTCTTTCGTCGCGCATGGTCGATCAGGATATGCCGCATCACCCGGCTCATGTATGCATACAAGTGTGCGCGATCGGCAAACCTGACGTCGCTCTGATTGGCCAGCTTCAGATAGGCCTCGTGAACCAGCGCCGTCGTTTCAAGCGTATGCGCCGCTTCATGCGCCCGCTGGCGGCGCGCCAGATGGCGCAGCGTTGCGTAGATCTTCGGAATCAACGCATCCATCGCCGCAGGGTCACCGCGTGCGAGGGTTTCCGTGATTTGGGGTTCGGCGTTCATGCGCAAGGAGCATTTGGCAATCGCGACCAGCATCGCGGCAGAGGCGGTTGTACCGAGCGTGTCGGTGCAGACGGCCTTTTTGCGCTGTAAAGAGTGATGGCTCCGCTTGGGATAGCCGCAAGCCTCCGGAATGTTATCGCACGTCTCATCCAAATACGGATTGAAATCATGTCAAATCATCGCTCTTCGCATGACGGCTCACAAGAGCCGCCGCCCTCTTCGCCCTCGTCTTTGCCGGTTTCACGAGTGTTGCCATTGCGGACTCTGGAACCGGTGCGATGCCATCGGCAGCCGCCGCGGCACCATCCGTGGCCGCTAGTGGCCCGAAGATCTATACCTATCAGACGCTCGGCTATCCCGGTTTGGCTGAAGATCTTCTGGGGGATCAACGATTTCGGCGACCTAGGCGGTCAATGCAGTATCGATGACGATATTCGCAATTAATGACGTCGGCCAAATCTCCGGCTACTACGTGGACGCGTCCGGAGCCTTCCACGGTTTCGTCGAAACACAGAAGCAATTCCACACTATCGACGTGCCTGGAGCGGCGGTGACGTTTGCGACCACGATCAACAATTTCGGTGTGGTCGCCGGCGAATACTTCGACGCTGCCGGCAAGCAGTACGGATTCGTCGCGACTCCCGCGGGGACGCAGCAGCGGAACTGATAAAAATAAAGGCTACGCATGGACGCGGAGCCTTTGTCGATCCTCAACTGAACGATTCAGTATGGTGTCTCGAGGAACGCCTGGCATCAAAGGTTGACGGTGCCAGGTTCCAATAGTTTGCGAGTTCCGGTTCGAGGTTCTACGCGAGTCACAAGGAACAAAACGGGGCCAAATCACGCAGGCCCCGTTCGTTTTTTCTGAGCTCTCAACGAATGCTGCAGAACGACTCGTAGTGATCGGCAGAGTAATAACGACTCTCGATGACCGACTTGGTTTTGCCGTCGGTGACGAGGTATACAAGCCGATACGTGCCCGCCGGGCCGCCTGGGTCATGCCGGGCTTTGCCCTCGTAGTAGGTTTGGCCGCGACCTGCCTGCGGCAGTCGACCTTCGGCGTTGCCGAATACCTGCACATCAACCGCCGCAGGGCCGCAAGCCGCGATGGGGGCCGGCATGGTGACGCAATAGGCCATGTCGCGCGCTGCTTCGCGAACATAGTCGGGGAGCGCGCCACACGCGCCAGGTTCTTTCGCCATGGCCTGAGCTGCCGAAAGCGCGAAGGCGACGATCGCAGCGGATCTGATGAATGGATGCATTTGCTTTTCCTCTGAAGAGATAGGGATGGATGCCGGTTCCCGTCACAAGGAACAACCAGGCGAAACCACTTTTGATCATTCCCTGCATAAGTCCCATCAGTGAAAGACTGATTTCCACTCAGAAAAATGCCTATCTTTGGCCTCAATCGGAAGCCGCGTCATGGTTATCGAGAGACGCCGATAAATTGATCACATGCGGGATTTCGAGGCGCTGGCGACGACAGGCGTCGATGGAGGAAGCCATCGGTCTACCTCGGCGCCCCGTTCGTTTTGACAAAGAGCGCCCTCCCGAGCGATAGCCGCGGTAAATGGACGCCATGAAAACAAACGATTGGCCTCTATGGCGCTGACTGCGGATCATGCGAAGCCATAGGCGCCGTGTTCGCGACGCCAATGTCTTCCTCAGGAGTTGCCATCATGTTCAAGTCTCAAACCGCGAGCGCCAGCCGCATCCCCCATCTCGCCACGGTGGTCGCACTGGTGTTCACGATTGCCATCGGCGTCATGCAGTCCGGCATTCACACGGGTTCTGTCTCCACCAGTACCGCCAGCGTCACGGCTCGTTGAGGGCATCCTTGGTGTAATGATTCACGCAGTTGTTGAGCAAGCGTTCCGCTTACATCACCAGCTCAGCCATTGCCGCCGCTGTGAATTCTTTCAAGTGCTCGCGGTGACCCATGCGGACTTTCGTCAGCCACAGGGGATCACTGAGCAGTGCGCGGCCCACGGCGATCAAATCGAACTCGCCACGCTGCATGCGTTCGACGAGGTTGTCCAAACCGACTGGGGTGGAGCTTTCGCCAGCAAAGGCCGCCATGAAGTCACCCGACAGACCCACTGAGCCGACGCTGATCGTGGCGGCGCCGGTGAGCTTCTTTGCCCAGCCAGCGAAGTTGAGGCCGTGGGCGCCGTCGATCTCCGCGAACTCCGGTTCCCAGAAGCGCCGCTGCGAGCAATGCAGAATGTCGATGCCAGCTTCCACTAGCGGCAGCAGCCAGTCCGTCATGGCGTCCGGCGTGGATGCCAGGCGTGCCGCGTAGTCCTGCTGCTTCCACTGGCTCACCCGCAAGATGATCGGAAAGTCCGGACCCACGGCTTGGCGTATCGCCTTGACCACTTCGCCGGCAAAGCGCGAACGCTGGGCGAGCGTGGCGCCGCCGTAACGATCGGTGCGCTCGTTGGTGCCCGACCAGAAGAACTGGTCGATCAGGTAACCATGTGCGCCGTGAATCTCCAGCGTGTCGAAGCCAAGGCGTTTGGCATCGGCGGCAGCGCGGGCAAAGGCCGCGACGGCATCGGCAATATCTTCCTCGCTCATCGCCTGACCACGGGCGGTGCCGGGTGCCACGAGACCGGAAGGGCTCTCGGGCGGTGCCGGCGGCGCCCAGTCAGCAAACGGATGCGCCACGGCACCGACGTGCCATATCTGCGGACCCATCTTGCCGCCAGCGGCATGTACGCCGTCGATCACCGGTTTCCAGCCGGCCAGCGGGGCATCGCCGTGGAAGAACGGGATCTTACCCTCGTTCCGGGCAGACGGCCGATCAATCACGGTGCCTTCGGACAGGATCAGCCCGACCTCGCCCTCGGCACGCCGACGGTAGTAAGCGGCAACATTCTCGCCGGGTACGCCATCGGGTGAAAACGAGCGCGTCATCGGTGC
This sequence comes from Rhodanobacter sp. MP1X3, assembly GCF_014207165.1. Classification (NCBI taxonomy): domain Bacteria; kingdom Pseudomonadati; phylum Pseudomonadota; class Gammaproteobacteria; order Lysobacterales; family Rhodanobacteraceae; genus Rhodanobacter; species Rhodanobacter sp. MP1X3. The sequence goes on along the minus strand of NZ_JACHCO010000002.1, from coordinate 26,387 downwards.
CATAACCACGCGATTCTTCAATGCGAGGCTCTTTATCTGAAACGGCTGAAACAGAACGTCGGCACTTGAAGAGGTGGTGTTGGTGGAAGTCATACAGGAAGCTCCATCGAAGGGAATGAGGCGATGGTATAGTTTGTATACCTAGTGTCAATGAGGCACAATTCTGCAACCAGGTAGCCATAAGGAAACCACCATGGCCTCACTCAAACATCGTGTGCTTCAGGCCGCCGATTGCCCCAGCCGGTTATTGCTGGACGAGCTGGCTGACAAATGGTCGGTGCTGATTCTTGCTGCCCTGAAAGATGGACCGCTGCGCTTCAACGAAATCAAACGCACGCTGGAAGGCATTACGCAAAAGGCGCTGACGCAGACTCTTCGCCGCCTGGAACGCAACGGCATTGTGGCCAGGCGTGTCGTCGAGGCGTCACCCATCGCTGTCGAGTACAGCGTGACGGCGTTGGGTAAAAGTCTGAAAAAGCCGTTCAAGGCGTTGTACGACTGGACCGTCGTCAACTTGCCCGACGTGGAAGCCGCGCGTCAGTTGTTCGACACGAAGTTGACGCGATAGCTCAATGCCGAGTAGTCCAGCGGTGAATCGTTTGCCACCAACTTCCGCTGATCAAACACGATGCTGGTGCTGACGGATTTGGCTACTCAGTGTTTGGCACGCACTATGCTTCTGTGCAGGAATCTTTTCGCTCTCATCCGCTAGTTCGCGTGCCAGGGCGAACACCTGATCCAGTGAGGTATCCAGCTCAGCGGAGATACGTTGAATGGATTTCAGTGAGGGGTTGCGGCGGCTTCGCTCGATGCCGCTCACATAGGTGCGGTCCAATCCGGCGCGTAGTGCCAGTTCCTCCTGACTGAGCGAATGGCGTTCGCGCAGGAGTCGAAAGGCGGGGCCAACGTAAGAGGTGATATCCACCAGTGAACAGTCGTATCTGGTGGACTATTGATCTACGGACTAATAAGTCAAATTACAATTAAGCTGTTTGATGAGTACGACACAAAACAGAAGGTAACGATTCGATAGGTTTGGCTCGATGGCGTTGATGCGCCGTCACATTTCGAGCCAGGAAGGCGCACGTAAAGAGCGTTTGCCATGGAAACAAATGTGAACAATGAAGCGAGCAGAGCGATAGATCACTCTATCCGAGCAGCCGATGGGCTCTACAGCCTCCACACTTTGCTAGATCACCTGCAAGGTGGCGGAGAAGGCCGTATCGTAGGCGCAGGGCTGGCCCGACTCGGCCCTGACCATCTGGCGGCTATCTACCAAGGTGCCGAAGCACAGGCGAATGAATGCTTGCGCGGCCTCGCCGCGATATTGCAGGTGTTGACGTTCACTACGCGGCATCTCGGCAAGGAAGTGCCGGTGCACGTGGTGCAGGATATCTCTGCACATTTGCAGGGGCAAACTCAGGCGCTGGAATGCTGGAACACACTGGCGGACCATGCCGCCTATCTTCTCAATGAGCCGCTCATTGCTCGTGATCTGGCAGGGCACTATGCGGACAAGGAGGAGGACGTCCAATAAGCGGCAGCGTTACCGCCCCTTCCACAGCCAGGGAAGGGGAATCCTATATAGAACTCCCCCTCAATTTGCGCAGCGGCCGTTTGGGCGCGCGCATCGTTATAGGCTTGCCATTGAAGCCACAGCAAAAAGCTCCGCCCAGAACAAGAAAAATCATGGCGCCTACGATAGGTGAGATCGAAAAACTTTTGCAGGGCAAGTACCGGATCACTGTGTAGCACAGCTGATTCTCAACTTTCCAGGATGCTTAAATGGGCTTTCTCTGGGCTGATCTTCAGTTGCTTTCAATGCAAGAGACGGCTTCAGCGAAAGCCGTGCTGGAAACAGCAGCGCCGTATAGGAAGCCTTGAGCTTCGTCACAGCCTCGTTCAAACATATAGCTGTGCTGTTGCTCGGTCTCGACACCCTCAGCGATGACGCGAATATTGAGGCTTTTGGCCAGCGCGATAATTGCATTGATCACGGCGGCATCGGCGGCATCGGTCGCGAGATCCCGCACGAAGGAACGGTCGATCTTGATCTTGTCGATCGGGAAGCGCGTAAGGTAGGAGAGGCTGGAGTAGCCGGTACCAAAATCGTCGACGACGATCTTCACGCCGAGCTTTCGGATTTGGTGCAGCTTTCGTGCACTCTCCTCCGGATTCTCCATGAGCATTCCCTCGGTGATCTCAAGCTCGAGGCAGGAAGGTGTGATGCAACTTTCGGCGATGGCATTCACCAGGGTCGCTATCCAATCCTTCTGCTGGAATTGTCTGGGCGAGACGTTGACGGCAACCGACACCATCCGTTTGAGCTCGCGCTGAATCTCGACGCACTCGCGGCAAGCTTTACGCAGTACCCACTCTCCGAGCGTGAGGATGAGACCGGATTCTTCCGCGATAGGTACGAATCGATCGGGTTCGATCTCACCCCGCATCGGGTTACTCCAGCGCACGAGAGCCTCCATACCCACGACCTGTCGATCTGAGATCGAGACTTCGGGTTGGTAATGCACAGTCAACTCGTTGCGCTCAATGGCGTGCCCCAGGGCAAGCCCCAGCGCCAGTTTTTCCTCAGTCGCCCGGAGCATCGCGTTATCGAACCACTGGAAGTTGCTCCGACCGATCGCCTTGGCTTGGTACATGGCCGCATCCGCATGCTTGAGCAATGTGCCTGCGTCCACGCCATCATCGGGGAACAGACAACCGCCGATGCTTGGCGTGACCGCGAGCTCATGCCCTTCGATTAACATCGTGTCCGATATCAGAGCTGCCAGATCATTGATAAGAGCGGTCAACGTCTCTCGACCGGAAACTTCGTTCAGCACCACAACAAACTCATCACCGCCCAACCGGGCGACGGTATCAATATCACGAATACGCCCCTGCAGCCGCTTGGCAACCGTTAGCAGTAGCTGATCGCCTATCTGATGGCCTAGCGAGTCGTTAACTCGCTTAAAGTGATCCAGGTCAATCATCAATACCGCTGCTTGCCTGGCATGGCGCTGCCCCTGACGGATGGCCATTTCCAGCCGATCCATGAGAAGCGCTCTATTTGGCAACCCTGTAAGTGCGTCGTGGTGCGCCATATGGCGGATGTAATTCTCGGCGCGCTTGCGAGTCGTAATGTCATAGGCCACCTTGAGGAAGCCCGTGACATTGCCCGCATCGTCTCGAAGGGATGTAATGGCGATGTTCACCGGTACGCCCGAGCCATCCTTCCTTACATAGGTCCACTCGCGTTCGTCGGCCATGCCCTGACTACCGGACTTCACGATGACCTGATAATTCGCTGCTATGGGTTCCAGGCCAGGCTCAGTAAGCTCTGCCGCGCGCAACTTCAGCTCCTTGGTATCGTGGAGAACCAGGGCGGACTTTCCCACTAACTCATGACGATCGTATCCAAGCAAACGGTCGGCCGCAGGATTCGCGGTAAGAATTTGCCCGTTGATATCGGTCGCGATCGTACTGAAGGGTAAGCTGTCGAGGATCAATTGACGGAACACATCATCCCGCGTCGCGCGTCGGACCTTATCGACTCGGAGTCGCTCGGTAATATCTATGATCGATGCGAGAACATGCCACTCGCCGTCACTTTCAACCGGACTTAAGCCAATTTCTACCGGTACCTCGGTAGCATCTTTACGTAGTCCAAAGAGTTCCTTACCTTCACCCATGAATCTTGTAACAGGTTGCGCGAAAAAATTTGTCCTCAAGCCGACGTGACGGCCTCGATAGCGCTCGGGAAGCAGCATCTCTATATGTCTGTTGAGAAGCTCGGAACGCTCATGCCCAAAGAGTCGCTCAGTTTGAGTGTTTACCAAGACAATAATGCCGCTCGCGTTGATCATGAGCATGGCATTTGGTGCAGCCTCAACCACAAGGCGCAACCTTTGCTCATCACCTGATTGCGTGCTTGATAGTCGGACAGGCAAGTCTTCGGGCTGCATCGTCACTGACAACGTCCCCGTTTGCTGATCGACAAACCACATTACCGTCTTGATCTAATACTCGGGCTACGGATGAAGAGCAAGCTAATGCGACGTCATCTTGCGGGAACGCGTGTTAGGGTTCATCAGCGCGATCGCGAATCGCATTGATCGCCGCGCGCCACTGTTTGGCGCGGTGGGAAGCGGCTACCTCGACCAAGGACATCTCTTTGATTTTCTCCCCCATGGGTCGGTCTGGCTTACCGGCGGCGGGGTAGGGCCTGAGGGAAGTCTCTTCGCTTTTCTTGCCGTTGTGATGGCTTTTGTACTACTGCGAAAGACATTGCCTTCCATCGCGAGAAACCGCGGCGGGAAATTTGGATCGCGTTTCATCCAGTGAGGGCGCGGTTAAGTTTCCGGACGATGTTCGTTGGCGGAAACCACATCAGGCTGGTTAGCTGTGGATGCCTGTGCATCCTTTCATTGACGAGCGCGAAAGAGCTGCCGATGGGTTATCGGCAGCCCTGGACCAGCCGCGCAGTTAGCCCTGCTTCTCGAGCGCCTTTACCGCGTCGAGCGTCTCTTGAACATGCTTCGTGGGGCTGAGGCTGGAATAGACGTGGGTGATTTTCCCCGACGGGGCGATCACGTACGAGGTACGGTCCGACCAGTCCGGCTTGAGCGTCAGCGTCGCGTCGTATTCCTTGGCAATCTTTGCGCCCTCATCCGCGGCGACTGGAAACTTGCCACCGCAGTGTTCGGTTTCCTTGGAGAAATCCGCCAGCTCCGAGGTATGGCCGGCGGTAACGCCGATCACGGTGGCATGCAGCGCCTTGAACTGATCGATGGCCTGCGAGAACAGGTGAGCCTCGATGTTGCAGCCCGAGGTGTGCGCGGCCGGGAAGAAGTAGACCACCACCGGCCCTTTCTTCAGTGCATCGGCCAGATCGAATGTGAACGGCTGGCCGGCGAGATAGGCGGGCGCGGTGAATTCCGGTGCCTGGGTGCCTTCCTTCAGTGCCGCAAACGCAGGCGACGTGAGGATGGCGGTGCCGACGAGGCTGAGGGCGGCGAATTTCAACAATGACTTCATGGGAGGGATTCCTGCTCTGGCTGAAGGGTCAAAAGGTTTATACGCCATAAGTGCTTCGGTGGATGCTATCCACGATGAGGGTGGCTCCACTTGCGGCTTGTCTCACATCCGAAAACTCCTCAACGACGCCTGTCTTGCATGCTTGCCTCGGTTCGCTCTTACGTTTTAGCGCGGTAGCGGCGCATCTTGTTGCGGCTGCCGCAGGTGTCCATGGAACACCATGTTTTCGCCGCTGCTTTGGAGGCATCGTAATAGGAGGCGCGGCAGGTTGGCTCACGGCACAGCTTGAATCGTTTCCAGACGCCGGTCTGCATGGCCTCGAAGGCGGCGAGGATAAGCGACACCACACCGTCCGTCGGGCGGTCTGACGCGAGGACGATAAGTCCGTCCTCGCCAAGGCGCGGGCGAATGCCGTAGTGGGCTGCGAGGCGGTTGAATGTTTCACGACCGGCGACTTCGTTGCTCGTGGCCATGCCGCTGTTGGCGGCTTGCAACGACCTCAATGCTGCATGGATTTGCATGCCGTAGCGAAACGCACTCTTCGTCGTGGTCGCTTCAGCGCTGTGCGGCATTTTTCGGCGAACCCACACGTTCCAGTCGTCAAAGCCGGCGTCGAAATCGTGCCAGAGAAACGATTCCAACTGGCTCAGTCTGGCGGGCGTGCCGGTGCGGTGTTCGGGCATGGTAGTTCTCTGGCGAATGTCGATGTTACCATTTAATTTATTTATACGGTAACTGCGGGAATGGCTTGACTGCCTTGCTGGATCAGCGCCGATAGCTGGCTGTGGCGCTCCATTTTTCTCTGAGGAATTTCATGCATGCAGCGACGCCAGTTTCTGAGAAAGGTCGGCGGCGCTTTCGCACTAACCGTTACCGCACCCATCGCGGCGCGCATGCTGGCGCAAGGCCAGCGCTCCGAGCAACGAATAGCGACAGGAGAAAGTGACGTGATGCCTAGTCAACCCTTTCATATCAAATTCGACAGCGCACTGAGGGGAGATCTTCGACGTCGCCTTGTCGAGACGCGTTGGAGCGACGCGGTAACGACAGATTGGCGCTATGGAATGAACGAGTCTTTCCTGAAGGCGCTCGTGCAGTATTGGTCGGCGGATTACGATATGGACGCCGCCGAAAAACGATTGAACGTGTTGCCGCAGTTCCGGGCGGATATCGGCGGTTTGGGCGTCAGCTATATCCATTTGAAAGGCCGTGGCCCGCGGCCGAAGCCGCTGATCCTGATGAACGGCTGGCCGTCCAGCTTCGTCGAGTATGCAAAGCTGGCGCCGATGCTTGCTGATCCGGCCGCCTTTGGTGGTTCGGCAGACGACGCTTTCGACGTGGTGATTCCGGCACTGCCGGGGTTTGGCTTTTCGGATCGACCCACGCGTCCGTATCCAGTCAGTACCGAAGCATTGTTCCACTCGCTGATGACCGAGCATCTCGGTTACCCGGGTTATCTCGCGTCGGGAACCGACATCGGCGCCGGCGTAGCGACGCGATTGGCATTGAAGTACCCCGAGAGCGTCATGGGCATCCATCTTTCAGCGGTGGTGGACCCGCCGCTCACAGCACAGTCACCACCTCTTTCGGATGTCGAGCGCGCCTATCAAGCAAGCGTTGCGCAATGGGAGGCGGAGCAGGGCGCCTATAACCATCTGCAATCCACTCGACCGCAAACGCTGGCGTTCGCTTTAGCGGATTCACCTGTTGGTCTGGCTAGCTGGATTGCGGAGAAGTTTTACTGTTGGAGCGATCACGGCGGCGATCTTCTGCAGACTTTTTCATCGGACATGCTCATCGACAACCTGATGGTTTATTGGTCCACGCAGACGATCGGATCATCGATGCGTTACTACTACGACAACCACCACTTTCGGCCAAAGATTCAGCTCGGCGATCATGTCAGCGTACCTACCGCCATTTGCATGTGGCCAAAGGATTTGGTGACTGCACCCAAGGTCTGGGCCGAGCGCTTTTATAACGTCAGGCAATACTCCATGCAAAAGCACGGCGGTCACTTCCCGGGTTGGGAAGCCCCAGTGGCTTACGCTGAAGACCTAAGGCGTTTCGCCAAGCACGTTTAGCAAAACGGCAACAGTGAGCTGGCTTTGCTCGCATGGATCAAACCATAAAGGTCGCTAACTGGTGGAGCGCCTGCTCGACGGACTCAACGTAAGTCTTGAAATCGACGTCGGGGTCGATGGGTGATCCGTTCTTGATGACGTCGCTGGAAAGGGTGATGGCAGGCGTCGCTGATGTCAGCTGCATCTTGACGGCCCCGGCGACTTGGCGCAGCTGCTCTGCACATTTTCCGCCGCCATGGCCTCCGTAAGTGATGATCGCTGCAGGCTTTCCGTTCCATTCCTTGTAGAGGTGGTCAATCGCGTTTTTTAACGTTGCGGGATAACCCCAGTTGTATTGCGGTGTGACGAAGACCACAGCATCCGCGCTGGCCACTTTTCTGCTCCACGCTTGCGTGTGGGGTTGAATATATCCGCCAGCCGCAGGGATGCCGGGCTCATCGTCCATGGGCAGTGGCCATTGCGACAGGTCCACCAGCTCATAGCTAAAGTCGGTGCAGGAGCGCCCGATGCGAGCAACCCATTCGGTGATGATCGGGCAGATCCGGCCAGCGCGTGTGCTGCCCATGATAAGAAGAACACTTTTATGATTCATGATGATCTCTATTGCTTGTATGATGCAAGCAATAGTAGGCCGATGAGGGAGGCAAGTAAAGCATGCGCGATACAAGTAATTTGGATGAACTTGCCGGCTCGTTGATTGATTTGGTCGGCGCCATGAATAGCCCGCGTCAGGATGATGTCTTGCTGCGAGAGGCGGGTGTGTCGCTCGATCGAGCGCTTTTTCCGCTCCTGGTCCGTCTCAGCATTTCTCCAGCCATGGGTGGCGCTGAGCTGGCCGAGCAAGTGGGTCGTGATCCTTCCACCGTCAGTCGGCAGATAGCCAAGCTCGAGGAGCTGGGCCTCGTCAAACGCCAACCCGGCGCAAACGACATGCGGGTCAAGGAAGCCGTCATCACCAAGGCCGGATCTCGCACCATCGAGGCGATCAAGTTGGCGCGACGAACGCTACTGTCTCAGCTTCTGGATGACTGGACCAAGGAGGAGCGCAGCATGCTGTCGAAGCTTCTCCGGAGATTTTCGAACGCGATGCGGGACAAACAGCAAGAGCGTTGAATCAAAGGGGGCGGAGACACTTCGCCCCCTTTGATCATGCTCAGGAAGGTTCTGTGCTGCCGTTTTTGGGCGCCAGGCGCAGGCCACTGCTACGGCAGACATCGATGCGCGGAAAGAGCTGGGTACGTCCGCCGTGGAAGGTGACACGGAGGTCGCGCAGGCATCCGCCGGTGGGGACGTCGAAGGTCATTGAGGTCAGCCCGCCTTGTAACGGCTGGCCGAGGGCAATGTCATGGAAGGCATCACGGTCGGCAGGCGCGATGGCGAGCGCGATAACACTGTCAAACGTGGCGTTCACCAGATCGAAGTGCCGCGCGGGTCTGCGCGCAGCATCGGCGCTGACCGCCGATGGAACGACGAGCAGGTTGCCAAGCGCGAAGGCAAACATGACGACAAGGGAGGTGGCGTGGGTCGAATTCATGGAGGTGCTCCGGCTGAGGTGAGGTGCCGCCGGTGGCTCGTGCGCACACGGTCGGCACCGTGATATGGCCGGATGGAGGTGTCCTGCGAAAGTAGTTCGGGATGAATCGTCGTAACGCAGTGGTGAATCGTAGTGGCGTAGCGATCTTGCTTTGCAGCGCCGTGCGCAGCACCTAGGATGGCCACTCCAACCCACGGGATATCCCGCGATGATGGTTCGCCTCGGCAACACGCAGATCGGCCTGTTCCGCTATCTCGGTCTGTGGGGGGTAGTGGTGGTGGTGTTTGCGATACAGGGGTTCATGCAAGACATTTTGATCGGACATACCTTTTCGCCTTTCGATTACCTGCGTTGGTCGATCATCGAGTGGTACACCTGGGCGGCATTGACGCCGCTGGTGTTCCGGCTGGCAGCGAAGTATCCGATTCAGTCGCCGATGCCACTGCGCGGGCTAGGCATGCAATTGCTGGCGAGCTTGGGTGTGACTGTGCTGGCCATTTTGATCGGCGCGTTCGTGTCGACAGCGTTCGAACCCAGTTCGTTCGGTGAACAGGTCAAGGAGTTTATCGGCCAGAACTTCGCCACCGACTTGCTGGCCTACTGGTCGCTGTTCGCGATTCAGCAAGCCGTGCGGTTCCATGCCGAAAAGACGCGTCGCGAGATCGAGGCGAGCCAGCTGGCGACGGAGCTCGCACAGTCGCGCCTGCGTGCGTTGAAGTCGCAACTGCAGCCGCATTTCCTGTTCAACACGCTGCACGCGATTGCGACGTTGCTGGACGAGGACACGCTGTCGGCCGAAGACATGCTGCTGCGCCTGAGCGACCTGCTGCGTGCATTCCTCGAGGATTACGATGGCCAGGAAATCAGCTTGCGGCGGGAGCTGGTGCTGCTGGATCTCTACCTCGGCATCCAGCGCATACGCTTCAAGGATCGCCTCACCACGCAGATCTACGTCGCTCCGGATACGCTGGATTGTGCTGTGCCCAGCCTGATCCTGCAGCCGATCGTGGAGAACGCCATCACCCATGGGATCGGCAAGCGAGTCGGTGTGGACTGCATCGAGGTAGAAAGTCGGCGTGAGGGCGACACTCTGTGCATCGACGTGCGCAACCGCAACAGCACGCTGGAGGCCGGCGCAGCATCCACCTCGGGACACGGTATCGGGCTGTCGAACACCGAGCTACGCCTGCGCGAACTATATGGCGGTGTTGCGCAGGTTAACTTGGGGATGATTTGGCCTCAGGGCGTTATCTGCCGTCTTCGGCTGCCGTTTCGCGAGATCGAAGAGCCTGACGATGCGCCCGAGGTCGCCTCCGCATGAGCATCGCTACCCTGGTCGTGGACGACGAGCCGATCGCACGCCATGCCATCGTGCGGCTGCTGCGTGACGATCCCGACATCGAGCTGTTGGCCGAGTGCGGTGATGGCGTGTCGGCGGTCGAGGCGATACGCAGTCAGTCACCGGACCTGGTTTTTCTCGACATCCAGATGCCTGCCATGAGCGGCATGGAGGTGGCGGCGACCATTGGCGCAGAGCGCATGCCGGCGACGGTGTTTGTCACCGCCTTCGAGCAATATGCGGTGCGGGCGTTTGAGGCAAATGCGGTGGATTACCTGGTGAAGCCGTTCAGTCGGGAGCGTTTCGCGAACACGTTGCGGCGCGTGAAGGCGCGGCTGTCGACCGGCGAGGGTGCAGGCGGGGTCGCCTCCGTGCAGATCCTGCAGGCGCTCGACGCCTTGCGCCAGCGCGATGACTACATCCAGCGCCTTCCCGTGCGCATCGACGAGCACATCAGTTTTATCGACGTCGACCAGATCGTGTGGATCAAGGCCAGCGGCAACACCGTGCAGATCCACCTGGCCGATGGCGTCCACGAGATGCGAGAGACCATGAGCGCACTCGCCGCGCGTCTTGATCCGCGGCATTTCGCGCGCGTCCACCGCTCGGCAATTATCAACGTACGCCGGATCCAGGCTATCCATCCGTGGTTCAACGGCTACCACGTCGTCACGATGGATACCGGCCAGAAGCTGCGCATGAGCCGCTATCAGCACGAGACCTTTCTGCGCCTGGCCTCGGCCAGCGGCGGGAAACGGGTGGAATAGGCAAGCGTGCGCAAACAGCCAAGTGCAGCATCACTCGCCGTGCTCGGATTCCCTCCCCATAGTTTGTGCAGCGATGTTAAGTTGTGCGAATTCCTTGGATTTGCCTGTCGGAGTTCATCATGTTCGTTGCCTCTTCCCCCCGGTCGCCGTCTGGCGCGCGCTGCACGCTTGTACGTCTTGTCGTGGCCATATCGATGGCTCTCGCGATCGGTAGCGTATGCGCACAGGAGCTGCGAACCGACCAGGTACCACTACCACAGGACACGCCGTATCCCGGCACGATAGCGATTCATGTCGATGCCAGCGACACGGTACAGGGCATTTTTCGCGTGCACGAGACCATTCCTGTGAAGTCGGGTGCGTTGACGCTGCTGTATCCGCAGTGGATTCCTGGCGACCATTCGCCGAGTGGTCCGATTGCCATGCTTGCCGGGCTCAAGCTCAGTGGCAACGGCAAGCCGCTGATGTGGAAGCGCGACAAGTACAACGTCTTCGCGTTCCATCTCGATGTACCGACTGGCCTGTCGAGCATCGACGTGGACTTTCAGTATCTGTCCGATCGCAGCGGCGATTTCGATATCACCGACCGCATGATGGACATGGAATGGAGCAAGGTTTCGTTGTATCCGGCCGGCTATTTTTCGCGTGGCATCACCTTTGTGCCCAGCGTGACGCTGGCGCATGGCTGGCAGCTCGGCACCGCGCTGGAGACGACGTCTGAGTCGGGTGACACCACCACCTTCAAGCCGGTGACGTTCAACAATCTGGTTGATTCGCCGATCTACGCGGGCCAGTACTTCAAGCGTGTCGATCTCACGCCTGCCGGTGGTGCACCAGTGCATCTGGACATCGTGGCGGATGCACCGAAGTATCTGGAGATGACGCCCGAGCAGTTGAAGGTGCATCGGGCATTGGTGACGCAGGCGATCACGCTGTTCGGCTCGCATCACTACGACCACTACGACTTCCTCTTTTCGCTTTCGGACCAGTTGGGCGGCAACGGCACCGAGCACCACCAGTCCAGCGAGGACGGTCTCGGTGCCGATTACTTCACGGCGTGGAGTGAGAACGCGCCCGATCGTGACCTGCTGGCGCACGAGTACACGCATTCGTGGAACGGCAAGTTCCGACGTCCGGCTGACCTGTGGACGCCCAACTTCAACGTGCCGATGGGCGATTCGCTGCTATGGGTCTACGAGGGGCAGACACAGTATTGGGGTTTCGTGCTGACCGCGCGTTCCGGCATGTGGACGCCACAGCAGTTTCGCGATGCGCTCGCGATGACAGCGGCCAATTACGAGCGTAACCGCGCCGGTTTCGCGTGGCGCACGCTCGAGGACACGACCAATGATCCCACTGCTGCGCATCGCTCGGGCCTGCCGTATCGCAGCTGGCAGATGAGCGAGGATTACTACAGCGGCGGACAGATGATGTGGCTGGAGGTGGATAGCAAGCTGCGCGCTCTGACGAATGACCGCAAGTCGCTGGACGATTTCGCCCATGCGTTTTTCGGTGTCGACAATGGCAGCTACGTGACCAAGACTTACACCTTCGACGACGTCGTGGCCGCATTGAACGGCGTGGCGCCTTACGACTGGGCCAGCTTCCTGCACGCCCGCGTTGATGCGCTTAATCCGCCGCTCAATGGCATCGATGGCACCGGATGGAAGCTGGTCTATACCGACAAGGAAAGCGACTACGAGAAGCAGTACAACAGCCAGCCGGAACCGCCGCGCCATCTGTACAACTTCACCTGGTCGATCGGTTTGACGATGGCAGACAAGGGACTGATCAACGACGTGAACTGGAATGGCGCGGCGTTCAAGGCCGGCGTCAGCAGCGGAGCCACGCTGATCGCGGTGAACGGCCAGGACTATTCGAGCGACGTGCTGAAGGAAGCAATTACGGCGGCCAAGGACAGCCAGTCACCAATCCAGCTGCTGCTGAACTACCAGGGCGGTTTCCGCACGGTGTCGGTGGATTATCACGGCGGCTTGCAGTACCCGCATCTGGTCCGCGTCGAGGGCACACCGGATTACCTGAGCCAGATCATCGCGGCGCGCAAATAGGGCGGAACCGGTAGAGCTAGCGCTGATCTGAACGGTGGCGAGGGCATCCCTTTCTGAGGGCTGCCCTCGTTACTAAACGTGTTACGTCGGCCCAGCCTCAGCCCGGCGCGTTATCACCGGCGATGTGATCCAGTATTTTCAGCGCGTCGTCTGGCAAGGCAATATCAGTCGCGGCCAGATTCTCACGCAGATGCGTTACCGACGAGGTGCCTGGAATCAGCAGGATGTTCGGGGAGCGCTGCAGCAACCAGGCGAGTGCTACCTGCATGGGCGTGGCATCGAGTTGCATGGCAACATCGGAGAGCGCGGTTGATTGCAGCGGTGTGAAACCACCGAGCGGGAAGAACGGTGCATAAGCGATACCCGCGGCGGCGAGTTCGTCGATCAGCGCGTCGTCGTTCCGGTGCGCGAGGTTGTACTGGTTCTGCACGCAGACGATGTCCGCAATGGCGCGCCCTTCGGCGATCTGCTTGCGCGTCACGTTGCTCAAGCCGATATGGCGAACCAGACCTTGCTGCTGGAGTTCTGCAAGCACCGTCAGCGGTGCTTCGAGCGAGCCTTCGGCCGGGCCGTGAATACTGAACATCAGGCGCAGGTTGACGACATCAAGCACGTCCAGCCCGAGGTTGCGCAGGTTGTCATGCACGGCGCGGGTCAGCTCCTCCGCCGAAAAGGCTGGATTCCACGAACTGTCTTCGCCGCGGCGCGCCCCGATCTTGGTGACGATCACCAGATCGTCGGCGTACGGGTGCAGCGCTTCGCGAATGATCTGATTGGTGACGTGCGGACCGTAGAAGTCGCTGGTGTCGATGTGATCGATACCGCTGGCCACGGCCTCGCGCAGCACGGCGAGCGCGCCGTCACGGTCTTTCGGCGGGCCGAACACGCCTTTGCCGGCCAGCTGCATGGCGCCGTAGCCCAGACGCTTCACGGTGCGATCGCCGAGCTTGAAAGTTCCGGCTTTGCGGATGTCTGTCATGGTCTTTCTCTCACGGTCTTTCTCATCAAGGGACCTGAAATATAGACACTCGACGCTTGTATGATAACCAGGCTAAATCGGCACAGGCCGTATGGAAAATCGAACAATGCCGGCGAATCTTGCAGATCTCACGGCCTTCGTCGCTGTGGCTCGGGCAGGCGGGTTTCGCGATGCCGCCAGGAAGATGGACGGCAGCGCGTCCAGTCTGAGCGAGGCGGTGCGCCGGCTCGAGAGCACGCTCGGCGTGAGGTTGCTCAACCGCACCACCCGCAGCGTGATGCCCACCGAAGCCGGTGCGCGATTGCTCGATCGGCTTGGCCCTGCGCTGGGCGAAGTCGAGGCCGCGCTGGATGTGGTAAACGGTTTTCGCGACCGTCCAGCCGGTACGCTCCGGCTGAATGTGCCGGTGAGTGCGGCGCGACTGGTGCTGCCGCACATCGTGCCGCCGTTTCTCGCGGCCTATCCCGACATCCGTCTGGAGATCATCGCCGAAGATAGCTTCGTCGATGTGCTCGCCGCGGGCTGTGACGCCGGCATTCGCTATGACGAACGGCTAGAGCAGGACATGATCGCCTTGCCGATCGGCCCGCGCGTGCAGCGCTATGCGACGGCAGCGTCGCCGGCCTATCTCGACCGCTGCGGTCGCCCCGACCATCCGCGCGATCTGCTCGCCCATGCCTGTTTGCGCGGGCGGTTCGCCAGCGGCGCCATGAATGCCTGGGAGTTCGAGCGTGATGGCGAGATCGTCATGGTGGAGCCTTCCGGTCCGTTGGTCGTTCGCATCGGCGCGGCTACCGATCTTGCCGTAGACGCTGCCGTCGCCGGTTGTGGTGTCATTCAATTGTTCGAAGACTGGCTGCGCCCGCATCTGGAAAGCGGTGCGCTGGAGCCGGTACTGGAGCCGTGGTGGCAACGGTTCTCCGGGCCGTTTCTCTACTATCCGGGTCGCCACCATCTTCCCGCGCCGCTGCGCGCGTTTGTCGATTTCATCCAGGCGCAGCAGCCTTCGATGGGAGGCTGACGAGCGTTCGACGGATACCCGTTTCAGCTAGGTCAGCGCCGTGTTGCCAGTACGCCATCCAGCGCCAGCTGTGCCTTGAAGCCGGCTTTCTCCAGCCGCTTGGCCACTTCGTTGGGAACGTCGCGGCCACTGATGAGTTTGTTCGGGCTGCCGGTGTAGTGGAACAGACGGCCGCCGCGGCGCAGTACGCGCGCCAGCTGATCGTAGAACACCTGCGAGTAGAGTTCGCCGGCGATGCCGAAGCGCGGTGGGTCGTGCAGCAGCGCGTCGACTGACGCATCGGCAATCTGCGTGATCGCCAGCGACACATCGGCATGATTGAGCTGCAGGCGACCGCCGCTGGCGAGCCCATCCGGATTGGGCGACCATGGATTGAGCGTGCGCAGCCACAGCACGTCGGCGTTCTTTTCGAGCGACTGGATGTGCGCCACACCCGCCTCCAGGCAGCAGGCTGCGAAGTAGCCCAGTCCGCCGCAGGTATCGAGCACCACCTTGCCACGCGGCTCGATCAGCGCCACTTTGCGGCGCGCATCCTCGAAGGGTGACTCTTTCGACGTCGGCAGCATCTTGATGCCGTCGATCTCGAACGTCGGTGCGCCCCACTCGGTGGGCACCAGCTTGATCAGCGAGCCAGCAAAGCGCGACACAGGCGCGAATTCCTCGCCGTCCCAGTAATAAATCGTGCGGTCTTTCAGCTTGAGCGGGTAGGGATAATGCTGACCACGCCACTGCCAAGCGTCCATCTCCAGCGGCGTACTGGCATTCGAGATCCCCAGATCCAGCGAGCCGATCCACTCGCCCGCGCCGGCATCGCGTGCAGCGAGCAAGGCATCGACGATGGGGCGCGTAAGCAGGGGGCTGGAGCAATGCGACACGTGGGGTACTCCTGAAACTAGCGGTAGCTTGCCGCAACACGATCAAGGCGCGGCATCGTAACCCACTGACGTGGCTGGCGCGGAATGCGCACGCCAGAGTCGCGGCCGACTAAAGTTATAGGTTACGCGTGCTTCGATCATCGAGCCGGTTTGCTTGGCGTGGCGGCACGCAGCCCACGTCGATGCAGAGTCTTCAATTCCTCCTCGGTGAGGCGGCAGGCGGCCGCATCGCCGGTCTGGGCCATCACGAAGTCGATGAATTTGCGTACGCGGCTGGGTATTTCCGTACGCTGGGCGTAGTACATGTAGACGCCGTAGCGTTCGTTGAGTTGATCGAGCATCAAGGGCACCAGCGCTCCGCTGCGCAGATGGCGGGCGGCGCTGATGCTGTCGATCTGGCCCACGCCGAGCCCGGCTATCACAGCCTGGGTTTCGGCCTCGGGGTCGTTGCTGGTGAAGCCGGCTGGCAGGTCGCCGAAGCGCAGCTCCCCCTCATGCAGGAACTCCCACGGTGAGATGCGTCCGGTATTGGGGTGACGCGAACCGGTAAACATATGTCCTTCCAGTTGTGCTCTTTGCGACGGTACACCGTGTTCGGCCAGATAGGCCGGGCTGGCGCAGATGATCAACTGAATACGGAACAGTTCGCGTACCACCAGTTGGGCGTCGGGCGAAAAACCGCTACGGAAGCCGATGTCGATGTCGCTGCCGATCAGATCGGTATAGCGGTCGTCCGACAGCAACTCGACCATCACGCCTGGATACATTCGGCGGAACATCCCGATCAGCGGCAGCAGAAAGAGACGGCCCAGACTCGGCGAAGCGGTGAGGCGGATAGTGCCGTGTTCCTCGGTGACCGCTTGTCGCGCATGCTGCCATGCGCTGTTGACGGTCTCGATGCCGGGCCGCACCTTGTCGGCGAAGCGGCGGCCCTCCTCGGTGAGGCTGCTTTTTCGCGTGCTGCGACGGAATAGCTGCACGCCCAGCTCGCGCTCGAGCTGGCGCACGGCCTTGCTGACGGCTTGCGGGGTGGTGCCCTGGGCTGAGGCAGTGCGGTTGAAGCTGCCCAGGTCGATCGCCTTGAGAAAGGTCTCGATCGCGCGGAGTCGATCCATTGGAAACTCCTGGTTGTTTTTGAAAGCCGTTATTGAGACTACTACGGTTGCTTTACACGCCGTACTCTGAAGGGGTTCCTATCCCCCTACGGAGATCTCCCATGCTTCCCACTCTCAGCTATGCCGCCGCATCGGCCAAAGCCCCGCTGGCGCCATACCGCTTCGAGCGTCGCGATCCGCGTGACCTCGACGTCGTGATCGACATCCTCTACTGCGGCGTCTGCCATTCGGACCTGCACACCGTGCGCGACGAGTGGGGCAAGGGTGAGTACCCGATCGTGCCGGGCCACGAGATCATCGGTCGCGTCACTGCCGTTGGTAAGGGCGTGACCAAGTTCAAGGTGGGCGACATGGCCGGCGTCGGTTGTTTGGTCGACTCGTGCCGCGAATGCGCCAGCTGCAAGGAAGACCTCGAGCAGTTCTGCGAGAACGGCTTCACTCTTACCTACGCCGGTAAGGATCGTCACGACGGCCGCGTCACTCAGGGCGGCTACTCGAGCCAGATCGTGGTGGACGAGGCGTTTACCCTGCGCATTTCCGACAAGCTCGATCCGGCCGCCGCCGCCCCGCTGCTGTGTGCCGGTATCACCACCTACTCACCGCTGAAGCATTGGAAAGTAGGCAAGGGCAGCAAGGTCGGCGTGGTTGGTCTGGGCGGTCTGGGCCATATGGCGCTAAAGCTGGCGCATGCCTTCGGTGCCAAGGTGGTGCAGTTCACCACGTCCGAGTCCAAGCGCGAAGATGCGCTGCGCCTGGGCGCCGACGAGGTGGTGTTGTCCAACAACCCCGAGCAGATGAAGGCCCATGCGGGCTCCTTCGATTTCATTCTGGATACCGTGTCGGCCAAGCACGATTTGGACGTCTATCTGCAGATGCTCAAGCGCGGCGGCACCATGACCCTGGTTGGCGTACCTGACAAGCCAGCTGAATTGGGCGCTGGCGCACTGATTTTCGGGCGTCGTTCGCTGGCCGGCTCGCTGATCGGCGGTATTGCCGAGACGCAGGAGATGCTCGATTTCTGCGCCGAGCACGGTATCGCCTCGGACATCGAGAAGATCAACATCCAGGACATCAACGAGGCCTACGAGCGCATGCTCAAGAGCGACGTGAAGTACCGCTTCGTGATCGACATGGCCAGCCTGAAAAAAGAGGGCGCCGCGGCCTGATTCACCGAGGTTGGTTAACGCGCTATGCGAGAGAAGGCCGCCGCGAGGTGGCCTTTTCTTTTTTGTCGTGGATTCCGGTGGCGACTGAACACCGTTCCGGCCACGTTTGAACATCCCTCTGGCGTTGAACATCGTGCCGCTGTTGCTCAGTGGTTTCTATGCGGCTTCGAGTGAAAGCGGACACCACCCAGCACCCAGATCCAGGGACTGTGTCGTATCAATTCAGTGTGATGAAACGTAGTCCGACGCCGCTTGTGCGGGAGGTATTGCAAAGTTTTTCCTCATGCGCCTCACTTCCGCAACTGGCGGTAGGCCGAAAAGCCGCTTGAACTCTCGATTGAATTGCGAGGCGCTTGCATACCCCACCGCGTAGCCAGCGGCCTCCGCCGTCATACCTTGGCGCACTATCAATAGACGGGCTTGGTGTAGTCGCGTGGACTTTACGTACTGCATGGGCGACGTTTGCGTTACGGCCCTGAAATGGCTATGGAACGTGGGTACGCTCATATCAGCTTCTCTAGCCAATTGCGCCAGATTGATTGGTTGCGCGTATGCAACGTGAATATGGCGAAGTGCTTTCCCTATCTTGCCGAATTGCCCGTGCATTCCAAGGGCCGAGCGCATGGCCATACCCTGGGGCCCAGTGAGTATCCGAAAATAAAGTTCACGCACCAGGCCTGGTCCAAGAATCGTCGCTTCCAATGGTCGGCTCATGGCTTCCAGAAAGCGCAGCACGGACATCCGCAGAGCTGAGTCCATGGGGCTGGATATCATGCTGAGCGGCGTCTCCTGATCAACCGGCAAGTGATGGCGGTCGATTTGAATCATCAGCTCCGCGGCCATCTGAAAATCCAGATGCATATAGACGGCCAACAGTGGATGTTCGGGCGTGCCATCCGATTCCATCGTGAACGGAACGGGCACAGCAACCGCCAAGTAATGCTGCTCGTCGTAACGATAAATCTGGTTACCAAAATAGCCACGCTTGCGCCCTTGGCACACGATCACGATGCCGGGGTCATACAAAACCGGCGTTCGCGACAGGGTTCGATCAGAGCGCAGTATGCGTACGTCAGGCAATGCCGTGAGGTTGTATCCCTCCTGGGGCGCTAGTCCACGAGCAAGGGCAGCCATACGCTGGCTTTCGTCTGCCAAAGGTTGCTCGGCCTTCTTCATGGGAGATGACTGTTCATAGGAATAGGCAAGAAAGTTGGATAATAAGGCGTCAAAATCCTGCCTATAAGAGCCTATTGTGCACCCTCCCATTATTCTTCAGGAGTAGCCACCATGTCAGCAGCCAAGACTTTGCTTATTACCGGGGTTAGCAGCGGGTTCGGCAGGGCCCTGGCCCAAGAGGCTCTCGCCATGGGTCATCGTGTGGTTGGAACTGTGCGAAATGAGCAAGCTCGGCGTGAGTTCGAAGCGCTTGCTGCCAGCAACGCGATAGGCCGCATTCTCGATGTCACCGACTTTGATGCGATCGATGGGGTCGTTGCCGACATCGAGGGGACCGTTGGTCCGGTGGACGTACTGGTCAACAACGCCGGATATGGTCACGAGGGCGTTATGGAGGAGTCGCCATTGGCAGAGATGCGGCGGCAGTTCGACGTCAATGTGTTTGGTGCGGTGGCCATGATGAAGGCCGTACTGCCCTACATGCGTCATCGACGCAGGGGGCATATCCTCAACATCACTTCGATGGGCGGCTATATCACTCTGCCTGGGATTTCCTACTATTGCGGCAGCAAGTTCGCATTGGAAGGCATTTCAGAAGTGCTCGGCAAAGAAGTGAAGCCACTCGGCATCGCCGTAACGGCGGTAGCCCCTGGCTCGTTCCGCACTGACTGGGCAGGACGTTCGATGGTCAGGACACCTCGCTCCATTTCTGATTACGACGGGCTGTTCGATCCGATCCGAGAGGCCCGTCAGCAAAAGAACGGAAAGCAGCTTGGAGATCCTGCAAAAGCAGCGCAGGCCATGCTGAGTTTGATCGATAGTGACTCGCCTCCAGCGCATTTACTGCTCGGAAGCGACGCGCTCAACCTGGTGCGTCAGAAGTTGTTTGACTTGACCGCCGAGATCAATCACTGGGAGAAAACGACGCGTTCGACGGATGGTTGAGAGAGTGGGGCTAGCCACCACCGAGCATCATGAGGAGTACCCGCCGCTGGGTGGCGGCCTCAACCGCAATAGAACGACAGTCTCTGGTCAGCACCAGCAAGGTGTTCAGCGTCAAGCGGAATCGGTGTTCAAGCCGACCGGAATCCGCACGCAGACCGATACGCTAGCAACTGAGTTGAATCGCTAGGCGCGTGAGCGAATCTCTTTGAGGTATTTGTACAGAGCAGCCCGTGAAATGCCGACGCGTTCTGCAACGACCGGAGGCGCATTGCGCATGCTTAGAAAACCGCTGTCGCTGATTTTCTCGATCAGCGCAAAGCGCAGACTGGTGTTGAAGGACTTCACCGGTATGCCTTCCTCGCGCTCAACTTCCTGCACCAGGCGTTCCAAGGCTTGTCGCC
Source organism: Rhodanobacter sp. MP1X3 (assembly GCF_014207165.1). Taxonomy (NCBI): domain Bacteria; kingdom Pseudomonadati; phylum Pseudomonadota; class Gammaproteobacteria; order Lysobacterales; family Rhodanobacteraceae; genus Rhodanobacter; species Rhodanobacter sp. MP1X3. The sequence goes on along the minus strand of NZ_JACHCO010000002.1, from coordinate 5,882 downwards.
AGTTGTCATGGAAGAACGGTGCGTGTGGTTCCAGGGATTCCGGAAGGAAGGCCAGCGCGGATACTTCATCCCTGATGCGTTCAAGGGTGGAGACGTCGAAGTTGATGCACATCATCGCAGCGGGCTGCTGATCGGCATCTCGGATGACCGCGGTGACGGAGCGCAGGTTGCGACCGTCCTTGTTCACCTTGCGGTACGGACCGATCACGGCTTGGGCAAGGCTTTCCTCGGAGACTTGGTCAGCCACCGATGAATCGCCAATGCGTCGCCTGGAAATCGAGTTGGCTATGTATGCCACTTTCAAGGAAGACAAGTCGTGGATGACCACTTCCACGTGCGGCCGGAAAAGTGTCGCGATGGCATCGGCTACGGGGAAGTACGAGGCGAATTTCGCTTGAGCAATTTTCGTCCTTTTCGGCATATCGCTTGGTCCTCGGGCTCGTAAACGTGGTGGCGAGCTTACCGACTCGTTGGTCTTGCACGGTGTCGGAATAGCAATAGCGTTTTCGCATCAAATAGACAATAAGTCCAAGATTGACTATTTGTAAATAGCCTTGTTAGGCTGGTCGCCGTCATTGCAATGATTGACGTTGAGGCCAGGTCGGTGAGGAAACTTATTAAATACGCTACGTTCCGATTGCCACGACATGCTCTGCTGTCTATGCGAGCGAGCAAGCGTTGTGTCGGCGGCATGCTCCATGGAATAAATGCCTTTTTACGTAACGTCATCCATCGCCCAGCGATGACGTTGTGCGCGGCTGCGAGCATGGCGTTTACATGCTCGCTGGCGGCAATGGGTGCTGGCATCAATCCCCAACCGCTGCCTTATCCAGCGCCGATCGAGGCACCTCGCGATGTGCCGTTCAAGGGCACCCTATCGTTAGTTGTTGACGCGACCGATATCGCCCACAAGCTATTTACCGTCAGGGAAACTTTGCCCGTGCAGGCATCCGGGCCGCTTACCTTGCTCTATCCGGCCTGGGAAGGCGCGAGTCACGCCGAGACGATTTCAGTGGCCAATCTTGCTGGTCTCTTCGTCAGCATCAACGGAAAGAGCATCGATTGGCAGCGCGATGCAGTTGACATGCATGCGTTCCATATCAACGTGCCGGTTGGCGCGCTCGCGATCGAGGTCGAGTTTCAATATCTGACGCGGGCATCTGACGCGGTGATGACGCCGAACCTCGTTAATGTGCAATGGCAGCGACTGCTTCTTTATCCGGCGGGCTGGTTCGCCAGAAACATTCCTGTGGCTGCGAGTTTGAAATTACCTCCGGGGCTCAAGGCCTTCACCTCGCTCGACGTGGATGGTGCGTCCGGTGACATGATCGCTTTCAAGCCTGCATCGCTGGAGACGCTTGCCGATTCGCCGATATATGCCGGTCGGTACTGGCGGCAAGTGAAACTTACGCCGGATGGCGTGCCTGCGGTCCGGCTGGACCTTTTGGCCGATAACCCCGGCGACCTTGAGGAAACTGGCGATGACTTGAGCAAGTTACGCCAGCTTCTTGTGCAGACCCGGCAACTGCTTGGGCCGCCGCATTACGCTCACTACGATGCGATCGTCACGCTGAGCGATGCGTTCCCTGCCGGCGGCATCGAGCATCTGGAATCCGGAGAAGACAATCTGCCGGCCAACTATTTCACTGACAGCGCCGAGCAACTCAACAACCGTGACTTGATTGCCCACGAGTACGTGCATTCATGGAACGGGAAATTCCGTCAGCCGGCTGACTTATGGACCCCGACGTTGAATGTACCTATGCGGGATAGCCTGCTTTGGGTTTATGAAGGACAAACGGAGTTCTGGGGGCGGGTTCTTGCCGCGCGCAGCGGTCAACGAACGCGGCAAGAGACGCTCGACAAGCTGGCGCTTGATGCTGCCGTGGTTGACGCGCGGGTGGGGCGGAGCTGGAAGACTCTACAGGACAGCAATAACGATCCGCTCTACATGGCGGGCCATTCGGTGGCATGGCGCGATTGGCAACGTCGCGAAGATTATTACCCGGAGGGCGTGATGCTGTGGCTGGACGTTGACGCCATCATGCGCGAGCGCAGCAACGATAAAAAAAATCTCAATGATTTCGCACGTGCGTTCTTCGACGTGGGCAACGGTTCGCGCATCACCTCAACCTACACGTTCGAGCAGGTGTGCGACGCGCTTGATCGAATCGTGCCGTACGACTGGAGTGGCTTCTTGCGGTCACGGCTGGATGCCCATGATTCGGGTGTTCTCGATGGCCTCGCGCGGATGGGCTGGCGGCTCGTCTATACCGATACGCCTACCGCGACCTTTACACAGGACGAGGCCGACTCCGGCGTGATCGATCTCACATACTCGATCGGCTTGTCTATATCGAGCAAGGGCGATGTGCGGGTGGTTTCCTGGCAGGGTCCGGCGTTCACCGCTGGCATGGCGCCTGGAGCACACATCATTTCGGTGAATGGCAAACCGTATACGTCCGACCTGATGAAGGCTGCCGTGAAATCGGCGGTCACCACACTGGTCGAAATTCAATACGAGACCGATGGGCAGACTCATGCCGCAACGATTCCGTATCACGGCACACTGCGTTATCCCCAGCTTGAGCGCATTGCAGGAAGTGTTGATCGTTTGAGTGGTTTGTTGGCACCGGTAAATAGTCATTAGCGAATACGCCGAAGCTTGCGCGTGCCTTTATGGCGCCGCGCTATCCCGTTAGCTCAACTGGCACAGGCGCTTTCCATCCTCACCGGGTGGACGGCCAAACAGTCGGCGATAGTCGCGGCTGAACTGGGAAGGTCGTCGTTGCCAACGTTGAAACCGACTTGCGCGATATCTTCCGCTGCGGATACCGGCTGGGAACGTGCGACCTGCAGGGGCGAGTCAGGGAAACTCTACCCAGATTGGAGAAACATGAATCGCGATACGCGATTTCATAATTGTCGGTGATCTTCAGGACATCGCAGGATGCGCCAGATCGATGCTGGGGGCATCGCACGCAATCGTTGGATAAGGGCAAGCTCAGATGGCCTTCGGACACTTAAGGTTCGGACCTCTTGATGCATCGGCTTGTCGCAGGAAGCCCCTAGACATCTTCATGTGAGAAATCCAGGTGAGGGGACAAGCAGATGAAGCACGTTATCGGTGGCGGCCATGACGGTCGGTGGCTGAGAGAAAAGTCCGGCCAGGGCGAGCCAACCAGAAAGCGACTTGTGGTGATGCTTGGCATCGCGCTGGCTGCCACCAGCGTCGACGCATTCGCACAGGTCACGGCACCCAGCGCCGGTGGCGACATCACGGCGCTTTTGCAAGCCGATGCGGGAACCGACAACATCGTTCTGCAGGGAGCTGCCTATTCCGTCGCCTTGCCTAGCGGGACCACCACGTACAGCGGCGTGTTATCGGGCACCGGTACGCTGACCGTCAGCGGCGCTGGCAACACCTTGGTGTTGACCGGCGTCAACACGTTTAACGTGCCCAGCGCGACGGAGACCATAGTAGATAAGGGTTATTACCCCGGTAATGCCGAGACTTACGAGGGCATCGCGGGAAACTCGTTTCATGGCTGGATCTACGACGTCGTCAATATGAATGCACCGGCCATCAACATCGGAACTGGGGCCACGCTGAAGTTAGCCGCCAACGCGCAAACAGGGAACACGGGGTCGCTGGGCAGCTTTGGCAACAACTTCGTCAACATCCAGAACGACGGCACGCTCGCCGTGGACGGGGCCAATGACGGCTCGACGGTGACAATCAATAGTATCAGCGGCAGCGGTTCACTCCATCTGGTCAGCGGTGAGCTTTACCTTCCGACGGTAAGCACCTATACCGGTGCGACCATCATCGAGAACAACCAGACGCTGTATTTGGGGACCGACCACAGCTACGGCGCCATCCCCGATTCGTCGTTCGTTTTCAACAACGGCTCGTTCATCCTGAACACGCCGATCGACGCCGGGTCCGGCAACTCCGGTGTGATGACGGTGACCCAGAACGTGTGGGAGAGCCACTTCGGCAACGATATCAACATCAATGGCTATGGCGGGCTGATCGTGCTGTCGGGCGTGTACAGTTACACCGACAGCGGCGTAACCGCGGAAACCGATCCGTCGCTGTCGAATCCGAGCCTGAATTACACCATGATCCGTGGTGGGTCCAGCACGCGCGGCTTCAATATCGAAGGCGGCATCGTCCAGTTCGGCGATGGCACCACCGACAAAATCTTCCTGCCTGGCAACGAATACACCAGCTACATCAATCTGCACAACGGTGGCATTCTCGCTTTCGACTACGACGGTACGGTCACCCTGGATACGCCGATCGGCGGCGGGATCTATCACGACTCGACCTCTACCCCCGGTATCGGATCGGTGGTGATTACCGGCAACGCCAGCAATGCCAACCATGTCATCTTTACCCAGCCAGGGGATTACAACGGTCTGACCCAGATTGATGCGGGCACGATCCTGCAGCTGGGTGATGGTACGGTCGGCAACTCCACCGGCACGCCAGGTCAGCTCGGTTATTTTTCCAGCTCGCGCGGCGACAGCAGTTTGCTGACGGCCGAGAGCTCCGATGGACTGAGCACGGATCGCATCACCGACAACGGTACACTGCTCGTCGACAACGTAGTCGGCGCGCAAGATGGCATTACCGCCGTGTCGCTCTCGAACATCAGTGGTAGTGGCGGCCTGACTCAGATCGGCGTACTGCCGCTGACCTTGCTGGAAAACACCACGTACACCGGCGCCACGACGATCGGCGCCGGCAGCACACTGTATCTGGGCACTAACAGCAGCGGCGTCGCCGGTAGCCTTGCGTCCAGCAGCAGCGTCGCTTTGACCGGTGCGGGCGCCACGCTGGATATCTCTCAGGCGACGGCGGAGACATTGCAGGATCTCAGCGGTGCAGCTGGAAGCATCGTTGCCCTCGGCAGTCATGCCTTGACCGTCGGCACCGTGGACTCCACGATGTTTGCTGGCGCCATCACGGATGGCGGCATCGCTGGTGGCACTGCTGGCAGTCTGATCAAGATCGGCATTGGCACGCTGGCGTTGAGCGGTGCCAATACGTATACCGGTGGCACCACGATCAGCGGCGGTACGCTGCAGCTAGGCGTTGGCAGCAGCGGCGGTAGCGTGCTGGGCGATATCGTGGATCAAGGCATCGTCGCCTTCGATCGCTCCGATAACAACACCTTTAGCGGCGTGATTTCCGGCAGTGGTGGTCTATTGCAAACCGGTAGCGGCACCACGGCGTTGACTGCCGTCGATACCTATACCGGCACCACCGAGGTCGCGTCCGGTGATTTGCAGGTGGACGGCACGATCACCAGCGACGTGCAGGTCGATGCGGGCGCGACACTGTCAGGTACCGGCCAGGTGGGCGGCATCAACGTCTTTGGCAACCTGCTGATCGGCGATGCGGCCGCCGCCGCGAAAGTGATGTCGGCCACGCGTACTGTCACCTTCAACCCCGGCTCGCAGTTCCAGATCTATATCGATCCCACCGGTGCGCACGGCTTGCTGCAGATCAACGGCAGCGCCGTGCTCAAGGGGGGCAATGTCAGCCTCAGCGCGGCAGCCGGTACCTATACGGCGAATCAGTCGTATCAGATTCTTGCGGCCACCGGTGGTGTCACCGGCACATTCAGTGGGGTGCTGGTCAATAGCCTCAACCTGACGCCGACGTTGAAATATCAAGCCAACGGCGTGTATCTGGTGCTGGAGGCGGCTAACGCCGGTAGCACCGGGTCATCAGGGAGTGGGACAACATCGTCAGGAAGTGGGACAACATCGTCAGGGAGCGGCACGGCGTCGTCAGGAAGTGGAACAGTGACCGTGCCCACGGGCACCGCGTCCCTGACACCGTTGTTCCCGTGTTCGCAGCTGACGCT